>NZ_VUKE01000017.1 GCF_009193175.1 Georgenia ruanii | reverse complement strand
CCCCGACCCGCCCCACCCGAAACGGACCCGCCTCGAACAACCCCTCGCCGCTCACTCCCCGATTCTCCCGCCGACAAGCCCATCAATAGCGGACCACCCCTGGCGTGTTACTGACCCACGCTCCTAGGTGGAAAAGACCGACGCTCGATGAAGAATGCCGGCTCGCCGATACTCCGCCGCCCGGGGGGCACCTAGGGCTGGTCGGGAGAGGCGGCCTTTCTGGCGTCCTCCTCCTCGAGGCGCTTGAGCGCCGCCCGTTCATTGCGGTCGGCGTTCACCAGGGCACGGATGACGATGTAGAAGAGAATTCCCACACCGATCGAGGGGAGCAGTGCCACAAGATAGTTCACGCGCACGAGTCTACGTGCCGCCGCGGCAGGCGACGTCCGGCGCATGACGTCCGGCGCGCGACGTCCGGCGCGCGACGTCCGGCGCGCGACGTCCGGCGCGGGGCGGCCACCTCCCGCCAAAGCGGTTTCGTGACACCGCTCACAAAATCGAATTCTGCACCAGACGGTCCGCAATAAGAATGGCTCGCGCGACGGGACCGCCCTGCGACTCTCAGGTTTTGTTCAGGCGAGGCTGGGTGGGCGCCTATTACCGACGGGGTTCGACGCTCAGGGAGGTCGGGGCACATGGGTGACGTGCACGCCCACGGACGACCGCAGGAGGGGGCGTAAATGGCGCCGCAGGAGCCGACCGGGCGGGAAAGGACGACCAGGGAGCCGGGCGGAGAATGCCGAGCCGGACACGGCACGGAGGGGTCGGCCGCCCCGCCGACACCACGGCGGATCCGGGAAACGCCGCGGGGCCCGATCCGATGGACCGGGCCCCGCACTGAGCCGCCTGTGGGAATCGAACCCACGACCTATTCATTACGAGTGAATCGCTCTGCCGACTGAGCTAAGGCGGCGTGCCTCCGGGCAACCCGGGCGCCCGGACCACTGTACCGGGCCGGGCGCGGCTGGGACAAAGCGGGACCACACCGCCCGGGGTGATGTACGGCACGCTCGGCGCGGCGCCGTCGTCCTGTGGCGAGGCGGCCGCCGTGCGGCGGCCGGAACGGTCTCGGACGCCATCGGTCCGGGCTCGGACTCAGCAGGTGAGCCCCTCCTGCGGGTGGGTGCCGTCGATCAGGAAGCTGTCCACCGCGCCGGTGACGCAGGCGTTGGACCGGCCGTAGGCGGTGTGCCCCTCCCCCTCGTAGGTGACGAGGAAGCCGCTGTCGAGCTGCTCGGCCAGGGACTGCGCCCAGGGGTAGGGGGTGGCGGGGTCACCGGTGGTGCCGACGACCATGATGGGGTTCGCGCCCGGTGCGTGGATCGGCGCACGGTCGGCGGCGGGCTGGTCCGGCCACTCGGCGCACAGCACGTCGCCGTAGGCCAGCATCCGACCGAACGTCGGCGAGGCCTGCTCGAGCTCCTTGGCCTGCTCGGTCCACACGTCCGGGTCGCCGGTGGAGCCGAAGTCGGCGCAGTTGATCGCCCAGTTCGCCTCGGTGGACCCGTCGGGGTAGGTGCCGTCGGAGGCGCGGCCGGCCATGAGGTCGGCCAGGTAGAGCAGCATCGACCCGTCGCTCTCGCGCATCGCCTGCGTCAGGGCCTGGGTGAGCACCACCCACTGCCGGTTGTCGTACAGCGGCAGGAGCATCCCCGAGAAGGCCAGGGGCGCCGTCAGCTCGCGCCCGTCGGAGGTGGGCAGCGGGGTGTCCTCGGTGACCTGCAACAGGGTGCGCACCTTCCTGACGCCGTCGTCCACGCTGCCGCTGAGGGGGCAGGCCTGTCCCCCGAGGCAGTCTTCGACGTAGGCATGCAGGGCCTGCTCGAAGGCCTCGGCCTGGCCCAGGGTGGTCTCGTGGGCGCTGAGGGCGGGGTCCATGGCGCCGTCGAGGACGAACCGGCCCACGTGCTTGGGGAACAGGTCGGCATAGGTCGCGCCGAGGTAGGTGCCGTAGGAGTAGCCGAGGTAGTTCAGCTGCTTCTCGCCCAGCACGTGCCGCAGGACGTCCATGTCGCGGGCGGCGGAGGTGGTGTCGACCTCGGTGAGGAGGGCACCGGTGTGCTTCGCGCAGCCCTGGGCGATCTTCTTCGCGTCCGCCGCGTAGTCCGCCACCCCCTGGGGGCTGTCGGTGTCGTACTGGGTGGCGCGGATGCGGTCGAGCTCGGCGTCGCTGACACACTCGACGCGGCTGGACTCTCCGGTGCCGCGGGGGTCGAACCCGACGATGTCGTAGGCGTCGCGCAGGTCCGCGCTGAACATCGTGGTCGCGGAGTCCACGAGCGTGGTGCCCGGGCTGCCAGGGCCACCGGGGTTGACGAGCAGCGAACCGACCCGCTCCCCGTCCCGGGCGCTGAGCAGGCGCTTGACGGCGATGGTGGCGTGCTCGCCGCCGGGGTGGTCGTAGTCGAGCGGGACGGTGACGTCCGCACACTCCAGGTCGCTGCCGCACCGCTCCCAGGCGACGTGCTGGTCGTAGTAGTCGTCGAGCCCGGCCGGAACCTCGCCAGAGGCGGTAACGGGCGAGGAGGCATCCGAACTGCCCTGCGGGGAGCCGGACGCGCAGCCCGCCAGCAGGAGGACGACGGCGAGGATTGCGGGCACGGTGGGGCGGAAGCTCACCCGGCCACGCTACCTGGCACGTCGCGGCGGCCGGCACCGGAGCGGGGGGCGACCCCGGTCACGCCGGGCACGGGCCGCCGGACCGCGCGGCGCCGCTCACGTCGGGCACGGATACCGGACCGGGTGGCGCCGCCTACGCAGGGACCGGGGCGAGACGCCCCGCTCACGCGGTCCCGTCCGTATGTGCCCGGCCGGCACGGACGCCTCAGGCCTGCGGGCGCAGCGCGATCATCATCGCCTCCATCGCCAGCAGCGGGGCGACGTTACCGGCCAGCCGCTCCCGGGCGACGCCGACGGCGTCCATCCGCCGCACCGTCTGCTCGGGGGTCGAGTCGGCGGCGAGGCGGCGCACCTGCTCGGCGGCGTCGGCGTTGACGAGCTCGACGTCGGCACCGAGCTGGACGACCAGGACGTCGCGGTACAGGGCGAGCAGGTCGACCATGGCACGGTCGAGCACGTCGCGCTGGGCGCGGGTGGCCCGCCGCTTCTGGTCCTCCTCGAGCTGCTTGACCTGGGCGCGCAGCGCCGGGGGCAGCCGGGCGCCGGCCTCGGCGCCCAGGGTGCGTAGCAGCGCCGCCTTCTCGGTGGCGTCACGCTCCTCGGTGGCGGCCTTGGCGTCGGCGGCGGAGAGATCGATGAGCTGGGCGGCGGCCAGCACCGCGTCGCCCACGCCGCGAATCGCCGTCGGCACCGCCAGCAGCTGGCGGCGTCGCTCGCGCGCCTCGGGGTCCCGGGCCAGGCGCCGGGCGAGGCCCACGTGCGACTGTGCCACGCGGGCGGCGGTGAGGGCCACCTGCTGGTCGACGCCGTCGCGGCGCACCAGCAGGTCGGCCACGGCGCGCGGGTCGGGCACCCTCAGGTGCACCGCGCGGCAGCGGGAGCGGATGGTGGTGAGCACGTCCTCCGGGCTCGGGGCGCACAGCAGCCAGACGGTGCGCGGCGGGGGTTCCTCGATGGCCTTGAGCAGCACGTTGGAGGTGCGCTCGACCATGCGGTCGGCGTCCTCCATGAGCATGACGCGCCAGTGCCCCTGCGAGGGCGAGC
This sequence comes from Georgenia ruanii, assembly GCF_009193175.1. GTDB lineage: Bacteria > Actinomycetota > Actinomycetes > Actinomycetales > Actinomycetaceae > Georgenia > Georgenia ruanii. Next base: position 98,964 of record NZ_VUKE01000017.1, on the reverse strand, counting down.
GCTGCGCCTGGGACACCAGCGGGCGGATCTCGTCGATGCTGAAGACGACCTTCTCGGTGCCCACGAGGGCGACGTCGGCGTGCGTGCCGGCCAGCGCCGTCGTGCAGGCCTGGCACCGGCCGCACCCGGGCTCGTCGGGGTCGGTGCACTGCAGCGCCGCCGCGAACGCGCGGGCGGCGACCGAGCGGCCGGAGCCGGGCGGTCCGGTGATGAGCCAGGCGTGCGTCATGGCGCGGGCGGCCGTCTCGTCGGTGGCCGCGCGGGAGGCGTCGACGGCGGCGCGCAGGGTGGCCACGACCTGGTCCTGGCCGACGACCTCGTCCCACACGCTCATGGCCGGCCCCCGGTCTGTGCCCCGGGCAGTGCGGGGGCGGGCAGCAGCGGCGCGAGCCGCTCCCGGACCGCCGCGTGGATGCGCTCGGGCGGCCAGGTGGCGTCGAGGACGAGGTAGCGCTCGGGGTCGGCGGCGGCGAGGGCGAGGTAGTGCTCGCGCACCCGGGTGTGGAACGCGGCGGACTCGCGCTCGATGCGGTCCGGCGCGCCGGTGAGGCGGGCGGCCCCGGCGGCGGGGTCGAGGTCGAGCAGCACCGTCAGGTGCGGGAGGAGCCCCCGGGTGGCCCACAGCGACAGGTCGCGGATCTCCGCAGCGCCGAGGTCGCGGGCGGCGCCCTGGTAGGCGACGGAGGAGTCGATGTAGCGGTCGGTGACGACGACGGCGCCGCGCCCCAGCGCCGGGCGGACGAGCTGGTGGACGTGGTGGGCGCGGTCAGTGGCGTAGAGCAGGGCCTCGGTGCGCGGGTCGACGTCGCCGCCGTGCAGGACCGCCTCGCGCAGCACCCGGCCGAGCTCGGTGCCGCCCGGCTCGCGGGTGAGGACCACCTCGTGCCCGAGCTCGCGCAGCCAGCGGCCCAGCAGCTCTTGCTGGGTGGTCTTGCCCGCGCCGTCGCCGCCCTCGAGCGCGACGAAGCAGCCGCTCGCCGGGGACACGGTGGTGGGGCGCGGGGGCGGGGTGGTCACGAGGTCAGCGTAACCAGCCCCGGTGACACGTCCGCCGGGCCTCCACCGGGCCGCGGGCGGCCCGGCACCACATCGCCGCGAGCGGCCGCTCGTGACGACCGGGGTGCGGCGCGGGCTACTCGCCGGGGTAGATCACGCCGAGCTGGCGGCGGACCTCGTCCATGATCTCCATCACCTCGAGCGTGGCCTGCCAGGGCATGGTCGCGGACTCCTGCCGTCCCTCACCGATGCAGCGGGCCACCTCGGCCGCCTCGAACTCGAAGCCGCCGCCCATCAGGCCGTCGCCCTCCCAGCGCCATGGCTCGCCGCGCAGCGGGGTGACGGTGAAGGCGGTGGGGCGGTAGAACTCCCCCGCCACGTCGACCCGGGCCTCGGTGCCCACCACGGCCGCCGCCGTCGCGCTGCGGGCCCACATGTTCGCCCCGCACACCGCCACGGCCCGGCTCTCGGCGTAGGAGAGGGTGACGGCCTCGTGCGCGTCCACCCCGAGGTCGGTAAGCACCCCGGCCGCCTGCACGGTGGTCGGCGCCCCCAGGAGGCTGTGGGCGAAGGACAGCGGGTAGACGCCGAGGTCGAGCAGGGCCCCGCCGGCCAGCGACGGCGCGACGAGCCGCTCGACGGTGTCGAGCCGCTGGCCGTGGTCGGCGGTGACGGCGAGCACCTCACCGAGCGCGCCGGACGCCGCCAGGGCGCGCAGCGCCACCATGTGCGGGAGGAACCGGGTCCACATGGCCTCCATGACGAACCGGCCCTGGGCCCGCGCCGCGTCGAAGACCTCCCGCGCCTCCGCGGCGTTGCGGGTGAACGCCTTCTCGACGAGCACGTGCTTGCCGGCGGCCAGGGCCAGCAGCGCGTGGTCGCGGTGGAAGCTGTGCGGGGTGGCGACGTAGATGACGTCGACGTCGGGGTCGGCCACGAGCGCCTCGTAGCCGCCGTGGGCGCGCGGCACGCCGTGAGCGGCGGCGAACGCCTCGGCGCGGGCCCGGTCGCGCGAGCCGACGGCGACGACCCGTTGGCGGGTACGGGCCGGGACGTCCCGGGCGAAGGTGGCCGCGATCCCGCCGGCGCCGAGGATGCCCCAACGCAGCGGCGGCGCCTCGGCCGGGTCGGGCGGCACGGGCAACGTCACGGTGGGGGCGGTCATGGCGTCAGGGTACGGGCGAGCCGTCGACGCCCTGCGAGGGCACGGGCGAGCGGCGCACCCGAGCGGCCCGGCGCCGTCCGCCATCGTTGGTGTGACTTCGGCAGGCATTGCCTGCCGAAGTCACACCACAAACAGTGCGCGCGGTCGGGTCCGGACCGGGCAGCGGATGCGCGCGGTCGGGACCGGACCGGCAGCGGATGCAGGCGGCCCGGGCGGCCAGGAACGGACTGAGCGCCGGATGAGGGCGCCCGGCACGGCCAGGACCGGACCGGGCAGCGGATACGGGCGCCCGGCCCGGACCGCCTACTTCTTCGCCGCCGCCTTGGCCTTGGTGGTGGTCGCCTTCGTCGTGGTCTTCTTCGCCGCGGTCTTCCGGGCGGGCTTCTTGGCCGGCCCCTTGGCACGCTTCTCGGCGAGCAGCTCGAAGCCGCGCTCGGGGGTGATCGTCTCGACGTCGTCGTCCTTGCGCAGGGTCGCGTTGGTCGTGCCGTCGGTGACGTACGGGCCGAACCGGCCGTCCTTGACCACCACCGGCTTGCCGCTGGTGGGGTCCTCGCCGAGCTCGCGCAGCGGCGGCTTGGCGGTGGCGCCGCGCCCGCGCTTGGGCTGGGCGTAGATGGCCAGGGCCTCCTCGAGGGTGACGTCGAAGATCTGGTCCTCGGTGGCCAGCGAGCGCGAGTCGGTGCCGCGCTTGAGGTAGGGCCCGTAGCGGCCGTTCTGGGCGGTGATCTCCACCCCGTCCGGGTCGGTGCCGACCACCCGGGGCAGGGACAGCAGCCGCAGCGCGTCCTCGAGGGTGATGGTCTCGAGCTGCATGGACTTGAACAGCGAGGCGGTGCGCGGCTTGGCCTTGGCGGCCTTCTTCCGGGCGGGCTTCTTCCCGTCGGCGGCACCGTTGTCGGCGGCCGCGGCGGCGGCGTCGTCGTCCTCGGGCAGCACCTCGGTGACGTAGGGCCCGAAGCGGCCCACCCGGGCGACGAGGGTGTGCCCGGTGGCGGGGTCGGTGCCGAGCTCGCGGCCGTCGTCGCTCTGGCGCTCGAGCAGCTCACGGGCCTTCTCGACGCTCAGCTCGTCGGGGGCGACGTCGTCGGGCACGCTGGCGCGCCGCTCCTCGCCGTTCTCCCCCGGCGCGGTGAGGTAGGGCCCGTAGCGGCCCACCCGCAGGGTGATCCCGTCGCCGATGTCGATGCTGTTGACGGCGCGGGCGTCGATGTCGCCCAGGCCGTCGACGAGCTCCTTCAGGCCCGGGCTCTCCGCCGCGGCGTCGCCGCGGTAGAAGCGGGAGAGCCAGTCCACCCGGTCCTGGGTGCCCGAGGCGATGCGGTCGAGGTCGTCCTCCATCTCGGCGGTGAAGTCGTAGTCGACCAGCCGGGGCAGGTTGTCCTCGAGCAGGCGCACCACCGAGAACGCCAGCCAGGTCGGCACGAGGGCCTGGCCGCGCCGGTCGACGTAGCCGCGGTCGGTGATGGTCGAGATGGTCGCGGCGTAGGTGGAGGGGCGGCCGATGCCGCGCTCCTCCAGCGCCTTCACCAGGGACGCCTCGGTGTAGCGCGGCGGCGGGGTGGTCTCGTGCCCCTCGGCGCTGACCTGGTCGGTGGCGACCGCGTCGCCCTCCTTCAGCACCGGCAGGCGGGTCTCCTTCTCGGCGCCGCCCTCGTAGCGGTCGGCGTCGCGGCCCTCCTCGTAGGCGGCGAGGAAGCCGCGGAAGGTGATGACGGTGCCCGACGCCGTGAGCTCGGCCCGGCGGGCGCCGTCCTCGAGCGCGGCGGTGGCGGCGACGCGGACGGTGGCCGTCGAGCCGCGGGCGTCGGCCATCTGCGAGGCGACGGTGCGCTTCCAGATGAGCTCGTAGAGGCGGAACTGGGCGCCGCTGAGCTGGTTGGCCACCTGGGCGGGGGTGCGGAAGGCGTCCCCGGCGGGGCGGATCGCCTCGTGGGCCTCCTGCGCACCCTTGGCCTTGGCGCCGTAGAGGCGGGGCTTGTCCGGCACGAACTCGGGGCCGTACAGCTCCGCCGCCTGCCGGCGGGCGGCGGCGATGGCCTGCCCCGACAGCACCGGCGAGTCGGTCCGCATGTAGGTGATGTAGCCGTTCTCGTACAGGCCCTGCGCGGTGCGCATGGTCTCCCGTGCGCTCATGCGCAGCTTGCGGGAGGCCTCCTGCTGGAGGGTGGAGGTGGTGAACGGCGCGGCGGGCCGGCGCGTGTACGGCTTGGTCTCCATGGAGACCACCCGCGCCTCGGCCCGCTCCAGCGCGGCGGCCAGCGCGGTGGCCTCGACCTGGTGCAGGTGGACCACGCCGGCCTTCTCGGCGGCGGACTTGAGCTGCCCGTCGTCGCCGAAGTCCCGGCCGGTGGCCACGCGACGCCCGTCCAGGGTGGTCAGGCGCGCGACGAACTGCCCCCGGTCGTCTTCGGGCCCGCCGGTGAACGTGCCCTTGACGTCCCAGTAGGACGCCGCCCGGAAGGCCATGCGCTCGCGCTCGCGCTCGACGACCATCCGGGTGGCCACGGACTGCACCCGCCCGGCCGAGATGCCCGGCTTGATCTTGCGCCACAGCAGCGGGGAGACCTCGTAGCCGACGAGGCGGTCGAGGATGCGGCGGGTCTCCTGGGCGTCGACGAGGCGGGTGTCCAGGTCGCGGGTGTTCTCCAGCGCCCGGCCGATCGCCTCCTTGGTGATCTCGTGGAACACCATGCGCTTGACCGGCACCTTGGGCTTGAGGACGTCGAGCAGGTGCCAGGCGATGGCCTCGCCCTCGCGGTCCTCGTCCGTGGCGAGGTAGAGCTCGTCGGCGTCCTTGAGGGCCCGCTTGAGCTCGGTGACCTTCTTCTTCTTGTCCGAGTCGACCACGTAGTACGGGTCGAAGTCGCCCTCGACGTCGACGGCGAACTTCCCGTACGGGCCTTTCTTCATCTCCGGCGGGAGCTCGGAGGGCTGCGGGAGGTCGCGGATGTGCCCCACGCTGGCCTCGACCTCGAAGTCGGGCCCGAGATAGCCGCCGATGGTGCGCGCCTTGGCGGGCGACTCGACGATCACGAGCTTGCGGGAGCTGGTCACGCGGACATACCTCACTTCGGTGGGGGACGAACGGCCGTCCGACCCCGGGGTTTCGTGGCGACGGTACAACGTCGCCCCGACAGGTGCGGCGCGGGCCCGTGACGGCGGTGGGGTACGGAGACGACCGCAGGGCCGGCCCGCTCGGCCACGAGCCTCAGCGGCGCGGCCGGGTGCCCACGAGCAGCACGGCGCAGGTGGCGAGGCAGACGACCGCCAGCACGCCCACGCTCGCCCCACCATAGGCGATGAGCATCTGGGACCGGGAGGGGTCGGCGTCGTCGACCCCGCGGGTGAGCAGCAGCGCCCCGGCCGCTACGAGTGCGCCCAGCCCGCCCGCCGCGCCCAGCAGGGCGGTGACGGCACGCACGGGGCCGAGCGGCTCGACCGGCCCGGCCACCGCCTGGGCGAGCAGGGCCCAGGCGAGCACGACGAGCACGGCGGCGACGACGTCGGAGGCGCGGTGCCACCCGTTCGCCATGGTGGCGATACCGGTGCCGCCGGTGTAGGCGGCGCCAAGAAGGGCGACGAACCACCGCGAGCGGCGCGGCGCGACGAGCAGCACGGCGGCAGCCACCGACCCGGCCACCGTGGTGTGCCCGCTGGGCAGGGTGTTCTCCTGGTACCCGTCGGTGAAGCCGAGGTCGGGGCGGGTGAAGAGCTGGTACTTGAGCAGCTGGGTGGTGAGGTTCATCCCGGCGACCATCGCGCCGACCCCGACGGCGAGGCGCCACTGCCGCCGCAGCGCCGCGACCACCGCGGTGACGAGGATGACGAGCACGAGGAAGGGCACGGAGACCACGTCGAGGATCGACTGGGTCACTTCCGACAACCGGCTGCGGCCGATGTGCGAGCCGGTGTAGGCCACCTCGTCGACGTGCTGGCCGGCGGGCGTGGTGACGAAGAACCACCACACCGCGACGACGGCCGCGGCCGCGAGCACGGCGAGTGCGACGGCCACGAGCCGGCGGTCGACGCGGCGCGTCTGGCGAGGAAGCGTCTGGGTCACCGCGACACGGTAACCGTCCGTGGGGCGTCCCGAACGGCGACTGGTCCCGCTCTGCCCGGCGGCGCCGCCGCCGTGGGGCGGCGGCCGGTCCGGGCCGGGGCGGCGGCCGGTCCGGCTCGGGGCCGAGCGGTGGCCGGCCGGACGGCCGCGCGCGCCTCAGCCCGCCGGCCCCGCGCCCGGCGGGTCGGTGGCGGCCGCCAGCGTGCGGCGCAGCGCCACGACGACGCTGGCGGCGACGAAGTGGCCCGGCGCCGCGTTGCGGGCGACCTCGGCGGCGAACGTGTCGAGGGCGTCGTGGGCGGCGGTGACGTCCTCGGTGTGATCCGCGCTGCCCTCGACGTGCGCGAACACCTCCGCGAGGGTGTGCAGCGCCCGCGCGGCCGGCGGGCGCAGCCGCGGCCCCAGCGCGACCTCCTCCAGGTCCGCCCGTTCGGTCTCGGCGACGGTCCCGGTGAGGTCCTCGACCACGAGCGCGGCCCGCTGCAGCGCGGCCGCCATCCGGTCCATCCGGCGGAAGGCCACGTCGTAGCGGCGGCTGCGTCGGTTCCACCGCCGGGCGGCGTCGGCGTCGGCGACGGCGTCGTGCATCGACCGCAGTGGGGGCGCGAGATCCCGCCGCCGCCGGACCCACTCCGCGGCGTCCGGCGGCTCGTCCCGGTCCAGGCCCTCGGCGAGGTCGCGGAGCTGGTCGACGAGCAGGCGCCGCACCCGCTCCGCCGCCAGCTGGGCGGGGGCGAGCGGCAGCGGCGGGAAGACGAAGTTGACGCCCACGCCGATCAGGGCCCCGAGGAGGGTCAGCCCGGTGTAGGCCCCGATGAAGCCCCTCGGGTCGTGCCCGCCGATGACGAGCGTGAACAGGGCCGCGGTGGGCACCCACGAGCCCATGGCGCCGAGCCGCCGCCAGCCGGCGAGCAGCACGCCCAGGGCGACGACGACGGCGACCGACGGCGCCCCGGGTCCCGGCACGAGGGCCCCGATCCCGAAGGCGACCGCGGCGCCCAGGGCGATGCTGGCGACCGCCTGGAGGGACTCGCGCACGGAGCCGACGAGCGTGGAGGTGGTGGCGATGACGGCGCCGAGCGGGGCGTAGTACGGGTAGTCGGCGGTCGGGCCGGGCACCGCCTGGGCGGCCAGCCAGGCGAGCCCGGTCGCCATGGCGGCCCGCGCGGCCAGCGCCAGGCGGGGGTGGCGCGCCCAGGTGCGCCGGACCCAGCCCGGCCGGCGCGACCGCCACGTCTCGCGCGCCGCGCGCGCCTGCCGGGCCGCGTGGGCCCGGCGCGCCGCGGCGGCCTGCTGGGCCGCGGCGCGGGCCTTGCGCGCCGCGGTGGTCTGCCGGGCCGCCGCAGGGCCCTGCGCCGGATCGCCAGCGTGCCCGGACTCGGCGGCGCGCCCGGGTTTGCCGGCGCGGCCGGAATCGCCGGCGTGCCCGGCCGTCTCCCGCCCGGCACGCCGCCCCGGCCGGTCGGCCCTGCCGCCCCTCATGAGGGCCGCGGCGCCCCGACCCGCACGTGGACGCCGGGGCTGAAGTGGACGAGGGGCTCGACCCAGGGGGCGGGCAGCCCGGCGGCGCGGAACAGGTCGCCGGCGGCCACCCGCGCGGTCGCCCGGCGCAGCGGCCAGGGCTCGTGCGCGACCGGCACCCGCCACAGCGCCTGCCCCCGCCAGGTGTAGGCCCACCACCGGTTGGTGAGGAAGCTGGCGAGCGGGTCCGGCTCGACCGGCTCCCCCACCCGGACCGCGGCCCGCATCCCCTCGCCGGCGCCGATCCGGCGCGTGCGGTAGGCGATGCGCGGCGGGCGGGTGGCCACCTCCGCCCGCGCCCACCGGTAGGGCAGCCCGAGGACCCGCAGCGCGAGGACCACGGGCAGCCGGGCGCACTCGAGGGAGAAGAACCAGACCCCGCCGACCCCGTCGGGGCCGCGCACGTAGGTGCGCAGGTTGACCTCGACGAAGTCCGACAGGTGCGGGACGGCGGGCACGTACGGGGCCCGCACGTCGCGCATGGCCAGGGCGGTCAGCCCCACCCAGGCCCGCCCGTCGAAGGTGTCGACCTCCAGCCCGGGCGGGAACTGCTCGGCCACCGCCGAGGCGGGCAGCGCCCAGTGGAGGAACGTGAGGTCGGACCACCGCTGCAGGCTCACCGCCCGGGGCACCCGGTGGTCCGGGCCGCGCCCGGTCATCGCGCCACCGCCGTCGTCAGAAGACCGGCTTGCCGCCGGTGACCCCGAGCACGGTGCCCGAGACGTAGCTCGCCTCGTCGCTGGCGAGGTACACGTACGCGGTGGCGACCTCGACGGGCTGCCCGGGCCGGCCGAGCGGGGTGTCCGAGCCGAAGCCCTCGACCTTCTCCCCGGGGAAGGTGGTCGGGATCAGCGGCGTCCAGATCGGGCCCGGGGCGACGGCGTTGACGCGGATGCCCTGCGGGCCGAGCTCGGCGGCGAGGTTGACGGTGAGGTTGTTGAGCGCGGCCTTGGTCGCGGCGTAGTCCAGCAGCGGCTGGGAGGGCTGGAAGGCCTGGATCGAGGTGGTGATGGTGATCGTGGAGCCCGGCCGGAGGTGGGGGACGGCGGCCTTCGCCACCCAGAAGGTCGCGAAGACGTTGGTGGAGAAGGTGCGCTCGATCTGCCCGTCGGGGAAGTCCTCCAGGGACTGGTGGGCCATCTGGAAGCCGGCGTTGCTCACCACCGTGTCCAGGCCGCCGAGGCCCTCGACCGCCTGGCGCACGGCCTGCTCGGCGGCCTCCTGCGTGCGCAGGTCGGCGGGCACGCGCACGCAGGTGCGGCCGGCGGCCTCGACCTGCTTCGTGGTCTCCTCGGCGTCGGCCTGCTCCTCGGGCAGGTACACGATGGCGACGTCGGCGCCCTCCTTGGCGAAGGCGATCGCGGTGGCGCGGCCGATGCCGGAGTCGCCGCCGGTGATCAGCGCCTTCTTGCCGACGAGGCGGTCACGGCCGGTGTAGCTGGACTCGCCGTGGTCCGGGGCCGGCGTCATGTCCTTCGTGGTGCCGGGCCACTGCTGCTGCTGGGCGGGAATCTGATCGTTGGCCATGGGCCCATCGTGGGGGCGGGCCCCACCGGCCGCATCCCGGACCTGCGGCGGCGCCCGGGTATGGGCCGCCCGGTGCGCGAGTGGTCAGGCGGCGGCGCCGTCGAGCACGACGGCGTGCCCGCCGGCCGTGGCCAGCGCCCGGCGGGCGCCGTCGTCCGCCCCGACGCACAGCAGGCAGCCGCCGCGGCGCTCCAGGCCGTGCGCGGCGTCGTCGATCACCGCCGCGGCCGCGGGGCTGCGCAGGGCCGCGGCCTCCAGGTCGACCACCACGAGCGAGGCTGACGCGGCCAGCGCGCCGAGCACGTCCCGCAGGCGGTCGGTGTCGTCGCGGTCGATGATCCCGGCCGGCCGCAGCGTCGCGGTGAGCCAGCTGTCCGCCTGCGTCGCGGTGTCGAGCATGTCGTCCCCTCCTCCGGCCGGGGTCCCGGCCACGAGAGCCACGGTGCCCCGCGAGGCTGGGACCGGGCTGGGAGGCGACGCGGTCGCGGCGGTGCCGGCTCGCCGGCGCCTCACCCGCCCGGCGCCGCGGTCACGGCGCCGGGCGCAGGAACCCGTCGAGCAGCAGCTCCCGGGCGGCCGGGAGCACCTCGGCGGCCACCGCGTCCGCGGGCACCTCGAGCAGCGCGGCGAGCCCGGCGACGATCTGTCCCAGGGTGAGCTCGCCGTCGCAGGCGCCCACCGCCCCCGCCACCACGGTCCCGGGGCGCACCACCCGGCCGAGCCCGCCGCCCTGGCGCAGCTGCAGCACCTGGGGATCGGCCGCGCCGGGGGCGAGATAGCGCTCCTCGGTGACGTCCGGCGCGACGACGAGCCGCCGCTGGGCCAGCGCGGCGAGGCCCGCCGGCCTGCCCGCTCCGTCCGCCTCCAGGTCGGCGAGCCAGGCCCGCGCGGCCAGCACCTCGGCGACGTGGGGGCCGAGCGGCCCCTGGACCGGCCCGGTGACCTCCTCGACCCGGTGCCAGGGCGCCCGGGGCGCGGCGGGCCGGTGGAGGACGACGTAGCCGAAGCCGATCCCCGCGACCCCGCGGGCCTCGAAGTCGCCGAGCCAGGCCGCGTACGCCGCCTCGTAGGCGTCGCGGTCGAGCTCGGGGCGCAGCCCGCCGTCGCGCAGCCACAGCTCGGCGTACTCGGCCGGGTCCTGCACCTCGCGCTGGACCACCCAGCCGTCCAGCCCGGAGGCCTCCAGCCAGCCGCTGACCCGCTCCTGCCAGGCCTGCCCGGCGTGGTGCTCCCAGTTGCCCAGCAGCTGGGCGACCCCGCCGGGGGCGAGGTGCGCGCCGACGCCGGTGACGAGGTCGCGCACCAGCAGGTCCCCGCCCCGGCCGGCGTCGCGGTACTCCATGAGCGGCAGGCCGGCGTCGTAGGCGGCGGCCGGGGTGATGACGAAGGGCGGGTTGGACACGACCAGGTCGAAGACCTCCGCGGCGACCGGCTCGAGCAGGGAGCCGCGGCGCAGGTCGAACGCGGTCCCGGCGAGGGCCGCGTTGAACGCGGCGAAGCCCAGCGCGCGCGCGGAGACGTCGGTGGCGACCACGTGCTCGCTGTGCCGGGCGGCGTGCAGGGCCTGCACGCCGCAGCCGGTGCCGAGATCGAGGACGCGGGGGCGCGCGTCCCGCACGGTGAGCTGGGCCAGGGTGAGGGACGCCCCGCCGATGCCCAGCACGTGGTCGGCGGTCAGCGGCGCCCCGGTCTCGACCTCGCCGAGGTCGGAGGCGACCCACCAGTGCGCCGCGCCTGCGGCGTCGGTGGCGCCGTAGGGGCGCAGGTCCACCAGCGCCCGCACGGCGTCGTCCGGCGCCGCGCCGGCGGCCGCGGCCAGGCCGAGGGCCTGCGCGCCGGCGGCCCCCGACCCGGGCAGGGCGGCGGCCAGGTCGGCGGCGGTGACCTCGTCGCCGAGCATGAACAGCCGTACGAGCGTGGCCACCGGCGCGTCGGCCGCCCGGGCCAGGCGCAGGGCCGGGACGCGCTGCTCGCGGTGCAGCGCGGCACCGGCGACGTCCCCCAGCAGCGCGGCGACGCCGTCGACGGTGAACCCCGCCGCGGCGAGGTCGGCGCGCAGGGTGGCGACCTGCGCCGCGGTGCCGGTGGGTGGGGCGGGGCTCGTAGGGGTGGTCATGGTGATGAGACTAGAGAGCCTCACACGGTGAGCTCGTGCAGCAGCCGGGGCAGCTCGGGGACGAGCTCGCGGGCGAGGAAGCCGACCTTGCCCACGCTGGCCGTGAGGGAGTCACCCGCGCTGGCGTGCAGGTGCGTGGCCCACACGGCCGCCTGCGAGCGGTCCGCGCCGCGCGCGAGCAGCCCGGTCAGCGCCCCGGCGAGGACGTCGCCGCTGCCCGAGGTGCCCAGGCCGGTGTGCCCGGTGCTCACCCGCCACGTGCGCGACCCGTCCGTGACCAGGCCGTGGCTGCTCACCACGGCGCCGTAGCGGCGGGCGACCTCCCGGGCCGCGTCGACGGCGTCGGCCTCCGCGACGTCCGCGGCGTCGAGGAGCCGGGCCACCTCGGCCAGGTTCGGCGTGAGCACCAGCCGCCCGGCCAGGCCTGCCCGCGCGCCGTTCAGGCCGGGCAGCACGCCGAGCGCGAAGGCGTCCAGCACCACCGGGACCCCGGCTGGCAGGTGGGGCACGAGGCCCTGCACCAGCGCGCCGGTGCCGTCCGGCTCGCCCAGCCCGGGCCCGACGAGCACCGCGTTGGCCCGCTCGAGGTCGGGGGCCAACGCCGCCGCGTCGCTGCCCCGGACGTCCCCGGCGTCGTCCTCCGCCAGGCCACGCACCCCGGCCTCGGGCACCGCCACCGCCAGGGACCCGGCGACCGACCGGGCCACCGCCAGGGTCAGCCGGCCGGCGCCGACCCGCAGGGCCGCCTCGCCGGCGAGGCGCACCGCGCCGGGGGTCGCCCGGGCGCCGCCCGCGACGAGGACCTGCCCGCGGCCGTACTTGCTGCCGCGCGGCTCCGGGAGCGGCCACTCGCGCAGCAGCGCCGGGGTGATCGGGGTGGCGCTCACGCGGGCCCCCGCTCCCCCACGGCGGGCTCGGTGGTGACCCGGGTGCCGGCCTGCGTGAGGTGCTCGTCGACGTTGTAGGCGTCCAGGCGCCATTCGTCGCCGACGGCCACCAGGCGGGTGACCGCCCCGTTGCGGACCCCCTCGGAGGCGGCGATGGCGAGGATCTCGGCCTCGTCGAGCCGCTCGCAGACGTACCGGAAGAGGAGGACGACGGCGTCGTGGGCGGTGATGAGGACGCGCTCGGCGCGGTCCTGGCGGGCGAGGTCGGCGAGGACCGAGCGCACGCGCAGGGCGACGTCGGCCCACGACTCACCGCCCGCGGGCCGGTGGTAGAACTTCCCGAGCCACCGGCGCCGCTCCGCCTCCTCGGGGTAGCGGGCGCGGACCCCGGCGGCCGTGAGGGTGTCGGTGATGCCCAGGTCGCGGTCGCGCAGCCGCTCGTCGAGCAGGAGCGGCAGGTCGAGGCCGGCCTCGGCCAGCGCGACGCGCGCCGTGTCGCTGGCGCGGCGGTACGGCGAGGACCACACCGCCTGCGGCCGGTCCGGCTCCGGCAGGGCGGCGAGCCAGGCCCCGAGCGCGCGCGCCTGGGCCAGCCCGTTCTCGGACAGCTCGACGTCCGCGTCGCGGGCCGGCACGTCGATCCGCTCGGCGCCGAGCGCCTCGGCCTGGGCGGCCGCGACGTTGGCGGCGCTCTCGCCGTGCCGCACGAGGAGGAGTTCCGTTGCACCCATGGGCCGAACCTACGGTTCGCCCAGGCGGCGGGCCACCGCTCAGTGCGACCCGGCGGCCGCCTCCTGGCGCGAGCCGTTGCGCTCCCCGCCGATCTCCTCGCGCGCGGCCCGGACCCGGGACAGCACGATGGCGCCGCCGGCGATCGCCGCCGCCACCACCGCGATGCCGATGCGCAGCGCGTGGCTGGCGCCCGCCGGCGCGGTGAGCTGGACGACGGCCGGGGCGATGAGCAGCGAGACGAGGTTCATCACCTTGATCAGCGGGTTGACCGCCGGGCCGGCGGTGTCCTTGAACGGGTCGCCCACCGTGTCGCCGATGACCGTGGCGGCGTGCGCCTCCGAGCCCTTGCCGCCGAAGTGGCCGTCCTCGACGATCTTCTTGGCGTTGTCCCAGGCGCCGCCGGAGTTCGCGAGGAACACGGCCATGAGCACCCCGGTGGCGATCGCGCCGGCGAGGAAGCCGGCGAGCGGGCCGACGCCGAGACCGAAGCCGACCGCGATGGGCGCCGAGGCGGCCAGCAGGCCGGGGGTGGCCAGCTCGCGCAGCGAGTCGCGAGTGCAGATGTCCACGACCTTGCCGTACTCCGGCCGGGTCTCCCCGGTCATGATCCCGGGGTGCTCGCGGAACTGGCGGCGCACCTCGAACACGATCGCCCCGGCGGCCCGGGTGACGGCGTCGATGGCCAGCCCGGAGAAGAGGAACACGGTCGCCCCGCCCAGGATCACGCCGACCAGGGTGATCGGGGAGATGATCTCGTAGTCCATCATCGCCCCGACCAGCCCGCCGGCCGCCGCGGCGCCGGCGTCGGTGACCTGGGCGAGGGCCACCCGCACGGCGTCGGAGTAGGAGCCGAACAGCGCGGTGGCGGCCAGGACGGCGGTGGCGATCGCGATGCCCTTGGTCACGGCCTTGGTCGTGTTGCCCACGGCGTCGAGGTCGGTGAGCACCTGCGCGCCGGCGTCGTCGACGTCGCCGGACATCTCGGCGATGCCCTGGGCGTTGTCGCTGACCGGGCCGAAGGTGTCCATGGCGACGATGACCCCGACGGTGGTCAGCAGGCCGCAGCCGGCGAGGGCCACGAGGAACAGCGCCAGCCCGATCGACCCGCCGGAGAGGAGGAACACCCCGCAGATCGCGGCGGCGATGATGCCGGCGGTGAACACGGCGGACTGGAAGCCCACCCCGATGCCGGAGAGGACCACGGTAGCCGCGCCGGTGCGGGAGGTGGCGGCCACGTGCCGCGTCGGCCGGGAGGTGGTGCCGGTGAAGTAGCCGGTCAGCCACAGGATGATGCCGGCCAGCAGCACGCCGATGAGCACCGCCAGGGAGACGATGAGCCGGGGGTCGCCGGCGTGCCCGGCCAGCTCCTGGCTCACGCCCGGGACCGCGCCGAACGTGGCGGGCAGGTAGACGTAGGCGGCGACGGCGGCGAGGACGACGCCGGCGAGGGCGGCGACGTAGAAGCCGCGGTTGATCGCCCGCAGCCCGGACTCGTCGCCGCGCACCCGGGTGATGAACACCCCGAGCACGGCGACCAGCGCGCCGACGGCGGTGATGAGCAGGGGCAGCACCAGGCCCTGCTCGCCCAGGGCGGCGGTGCCCAGGATGAGGGAGGCGACCAGGGTGACGGCGTAGGACTCGAACAGGTCCGCCGCCATGCCGGCGCAGTCGCCGACGTTGTCGCCGACGTTGTCGGCGATGGTGGCCGCGTTGCGCGGGTCGTCCTCGGGGATGCCCTGCTCGACCTTGCCCACCAGGTCCGCACCGACGTCGGCGGCCTTGGTGAAGATCCCGCCGCCGACCCGCATGAACATCGCGAGCAGCGCGGCGCCGAAGCCGAAGCCCTCCAGCACCGCCGGCGCGTCGGCGCGGTAGATGAGCACCACGCCCGCCGCGCCGAGCAGCCCCAGGCCCACCACCGACATCCCGACGACGCCGCCGGTGCGGAAGGCGATCTGCGCCCCCTCCGCCCGCCCGCCCTGGCGGTTGGCCGCGGCGGCGACGCGGACGTTGGCGCGCACCGCGAGCGACATGCCGAGGTAGCCGATGGAGGCGGAGAAGCCCGCACCGAAGAGGAACGCGATGGCCCGCCCGATCTTGACCTCCGCGCCGCCGGGCAGCAGGAACAGCAGCGCGAAGACGACGACGGCGAAGACCGCCAGAGTCCGGAACTGGCGGTTGAGGTAGGCCGACGCCCCCTCCTGCACCGCCCGGGCGATCTCCCGCATCCGTGGGGTGCCCTGGTCCGCGGCCAGCACCTGCCGTCGCAGCACGACCGCGATGACCAGTGCCGCAACGGCGATGACGCCGATGGCGCCGACGATGATCAGGCTTGAGGTCCCCATCTCCAGCATCCGCCCTCCTCGGCAGCGTGCGACCGCGGGCTTCACCGCCCCCGGTGCCAGGTTGCTGGGAGCCTACTCGCCGCGTCAACGCCCCGGCGCGTGAATGGGAGGCGCAGCGACCGCATCTCGGTGCTGGGACGCGACGGTCCGGGTGAGCGGCAGGAGCGAGGCGAGGGCGTCGTGGAGGGAGCGGTGCAGGTCCACCCCCTCGGCCATGCCGGTGAGCCCGAAGACGTCGCGGATCCGTTCGGCCACGGCGACGACGAGCACGGTGGTCTCCACCGCGACGCTGGCCGCGCGCTTGCGCACGACGACGTGGACCCCGGTGGAGTCGATGAACGTCAGGCCGCCGAGGTCCACCACGACCGCCGGCGGGTGGGTGTCCAGCGCCAGCTCGAGCTCGGCGGAGAGGTGCTCGGCCGACTCGCCGTCCAGCTCGCCGCGGCAGCTCACCACCGCGACGCTGTCGACCTCGTGCCGGCGCACGGACAGGTTCATCGCCCGCCCCCCTCCAGTTGCGCGATCGCCCCTCGGGGGCTGGCACGTGCGCCTCATCGTGTCACGGGCCCCCCTGACGGCCAGCCCCCCGACCGGGGGAGTTGTGCCCGTGGCAGGTCAGTGCCACCCGGCCCGCCCGGTCTCCGGCGGCCCGTCGGCCGCTGTCGGCGTGGTGGCGCACACTGGGACGGTGCCCGCACCCGACCTCGTCCAGCTGCTGCGCGCCGCCGGCGCGCGCGACGGGCGGCTCGTCCACCTCGAGCAGCTGCCCGCCCGGCCGGGCCGCACCGGCGACTGGCCCGCCTGGGCCGACCCCGACGTCGTCGCCGGCTACCGCCGCATGGGGGTCACCGCGCCGTGGCTGCACCAGGTGGCCGCCGCCGAGGCCGCCTGGGCCGGGCGGCACACCGTGGTCGCCACCGGCACCGGCTCGGGCAAGTCGCTCGCCGCGTGGCTGCCGGTCCTCTCCGCCGTGCGCGAGGGCGCCGCGCAGGCGGCCAGCCCGGCCGCAGGCAGCATCGGCACCTACAACCGCCGCCCCACCACCCTGTACCTCTCCCCCACCAAGGCCCTGGCCGCCGACCAGCTCGCGGGCCTGCACCGTCTCCTCGACGCCGCCGCGCTGCGCAGCGTGCGGGTGACCACGTGCGACGGCGACACCCCGCTGACCGAGCGGGACTGGGCCCGCGACCACGCCGACGTCGTCCTGTCCAACCCCGACTTCCTCCACTTCTCCCTGCTGCCGAACCACCGCCGCTGGCAGCGGCTGCTGCGCGGGCTGCGCTACGTCGTCGTCGACGAGTGCCACGCCTATCGCGGGGTCCTCGGCGCCCACGTGGCCCTGGTGCTGCGCCGGCTGCTGCGCCTGGCCGCGCACTACGGCGCTCGCCCCAGCGTCATCTGCGCCTCGGCCACCACCGCCGAGCCCGCCCTCACCGCCGCCCGGCTGGTCGGGGTGGCCCCCGAGGAGGTCGTGGCCGTCACCGACGACGCCGCGCCGGCCGGGCGGCGCAGCATCGCCCTGTGGCAGCCCGCGCTGGCCACCGGGTGGGCCGCGTCCTGGCCGGGCGAGGGGGTGGACCTGACGGCCGCGGACGCCGAGGGCGAGGCCCTCGAGGACGGCCCGCGGCGCAGCGCCACCTCCGAGGCCGCCGACCTGCTCGCGGACCTCGTCTCCGCCGGGGCGCGGGCGCTGGTGTTCGTCCGCTCGCGCTACGGCGCGGAGGTCATCGCCGAGCAGACCCGCCGCCACCTGCGCGAGGTCGACCCCGACCTCGCCGCCCGGGTGGCCGCCTACCGCGGCGGGTACCTGCCCGAGGAGCGGCGCGAGCTCGAGCGGGCGCTGCGCGGCGGCGAGCTGCGCGCGCTGGCCACGACCAACGCCCTCGAGCTAGGCGTGGACGTCGCCGGGCTGGACGCCGTCGTCATCGCCGGCTGGCCCGGCACCCGGGTGTCCCTGTGGCAGCAGGCGGGGCGGGCCGGGCGGGCCGGCACCGAGGGGGTCGCGGTGCTCGTCGCCAGCGACGACCCGCTGGACGGCTTCCTCGTCCACCACCCCGAGGCGATCTTCGACGCCGGGGTGGAGGCCACGACCTTCGACCCGGCCAACCCGTACGTGCTCGCCCCGCACCTGTGCGCCGCCGCCTCCGAGGCGCCGCTGACGACGGCGGACCTGGCCCTGTTCGGGCTGCCGGACGCGACCCTGCCCGAGGAGCTCGTGCGCCGGGGCCTGCTGCGCCGGCGCCCCAACGGATGGTTCTGGAACTTCGCCCGGCCCGAGCGCGCCCAGGACCTCACCGACCTGCGCGGCGGCCACGCGCCGCCGGTGCAGGTGGTCGAGCTGGGCACCGGGTCGGTCCTGGGCACCGTCGACGGCGCCCGCGCCGACGCGACCGTCTTTCCCGGCGCCGTCTACGTCCACCAGGGCCGCACGTTCGTCGTCGACGCGCTCGAGGACGAGGTGGCCCTCGTCCACGCCGACCCCGACGTCGCCCACCGCACCAAGGCCCGCTCGAGCGCCTCGGTGCGGATCATCGGCACGCGGGCTGAAGAGGAGTGGCGCGCGGGGGACGCCGAGGTGCTGTGGTCCTTCGGCGACGTGGAGGTGACCAGCCAGGTCACCGGTTACGACAAGCGCCGGGTGCCCGGCCTGGACATCGTCGGCTCCTACCCCCTGGACATGCCTGAGCGGGTGCTGCCCACCACTGCCGTGTGGTGGACGCTCTCCGCGGAGGCGTGCGAGGCCGCCGGGGTGGGCAAGGACGCGCTGCCCGGGGCGCTGCACGCCGCGGAGCACGCCTCCATCGGCCTGCTGCCGCTGCTGGCCACGTGCGACCGGTGGGACATCGGTGGCCTCTCGACGGCGGTGCACCCGCAGACCGGGCAGCCGACGGTGTTCGTCCACGACGGGTATCCCGGCGGGGCCGGCTTCGCCGAGCGGGGCTACCGGGCGGCCGGGCGCTGGCTGCGGGCCACCCTGGACGCCATCACCGCCTGCGGCTGCCAGGACGGCTGCCCCAGCTGCGTGCAGTCGCCCAAGTGCGGCAACGGCAACTCCCCGCTGGACAAGCAGGGGGCCGTGCGGCTGCTGCGGCTGCTGCTGCGCGCCGCCCCGCAGGCCCGTCCGGCCGAGGTGGGGATGGCGCCGGCGCGCTGAGCTCACGGGGCGGGGCCCGCCCGGCGCGCTGAGCTCACGGGGCCGGACCCGCCCGGGCGCTGGCCCGGGCGACGAGCACGCCGTCGGCCTGACCGAGCACCACCACCCGGGCGCCCACCTCCACCACCGCGCCCGCCACGGCGCAACCGGCCGGCTCGGCATCGTTGGCCCGCACCACCGCGGCCGCCACCGTGCACGGGTCACCGCTCGCGTCCCGCAGGGCGGTGGCGGCCGCCAGCGCCGCCAGGTCTGCGGCCGCCTGGGCCGCCGCCCGGGCGTGCACCGCGCGGGCCAGGCCCACCACCGCGAGCGTCAGCACGACGAGCACGGCCACCAGCGCCAGCGCGAGGACGGTGCCGGCGCCCCGGTCGGGGGCGTGCGTCCTCATCCCTGCTCCCCCGGCTCGGGCAGGGCCCGGGCGGTCGCGCTGGCGCGCAGCCCAGCCACCGCTAGCGGGCCGGGCAGGTCGCGGGCCACCTCCACGACGACGTAGCCGCCCTCGCGGCCCACGTGCACCGCGACGCCTCGACCGGCCAGGTGGGCGGCCACCGCCGAGACCTGCCCGGCGGGCTCCCCCAAAGCGGCGGCGCGTGCCCCGGCCCGGGCGGCGTCGGCCACCCGGACCTGGGTCAGCGCCGCACTGGCCGCGGTGAGCAGCACCAGGAGCAGCAGCACCACCCCCGGCAGGGCGACGGCCAGCTCGGCGGTCACGCCGCCGGACGCCCGCCGGTCCGGCGGCGGTGCCGGTGCGGCGCCCGCCGCCGGTGCTGGGCGCGGGCTCATCCCAGCCCGAGCGCCGACCGGATGAGGTCCGAGATCAGCTCCCGGACCCATTCGCTCTTGAGGATGGCCAGGAGCACGCCGGCCAGCGACGCCGCCGCCACCGTGCCCACCGCGTACTCGGCCGTGGCCATGCCGGCCTCGCCGTCGGCAACCAGCCGCCCGACCCGCCGGTCCAGCGCCGCCCGCACCCGTCCCCATCGTCGTCGTACCTGCATCCCGCTCCCCTTCCGTCGGGCCCCGAGGGGCCGCCTCGGTCCGGCTCGTGCCGGCCGATGACGAGCCTGCTCGGGTTCGCGCCCCCGCCGCCGGTGGCCCGGCCGCGGCTGTGGACGACCAGGCAGGACCGCGCCGGCTCGATCCCGACGCGGGCGGTCAGCCGCCGAGGAACCCGCCCCCGGCGGCCACCACCACCGGCACGATGCCCAGCAGGACGAACGCGGGCAGGAAGCACAGCCCCAGCGGCAGCACGAGGCGCACCCCCAGCCGGGCGGCCGCTTCCTGTGCCTGGCGCTGCCGGTCGGCGCGCACCGCCTCGGCCGCGCGGCGCAGCAGCGGGCTTGGCGCGGCGCCGTCGACCCAGGCCGGCTCGAGCGCGTCGGCCAGCGGGGCCAGCCACCCCGGCGCCGCCTGCCACGCCTCGGCCCACGGCGCGCCGAGCACGAGCGCCGCCCCCGCCTGGCGCAGCGCCGGCCCGACGGGGTGCGGGCCGGCCGCGGTTCCCCGCCCCGCCCTCCCGCGGGCCGCCCCGGCCGCGCCCGGCGGGTCCACGGCGCGGCCGACGGCCTGCAGCGCGCGGGGGATCGACGCACCGGCCGCGAGGGCGGCGTCGGTCAGGTCGAGGAGCACGGTGACATCGACGGCCCGGGGCGCGGCCCGGGTGACCGGCCGGCGCGCCGACGCCGCCGGCAGCACGCGGGCCGGCAAGGCCCAGGGCAGCGCCGCGAGCAGCGCGAGGACGACGAGGAGCGGCGTCATGGCGCGCCCGCGTCCGCCGCGGCGGACGCCGCGCGCTCGAGGGCGCGGACCCAGCGCCGCCCGGCCACGACCAGCGCCGCCCCGGCGACCAGGCACGCCGTGCCGAGCCGGCCGTCGAGCAGCACGGCGACCGGGTCCGCGCCGACGGCGGCCCCGAGGGCGAGCCCGACCAGCGGCAGCCAGCCGAGCAGCCGGGCGGTGGCCCGGGGCCCGGCGAGGGCCACGGCCCGGGCGGCGCGGGCGTGGCCGGCCTCGGTCAGCCCCTGGGCGCACCGCTCCAGGACCTGCGCGAGCGGGGCGCCCAGCTCGTGCGTGAGCCGGCAGGCCGCCAGCGCCCCGGGCAGCGCGGCGATCGCCGCCGCCCCGAGGCGCGGCCCGTCCCGGGCACGGGAGCGGCCGGAACGGGAGCGGCCGGCACGGCCGGCACCGCCAGCGGCCAGGCGCTCCAGCGGGAGCGGCACCCCGCCCTCCCCGAGCACGCCGGTCCGGGTCGGCTCTCGCGCGCTCAGGCCGCTGCGGGCCAGCGTCTCGGCCCACGCCCGCTCCACCGGCGCCCCGGTGCGCAGCCGGGTGGCCACCTCCGTGACCAGGACGCCCAGGTCCACCTCCGCCGGCCGGCCCGGGCGCCGCCGATCGCGCCACGCCGGCCGCCGCACCCGCCCCGCCCGGGCGCGGCGCGGGGGTCGCGGCGGGGCGAGCAGCAGCCAGGACGCCACCGCGACGAGCAGGCCCACGGCCGCGGCGGTCACGAGGGTCCCGCGGCGTGCCGGCCGCGGCGCGGGGGTGGCACCGGGGCGCCGTCGCCCTCCGCCTCACCGTCCGGAAGGGCGCCGCCGAGGCGGCGGGCCAGGCGTGACCATCCCGGCCCCGCCCGGGCCGCGCCGCCCTCGATGACCAGGGCCGGGGCGCAGACCAGCTCCCCGCCGCTGCGGGCGAGCACACCGACCTCGGCGACCCGGCGCACGCCGCCGTCGCGGCGCAGATGGACGACGGCGTCCAGGGCGCTGACGGCCTGGGCGGCCACGGTCTGGGCGCCCAGGCCCGCGAGCGCGCCCAGCGCCACCAGCCGGGCGGGCACGTCCGCCGAGGTGTTGGCGTGGACCGTGGCCCACCCGCCGTCGTGCCCGGTGTTCAGCGCCCCGAGCACGTCGCGGACCTCCGGCCCCCGGCACTCCCCGAGGACCAGGCGGTCCGGGCGCATCCGCATCGCGGCACGCACCAGCTCGCTGAGCGGCACCTCCCCGACCTGCTGGACGTTCGCCCGGCGGGTCTGCAGGTGGACCACGTGCGGGTGGTCCGGGCGCAGCTCCGCGGCCTCCTCGATGCACACGATCCGCTCGTCGGGCGCCACCAGGGAGAGCACGGTGGCCAGCAGGGTGGTCTTGCCGCAGCCGGTCGCGCCGGAGACCAGCACGTTGGCCCGGGCGGCGACGAGGGCCCGGAGCACCGGCGCCACGTCCGCCGGGACGGTGCCGCACCGGACCAGCTCGGCCAGGGTGAAGCTGCGGGCCCGGTGGGTGCGTAGGGAGATGAGGGTGCCGCCGGCGGACAGCGGCGGCAGCACCGCGTGCAGCCGGGTGCCGTCGGGCAGCGAGCCGTCGACGACCGGGCTGGCGTCGTCGAGGCGCTGGCCGCAGGCGGCGGCGAGCCGGGTGGCCAGGGCCCGCACGGTCCCGGGGTCGGCGAAGGCCGCGTCCGTGGGGACCCGCTGCAGGCCCGCGCCGCGATCCACCCACACCCCGTCGGTGCCGTTGACCAGCACATCGGTGACCGCCGGGTCCTCCAGCAGCGGCTGGAGCACCGGCCCGGCGCCGCGCAGCTCGACCCGCACCGCCGTGTCCAGGCGCAGCAGCGCCCGCGCGCCCACGCCGCCGCCCTCCTCGAGGGCGGCGGGCAGCGACGCGCCACGCGCCAGCGCCGTGCGCACCTGGGCCAGCTCCACGGCGCCGCTCACCGTCCCACCCCCAGCTGGTCGAGCAGCAGCCGGGCGGTGGCGCGCAGGTGCCCGCGCCGCTGGTCCCCCGGCGCTACCCCGTGCTCGATGCCCGCGGGCAGCGCCCGCTCGTCGCGCATGTGGGCCGCCAGCTCCAGGCCCGCGGCGCCGGCGACCTCGGCCGCCGCGGCGGGCTCGCCGCCGCGCACGACGAGGTGGGGGCGGGCGCGCCCGGCCAGCGTCGGCGCCGCGGCGACGACGGCCGCCGCGCCCCGGACGCCGCCGCGCGCCACCAGCACCACGTCGGCGCACCAGCCCAGCCACAGGTCCCGGTCGGGCCCGGGGCCGAGCACCTGGCGCGGCAGGTCCAGGACGAGCAGGTCGTGCCCCTGGCCGAGGGCGCGGACGGCGGAGAGGGCCACCGCCTCCTCGGGCGGCCCGCCGCGCCGGTCGCCCGAGAGCACCCGCACCAGGTGCCAGTCGGGCAGCGCAAGCGCGAGCCGCTGCGGCAGCAGCGCGTGCTCGCCGTCGAGATCGCCCCACCGCTGGCCCGGGTCGTGCTCGAGCCCGAGGAGGACGTCGACCCCGCCGGCAGGGTCGAGGTCGACCAGCGCGGTCGCGGCGCCGGTGGCGACCACCGCCCGGGCCAGCGCGGCGGCCAGCACGGAGGCGCCGGCCCCGCCGTGGGCGCCCAGCACGCCGACGACCCGGGCCCGCTGCCGGCTGGCGGCCGCGACGAGCAGGTCGAGCAGCGCCTCCGCCTCGGCCGGCAGGACGACGGCGCTGGGGGCGCCGCCGGGCGGGCCCGCCGTGCGCGCCGGGTCGGCCCGCACGCTCAGCCGCCCGGGCGGGCCGTCGGCGGTGAGCACGAGGGCGGAACCGGGGGCCGGGTCGTCGGGCCCGGCGACGGCGAGCGGCACGCCGGCGAGCTCCGCGAGCCGCCGCACCTGCGCCACCAGCGCGGCGTCGCCCCCGCGCAGCACCGCCCCCGCCTCGTCCCCGTCGCGCGCCATCGCCGTCCCCCTTCTCCCCTCGCCAGCGTGCCGGGGGCGGGGTGCCCCGTGCCGGGGGCCTGTGGACGGCTGGGGTGCCGCGCTGACGCCTGTGGACCGCCCGGACGCCCGACGCGCGGGCGCGGGGCCCGGGTCACACCGGCCGGCGCTTCGCGGGACAGCGCGGCCGGGCCTCTGCGACAGTGTGCGCATGCGGATCACGCACTTCGGCCAGTCGTGCCTCCTGCTCGAGACCGGCGCCGCCCGGCTGCTGTTCGACCCCGGCACCGTGTCGGAGGGCTTCGAGGAGCTGCGCGGCCTCGACGCCATCCTGCTCACCCACCAGCACCCGGACCACGTCGACCCCGACCGGCTGCCCGCCCTCGTCGCCGCGAACCCGGGGGCCGCCGTCGTCTGCGACCCCGACACCGCCCCGCTGCTCGCGACGCTGGGCGTCGAGGCCCGCACCGCGCGCCCGGGCGACCACCTCGACCTCGCCGGCGCGGCGGTGGACGTGCGCGGCGGCGAGCATGCCGTCATCTACGCCGACCGGCCCGGCTGCACCAACGCGGCCTACCTCGTCGACGGCGGCGCCTTCTTCCACCCCGGCGACGCCTTCTCGGACCCCGGCGCCGCGGTCGACGTCCTCGGGGCGCCGACCAGCGGCCCCTGGCTCAAGCTGGCCGAGGCCATCGACTACGTCCGCGCCGTGAAGCCCCGCGTGGCGGTGCCCATCCACGAGCGGGCGATGGCGACCACCCGGCTGGCCTACGGGCTGTTCGCGGAGTTCGCCCCCGAGGGCACCACGTTCCGGCCGCTGCCGACGGGTGAGGCCACCGAGGTCTGAGCCCCGTGGGGGACCCACCGGGCCCGCGGGCGGCGGCCTTCCTCGACCTCGACCGGACGGTCCTGTCCACCGCCTCACCCCTGGTCCTGGCGCGCCCGCTGCTGGCCTCGGGCCTGCTCAGCCGGTCGGCGGTGCTGCGTGCGGCGGCGGCGGACCTGCGCTCCCTCTTCGTCCGGGCCGACCGGCGCTACAGCGCCGAGGCGCAGGCCCAGCTCGCCGGGATGGTCGAGGGCTGGGACGTGCGCCGCTTCGCGGAGGTGGTCGACGGCTCCCTGCGCACCGTCGTCCGGCCGCGCGTGTACCGCGAGGCGATCGACCTCATCGCCGCCCTGCACGGGCGCGGTATCGATGTCGTCATCGTCTCGGCCTCGAGCGCGGACGTGGTGCGGCCCATCGCCCGGATGCTCGGCGCGGACGACGTGGTCGCCTCCACGATGGAGGTCGCGGACGGGCGGTTCACGGGCCGGGTCGCGCACTTCGTCTACGGGGCCGCCAAGGCCGAGGCGATCCGCGACTTGGCCGCCCGCCGGGGGTACGAGCTGGGCGCCTGCGCCGCTTACTCCGACTCCGTCACCGACCTGCCGATGCTCACGACGGTCGGGCACCCCGTGGCGGTCAACCCCGACCGCGCCCTGCGCCGGCTGGCCCGGCAGCGGGGCTGGGAGGTGCGCCGCTTCCGGCGCCCGGTCCCGCTGCGCCACGAGGTATCGGGCGTGGTGGGGGCCACGGCCGTGGGGCTCGTGCTGGTCCTCGCCGCCCTCGGCCGGCACGCGCTGCGCCGCGCGCGCCGCCGGGCCGGGAGCACGGGGTGAGCCGGAGCCCGCTCGGGCGGCACCCGGCCGCGGGTTAGAGTTTCCCTCCGGCCGGAGGGAGAGATGTGAGCACCGAGGAGCAGGCAGCCCCTGCTGGCCCCGTCCCGCCGCGCTCGCGGCTGCGGGCGCACGTCGTCGCCGTCGTGGTCGGCCTGGTGCTCACCCCGATCGGGCTGCTCGCGCTGGCCTACGGCGCGCCGATCGTCGTCACCCCCGGCGCCGCCGGCCCCTCCCCGGCCGCCGGGTGGGGCTGGGTGGTGCTCGGCGCGGCGCTCCTCGCCGTCGTCGCCACCGCGGCCGCCCTCGCCTCAAGTCTCGCGCTGGTCGTCGCCGGCCTGTGGGCCGCCGTGCCCGGGCTCGCCGGCGGCACGGTCGCCACGGCGGCGCAGCGCTCGGACAGCCTCGCCCTGCGGTCCGCGCTCGCCCAGCCCGCCGCCACCGGCGCGCTGCTGGCGGTCGGCGCCGCGCTGCTCGGGGCCGCGCTGGCCGCGCACCTGGCCCGGCGGGCCGGCCGCCATCAGGAGCGGGCCCTGGCCCGGCCCGCGGCGTCGCCGCCGGGCTTCGAGGACCTCCCCGCGGCGCCCACCCCGCCGCTCCCGCCGCGCACCCGGGTGGCGGCGCACGCGCTGAGCACCCTCGTCGCGCTCGCGCTGACCCCGCCGACGATCTGGCTGCTGGGCCGGGCGGCCAACGACCTGAGCCTCACCCTGGCGCTCACCGGGGCCGCCCACCCCTGGCGTGAGCCGTGGCTGCTGCTCGCCTGCCTCCTCCTGGTCGTGGTCCTGGCCCTGGCGGCGTGGTCGTCGCTGGGCCCGCAGCTCGCGGGGTGGCTGATGTACCTGCTGCCCACGGCCGCCGCGGCGCTGGCGACCCTGGGCCAGGAGTGGCTGCTCGACCTGCTCTGGCCGCTCATCGGCACCGTGACCGTCGTCTCGGCGCTCGGCACCGGTGAGCTGCTCCTCGTCGGCGTCGTCGTCGTGCTCGGCGCCGGGGCCGCGCACTGGGCGCGGCGGTCCGGCCGGCGGCTCGAGCGCGCCGAGCTGGCCCTCGTGGCCGCCTGACCCCGGCCCTCGGGGCACCCGGCGCGGCGCCCATCTGCGACGTCGCACGTCCGGATACCGTGGCAGGGACCCCGAGGAGGCCCCGTGAGCACGCCCGAGACCAGCCCGGAGCACGCCGGCTCCGCGGATCCCGCCGTCACTGGCCGGCGGGCACGCCCCCACGACGTCGACGACCTCGAGTCCACCGCCGTGCGCCGCCAGCGCCTGCTCGGCCGCCTGGACGACGCCCCCGCCGGGCCGGGCGCCGAGCCCGCGGCGGAGCCCACGACAGTGCCCGCGTCCGCGGACCCGACCCCGCCCACCGCCGCCTTCCCGCCGCGCGAGGACGCCGTGCCGGGGCTGCGGGCCCGGTGGCAGGAGGCCCCGGACCCCGCCGACGTCGCCCTCGCCGGGGCCAGCGAGGCCCGCCCCCGCTCCCGCGCAGCGGCGCACGTGTGGGCGCTCGTGCTGACCCTGCTGCTCGCGCCGGTCGCCTGGTACCTCGTCGCCGACGCCGGCGCCCGCCTCACCCTGGGCGAGGACAGCCCGTGGGCCACCGGCACCCTCGCGCCGGCCGCCGTCGTCGAGCTCGTCTGCGGCCTGCTCGTGCTCGCCGTCGTGGTCCTGGCCGCCCGCTGGTCCTCCCTCGGCGCCCTGGTGACCGGGGCCCTGGTGCTCCTCGCCGGGGCGGCGTTCGTGCTCCTGCCCGGCCCGACGGCGGACGCGCTCGCCCCTGCCCTCGACCGGCTGCGCGACCTGAACGACCTCGGCGGGAACGTGGCGCACCACCTGCTCGCCGACGGCCCGAGCGGCCGGCTGGCCCAGGCCGGGCTCACGCTCGGGCTGGTCGGGATCGTCGCGCACGGCGCCCGGCGCCTGGGCCGGGCCGAGGAGCACGGCCGGCGCGAGGCCGCCCGCCACGACCTGGGCCGCGGCGCGGCCCGCCACGGCTCGCGCTGACGCCACGACCGCACCCGCCGGCGTGGAGGTGACCCCCGGGGCCGCACGGCGAGCGTGGCCGCGCTGAGGCCTGTCGCGGCGCGGGCGGAGCCCGTCGGCGCGCGCCGAGCCCGGCGGCGCTGGCCGAGCCCGGCGCGGGCGGATGTTCGCGCACAGCGCGAGAGGAGCTGCCCCCCGGATGGGGCCGGGTGGCCCCGGTTCGATATGTTGCCCTGGAAAGCGATGTGAGCCGGTGCACACTTGTAGCGGGCCACCGATGACAGGGAGGACACAGATGTCCCAGCATGAGACCACTGCTGCGACGCCCGGGGGCGGGTTGGAGAACCTGCTGCGCGAGGAGCGGTCCTTTCCGCCCAGCCCGGAGTTCGCCGCCCAGGCCAACGCCGGCCCCGACCTGTACGAGCGGGCGGCGGCGGACCGGGAGGGTTTCTGGGCCGAGCAGGCGCGCGAGCTGCTGACCTGGAGCAAGGACTTCACGGAGGTCCTGGACTTCTCCGGCGCCCCGGTGGCGCGCTGGTTCGGCGACGGCCGGCTCAACGCCGCCTACAACGCCGTCGACCGGCACGTCGAGGCCGGCCACGGCGACCGGGTGGCCATCCACTTCGAGGGCGAGCCCGGCGACACCCGCACCGTGACGTACGCCGACCTCAAGGAGCAGGTCTCCCGGGCGGCCAACGCGCTCGCGGCCCTGGGGGTGCGCACCGGCGACCGGGTCGCGATCTACCTGCCGATGATCCCCGAGGCGGTCATCGCGATGCTCGCGTGCGCGCGGATCGGCGCCCCGCACTCGGTGGTCTTCGGCGGCTTCTCCGCCGAGGCGCTGCACAGCCGCATCAACGACGCCGAGGCCCGCGTGGTCATCACCGCCGACGGCGGGTACCGGCGCGGCAAGCCCAGCGCGCTCAAGCCGGCCGTGGACGAGGCGCTGGCCAAGGGCACCCCGGTCGAGCACGTCCTCGTCGTCGAGCGCACCGGCCAGGACGTGCCGTGGACCGAGGGCCGGGACGTGCGCGGGGCCGACGCCCTCGCCGCCGCGAGCCCGGAGCACACCCCGGTCGACGTCGAGGCCGAGCACCCGCTGTTCATCCTCTACACCTCCGGCACCACCGGGAAGCCGAAGGGCATCCTGCACACTACCGGCGGCTACCTCGCCCAGTGCGCCTTCACCCACAAGCACGTCTTCGACCTCAAGCCGGAGACGGACGTGTACTGGTGCACCGCCGACATCGGCTGGGTCACCGGGCACAGCTACGTCACCTACGGCCCGCTGGTCAACGGCGCCACCCAGGTCCTCTACGAGGGCACCCCGGACACCCCCGGCAAGGACCGCTGGTGGGAGCTGGTCGAGAAGTACAAGGTCTCCATCCTCTACACGGCCCCCACCGCCATCCGCACCTGCATGAAGTGGGGCGCGGAGTACCCCGGCAAGCACGACCTGTCCTCGCTGCGGGTGCTCGGCTCGGTGGGCGAGCCCATCAACCCCGAGGCGTGGATGTGGTACCGGCGCACCATCGGCGCCGACCGCACCCCGGTGGTGGACACCTGGTGGCAGACCGAGACCGGGGCGATCATGATCTCCCCGCTGCCCGGCGTCACCGCCGCCAAGCCCGGCTCGGCGCAGGTGCCGCTGCCCGGCATCAGCGCCGACGTGCTCGACGAGCGCGGCGAGCCGGTGCCCAACGGCGGCGGCGGGTACCTCGTGCTCACCGACCCGTGGCCGGCGATGCTGCGCGGCATCTGGGGCGACCCGCAGCGCTTCGCCGACACCTACTGGTCCCGCTTCCCGGGGATGTACTTCGCCGGGGACGGCGCCAAGAAGGACGACGACGGCGACATCTGGCTGCTCGGGCGCGTGGACGACGTCATGAACGTCTCGGGCCACCGGTTGTCCACCACGGAGATCGAGTCCGCCCTCGTCTCCCACCCGATGGTGGCCGAGGCGGCGGTGGTCGGCGCCAAGGACGACACCACCGGCCAGGCGGTCGTCGCCTTCGTCATCCTGCGCGCCGACGCCCTCGAGCGGGCCGACGAGGCCGGCGAGGGCGAGGACGTCGTGGCCGAGCTGCGCAACCACGTGGCCAAGGAGATCGGCCCGATCGCCAAGCCCCGCTCGATCCTGGTGGTGGCCGAGCTGCCCAAGACCCGCTCGGGCAAGATCATGCGCCGCCTGCTGCGCGACATCGCCGAGGGCCGCGAGGCCGGCGACGTCACCACGCTGGCGGACTCGACCGTCATGGACCAGATCAGCAAGGGCATGCAGCGCTAGCGGTGCGGGCCACCCTCGCGCCGCGTGTGCGCGCGAGTCCACCGGCGCCGTCCGCTTCAGCGTCGCCCGAGCGGGCCCGTGGTGTACTTCCGACAGGCATTGCCTGCCGAAAGTACACCACGGGCCCGAGTGAAACCAGCCCGGCCGCGTCGCCCACGCCGAGGTGGGCAGGCACCAGGCGCCGACCCGCGGCCGAAGACCTAGTGAGAACCCTGACTCAGCCTTCGGCTTGGCCACGTGCTCCGCGCTGCTCGGCATGCGGACCGTGGCGGGCACCACGGCCTCCGCCGGCGCGGCCCGGCTTAGCCTGAGGACATGCCCACCCCGCCCGCGGCCGCCGCGCGCCCGGACCGCCGCCACGAGGTGGCGCTCGCCGCCCGGGACACCGTCGGCGTGGGCATGGGCTACCTCCCGCTCGGCGCGGCCTTTGGGGTGCTCCTCGCCACCAGCGGGCTGGCGTGGTGGTGGGCGCCGGTCTTCTCGGTGCTCATCTACGCCGGCTCGATGGAGTTCCTCGCCATCGGCCTGGTCACCGGCGGCGTCGGGCTGGCCCAGGTGGCCGCGACCACCTTCTTCGTCAACTTCCGGCACGTGTTCTACGGGCTGAGCTTCCCGCTGCTGAAGATCCGCTCCGCCCTTGGCCGCCTGTACGGCGTCCACGCGCTGACCGACGAGGCCTACGCCCTGCTGGCCACCAGGCCCCGGCACGAGCTCACCGGCACGCGGGTGCTCGCCACGCAGGTGATCTGCCAGCTGTACTGGCTCACCGGCTCCACCGCGGGCGCCCTGCTCGGCGCGCACCTGGGCCTCGACGCCGAAGGGCTGGGCTTCGCCCTGACCGCCCTGTTCGTCGTGCTCACCATCGACGCCTTCCGCGCCGCCCCGGACCTGCCCACCCTGCTCGTCGCGCTGGCGTGCGCGGCACTCGCGTTGGCGGTCGCCCCGGGCAGCATGCTGGTGATCGCGCTGACCTCGTTCGTGCTGGTGCTCATCGCGCGCTTCGCGCTGGGCGCCCGGCGCCGCGCCGCGATCGCCGGGGCCGCCGAAACCGGCGAGCGCCACCGGGCCGTCCCGGCCGCCGCCACCGCCGACCAGCCCGGCACCGTGCCGGCCGCCGAGGAGCCGGGCGCCCACCTCGGGTCCGGCGCAGGGCCCGCCGGCGGGGCCGCCCGGCTGGAGGACCCGGATGCCTAGACCCGGTCACATCCTGCTCACCCTCCTGGTGATCTTCGCCGTCACCTACGCCCTCCGGCTGGCGCCGTTCCTGGCGCTGCGCCGGGTGCGCGACTCCGCGCTCGTGTCGTTCCTGGGCCGGACCATGCCGCTGGGGGTCATGGCGATCCTCGTGGTCTACACCCTCTCGGCGGTGGACCTCACCCCCGCGCCCCACGGGCTGCCCGAGGTGGCCGGCGTCGTCGTCACCGCCGCGCTGCACCTGTGGCGGCGCAACGCCCTGCTGAGCATCGTGGGCGGCACGGGCACGTACATGGCGGTGCTCGCTCTGCTCTGAAGTCCTCCGATACCCGCTACCGTGCCAGGCGTGGTTGCCGATCCCAGCTGTGTGCTCGTCCCCGGTCCGTGGGAGCACCGCAACGTCTCCGCCAACGGCGCCCAGTTCCACGTGGTGCTGGCCGGCGAGCCCTCGACGCACCGCCCGCTGGTCGTCCTGCTGCACGCGTTCCCGCAGTTCTGGTGGTCCTGGCGCCACCAGATCCCCGCGTTGGCGGCGGCCGGCTACCAGGTGGCAGCCATGGACCTGCGCGGCTTCGGCGGCTCCGACAAGCCCCCGCACCGCCACGAGACCGGCGTCTTCGCCCGCGACGTCGCCGGCGTCATCCGGTCCCTCGGCGCGGCGAGCGCGGTGGTCGTCGGGCACGGCTTCGGCGGCACCGTGGCCTGGTCGATGCCCTCGCTCGCGCCGCGCCTGACCCGCGCCGTCGCCGTCCTCGCCAACCCCCACCCGCTGCCGCTGCACCGGGTGGGCAACCGGATGCCGCTGCGCGCCCTGTCCACCCTCGCGCGCTTCCAGCTGCCCTGGTTCCCCGAGCGCGCGGTGCGCGAGGGCACCCTGGTGCGCGACGTGCTGCGGGAGTGGTCGGCGCCGGGCAACGACGGCGCGACCTCGCAGGCGGACCTCTACACCGAGGCGATGCGGCTGCCCTTCGCCGCGCACAGCGCCATGGAGCACTTCCGCTGGCTGGTGCGCGCGACGCCCCGCGCCGACGGACGGCGGTACCTGGCCGCCGTCCGCCGGCCCGTCCAGGTGCCCGTGCTCAGCGTCCGCGGCGCCCAGGACCGGCTGCTGCCGGGGCGCACCTTCGCCCGCGACCACCGCTACGTCGTCGGCCCGCTGCGCGAGCACGTCACCCCCCGCGCCGGGCACTTCCTCCCCGAGGAGGCACCGGAGGAGATCACCGAGCTGCTGCTGGACTTCCTCGCGGCCGAGGTGCCGGCGGCGCGCTGAGCGCCGGGGCGGCCGAGCAGCGGCGGCGCCGCCGCGACGGGCCGCCGGTCGGCCGCGCCGCGGAGCGGTCGGCGGGTGCGGCCGCCGCTCAGCCGGTGACCAGGGCCCGGGCGCGCTCGGGGTCGGTCTCGCCCTCGCCGTAGGACGGGCACAGCTCGGCGACCACGCACGCCCCGCACGCCGGGCGGCGGGAATGGCACACGCGCCGGCCGTGGAAGATCAGCCGGTGGCACGCCATCGTCCACTCCTCCGGCGGGAGCAGCTCGGCGATGCGCGCCTCGACCTTGACCGGGTCCTTCTGGTCGGTCCAGCCCAGCCGGCGCGCCAGGCGCCCGACGTGGGTGTCGACGGTGATCCCCGGGGTGCCGAACGCGTTGCCCAGGACGACGTTCGCCGTCTTGCGGCCAACCCCCGGCAGGGTGACGAGCTCGTCGAGGCTCGCCGGCACCTCGCCGCCGAAGCGCTCGACGAGGGCCGCGCCGATGCCCTGCAGGGCCGCCGCCTTGGACCGGTAGAAGCCCAAGGGGCGGAGGATCTCCTCGAGGTCCTCCCGGCGGGCGCCGGCGTAGGCGGCGGCGTCGGGGTAGGCCGCGAACAGCCCGGGCGTCACCTGGTTGACGCGGACGTCGGTGGTCTGGGCCGAGAGCACGGTCGCCACCAGCAGCTCCAGCGGCGTGGAGAAGTCCAGCTCGATGTGGGCGTCCGGCCACGCCTGGGCGAGCAGCTCGTTGACCGCCGCGGCCTGCTCGCGCGCGGCCTTCAGGGACCGCGGCCGGGCCGCGCCGGGGCGACGGGCGGGAGTCATGGGGCAAGCCTAGAGCGCGACCCGGCCGACACCTGTCCTGTGCCTGATCACACCGGGGGTGGCAGGATGGGCGCGGGCACGAGGGCCGCTGGCCCGCGTGCGATCGTGAGTTTGGCCCCGGACGATGGGACGCACCGTGGAACAAAACGTAATCGGCACCGTGCCGCTCTTCGACGCGCTGGACGAGCAGGACCAGACGGAGCTGCGCGGGCTCATGAGCGAGACGTCGTTGCGTCGGGGCGAGACCCTCTTCAACGAGGGCGACCCGGGCGACCGGCTCTACATCGTCACCGACGGCAAGGTGAAGCTCGGCCACACCGCCCCCGACGGCCGCGAGAACCTCCTCGCCGTCCTGGGGCCCGGCGAGCTGCTCGGCGAGCTGACCCTCTTCGACCCGGGCCCGCGCTCGACGACGGCGACGGCGGTGGCCCCCACCCGGCTGCTCGAGCTGAACCACTCCGACCTCATGGAGTTCCTCGAGACCCGCCCGTCCCTGGCCAAGCACATGCTCAAGGCCCTGGCCCAGCGGCTGCGCCGGACCAACGAGTCGCTGGCGGACCTGGTCTTCTCCGACGTTCCCGGCCGGGTGGCCAAGGCGCTGCTGGACCTGGCCGACCGGTTCGGCGAGACCACCGACGAGGGCGTCCACGTCCCGCACGACCTCACCCAGGAGGAGCTCGCCCAGCTCGTCGGCGCCTCCCGCGAGACGGTCAACAAGTCCCTGGCCGAGTTCGTCTCCCGCGGCTGGATCCGCCTGGAGGGCCGCGCGGTGCTGCTGATCGACCTCGACCGGCTGCGGCGCCGAGCCCGCTGACCGCCCGGACAGCCCCAGAGACGACGACGGCGCCCCCCGCGGGGCGCCGTCGTCGTTCGTTCGAGGGCCGGTCAGCCGTTCGAGCCGGTCAGCCGTGCCCGGCCGGTCAGCGCACGGCCACGACGATCTCCACCTCGACCGGGGAGTCGAGCGGCAGCGCGGCGACGCCGACGGCGGAGCGGGCGTGCCGGCCCGCGTCGCCGAAGACCTCCCCGAGCAGCTCCGAGGCGCCGTTGATGACGCCCGGCTGCCCGGTGAAGGACGGCTCGGAGGCGACGAACCCCGTCACCTTCACCACCTGGACGATGTTGTCCAGGCCGCCGGCGGCCTCGGCGGCCGCGGCGATGGCATTGAGGGCGCACGTGCGGGCCGCCTCCTTGGCCTGCTCGGCGTCCACGGCGCCGCCGACCTTCCCGGTCATCGGCAGCGCGCCGTCGACGAAGGGCAGCTGCCCGGAGGTGTAGACCAGCCCGCCCTGACGCAGTGCCGGCACGTACGCCCCGGCCGGGGCGGGCACCGCCGGCAGGGCCAGGCCGAGCTCGGCGAGCCGGGTCGCGGCGCTCACCGCTCGCCCTTGGGCCGCTTGAGGTAGGCGACCAGGTTGGCGGAGCCGGTCGGGCCGGGCACGACCTGGACGAGCTCCCAGCCGTCCTCGCCCCACTGGTCCAGGATCGCCTTGGTGTTGTGCGTCAGCAGCGGAATCGTGGCGTACTCCCATGTCGTCATGGCGTCATCCTAGGGGCGCCGCCGCGGCCCGCACCGGCGCCCGGCCGCGACCGCCGTCGCCCCGTCTCGACCGGGCGCGCGCACCCTCAGGCCGACGTGCGGATGCGCGCGAGGATGCGCGGGGCCCGCTGGGAGCGCAGTTCGGCGATGAGCTCGTCGTCCTCGCGGCCCAGCCAGCTCGACCAGTCGGTCACCTCGGGGTAGCGCCGCAGCAGCGCTCGCCGCTCCCGCTCAGTCAGCCCGCCCCACACCCCGAAGCTCGTCTGCGAGTTCAGGGCGTCCGCGAGGCACTCCATCCGGACCTTGCAGCTGAAGCACAGCTCGCGCGCGATGCGCTGCGCCGCGCCGCGCACGAACAGCGCGTCGGGCTCGGTGCCCGCGCAGGCCGCGTCGGCCGCCCACGTCTGGTCCTCGTTGTCCCACATGCTTCCTCCTGTGCGTCCCGTCGACAACGAGGCCCCTTCGGTGGTCGGCCGTGGAGTCTCTCCCGTCCGGTGGTCGTCGGACAGTTTTCGTCTACGGGTGACGCTATAGCGTGTGAGGTGGATCACGGAAGGGCTCTAGCGAAATTCGGAGTGTTGTGCCGTCAGAGCTGGGGGCAGTCGTGCTATTGGCCCGCGGTGCGGGGCTCCTTCGTGCACCCTCGCCCGGGGGTCCGGGAATCGGCGGACAGCGCGCCGGATCATGCTCGGGGCAACGTCCGGACGACCCCCGCTCGACCCGGCCACGACGGACGCCGCCACGTACCCTGAACCCATGTCGCCAGCCCCGTCGCCGTCCGGCCGCGCCGTCAAGCCGCAGCAGCTGCTGATCATGCTGCTGACGTTCGTGCTCGTCTCCGGGCTCGGCGGCGTCGTGGCGGCCGGGATCGTCATGCCGGCCGCGGGCGCCGTCGGCGCGGTGACCACCGCCTCGACGCAGCTCTTCGACGACCTCCCCAGCGAGCTGGCCATCCCGGAACCCTCCGAGCAGAGCGTCATCCTCGCCGCCGACGGCAGCCCGATCGCGACGTTCTTCGCCGAGAACCGCATCGTCGTCGGCCTGGACAAGGTCTCCCAGCCGATGCAGCACGCCGTCGTCGCCGTCGAGGACCGCCGCTTCTACCAGCACCGCGGCATCGACCCCGAGGGCATGCTCCGGGCCTTCGCCAACAACCTCGCCGGCGGCCAGCTCGAGGGGGCCTCGACGCTGACCCAGCAGTACGTCAAGAACGTGCTCATCGAGGCCGGCCGGGTCTCCGGCGACAAGGAGGCCATCGCCCAGGCGACGGAGACCTCGGTCGGGCGCAAGCTGCGCGAGGCGCGCCTCGCCATCGGCCTCGAGCAGAAGGTGAGCAAGGACAAGATCCTCGAGGGCTACCTCAACATCGCCCAGTTCGGCCCCTCCGTCTACGGCGTGGAGTCCGCCTCCCAGCACTACTTCTCCAAGCCCGCGGCCGAGCTGGGCCCCGGCGAGTCCGCGCTGCTGGCCGGCATCACGCAGTCGCCGGCGAAGTGGGACCCGGTGCGCAACCCGGAGAAGGCCCAGGAGCGCCGCGACGTCGTCCTCGGCCTCATGCTCGACCAGGGCTACATCACCCAGGCCGAGCACGACGAGGCCGTGGCGGTCCCGATCGCCGACATGCTTCACGTCAAGAACGCGCCCAACGGGTGCGGTTCGGCGGGCAACGCGGCCTACTTCTGCGAGTACGTCGTCAACGACCTCCTCAACAACGAGGGCTGGGGCAAGGACCGCGCCGACCGCACCCGCATGCTCTACCGCGGGGGCCTGGTCATCAAGACCACGCTCGACCCCAAGAAGCAGCAGGCCGCCCACGACGAGATCACCAGCTCCGTCCCGGTCAACGACCCCTCCGGGGTCACCATGGCCATGAGCTCGGTCGAGCCGGGCACCGGCAAGATCGTCGCGATGGCGCAGACGACGAACTGGGGCACCGCGGCCACGCCGGAGGACCCGCACGCCACCGCGGTCAACCTCAACGTCGGCCTGTCCCACGGCGGCGGGCTCGGCTTCCAGTCCGGCTCGACGTTCAAGGTCTTCACCCTCATCGAGTGGCTGAAGACGGGGCGCTCGCTCAACGACATGGTCAGCACGACGCAGCGGAACTTCCCGCGCAACACCTGGACCATCTCCTGCAACCCCAAGCTGCGGGACAACTACGACAACGCGACCAACGTCGAGGGCGTCCCGACCTCGCCGACGATGTCGGTGCTCGAGGCCACCCGGCTGTCCATCAACCTCAGCTACATCAAGATGGCCAACCAGCTGGACATGTGCAACATCGTCGGCAACGCCGCGGCCATGGGCCTCACCCGCGGGGACGGCTCCCCGCTCGTGCCGAACCCCTCCGCGGTGCTCGGCACGAACACCGTCACGCCGCTGGGCATGGCCAACGCCTTCGCGACCCTCGCCGCCGGCGGCACCTACTGCACCCCGATCGCCGTCACCGAGGTCACCGACCGCTCGGGCACCGAGATCCCGGTGCCCAAGACGGACTGCAAGAAGGTCCTCGAGCCCGACATCGTGAACGGGGTCAACCAGGCCCTGCAGCAGGTCGTCTCCGACCAGCCCTTCTCGACCGGGCGCAAGGCGGTCCTCCCCGGCCGGCCCGCGGCGGGCAAGACGGGAACGGCGAACGACGACAGCCACGCCTGGTTCGTCGGCTACACCCCCCAGCTGGCCGCCGGGATCTGGATGGGCCACGCCTCGGGCGACGTGTCGATGATGAACACGACCATCAACGGCACGTTCAACAAGTGGGTCTTCGGCGGGTCCTACCCGGCCCAGACCTGGCAGCGGTACATGACCCGCGCGCTCGACGGCGTCCCCGCCCAGCCGTTCGGCGTGGCGCCGGCGCAGGCCGGCGCGCAGCAGACGGCGGTCCCCGACGTGACCGGCCGGCCGGTCGCCGAGGCCCAGGCGGTCCTGACGCAGAGCGGGTTCCAGGTCACCGTGGGCAGCCCGGTCGCCTCGCAGTGGCCGGCCGGCAACGTGGCGAGCACCTCGCCCGCGGCCGGTGCCCAGGCGGCGCCGGGCAGCGCGGTCACGATCGTGCCCAGCGCCGGGCCGGCGACGGCGCCCACCGCCTCCGGGGGCAACGGGGCCGCCAACGGCCGCGGGAACGGCACCGGCAACGCCGGTGGCCACGGCAAGGGCAACGCCAGCTCCGGTGGCCACGGCAACGCCAGCTCCGGTGGCAACACCAGCCGCGGCGGGGGCGGCGGAGGGGGTGCCGGGACGGCGCCGGCGACCGTGCCCTCCCCGAAGGCGCTCTTCCCGGACGCCTTCCCGTCCAACCCGTTCCCGACCTTCCCCGCGCCCCCGGGCTTCTGACATGACGACCCACCCCGCCGCCCGGGGCCTCGGCGCCCTCACGCTCGCCGGTCTCGGCGCCCTCGGCTGGGCGCTCGCCGAGGCCCGGATGTACACCCTCCGGCGCCACGAGGTGCCGGTGCTGCCCGCCGGCGCCGCCCCGCTGCGGGTGCTGCACCTCTCGGACCTGCACCTGCTCCCCCGCCAGCGCGACAAGGTCGCCTGGGTGCGCGAGCTGGAGCGTCTCGAGCCGGACCTGGTGGTCACCACCGGGGACAACATCGCCCACCCGCGGGCCCTGCCCGGCCTGCTCGAGGCGTACGCCCCGCTGCTCGAGCGCCCGGGCGCGTTCGTGCTCGGCTCGAACGACTACTTCGCGCCGCGGCCCAAGAACCCCGCCCGCTACCTGCTGCGGGACGCCCGCACCGCGCTGCCCCCGGAGCCGGTCGAGCTGCCCGCGGACGAGATGGTCGAGGCGTTCACCCGGGCCGGGTGGAAGGACCTGACCAACCGGCGCGACGCCGTCGACGTCGCGGGCACGTCGATCAGCCTGGTCGGCGTGGACGACCCGCACCTCGACCGCGACCGGTTCCCGGTGCCGGCCACGGCGGGGGCCGGGCCAACCGGGCTCCACGTCGGCGTCGCGCACGCCCCGTACCTGCGAGTGCTCGACGCCATGCGGGCCGACGGCTGCGAGCTGGTCCTGGCGGGGCACACCCACGGCGGCCAGCTGTGCCTGCCCTTCGCCGGGGCCCTGGTGACCAACTGCGACCTCGACCGGTCCCGCGCCAGCGGCCTCCACGGCTGGCCCGGCGCCCGCCCCGGCACCCCCGGCGGCGAGGAGTCGCTCTGGCTACACGTCTCGGCGGGGCTGGGCACGAGCCCCTACACCCCGGTGCGGTTCGCGTGTCGGCCCGAGGCCACGCTGCTCACGCTGGTGCCGCGCACCACCTGACCGCGGGCCGCCGACGTGGCATCCGTCTCATCCGGGCCGCCGGGTTTCACGGACGGCCCACGCCTCGGCTATCCTGGACGAGTTCCTCCGGGGTGTGGCGCAGCTTGGTAGCGCGCTTCGTTCGGGACGAAGAGGTCGTGGGTTCAAATCCCGCCACCCCGACCGGAGGAAGGGCCGTCGCCCTGCGGACACGCAGGACGACGGCCCTTCTGCTTGCGCCCACGGCGCCGCACCGGCGCGCAACTGGTGCACCGGTGGTGGCGCGACGCTCGCCAGCGGAGGTTGTGCGGCCCTAGCGTCGAGGCGACGCCCCACGAACAGAGGTCCCGTGCTCTCGCTCTCCCCCGCCCACACCGACGCGCTCGTCTCGCTGCGCGCGGCTCAGGCCGCGCTCGAGACCGAGCCGGTGGTCACCCTGGAGCGCCTGTGCGCCCGCAACGTCGCGCTGGTGCAGGCGCTGGCGGCCGGCGTACCGGGGCCGGTCGTCGAGGAGAGCACCGGGTTGCGCGACGCGGCGCTCGAGCTGGCCCTCGCGCGCGGGCGGTTCTGCGCCGAGCTCAGCCCCGAGCTCCACGCGGTGCGGCGGCCGTAGCCCCGCCCGGCACCCGTCCCGCGCCCGCGAAGTCCCAGAGCCACAGCTCCTCGCCCCCGCGCCGGAACGTCCCGGCCACCACCGCGCCCAACCGCCGGTTGACCGCGACGGCGGGGCTCCCCGGGGCGGTGACCGCGCACGCGGTCCGCCCCGAGGCGGCGACGGCCCGGGCGACCGATCCGACGAGCGCCGCGCCCAGGCCGCGGCCGCGCCAACGCGGGGCGACGACGAGCGCGCCGAGCTCAGGCCCGGCGGCGTCGTGGTACGCCCAGGAGGACCCCGGCTCGGCGTTGCGCTCCTCCGCGAGGCAGAACCCGACGAGGCCGCCGTCGGCTTCCACCTGGGCGTACAGCGCCGCGTGCGCGGCCCGCTCCGGCAGGCGCCCGTCCGGTCCGCGCAGAGCGCTCACGGCCGCCTGGACATCGCTGGGCACCGGGCCGAGGTGGAGGGTGAGCGGGTGGAGGCCCGCCGGGGGAAGCAGCACGGTCACGCGCGGACGGTAGGCGCCCGTGGGGAACGGCAGGTGAACCACGGGCCACCGGCGGGCGCCGCGTGGCCGGCCCCGCGCGGGAGGCACCGCGCGCCCGGCGCGGGCGCACGGTTCCGGCGCCGCGCTCCCCGACGGGTCCGGGCAGCGGTCACGTCCTCGTCGCGCACCGTTCATCTCGCGTTCCTTCAACGGACGACCTCGCTCCTTAACGTCAGGCGGGTACCCCACCTCAAGGAGTCCTGATGACCGAGACCGCGCCCCGACGCCTGCTTCCCCTCCTCACCGGCCGCCACGGCGGCTCCCGTTC
Organism: Georgenia ruanii; assembly: GCF_009193175.1. Lineage (GTDB taxonomy): Bacteria > Actinomycetota > Actinomycetes > Actinomycetales > Actinomycetaceae > Georgenia > Georgenia ruanii. Next base: position 59,385 of record NZ_VUKE01000017.1, on the reverse strand, counting down.
GGCGCTGACGTGCCGCTTCCGCTGCGGCGACGCCTGCTTCCACGACGTGCCCAACACCTCGGCCGGGGAGTACTTCGGCGACGTCGCCGCCCGCGCCTTCTCGCGCCGCACCGCCCTCAAGGCCGGCGCCGTCGTGGCCGCCGCCGGCGCCGCGACCACCGTGCTCGGCCAGCAGCCCGCCCTCGCTGCCCCCGGCAAGGGCCAGGCCGGCAAGTCCGGGGCGGCCCCGGGCCTGAACTTCGAGCCCGTCGCCCCGAACACCGACGACAAGCTCACCACCCCCGCCGGCTACCTCCAGGACGTCGTGATCCGCTGGGGCGACAAGCTCTTCTCCGACGCCCCGGACTTCGACCCGGCCCACCTCACCGCCGCGGCCCAGCAGCGCCAGTTCGGGTACAACTGCGACTACCTGGGGCTGCTGCCGCTCAAGGGCCAGCACGAGTTCCTGCTCGTGGCCAACCACGAGTACACCGACGAGATCCTCATGTTCGCCGGGTACGACGCCGAGAACCCCACCCGCGAGCAGGTCGAGGTGGCCTGGGCCGCCCACGGCCTGAGCGTCGTCGCCGTCACCTCCGGCCAGCGCGGCAAGCGCTCCGGCGCCCTGGACCCGATGGTGGACCACCGCCTCAACCGCCGCTTCGACACCCACAGCGCGTTCGAGCTCACCGGTCCGGTGGCCGGCACCGACCTCGTCAAGACCGCGGCGGACCCCACCGGGCGCACCGTGCTCGGCACCTTGAACAACTGCTCGGGCGGCCTCACCCCGTGGGACACCTGGCTGACCGCCGAGGAGAACTTCAACCAGTACTTCGCCAACGCCGCCTCGGTCACCGACCCGGTCGTCAAGGAGCGCCTGCGCCGCTACGGCATGACCGGCGGCGCCAGCGAGCGCAAGTGGGAGCGCTTCGACGACCGCTTCGACCTGCTCAAGGCCCCCAACGAGGCCAACCGCTTCGGGTGGATCGTCGAGGTCGACCCCTACGACCCCACCTCCACCCCCAAGAAGCGCACCGCGCTGGGCCGCTTCAAGCACGAGGCCGCCACCACCCGGGTCACCGCCGACGGGCGCCTGGCCGTGTACATGGGCGACGACGAGCGCTTCGACTACTTCTACAAGTTCGTCTCCACCGACAAGGTCGGCAAGGGCGACAACCGGGACCTGCTCGACAACGGCACGCTCTACGTCGCGAAGTTCACCGGCAACTCCCCCGCCGCCGAGATCACCGGCGACGGCACCCTGCCCTCCGACGGCGCCTTCGACGGCGCCGGCGAGTGGATCCCGCTGGTCACCTCCCACGGGTCCGAGGCCATCAGCCACGTGCCCGGCATGAGCGGGGTCGAGGTGCTGCTCTTCACCCGCCAGGCGGGCGACGCCGTCGGCGCCACCAAGATGGACCGCCCCGAGGACGTCGAGCCCAACCCGGTCACCGGCGTGGTCTACGTCGCGCTGACGAACAACACGAAGCGCCTGCTCCCCGGCGAGGTGGACGAGGCCAACCCGCGCGTGAACAACAAGCACGGCCACGTCCTGGAGGTCGCCGAGGCCCGGAACGACGCCGGCGCCAGCGCCTTCGCCTGGCGGGTCTTCCTCCTCGCCGGCGACCCGAACGACCCCAGCACGTACTTCGCCGGGTTCGACAAGTCCCAGGTCTCCCCGATCTCCTGCCCGGACAACGTCGCCTTCGACAAGCGCGGCAACCTCTGGATCAGCACCGACGGCAACGCCCTGGGCAGCAACGACGGCCTGTTCGCCGTCGCGGTCGACGGGGAGTTCCGCGGCCAGGTCAAGCAGTTCCTCACCGTCCCGGTCCACGCCGAGACCTGCGGGCCCTGGATCGACGACGACCGCGTGCTGGTCTGCGTCCAGCACCCCGGCGAGGGCGACGGCTCCACCTTCGAGAACCCGACCTCGCACTGGCCCGACGGCGGCACCTCGGTCCCGCGGCCTTCGGTCGCCGTGGCCTGGCGCGCCGACGGCAAGAAGATCGGTCACTGACCGGCACGACGATCGGCCGCTGACCGCGACGCCCGGTCGGCTCCCCGACGGCCCCCGGCCCGCCTCTGCGGGTGCGGGGGCCGTCCCCGTCGCCCCTGGGACGGCACGTGTGCCGCGCCGCACGGCGGGCGGCCGGCGGCGGGTAGGCAATCCTCACCTTCGTTGCGGAACGCCGCGCCCCGGTGATTCGCTGCCACCATGACCGACACCGTCCCCCGCACCGAGCAGACGGCCGAGCGCACCGGCGGCCTGGCCCAGCGGCTGAACTGGCTGCGCGCCGGCGTCCTCGGCGCCAACGACGGCATCGTCTCCACCGCCGCGGTGGTGGTCGGCGTCGCCGGGGCGACCACCCAGACCGGCCCCATCGTCACCGCCGGCCTGGCCGCCGTCGTCGGCGGGGCGGTGTCGATGGCCCTGGGCGAGTACGTCTCCGTCTCCAGCCAGCGCGACAGCGAGCGCAGCCTCGTCGAGGCCGAGCGCACCGCCCTGACCGCCGATCCCGACGGCGCCCGCGACCGCCTCGCCCGCAGCTACGAGGCGCGCGGCATCTCCCCCGCCACCGCCCGCCAGGTCGCCACCGACCTCACTGCCCGGGACCCCCTCGGCGCCCTCTTGCGCGCCCGGCACAACATCGACCTCGACGACGTCGTCAGCCCCTGGCACGCCGCCCTCGCCTCGGCGGTCTCCTTCCTCGCCGGCGCCGTGCTGCCGATGCTGGCGATCCTCCTGCCGCCGGAGCCGGCGCGCGTGCCGGTGACCTTCCTGGCCACCCTCGCCGCCCTGGCGCTGACGGGCACGGTCGCCGCCTGGATCGGCGGTGGCTCCCGGGCCCGGGCCGCCACGCGGGTCGTGGTCGGGGGCGCGCTGGCGCTCGCCGCCACGTTCCTCCTCGGCAGCCTGCTCGGGACGACCGGCCTCGTCTGAGCCGCGTAGCCTCCCGCTATGCCCGTTCCCGCCTTCATCACCGACCTGCGCGCCCGCATCGGCACGGACCTGCTCTGGCTGCCCGGCGTCACCGGCGCCGTCCTGGACGGCGACCGGGTGCTGCTCGGTCAGCGCGCCGACAACGGCCGGTGGGCGCTGCCCTCCGGGATCCTCGAGCCCGGCGAGCAGCCCGCCGTGGGCCTGGCGCGCGAGGTGGCCGAGGAGACCGGCGTCGTCGTCCGCGTGCTCGCGCTGACCTCCGTCGGCGCGGGCCAGGAGGTCCGCTACCCCAACGGCGACCGCTCCCAGTACCTCGACCTGACGTTCTGGTGCGAGCCGGTGGGCGGGGACGCGCACGTGGCCGACGACGAGTCCCTCGCTGTCGGCTGGTTCCCGCTCGACCAGCTGCCCGCGGACCTCACCGACTCCTCCCGGGAGCGGCTGGGCCGGGCGCTGGCTTTCCGGGACGACCCCGCCGCCGGCCCGCACTTCGTCCGCTGAGCCGGGTGATGCGGCGCGGCCGAGGCGGGTGATGCGCCGCGGCTGAGCCGGGTGATGCGGCGCGGTTGTGGCGGCCCGGCCGAGCCGGCCGGTGGGCTGACCCCCTGAGCCGGCCGCCCGCCCCTGCCCCCGCGTGGACGGCGTGCCTACCATGGCGCCGAAGGACCGTGAGCGAAGATGCGCGCCCGCCTCGTGCTCATGAGCCGGCTGGTGGCCGCGCTCGTGGGACTCCTTGCGCTCCTGACCCTCGCGCCGGGCGCGGCCGCCGTCGCCGGCGCGGCCGCGCGCCCCGCCGCCGGTCCCGCCGCGCCACCCGGCACCCCCACGGTGCTCGTCACCCGGGTCGCCGCGGAGATCACGCCGGTCATCGCCAACCACCTGGCCGAGGGCCTCGACCGCGCCCGCCAGGCCGGCGACGCCGCCTACGTCGTCGAGCTCGACACCCCCGGCGGCCTGGCCAGCGCCATGCGGGACATCGTCCAGGACGTCCTCGCCAGCCCGGTCCCGGTCATCGTCTACGTCAGCCCTCCCGGCGCCCGCGCCGCCTCGGCCGGCGCGATCATCGCCCTGGCCGCGCACGTGGTCGTCATGGCCCCGGGCACGAACATCGGAGCCGCCACCCCCATCACCGCGGCGGGCCAGGACCTCTCGCGCAAGATCGTCAACGACGCCGCCGCGCAGGCCGAGGCCCTCGCCCGCCTGCGGGGCCGGGACGTCGGCTTCGCCGGCGACGCGGTGCGCGCGGGCCGCTCGATCAGCGCCGAGGAGGCCCTGCGCCTGGGCGTGGCGGACGCCGTGGCCCCCACGCTGGCCGACGCCCTCGCCGCCGCCGACGGGCGCGTGGTCACCGTCGCCGGCGGCCAGCAGGTCACCGTGCACACCGCCGGCGCGATCGTCGAGCGCCAGGAGCTCAGCGCCACCGAGCGGCTGCTGCAGGCCCTCGCCAACCCCGACCTGGCGTTCCTGCTCCTGGTCGGCGGGCTCATCGCCGTCCTCGTCGAGCTGGCCACGCCGGGGGTGGGGCTCGCGGGCGCCACCGGCGCCGCGGCGGTGCTGCTCGCCCTGTACAGCATCTCGGCGCTGCCGGTGACCGCCGTCGGCCTGCTCCTCCTCGCCGTCGCCGCGGGCCTGTTCGTCGCCGAGCTGTTCGCCCCCGGCACCGGCGCCTTCGCCCTCGGCGGGGCGCTGGCGCTCGTCCTCGCCGCGGTGTTCCTGTTCGACCGGGCCCAGGGGGTCGCGGTGGACCTGTCCGCGGCGGTCCCCCTCGCCGTGGTGCTGTGCGCCGCCGCCGTCGTGGTGGGCCGCCTCGCCGTGCGCTCGCGCCGGCAGCGCCCGACGACGACGGGCGCGGACCTCCTGAGCGGCCAGACCGTGACCGTGACGCAGGTCGACGGCGCGGACGGCGTGACCGGGCGGGCGTTCGTCGAGGGCGCCTGGTGGTCGGTGCGTAGCACCGGGCCGCCGCTGCACCCCGGCACGACCGCTGACGTCGTCGGGCTGGACGGACTCGTGCTCCTCATCGTGCCGGCGGCCCCCGCCGGCGACAGCGGCGGGCCACAGCCCGCCTCACGGAAGGACCAGTCATGAGCATTGCCACGCTCGTCGGGATCGCGGTGGCTCTCGTGGTCGTCGCCCTCGTGCTCTCGGCGGCCATCCACGTGCTGCCGGAGTACGAGCGCGGGGTCATCCTGCGGCTTGGCCGCATCCAGCCGCTCAAGGGCCCGGGCCTCATCGTCATCATCCCGATCGTCGACCGGCTCACCCGCGTCAACCTGCGCACGCAGACCTACGACGTCCCGGCGCAGGACATCATCACCCGCGACAACGTCACCGTCCGGGTCAACGCCGTCGCCTACTTCAACGTCATCGAGCCGGTCCGCTCGGTGCTCTCGATCGACGACTACCGCTTCGGCACCCAGCAGGTCGCCCAGACCACCCTGCGCAGCATCCTGGGGCAGACCGTGCTCGACGACCTGCTCTCCAAGCGCGACCAGATCAACCTCCAGCTCCAGCAGGTCATCGACTCGGTGACGGACCCGTGGGGGGTGAAGGTGACCATCGTGGAGATCAAGGACGTCGTCCTGCCCGAGACGATGCGCCGGGCGATGGCCGCCCAGGCCGAGGCCGAGCGCGTGCGGCGCGCCAAGGTCATCCACGCCATGGGCGAGAAGGAGGCCGCGACGAACCTCGGCGATGCGGCGGTGGTGCTCGAGGAGCACCCCGCGGCGTTGCAGCTGCGGCTGCTCGGCACGCTCCTGGAGCTGGGGGCGGAGCGGAACTCCACGATCGCCTTCCCCATCCCGATGGAGCTCCTCCGCCTGTTCGACACCTCGCGCAAGGCGGCGGGCGACGGCGCGCAGCAGGCGCCGGCCGGGCCGCGGCCGGCGGCGGCCTGAAGACCCGACGACGGGCAGGGGCCGCGGCCTGATCCGCCCCGCCCGTCAGACGACGGCGGAGAAGCGGCGCCGGTAGCGCTGCGGGCTCAGGCCGCGCGCCTGGGCCAGGTGGTGGCGGAGCACCGCCGGGGTGAACCCGACCTCGGCGGCGATCCGCTCCACCGGCCGGTCGGTCTCCTCCAGGAGCTGCTCGGCGCGCCGGACCCGCTGGGCGGTGATCCACGCGTGCGGGGTCGTGCCCGTCTCGGCGCGGAACCGGCGGGCGAAGGTGCGCGGGGACATCAGCGCGCGGGCTGACAGGGTGGGCACGTCGAGCGGCTCGTCGAGGTGCTCGAGGATCCAGGTCAGCACCGGCCCGAGCGTCTCGGCGTCGCACGCGGGCACCGGGTTGGTGATGAACTGCGCCTGGCCGCCCTCGCGCTGGGGCGGCACGACCATCCGCCGCGCCACCTGGTTGGCGGCCGCGGAGCCGAACTCCTGGCGCCACAGGTACAGGCTGGCATCAAGGCCGGCCGCGGTGCCCGCGCTGGTGAGCACGGGGGCGTCGTCGACGTAGAGGACCTCGGGGATCACCCGGGCCGCGGGGAACCGCTCGGCCAGCTCGGCGGTGTGCATCCAGTGGGTGGTGCACTCGCGCCCGTCGAGCAGGCCCGCGGCGCCGAGGGCGAAGGCCCCGGTGCACACGGACATGATCCGTGCGCCGCGCGCGTACGCCCCCTGCAGCGCCTCGATCACCTCGTCCGGCACGGGGCGCTGCCGGCCGACGGCGGGCACGACGACGAGGTCGGCCGCGGCGACGCGCTCGAGACCGTGCTCGACCTGCAGGGCGAAGCCGGTGTTGGTCGCCACGGTCCCGGGCCGCGGGGCGCACACGGCGAAGTCGAAGGTGGGCAGGCCGTCGTCGGAGCGGTCCACGCCCCAGGACTCGCAGACGACGCCGAGCTCGAAGGGGGCGACGCCGTCGTAGACGAGGGCGGCCACGTTCGTGATCACGCATCCATGGTGGCACGAACGTGGCAGAAAATCGATGGAACATGACTTCTCTGCCACTCGTGGCACTTCTCAGATGCTTGCATGATTTCTGCCATGTTCCTCATCGTGATCGTCATCTCAGTCCTGGCCGCCGCCGTGGCGCTCGCCCTCCTGGCCTACCTCGTCGTCGTCATCCGCCACGACGACCGGGGGCACGCCTTCACCAACCGCCGCCCGCCGCAGAGCCACCGCGCCTTCGGCGAGGACGAGTGGACCCTCCACTGACCCGTCGCGCCGGTCCTCCGCCATCCACCGCACGTCCCTCCCCCATCCCGACACGCACTCGGAAGCAGGAACCATGACCCGCCAGACGGCGCCCTACATCGGGCACCCGCACGAGATGCTCGCCCGCATCCACCACGAGGAGATGCTCGCCCGGGCCGAGCACCACCGCCGGCTGCACGGGCTGCCCGATCGCGCGGCCCCCGCCGCGCCCGCCAGGGCGCTCGCCCGCGCCCGCCTCGTGCTGGCCGCCCTCCGGCCGCGGCCGCGCGTGCGCCGCGCCGTCGAGCCGTGCTGACCCGCCCGGTCACACGCCCTCGGGCACCTCGCGCTGGGCGGGCCCGACGTACTCGCTCAGCGGCCGGATGAGGGCGTTGGCGGCGCGCTGCTCCATGATGTGCGCCGTCCAGCCGAGCACCCGCGCCGCGACGAAGATCGGCGTGAACGTCGAGGTGTCGAAGCCCATGAGGTGGTACGCCAGGCCCGCCGGGTAGTCGAGGTTCGGCTCGATGCCGGTGCGCTCGCGCATCCCCTGCTCGAGGGCCTCGTACATCTCCAGCAGGTCGTGGCGGCCGGTGTGCTCGACGAGGTCGTCCAGCGCGGCCCGCATCGTCGGCACCCGGGAGTCGCCGTGCTTGTAGACCCGGTGGCCGAAGCCCATGACCTTCTCCTTGCGGGCCAGCGTCGCGTCCAGCCAGGCCGGGACGTTCGCGGCGGAGCCGATGGCGTCGAAGGTGCGCATCACCGCCTCGTTGGCGCCGCCGTGCAGCGGGCCCTTGAGTGCCCCGACGGCGCCGGTCACCGCCGAGTGCAGGTCCGCGAGCGTGGAGGTGATGACCCGGGCGGTGAAGGTGGAGGCGTTGAAGGAGTGCTCGGCGTAGAGGATCAGGGAGGTCTCGAACGTGCGCAGGACGACGTCGTCGGGCACCGCTCCGAACGTCATCCACAGGAAGTTCTCCGCGTAGGAGAGGTCGGCCCGCGCCTCGACCGGCGCCAGCCCGCGCCGGCGCCGCTGGTCCAGCGCGACGACGCCGGGCATGACGGCGAAGAGCTGGACGGCCTTGGCGATCTCGGCCTCGCGGGAGGAGTCCTCCGCCCGGGGGTCGTTGGCCCCGAGCACCGACACCGCCGTGCGGCACACGTCCATGGGGTGGCAGGTCACCGGCAGGGCCTCGACGGCGACCCGCACCGCGTCGGGCAGGAACCGCGCCGTCCGGCCCTCGGCGATGAGGACGGCGAGCTGGTCGGGGCTGGGCAGCTCGCCGTGCCAGAGCAGGTGCGCCACCTCCTCGACGGTGGCCTGGGTGGCCAGCTCCTGGACCGGGTAGCCCCGGTAGAGCAGGGAGTTGCTCGCGGCGTCGACCTTGGAGATCGCTGTGACGTCGACGACGACGCCGGCCAGGCCGCGGTGGATCTCGGACGTCTGGGACACGATCACTCCTCGGTGCCGTCGGGCCGGTAGGTGGCGATGAGCTCCTCGAAGGCGGTGTAGGCGGCGGCGTCGAGGAGCGCGTCGAGCCGCGCGGGCGTCTGCATCTCCGGCACGAGGGCGGCCTGCGTCCCCTGCGTGGCCAGGACGCCGAGCCCGCGCTCCGCGATGCCCATCGCCAGCCGCAGCAGTGTGACGGGGTAGACGATCATCCGCACGCCGGCGTCGGCGAGCTGGCGGACCGTGAACAGGGCCGACCCCCCGAACTCGCTCATCTCGGCCAGCACCGGCACGTCGACGGCGCGCACCACGGCCTCGAACTCGCGCAGGTCGCGCAGCCCCTCGGGGAAGACGACGTCGGCCCCGGCCCCGACGAGGGCCCGGGCCCGTTCGACCGTGCCGTCCAGGCCGGAGGCGGCGCGGACGAGGGTGCGGGCGACGACGAGGAAGTTCCCGTCCCGCCGGGCGTCCACCGCCGCGCGGATGCGGTGGACGGCGGTGGTCGCGTCGACGGTCTCCTCCCCGTTGCCGGGGCCGCAGCGCACGGGGTGGACCTGGTCCTCGATGTGGCAGCCGGCCAGCCCGTGCTCCTCCAGGACCTGGACGATGCGGGCGACGTTCATCGGCTCGCCGTCGCCGGTGTCCGCGTCGACCAGCGTGGCCAGGTCCGTCATGCGGGCGATCTGCCCGGCCCGGTCCGCCACCTCCGTCGGGGTGGTCAGGCCGAGGTCCGGCAGGCCGAGGTCGGCGGAGATCGCGGCGCCGGAGACGTACACCCCCTCGAAGCCGAGCTCCTCGATGAGCTTCGCCGTCAGGGCGTTGAAGGCCCCGGGCAGCCGCAGCGGCTGCTCGGCCGTCGCCAGCCGCTCGCGCAGGACGGCGCGTTTCGCGGCGGGGCTGGTGCGCGCGTGCAGCATCGGTGCCCCCTCTTCTGCGCGGGTCAGCGGTGACCGGTAAAACGGTGGCCGGGCGAGGGACGTTCCATGATGCCGCGCCCCGCGCCGCGGTGGCACCTCGGGGCCGCGGCGGCCACCGCCCGGGCGGCTCTACGCTGCGAGGGTGAGCACCCCTTCCGCCGCCCGACCCCCCGCCGCCGACTGGCCCCCGCCGCCGTGGGAGATGCGGCTGCGCGCCCACCAGGTCGAGCTGCCCGAGTGGGCCGAGGACGCCCCGGCGCGGGCCTGCGTGGTGGCCACCGCCCGCGGGGTGCTGCAGGTGCACTCCTGGGACCAGCGCACCGGCCGGCTGGTGCAGGCGACGGACCGGCCGCAGGGCACCACCCTGGCCACGATCGACCCGCTGGGCCGGTGGCTGTGGTGGTTCGACGACACCGACGGCGACGAGTTCGGCCGGTGGCGCCGCCAGCCCTTCGGCTCCCCGCCCGGGCACGGCGTGCAGGACCCCGTCGACCTCCCGGACGCCTACCCGGCCGGGCTGCTGCTCGCCCGGGACGGCACCGCCGTCGTCGGGCGCAGCTCGGAGCAGGGCACGACGATCCACCAGGTGGTGGTCGGCGCGACGGAGCCGGGCACGGACGAGCTGGTGCTGCTGTACCGGCACGAGTGCGACGCCGAGGCGGCGGCGCTGTCCCACGACGGCAACCTCGTGGCCATCGAGCACTCCGAGCGCGGGGACAACCGCCACATGGCGCTCCGGGTGGTCGCGGCGGACACCGGTGCGGTGGTCGCCGACCTCGACGACGGCCCCGGCCGCGGGCTGACCGCCATCGACTTCGCCCCGCGCGACGGGGACCTGCGGCTGCTCCTCGCCCACGAGCGCCGGGGGCGCGCCGAGCTGGCCGTGTGGGACTTGGGCACCGGCCTGGTCGACGACGTCGTCCTGCGCCTGCCCGGCGGGGCGCCGCTGCCCGGCGAGGTCACCGACGCCTGGTGGTACCCCGACGGCGCCACCCTGCTCGTCGCCGTCGACCACGAGGCGCGCACCCGGCTGTACCGCCACGTGCTCGCCGGCGCGGTGACCACCCCGGTGGGCCCGGCGGACGGCACCGTGTCCGAGGCCAGCCCGCGGCCCGACGGGGACGTGTGGCTGCGGTGGTCGTCCGCCGCGAGCCCGCGCACCGTGGTCTCGGCCACCACGGGCCGGGAGATCCTCGCCCCGCAGGGGCTGCGGGCGGCCCCGTCGGTGCCGGTGCGCGACGTGTGGGCCGACGGGCCCGGCGGGCGGGTGCACGCGCTGCTGCGCGTGCCGCCGGGCGACGGTCCGTTCCCCGCGCTCGTCGACGTCCACGGCGGGCCGGCCTGGCACCGGTCGGACTCCTTCTCCGCCTACCTCGCCGCCTGGGTGGACCACGGGTTCGCCGTCGTGAGCGTCAACTACCGCGGCTCGACCGGGTACGGGTCGGCCTGGCGCGACGCCCTCGAGGGGCGGGTGGGCCTGACCGAGCTGGAGGACATCGCCGCGGTGCACGACACGCTCGTGGCCGACGGGGTGGTCGACCCGGCCCGGTCGGTGCTGGCCGGGGCCTCCTGGGGTGGGTTCCTCACCCTGCTCGGGCTGGGCACCCAGCCCGGCCGGTGGGCGGTGGGCCTCGCCGACGTGCCGGTGGCCGACTACGTCACCGCCTACTACGAGGAGATGCCGGACCTGCAGGCGTTCGACCGGTCGATCTTCGGCGGCTCGCCCGAGGAGGCGCCCGAGGCCTACCGGGTGGCCAGCCCGCTGACCTACGTCGACGCCGTGCGGGCGCCGGTGCTCGTCATGGCCGGGGAGAACGACCCGCGCTGCCCGCTGGGGCAGGTGCTCAACTACGTGCGGGCGCTGCGGGCGCGCGAGGACTACCCCGGCGAGGTGGAGCTGTACACCTACGGCGCCGGGCACGGCAGCGTGGTCGACGACGAGGAGGTGGCCCAGCTGCGCCGCCAGCTCGACTTCGTGCGCCGCCACCTGCCCGACCGGCCCTGACCCCCGGCCCTTTCGCCACTGGGCGCAGCCAGCCTGCCCTTCTGGTCGCAGCCAGGCTGGCAGGTTGGTTGCGGCCACAAGGGCAGGGCGGTCGCGGAGGGGCGGGGCTCAGCCCCGCGGCGGGTTGCTCGTGGTCAGTCCCAGCCAGCGCCCGTCCGGGTCGGCGATCTCCGCCCACCAGCCCATGTCGCCGCCGACCTCGGTGCGCGGCGTGGTCACCGACCCACCCGCCGCCTCGACCGCCTGCAGGGTCGCCTCGAGGTCCTCGACGTTGACGTAGATGCGCACGGACGGCGCGGTCGGGGTGTCCGGCGGGGCCTTGTACAGGCCCCCGACGAAGTCCCCGCCGACGGTGATGATGGCGTAGTTCTCGTCGTCGCCCATCGGGGTGTAGCTCCACCCGAAGACCGCACCGTAGAACTCCTTGCCCCGGGCGAGGTCGGTGACGGGCACCTCCCACCACATGACGGTGGGGCGCTGCGGCGTGCTCTCGGTCATGTCGGCTCCTGACAGCGGCGGCAGGGTTGCGCCGTCAGCCTACGGGCCGGGCCGGCGGCGTGGCCAGGGTCGCGCAGGCATGCGACAGGGCCGCAGCCGGCTCGTCGAGCTGGCTGCGGCCCCGTCGGCGTCGTCAGGCGGCGACGAGCTCCTTGGCGAGCAGCTCGGCGATCTGGATGGTGTTGAGCGCCGCGCCCTTGCGCAGGTTGTCGTTGGCGACGAACATCGCCAGGCCGCGCCCGCCGGGCACGGACTGGTCGGTGCGGAGACGCCCGACGAAGCTGGGGTCGGCGCCGGCGGCCTGCAGCGGCGTCGGCACGTCGGAGAGCTCGACGCCGGGGGCGTCGGCGAGCAGCTCGCGGGCCCGCTCGGGGCTGAGCGGGCGGGCGAACTCGGCGTTGATCGACAGCGCGTGCCCGGTGAACACCGGCACCCGCACGCACGTGCCGGCGACGGCCAGGTCGGGCAGCTCGAGGATCTTGCGCGACTCGTTGCGCAGCTTCTGCTCCTCGTCGGTCTCCCCGGAGCCGTCGTCGACCAGCGAGCCGGCCAGCGCCACGACGTCGAACGCGATGGGCGCGACGTACTTCACCGGCTCGGGCATCGTCACCGCGGAGCCGTCGAGGGCCAGCCGGGTGAAGTCCTGCTCGACGGCGGCGCGGACCTGCCCCTCGAGCTCCTGGACCCCGGCGAGGCCGGAGCCGGAGACGGCCTGGTAGGTCGAGACGACGAGCCGCTGCAGCCCCGCCTCCCGGTCGAGCACCTTGAGGATGGGCATCGCGGCCATGGTGGTGCAGTTGGGGTTGGCGATGATGCCCTTGGGGCGGTCTGCCATCGCGTGCGGGTTGACCTCGGAGACGACGAGCGGCACCTCGGGGTCCTTGCGCCACGCGGAGGAGTTGTCCACGACGACGGCGCCGGCCGCGGCGAACCGCGGCGCATGCTCGCGGGAGGCGGCGCCACCCGCGGAGAAGATGGCGATGTCGACGCCGGCGAGGTCCGCCGTCGCGACGTCCTCGACCACGATCTCCCCGCCCCGGTACGGCAGGGTCTTGCCGGCCGAGCGGGCGGAGGCGAAGAAGCGCACGGTGGCGGCGGGGAAGTCGCGCTGCTCGAGCAGGGTGCGCATGACCTCACCGACCTGGCCGGTGGCGCCGACGACGGCGAGGGTCAGGCCGGCGCCCTGCGCGGCCGGCTGGGCGGATGCTGCGGTGGTGGTCATCGTCCGGTCCCTCCGTAGACCACGGCCTCGGTCTCTGCGGCGTCGAGGCCGAATGCGGTGTGCACGGCGCGCACGGCCGTGTCGAGGTCCTGCGCGCGGGTGACCACGGAGATGCGGATCTCCGAGGTCGAGATCATCTCGATGTTGATGCCGGCGGCGGCGAGGGCACCGAAGAGCTTCGCGGACACGCCGGGGTGGGAGCGCATGCCGGCGCCCACCAGGGAGAGCTTGCCGATCTGGTCGTCGTAGCGCAGCTCCTCGAACTTCAGCTCGTCCTTGGCCGCCTCGATCGCCTTGAGCGTGGCCGGACCGTCCGCCTCGGGCAGCGTGAAGGAGATGTCGGTCAGGCCGGTCGCGGCCGAGGAGACGTTCTGGACGATCATGTCGATGTTCGCGTCGGCGGAGGACACCACCTCGAACAGCCGGGCGGCCGTGCCGGGGATGTCCGGGACGCCGATGACGGTGATCTTGCCCTGGCTGCGGTCGTGCGCGACGCCGGAGATGATCGGGTCTTCCATGGCTTCCTCCTCGGTCTTGGTCTCGACGGGCGTGTCGGTGACCCAGGTGCCTTCCTTGTTCGAGAACGACGAGCGGACGTGGAGCGGCACCTTGTAGCGGCGAGCGAACTCCACCGCCCGCAGGTGCAGGATCTTCGCGCCCTGGGCGGCCAGCTCGAGGGTCTCCTCGTAGGTCAACCGGGCGACGTGCCGTGCGGCGGGCACGATACGCGGGTCGGCCGAGAACATGCCGTCGACGTCGGTGTAGATCTCGCAGGCGTCGGCCTCCAGCGCCGCGGCGAGCGCGACGGCGGTGGTGTCGGAGCCGCCGCGACCGAGGGTGGTCACGTCGCCGAGCTCGTTGACGCCCTGGAACCCGGCGACGATGGCGACCTGCCCGTCCCGGATCGCCCGGGTGACCCGCTCGGGCACCACGCCGGTGATGGAGGCCTTGCCGTAGCGGGTATCGGTGCGCAGGCCGGCCTGCTGGCCGGTGTAGGAGCGGGCCTTGACGCCGAGCTCGTGGATGGCCATGGCCAGCAGCGCCATGGAGATGCGCTCGCCGGCGGTGAGGAGGATGTCCATCTCCCGCGCTGGGGCCATGTCGGTGATCTGGCCGGCGAGGTCGAGCAGGTCGTCGGTGGTGTCACCCATCGCGGAGACCACGACGACGACGTCGTTGCCGGCCTGCTTCGTCTCGACGATCCGCCTGGCGACGCGCTTGATGCTGGCGGCGTCGGCGACGGACGAGCCGCCGAACTTCTGCACGACGAGGGCCACGAGTGTGCTCCGGTACCGGTGGGAAGGCGGCGGGATGCGATACTCCGCCGCCGCTGACCCGCACCAGTCTAGGTGCGTCTCATGCTGCGGTCAGCGACGGATCCGGATGGTGGACGCCACATGGCCGCCCGGTCGGGGTGCCCCGGGCGCGGCCGCGGCGCGCCGTTTCGTGTCAGATCCAGTACTGGTCGGCGGTCTGCCAGGCCAGCCGGATCACCAGCGCGCCGACGACGAGGACGAAGATCACACGGACGAAGGCGCTGCCGCGGGCCACCGCCATGCGGGCGCCGATGTAGGCGCCGACGAGGTTGGCCGTGCCGACCACCAGCCCGAGCGGCCAGACCACGGCGCCATGCGGGACGAAGAAGGCGAGCGCACCGAGGTTGGTGGCGAAGTTGACGATCTTGGCGATCGCGGAGGCCGGCAGGAACGCATACCCGAGCACCCCGACGAGGGCGATGACGAGGAAGCTGCCGGTGCCCGGGCCCAGGACGCCGTCGTAGGCGCCGATGAGCAGGCCGAGCCCGAGCGCGGCGGCGACGTGCCGGCGCCCCTCCCACCGCAGCGCGGTGGTGCGCCCGAGCGCGGGACGGGCCAGCGTCCAGGCGCCGACGGACACGCAGGCGACGAGGATGATCGGGGTAAACGCGGCGGCGGGGATCCGGCTGGCCACGGCGGCGCCCCCGACGGCGGCGAGGAACGCGGCGATCGCCATCGGCGCGGCGGTGCGCAGGTCCGGGCCCACCCGCCGGTAGTAGGTCAGGGCGCTGGTCGAGGTGCCCATGATGGAGCCAACCTTGTTGGTGGCCAGCGCCTGCAGCGGGGTCAGGCCCGGCATGAGGAGCAGCGCCGGCAGCTGGACGAGCCCACCACCGCCCACGACCGCGTCCACCCACCCGGCGGTCAGGCCCGCGAGGACGAGCAGCACGAGGGCGAGGGTGTCGATCTCCGGTGGCACGACGGGTATCTCACCACGTCAGCGAGGGTGGCCGGGCGGCGGGCCCGCGCGGAGGCCGGGGCGTCAGGACTCGACGCGCCGCCGGCCCTCGAACGCCCGGCCCAGGGTGACCTCGTCGGCGTACTCGAGGTCGCCGCCCACGGGCAGCCCGGAGGCGAGGCGGGAGACGGCGATCCCCATTCCGCGCAGCAGCCGCGCGAGGTAGGTGGCCGTGGCCTCGCCCTCGATGTTCGGGTCGGTGGCGAGGATGACCTCCTCCACCTCCCCGTCGGCCAGGCGGGTCATCAGCTCGCGGATGCGCAGGTCGTCCGGGCCGACGCCGTCGATGGGGTTGATGGCCCCGCCGAGCACGTGGTACCGGCCGCGGAACTCCCGGGTGCGCTCGATCGCGACGACGTCCTTGGCCTCCTCCACCACGCAGAGCACGGTGGGGTTGCGCCGCGGGTCCTCGCAGATCCGGCAGCGCGGCCCCTCGGAGACGTTGCCGCAGATCTCGCAGAAGCGGACCCGCTCCTTGACCTGGGTGAGGGCGTTGACCAGGCGCGCGACGACGTCGGCGTCCGCCGAGAGGATGTGGAACGCGATGCGCTGGGCGCTCTTGGGACCCACGCCTGGCAGCTGGCCGAGCTCGTCGATGAGGTCCTGGACGGCACCCTCGTAGACCCCAGCCATCACATCGCCCCCTGCGGCGGCACGGCGATCTCCTCGATAACTGTGCCGCCGAGCACCTTGGCCACGAGAGGCGCGCCGACCAGGCCGGAGCCCTCGGCGTCAGGGTCGTCGAAGGAGGCGACGTCGTCGGCGGGCGAGACCGTGGGCCGGGGCGCCGGCACCGGAGCCGGGGCGGCGGGCGCGGGCGGCGCCGTGGCCGGTCTGGCGGCGGGCGCCGGCGCGAACGCCGCGGCACCGTCCGGGTGGGGGCCCTCGTCGTCGACCGGCTCCGGCGG
Organism: Georgenia ruanii; assembly: GCF_009193175.1. Taxonomy (GTDB): domain Bacteria; phylum Actinomycetota; class Actinomycetes; order Actinomycetales; family Actinomycetaceae; genus Georgenia; species Georgenia ruanii. The sequence continues at coordinate 43,058 of NZ_VUKE01000017.1, read as the reverse complement.
CAGCGGGTAGTCGTCCTCCGGGGCGGGGACCGCCGGCGCCGCGGGGCCGGGGGCGGCCGGGGAGGCGGCGCTGGGTGTGGCGGGGCTCTGCCAGCTCGCGCGGGCGCTGAGGACCGCGCTCGGCGGCGTGGCGGCGCTCGGCACGGGCGCCGCGGCAGGGGTGGGCGCCGCCCGACCCGCGAGCCCCGGGGCGCCGGACCCGTCGGCCGCGACGGCCTCGATGCGCAGGCGCACCCCGAGCGTCTCGGCGAGGGCCTGCTGCACGGGCGCGGCGTGCGGGCCGTTGCGGAAGGCGGTGGCCAGGCCGGCGGTGGTGAACACGAGCCGCAGAACCCCGCCGGCGACCTCGCCCACGTGGGCGTTCTGGGACACCAGGGTCCAGGTGGACCGCTTCATGCGTGCGAGCGTCGCCACGACCTCGGACCACCGGTTGCGGATCATCTCCGCGTCGGCGCCGCCGTCGTCCGCGCCGCCCTGGGCGAGCGCGGTGGGACCGGTGGGCGCGGCGGGACCGGCGGGCGCCGCGGGCGTGACGGCGGGCCGGGCCGGGGCCGACGAGGGCGCCGGTCGTCCGGCGACGGGCGCGGTGCCGGCCGGCCGGGCGTCCGGAGCGCCGTCTGCCGCCACAGCCGGCGCGGCGGGCGCGGCCGGAGCGGGGGCGGTGGCCGGAGCAGGGGCGGCCGCCGGGGACGTGTCCGTGGGCGCGGGGCCGGGTGCCGCAGCGGCGGGCGCCGGGGCGGGTGCCGGGGCGGCGGGCGCGACGGCGGCCAGGGCGCCGGATGTCGCCGCGGGGCGCGCGCCGGTAGCGACCTGGTGCTCGAGGCGGTCCAGCCGGGCGCCGTAGCCGGCCTCGCCGGCGTCCGCACCGGGCAGGAGGATCCGCGCGCACAGCAGCTCGAGCTGCAGGCGCGGGGAGGTGGCGCCGGTCATCTCGGTGAGCGCGTCGTTGACGAGGTCGGCGGCGCGGGACACCTGGGCGGGGCCGAGCGCCTGGGCCTGGGCGCGCATGCGGTCGAGCTGGTCCGAGGGCACCCCGCGCAGTGCGGCGGCGGCGTGCTCGCCCGCCATGGCGATGACGACCAGGTCGCGCAGGCGCTGCAGGAGGTCCTCGACGAACCGGCGTGGGTCGTGCCCGGTACCGATGACCCGGTCGACCACCCGGAACAGGCTGGCCCCGTCGCGGGCGGCGATGGCGTCGACGACGTCGTCGAGCAGGGCCGCGTCGGTGTAGCCCAGCAGGGCCACGGCGCGGTCGTAGTCCAGGGCGCCGTCCTGCGCGCCGGCGATGAGCTGGTCGAGCACGGAGAGGGTGTCGCGCACCGAGCCCCCGCCCGCGCGCACCACCATCGGCAGCACGCCGCCGCCCACCTGGACACCCTCGGCGGCGCACAGCTGCTCGAGGTAGGCGAGCAGGCTCTCCGGCGGGACCAGCCGGAAGGGGTAGTGGTGCGTGCGGGAGCGGATCGTGCCGATGACCTTGTCCGGCTCCGTCGTCGCGAAGATGAACTTCACGTGCTCCGGGGGCTCCTCGACGAGCTTGAGCAGGGCGTTGAAGCCCTGCGGCGTGACCATGTGGGCCTCGTCGAGGATGAAGATCTTGTACCGGTCCCGGGCCGGCGCGAAGCTGGCCCGCTCCCGCAGCTCGCGGGCGTCGTCGACGCCGTTGTGGCTGGCGGCGTCGATCTCGACGACGTCCAGGGAGCCCGACCCGCCGCGGGCGAGCTCCACGCACGACGGGCACGTCCCGCACGGGGTGTCGGTGGGGCCCTGGGCGCAGTTGAGGCAGCGGGCGAGGATGCGGGCCGACGTCGTCTTGCCGCAGCCGCGGGGGCCGGAGAAGAGATAGGCGTGAGTGACCCGGTCCGCGCGCAACGCCGCCATCAGCGGCTCGGTCACGTGCTCCTGACCGATGACCTCCTGGAAGGTCTCCGGCCGGTAGCGGCGGTACAGGGCTGTTGTCACGACACTGACCCTAGCTGGGGCACCGACACGCATCAGGGACGCCGGTCGGGCCGGTGGAGAGGATGAGGGACCCCCCGTGCACCCGCCAGAGCTCACCTACCCTTGCTGCCTTCCGGCCCTGGGGGAGTTCGGCAAGATGACGCCGCACGGGGGGTCGCGGACCAGTCTAACGGACGCGACGGGAGCCCGGGCAAGGCCGGCTAGCGACCAGGGGCTTGACCGGCGGACGGACCAACCGGGGCCCGAGCCCGCCCGCGGGGCCACGCGGTCACGGCGGCAAGAACCGAGGCGGGCCGGCGGGTCCCGGGATGGCCCGGCGGGGTGAGCAAGAGCACCCCGGTCGGCGGGCCCGATGGTCGAGGGAGTCGTGGGCGTCGGGTATCCTCGATTCTCGGAAGTCTGCCGCGAGGCCGTCTTTCCCAGGAGGATTCGCCTAGTGGCCTATGGCGCACGCTTGGAAAGCGTGTTGGGTGCAAGCCCTCGGGGGTTCGAATCCCCCATCCTCCGCCGGTGTGATGTCGCAAGACATCCGCGACAGCCCGAACCCTCAGTTTGAGGGTTCGGGCTTTGTCGTTGTCTGGGGCTGGTAGGTGCGGCTGGTGTCGAGGGCGAGCTGGCGGAGGTGAACCGTCCTGGGTCCGCCGGAGGGCTGGTGGGTTATGCGACCTCCGGGGTGGTGGTCGCACTGGCGGCCACCGAGTCACGGCCCGATCTGGCCACGCTCGCCGCCATTGGCGCCGCACCTGCCACCCGCAAACGGATCGTGGTCGCCCAGGCGGGGACGATCGTCGTGATCGGCACGATCCTCGGAGTGCTCACGGGACTCGTGCTGGCGGCGGCGCTCGTGCTCTTCAAAGGCAACGAGCTGACGCAGGTCAACCCGCTCTGGACCATCGAGGTGCCCTGGCTCGTCATCGCCGCCATGGCCGTGGCGCTGCCGACCCGCGCTGTCGGGGCCGCCTGGCTGGCGACCAGTTCTCGGCTCGCCTCACCCGCCGCCTGGCCGGGTGAGCATCAGCTACACCACGTCACCTCCCTCCAGCACGCAGGACCGGCCCCGATGTGAACGCTCGTTCATGTGCTAACTCAGGTGCTACCGGCGCTGGAGATCGGTGAATCACGGCGTGTCATCCAGGGACCGACCCGCCCAAACCCCAGTGTTGCGCGCCAGAACGGCGCTCCGTGATCTGGCCTGCGACCAGGGATACCGCAGTGGCCGTATTATTACCTGCCGTGTAGATGGTGGAGTGGCCGCACGCCCGTGCCACGGGAAGGTTTCGTCACGTGGATTCGTGGACCCGCTGGTCTACCAGCCCCTCGTCGCGGGTCTTCGCCGTGGACCGTCCCACAGCGGGGCCTTGGGTTCTCCTGGCGGCATCAGTCGGGCTGCTCACAGCCCATGCCGCACCGGCGTTGACGCGTGGCCGGCTGCTGCGCCAGGCCTTCCTGCCTCGCCTCAGCGGCGTGGGGGCACCGGGCGGGATCGCGGTGAGTTTCGACGACGGCCCGGACCCGAGGGGTACGCCCGCCGTCCTCGAGGTCCTCGAGGTCCTCGGTTGGCGGGTGACGTTCTTCCTCCTCGGCTCCCAGGTGGCCCGCTACCCGGACGTGGCGCGCGACATCGTGGCGGCGGGCCACGAGATCGGCGTGCACGGCTACCTGCACCGAAATCATCTGGCGCGCGGCCCGCTGGCGCTGCGGGTGGACCTCGAACGCGCGAAGGGGCTGATCGGCGACGTCACTGGTCGTGCGCCGTACTGGTTCCGGCCCCCGTACGGCGTGATGTCGGGCGGGACGATGTGGGCGGCCCGGCGGGCCGCGCTGCGGCCGGTGCTGTGGACGGCGTGGGGGCGGGACTGGATCTCCGCGCCGGCCGAGGCGATCACGGCGACGGTGCTGCGCACCCTGCGGGACGGCGGAACCGTTCTCTTGCACGACTCCGACTGCACCAGCGAGCCCGGCTCGTGGCGCGGGACGGTCCGCGCGCTCCCCTTGCTGGCCGCGCACGTGCAGGCCCGCCGCTGGCAGGTGCGGACGTTGACCGAGCACGTGGGGCGCTGACGTGGTGGCTTTGCTCACCGCGCTGCTCGCGGCGATCTGCTTCGCGATGTCGAGCGTGCTGCAGCAGCGCGCCGCCGCGCGCGCACCCGCGGCCTCCGGGCTCGGGATGGGGCTTCTGCTGGGCCTGTCCCGGCGCCCCGTCTGGCTGCTGGGATTCGTCGCGGGCGCGGCGGGCATGGGGTTGCAGGCCCTCGCTCTCTCGGCCGGGCAGCTCGCCGCCGTCCAGCCTCTCCTGGTCTCGGAGATGTTGTTCGCCCTGCCGGCCAGCGCGCTGCTCAACGGCCGGCGCCCCAGCGCACGCGAGTGGCTCTACGCACTCGTCGTGGTGGCGGGACTGGCGACGTTTCTGGTCTCCGCACGCCCCGGGCCGGGCGCTCGTCTCGCCGACGGGTGGGTGCTCGCCGCGGCGATCGGTATCGGCATCCTCGTCGCGGCGATCGCGGTCGCGCTGGCGTACGGCCCCATGCCGAGGCACCGGGCGGCGCTGCTCGGCCTTGCCGGCGGGGTTGCGTTCGGCCTCATGAGCGCACTGCTCAAGCAGGTTGTCGACCAGTTCACGATCGCCCCGCAGCGGCTGCTGACGACCTGGCCGGGGTACCTGATGGTCACCCTCGGACTGCTGGGAACGGCTGTGGTGCAGCGGGGCTACCAGGCGGGGCGCCTGGCCTCCTCCCTGCCTCCGTTGACCATGGCCGAGCCGCTGGTCGCGGTCATTGTGGGCGCCGTCGCCTTCGGTGAGGTCTTCGCAACGGCCCCGACGGCGGTCGTCGCCCAGGTGGTCGGGTTCGTCCTCATGGCCTGCGGGGTGTGCCGCCTGGCCGCACTGACCCAGGGCACCTCGGCTCGCGGCCCCGACGATCCTGACTCCCCCATGGGTCTGCGCACGGCAACCCGTCACCTCTCGGAAGGCCCGACCTCGTGCCCCTGATCGATCATCTCCGCGCAGCCAGCACGTGGAGCCCGATGCCCATCGTCGCCCCGGACGGCGGGGGCGAGGGCGCACCCGCCGTCCTGATCCTGACCGGGAGCGTCGGGGCCGGCCACGACGGCGCCGCGCACGAGCTGGCTCGTCGGCTGCGGGACCGCGGGGTCGACGTCGACGTGCGTGACTACCTCCAGGCCCTCCCCCGGTGGTTCCGGTTCTTCCTGCGCGAGGGCTACACGGCCAGCGTCCAGCGCATCCCGGCCGCGTTCCAGTGGCTGTTCGACAGCATCGAGCACAGCCGCTGGGTCCGCGGCGCGGTGATCCTGTCCTGCCACCTCGGCGACCGCCGCGTCCACCGGTGGACCCGGGCGAAGCGGTACGGAACCGTGGTCTCCACGTACCCCCTGGCCAGCCAGACGCTGGGCACGTTGCGCACCCGAGGGCAGGTCACCGTCCCTGCGGTCACCTATCTGACCGACCCGGCGGCGCACAAGACCTGGGTCCATCGCGGGATCGACGTGCACCTCACGGTCACGACCGCCACCGCCGAGCACGGAGAGGCGGTCTACGGCTTTCCCATGCATGCGGCCGGGCCGCTCGTCCCCCCGCGCTTCGCCGCCGGTCCGGGGCCGGCCCGCCTCGCCGCGCTCCGCGAGGAGCTGGGGATCCCCGGTGACCGGCCGGTCGCGCTCCTGGTCTCGGGCTCGCTCGGGCTCGGGGACCTCGACGAGACCAGCCGCGTCGTCCAGCAGGTCGGCCTCGTGCCGCTGGTGCTGTGCGGGCGGAACGCCGCCCTGCGCCGCCGGCTCTCCGGCATTCCCGGCGTCATCGCGTGCGGCTGGCGCGACGACGTCCACGAGCTTATGCACCTCGCCGACGTCCTCGTCCACAACGCCGGTGGCCTCAGCTTCACCGAGGCGCTCGTGGCCGGCCTCCCGGCGGTGAGCTATCGCTGCATCGCTGGGCACGGCCGGGCCAACGCCGCGGTGCTCGAGGCCGCCGGGGGCGCGCCGTGGGCGCGGACCGCAGACGAGTTGACCCGGGCGCTGCTCGAGCAGTCCGCCCGGCCACGGACCGGCGCCCCCCAGGGCGACCCGGCCGACCACATCGTCACGCTGCTCGCCGCGACCGCGCGGGCGGCCCGCCCCAACGTGCGTCCCGCCGCCTGAGCGGCAGCGGTCACACCAGGACCGTCCCGTTTGCGAGGCTCACAACCCGAGGACTCCGGCTCAAGATGGCGTGGATGTGGCCCGTACCAGGGCCTTCTGGGGGTGCCAGCGGCCCACGGCCTCAGCCGCCGTCGGCGGCGAGCCGATAGCCCACGCCACGGACGGTCTCGATGGCCTGACGGTGGAAGGGTTGGTCGATCTTGCGGCGCAGGTAGCCGATGTAGACCTCGACGACGTTGTCGTCGCCGTCGTAGTTGGTGTCCCAGACGGCCCGGAGGATCTCGGTCTTGGTGGCCACATCGCCGGCGCGGCGTATGAGGTACTCGAGCAGGCCGTACTCGCGGGGCGTGAGTTTGATCTGCACCTCGCCGCGGGCAACACGGCGCTGGGCCGGGTCGAGGGTGAGGTCGCCGGCCGTGAGCAGGACGGGACGTTCCGGTGCCCCGCGGCGCACCAGGGCCCGCAGGCGCGCGACGAGCACGACGAAGGAGAACGGTTTGGTGAGGTAGTCGTCGGCCCCGAGGTCGAAGGCGTCGGCCTGGTCGTACTCGCCGTCCTTGGCGGTGAGCATGAGCACGGGGGGTCCACACGTCGCGGGCACGCATCTCCTCCACGACGCGGTAGCCGTTGAGCCGGGGCAGCATGATGTCCAGGACGACGACGTCGTAGCCGTGCTCGCTCGCGGCCCATAGTCCATCGACCCCGTTGTGGACGACGTCGACGTTGAAGCCCTCGGCGTTCAGCCCTCGGCGGAGCGTCTCGGCCAGCCGGTGCTCGTCCTCGACGACGAGCACCCTCACGGTCTCCCCCGCAGCTCTGGCGTTCCGTCCCCCTGGCCCTCGGCATGCCCGATGGCGGGGTCGTCAGCGACACATGCCCTGGCCGCCGGACGGGCCGCATGCGTCACGGGCAGGAGCGCGGCCGCTGCGGCACACACGGCGGTGATGGCCAGGGCGAGGAGCGCGCTGGCTACGACGTCGGTGAGCCAGTGGTACCCGAGATAGACGCGGCTGGCCGCGACCACCGCGGTGGCGACGAGCGCGAGAACACCGACGAGCGCCCGCACCCAGCGGTGGGCGGTCGTCGCGGCGATGGCGAGGGCCAGGGTGAAGGCGAGCGTGCCGCCGGAGAGGGTGTGCCCGGAGGGGAAGGCGAAGGTACGGGCCGGTGCGCCGAGCTCGAGGGCCAGCGGCGGCCGCGGCCGGGCGGTGAGGATCTTGAGGGTCGCGGCAAGCAGCGCCTGGGCCGCCATCGCGGCCAGGACGATCACCGGCCATGTCCACCCGCGGGTGCGGTAGTACAGCCAGAGCGCCGCCAGGACCGCGAGCCCCACCGACGCCGCCGTCCCGGCGAGGAACGTCGCGGTCCGCATGACGGCGGTGCCAAGCGGCGTCCGGTGGGCGACCGCCCAGCTGGTGGCCGCTAGGTCGTTGCGGGCCAGGCCGGTGTGGTGTGCGACGCCGTGCCAGACCAGTGCGGCGGCCGCAACCGCGAGCACCGTCAGCAGGATGGGGGTTAGCAGCGGCACGAGGGACCTGGCCGGGCGGGCCGTGCGATGCGCGGTGGGCCCGGTCACAGGGCCGCCCGGGCGGGCGCAGCGCTCGTGGCGCGCCGCTCCGGCACGGCCGCCTCCGGCGCAGTCTCGTGCCGGTCATGCCCGCCGGGGCGACCTCCGCCGCGGCCTAGCACGCGCCGGCTGAGCAGGATCACGACGACGGCCGCGACCAGGACGAGACCACCCCGGCCAAGCCACGCCTGGACTTGCGGCCACGCAGCGCCGGCGCCGTAGCCGAGCAGGCTCACGGCCACCGCCCAGCTCACCCCGCCGGCGACGTTGGCCGTCAAGAAGCGGCGGTAGGGCATGCGCGTGGCCCCGGCCACCGCGGGCACAAGGGCGCGCAGCACCCCCACCCACCGGCCCAGCACCACGGCCGCCGCGCCCCGACGCTCGATCTCGGCCTCCGCGCGACGCCAGCGTGCCACACCGATCCACCGGCCCAGCCGCCCGCTCCGCAGGCGGGGTCCGAGCCAGCGGCCCACCTCGTACCCGACGGAGTCGCCCGCCACCGCCGCGACGGCGATGACGGGAACGAGGAGCGCGAGGCGTCCATGGCCCTGCGCGACGAGCGCGGCGCCGAGGAAGACGGCCGTCTCCCCGGGCAGCACGAGCCCGAGGAACGCGGCGCCCTCGCCGAACGCCAGTAGGCCGACGAGGGCGTACAGCGCGGGCCCGTGCAGGCCCGAGACCAGCGCGACAACGGCCGCGGTCAACGTCGCAATCATCTGTGCTCCTTCCGGGGCGGTGAACCGCCAAGCCGAGCATGCCCACACGTGCTGAGAAGGCGCTGAGTGGCGCCTGGGCGTGGTGGCCGGATCGGTCGTATGGCTCGCTTCGGTCGTCTGGTCGTGTGGCTCCGCTCGTCGCTAGAGGCGCCGGAGCTCGGTGATGGGCGGGCGGCGCACGGCGGCGAGAACGAGGGCGACGGCGACGGCGATCGCCGCGAGGACGACCGCGGCACCTGGCAACCATCCGCGCCGAGCTCGAGGTCGCCCGCCGCCACCCCGACAGCGCTGACTGGGACGCGGTCGCGGACGACGTGCTGGCGGAGACCGACCGCCTCGACCGCCTGGTCGCCGACCTGCTGCTGCTCGCCCGCGCCGACGACCACGCCCACACCCTGCGACGCGAGGACGTGGACCTCGACGACCTGTTGCTCGACGACGCCCGCCGGCTGCGCGCCGCCGGGGTCGAGGTAAGCGTCCACGCCCCACCGGTGCGCGTCACCGGAGACGGGCCAGGCCTGCACCGGGCGATCCGCAACCTCACCGACAACGCCGTCCTGCACGGCGGCCGCCACGTCACCCTCTCGCTCCGGCCCGACGGGCCGGTCGCCGTCGTCGAGGTGGCCGACGACGGCGAGGGCATCCCCTCCGCGATGCGGGACCGGGTCTTCGACCGGTTCGTGCGCCTGGACGACAGCCGCGAACGCTCCGCCGGCGGCACCGGCCTGGGCCTGCCGATCGCCCGGGAGATCGCCCGCGCCCACGGCGGCGACCTCCGGGTGGGCGAGAGTGCCGTGGGCACTCGGATGGTGCTCACCCTCCCTCGCGACACCCCCGCCGAATCCGGCCCGGTGACCCCCGCCGGGCGCCAGGCCCGCCCACGGCCGGCGATCGGTTCATGACCCGGAGCGCGCCCAGCCGACAGCCCGGACCGTCAGCTCAGGCGGCGTCGTCGCCCGTCTCGCCGGACGTGCGTGACATGCGGGTGTTGCGCACCCGGGCGATGACGAACCACGCCAGGGCGACGAGGACGGCGACGATGACGACCTTGGTGAAGATCCCGACGTAGTCCTGCACCACCGTCCACTGCTCGCCGAGCCAGTAGCCGGCGAGGATCAGCGCGGTGTTCCACACCAGCGAGCCGGCCGCCGTGAGCACCGTGAAGAGCACAAGCGGCATGCGGGTGATGCCCGCGGGGATGGAGATGAGGCTCCGGAAGATGGGGATCATGCGGCCGAGGAGCACGGTGCCCCGGCCGTGCTTGTCGAACCACACCTCGGTCTTGTCCACGTCGTCGAGCTTGACCAGGGGCAGCCAGTTCATGATGGCCCGGGTGCGCTCGCGCCCGAGCAGTGCCCCGATGCCGTAGAGCACCCAGGCGCCGACCACGGACCCCGCCGTGCACCACACGATCATCGCCACCAGGCCGAGCGAGCCGCGCGAGGCGGTGAACCCGGCCAGCGGCAGGATGACCTCGCTGGGCAGGGGCGGGAAGATGTTCTCCAGGGCGATGAGCAGGGCGGCGCCGAGGCCGCCGAGCGTCTCCATGATGCTTACTGCCCATCCGGCGACGCCGTCGAGGGGGGCGGACGCGGCCGTCTGTGAAGCGCTGGCGAGGATCGGGATCACGACGGGGCACCATACGGGCGATTGCTGGGAATGTCGTGCAGAAGGCCTGTGACGGCAATCCCGTCCGCAGATGTGCCGCGGCTCCGCGAATGACAGCGCCCGGATGCTTGCCGGTCTCCGCACCGGCCGCACACCGTCTCAGGGTCTTGCCAGGATGCCCGCAGGTTCTGCCCAGCAGATGCGAGAAACCTCCCTCCGGTGACATACGACATCCCGCGGACCCCCTCCGCCTCCCGCCAGCTCTGGAGCAAGGTCCCAGAGATCACCCTCTACTTCTGGATCGTCAAGGTCATGGCGACGACCGTGGGCGAGACCGCCGCGGACTACCTCAACTCCACGCTCGGCCTGGGCCTGAGCGGGACGACCGTGGTCATGACCGTGCTCCTCGTCGTCGCCCTGGTCCTGCAGTTCCGCACCCGGCGCTACACCGCCGGCATCTACTGGCTCGCCGTCGTGCTGATCTCCGTGGTGGGAACGCTCATCACCGACAACCTCACCGACAACCTCGGCGTGCCGCTGCAGGCCACCACCATCGTCTTCGCCGTGGCGCTGGCCGCGACCTTTGCCGCCTGGTACGCCAAGGAGCGGACGCTGTCGATCCACAGCATCGTCTCCGCGCGCCGCGAGCGGTTCTACTGGCTCGCCATCCTGTTCACCTTCGCCCTCGGCACCGCGGCCGGCGACCTGGTTGCCGAGAGCCTGAGCCTGGGCTACGGGCTCTCCGTCGTCATCTTCGCCGCGCTCATCGCCGTCGTCGGGCTCGCGTACTGGCGCTTCCGGCTCAACGCGGTCCTGGCGTTCTGGATCGCCTACGTCCTCACCCGCCCGCTCGGCGCCTCCCTGGGCGACCTGCTCTCCCAGGACCGCGGGGACGGCGGGCTCGGCCTCGGCACCGTGGTGACCAGCGCGCTCTTCCTGCTGGTCATCCTCGCGGTGGTCGGCTACCTCGCGGTGTCGCGCCGGGACGTGGCACTGGTCCCTGCCACGTCCGACGGCGGCCGCGCGGCGCCCGCCGCGCCCGCGCCGCAGATGGCCGACGTCGCCGCCGAGCCTGACGTCGACTGAGCGCCGGGAGTCGACGAGTGGGCTCAGGGCAGGTGCGCGGCCGCGAAGGACAGCGCGTAGGGCAGCCCGACGACGGCCTCGTTCCAGGTGTGGCGCGCCCCAGGCTCGATGCGGAACTCGACCTGCTGTCCCCGCTGGGACAGCGCATCGGCCAACGCCCGGACCTCGTGCACCTCGCGGCCGGCGGCGCCGCCGACGTCCAGGAACACGTTCACGGGCAGGGGAAAGGCCATGGTGCGGATGTACGGGTTGGGGGAGTTCTCGCGGAACCGTCTGGCGTCGCCGCCCAGCAGGCGGCGCAGGTTCTCCCGGCCCGGGTCACCGTAGGGCTCGAACGCGAGGATGGTGGAGTACAGCTCCAGGTGCCGCAGCCCGACGTTGAGGGCACCGAACCCGCCCGAGGACATCCCACCGATGACCCGGTCCCGCCGGTCCGGCACCGTGCGGTAGTGCGCGTCGACATAGGGCACGACCACCGTGGTGTAGTAGCTCTCCACCTTCGGGCCACCGACCACGTCGAGGCTCTCCGTGTCGCCCAGGGCACCCGCACCGGTGTTCACGGCGACGACGATCGCCGGGCGTACCGCGTGGGCAGCGACGAGGGCGTCCATCACCCGGTCGACCCTGCCGGCGCGGAACCAGTCGGCGGGAGTGCCCGGGCTCCCGGGGATCAGGTAGATCACCGGATACCGCCGCGCGGCCGACGGGTCGTAGCCCGGCGGCGTGTAGACGTAGGTGGTGCCGTCCCGGATGCCGAGCGTGGGCGCAGGGACCTCGACCTGCGTGACGGTCCCGGTGGTGCGGCTCGGCCCGGAGCCAGGTGCGTCCGTCGCAGCCTCCGGTGCGGTGTGCGCCGCCGGCGGCTCCGCTGCCGGCCCGCTTGTCTGGCGCAGCCCGACCGCTTCCTCCAGGGCGGCGAAGGTCGGCAGGTACCCCGCATAGGCGTTGACATACGCGGCGGCGGACAACACCCCGAGGCCGACGAGACCCGCCAGCCCCGCGACGAGCGAGCCCCGGCCGCCGCGGGAACGGCGCGCGCGTCGCACCACCACGACGGCGAGCACCGCCGCGCCAAGTGCCAGCACCGTTCCGGGCAGCGGCGTCGTCAGCAGCCCGTGCGAGTGAGACAGATCCTCGAGCAGCCGGGCTCTTCCCCCGCTGCCAGAGGCACGGACCTCGAATCCGGCGACCACGACGTTCAGTAGACCCCTGAGGGCTGGCAAAACGCTGAGCACGGCAGGGGCCAACAAGACGGAGGGCGGCCGGGTGTCTAAACCAGGCGCGGTCAGCTCGCCCCGACCAAGGCGGGCATGCCGGGTCGGGGAAGAGCGCAGTCCCGCGTACGCCGGGAAGTCGGCCGGGGCCGAGCGTGACAAGCCGCTTCCACGGCAGTTGACTGCTGGTGAGCCAGTCCGCAACGGACGGGTCGGTGCAGGGGGCAGTGCCACGTAGCGGATGGTGCCGCCTCGCACGGTCGGCCGATTGAACGCTCGTTCATGTGCTAACTCATGTGCTACCGGCCCTGTAGATCGGTGAATCTCAACATTGTCATCCATCGGCCAGCCCGCCGAAACCCCAGTGTTTGCGCGCCAAACGGCGATCCGTGACCTCGCCCGTGAGGGGCTGGCGAACAGTTCGAATCCGCCATCCTCCGCCGGTATCTCAAGCCCCTGACCTGCAGCAACGCAGGTCAGGGGCCTTCGTGCATTGCTCCATGTGCTAAGCGTCTCCGAGATGCGTATGGGCCTGGACCTCATACACGAGCGAACTGCCCCGGTCGACGTCCGTCGAGACCCTGCCCGGACACATTCACTGCGTCTGACACCGACTGTCGGCCATGGCGAACGCCGGCGCCTCTCGCGCGCAAACTGCTCGCCGTTGCGATGCAGGCATGGCCGCCCCTGCCTTCACTGACCCGGCACGGCTCATGAGGGGCTCAAGGAGATCCGGGCCCATCGCCCCGGTGATCGACCGGCGAGCAGGTCCTTCCGTGAGCGGCCGCACCGACCCCGTGGGCTGACCGCGAGGCACGGCCCGGGCGGCCGCTTTGTGCGAAGCGTTCGACTCGTGCCACGTTGCGCGTCCAGAGTTGCGAGGCGCAGCCGCTACGGCTGGGGCTGGGGGACAGATCCGCCGGCGAGTGCTTCGCCGAGCGGGGTGCGCACGTGGACGACCCGCGGGCCCTCGCGCCGGGAGTCGACCAGGCCCGCCGCGCGCAGGAGCGACAGGTGGTGCGAGGCCGTCGATGCCGCCAGCCCTTCGGCCGCGGCGACCTCGGTCGTAGACAGCGGCCCGCGCAGGGCGAGCAGCACGCCGGCGCGTCCCGTCCCGAGCAGGTCCCTGAGCGCACTCCCGGCGTCGGTGGCGGCGTCGGCCCATCGCTCAGAGACGCCGAGGGCGGGGTAGAAAAGCGTCGGTTGGGCGGGCGGCTCGGTCACCACGGCGCAACGAGGCGCCATCACCGAGGGCACCAGGACCAGCCCGCCGCCGGCACAGTCCAGCACCTCGGCGTGGAGGCGGAGCCGCACGCGGACGGCGTGCGGCGCCCAGCTCACCGCCTCGTGCAGACTGTCGACCATCTCGCCGGTGCCATGGATCGTCATCCGGCGCGACCGCACACCGATGTCGGCGCGAAGGACCCGCTCGAGCTGCGGCCAGTACGGGTCGAGCAGGGCGTCCCAGCATTGCTTCCACGCGTCGGCAACGACCGCCCGCGCGCGCTCCGGGTCGTCGGCCATCGCACGCAGGACACGTTGCTCGGCGCCGCTGGTGCCGTCGACGCGCTTGAGCAGGTCCACCCGCATGGGCCCGAGGTCGGCCTCGCGCAGCCGGGCGAGCTCCTCGTCAGGGCCGAGGTCCCATCCCGGTGTCGAGGTGAGGAAGTCCGGCATGTACCCGTCGGAGCCGACCAGCAGGCCCAGGAGCTCGAACGCGGCCCCGGGGACCTGTCCGCGCGTGCGCCGCAGCCACCCCCACTGCAGCGGGTGGTACTGCGCCTGTCCGAGCACCCGTACCGCGTGCGCCAGCTCGTGCCCGGGAGAGACGCCGAACCGGATCGAGGAGAGGTCGCCGGGCGCGAGCCGGAACTCAACGACGTTTCGATCCACGTCGAAACCATAGCGGGGCAGTTCCAACCCCTACGACGCTGGACCGGCGTCGGCCACCACCGGTCGATGACAGTCGATCGGTGGTGGCCGATCCACCGAAGGGAGAGGGGCATGGTCACGGTCGTCCATGCGGACACGGTGCGGATGCCGGGCTCGCGGACCTTGCGCTACGAAGGCCGCGAACACGGGTCCGGGGTCTCGTTCTTCCTCGTCACCACCGACCCCGGCCAGGGGCCCGGGCCGCACCGCCACCCCTACAGCGAGACGTGGCACGTCCTGGAGGGCGAGGCCACCCTCACGATCGGGGACGAGACCGTCGTCGCCCGCACCGGCGACACCGCCGTCGTGGGCCCCGGCATCTGGCACGGGTTCACCAACACCGGGTCCGGCACCCTGCGCATGATCTGCATTCACGCCTCCGACACGATGATCCAGGAGAACCGCTGATGTCCTTCCAGGCATACCTCGACAACGTCGAGACGAAGACCGGACTCACCCCGCGCCAACTCATCGAGCACGCCCACGAGCAAGGGTTCGGTCCGGGCAGCAAGGCCACGCCCGTCGCCTCCTGGCTCAAGGAGACCTACGGGCTCGGCCACGGGCACGCGATGGCTCTCGTCCACGTCATCACCAAGGGCGACCGGATCAGCACCAAGCACGTCGGGTCGACCGGCTCCCACCGAGACGCGAGCGACCGACTCTGGCTCGACGGCAAGGACACCCGGCCAGCGGACTGGTGAATGCCCGGGATGCCCGGCCACCAAGCCGGGCATCCCACAACTCAACCCGTGGGAACGCCCCTCAAACTGGCGACGTCACGAACGACCGGCACGGGACTCACTGGTGCGGAATGTCGGCACCGGCTACACGAAGTTCCGTCTCGATATGCTTCATCAGCCCGACGAAGGTCGGCGCCGCATCCCCGCGGTGGTTGCACTCCGCACCGGGTAGCGCCATACCCCCGGTCGTTGTGCGCGGCGAGTTCGGGATCTCCCAGCCTGCACCGTGTCGCAGCATCTGCGTGTGCTGCGTGAGAGCGGCTTCGCGGTGGCGCGCGCCGAGGGTGCGCGTCGGCTGTACTCGGTGGCGCCCGGGCCGCTCCATGAGGTCGACGCCTGGCTGGAGCAGTTCCGTCACATCTGGGACCAGCCTCTCGACGCGCTCGCCACCGAGCTCGCCCGGAGCAAGCGCCAGCGCCGCACCCGCGGCCCCGTCAACCATCAGCAGCTAGCCCCCGAGGAGCAGCCATGATTGACATCGCCGCTCAGATCGGCGCCATCGACCGTACGGTCGAGCGCCGCCGACGGGACGACGGCGGCGAGGACGTCACGGTCGTCGCCCGGCGCGCCTACGACGCCGCGGCCACCGACATCTGGAACGCCCTGACCGACCCCGAGCGCGTTGCCCGCTGGTTCATGCCATCAGCGGCGACCTGCGAGCGGGCGGCAGCTTCCAGCTCGAGGGCAACTCAGGCGGCGACATTCTCGAGTGCGAGGCGCCGTGCCGCTACCGCGTGACGTTCCGGTCCGAGGTCTCCATCGTCGAGGTCCGACTGACGCCCCAGGGCGAGCGCACCGTGTTCGAGCTCGAGCACACCGTGCCGATCGAGATGGTGCAGAGTGGCGCCGGCGCGATGTGGGTCGGTCCGGGCTGGGACGGTGCCCTGATGGGGCTGGGCCTTGTTCCGGGCCGGCGAGGCACCGGAGGATCCGGTCGCCGCGGCCGGCTCGCCCGAGGTCGTGGCCTTCAATGCGAAGTCCGTCCGTGCGTGGGCGAGGACCGTCGAGGCCTCGGGGACCGCGACGGTGGAGCAGCTTGCCGAGGCGGTCCAGGTCTCGCTCGCTCAGTTCGCGCCGGCCGAGGAGGATCCCGAGCCGTCGACGAGCTGAGGCCAGGAACGCGCCGTCCGTACGTTCTCCAAGAGCTGGTCTGGGGTCGCACCCGCGCCGCTGCCTCGCGCGCAGCGCTCGGAGCGCGGCAGTCTCCCGCCCGCTTCGCGCCACGTTCGATGATGCGCTCGGGTATACCTGTGGACCAGACCGTCACGATTCGCTGATGTCGCTCCTCCGTGACCACGTGGCCGGGCAACGACGAACAATGGGAGCCCGGATGACCACCGAGGAAACCGAGTTCCCCGCCTCCCTCGGCGCAGTGGCGCCTCGCGGGCTGGCGGCGCACGGCATCACCCGGGTCGCGCAGCTGACGGAGTGGTCGGAGCGGGAGCTGCTGGAGATTCATGGCGTGGGCCCCAAGGCGATCCGTATCCTGCGCGAGGAGCTTGGTTCGCGGGGGCTGAACTTCCGCGATCAGTAGCGCCGACGACGCCGGAGCTCGCGCCTGCGGGGCCTGGACTCGCGGGTCGACCGGTCGACCCTGCCGACGGCGGGCCAGCACCAAGCGGAAGGTCGGCGCCATGTCGACGGCCGGTGCTGTTGCGTATGACGAGACGCTCGACGTTTCAGGGCGTCGGGGCGCTCATGGACCCGGTCATCGCACCGCCCGGTTGCCGTGGGTGCGCAGGTATGCATCGATTCGGTCCAGTGCGCCCACCCAGGCCTTGGAGGCGAAGAAGTCGCGGATCTCCGGGGCGGGGAACCCGGTCTGGTGGACCGTCATGAGTGTGCCGTCGCCGTCAGTCTGGAAGGTCACCGTGATGTGGGTCGTCATCGACTGCCCGTCGGGCGTGGAGCCGACGGACTCGGTGACCAGCCGGTGCGGGCGGTCGATCTCCAGGAAGGTCTGGGTCTCGCGGAACAGGGCGTCCTCGCTGGGCCCCCAGACCGCCACCTGCTGCCCGCCAACCCGCAGGTCGACCTCGATCCTGACGATCCCTGGCTCCTCGTCGAGGATGGAGAACCAGGTCTTCTGCTTCTCGGCATCGGTGTAGGCGTCGAAGACCTCCTCGGGCGTGGCCGGCAGGTGCCGCGACAAGCGCAGCTCGAGCGGGGCCGTCTTCGTCGTGGGTTCGGTCATCGGTCCGTTCCTTTCGTGAGGGTGAAGTAGGCGTCGAGGCCGTCGAGACGGCGCTCCAACAGCCGTTGGTAGAAGGAGATCCAGGACATGGCGCTGTCCAGCCGTTCCGCGCCGAGCCGACAGTGGCGTGAGCGGCCGACCTTCTCGGTCACCACGAGCTCGGCGTCCTCCAGGACGTGGAGGTGCTTCTTGATGGCCGTCAGCGAGACACCGAACGGCTCGGCCAGCTCGGTCACCGTCGCCGACCCTTGGCCGAGCCGCTCGAGGACGGCACGCCGTGTCGGATCCGCCAAGGCGTGGAAGAGCCGATCCAGGTCTGCCGTTTGCTCAACCATACGGTTTAGCCTTGCACGCTGAACCGTATGGGTCAACATCCTTGGTCACAGTTCCCGCCCAAGGCGGCGTCGGCACCAGCGTCCGCAGGCATGCGACGGATCGTCTCGCTGGGTCCGCTCAGCAATGCCTTGGGAGTGGGCTAGCGACCTGGACTTCCCGACTGATCCTGAGGACCGCGGCGCCAACCCCGCTCTGCGGGGCGGGCTCTCGGTCACCTTCGACCCCTAGGCCTGAACCGAGGGAAGCAGCTCAGCGAGGAGCGTCTCGACGCGGTCACGGATGTCGTCGCGGACGCGGCGGACGGTGTCAAGATCCTTGCCTGCCGGGTCCTCGAGCTCCCAGTCCTCGTAGCGCACACCGGGGAAGTAGGGGCAAGCGTCGCCGCAGCCCATGGTGATGACGACGTCGGAGGCCTGAACGGCGTCCGGGGTGAGGACCTTCGGCTTGGCGGCGGTGATGTCGATACCTTCTTCGGCCATCGCCTCGACCGCGACGGGGTTGATCTGGGCGGCGGGCGCGGAGCCGGCGGAGCGGACCTCGACCTGGCCGCCGGACAGGGCGGCCAGGTAGCCGGCGGCCATCTGGGAGCGGCCGGCGTTGTGGACGCAGACGAACATGACGCTGGGACGGTCAGACATGGGGTCTCCTGGGACTCAGTGAGCGGGCACGGCGGTAGTCGTGTTGGCGGGGGTGGCGAGCGGGCACAGGTGCGGGGCGAGGTTGTCGACGCGGCGGCCGATCTCCTCCAGGGCATGGTCGAACGCTTCCGGCGTGCCAGGGACGACCGGGTCCGGGATGGACCAGTGGACGTCGACGGGCAGGTCGAGCTCCTCGTGCGCGCGGTCGCAGACGGTGACGACGAGGTCGCCGTCGGCGCGCACGTCGTCGACGTGCTGGGGGCGGACCTGCGGCAGCTCGAGGCGGTGGCGGCGGGCGGTCTCGACGGCGCCGGGGGCGATCGTCTCGGCGGGGTGAGTGCCGGCGGAGGCAGCAGCAACGTCGCTGGCCCGACGCCACAGCGCCGCCGCGAGGTGGGACCGGGCGGAGTTGGCGGTGCACACGAAGAGCACCCGGGGCGCCGGCCGGAGCGCGGGCGCGGACAGGTCGTCCAGGGCACCGGGCACCAGGTGGACGTAGGAGCGTCGCTTGTCGCCCTCGGACCGGGCCCGCGCCACGATCCCCGCCTGCTCGAGGACCTTGAGGTGGTGGGCGAGCAGATTCGAGGGCGCCCCCAGGGTCTCGGCGAGCTCGGAGGGGGAGGCATCGCCCAGGCTCAGGGTGTCGAGGATCTGCAGCCTGGCCGGGTCGGCCAGGGCCGCGTGCAGCGAGACCCGGCGCCGCAAACCGTCACTTCGCTCGTCGTTCATTGCCTCAATATTGGCTGAGGTAACCTCCCGCAGCCAACCGACCGCCTCAGTACTTCCGAAGGCCCACCCTCGCCGCCGTCGTGGGCGGCAGCTGAACCATCCAGACCAGCCGCCGCAGCGCCACCGTCGACAGCCGCAGCGGATCCGGTGCAGCTCCAAGGCACGCAGAGGAGGGCGCCGCGGTCCACGCATCCCGCATGCTCCGCCGGACCTGATGCCGGGATACATCTGACATCCCGACCCTCCCTCGAGGGCCCGGGCTTCGTCGTTGCTGAAGGCACCCCCCGACCCGGCCGGCTCGACGCCCGCCATCGCCAGGTGCCATAAGCGACGGACGAAGACCGACCGAACCGTGCCCGACCTCACAACCCGCTACGTAGGTTCCGCCACGTCCGGAACCTCCCCCTCCTGGGCTGCGCTTTTACCACCCCCGAACCGGGCATCGCCGGTGCGCCACCCGCTCGTGACCGGTCGCACACGGCTAGGGGGGTAGACCGTCCAGATCGGGCCTCGTTATCGTTTCGTGACATTCCCGGGTGGCGCTACCGAAAACGTCGTGGTAACCGCCCAGCCCCGTCCTTTATAAGGGCCAACCAACCTGTGGAGGTTCAGTAGATGCCGTGTCGTGACGTGCCCGAGACCCGGACGCCACAGACCCGACGTGAGATCCGCGAAGCCGAGCGGCGCGACTGGCGCCGCCGCCTCGTCAAGGCATTCGTGAACACGTCCCCCCTGCCCGGCAGTGCGACCTCCACCGTGAGCGTCGATTCCAAGACCGTCGCCCAGATGGTGGCCCAGGGCCACGCGACGCCGGCCGCCGACTCCGTCGCCACCGAGGTCCTCGCCCTGGCCACCGGCCCCCGACGCCGAGACCTGCGTGACGGCTCCCCGCGCAGCCCCCGTCCCCGCGCCCTGATGGCCGGCACCCTGGCCGCCCTGGCGATCCTGACGCCCGTCGTCGGCACCTCCGGGCTCACCGATGGCGCCGTCGCGGCGACCGGGCACGACAAGCCGAACGCCCTCGCGGCGATCGACGTCGCCTCCCCGGAGGCGAACACCCCGGAGTCCCTGCGCAACGACCCTGCAGCTGCCTCGCGCGCTGCCGAGCGGCAGGCCGTGGAAGAGGCCCAGAAGGCGGCCGAGGCCGCCGCCGCCGAGGAGGCGCGCAAGGCCGCCGAGGCCGCCGCCGCCGAGGAGGCCCGCAGGGCCGCCGAGGCCGCCGCCGCCGAGGAGGCCCGCAAGGCCGCCGAGGCCGCGAACCGCGTCGTCTCGCCGATCGCCGGCCCCATCTCGCTCACCTCGAGCTATGGGCACCGCAACGACCCGCTGGGCCGCAGCTCCGCCTACTCCTTCCACCTCGGCCAGGACATCGCCGCCCCGCGCAACACCCCGATCCACGCCGCGGCTGCGGGCACCGTGACCCACGCCGGCGCCGGCATCAACGGGCGTTCGAACAACCTGATCATCATCCAGCACAACATCAACGGCCAGACGTTCTACACCTGGTACGTCCACATGTACGACGACGGCGTGTACGTCACCCCCGGCCAGCAGGTCGCGGCCGGCGACGTCATCGGCGGGGTCGGCTCCAACGGCAACTCCACCGGGCCGCACCTGCACTTCGAGGTCCACGACGCTGCCGACAACACCATGAACCCCCTCACCTGGCTGCAGCAGCACGGCGCCATCTGAGCCTCGGCCCCCGAACGGCAGCGGCCCCCGCATCGCGCTCCCCGCGCGGTCCGGGGGCCGCCGTCGTCCCCGAGGCCGCCCGATCGGCACGCGGTCGGTCCGGTGACCACCCTGCAGGCCCGGAAGCCCGTGGTGGCGGCCGGACGGAGGTTGCGCACATGCCGTGACCAAAACGTGATAATCGACTTGGAATGCGAGTAACGTCACACGCGCTCGCCGGACCCTTCCATACGGCGAGCCTCCGGTCGGAACGCCGAGCCCTGCCGCCGGCCGGGGGCCATGGACGCGTGGCAGGGACGGGGGACCCAACGTTTTGCGGCCCTGGCGACAGGGCCTGGGGTGAAGTGCGGCGATGCGGCCCACCGGGTGTTCTCCCACCCGAACCCGACAGCTCACCTCGCAGGCGGCGGGAGAGGCACCTCATGCCGAACTGCAGCACCGGCGCGCCCCGCACACTGCCGCGCCGTCCATCCATGCCCGTATTCGCCGCGCCGGACTCCGCCGCAGCGGTCGCCCGCCGGGGGGTGGCCGCGCTGGTGGCCTCGGGCCTCGTCGTCGCGGTCGCGGCCACCGCGGCCAGCGCCGACCCGCCGCGCAAGGTCGACACCGGCACCCCGCCGAAAGCAGCCATCGCGGCGATGATCACGCCGACGGTCAAGGTGCCCGCCGAGGTCACCTGGAGCGTGGCGACGATCGACGCCGTCGCCACCCCGCCGCCTCCGCCCGACCCTGCACCGGCGCCCGCGGTCGCCCGGAACGCCCCGTCCGCGTCCCGTGCGGGCGACCGGACGGCCCTCCGCACGGCCACGCGCGCCGCCCCTGCCGGCGGTGCGGCGGCCGCCCCGGCGGCAGCTGCCCCCGCCCCGGCTCCCGCGCCCGCACCGCCGCCGTCGGCGTCGGCGAGCGCGGTGGTCAACGTCGCCCGGCAGTATCTCGGCACGCCGTACGTCCACGGCGGCACCGGCCCCGGCGGCTTCGACTGCTCCGGGTTCACCCAGTACGTCTTCGCCCAGGTCGGGGTCTCCCTGCCCCGGTCCTCGAGCCAGCAGCGTTACGCCGGGACCGTGGTCTCCGCGGCCGAGGCCCGTCCGGGTGATCTCGTGTGGGGGCCGGGTCACGTGGGCATCTACACCGGCGGCGGCCACCACATCGCGGCCCGCAACCCCGGTACGCCGCTGTCCGAGGGTCCGATCTACATGGCCAACCCGGTCTTCATCCGGGTGATGTGAGCGGCGCGGTGCCGGCCCGGCCATCGCGCCCGGGCCGGCCCGGGCGCGCGTGCGCGCCGGGTGGGACCGCCCGGCGCGTAGCCGGCCTGGCACACCGGCGACGCCTTCCACGCCGCAGCCGTGCCCTCACCTGCTCGGACACGCGCAGCACCTAAGATCGTGGCCGTGATGTTCAAGGCCGTGGGCGACGGGCGCCCCTATCCGGAGCACGGGCTCACCACGCCCCGGGACTGGGCCGGCATCCCCCCGCGGCAGGTGCGGCTGGACCAGCTGGTCACCACCAAGAGCCAGCTCGACCTGCGCTCGCTGCTGTCGTCGGACTCGACCTTCTACGGCGACCTGTTCGCCCACGTCGTCTCGTGGCGCGGCACCCTCTACCTGGAGGACGGCCTGCACCGGGCGCTGCGCGCGGCTTTGCAGCAGCGCCTCATCCTCCATGCCCGGATCCTCGAGCTCGACGAGGCGGGGCACCCGGTCGCGTCGTCCTGACTCCACTACCGTGAGTGCTGTGACAGCCACCGCCACCGACGAGGCCGCGCGGCAGCAGGCGCTGCGCCGCCGGCGCCTGCAGCAACGCCAGACCGTCATCTTCGGCGCGCTCATCGCCGTGCTGCTCGTGGTCGGGCTCGTTGCGGGGCTGATGTGGGCCGGGGCGGTGCCCGCACCGTTCACCCGGCAGTTCTCCAGCGCCAGCCCGAGCGAGGCGCAGATCGTCACGCCGTGCCCGCCGGAGGGCGCGACCCCGGTCCCCTTCTCGGAGGTCCTGGCCAACGTCTACAACGGCACGGACCGCGGCGGCCTCGCCGGCGAGACCGGCCAGGCACTCGGCCAGCTCGGCGTGGTCGTCAACCAGCAGGCGAACTGGCCGCAGGGCGCCTACGCCGAGGCGGTGCAGATCGTCGTCGGTCCGCTCGGCGTCGCCGCCGGGTACTCCCTGGCGCGGGTCTTCCCCGGCGCCGTCGTCAGCCTCGACTCCTCCCGTGGCGACGAGACGGTGGACGTCGTGCTGGGGGCCAAGTACGACAAGATGCTCGCGCCCGACCAGATCGCCGCGCTCGACCCCTCGGCGCCGCTGCAGGCGCCGGCGGGCTGCACGCCGGTCGAGGCGCCCACGCAGGCGCCGGCCTGACCCTGCGCCGCGGCCCCGGGGCGCGCAGCCGGACTGGCGTTCTGGCTGCGAGCGGAGTGGCGTACTGGCTGCGACCAGGACGCCACCCCGGCCCCCGAAGGGCGGGGGCGAGGCGCCCGGCGCTCAGCGGTCCCGGTGCAGCGCGCCGTCCTCGAGCTCGGTGCCGGCGGGGGCCGACGCCGGGCTGGCGGCCTCCTGGACGGTGCCGCGGGCCCGGGCGATCTGGCGCATGACGTGGTAGACCACGAGCGCCGCCGCCGAGCCGAGCGCGATGCCCTCGAAGCGCATGTCGCCGACCACCCAGGTGAAGTTCGCGATGCCGATGACCAGGGCGATGGCGGCGGTGTTGAGGTTGACCGGGTCGGAGAAGTCCACGCGGTTCTGGACCCAGATGCGCACGCCGAGCATGCCGATCATGCCGTAGAGGACGGTCGCCGCCCCGCCGAGGACCCCCGGCGGGATGGTGTTGACCACCTCGCCGAACTTCGGCGACAGGCTCAGCAGGAGCGCCACGAGCCCGGCGACCAGGTAGGCCGCCGAGGAGTACACGCGCGTCGCCGCCATGACGCCGATGTTCTCTGCGTAGGTGGTCGTGCCGGACCCGCCGCCGGACCCGGCGAGGACGGTGGAGACGCCGTCGGCGAAGAGGGCGCGGCCGGTGACGTCGTCGAGGTTCCTGCCGGTCATGGCGCTGACGGACTTCACGTGGCCGACGTTCTCGGCGATGAGGACGAGGACCACGGGCAGGAACAGGCCCAGCGTGGCCGGCTCGAAGTGCGGCGCGGTGAACTCCGGCAGGCCGACCCAGGGCGCCGCGCTGACCTTCTCGAAGGTCACCTCACCGCGCAGCGTCGCGGTGGCGTACCCCACGAGCACGCCGAGCAGGATGGACAGGCGGCCGAGCAGCCCCCGGAACAGGACCGTGACCAGCACGATGGCCGAGATGGTCACGATCGCCGTGACCGGGGCCTTCTGGACGTTGCTCCAGGCGGCGGGCGCGAGGTTGAAGCCGATGAGCGCCACGATCGTGCCGGTCACCGCCGGCGGCATGACGATGTCGATCCACTTCGCGCCGCCGAAGTGGACCACGACGCCGATGATGGCGAGCAGCACGCCGACGGACACGATGCCGCCGAGCGCGGAGGGCCTGCCGAACAGGTCGGTGGCCGCGCCGATCGGGGCGATGAAGGCGAAGCTCGACCCCAGGTAGCTGGGCACCCGGCCGGCCGTGATGACGAGGAAGAGCAGGGTGCCGATCGCGGAGAAGAACAGCGTCGTCGACGGCGGGAAGCCGGTGATGAGCGGGACGAGGAACGTCGCGCCGAACATGGCGACGACGTGCTGCGCCCCGATGCCGATGGTGCTGGGCCAGCTCAGCCGCTCGTCGGGCGCGACCACCTCGCCCGCACCCAGGTGCCGGCCGTCGCCGTACAGCTTCCAGCCGCTGAAACGTTTGCGTGCCGCGTCCATGACGCCCTCCCGATGCTCGTGGATCCCCGCGCCCTCAGTTGCTGGGGCCACGGCTCGGGTGGTCAGGATATCCCGTCAGAGTGAGGGGCACGCGCGCCGTGCCACGCTGGCCGCCAGGAGGGAGGGACGCCCGATGAAGAAGGCAACCCCCGGAGGCCCCGCCGGCGGCCGGCCCGACGACGACGACGCGCGCCCACCAGCCGGAGACGACGCGCCGTCGGACCAGGGGGCCGCCGCGTTCCCGGGTGCGGCACCGGACCCGGTGGCCGTCGCCGCGCTCGCCCTGGGGCTGCTTGCCGTCGTGCCGTTCGTCGGCATCGCGGCGATCGTGTGCGGGCACCTCGCGCTGCACCGCGCCACCCCGGCCGGGCACGGCCGCGCCATGGCGGGCCTGGCCCCCGGGCACGCCCGGGAGGGGCGGGGCCTGGCCGTCGCCGGCCTCGTCCTCGGGTACGCGCTGACGGCGCTGTGGACGGTGCTCGCCGGGCTCCTGCTCGCCCGGGCCTGACCCGGTGAGGGGCGGCGGGGAGGCCACCGCCGCCAGGCGCCAGCCGGGAGAGGCGGTCGCGTGGCAGGCGGCCCTCGTGGCCAGGAGGCCCGCGCGCCGGGGGCCCGCCGGGCCGGGCTACCCTTCGATGCCGTGAAGCCCTTCCTGCTCCTGGCCACGCGGCCGGAGGACGCCGCCGCGGACAGCGAGTACGAGGCGTTCCTGCGCTACGGCGGACTGGAAGAGCGCGAGCTGGTGCGCATCCGGCTCGACGCCGCCCCGCTGCCGCCCATCGAGCTCGCCGACTACTCGGGCGTCTTCGTCGGGGGCAGCCCGTACACCGGCTCCATCCCCCTCGAGCACAAGAGCGACACCCAGCGCCGGGCCGAGGCGGACCTCGCCGGGCTGCTCGACGTCGTCGTCGCCGAGGACTTCCCCTTCCTGGGCGCCTGCTACGGGGTCGGCACCCTCGGCCGCCACCAGGGCGCGCTCATCGACGGCACGTACGCCGAGGAGATCAGCGCGCCCGCCATCGAGCTGACCGAGGCCGGGCGGGCCGACCCGCTGCTCGCCGACCTGCCGCCGGCGTTCCGCGCGTTCGTGGGCCACAAGGAGGCGATGACCTCCCTGCCTGAGGGGGCGGTGCTGCTCGCCACCTCCGCCACCTGCCCGGTGCAGATGTTCCGGGTGCGGCAGAACCTCTACGGCACCCAGTTCCACCCCGAGCTGGACGTGCCCGGGCTGCTCCAGCGCATCCGCATCTACCGCGACGCGGGCTACTTCCCGCCGGGCGAGCAGGCCCGCGTCGAGCAGATGGCCCGAACCGCCGCCGTGGACG
The DNA here is from genome assembly GCF_009193175.1 of Georgenia ruanii. Lineage (GTDB taxonomy): Bacteria > Actinomycetota > Actinomycetes > Actinomycetales > Actinomycetaceae > Georgenia > Georgenia ruanii. The sequence continues at coordinate 17,336 of NZ_VUKE01000017.1, read as the reverse complement.
GCTCCCCCAACCGCATCCTGCGCACCTTCGTCGAGCGGTACGCCCGGGACTGACCCGGCACGCCCGCGACCGACCCGCCGCCCGGCACACCCGCGACCGACCCCTGCGCGCCCCCGGGCAGCGGGCAGCCCCGCAGGTGAGACGCGTGCCCGTCGCCGCTGCCCGGAGCCGTGCTCATGTGCCAATCTGTGCGGATGACCGACGCCGAAGTCCACGTCCTCACCCGCCGGGTGGTGGCCACCACCCTGCCCACCGCGCACGGCACCTTCCAGATGCTGGGCTACGACGGCGCGGCCGGCCTCGGCCACGTGGCGCTCGTGCTCGGCGACGTCGCCGCGGAGACCCTCGACGACCTCGCGCCGCTGGTGCGGGTGCACTCCGAGTGCCTCACCGGCGACGCGCTCGGCTCGCGCCGGTGCGACTGCGGCGAGCAGCTAGACGCCGCCCTGCGCGAGATCGCCCGCGAGGGCCGGGGCCTGGTCATCTACCTCCGCGGCCACGAGGGGCGCGGCATCGGCCTGCTCGCCAAGCTGCACGCCTACGCGCTGCAGGACGAGGGCGTGGACACGGTCGACGCGAACCTCCGGCTCGGCTACCCGGCCGACGCCCGCGAGTACGACGACGCCGCGGCCATCCTGCGCGACCTCGGCGTCGCCCGGGTCCGGCTGCTGTCCTCCAACCCGGACAAGGCGACCAAGCTCACCGACCTCGGCGTCGAGGTCGTCTCCCGCCAGGCCCTCCCGGTGGCCGACCGGCCGGAGAACGCCTTCTACCTGACCACCAAGCGGGTGCGGATGGGGCACGACAGCCTGGCCGCCGCCCCCGACGCCTGGTCCGAGCTGATCGCCGGGCGGGTCCCCGCGGCCGCGGTGGCCGGGCTCGACACCGTGCTGCTCGACCGGTACGGCCCGCTGGTGGCCGCCGGCCCCCGCCTCACCATCGGCCAGCTGGGTCAGAGCGCCGACGGGTTCATCGCCGCGCGCAGCGGGGACGCGGAGTTCGTCACCGGCGCCGACGACCGCGAGCACCTGCACCGGCTGCGCGCGCTCGTCGACGCCGTCGTCGTCGGCGCCGCCACCGTGGTCGCCGACGACCCGCGGCTGACGGTGCGCGCCGTCACCGGCGTCTCCCCGGTCCGGGTGGTGCTCGACCCCAGCGCCCGCGTCCCGGCCGGCAGCCGGGTGCTCACCGAGGCCGACGCGGCGACCCTGTGGTGCGTCGGGCCCGACGCCGGCGTGCCGGGCGGCCTGGCGGGGCACGTCGAGGTGGTGCGCCTGCCGGTCGGCCCCGACGGGTTCGCGCCGGCGACCGTGCTGGCCGCGCTGCACCGGCGGGGGCTGGGGCGGGTGCTGGTCGAGGGCGGCGGACGGACGGTCTCGTCCTTCCTCGCCGCCGGCCGGCTCGACCGGCTCTTCCTCACCACCGCGCCGCTGCTCATCGGCGACGGCGTGCCAGGCATCCGCTTCACCGGCTCCGACCGGCTCGCCGACGCGCTGGCGGCCCCGGTGCGCCGGTTCGTGCTCGGGCCGGACATCTGCACGGAGTTCGACCTGTCGGCGGCGCCCGTCTGAGAAGCCGCCGGTTCAGCCCAGCGCGCCGAGAACCTGCGCGGCGGTGAGGTCCCAGCCGGGCAGGCGCGGCCGGCGCGCCCGGGCGGCGTGGGCCCACGCCTCGCGCAGGGCGGGCGTGGTCAGCCAGGCGCGCAGCGCGGACGCCAGCGCCGCGGGATCTCCGGGGGGCACCGCGGCGCCCGGCGCCGCGCTGCCCGCTTCCGCGCCGGCCGCGCCGGCCGCGAGCGCCTCGACCGCCCCGGTGCCGGCCCCGACGACGGCGGGCACCCCGTGCGCCAGCGCCTCGAGCACCACCAGGCCGAAGGTCTCCGTGCGCGAGGGCAGCACGAGCAGGTCCGCCGCGGCCCACTCCGCCTCGAGGGTGGCCCCGACCTTGGGGCCGGTCACCACTGCCCGCCCGGTCAGCCCCGCGGCGGCGAGCTCGGCGCGCACCGCGGCGGCGTACCCGGGATCGGCGTCGGTGGGGCCGACCAGGCGCGCCGTCCAGCCCAGGTCGGGCAGCCGGGCCAGCGCGCGGACGAGGGTGAGCTGGTCCTTCGTGGCCGTCAGCGCCGCGAGCGCGAGCAGGCGCGGCGGCCGCGAGCCGGCGGCGAGGGGCGCGGGCCGCGCGCCGGGCGGGGCGACCCGTGCCGCCACCCCGTAGCGGCGGGCGACCTCGGCCGCGGCCACGGCGCTGGGGCACACCACCGCCGAGGCGGCCGCCAGCGCGGCGCGCTCGTCGCGCACGCGACGCTCCCGCTCGGCCGGCGCGAGCCCGACCTCGGCGGAGGGCAGCATGTGCAGGAGCACCGCCACCGTGCGCCCCGCCGCCACGGCCGCGGCGACCTCCGCCGGCGCGGCGCACGCGACGATGGCGTCGGCGAGCGCGACCGGGGCGGAGAGCGCGGCCGCCAGCGCGGCGCGGTCCGCCGCCGTGGGCTCGGGCCAGCGGCCGGGCACGGCCCGGACCTCGACCGGCACGCCACGCTCGCGCAGCGCCGCCACGAGCTCGCGGTTGTAGGTGTTGCCACCGCTGGGCCCCTCGGCGGCCCAGGTCACCAGCGCCGGCGCAGAGGGAGGCACTAGCGCAGGTCGAGGGTGTAGCTCGCCCACGCGTCGGGGTGCTCGCGCAGGGTGACCTCGAGCTGGGAGTACACGCCCACGGGCAGCTTGACCGCCACCCGCTCGGCCACCAGGCGGGCGAGGGTCTCGGTGGTGGTGAGCACCCCGGTCAGCTCGGGGTGGGCGTCGAGGTTGGTGTAGTCGAGGTCCGCCAGCGCGTCGCGCAGCAGCCCGTTGGCCTCCCCGATGTCCATGACGATGCGCTCCGGGCCCAGCTCCGCGCGCGAGATCGCCATCTCGACGACGAACGTGGCGCCGTGGAGCTGCTGGGCGGGGCCGAAGGCCGGGTGGGGCAGGGAGTGGGCCACCATGATGTGGTCGCGGACGGTGAGGCGGAACATCAGTCTCCTTCGGGGTAGGTGACCACCTGGCACAGCGCGGTCGGGTCGTCGGCCAGGGCGGCCATGGTCGCTGGCAGCCGGCTGAACGGGGCCCGCCCGGTGAGGAAGGCGTCGAAGGCGGGGTCGGCGAGCAGCCCCAGCGCCAGCGCCAGCCGGTCCGCCGGGGTGCGGCGGGCCCGGCGGGCGGCGGCCACTGCGCCCACCTGGCTGGCGCGGATGCGCAGGCGCCGGGCGTGGAAGGCGGCGCCCAGCGGCACCCGCGGGGCGCGGGTGCCGTACCAGGACATCTCGACGAGCTCGCCCTCCGCCCCGAGCAGCTCCAGGCCGCGGGCCAGCCCGGCCTCGGAGGCGGAGCAGTGGATGACCAGGTCGCACTCCCCCGCGGCGTCGTCGGGGCGCCGCCAGGTGACGCCGAGGGCGTCGGCGAGGGCGGCGCGGGCGGGGTTGACGTCGACGAGCTCGAGGCGCCCGAGCGGGAAGGTGCGCAGCAGCGCGGCCACCGCCCCGCCCACCATGCCGGCCCCGATGACCGCCACCCGGTCCCCCAGCCGGGGCGCCGCGTCCCACAGGGCGTTGACGGCCGTCTCCACGGTGCCGGCGAGGACGGCGCGGTCGGAGGGCACGTCGTCGGGCACCGGGACCAGCGCGGTGACGGGCACGACGTAGCGGTCCTGGTGGGGGTGCAGGCAGAACACCCGCCGGCCGACCAGCTCGGTCGGGCCGGCCTCGACGACGCCGACGCTGAGGTAGCCGTACTTGACCGGGCCGGGCAGGTCGCCGACCTGGAACGGGGCGCGCATCGTGGCGGCCACCTCGGCCGGGACCTCGCCGCGGTGGACGAGCAGCTCGGTGCCGCGGCTGACGCCCGAGCGCAGCGTGCGCACGATCGCCTCGCCGGGCCCGGGGTCGCGCTCGGCCTCGGCCCGCAGCTCACCGTTTCCGGGCCACGTCGTCCAGTAGGCGGTCCACATGGGCCCGATTGTGTCGTGCCCGCGCCCCGCCGCCACCTGGATGGCGAGGGCGCCCGCCCCGATACGGTGGGCGGAGCCGACCAAGGAGTGCCGCATGGACCTGCCCGCCGAGCTGCCCAGGGAGCTGCTGGGCGTGCGCGCGATCGCGTTCGACGTCGACGGCACCCTGGCGGGCGCCGACCACCGGGTCAGCCCGCGGGCGCTGCGGGCGCTGGCGGCGCTGCACGAGGCCGGGATCGAGCCGATCATCGTCACCGGCCGGATCGTCGGCGCCGCCACCGAGATCCTCGCCGGGGCGGGCGTCGACGGGTTCGCCATCGCCTCCAACGGCGCGGTCGCCGTCGACACGCGGCTGGCCGAGCCGCTGCACACGGCGGTGATGACGGCCGCCGACGTCGAGGCGGTCGTCGCGTTCGGCCTCGCCGCCGCCGTCGAGCCCCTGGTGTTCACCGCCACCGACATGGTGGTGGCCGAGGGCAGCGTCGCCTACCCCTACCTCGTGGGCGTCCACCCCGACGAGGTGACCCGCATGGTGCCGCTGGCCGACCTGCCCCGCGAGGGGGTGACCAAGGCGATGCTCTTCGGCGCCGCCGAGCGCCTCGACGAGATCGACGGCGCCGTGCGTGCGGCCTTCCCGCGGGCGGTGCGCTCGATGGACAACGTCTTCGAGCTCGGCCCCGCCGGCGCGGACAAGTGGGTGGCGCTGCGGGCCATCCTCCGCCGCCTCGACGTCGCCCCCGAGCACGTCGCCGGCCTGGGCGACGGCGAGAACGACGTGCCGTGGCTCGGTCAGGTCGGCTGGCCGGTCGCCATGGCCAACGCCCGCCCGCCGGTCAAGGCCGTGGCCCGCCTGGAGATCGGCCACCACGGCGAGGACGCCGCCGCGGCGTTCGTCGAGGCGCTGCTGCGGGCGCGGGCCGCGGCCGCCCGGGGCGCGGCGTGACCCCGGAGGTCCGGCGGGCCCGGGGCGCCGTCGCCGCCGTCTTCCTCACCAACGGCGCCCTGTTCGCCAACCTCATCCCGCGCTACCCGCAGATCAAGGCCGACCTCGGCCTGAGCAACGCCGCCTACGGCACCGCGCTGGCCGCCTTCCCCGCCGGCGCGCTGGTGGCCGGGCTGCTCGCCGGGGCCCTCATCGCCAGGTTCCGCTCCTCCCGCGTCGCGACGCTGGGCATCGTTGTCCTCGCCGCGGCGCTGATGGCGGTGTCGGTGGCGCCGACGGCGCTCGTCCTCGCCGTCGTCCTCTTCGTCGCCGGCGGGGTGGACGCGATCGTCGACGTCGCGCAGAACGCCCACGGGCTGCGCGTCCAGCGGCTCTACCGACGCTCGATCGTCAACTCCTTCCACGGCCTGTGGAGCGTCGGCGCGGTGGCCGGCGGGCTCATGGGCGCCGCGGCCGCCGGGCTCGCGGTGCCCCTGCCGCTGCACCTGGGCGTCTCCGCGGTGCTGTTCGGCGCCGTGGCGCTGGTGGCGGCGCGGTTCATGCTGCCGGGCCCGGAGGACGCCGAGCGCGAGGCGCCCGCGCCCACGCCCGGCGGCGGCCGGCGCCGGGTCTCCCGGACGGCGGCGACCGGCCTCGCCGTCCTCGGCGTCCTGGCGATCTGCGGGGCGCTGGTGGAGGACGCCGGCAGCTCCTGGGCCGCGGTGTACCTCTCCGGGTCGCTGGGCGCGGACGCGGCGACCGCCGGCCTCGGGTTCGTGGCACTGTCGGTGGCCATGACGGTCGGCCGGCTCACCGGCGACCGCGTCGTCGACCGCTTCGGCCAGGCCACGGTCGGGCGCGCGGGCGGCGTGGCCGTGGCGCTGGGCATGGGCCTGGCCCTCGCGGTGCCGAGCGTGGGCACCACCCTGGCCGGGTTCGCCCTCGCGGGCCTGGGCGTCGCCACCCTCATCCCCGGCGCCATGGCCGCCGCCGACGAGCTGCCCGGGCTGCCGCCCGGGGCCTGGCTGACGGTGGTGAGCTGGCTGCTGCGCATCGGCTTCCTCGCCTCCCCGCCGCTGGTCGGCCTGGTGGCCGACGCCGCGGGGCTGCGGGTGGGCCTGCTCACCGTCGTCCTCGCCGGGGCCGGGATGGTGCTGCTGGGCGGCCACCTGGCGCCGCGCCGCCCGCTGGCGCACCTCTGAGGCACGGCACCAACGGCGAACGGCCCGGACCTGGGACTTCCCAGGACCGGGCCGTTCGCACCGGCGGTAGCGGTGGGATTTGAACCCACGGAGGCTGTTAACCTCACACGCTTTCGAGGCGTGCTCCTTAGGCCGCTCGGACACGCTACCTCGCCGAGTGATGCTACCTGCCGGTCGGCGGGCCTCCCAAACCGGCGCCGCGTGCCGTGGGTCACGCGACGTGCCGCGGGGACGCCGGCGCCCTCAGCGCGGGCGCCGCATCGCCACCCGGCGCGAGAGCGCGGCGAAGCGGTCGGCCGTGCCCGCCAGCGGCTCGAGGTCGCGGTGGACGGCCCGCTCGATGAGCAGGTCGGCGACCGCCGGGTTCTTCGGCAGCAGCGGCCCGTGGAGGTAGGAGCCGATGACGTTGCGGTGCACCGCCCCCTCGGTGCCGTCGCGCCCGTTGTTGCCCGCCCCCCGCACCACCGTGGCGAACGGGCGCACGCCGTCGCCGAGGAAGGTCTGGCCGCTGTGGTTCTCGTACCCGACGACGTCGCCGAGGTCGGGGTGGCGCACCACCACGTTGCCGATGAGGCGCCGCGGCCCGGCGCGGGTCTCGAGGTCGAGCAGGCCCAGGCCCTCGATGACCCGCCCCTCCCCGGTGCGGAAGAACCGGCCGAAGAGCTGGTACATCCCGCAGATCATGAGCATCGGGGTGCCGCGCGCGGCCAGCTCGGCCAGCCGCGGGCCGAGCGCGTGCAGGTCGGCGTGGATGCGGTCCTGGCCGGAGTCCTGCCCGCCCCCGCCGACGAGCAGGTCGGCGTCGGCGGGGAAGGGGTCGCCCGGGTTGTACTCGGTGACCGTCACCGGGAAGCCGCGCCACTCCAGCCGTCGGGCGAGGGTGAGGACGTTGCCCCGGTCGCCGTAGACGTTCATGTCCCGGGCGTAGAGCCACACCACCCGCACCGGGCGGGTCATGCGAACGCCTCCACCGTCGTCAGGGCGGAGAGCCGACGGCGCAGCGCCAGCATGGCGGTGTAGGTGCAGTAGACCCGCATCGGCCGGTCGCCGCTGGCCTCGAGCAGGTGGTGCAGCGCCCCGGACAGGTCGCTGGTCACGTGGCCGACCCGCACGCCGTCGTAGGCCAGGCGCAGCGCCATGTCGAAGGCGCGGATGCCCGTGACCTCCTGCACGCCCTCGTCGCGCAGGCTGGTGAAGTCGACGTCCCAGAGCCAGCTGGTGTCGCGGCCGTCGGCGTGCTGGTCGTTGATCGCGATCATCGTCGCGTGGCCGGCGGCGGGGAAGGAGCGCAGGCTCAGCCGGAACCCGCCGGGGTTCTTCACCAGCACCAGCTCCAGCGGGCGGCCGTCGACGAGCAGCTGCTCCCCGCGCCCGAACGCCGGCCTGACGGCGCCGAGCGCCTCGACGAGCCGGGGGGCGGGGGCGCCGTCGCCGGCGATGACCCGGGCCAGCTCGAGCGCCGCGGCGGCGTTGGCGAGGTTGTGCACCCCGCGCACGTGCAGCCGGGTGCGGTACGTCGCGCCGGCGACCGAGAAGGAGGCCGCCGGGTCGACCTCCCCGTCCCCGGTGTCGTCGAAGTCGTCCAGCGTCACGTCGGCGGCCTGGTCGGGAGTGGCGACGGCGGGCGCGGCGCCGTAGAGGTCGTCGTCGGAGGGGAAGGTGGGGCGCACCTTGCGGCTCAGGCCGAAGTACCGGGCCCGGGTGGTGGTGGGCAGGTGCGCGGCGAGGTGGGCGACGCGCGGGTCCTCCCGGTTCAGGACGACGGTGTCGGAGGTGGCGTCGGCGATGCGCTCGAGCAGCCGCGCGGTGGTGTCGATCTCCCCGAACCGGTCGAGCTGGTCGCGCATGACGTTGAGCAGCAGCGTGTAGCGCGGCGCGACCTCCTGGACGAAGCGGGTGCCGTGCGCCTCGTCGAGCTCGAGGACGGCGACGTCGGCGTCGAGCCGGCCGTGCCGGTCCACGGCGCCGAGGAGCGCCGCCACGACGCCCCGGGAGTAGTTGCTGCCGGTGCGGTTGGTGAACACCCGCAGCCCCTGGCTCTCGAGCAGCTCGGTGACCATCTTCGTCGTGGTCGTCTTGCCGTTGGTGCCGCTGATCACCGCGACCCCGCGGGGCAGCTGCGCGAGGGTGCGGCCCATGAAGCCCGGGTCGAGCTTCTCGACGACCAGGCCGGGCAGCGCCGTGCCGCCGCCCCGCAGCCGCGCGACCGAGCGCACCGCCTTGCCCAGCACCACGACGTACCGGCTCATCGCTCACCCCGGGGTTCTCGGCGACCTCGGCCCTGCCCATTGTTGACACACCGGCGCGCCCCGCGCACGCCCCGCGTGCCTGCGCCCGGCACGTGGGCGGGGCCCGCGCCACTCGCCCTTCAGCCGCCACCCCCTCCGGACGTACCGTGGATTCTCCTGACGAGGACGCGGGAGGACACCATGAGTGAGACGACGATCGCGGGTTACGACTACGGCCGGGTCGGCCCTTCACCGGTGGGCAAGGACGACCTCGACGCCCTCAAGGCGGCGGTGCTGTTCGGGCCCGAGGACGAGGCCGCCCTGCGGCGGGCGGGCGAGGTGCTGGGGGAGCAGGTCGAGGCGATCCTCGACGTCTGGTACGCCTTCGTCGCCGCGAACCCCCCGCTCGTCGCGGCGTTCGGCGGCCCCGAGGGAGAGCCGGTCACCACCTACCTCGACCGGGTGCGGCCCCGCTTCGGGCAGTGGATTAAGGACACCTGCCTGCGGCCGTACGACGAGGCCTGGCTCGCCTACCAGGAGGAGATCGCCGAGCGCCACACCCCGGCGAAGAAGAACAAGACCGACCACGCCCCCTCGGTCGACCACGTGCCGCTGCGCTACCTCATCGCGCTGATCTCCCCGATCACCCTCACCGTCCGGGACTTCCTCGCCCGGGGCGAGCGCCCCGCGGCCGAGGTCGACGCGATGCAGGAGGCCTGGCGCAAGGCGGTCATCCTTCAGGTCGCGCTGTGGGCGCGGCCGTACGCCCCGCAGCTGTGGTGAGGCGCCGCCAGGCACGCTGAGCCGGCCCTGCACGGGTCCCGGCCATTGAGCGAGGCGCGGGCTCAGCGACCCAGCACGTGCTCGCGCATCTCGGCGCCGGCGGCGAAGCGGGCCAGCGAGAAGCTGGCGACGTCGTCGTCCGGGGTGCGCCCCTCGGCCAGGTCGGCGAGCATCGGGCCCATGAGGGCGGAGAACTTGAAGCCCTCGCCGCTGTCGCCGCACGCGACGACGACACCGCCGGGCAGGGTGTCGAGGATGAAGCGGCCGTCGGGCGAGAGGGTCCAGGAGCACACCTGCGCCTCCAGGGCCTGGGGCGCGAGCGCGGTGAGGTCGCGGCGCACGCGGGCGACGACCTCCTCGACGAGCGCGGCGTCCGGGGTGCGGTCGGTGTCACCGGGGAGCAGGTCGCGCAGGTGCCGGTCCAGGCCGAGCTTGTAGCCCACCCCCGGGGTGGGCATGGCGTAGAGCCCGGGCTCCTCGGCGCGCGGGCCGTCGAACAGGCACGGGAGGTCGTCCGCCGCGTGCGGGTGGGCGGGGTCGCCCACGTGGACCACCTGCTCGAGGCGGGGGCGCAGCGGCAGGTCGACGCCGAGGCCGGCGAGCAGCGGGCCGGCGCCCGGCCCGGGGGCCAGGACCACGGTGTCGGCCTCGAGGATGATGCCGTCCTCGCAGGCCACCGCCACGCCGCGGCTGGTCGTGGTCACCTCGCGGACGACGGCGCCGACGATCAGCTCGCCACCCGCCGCCGCGAACAGCTCGGCCTGGGCCCGCAGCGACTCCGCGGCCAGCACCGGACCGGCCTCGGCCTGCCACACCGCCGGCCGCCCGTCGGGGCGCAGGCCGGGGAAGAGGCGGGCGACGTCGTCGGGCTCGATCACCTCGTGCGGGACGTCCTCGGCCGCGAGCGCCGAGGTGACGGCGGGGAGGGAGACGTCGTCGCGCCAGAGCAGCCCGCGGCGCAGGAAGACCTCCCGGCCGCTGCGGGCGGCCAGGCGCTCCATCGCGTCGACGCTGCGGCGGGCGAGGCGGACCCGCAGCGGGTCGGGGTGGGTCAAGCGCCACAGCCGGGTGGGCCCGGAGGAGGAGCTCAGCGGGTTGCCGACGCCGTACCGGTCCAGCAGGACCACCTCGTGCCCCCGCCCGGCCAGCTCGGCCGCCGCCGGCAGGCCCCAGGCTCCCGCTCCCACCACGATGCTGCGCATGCCCACGATCATAGGAGCGGCCTGGGGGGCGAGAACGTAGCCTGTCCGGGTGACCGGACGTGACCTTCCCGCAGCGCCGGCGCCCCCCGCGGCGGTGACGTGGACGTCCGCGCCGGCGGCCACGTCCGTGCTCGACGACGTCCTCGACGTCCTCGAGGGGCGCCGCCTCGCCGTCCTCACCGGCGCGGGCATCTCGACCGACTCCGGCATCCCGGACTACCGCGGACCGGACTCCCCGCCGCGCAACCCGATCACCTACCAGCAGTTCGTCGGCGACTCGCGCTTCCGGCGCCACTACTGGGCCCGCAACCACGTGGGCTGGCGGCACATGCGCCGCACCGAACCGAACGCGGGGCACCGGGCGCTGGCGCGGCTGGAGGCGGGCGGCGTCGTCGTCGGCGTCATCACCCAGAACGTCGACCTGCTCCACGAGGCCGCCGGGTCCCGGCGCGTGATCGACCTGCACGGGCACTACAACGAGGTGGTGTGCCTGAGCTGCGGTCGGGTGATCTCCCGGGCGCGGATGCACGAGCGGCTGACCGCGCTCAACCCCGGCTTCCTCGAGTCCGTCACGGAGGTGGCCGACGTCGAGATCGCCCCGGACGCCGACGCCGTCATCGAGTCCACGGAGGGCTTCCGTGTGGCGGCGTGCGAGGCGTGCGGCGGGATGCTCAAGCCGCACATCGTCTACTTCGGCGAGAACGTGCCCAAGCCACGGGTCGCGGCGGCGTACGACCTCGTCGACGAGGGCGAGGCGCTGCTCGTCGCCGGCTCCTCGCTCGCCGTGATGAGCGGGCTGCGCTTCGTCCGGCATGCCGCGAAGACCGGCAAGCCGGTGGTCATCGTCAACCGCGGCGCCACCCGAGGCGACGCGCTCGCCACGGTCAAGCTCGAGGCCGGCACCTCCGAGACGCTCAGCGCGTTGGCGCAGGCGCTGGCCTGAGGCGCTGGCCCGGGGTGCTGGCCCAAGGCGCTGACCCAAGGCGCTGTGCTCGCCCGGCGCCCGGCGGGCTCAGACCACCCGCCAGCGACGCGGCGATGGTGCCCCGCTCCCCAACCGTCCAGGTCACGTACGGACGAGACGATCTCCTCATCGGTGAGCGGGCGGACCCTCCACCCCCACCACGGGCTCAGAAGGTGTCGAAGCCGCCCTCCCCCTGCGGCTCCTCCACCGTGACGTCCACCCGGGTGACCTGGGCGGCGCGCGGACCGTCGTTGAGCCAGGCCAGCATGCGGTCCACGGCCACCGTGTCGCCCTCCACCACGACCTCGACGGTGCCGTCGTCGCGGTTGACGGCGAACCCGCCCAAGCCCAGCCGTTCGGCCTGCGCCTGGCAGGAGAAGCGGAACCCCACCCCCTGCACGAGGCCGTGGACGATCGCGCGCCGCCGGATCACGGTCCCAGTGTGCCCGCGGCGACGGCGCGGCGCGTCTCGGCACGGGGAGCCGGCGTGCCGACCGGCGAGCCGACCGCGGCGTCGTCAGGAGTCGTCCGACTCGTCCTCGTCCCGGTCGTGGTGGTGCCGGTGGCCGTCGTGGTGGCTGTCGTGCTCGTCGCGTTCCCGCCGGTCGTGCTGCCATGACTCGTGGTCGTCGTCGTCGCCGCGGGTGTCCGCGTCGCGGGCGTCCGGAGTCCCGACGGCGGACGCCGCCCGCCCGCCGTCGTCGCCGTCACCCCCGGACGCCGCCCGCCCGGTCCTTCCGCCGGCAGCGCCGGGGCCCGCCGTCGTCCCCGCCGGTCCTGACCGCTTGAGCGCCGCGGCCTGGGCGAGCAACGTCTCGACGGAACCGCGCAGCTCGACCGTCGTGGGCGTCGTGGGCGCCGGGGCCGAGGAGTGCGACGTCGTCGCGGCGCCGGTGTCCCACCAGCCCGCCTGCTCCAGGGTCACGGCGCCGGCCCCGGCCACCGCGGCGAGCGTGGCGACGGCGAGGACGGTGCGACTGCTTCTGCTCACGGCTCCTCCTCAGCGCGGCGGCACGTGGCCCCACCCTCGCCGCTGCCACGTGAGCGGCGCGGCAACGCGACGCTAAGGCTCGGTTAAGCCAGCCGAGGCAGCTCGAGGACGACCCGCGCCCCGGTGGCCGGGTGCTCGAGCAGGAGGCGCCCCCCGGCGCGTTCGGCGGTGGTGCGGGCGACGTCGAGGCCGAGCCCGGTGGACCCCGTGCCGCTGCGACCCCGGGCGGCGAGGTCGCCGATGGGGAAGCCCGCGCCGCGGTCCTCCACGGCCACCCGGACGAGGTCCCGGGCCGCGGTGACGACGAGGGCGAAGGCGGTGCCGTCCTGGGTGTGGGTGAAGACGTTGTCCACCAGCGCATCCAGCCCGGCGCCGAGGTCCGCCGCGGAGAGGCCGACCATCAGCGCCTCGCCGGGCGCGTCCACCCGCAGCTCGCGCCCCTGGTCGGTGGCCAGCAGCCGCCAGAACCGCGCCCGCTCCCGCGCGACGGCGACGGCGTCGCACCGGGCGGCCGGGGCGTCCTGGACGCCCTGCCGGGCCGTGCGGATCACCTCGTCGACGGCGCTGACCAGGTGGTCCACGTGCCCGGCCAGCCGCTCGCGGTCGTTGCGGTCGGCGAGCAGGTCGACGTCGAGGCGGAGGGCGGTGATCGGGGTGCGCAGCCGGTGCGAGACGTCGGCGACGACCTCCCGCTCGGCGGCGAGCAGCCCGGCGACGCGGGCGCCCAGGCCGTTGAGCACCCGCCCCACCGAGGCGACCTCGGGCGGCCCGGACGGCTCGACGCGGGCAGACAGATCGCCGTTGCCGAGGCGGTCGGCCACCTCCGAGAGCTCCAGCACCGAGCGGGACAGGCGCCTGGCGATGAGCCCGCCGGCCAGCGCGGTGGCGCCGAGGAGGACGACGCCGACGCCGGCGAGGAGGAGCCAGGATCGCTGCACGCCCTGGGTGAGCGCGGCATCGGGGACGAAGGTGCGGACCACCGCCACCCCGGTCGGCCCGCCGACGGGCAGGAGCACCTCGACGCCGCCGTTGGTGCGGGCCGTCAGGGCCCGGCCCCGGCCGGCGAGCTCGACGGCGGACGACGGCGCGGCCGGTTCCCCCACCACCCGCCCGTCGGGGAGGAAGACGGTGGTGCGTCGCGCGCCGTCGTTCACGGCCAGGACGGCAGCCTCGAGCTGCGTGGCGTCCTGGCTGCCGGCGGCGAAGACCGCCACGCTCTGCGCGTCCTGCCGGCCGCCGTCGAGCCCGCGCTCTTCCGCGAGGGACCGGGCGAGGAGGCCGAGGGGAACCAGGAAGGCCACGAGCACCACCGAGGTCATGGCGAGCCCGTAGCGGACGAGCAGCGACCTCATGTCGGCGCGACGAGCTTGACGCCGACGCCCCGCACGCGGTGGAGATAGCGCGGGGCCTCCGCGCTCTCCCCGAGCTTGCGGCGCAGCCAGTGCAGGTGGACGTCGACGGTCTTGTCGGCCCCGCCGTAGGGCTGGTTCCACACGTGGCTGAGCAGCTCCCGCTTGCTGACGACCTCCCCGGCCCGCTCGGCCAGGTAGTGCAGGAGGTCGAACTCCTTGGGGCTGAGGTCCAGCGGGCGCCCCTCGAGGACGGCGGAGCGGGCGCGGGCGTCGATGACGAGGGCGCCCACCGTGAGAGGTCCGGGGGTGGCGACGCGTCCCGCCCGGCGCAGCACCGCGCGGATCCTCGCCTCGAGCTGGTCCGCGGCAAAGGGCTTGACGAGGTAGTCGTCCGCGCCGGCGTCGAGCAGGGCGACGACGGCGGCGCCGTCGTCGCGGGCGCTGATGACGATGACCGGGACATCGCAGACGGCGCGGATCATCGCGAGCAGGGCGGCGCCGTCGAGGTCGGGCAGACCGAGGTCGAGGAGGACGAGGTCGGGGCGTCGGTCGACGAGTCGCTGGAGGCCCTCGAGGGCGGTGGGCGACGTCGTCGTGGCGTGCTGATGGGCCGCGAGGGCGCGGACCAGGGCGGTGCGGATCGTCGCGTCGTCCTCGATGATCAGAACATCGGCCACGCATCGACGGTAGGCCGTCGCCGACCCCCGCGGCCCCGTTCGCGCCGCCGTCTCGTCCGGCGGGCGGGCGGGCGGGCGGGTCGGCGGGTGGGCGGGTGGGCGGGTGGGCGGGTGGGCGGGCCAAGTGATCGCGGCCTTCGCCAGGCCTCGGGAACCTTGTTCTCGTCTTAACGTCGGCTTGCCCGGTGTCGGGGCATCATCGCGCCATGACGCCCCGGCCGGTCGCCACCACGCCAGACGCCGCCGCGCCGCGCCGCCGCCGGCGGATGGTCCCGGGCCTCGTCGTCCTGGCCTGGGCACTGGCGGTCGCGGCGGCGACCACGCTGGCGTGGTTGGCGGTCGTGACCATCGGCGGCGAGCACAGCCGGGAGGCCGGCGTGCTCACGCGTGCGGAGGTGTCGGCGGCCCTCGCCGCGCAGGGGCCACTGCCCTCCCCCGCGCCGCCCTCCCCAGCGCCCCGAGCGCCGACCGTCGGGAGCTCACCGGACGCGCCGACCGCCGTGGCGCGGACGTGGGAGACCGACGCCGGCCGGGTTGCGGCCGAGTGCGTCGCCGGCGAGATCGCTCTGCTTTACGCGACGCCCAGCGACGGCTGGAGCGTGGACGTCCGGGACACCGGTCCGGAGCGGGTCAAGGTCGAGTTCTCCAGCGACGAGGACGACGTCGTGCTGTCCGCCCGCTGCAGCGACGGTGTTCCCGAGCACCACGTGCGGTCGAACGACTGACCGAGCGGTCGGGCCCTCGCGGCCCCGGCGGTGGCGACCAGCTAGCGCCGTTCGCCGAAGAAGTCCCGGAGCAGCGCGGCGCACTCCTCCTCACGCACCCCGCCGACGACCTCCACCCGGTGGTTGAGCCGGGAGTCGCGCAGCACGTCGCGCACCGATCCCGCGGCCCCGGCCTTGGGGTCCCAGGCGCCGAGCACCACGCGGGCCAGGCGCGCCAGCACGATCGCGCCGGCGCACATCGTGCACGGCTCGAGCGTGACGACGAGCGTGCAGCCCTCCAGCCGCCAGGTGCCCAGGGCCGCGGCGGCCTCCCGCACGGCGAGGACCTCGGCATGGGCGGTGGGGTCGCCGTCGGCCTCCCGGCGGTTCCGCCCCCGGCCGATGACGGCGCCGCCGGGGTCCAGGACGACGGCGCCGACCGGCACGTCCCCGCTGCCCAGCGCGTCGCGCGCGAGGTCGAGCGACTGCCCCATGGCGGCGTCGAGGGCGGGGTCGACGACGACGTGGCGGCGCGGACGGGTGGTACTCACCGGGTCATCATGTCAACCGCCCCGGCGGGGACCGGCGCGGCGGGCGGCGGCTGCGCCGACGCGTCCCTCACGGTGGACGATAGATTCAAGCCATGCGCCTGCACGTCGCGGACCACCCGCTGATCGCCCACAAGCTCACCGTCCTGCGCGACAAGAGCACGGAGTCCCCGACCTTCCGGCTGCTCGTCGACGAGCTCGTCACCCTCCTGGCCTACGAGGCCACCCGTGACGTGCGCGTGGAGCAGGTGCAGATCGAGACGCCGGTCGCGACGACCGTGGGCATCCACCTGGCAGCGCCGCGGCCCATCGTCGTGCCGATCCTCCGTGCCGGGCTGGGCATGCTCGAGGGCATGACGCGCCTGCTCCCGACCGCCGAGGTCGGGTTCCTCGGCATGCAGCGCGACGAGACAACCTACGAGGCGATCACCTACGCCAACCGGTTGCCCGAGGACCTCTCCGGGCGTCAGTGCTACGTCCTCGACCCGATGCTCGCCACGGGCCACACCCTCATCGCCGCGATCAACTACCTGCTGGAGAAGGGCGCGCGCGACGTCACCGCGATCTGCCTGCTCGCCGCGCCGGAGGGTCTCCGGACGCTGGACGAGGCGGTCGGGGAACGCGGGGACGTCACGATCGTGACCGCCGCGGTCGACGAGCGCCTGAACGAGCACAAGTACATCGTCCCGGGACTGGGTGACGCGGGCGACCGCCTCTACGGCGTCGTGTGACCGCGGCCCTCGGCAGATGCACACCTGGGACCCCGACCGGTACCTGACGTATGCCGACGAGCGCGGCCGGCCCTTCCTGGATCTGATCGCCCGCGTGGACGCGGCGGACCCGCGGCTGGTGGTCGACCTCGGCTGCGGACCTGGGAACCTCACCTCGCTCCTCGCGCGTCGGTGGCCCGGCGCGGAGGTCATGGGCGTGGACTCCTCGCCCGACATGGTCGCCGCCGCCAGGGCTGGCGGTTCCGGTGTGCAGGTGGAGCTCGGCGACCTGCGGACGTGGGAGCCACCCGCCCCGGTCGACGTGCTCGTCTCCAACGCGGCCCTGCAGTGGGTTCCTGGTCACCTCGAGCTGTTGCCCCGACTGGTCGGCCACCTCGCTCCCGGCGGCTGGTTCGCGTTCCAGGTGCCAGGCAACTTCGCCGAGCCCAGCCATGAGATCTACCGTCAGATGGGCGCCGAGGAACCGTACGTCGATCATGTGCGAGGAGTCGCCGAGCCCGACGCGCACGGTGCTGCCGTGTACCTGCGACGGTTGCAGGACCTGGGCTCCACGGTAGATGCCTGGGAGACGACCTATCTCCACGTGCTGACCGGCGAGGACCCGGTGTTCACGTGGGTCAGCGGCACTGGGGCCCGGCCCACGCTGCAAGCCCTGCCGGATGACCTGCGGCCGGGCTTCGAGGCGGAGTTCCGCCGCCGGCTCCGCGTGGCGTATCCCTCCGGGCCGCACGGGACAGTTCTGCCCTTCCGACGGGTCTTCGTCGTCGCCCGGGTGCCCTGAGCCCGGACGACGGCGCCGCCTGAGCCAGGCGGTCGCCGTTGCCACGGTTGTTCTGGTGATCGCCGGGCGCCGGTGTGCCGGGCGGGCCTCGGGACGCTTCCTTTGCCGGGCGTCGGGGTGCCGTCGCGGCATCCTGCCGACGTTGGTCAGTAGGTGGGTGGGTCGAAGGTGTCGGGCGGGATGGGGATGGTGGTGCCGGTGATGTCGCGGCGGTAGGCGTGGCCGGAGGGGGTGCGCCATTCGAAGACGCCGGGGGTGGGCTGGCGG
>NZ_VUKE01000016.1 GCF_009193175.1 Georgenia ruanii | reverse complement strand
AGCGGGTGCGCCCGAGGTCCAGGACGGTGCCGGTGAGGGGGTCGGTGACCAGGCGTTTCCAGGTCCCGCCCAGGGCCAGGGCGCGGGCGGTGGCGGGGTCGATGGGGCCGTAGCCGTCCAGGTGGCCCGCCTGGCCGCCGCCGAGGAGGGTCGTGAGGGGGACGGTGACGTGGATGCGCACCGGCACCCCGCCGACCTGGCCGAGCGGGAACCACGGCGCGGGCGGGGCCGCCGGCGCCGTCGTCGTGGCGGCCGCGTCCGTCTGCGTCGGCGTCGTCGTCGCGGTCGGCGTGGTCGTCGCCGTGGTCGCCGTGGTCGCCGCGGTCGCCGGCGTCGTCGGGGCGGCGGCGCCAGAAGCGGGCCTCGGCGCCGTAGTCGGCGTGGTCGCCGTGGGGCGGGGTGGTGGCTGGGGTGGGAGGCCGAAGCCGCCGCGGGTCAGGGCGTCGGCGCCGGCGGCGGTCAGGACGTCGGCGCGCAGCTGGTCGATGGTGCGCCGGTCGCCGCCGGCCTTGACCGCGCGGGCGGCCCCGTCCAGGGCCAGGTCCAGGGCGAGCGCGTCGGCGGCGGGCAACACCGCGTAGACCGAGGCCATCCCGTCCGCCAGCGGGCGCGGGTGGCACACCCGCCGCCGCGCCCGGGCGCCGCGCTGGCGGGCCTCGGCCTCGTGGTGGTCCACCGCGATCAGCGCCTCGACCACGTCCCGGGCGACCTGGGGCGCGGTGCGCCCGGGCGCCCGGGGCAGCACGACGTCCTCGACGTCGTGGCAGACCTGGTAGGGCAGGTGCTCCAGCCCGGCGGCGATGACGTCGGCCTTGCGCGGGTCCAGCGCCCCGCGGGCCAGCGCCTCCCCGGTGGCCTGCAGCGGCCCGGTCAGCGCCATCGCGGTGCGCACCAGGCGGGTGGCGCCCGGGCGGGAGATCCCCTGGCGCATGGCCACCTCGGTCGCCACCGCGGTCACGGCGTTGACCCCGTCGCGGTCGATGGCCTGCACGGCCAGGACCGCGAGGGTCTCGGCGCGCTGGTAGTGGGCCCAGGCGATCACCCGCGACCACTGCGCGGCCAGCTCGACCAGGTCGCCCGGGTCCTGCCCGTCCGGGACCACCGCGGCCAGCCCGACCGCCAGCGGCAACCCCACCAGCGCGGACACCGCCTGAAGCACCCCCGCCAGCCCGGCCGGCCCGTCGGCAGCGCTGGCCGCCTCGAGGCGATGCTCGGCGTCGCCGGCGGCGCCCGGGACGTCGTCGTGATCCACGGCGCCGGCGCCGTCGCCCGGAGTGTCGGGGGCGCCGTCGGGGACGGAACCATCGCCACCGGTGGGCCTGTCGTCCTGCTCATCATCGAACATGCATACAACCTATGACACCCCACCGACGTCGCGCCGAGCGCCGGCCCGGGCTGTGGATATGAACGCGATAGGCCAGCCACACGAGTACACCCATCGTCCCGCGCAGGCTAAACGGCGAGGCCACTCTCCATTCACGCCCAGAAGGCTCCCTCTCGCCGTGACCGCATATCTGGTACATCAGTACTACAGCGAGAGAGCCGGGGAAGCATCAGCAAGCTCGGCGACGGCGTCGCTGCATCATGCGAGTCGCCCCGCCCGCGAAGGCATCGCGTCCCGCTATCGTCTGGGGCCACGCCCCGGGCAATGGCGCCGGACGCGCCACGTCGCCAACTACGCTGAGCGCATGTCCGAGAGCGCTGACCGCACCACGTACCTCCTCGTCGACGGCGAGAACATCGACGCCACCCTGGGGATGAGCGTTCTCGGCCGCCGGCCCGAGCCCGCGGAGCGGCCGCGCTGGGACCGCATCCTCCACTTCACCCAGGAGGTCTGGCACGAGGACGCCCGCGGGCTGTTCTTCCTCAACGCCACCAGCGGGCAGATGCCGATGAGCTTCGTCCAGGCGCTGCTGGCGATGGACTTCCGCCCCATCCCGCTGGCGGGCACCGGCACCGAGAAGGTCGTCGACATCGGCATCCAGCGCACGATGGAGGCCATCCTCGCCCAGGGCAGCGGGGACGTGCTGCTCGCCTCGCACGACGGCGACTACATCCCCCAGGTCGAGCGCCTCCTCGACGACGGCCGCCGCGTGGGCGTGCTCTGCTTCCGTGAGTTCCTCAACTCCGAGCTCGCCGGGCTCGCCGACCGGGGCCTGCAGATCTACGACCTCGAGGACGACCTGGGCGCCTTCAACGCCGTCCTGCCGCGCGTGCGGATTATCCCGCTCGCGTCGTTCGACCCCAGCCGCTACCTGTAGGCCCCGTGCCCTCGCCGGCCGCGGCCTCCCGCCCCGGCGCCGTCCCGCCCGGGCCGGATGCCCGCACCGCCCCGCTGGTGCTGCGGCGGGTGCGGCTCGTGCCGGTCGCCGCGCGCGCCGGCCGCGCCCCCGCCCCGGCGGCCCCCGACGGCCCGGTCGACGTGCGCATCGCCGACGGCGAGGTCACCGCAGTCGCCCCGCACCTGGACCCGCGGCCCGGCGAGCCGGTCCTCGACGCCGGCGGCCGGTGGGCCGTCCCGGGGCTGTGGGACCGCCACGTGCACCTGGGGCAGTGGGCGGGCACGTTTGGCCGCCTGGACCTCTCGACGGCGGGCAGCGCCGCCGCCGTCCTCGACCTCGTCCGCGCCCGGCTCGCCGCCCACCCGGCCGGCCGGCCCCTGCTCGGGTTCGGCTTCCGCGACGCCCTGTGGCCCGACGTCCCCACCCTCGGCGCGCTCGACGCCGTCGCCGGCGCCACCGCGGTCGTGCTCGCCTCCGGCGACGTCCACAGCGGCTGGCTCAGCTCCGCCGCGCGCGCCCTGCTCGGCCTGCCGGCGGGCGGGCCCGCCGACGACGGGCTGGTGCGCGAGGGCCCGTGGTTCACCGCGCTCGCCAAGGTCCCGTCGCTGCCCGGCGCGGACGCGGCGGCCGGCTACCGCCAGGCGCTCGCGGACGCGGCGGGCCGCGGCGTCGTCGGCGTCGTGGACGTGGAGTTCGCCGCGAACGAGCGCGAGTGGCCCGAGCGGATCGGCCAGGGCCTGGACCTGCTGCGGGTGCGCGCCGGGGTCTACCCCGACCGGCTCGAGGCGGTCCTCGCGGCCGGGCTGCGCACCGGCGACCCGCTGCCCGGCGGGGCGGGCCTGGTCACCATGGGGCCGCTGAAGATCATCTCCGACGGCGCCCTCAACACCCGCACCGCCCACTGCCGCGACGCCTACCCCGTCCCCGGCGACGCCGGGCACCCGTGCGGGGTGCAGTCCGTCGGGCCTGATGAGCTCGACCGGCTGCTGCGTCGGGCCCGCCAGGGCAGGCTCGCCGTCGCCCTGCACGCCATCGGCGACGCCGCGGTGGGGCTGGCCCTGGACGCCTTCGCCGCCACCGGCGCGCGCGGCAGCATCGAGCACGCCCAGCTGCTCACCCCGGCCGACGCCGCGCGGATGGCCCGCCTTGGCGTCGTCGCCAGCGTCCAGCCGGCGCACCTGCTCGACGACCGCGACGTCGCCGAGCGGGTCTGGCCCGGGCGCACCGGGGACGCCTTCCCCTTCCGGACCCTGCTGGACGCCGGCGTCCCCCTGGCCCTGGGCTCCGACGCACCGGTGGCGCCGCTGGACCCGTGGCTGGCCATGGCCGCCGCCGTGCACCGCAGCGGCGACGACCGGGCCCCCTGGCACCCCGAGCAGCAGCTGAGCGTCGCCGAGGCGCTGGTGGCGAGCACCGACGGGCAGGGCACGCTGGGGGTCGGCTCGCGCGGCGACGTCGTCCTCCTCGACGCCGACCCGCTGGCCCCGGCGGCGACGACGGCGGAGGCGGCCGCCGGCCTGCGGGCGATGCCGGTGGCCGCGACGGTGCTGGGCGGGCGCGTCACCCACGACGGGCACTGATCCCGGGGACGCGCGCTGAGCCGGGCCGCCGCGCCGGTGTGTCGGCGGCCCCCGCTACGGTGAGCACCATGAACCCGCGCCGCTTCGCCCAGGTCGACGTCTTCTCCGCCGAGCCCTTCCGGGGCAACCCGGTAGCCGTCGTCGTCGACGGCGACGGCCTGAGCGACCACGACATGCAGGCGTTCGCCCGCTGGACCAACCTGTCCGAGACCACCTTCCTGCTGCCGCCCACCACCGCCGAGGCGGACTACCGGGTGCGGATCTTCACCACCGACGAGGAGCTGCCCTTCGCCGGGCACCCCACGCTCGGCTCCGCCCACGCCTGGCGCGCGGCCGGCGGCACCCCGCGCACGCCGGGCCGGCTGGTCCAGGAGTGCGCCGCGGGCCTGGTCGAGCTGCGTGAGCGGGAGGGCCGGTGGGCCTTCGCCGGGCCGCCGCTGACCCGGTACGAGCCGGTCGACCCGGCCACGCTGGCCCAGGCCGTCGCCGGGTTGCGGCTGGACCCGGCGGACGTGCTCGACAGCTCCTGGCTGGTCAACGGCCCGGTGTGGATCGGCCTGCGCCTGGCCTCGGCCGAGCAGGTCCTCGCCATCCGCCCCGACTCCGCCCGGCTCGGCGAGCTGTTCGTCGGGGTTGTCGGCCCCTACCCGGAGGACGACGGCGCCGCCGGCGGGGACGAGCGGCCCGACTTCGAGGTCCGCGCGCTCATGGGCACCGGCACCGAGGACCCGGTCACCGGCAGCCTCAACGCCGGCTTCGCGAAGTGGCTCATGGACACCGGCGAGGCCCCGGCGGCCTATCTCGCCGCCCAGGGCACCGTGCTGGGCCGCGCCGGGCGGGTGCACGTGGCGGCCGAGGACGGCGAGATCTGGGTGGGCGGGGACACCGCGACGATCATCGAGGGCACCGTGCAGATCTGAGCGGCGTCCCAGCCTCGCACCAGCCCGCTCCCAGGCAACCCCCAGCGCCACGCGTCACACTGGGAGCCATGGACGCCACCACCACCTCCCGTTCCCCGCGCCGCCCCGCCGGGGAGAAGCCGGCCGAGGCCCAGCTGCTGGTGGTCGACGACGAGCCGAGCATCCGCGAGCTGCTCTCCGCCTCGCTGCGCTTCGCCGGCTTCGACGTCGTCACCGCCGAGGACGGCAACGCCGCCGTGCGCGCGGCGGCCCAGCAGCGTCCCGACCTCGTCGTCCTCGACGTCATGCTGCCGGACATGGACGGCTTCACCGTGCTGCGGCGCCTGCGCGCACACGGCGACGCCATCCCGGTGCTGTTCCTGACCGCCCGCGACGACATGAGCGACAAGGTCCAGGGCCTGACCGTCGGCGGGGACGACTACGTCACCAAGCCCTTCAGCCTCGAAGAGGTCGTCGCGCGGATCCGGGCGATCCTGCGGCGCACCCGCCCCGCGGAGGAGGACGACGACGCCGTGCTGCGCTACGCCGACCTCGAGCTGGACGAGGACGCCCACGAGGTGCGCCGCGCCGGCCGGCTCGTCGAGCTCTCCCCCACCGAGTTCAAGCTGCTGCGCTACCTCATGATCAACGCCGAGCGGGTGGTGTCCAAGACGCAGATCCTCGACCACGTGTGGGACTACGACTTCGCCGGCGACGCCGCGATCGTGGAGTCCTACATCTCCTACCTGCGCCGCAAGCTCGACTCCGCGACCGCGCTGGGGCTGGCGCCGAACGCCGACATCCGCCCGCTCATCCACACCCGCCGCGGCGTCGGCTACGTGCTCCGCCAGCAGAGCTGATGCGGCGCCACCCCCGCGAGCGGCAGCATCCGCGCGAGCGGCAGCATCCGCGGGAACCGCGCCACCCCCGCCAGCGGCACCACCCGCTGGAGCGGTGGCGCGCCGTCCCGCTCAGCGCCCGGCTCGTCACGATCATCACGGTGCTGCTGCTCGTCGGCCTGGCCAGCGCGGGGGTCACCACCCTGACGGTGCTGCACGCCCACCTCGTCCAGCAGGTCGACGACGAGCTGACCTCCCGCGGGGAGGAGCTGGCCGAGCGCACGGTTGACCAGCTCGTGGCGGGCCGCGCGCAGCAGGCGATCCTGCCGTCGAACTACTACCTGGCGATCCAGCTCGCGGGCGGGCACACCGTCGAGATCCCCAACCCGCACCTGCAGCAGCAGCTCGGCACGCCGCGGCTGCCGGCCGTCGACCTCGACGACCTCAACCGCACCCCCACGCCGGTCACGCTGGACGGGCGCGGCTCGCACATCCACTGGCGCGCGGTGACCTACCCGCTCAGCGCCGGCGGGCCCACCGTGGGTGCGGTGACCGTGGCGCTGCCGCTGGTGTCCGTGGACGCCACCATGGCGAGCACCGGCAAGCTGCTGGTCGTCTCCGGGCTGCTCATCGCCGCCCTGGGCGCGCTGGCCGCGTGGGCGGCTGTGCGCCGGTCGCTGCGGCCGCTGCGCGAGATCGAGGCCACCGCCGGGGCGATCGCCGCCGGCGACCTCTCCCGCCGCGTCCCGACCCAGCCGCCGACGACGGAGGTCGGCTCGCTGGCCCACTCCCTCAACGTCATGCTCGCCCAGATCGAGCAGTCCTTCGCCGCCCAGCGCGCCTCGGAGCAGCGGATGCGCCGGTTCGTCTCCGACGCCTCCCACGAGCTGCGCACCCCGCTGTCGACCATCCGCGGCTACGGCGAGCTGTACCGCATGGGCGGGGTGGCCGACGTCGGGCAGGCGATGAGCCGGATCGAGGCCGAGTCCAAGCGGATGGGCGCGCTCGTGGAGGACCTCCTCCAGCTCGCCCGCCTGGACGAGGGGCGCCCGCTCGACCTGCGCCAGGTGGACCTCGCGGCCGTGGCGGCCGACGCCGTCGCCGACCTGCGGGCCGTGGCCCCCGACCGCCCCTCCCGGGCGGTCGCGCTGACCGGCGAGGGCGCGCCGGCGCCGCTGACCGTGCGGGCGGACGAGAACAAGATCCGCCAGGTGGTCGCCAACCTCGTGGGCAACGTCCTGCAGCACACCCCGGCCGGCACGCCGCTGGAGATCGCGGTCGGGCTGCCCGAGGCCGGCTGGGCGCTGCTGGAGGTCCGCGATCACGGCCCGGGCATCGCCGCCGAGGACGCCAACCGGGTCTTCGAGCGGTTCTACCGGGTGGACCCCTCCCGCACCCGCAGCTCCGGCGGCTCGGGCCTGGGCCTGGCGATCGTCGCCGCCATCATGGGCACCCACGAGGGCGGGGTGCGCATCGTGCCCACCCCGGGCGGGGGCACCACCGTGCAGGTGGCCATGCCCGTGGCCGGGCCGCGGGAGCACCACCCGCAGGGGCCGGAGGACGCGTCCGCGCCGGCGACCCCCGGCGGGGCGGGAGGCCTAGGCGAGCCGGCGGCCCCCGGCGGGGCGGGAGGCCTGGGCGAGCCGGCTGCGTCGCCGGCCGACGGCGACGCCCGACCGGCCCAGTCACCGGAGGAAGCCGGTGACGCCGGACCCCGCGAGGACACCGGACCGGCCCAGGCTGCGCCGTCGTCCCCGCCGGCGCCCGCACGCACCGAGGCGCCGAACCAGACCCCCCGGCGGTGACCGGCACGGCCCGGCGAGGTCGCGCTTCTCCGGCGAGGTCGAAGGCCCGGGCGAAGGCTCGGCCCCGGACACGAAACGGCCGGACGCCCACCCGGGCGCCCGGCCGTCCCTCGCCGCTGACCGCGGCTCACCAACGCTGAGCGCGGCTCACCGTTCGCCGGCAGCACGTACCCGCCGGCACACCGTCGAACCCGGCCCGCTCACCACTCCCGCTGGGCCGGGATGAGCGTGCCGGGGTTGAGGTTGCGACCCGGGTCGACCCCGCGCAGCAGCGCGACCATGACGTCCGTGCCGGCCTCGGAGATGTCCTCCTCGAGCCAGTGCGCGTGGTCGGTTCCCACACCGTGGTGGTGGGAGATCGTGGCGCCGGTGTCGATGAAGGACTGCTGGACGGCGCTCTTGACCTCCCAGTAGCGCGCGAGCTGCTCCTCGACGTCGTCGGTGCCGGGCGGGAACGCGAACGTGAAGTACAGGCACGCGCCGGAGTGATAGCTGTGCGAGAGGTGGCACATGATGAAGCCCTTGACCCCGAGCCGGTCGAACGCCTCACGGGCCGCGCGCACGCTGCCGGAGTAGACGTCCATGAGCTTCGACCACGGCGCGGCCGTCTCCGAGACGTCCGCGAGGCCACCGACGTCGAGCAGGAAGTCGCGGATGTAGGGGGTGTCGAACTTCTTCTGGTCGTACAGGGCGCCGGGGCCGGTGCCGAGCTTGATGCCGCCGTGCGCCTTGACGATCTTGCCGACGATCGCCTTCTCGCGGGCCACGCGCTCCTTGCCGCCCTCGTACCCGATGTAGGACAGGCACGCCTGGTCCAGGTCCCAGCCCCGCCGCTCCAGGACGGCGAACAGGGCCTTGGAGACCTTGCTCTTGACCCCGCGGCTCTTCTTCTGCGTCGCGAGGGAGAACTGCGTCTCGTTGGCGTCGGAGACCCGGGTGACCGACGGCGCGGCGTCGGAGGCCGAGATCTCGGTCATCGCGGCCAGCCCGGCCGCCCAGGTCGGGAACAGGTAGGCGATGATCTCGCGGTTCTCCGGCACGCGGTGGACGTTGACCCACGCCTCGGTGACCACGCCCAGGCGGCCCTCGGAGCCGAGGATCATCTCGCGCACGCTGGGGCCGGAGGAGGTCGAGGGCAGCGGGCGCAGCACGACCACCTTGCCGGGCTGGACCACCCGCAGGCCGCGGGTGATGTCGGCGATGTCGCCGTACTTGTCGGACTGCATGCCCGAGGAGCGGGTCGCGATCCACCCGCCCAGGGTGGAGTGGCGGAAGCTGTCCGGCTGGTGGCCCATGGTCCACCCGCGCGCGCCGAGCTGGTCCTCCAGGTCCGGGCCGAGCACGCCGGCCTGCACGCGGGCCAGGCCCGCGGCCTCGTCGACCTCGAGCACCCGGTTCATCCGGCCCAGGTCCAGGGAGACGACGACGCGTCCCTCCTCGGCCGGCGGGGTGAGCGAGCCAGAGATGTTCGACCCGCCGCCGAAGGGGATGAGGACCGCGTCGGCGGCGACGACGGCGTCGACCACCGCCCGGACCTCGTCCTCGTCGCCGGGGTAGACGACGACGTCGGGCACCCGCGGGAGGTGCCCGGCGCGGACCTTGACCAGGTCGGCCAGGCCCTTGCCGTAGGTGTGCACCACCCGGTCGAGGTCGGCGGTGACGAGGTAGTCCTCGCCGACGGCGCGGCGCAGCGTGGCGGCCAGCTCGTCCCCCAGCCGGGTGGCGGGCACGGCGAGGTCGTCGAACGCCGGCGGCGGGGTGCCGGGGGCGTGCAGGTCGATGCCGACCTTGTCCAGCACGAACGGCGCCAGCTTGGGCTTGTCCTCGTGGTGGAAGGCGACGCCCTCCACCCCCCAGCCCCACCACTTCTGGTGCGTGACACCGTTCACGAAGCCTCCTCCTGCTGCTTGTCCTCGGGGTGGTCGGATCCGCCCTGCGGCCCGTCGGCGAGCACGTAGGGGGTCTGCATGGTGAGCATGGTGGCGATGCGGGCCTGCACGCGGGCGTTGAAGTCGCGGGCCTTCTCGCCGGGGTGGGGCCGCATGGGCCGCCCGAGGAGCATCCGCACCGGGGGCCGGCCGGGCACCGGCCAGGACCGGCCCACCGGCATGGCCTCGGCGGTGCCGATGAGCGCCACGGGCACGCACGGCACGTCCTGGCCCACGCACAGGGCGGCGGCGCCGGGCGTGAAGCGCTTCATCCGTCCGTCGCGCGAGCGGGTGCCCTCGGGGAAGATCAGCACCGGCATCCCGGCGGCGAGCAGCCGGGCGGACATGCCCTTGCCGCGCCCGCCCCCGGTGCGGTGCACCGGGTAGGAGTTGAAGAACAGCGAGGTCGGCGCCTTGACCCACCACTGCTTGTAGAAGTAGTCGGCCGCGGCGGCCACGGCCAGGTGGGCGGTCAGCCGGCGCGGCAGGCCGGTGACGATCAGCGTGGCGTCCAGGTGGCTGGTGTGGTTGGCGACGACGACGAACGGGCCGCCGGCCAGCCCGTCGAGGTTGTCGGCGCCCTCGACGCTGACGTCGGTGGTGGTGCGCACCACCGAGCGCAGCACGAGGCGCTGGGCGACGAACCGGGCCCACCGGTGCCAGCGCGCCCGGTAGCGGCGCAGGCTCAGCGGGGCGCTCATCGCCGGCTCCGCGACAGCTGGGCGGTGACCCGGCGCACGGCCGGGCGCGGGCCGTGCTCGGCGAGGAAGGCCAGCACCGCGAACCGCTTGGACGGCACCGAGCGCAGCCGGCCCTTCTCGACGTCCTGCAGGCACTCGGCGACGACGTCGTCGGCCTCCAGCCACAGCGCGCCGGGGATCGAGCTCGCCCGGATCCCGGCCCGCTCGTGGAACTCCGTGCGCACCCAGCCGGGCAGCAGCGTGGTCACCCGCACCCCGGTGCCGGCCAGCTCCAGCGCCAGGCTCTCGGAGTAGGTGCGCACCCAGGACTTGATCGCCGAGTACATGCCCATGGGGATCAGCCCGGCGACGGAGGAGACGTTGATGATGACGCCGTGGCCGCGCGCGCGCATGGCCCGGCCGGCCGCGCCGCCGAGGACGAGGACGGCGCGCACCATGAGGTCGAGCGCGCTCTCGTGCTCGGTGGTGTCGGCGTCGAGGAGCCGCACGTGCACGCCCCGGCCGGCGTTGTTGACCAGCACCTCCACGGGGTTGTCGGCGTCCTCGAGGCGGGCGGCAACGGCGGCGACGTCGCCCCGGTCGGCCAGGTCCGCGCGCAGCGTCTCGACGTCGACGCCGTAGCGCCAGCGCAGCTGCTCCGCGGTCTTGTCCAGGCGGGCCGCGTCCCGGGCGACGAGCACGAGGTCGCAGCCGCGCGCGGCCAGGGCGTGGGCGAAGGAGAGCCCGATGCCCGAGGTGCCCCCGGTGATGAGGGCCCGCCCGCGCAGCACCGAGTCGCCCGGCGGCACGGCGCGCCGTGCCCCGAGCGTCGGACCTCGCTGTCCGGTTCCCGTGCTCATCGCCTCTGCGCCCCCTTGATGCTCCGCAGGACCGGGGAGAGCCGGCCCTCCGCGGTGGTGGTCCAGGTCAGAACGGGCCAGCGCCGCGACTTGGCATAACGGTAGAGGCTGGCGTCGGGGTTCACCGCGTGCGGGTGCCCGACCTCCTCCAGCCAGGACCGGTCGGCGTAGCTGTCGCCGTAGGCGTAGGAGGCGCTGAGGTCCAGGCCCTCCTCGCGGGCGTAGCGGCGCAGCCAGGCCGCGCGGGCCTCGCCCACCAGCGGCGAGGCGGCCAGGTGCCCGGTCCAGCGCCCGTCCGGGCCGACCTCCATCTTCCCGGCCTCGATGTGGTCGAACAGCGGGGCCAGGGGCTCGACGAAGACGTCGATCTCCCCGGTGAGCAGCACGGTGCGGTGCCCGGCGGCGCGGTGGGCCGCGACCCGGCGCAGCGCCTCCTGCAGCAGCCCGCGCCGCAGCGACGGCGTCACCCGCTTGGCGACCACCTCGCGCAGCTCGGCCTCGCTGACGCCCTCGTAGCGGCGCATGAACTGACGGATGAAGTCCCCGCGGTCGCGGCGCTCGGCCTGCAGGTAGCGCGGGCCCAGCGCGACGAGGTTGGCCAGCGAGGCCGGCCAGCTCGTCGCCGGCTTGGCGGCCAGCTCGACCCACAGGTACTGCTCCACGAGCGTGGCGGCGGCGACGGTGCGCTGCAGGTCGAACACCGCGAGGACGTCGGTGCGCTCGGTCAGCTCCGCCGGCGCCGTCGGCGAGGACGCCCCGCCGCGGCTGCGCATGAGCCCGGGGACGTTGGGGATGTGGATCTCCTGCAGGTAGCGGCGCCAGTCGATCTCGGTGACGTCGAACCCGTGGGCGTCCTGCCGCTCCGCCGGCAGCGCCGCGTGCAGCTCGCGCAGCCGGGCGTCGTCGAAGATCACCTCGGTCTGGGTGTACGGCTGGTAGAGGTTGGTGAACTTGCGCAGCGTGCCGAGGTCGCGGCGCGCCCGGTGCAGGCCGGAGATCCACTTGCGCGTGCGCACCGTGGCGGGCAGGCGGCCCACGGCGCGGTCGGCGAGCTCGACGGCGCGCTCGCGCCGGCGCAGCGCCCGCTCGACGGCCCCGGTGTGCGGGAAGGACCACGCGGGCACCGCCACGTGGGCGCCCTCGGCGTCGGTGAGGGGGTGCGCCTTGAAGTACTCGCGCACGAGCCGGACCAGCTGGCCCAGCGGCAGCGGGTTGGTCAGCCCGGAGGAGACCTGGTAGTAGTTCGCCCCGCCCGGCGCCGGCGGCGCGGCGGCCGCGGCGAGGATGGCGTTGACGACGAAGTCCACCGGGATGACGTCGAGCACGGTGTCCGCGAGCGCGGGGAACTCCGGCAGCATGCCGCGCCCGTAGGCCGCGATGAGCGGGTCGGCGACCTTGAACCCGTCGATCCAGCCCGGGTAGGGGTGCTTGAGCGCCGACTCGATGATGGTCGGGCGCACCACGGACAGCCGGTGGCCGGCGCCGGCCCACAGGTCCTCGGCGACGCGCTCGCCGAGCGCCTTGGTGAAGGTGTAGACGTCGGTCCAGCCCAGGGTGTTGGCGCGGGTGCGGCCGGCCTCGACGAGCTCGTGGCGCACCCACTCCTGGCGGGCCTCCTCGGCGGCCTCGGCGACGGCGCGGGCGCCGGCGCGGCGGTGGGCCGTCTGCGCCTCGGCCAGCAGCTGGCGCAGCACCTCCGGGCGGCGCGAGGCCGCCTCGACCTCCTCCCGGGCGGTCAGTGCGAAGGCGAACTCGCGCTCGCGGTCCACCGAGTGGTCCAGGGCGCGCTCCTCGGCCACGCCCTTGCGCAGGCCGGCGACGTAGCTGGTGGAGACGTGGACGACGTGCGGGTCCGCCCCGGTGGCGAGCAGCGCCTGGTACAGGGACAGCGGGCCGCCGACGTTCGCCGTGAACGCCTCGTCGATGGGCAGGTCGAAGGAGACCGTGGACGCGGAGTGGATGACGACGTCGACGTCGCCGGGCAGCGGGGGCAGGGCGCCCAGGTCGCCCTCGAGCACGGTGACGCGCTCGCGCACCGCCGCCGCGGCCGCCTCCTCGCCCACCGCCTCCCGCCAGGTGCGGAAGGCGGGCTTGCGCAGGAGCTTGTCCACGCGCATCTGCGCGGTGAGGTCGCCGCGGGGTCGGACGAGCACGCTCACCCGGGTGGTCGGGTAGGCGGAGAGGATCTTCTCGAGGACGGCCTGGCCGACGAATCCCGTGGCGCCCGTCAGGAGCACATGCGCCCCGTCCAAGGATGATGACATTCCGCTGACAATACCGGGGATCGGTGCCCGTACCCGACACCCTTCGCGGCCGGAACGGCGACGTGGGCGGGCCGCCGGCACCGTGGGTCGCCGTCGCCCGACGGCGGGGCGTTACGTTCGCCCGACGGCCGGGGTCACCGTCGACGGCGCGGGGTCACGTTCGACGGCGCGGGGTCGCCTTCGCCCGACGGCGCGGGTGACCTCCCCGACCGCCCTGGGCCTGGCCGGGCCGGGCCACGGTTGCCGTCAGGCCGGCGTCGGTGAGACGCGCCACCCCGGACGGTGCCGTCCCTATCGGGACTTGATTCCCTGCGGCGTCGGTCTACGCTCGGGGCTCTGGACACGAACCGTCAAGGGAACGGAGCCATGGGCGTCACCGACGTACCACAATGGTTGCCCTCCGCCTTCGTCCGCAGCGTCCTCGCCGTCGGCGCCACCGCGCCCCGGGAGGAGATCGAGGAAACCTGCCGCAGGCTTCTCGCGCGCTGGCAGGAGCCGGACCGCCACTTCCACAACCTCAAGCACCTCGTCGACGTCCTCGCGCGCGTCGATGAGCTCGCCGAGGAGACCCACCACCCCGACGTGGTCCGGCTCGCCACCTGGTACCACGGCGCCGTGTTCAGCTCCACGCCGTCCAAGGCCTACTCCCGCAGCGGCGGCGAGGACGAGGTGGCCTCCGCCGAGCTGGCCACCACCGAGCTCACCGCGCTGGGCGTGCCCGAGAAGGTCACCGCCCGGGTGGCCTACCTCATCCTCAACCTCAAGCGGCACGACGCCGACCCGCGCGACATCGACGCCCTCGCCCTGTGCGACGCCGACCTCGCCGTGCTGGCCGCGGACCCGCAGCACTACCGCGCCTACCGCACGGCGGTGCGCGAGGAGTACGCGCACCTGCCGCTGCGGCACTACCTCGAGGCGCGCCGGGCGATCGTCACCAAGCTCCTCGGCCGGCGTCAGATCTTCCTCAGCCCCCTGGGTGGGCAGTGGGAGGACAGCGCCCGCGAGAACCTCCAGGCCGAGCTCGAGCGGCTGCGCGGCGAGCTGGCCGTGCTCGGCACGCCCGCGCCCGGCGACTCCGTCACCGAGGCCGAGGCGGCGCACGGCCTGGTCGCCAGCGAGGCGGGCCCGGGCAAGCGGGGGACGGCGGAGCCCCACGCGTCGGTGGTCCGTCCCCACGACCTGGGCCCCTTGTCCGCGGCCACCCCGGCGTCGACCGTCGGCCCGCGCGGGGCCGAGTCCGGCCCTCCCGGGGTCCCCGGCGCCGGCGCCGCCGTCGTCCCCGTCCGCCCCGCGCCCAGCGCCGTGTCCCCCGCCCGCGCCGCCACCTCGCCCACGCCCGCCGAGGCGGGCCGGACGCCGGTCCCGGTGGAGCCGCGGACTGCGCAGGTCTCCTCTCTCGAGGCCATGCCCGACGATCTCGACCCGCTGGCGCCCCGCCCCCAGGTCGACGACGACGCCCCGGCCGGCCGCCGGGCGGCCGCGCAGAGCTCTCGCGAGCGGATCGAGGAGGCGGTGCGCCAGGCCCGCGCGGAGCGCGAGCGCAGCCAGCGCGACCGGCTCGCCGCCGTGCGCGCCGAACGCGAGGAGGCCCAGGCGGCCTTCCGCGAGCGCCGGCAGGCCCGCTCCGCTGCCTCGCCCGACACCGCCGACCCGGGCCTCGACCGCCCAGCCGGCCCGCCGGTGCCGGTCCCGCCCCAGCACGGCATGGAGCGCGAGCCGGAGCTGCTCGAACCGCGCCGCAAGCGGGACAAGCGGGCGCGCTGAGCCGGGCGCCCGGGCCGTCATTGCCGCCGCGTCCACAGCCCTCCACCACGGTGACGCGCACCGTCCCCGTGCGTCCCTAGCCTCGCCGGCGAGAGCGCACCGCAGGAGGTGCGCGCGAGCGAGGGAGGCAGCCATGGTGCGCTACCAGGTCGACAGCGCCGAGGTCGCCCAGGCGGCGGCGCAGACCCGCGCCACCGCCGGCACGATCCGGGCGGAGGTCGCCGCGATGCTGGGGCACCTCGTCCAGCTGCAGGGCAGCTGGACGGGCGGGGCGTCGGCGGCCTTCGGCGCCTGCGCCGACCAGTGGCGGGTGGCCCAGGCGCAGGTGGAGGCGGCGCTGGAGCAGATCACCGGCGCGCTGGACGTGGCCGCGCGGACCTACGCCGACGCCGAGGCCAGCGCCCACAGCCTGTTCTCCGGCTAGCGCCCGGACCTTGGCCCCTTTCCAGGCCCGGGAGCGCGCGGGAGACTGTCCGCACAGACGGTCGACGGTGCCCGTCGGCGGCGACGAGGTCGCCGCGTGCCGGCGGCCGCCGTCCGCGCGAGAGGGGTCCCGCCATGTCGTCCTCGTCCACCCCCGCCCCCGCCCCGCGGCCGGCCGTCACCCCGCACGGGACGAGCGGCGTGATCGTCGGGTTCGACGGGTCCGACCTGTCCCGGCAGGCCCTGGCCTGGGCGGCGGAGGAGGCGGTGCGGCGCACCGCGCCCCTGCACGTCGTCCAGGTGGTGCCCGACCTGTCGCTGAGCGCCGCATACGGGATCTTCGCCGAGGACCAGCCACCCCCGACCGCGGACTCCGACGTGGCGCAGGCGGCCGAGGAGGTGCGAGCGGCTCACGAGGGACTCGCCGTCACGTCGCAGTTCCTCCTGGGGCGCCCCGCACGCGAGCTGGTGCGGGCCTCGCTCGGCGCCGCGCTGGTGGTCGTCGGGGCTCACGGGCACGGTCGCCTCACGGGCAAGCTGCTCGGTTCCGTCTCCCAGCAGGTGGCGGCCCACGCCCACAGCTCGGTGGTGATCGTGCGCGGCGGCGAGCCCCGCACCGGCCCGGTGGTGGTCGGGGTCGACACCTCGCCCGGCGCCTCGATGGCCCTCGACTTCGCCCTCGCCCACGCGGCCCGCAGCGGGAGCCCCGTCCTGGCGGTGCACGCCGCGTACGTCGAGCCCGGCCTGCCGCTCAACGTGCCCCCGGGCTTCTGGGTCCGGTCGGAGGACGCCGCGCTGGAGGAGGAGGCGGAGGCGACCGCGGCCGCCGTCGACCGGGCGGCGGAGCGCTACCCGGACGTCACGGTCACCCTCAACAGCGCGCGCGAGCACCCCGTCGAGGCGCTGCTCCGGGCGGCGTCGGGCGCGTCCCTGGTCGTGGTGGGCAGCCGGGGCCTCGGCGGGTTCACCGGGCTGATGCTCGGCTCGGTGAGCCAGGGGGTGCTCAGCACCGCCGAGCGCCCGGTCGCCGTCGCGCGGACGGCGCGGTGAGCCGCGCCCCGTAGCATCGCGACGTGGCCATCCTCGTCGACCCGCCCCGCTGGCCCGCGCACGGGACGGTCTGGGCGCACCTGGTCTCCGACGCCTCGCTCGAGGAGCTGCACGCCTTCGCCCGGGCGGCCGCCGTGCCGCCGCGGGCCTTCGATCTCGACCACTACGACGTGCCGGCCGAGCGCCTGCCCGAGCTCGTGGCGGCGGGCGCCGAGCCGGTCAGCGCCCGGGAGCTGCTCACCCGGCTGCGGCGCTCCGGGCTGCGGGTGCGCGGCGCCGATCGGCCGGCGGTGCGCGCGCGCCGCCGGCGCGACGACCTGGCCCGCCGCTGGGCGTCCCTCGCCCACGAGTCCGACCCGTCCGCCTGGGCGGCGCTCGGGGCCTCGCTGCTGGCGCGGTGGACCGAGCCGCACCGGCGCTACCACGACGACGCCCACCTCGCCGACGTCCTCGAGCACCTCGAGGTGCTGGCCGCGGCCGGGGCGACGGTCACCCGCGCGGTGGTGCTCGCCGCGTGGTTCCACGACGCCGTCTACGACGGCGCGCCGGGCGCGGACGAGGAGCGCTCGGCGGACCTGGCCGACGGCTGGCTCGCCGACCACCTGCCCGCCGACGAGCGCGCCGAGGTGGTCCGGCTCGTGCGGCTGACCGCGACCCACGCGCCCGCCGCGGGCGACGTCGCCGGGGCCGCGCTGTGCGACGCCGACCTGGCCATCCTCGCCTCCTCGCCGACCCGCTACCGGCGCTACGCCGCCGCCGTCCGCGCGGAGTACCACCACGTGCCCGAGCCTCAGTTCCGCGCCGGCCGCGCCGAGGTGCTGCGCGCGCTGCTGGCCCACGCACCGCTCTTCGCCACCCCGCAGGGCCGGGCCCGGTGGGAGGACGCGGCGCGGCGCAACGTCACCGCCGAGCTCGAGCGCCTCGCCGGGGACTGACCGGCAGGCCGGCACCCGGGGCGGCCGTCGCGCGCGGGTATGGACGCCGTCCCCGCACGCGCCGGACCATGGTGGGAAACCGGCGAAGGAGCGTGCGTCATGACCGAGACGAGCAACGAGACCTGGAGCATCGCGATCGACGTCGTCATCTCCGGCGACAACGGCACCGCGCACGCGGTGCTGACCAAGGAGGGCGGCCAGCGGGTGGAGGGCTACGGGCGCGCCCGCCGCAACCCCGACGACGAGCCGCACCCCGAGGTCGGCCAGGAGCTCGCCACCGCCCGCGCCCTGCGGGACCTCGCCGACCGGCTGCTCAAGGCCACCTCCGACGACCTGTCGAAGATCGAGCACCAGAAGATCCGGCTGGCCCGGTAGCCGCCCGCCGCACGAGCCGTCACCCAGGTGGCCCCTCCGGCGGGCGCGGGCCCGGCCGCGCCGGGCGACCAAGGTCTCTGGACGCCGTCGGACCCGGTGCCGGACGATGGAGGGGCGACAAGGCCGTCGCCGCGAGAGGAGGCCCGTCATGGCGCACACGTGGAACGTCCGGATCCAGCTGTTCACCGCCGAGGAGGTCAGCTCGGACGAGCCGATCACCACGGCCCACGCCGTCCTCACGACCTCCGCGGGCGGCACGCTCGACGGTTACGGGCGGGCCCGCCTCAACCCCGACGACCACGACGTCCCGGAGATCGGCGAGGAGCTGGCCGCCGCCCGGGCGCTGCGCGACCTGGCCGACCGGCTGCTCCGCACCACCTCGGACGACCTGGCCGCCATCGAGCACCACAAGGTCCACCTGCACCCCTAGCGGTCGCCGCCCCCGCGGGCCCGCCGACGCGAACGGCCGGGCGGGTCCGCAGACCCGCCCGGCCGTCGCCGTCGTCCCGTCAGAACCAGCGCGGGATGTCCGGGATCTCCCCGTCCGAGCTGGTCAGGCGCCGCACGCCGCGGCCGGTCAGCCACCGCACGAGGTCCGGCAGGGCGCCGGAGACGGTGGGGCCGCCGTTCCCGACGACCACCGGCTCGCCCCCGGTGGGTGCGAGGGTGAGGCCGACCCGCTCCTCCCGGCGCGCCCAGGACCGCTGGACGTCCGCGAGCAGCTCGGCCAGCAGGTCGGGCGGGACGTCGTCGAAGCTCCCGCCGTTGTCCAGGTCGACGGCGTGCACCCACACCTCGCGGGTGCGCATCCACGCCGTCTCCCGCGCCGGGACGAGCCGGCCCTGCGCGGTGCGCACCTGGGCGTCCCACCCGGCGTCGGTCAGGTCGCGCCATTCGACGTTGAGGTGCACCTCGGCGTGGGCGAAGAGGTTGCGCAGCGCCCGCGCCGGCAGGGTCGCGCCCCGCTCGATCTCGGCATTGCGCTGCTCCGTGGAGGCGTACATGGGCGTCTCCACCCCGGTGCGCGCCCACTCCACCAGCCGGGTCAGCGCCCGGGCGTTGTAGCCCACGTGCGCCACCAGGTGCGCCCGGGTCCAGCCCGGCAGCAGGCTCGGGTCGTACAGCTCGGCGTCGGTCAGCTCGTTGAGCTTGCGCGCGAAGTACGCCGTCCCGCGCCGGGCCCAGGCCAGCTCGCGGGCCGGGGCGGCCGGGGAGTCGTACCGCGCCCCGGCGCCCTGCCGCTGGCGCAGGGCCTCCCGGGCGGCCTCCTCCGAGGTCACGCTCATGCCCGGGCCGCCTCCCCGGCCGCCGCGACCGCGTCCACCCGCTCGGCGACCGCGACGTTGACCAGCTCGCCGATCCCGTCGATCGTCGTCGTCAGGGTCTGCCCGGCGCTGATGTACCGGGCGGGCTTGCGGGCGTGGCCGACCCCGCCGGGGGTGCCGGTGGCGATCACGTCGCCGGGGTTGAGCGTGAAGATCGTCGAGATGTAGCGCACCAGGTCCACCGCGTTGAACACGAGGTCGTCGATCGGGGTGCGCTGGAGCTCCTCGCCGTCGAGCCGGGTGACCATCTGCGCGTCGCCCGGGATCTCGTCGGCGGTGGCCAGCACCGGGCCGATCGGGGTGCTGTTCTCCCAGGCCTTGCCCTGGAACCACTGCGGGGACCGGTACTGCCAGTCCCGCATGGTCACGTCGTTGAGGACGGCGTAGCCGGCGATCGCGGCCTCGGCCTCCGCGGCGGAGGCGCGGCGCACCGTTGTGCCGACGACGACGGCGAGCTCGCCCTCCCAGTCGATCTTGTCCGACTCCGGCGGGATCTGGATCTCGTCGCGCGGGCCGATGAGGGCCTCGGGGAACTTGGTGAACAGCGTGGGGTACTCGGGCAGCTCGCGACCCATCTCGAGGATGTGGTTGCGGTAGTTCAGCCCGACGCACACGATCTTGCCCGGCGCGGGCACCACCGGGGCGAGGTCGGCGCCGGCGAGATCGTGGCGGGCGCCGTCGGCCGCCGCGGCGGCCTCCAGGCCGCCGGCGCGCAGCAGCGCGCCGACGTCGGTGTGCCCGGTCTCGACGCCGGTCTCACCGTCCACCCGGACGGCGACGGTACGGCCCTCGGACAGGCGCAGGGTGGCAAGCTTCATCGGTTTCCTCCGTCGACGTGGACGCGGTCGAAGTGCAGACGCTCCATGATCGGAGCGTCCGAGAATCGGAACAGGTCGAACTGCTCCTCGGCCTGGAGCGACCACGGCACCCACGACGGGATGACGAACAGGTCGCCCTTGTCGAGCTTGTGCTCGGTGCCGTCGAGCACCACGGAGCCGTGGCCCTCGAAGACCTGGAACACGCTCGAGCCCACCTCGCGGCGGGTCGGCGTGGCGGTGCCGGCGCGCAGGCGGTGGAACTCCGCCCGGATCGTCGGCATGACGTCGCCGCCGGTGGTGGGGTTGACGTACCGGACGGCCGCGTGGCCCTGCTCGATCGTGGCCGGCTGCCCCTCGTCCTCGAGCAGCAGCTGCTCGGTCAGGGCCCGGTCGGTGAACTCCCAGCGGTACGCCCCGATCGGCGAGGAGACCGTGTTCTGCAGGCCCGACAGCGGGCGCAGGCCCGGGTGGCACCACAGCCGCTCGCCGCGGGAGAAGTTCGGGGTGGCGTAGTCGGTGACCCGCTCGGAGCCGAACTCGAAGAAGCCGACGTCGTTCTGGTACGAGAAGGGGATGTCGAGGCCGTCGATCCAGGCCATCGGCTGGTCGGTCTCGTTGT
The DNA here is from genome assembly GCF_009193175.1 of Georgenia ruanii. Lineage (GTDB taxonomy): Bacteria > Actinomycetota > Actinomycetes > Actinomycetales > Actinomycetaceae > Georgenia > Georgenia ruanii. Next base: position 88,545 of record NZ_VUKE01000016.1, on the reverse strand, counting down.
GGTGGCCGTGGAAGTTCCAGCCCGGGGTGAGCAGGAAGTCGCCGCGGGACATGCGCACCGGGTCGCCGTTGACGACCGTCCACACGCCCTCGCCCTCGACGACGAACCGGAACGCGTTCTGGGAGTGGCGGTGCTCCGGCGCCGTCTCCTTCGGGCCGAGGTACTGGATCGCCGCCCACAGGGTCGGGGAGACGTACGCGCGCCCGGGCAGCCCCGGGTTGGCCAGCGCGATGGCCCGCCGCTCGCCGCCGCGCCCGACCGGCACGAGGTCACCGGAGCGCTGGGCCAGCGGGTACAGCGTGGACCAGCGCCACACGTGCGGCACCGCCTTGGGCTGGGGGTGCATCGGCATGAGGTCGTCGATCTGGGTCCACAGCGGGATGAGGTGCTCGGCGCCGAAGTCCCGGTACAGCTGCCCCAGCTCGGGGCTGTCGCCCTGGGTCATCTGGTTCTGGACGGACGCGTGGTCGATGGGCTCGTCGGTGGTGGTCATCGTCGATCTCCTCCTCAGGCGTGGGCGGGGGTGCGGGTCGTGGACTCCGCCGGGGCGGCGGACGGGACGACCGGGGCGGCGCCGACGGGCTGCGCGGCGCCGTCCGCGGCCGGCTGCGCGGCGACGGCGTCCTGGACGGGACCGTACAGCCAGTCGACGAACGAGTAGTCGTACACGTCCCGGCTGCGGAACACCTCGTCGCGCAGGATCATCGGCACGTAGCCGTCGACGTGCCAGATGTCGCCCCAGGTCCGGGCGGTGGACTGGACGGTGCCGGCGAAGGCGACGCGCTCGTCCTCGTAGGTCTGGAGCGCGTCGGCCAGCGCCTCGCTGGACCAGGCGCCCTCCCCCAGAACGGGGAGCGCCCGGGCCAGGGCGGCGCCGTCGAGCAGGGACTGCCCGGCGCCCTGGGCGAGGTACTGGAGCATGGCGTGCGCGGCGTCGCCGAGCAGCGAGACCCGGCCCTTGGTCCACGTCGCGGCGGGCTCGCGGTCGAACATGGCCCAGCGGGCGTTGCGCTGCAGGGACGGGATGGCCACGCGCACCGACTCGCACATGCCTGCGTAGGTGCGGTCGAGCTCTTCGGGCGTGCCCCAGTCCTCCTTGCCCTCGAGGAACTCCTGGCTGCGGAAGACGGCGACCTGGTTGTACAGCTTGCCGGCGCGCACGGGGTACTGGACCAGGTGCATGCCCGGGCCCATCCACACGACGACCTCGTCCATGGCCATGCGGCGGTCGACGTCCTCCACCGGCACGGCGCCGCGGTAGGCGACGTAGCCCGAGTTGATGGGCTCGTCGTGGACGATCTCCTTGCGCACCCGCGAGTGCAGCCCGTCGGCGCCCAGCAGCAGCTCGCCGGTGTACTCCTCGCCGGCTGCGGTGCGCACCACGACCCGGTCGCCGCGGTCCTCGATGCCCTCGACCATGGAGTGGGTGTGCAGCGTGATGTTCTCCTCGGCCTGCGCGGCCTCGAGGAGGGCGTTGAGCAGGTCGCTGCGGTGCAGGACCACGTAGGGCGCGCCGTAGCGCCTCTCGGCGTCCGCGAGGTCGAGCGTGGTGAGCTGCTCGCCGGTCTTGGCGTTCATGAACACGAGGCGCTTGGGGAAGACGGACACCGGCGCGATCTTCTCGAAGACGCCGACCTCCTTGAGCATGCGGGTGATGTTCGGGGCGAGCTGCAGGCCCGCGCCCACCTCACCGAACTCCGGCGCCCGCTCGAGCACGCGGACCTTCACGCCCCGGCGGGCGAGCATGAGCGCCGCCCCGAGGCCACCGATTCCTCCACCGGCCATGATGACCTGGTCTGTCGACATGAGTGCCTCCTCCTCGAGAGCGCGGGGCGGTCGGCCGTACGGACGCGTCGTGACGACCACCACAAGGTTGATAGGACTTTAGCCACAGACTTCCACTGAACGCAACGAGCCGCTACGGTCGTTCCGTGCAGCAGAAAAGTGATCCGTACCGCATCGAGGCGGTCGACCGTGCCCTCACGTTGCTGACGCTCCTGGCCGACCGCGGCACCCTGAGCGTCACCGAGGCCGGGCGCGAGCTCGACGTCGCGGCGTCGACGGCGCACCGCCTGCTCTCCACGCTCGCCCACCGCGGGTTCGCCGTCCAGGGCGACCGGCGCCTGTACCACCCCGGCCCCGAGCTGCTCGGGCTGGGCCGGACGGCGGCGGCTCCCCCGCTGCCCGAGCGGGTCCGCCCCTACCTGGAGCACCTCTACGCCGAGGTGGGCGAGACGGTGCACCTCATGGTCCGCGACGGCGCGGAGGTGCGCTTCGCCGACGGCATCGAGGGCACCCAGCCGCTGCGCGTGGGGCTGCGCACCGGCGCGAACATGCCCGCGTACTGCACCTCCGGCGGCAAGGCGATGCTCGCCGACCTCGACGACGACGCCGTCGACGCCCTCCACCCCGGCGGCCTGACCCCCTGGCCCGGCGAGCAGATCGACAGCCTGCCGGCCCTGCACCGCGAGCTCGCGGCCGTGCGCGCCCACCGCTTCGGACTCAACCACGACGAGAGCGAGCCCGGGGTGACGGCGATCGGCGCGTCGCTGGGCGTCATCGACGGCGAGCACGCCGCCCTGACCGTCGCCCTGCCCACCGCCCGCTTCGCCACCGTCGACGCGACCGCCCTGGCCGACCGGCTGCTGCGGGCGTGCCGGCACGCGCGCCGGGCGCTCACGGGCGCCGGGGACGACAGCCCCAACTGACCGCGCCCACCGCACGGCCCCAGCCGAGCCGGAACGCGCGCGGGGTCAGCGGATCCGCTGCACCCGACGGCGCGCCAGCTCCTCGGCCGCGTCGGCGTCCTCCCGGCGCTGCAGGCGGCACCGCGCCATGGCCTCCGTGGCGGTGGCGAGGCCGGCGCGCACGCCCGCCCGCACGAGCACCGCGCGGCAGATCGTCACCTCCGACAGCACCGCCCCTGCGCAGCGCCGTCCTCGGAACTCCTGCACGAGCCGCTGGCCGACCTCGAGCAGGTCCCGCCGCTCGTCCACCACGCGCATGGCCGTGTGCCCCATCTGCAACCCCCCAGTCGCATCGCCAGCCGTCTCACGCTGGCCGTCTCCACTATGCCCCGGCGCGGGCGACAGATGTCGCGAATCTGGCACGGTCTCACGTGGTGGGAGGCGCGGCGCGGCGCCCGCCCGGGTACGCCGAGGGGCGGCACCCCTTCCGGGATGCCGCCCCTCGTCTGTGATCAGTCCTGGCGGCTGGCGCCAGGGGCTGGGCTCAGAAGCCCATGCCGCCCATGTCGGGCTCGCCACCGCCGGCCGGCGCAGCGGCCTTCTCCGGCTTGTCGGCCACGATGGCCTCGGTGGTGAGGAACAGGCCGGCGATGGAGGCCGCGTTCTGCAGGGCAGAGCGGGTGACCTTCACCGGGTCGTTGACGCCGGCGGCCAGCAGGTCCTCGTACTCGCCGGTGGCGGCGTTGAGGCCCTGGCCGGCGGGGAGGGAGCGCACCTTCTCGGCGACGACCCCACCCTCGAGGCCCGCGTTGATGGCGATCTGCTTGAGCGGGGCGTCCACCGCGACCTTCACGATGTTCGCGCCGGTCGCCTCGTCGCCCTCGAGGGAGAGGTTGGCGAACGCGTCCTTGGCGGCCTGGATGAGGGCCACGCCACCACCGGCGACGATGCCCTCCTCGACGGCGGCCTTGGCGTTGCGCACCGCGTCCTCGATGCGGTGCTTGCGCTCCTTGAGCTCGACCTCGGTGGCCGCGCCGGCCTTGATGACGGCGACGCCGCCGGCCAGCTTGGCGAGGCGCTCCTGGAGCTTCTCGCGGTCGTAGTCGGAGTCGGAGTTCTCGATCTCCTTGCGGATCTGCTGGACGCGCCCCTCGATCATGTCGGCGTCGCCGGCACCCTCGACGATGGTGGTCTCGTCCTTGGTCACCACGACCTTGCGGGCGCGGCCGAGCAGGGACAGGTCGGCGTTCTCCAGCTTGAGGCCGACGGTCTCGGAGATGACCGTGCCGCCGGTGAGGATCGCCATGTCCTGCAGCATCGCCTTGCGGCGGTCGCCGAAGCCGGGGGCCTTGACGGCCACGGACTTGAACGTGCCGCGGATCTTGTTGACGACCAGGGTGGCCAGCGCCTCGCCCTCGACGTCCTCGGAGATGATCGCCAGCGGCTTGCCGGACTGGATGACCTTCTCCAGCAGCGGCAGCAGGTCCTTGACGTTCGAGATCTTGGACTCGACGAGCAGGATGTAGGCGTCCTCGAGGACGGCCTCCTGGCGCTCCGGGTCGGTGACGAAGTAGGCGGAGAGGAAGCCCTTGTCGAAGCGCATGCCCTCGGTGAGCTCGAGCTCCAGGCCCAGGGCGTTGGACTCCTCGACGGTGACGACGCCCTCCTTGCCGACCTTGTCGAGCGCCTCGGCGATGAGCTCGCCGATCGCGTTGTCGCCGGCGGAGATGGCCGCGGTGGCGGCGATCTCGTCCTTGGTCTCGATCTCCTTGGCCTGCTTGAACAGCTGCTCGGTGACAGCCTCGACGGCCTTGTCGATGCCCCGCTTCAGGGCGATCGGGTTGGCGCCGGCGGCGACGTTGCGCAGACCCTCCTTGACGAGCGCCTGGGCGAGCACGGTGGCGGTGGTGGTGCCGTCACCCGCGACGTCGTCGGTCTTCTTGGCGACCTCCTTGACGAGCTCCGCACCGATCTTCTCGTACGGCTCGTCGAGCTCGATCTCCTTGGCGATGGACACGCCGTCGTTGGTGATGGTGGGGGCGCCCCACTTCTTCTCCAGAACGACGTTGCGACCCTTCGGGCCGAGGGTGACCTTCACGGTGTCGGCGAGGGTGTTGAGACCCCGCTCCATGCCGCGACGGGCCTCCTCGTTGAAGGCGATGGTCTTGGCCATGCTTCAATCCTCCACTGATGGCGGGTGTGGCTGACCAAGCGCCCGCGACGGACGACCCGGGCGCCGCCGGTCATGTCCCGACGGATCCCTGGCCTCGCCGGCCAGCCGGTAGTTCTTGTCACTCTCACCGGGAGAGTGCTAACTCGATATTGGCACTCTCGACCGGCGAGTGCAAGGCCCGCCCCCAGCCGTCTGCGACTCCCTCCGCTGGGCGCGAAACATGGCGTTCCGCGCCACGCCGAACGTCGCGCCACCTCGGCGCGCATGGGCCCCGGCGCGCGGCGGTCCCGCGCGAACCGCACCGCAAAATGCCACGAACGGTGCTGGAGTGACGCACGGGACGCGGATGGTCCCGAGATTCGCACCATCTGCACCGCTTGTGGCGCTCTGGCGCCTCTTCCCGTCGACGTCCTGCCGAGGCCCGCGTGAAGGATCCGCCACAGAAACCGGCGCCGGCCCGAGCAGGGCGGCATCACCCCGGTCACGTCAGATCTCAGAGCCGGGCGGTCGCCCACACCTGCCCGGCCGGGGTGACCAGCTGCAGCTCGCCGCCGGCCCGCGCCGGCGCGGGCACCACCCAGGTCGCCGCGTCCTGACCCAGCGTCCAGCGCCCCATCGTCTCGCTGGTGCCGTCCTCGTGAACCAGGCGGCACTCGTAGGTCGCGCCGGGCCGGCCGGCGACGTCGAGGACCAGCACGGGGCCGCCGTCGTAGTAGCTGGTGGCGACGCTGCCCACCCGGTCACCGCCGGCGGTGACCATCGGGGTCCCGGCGGCGACCTGCGCGGCGGGCTGGTCCCCCACGACGGTGGCGGTGACGACAGCGCCGAGCGCCGCGCCCGCCGCCGCGGCGACGGAGGCCGCGAGCACGAGGGCGCGGCGCCGTGGCCGGCGGGGACGGGCGGCGGGCGCCGTCGCCGGACGGGCAACAGCCGCCGTGGTCGGACGGGCGCCGGGCGCGGTGGTCGGACGCGCGCCAGCCGCCGAGGTCGGACGGGCGCCGGGCGCCGTCGCGGTGCGCTCCGACATCCCCATCGCCGCGAGGACGGCGCGGTCGAAGCCGGGCGGCGGGTCGGCGGCCGGGGCGGCGACGAGCACGCGGTCGACCCCGGCGACGAGCTCGGCGTAGTCGCGCCGGCACGCCTCGCACGTGGTGAGGTGGCGCAACAGCGCGCCGCGGCGGGGCTCACAGGCGTGGCCGAGCGCCAGGTCGAGGAGTGCGTCCGGGTCCGCGTGCCGGTCAGTCACGGTGGGCCTCCTCCAGCTGCTGGCGCACCCGGCGCAGCCCGGTGCGGATGCGGGTCTTCGCGGTCCCCAGCGGGATGCCCTCGAGGCGGCTGATCTCCAGCGCGGTGCACCCGCCGATGACGGCGAGCACCACCGCCCGCGCCTGCTCGGGCGGCAGCTCGCGCAGCCGGCGGAGCACCAGGTCCCGCTCGACGTTGCGCAGCGCGGTCTGCTCGGTGTCCGGCGCGCGCAGGGTCTCGGTGAGGATCTCCTCGAGCTCGGCCCCCTCGGTCGGGGTCGCGCGGCGCATGCGGACGGCGTCGATGGCGGCGTTGCGGGTGATGGTGAGCAGCCAGGTGAGCACGGAGGCGCGGCGCACGTCGTAGCTCGCCGCGGCACGCCACGCCCGCACGAACACCTCCTGGCTGACGTCCTCGGCCAGGGCCGCATCACGGGTGATGGACAGCGCGAGCCCGTAGACCGGCCGCTGGAAGCGGCGCACGAAGGCGGCGGCGGCCTGCGCGTCGTCGAGCGCCAGGCCGTCGACGAGCGCGGCGTCGGCGGCGCGGTCCGCCCGCGGGTACAGCTGCACGCCTGGAGGTACGGGGCCGGGCGGGGGCGGGATTGCGGGCAATCCGCCCGAGCCGTCGGGCCGTACCACTGCCGCGGGTGGGGGCCGCCGGGGTCTTCGCCGCATCGGCTCGCCTCTCGGAGGGGAACATGCGCACACACATCGGGCTGCGGGCGACGGCGGCGGGGCTGTTCACCGTCGCGCTGCTGGCGGGCTGCGGCGGGGGCGGCACCGGCTCCGGGTCCGCCACCGAGTCTGCCACCGGCGGGGCGACGACGAGCCAGCCCGGCACGGCCACGACCTCCCCGGGCGGCCAGCCCGGCACGGCGTCCGGGGAGGAGATCTCCACCGCGAGCACCGGCCTGGGCACGATCCTCGTCGACGAGGACGGCAAGACGCTGTACGTGTTCACCCAGGACTCCCCCGGCAAGAGCACCTGCGAGGGCCAGTGCCTCGCCATGTGGCCGCCGGTGAAGGGCCCCGCGAAGGCCGGCAGCGGCGCCGACGCCGCGCTCCTCGGCACGGCCCAGCGCAGCGACGGCTCCACCCAGGTGACGTACAAGGGGGCACCGTTGTACTACTTCTCCGCCGACCACAAGCCCGGCGACACCGGCGGCCAGGGCACCGGCGGGGTCTGGTGGGTGGTCAGCCCGCAGGGCGAGCCGATCAAGGGCAAGGCGCCGGCCGCGACGTCCTCCGGAGGCTCGGGCTACTGACGCCCGGAACGCGCCGCAAAGTCATCGTGGGGCACACGCTCACCTGCGCGTTTACCGAGGCGGGTAGCGCTCTGGGCGGACATTGTGGCGCGATCCGACGAGGCACGTCCTCCCACCGGATACCGCGCATTTACCGACGGGTCACATTCAGTAATCTCGGCGGGTGACGTCCCCGCTCGCCGCGCCGGCGAAGGCCCCGGCCGGCCGCGCGGCCCGCCTCCCCTTCCGGCTGCGCCCCTACCAGCGACGGCGCTGGCGCGGCTGGACGGCGGCCGCCCTCGTCTACGTCCTCGTCGCCGTGTGGTCCGTGCACCTGAAGGCGACCGAGTCCACCGAGGAGTTCGTGGACCTCTACCTGGACGGCATCCACCTGCAGGCCGACGGCACGGTCGCCGACGTGCCGGCGCGGGAGTCGGTGGAATACCTGCCCGGCTCCCGGGTGCTCGCGACCGACGCCGCCGACCCGGCCGCCCGCGCGCTCGCCGCCGAGCAGCGCGCCTGGCTGGCCGCCGGCACCGTGCCCGGCGCCGGCACGCCCTACGAGGGGCTCGTCGAGGGCGCGCTGCTCGACCTGCACACCCTCACCGGCGCCCGGTTCGACGTCGACGGCCGCACCATCACCGCCGCCCCCGGCGCCGCGGTCGCCGGCTGGACCAGCCGCTGGCGCTACGTCTGGCCGCGCGACGCCTCCTTCGTGGCCGCCGCGCTGGCCGAGACGGGCCACACCGACGACGCCGTCGCCGTGCTCGGCTTCCTCCGCGACGTGCAGAGCGGCGAGGGCGGGTTCCAGGCCCGCTACCTCGCCGACGGCTCCGGCGTGCCGGACGGGCGGGGCATCCAGCTCGACGGCAACGGGTGGGCCGTGTGGTCCGCGGCCACCGTGCTCGACGCCATCCCCGACCCGGCCGCGCGGGCGGCGGCCTGGAGGCAGCTGCGTCCGCTGGTGGACGGGTCGGTCGACCGCATCCTCACGCTCACCGCCGCGGCCCCGCACCTGCCGCCGGCCTCGGCGGACTACTGGGAGGTGGAGGAGGACGCGCTCACCCTCGGCACGGTCGCGCCGCTGCTGGCCGGGCTCGAGCACGCCGTGGCGATCTATGACGCCGCCGGGCTGCCCGACCGGGCCGCGGCGGCCGCGGAGCGCGCCGCCGAGGTGCGCGCCGCCGTCGAGCAGGAGTTCGGCGCCGCGGGCTACACCCGTTACGCCGGGACCGGCGGGCCGATGACCGCGCTGCTGGGCACGGACGGGCGGGACGCGGCGACGGCGATGCTGCTGCCGCCGTTCGTCGCCGAGCCGCCGGCGGGCGCCGAGGACGCCTGGCTCGCCTCCGCCGCCGAGATGGCGCGCCCGGCCGGCGGGCTGGCGCCGGGCGCGGGGTGGAAGCGCGACGGCATCTCCTGGACGCCGGAGACCACGCTGTACGCCCTCACCGCCGCCGCGACGGGCCACGAGGAGCAGGCCCGGGCGTGGCTGGACTGGGTGACGGCGCACCGCACCGGCTCCGGCGCGATCCCCGAGAAGGTGCTCGCCGGCGGCGCGCCGGCCGCCGTCGCGCCGCTGACGTGGTCGGGCGCGAACGTCATCCTCGCGGTCGCCGCCCTGGAGGACGCCGGGGCGTTGTGACGGCGGGGCGTTGTGCCGGGGGGGCGTAGTGCCGCCGGGGCCTTGTGACGGCGAGGCGTTTGTGACGGCGCCGGTCGCCGCGCCGAGCTGCCCCGCGCGGATCACGGCGCCCGCCCGCGCGGATGACGACGCCCGCCCGCCGGGACGCACCCGTGTGCCGGGACGCACCCCGCGTGCCGGGACGCGCCCCGGGTGCCGGAGGCATCATCGGGGGATGACCGTGCCGACCTCGTCCGCGACCACGCAGCCCCCGGCCGTCCGCGCGGCGCCGCCGTGGGGCCGGTTCGTGGCGCTGGGCGACTCGATGACCGAGGGCCTGTGGGACCTCGACCCCGCCGCGCCCGACACCCCGCGCGGGTGGGCGGACCTGCTCGCCCAGCGCCTCGCCGAGCGGCGCCACGCCCGCGACGCCGGTGCCCTGGAGTACGCCAACCTCGCTGTGCGCGGGCGGCTGCTGGGCGAGATCATCGACGAGCAGCTGCCGGTGGCGCTGGCGATGCGACCAGACCTGGTCAGCCTGGTCGGCGGCGGCAACGACCTGCTGCGCCCCGGCGCCGACCCCGACCGGCTCGGCGCCCGGCTCGAGCGGGCGGTGGTCCGGGCCCGGGAGGCGGGCGCCGCCGTGCTGCTCGCGACCGGCATGGACCCGCGCGCCACCCCGGTGATCCGCACCACCCGCCCGCGGGTGGCCGTCTTCAACGCGCACGTGTGGTCGATCGCCCGCCGCCACGGCGCCCACGTCCTGGACGTGTGGGGGCTGCGGGCCCTGCAGGACTGGCGGATGTGGGCCGCGGACCGCATCCACCTCACCACCGCCGGGCACGAGCGGGTCACCCAGGCGGCTCTGGTCGCGCTGGGCCTGCCGCCCGACGACGTCGCCTGGGAGGACCCGCTCGCACCGCTGCCGCCGGTGGCCCGCGCCGCCCGGCTGCGCCAGGACCTGGGCTGGGTGCGCGAGTACGCCGGGCCGTGGGTGGGCCGGCGGCTGCGGCACCGCTCTTCGGGCGACACCCGGCTGCCCAAGCGGCCGGAGCTGGGGGTGGTGGTCCCCGCCGCGCAGGGCTGAGGGGCAGCGGACGCTGAAGGTCAGCGGACGCTGACTGTCAGCGCACGCTGACTGTCAGCGGACGCTGACTGTCAGGGGACGACGACGCCCACGCCGCCGTCGCCGTAGCCGCGGATGCTCACCCCGGCGTCGACCCGGGGGCCGTAGCTGCGCAGCCAGGTGGCCACGTCGGCGGGGAGCAGCTCGGTGGGCCCGTGCACGCGGTGGAGCCGCACGTGCGGGGCGTCGTCGGCGTTGAGCAGCGAGGCCATGACGTTGAGGATCTCTGCGACGTTCTCCATGAGCTGCTCGGGCAGGTACTGGTGGCCGATGGCCGCCTCCGCCGTGCGCGAGGGCAGCAGCGCCAGCGCCGCCCCGGCCCGGGCGGCCAGCGGCACGTCCAGCGCGATCAGCGCGGCGGTGCGCAGGCCCTCGGTGGTGTACACGCCCACGACCACCCCGCCGGGGGTCGCCGGGGTCAGGGCGTCGATCGTGCCGGTGACGTCCACGTCCCGGCCCAGCATGGCGTGCAGCAGGTCGCGCACGTCCTTGATGCTCGGCAGCGGCGTCTGCCCCGCCAGCACGCTCATCGCAGCACCGGCTCCAGCACCTCGCGGAACGTCTCGGCGGTGAACGGCTTGGCGATGAGGAAGGACGCGCCGGACTCCTCGGCGAGCTGGCGCATCGGGGTCGAGCCCTCGGAGGTGACGAACCCGATCGGCATGGCGGCGCCGCCGGCGCGCAGGGTGCGCAGCACGTCGAGGCCGGAGAGCTCGGGCATGTTCCAGTCCAGCAGCACGAGGTCGAGCGGCTCGGTCTGGGCGATCTTGAGCGTCTCGGCGCCGTCGGCGGCCTCGAGGATCTCCCAGCCGTCGTACCCCGCCTGGCGCAGCGCGCGGACGACGATGCGCCGCATGACGCGGCTGTCGTCGGCCACCAGCACCCTCATGTCACGTCCCCCGTCATCCCGTCAGCGCGAGCATCGAGACCACGATCTCGTCCCCGCGCCACTCCAGCGTCACATCCACGCGGTGCTCCCCGGCGGGCGGCTCCTCGGCCACCACGGGCAGCCCGAGCCGGCTGCCCGGCGGCAGCGTGCCCTTGAGGTTGCCCCCGATCATGTTCGCCACCTCGCCGAAGGCATCGTCCACCTCGGCGTCGTCCACGTCCTCCTCCGGCCCACAGCCCGCGAGCGCGCGGGCGAGGCGCCGGGCGGTGTCATGGGCCGCGGCGAGCACCACGCGTACAGAGTACGTTCCCGTGATGTCGACCCAGGCGTGCAGCCGCTCGCCGGACGGCGCCGCCGCCCCCTGGCAGAGCCGGAGGTGACCAGGCTCACCGTCGACCATCGTCGCGAAGACGTCCTCGGCCACGACCCATACGCTGGCCGCCCGCGCGTCCTCGATGGCGGTGTCGGCCGTGGTCATGAGCGCACCTCCACCAGCCCGAGCAGGGCGATCTTCTCGCGCAGCTGCTCGGCGGTGAACGGCTTGACGAGGTACTCGTGGGCGCCGGCCGCCAGGGCGCGGACCACCTGGCTGTGCTCGCTCTCGGAGGTGATCATCATCATCGTCAGCGCCCGCCACTCGCGCCGGCGCCGGATGTGCCCGACAAGCTCGAGGCCGTCCATGACCGGCATGTTCCAGTCGATGCAGATCAGCTCGAACCCGTCGGGGCCCACCCCGTGCGCCTCGAGCAGGTCCAGCGCCTCGCGCCCGTGCCCGGCCTCGGCCGTGACCAGGCCGGCGTCGGTGAGCATGCCGGTGATGATGCGCCGCATCGCGCGGGAGTCATCGGTGACCAGAGCCCTCATGCGGAACCTCCCATGAGTCGGTAGATGGACGTGCCGGGGATCTTCACCCGGTACCAGGCGGGGTCGATGCCCAGCGGCGTCTCGGTCGACCCGAGCACGAGGAAGCCGCCCGGGGCGAGGCTGCGGCGCAACCGGCGCAGCACCACGGCGCGCGCGGGCAGGTCGAAGTACATGAGCACATGACGCAGGAAGACGACGTCGAACGTCGCCACGGTCGGCGTGGGGCTCGGCTCGAGGAGGTTGTGTCGGCGCAGCGTCACCCGCTCGCGCACCCGCGTCGTCGCCTGCCACTCGCACCCGCGCGGGGCGAAGTACCGGGCGCGCGCCGAGAGCGGCAGCCCACGCCCCATCTCCAGGGCGCTGTAGCGCCCGGCCCGGGCCCGCTCGAGCACCGCCGCGGAGACGTCGGTGCCGAGCACGGAGAAGTCGTCGACGCCGGCGCCGAGCAGCGCCATGACCACCGAGTAGGGCTCCTGCCCGGTCGAGCACCCGGCCGACCACACCCGCAGCGGGCCGCGGTCCGGCAGCGCCGGGAGCAGGTGCCGGGTCAGCGCGTCGAAGGTGGGTCGGTCGCGGAACCAGGAGGTCTCGGTGGTGACCAGCGCGTCGACGAGGGCGCCCGCGCCCCGCTCGGACCGGCGCAGCAGGTGCACGTACCGGTCGACCGCCCGGGTGCCGACGATCCCGGCGGCGCGGGCGAGCGGGGCGAGCCGGGACTCGACCAGGTACTCCTTGCCGTCCAGCTCCACCGCGCTCTCGCGGCGCACCAGGGCGGCGACGTAGTCGAAGGACTCCGGAGACAGGCTCATCGGCGCGCCTCCGCCCGCCCCGGCGCGCCGGCGGTGGCGATGACCCGCGCCAGGTGCTCGAGGGACAGCACGTCGTGGGCCAGCCCGGCCTCGGCGACCGCGCCGGGCATGCCCCACACCACCGAGCTGGCGGCGTCCTGCACGTGCACCGTCCCGCCGGCGGCGACGACGGCGGCGGCGCCGTCGCGCCCGTCGGTGCCCATGCCGGTGAGCACGACGGCGTGCAGGGCGGGGCCGTAGACCTCCGCGGCGGAGCTGAAGAGCACGTCGACGGAGGGGCGGTAGAAGTTCACCGGCGGGTCGTCGCGCACCACCGCGCGCACCAGGCCGCCGTCGGCGACGACGGCGAGGTGGTGGTCGCCGGGCGCGATGTAGGCCCGGCCCGGCTCCAGCGCCTCGCTGCCGGCGGCCTCGGCGACGCTGGTGGGCCCGACCCGGTCCAGCCGCCCGGCGAGCTGGCGGGTGAAGACCGCCGGCATGTGCTGGACGACGAGCAGCGGCACCGTGGGCGGCGCGGGCAGCGCCGCGAACAGGCGGGAGAGCGCCTCCGGCCCGCCGGTGGAGGCCCCGAGCACGACGGCGCGGGCAGCCACCGGCGCGCGCCGCGGCGGCGGCGGGTTGGCCGGCTCGCGGGGCGGGCCGCCCAGGGCCAGGGCGTGGATCCGCGGGAGCAGCTCGCCGGTGAGGTGGCGCAGGGAGTCGTTGAGGCTGACGGTGCCGGTCGGCTTGGTGACGTAGTCGCTGGCGCCGGCCGCGAGGGCGTCGAGGGTGGCGGTGGCGCCGTGCTCGGTGAGGGTGGAGAGCATGATCACCGGCACGTGCAGGCCGGCCCCGCGCAGCGCCCGCACCGCCCCGATGCCGTCGAGCTGGGGCATCTCGACGTCCATGGTGACGACGTCCGGCAGCAGCTCGACCACCTGCGCCAGCGCGCTGCGCCCGTCCGCGGCGGTCCCCACCACCTCGACGCTGCGGTCGCGGCCGAGCGCGCCGGTGACCAGGCGGCGCATGACGGCGGAGTCGTCGACGACGAGCACCCTCACCCGGCGGCCGGGCGCGCCGGACCTGCCGCGCCAGGGCGGCAGGGAGGGCGGGCGGAGGGTGGTCATGTCAGTACCGGAACTGCGCCACGCGGGTGCGAAGGTCGTCCGACATCTTCGCCAGCTCGTCGATGGACGCGTTGATCTGGGTCATCGCCCCGTAGCCGGAGGCGGTGGTCTGGGCGACGTGGGCGATGTTCGCGGCGATCTCCTCCGAGCCGGACGCTACCTCCCCCACGCCGCGGAGCATCTCGCTGGTCGTGGCGGTCTGCTCCTCCACGGCCGAGGCGATGGTGAGCTGGTGGGCGCTGATGGAGGAGACGATCGAGGAGATCTCGGTGATGGCCTCGACCGCGCCCGCGGAGTCGGTCTGGATCGCCTGGATGCGGCGGGCGATGTCGTCGGTGGCGCGGGCGGTCTCCTGGGCGAGCTCCTTGACCTCGCTGGCGACGACGGCGAAGCCCTTGCCCGCCTCCCCGGCCCGGGCCGCCTCGATGGTGGCGTTGAGCGCGAGCATGTTCGTCTGCTCGGCGATGGAGGTGATGACCCGCACGACGTTGCCGATCTCCTGCGAGGACGTGCCCAGCTTGGTCACGGTCGCGTTGGTGGAGGCGGCGACCTCGGTGGCCCGGGTGGCGACGTCGGCCGCCTCGTTGGCGTTGGTGGCGATCTCGCGGATGGAGGCGCCCATCTGCTCGGCGCCGGCGGCGACGGTCTGGACGTTGTGGGAGACCTGCTCGGCGGCGGCCGCGGCGGTGCCGGCCTGCTCGCTGGTCTGCTCGGAGCCGGCGGCGAGCTGGCTGCCGGCGCTGGCGAGCGCCTGGGCGGCGGCTGCCACCGCGTTGGAGGTGGCGGCGAGGTCGGCGACGAGGGTGCGCAGCCCCGTCTGCGCCCGCGCCAGGCTGCGGGCCATCCGGCCGACCTCGTCCTCGCTGGTGACGTCGGCGTGGACGGTGAGGTCGCCGTCGGCGAGGGCGTCCACCGAGGCGCCGACCTTCTGCAGCGAGCGGCGGATGGACATCGCCAGGCGGTACCCGGCGACGAGGGCCAGGACGAGGGCGACGGCGGAGGTCACCGCCAGGATCGCCATGCCCTGCAGCGCCCGGTCCCGCGCGTCGTCGGTGACCCGGGCGACGACGACGTCCATCTCCTGGGCGGCGGCGTTGAGGGCGTCGGTGTACTGCTGCGCCAGCTTCTCGCTCGTGTCGGTGCTGGTCCGCGAGTAGATCTCCCGCAGGCCGTTGGGCACGAGGGTCTCGTCGCGCAGCGTGCTCCACTGGCCCCAGGCGTCGAGGAAGTCCTGCCAGTGGGGGGACGTGCCGGCGTCGGTGGCGCTGTAGCGGGCGATGGCGTGCTCGACGTCGCCGGTGACGCCGTCGAGCTCGGCGACCAGCTCCTCCTCCGTCTGCTCGTTCGTCCGGGAGTCGATCTGCTCGACGAGCAGCCGCGAGCGCAGCGCCCCGTTCTGGATCACCTGGCGCGGCTCGACGACGTTGCTCTGCAGGTCGGCGAGGTAGGCGGTGTCGTCGGCCATCGCCCGCATGAGGGTGGTGGCGTAGATGGTGTTGCCCAGGACCACGATCGCGAGCATCACGACGATCGTGAAGATCCGGGTGCGGATGGAGGTGAACCGGCGCCGCTCCCGCCGGGCGCGCGGCGGACGCCGCGGGCCGCGCCCGCGGGGCCCGCGCCCGGACCGGGCGCCCGTCGCGCGCGCGCCTGCGGGACCGTCCGGCCGCTCGCCGGCGTCCTCCGCCGGGAGGGCCGGGCCCGCGCCGTCCTGTCCGGCGCGCCCGGCGCCACCGAGTGCCGCCCGCCCGCTGGCCTGGTCGGCCCGCGCGCCGCCGGCCACGTCCGGGCTGACCGGGGTGGCAGCGACGACCTGGGCCCACGCCGGCGCGCCGGGCGCCGGGATCGGACGCGGGGTCGCCACCGGGGGCGCCGCGCCGTCGCCAGGGGCCGAGGCCGGGACCGCGGGGTCCTGGGCGGAGGTCGTCATGGGTGCTCCTTCGGGGCGGAGGGGTCGGGCACGAGGAGGGCGTCGAAGTCGAGCACGAGCAGCAGGCGCTCGGGCAGGGGGTGGGCGCCGGTGATGAAGCCGCGCAGGGGCGCGGCGAGGGTGCTGGGGGGCGGGCGCAGCTCGGCGGGGTCGACGTCGAGCACCTCGCCGACGTCGTCGACGAGGAGTCCGACGGGCTCCCCGGCGAGCTCGACGACGAGCAGCATCTGGGCCGCGCCGGCCTCCGGGGCGGGCAGCGCGAGAAGGGGCCGCAGGTCGAGGCACACGAGGATCTGGCCGCGCAGGTTGGTCAGCCCGGCCACCTCGGGCAGGGTGAGCGGCACCGGGGTCAGCGCGCCGGCGCGCACCACCTCGCGCACGCGGCGGACGTCGGCGGCGTAGTGGTCGCCGGCCAGGGTGAAGGTGACGAGCTGGGTCATGGCCGCACCAGCTCTCGCAGCGCCGCCGCCATGCCCTCGCCGTCGCCGCCGAAGAAGGCGGGGGCGACGGCGGCCACGAGCGCGTCGCCGTCGAGCAGCTCGGTGACGTGGCTGTCGAGCACGGCCGAGCCGACGAGACCGGCGTCCTCGATGGCGCTGTGCCGGCCCTCGTCGGTGACGATGTCGATGATCCGCCGCACGGCCAGCGCCACCACCCGATCCTCGTGGTGGTAGAGGATGACGACGAGCTCCTCGGGGTCCGGCTCCTCGGCCGCGCCCAGCGCCCGGTCCAGGCGCACCAGCGGCACGATGACCCCGCGGACCTGCACCACCTCGTGGCGGCCCACCCGTTCCAGGCCCGCGCTCGGGATCCGCTCGATGCGGGCGACGGAGGAGATGGGCACGGCGACCCGCCGGCCGTCGCCGATGGTGGAGACGAGCATCTGCACGGCCTCGGCCGCGGGCGGCGCCTCGACCTTCGCCGTCTCCGGCGCGGCGACCCCGACGACGACCCCGGAGCGGCGGGCGACGGCGCGCGGGTCGAGCACGAGGGCGACCTCGCCGCCGTCGCGCAGCATGGCGCCGAGATAGCCGCCGGCCTCGCGCAGCCGCGCGGGCAGCGGCGTGAGCATGGTGTGCATGACGTCGAGCACCCGGTCGACGACGAGGACGAAGCGCCGCCCGGAGGTCTTGAGCACGACCAGCGCGCCGTCGGCGTCGGGCCGGGCCGGCAGGCCCAGGGACTCGTCGAGGCGGACGACGGGCAGCAGCTTGCCCCGGTGGCGGTACACCGCGGCGGTGCCGACGTGCTCGATGCCGGTGGCGCCGGGCTGGACGGCGATGAGCTCGCGCAGGGAGGTCTGCGGCAGGGCGTAGACCTCCCCGGCGCAGGTCACGCCGAGGACCGGGATGATGGCGACGGTCAGCGGGATGCGCAGGTGCCAGGTGGTGCCCACGCCGACCTGGGAGGTGAAGTCGACGGTGCCGCCGACCGCCTCGACCTTGGTGCGCACGACGTCCATGCCGACCCCGCGCCCGGAGACCCGGCTGACGTGCTCGGCGGTGCTGAAGCCGGGCTCGAAGAGCAGCTGGAGGATCTCGCCGGTGCCCATGGCGGCGATCTGCTCGGCGGTGCGCAGCCCACGCTCGACGGCCTTGTCGGCGACCCGGTCGGGGTCGATGCCCCGGCCGTCGTCGATGACCTCGATGGCCACGTGGCCGCTGGTGTGCACCGCCTGGATGGTGAGCGTGCCGAAGGGGGGCTTGCCCGCGGCGAGGCGTTCGGCGGCGGGCTCGATGCCGTGGTCGACGGCGTTGCGCACCAGGTGGGTCAGCGGGTCGCGGACGGCCTCGAGGAGGCTGCGGTCGGCCTCGGTCTCCCCGCCGCCGAGGGTGAGGTGGACCTGCCGCCCGCAGGCGGCGGCCAGCTCGCGCACCAGGCGCGGCAGGGAGGCGAAGAGGTGCTCCACCGGCTGCATGCGCGAGCGCAGGATGTCGTCCTGGAGGGCGCCGGTGACGACGTCGAGCTGCTGGGCCAGGCGGGCGAGCTCGTCCTGGGCGGTGGTGCGGGCGAGCTGGCCGATCTGGTTGCGCACCACGACGAGCTGGCCGGCCTGCTGGACGAGGCGGTCGAGCAGGTCCACGCGCACGCGCACGGTGGTGTCGTGGGGCTTGGCGGCCGCCGCGGTGGCGCCTCCCGGGGCGCCCGCCGGTCCGGGCTCGCCGGCGGCAGACGCCGCGCCCGGCGCGCCGGGCGGGACCGTCTCCTCCGGCGGGTCGTCTGCGGAGGGCAGGTCGTCGTCCTCCGCCGGTAGGTCGTCTTCCGCCGGCAGGTCGTCCTCGGGCAGGTCGGGATCCTCACCGGGCGCGGCGGGGGACTCACCCGGCGCCAGGGGGCGCTTCCCCGCCGTCGGCCCGTCCGCGGGCGCCGCCGCGTCCGCCGCGGCGCGCGGGTCCGCTCCGCGCCCGTCCCGGGCCGGCTGCTCGCCTCCCGCGGTGTGGCCGTCCGTGAGCGGCCCGGCCGGCCCCGGCCGCTCGCCCGCCGCGCTGCGCGCGTCCCCGGACGCGCGCCTGCCCGGCTCGGGCGGGGCGTCCGTCCGCCGCTCCGGCGCCGCGGTGGCGCGTCCGGTGCGGCCCGACGCCACGGCGCGCCCGGGCGTGGTGGCGCCACCGCCGCGTAGCTGCTCGAGCCGGGCGATGAGGGGGGCCACGTCCACGCCGTCGTCCGCGCCGGCGGTCTCGATCGCGTCGAGCACGTCGCGCACGCGGTCCGCGAGCGCGAGCAGCGCGTCGGTGGTCGGGCCGTCGAGCCGGTGCGCCCCGTCGCGCAGATCCACGAGCAGCCCCTCGGCCACGTGCGTGAGCCGCTCGAGGTTGCTGAAGGCGAGGAACCCGCTGGTGCCCTTGATGGTGTGCAGGGTGCGGAAGATGCTGTTGAGGAGGTCGCGCGAGGTAGGGGCGGACTCCAGGGCGACGAGGTCGCGGTCGAGCTGGTCGAGGTTCTCCCGGCTCTCGACGAGGAATTCCTCGACGATGTCGTCCATCTCGTCGTCCATGCCCTACCTCCTCTCCCGTCGCGCTGGTCCGGGCACTATCGCCCTCAGTGGGGAAATCGGCCCTGCCCACGAGGAATTGAGGAATTGTTGTTACTGGTGTTACTGATGAGGTGAAAGAGGAAACTCCGGGCGAAACGGATTCAGCAGGCCGGCGACACCGGGCAGTTTCGTGAATTGCCGTTGACCCGTCCCAGAGCAAGCCGCCCTCACCGACACGGCGGCGTCCGGCATGCCGGGCCCGGGCACGCGGCGAGATGGTCGCCGTCGGGGGCCTCACCGAGCGAGGAGTTCACCGACCACGCCGAAAGAGGTGCTCAGCGGCACGCCGAGGGAACTGCTGACGGGTGGCTGGCCACCGGGCGACCCACCTCACCGGCTCGCTGCACCCAGGGGCGCTCCTACTGCTGCTGGCCGGTCCCGCCCTGTTTGGGCCGGGCCGTGAGGGCGCGCAGGGCCTCGACGGCCGCATCGTCGGCGGCGCTGGCCTCGCGGTTGGCGTCCTCGACCGCCTTGCGGACCTCGGCGCGGTTGACGCTAACGCTGCGGGGGGCGGCGATGCCCAGGCGCACCGTGTCGTTCCGGACGTCGACGACGGTCAGGACGATGTCCTCACCGATGACGATCTGCTCGCCCACGCGTCGACTCAGCACCAGCACGCGACGACCCTACCGGGCGCGTGTCGCCCCGGCCCCCGGGCCGCACCGCGCCGGACCCGCCCCGGCAGCGACGGGTGCCGCCCGGGGCGCGGCTCAGCCGGCGGCGGGCCGCGCCGGGCGGGCGCGGGCCTCGTCGAGCACGCACGCCCACACCGTCGGCGTGGCGGGGAGCCCGTCGAGCCAGCCCACCGGCGCGCCCAGGTCGAGCAGGCTGCCCGGGCGGGCCGCCTCCCAGGCCCGCTGCCCGGCGACGGCGTCGACCCGAGGCACGGGCAGCGCGGCCAGCTGGGCCGCCAGCTCGCCGGGGCTGCGCCGGGCGTCCAGCGCGGCCCACACCTGGTCCGGGGCCAGCGCGGCGAGCACGCCCTCGGTGAGGCGCCGGCCCGCGCGGGAGTCGTCGGCCCCGGCGGCCACGACGAGCGCCTGGCCCGCCGCCTCCTGCCGCAGCCGGGCCGCCCGGCGCGGGCTCGTCAGCCGGGTGCCGGCGCCGGGCAGGGTGTCCTCCTCCCCCACCAGCACCAGCTGGTAGGGGTGGGCGCGCAGCCGGACGAGCATCTGCGCGCAGGTCTCCAGGACCTCGTCGGCGGTGCCGACGACGGCGAGCACCTTGCCCGGGCGCAGTGCGGGAGTCACCGGGCGGGGCAGCCGGGCCGCCAGGGCCAGGAGCGCGGCGGTGACGTCGGCGGTGCCGGTGGGCACCAGCGCCGCGGGGACGCCGAGGTCGCGCAGCAGCGCGGGCGCGGCCATCGCGGAGCGGCCGATCGCCCGGGAGGCGGCATCCCGGGCCGCGGCCGCCGCGCCCGCCTCGGCGGCGGAGGCGGCCGAGAGCGCCGAGCGCGGAGAGCCGGAGCCGGCCGACGCGGCGGCTCCCGCGCCCCCGGAGGCGCTCGCCGTGCTCGGCGCGCTCACCGGCGCCCAGGCGGGCGCGCCCACGCCGTCGCCGTGCTCGGCCGCGGCGAGCAGGGCCGCCAGCCCGGCCGGGCCGCCACCCGCGGCCCCCGGCCCGGCACCCGCCGCGCTGACGCCCGCACCGGGCCGGGCCGCGCCGGAGCCACGGCCCGGGGGCAGGGCCGGTGCCACGGAGGCGGCGCCGTCGGACAGGCCCAGGACCTCGACGGTCACCTCGTAGCGGGCCTTGCCGAACATGCGCCGGACCCGCTCGGCCCGGACCACCCGGCCGCCGATCTCCCGGGCCCGCTCGAGCAACGGGTCCAGCTCGGGGCCGTCAAGCAGCAATTGCGTGTCCGACACTCACCACTCCCACCGTGTCGATCGTCATCATCGTCCCGGAGACCTCGCTGTAGGACAGCACGGGCAGGCGCGGGACGGCGAGCGCGACGAGCCGGCGCAGCGCCGGGCGGATGGCCGGCGCGCACACGAGGACCACCTGCTTGCCGCCGGCCTCGGCGGCCTCCACCTGGCCGCGCACCGCGGCCAGCAGCGCCTCGACCCGGTCGGGGGCGAGGGAGAGCTGGGTGCCGCCGTCGCCCGGGCGCAGCGACTCCAGCAGCAGCTGCTCGGTGCCCGGCTCGATGGTGAGCACGCGCAGCACCTGGTCGGCGGCGTGGCGGTCGACGATGGTGTCGCCCAGCGCGACCCGGGCGGCCTCGACGAGGCCCTCGGCGTCGGTGGAGACCTTTGCCCGCAGGGTCAGCGCCTCGTAGATGCGGGCGAGGTCGAGGATCGGCACCTGCTCGGCGAGCAGGCCCTGCAGCACCCGCTGGACCTCCCCGAGGGACAGCAGCGCCGGCACGAGCTCCTCGACCACCGAGGGGTTGGTCTGCTTGAGGCCCTCGTTGAGCACGCGCACGTCCTCCCGGCCCAGCAGCCGCGGGGCGTGCGAGCTGACCAGGGCCGACAGGTGGGTGATGATCACCGAGGTGCGGTCGACAACCGTGGCGCCGGCCATCTCGGCGCTGTGGCGCAGCTCGGCCGGGATCCACTTGCCGGGCAGCCCGAAGACCGGCTCGTTGACGAGCGTGCCGGGCAGGTTGTCCAGCCCGTCGCCCAGGGCCAGCATCCGCCCGGCCGGCGCCTGGCCGCGGGCCACCTCCACCCCGGACATGCGGATGGCGTAGGTGGCCACCGGCAGGTCCACGGAGTCGCGGGTGCGCACCGGCGGCAGCACGAAGCCCATCTCCAGGGCGGTCTTGCGGCGCAGCGCCCGCACCCGGGCGAGCAGGTCCTGGTCGGCGGAGCCGCCGACCAGGTCGACGAGGTCGGGGGCGAGCAGGATCTCCAGGGCGTGCACCCGCATCTGCTCGATGAGCTGCTCGGTGGTCTCCGGCGCCGGCTGCAGCGCGGTGCCCGCCGGCGCCTCGGCGGCGGCCGCCGCCCGCGCGTCGGCCTTCTTCACCCGCTGGGCCAGCACCAGCAGCACGATGCCGACGACGATGAACGGCAGCTTGGGCAGACCGGGGATGAGCCCCATGGCCAGCGCGGCCACGCCGGCGATGGCCAGGGCGTTGCGCGACTGCAGCAGCTGGGCGGAGGCGGCGGTGCCCATGTCCTCCTCGGCCGTGGCCCGCGTGACCACGAGGCCGGTGGCCACCGACATGAGCAGGGCCGGGATCTGGGTGACCAGGCCGTCGCCGACGGTGAGGATCGCGTAGGTCTCGATCGACTCCCCCGCGCTCATCCCATGCTGGAGCATGCCGATGATGAAGCCGCCGATGAGGTTGATGATCGTGATGACGATGCCGGCGATGGCGTCGCCCTTGACGAACTTCGACGCGCCGTCCATCGCGCCGTGGAAGTCGGCCTCGGCGGCCACCTCGGCGCGGCGGCGCCGGGCATCGTGCTCGTCGATGAGGCCGGCGTTGAGGTCGGCGTCGATGGCCATCTGCTTGCCCGGCATGGCGTCGAGGGTGAAGCGGGCGCTGACCTCGGCGGCGCGGCCGGCGCCGTTGGTGATCACCGCGAACTGGATGACCACGAGGATGAGGAAGATGACCAGGCCGATGACCAGCGAGCCGCCGACGACGAAGTGGCCGAACGCGTCGATGACCTGCCCGGCGTAGGCGTCGCGCAGCACCAGCCGGGTGGAGGCGACGTTGAGCCCGAGGCGGAACAGCGTGGCCACGAGCACCAGCGAGGGGAAGATCGAGAAGTCCAGCGGCTTCTTGATGTACATCGTGGTGAGCAGCACCAGCACCGAGACGGTGATGTTCACGGCGATGAGGACGTCGAGCAGCGGGGCGGGCAGCGGCACGACGAGCAGCAGGACGATGCCCACCACCCCGATGGGGGCCATGAACTGGGTGACCTTGAGGTTCTTCACGGGCGGTCCTCTCGGGGAGCGCGGTGGGCGGCCCGGCGGGCGCGCCGGGTGCCGGCGCCTGCCGGGCCCCGGTGGGCCCCGCCGTCTGCGGGGCCGCGGTGAGCCCCGGCGGTGGCGGGGGCGGGCACCCGGTGGACCCCGGCGGCGCTGCCGCGCCGGCGCAGCGACATGACGAAGGCGAGGACCCGGGCGACGGCCTCGTAGAGGTGCTCGGGCACCTCCTGGCCCAGCTCGCAGGCGGCGTGCAGGGTGCGGGCCAGGGTGATGTCCTGCACGACGGCGACGTGGTGCTTCGCGGCCCGCTCGCGGATGCGGGCGGCCACGTGCCCCTGGCCCTTGGCGACCACCCGCGGGGCGCCCTGCCCGGGCTGGTAGCGCAGCGCGACGGCGACGTGGGTGGGGTTGACGATGACGACGTCGGCGTCGGCCACCGCCGCCATCATCCGGTTGCGGCTCATGGCCAGCTGCCGGGAGCGGATGGCGCCCTTGACGTGCGGGTCGCCCTCGGTGGCCTTGTTCTCCTCCTTGACCTCCTGCTTGGTCATCCGGGTCTGCTTGCGGTTGCGCCGCATGACCACGACGACGTCGACGACGGCGAGCGCCAGGCCCGCGACGACCCCCCAGACCAGCAGGCTGGAGATGCGCGACCCCACCTCGCCGAGCAGGCCGCCCAGCGGCATCTGCCCCGAGGTGAGCACCAGCGGCACCATGCCGACGACGGTGACGTACAGGACGACGCCGACCACCGCGGTCTTCAGCGCCGCCTTGGCGCCCTGCCACCACGCCTGCAGCCCGAAGAGACGCTTGACGCCCTTGGCGAGGTTGAGGTTGGTGAACTTCGGCTTGAGGCTCTTGAGGTGCACCCCGCCCTGCACGGCGTTGCCGACGAGCGCGGCCAGCGCGGCCGCGGCGAGCACCGGCAGCAGCGTGGGCAGCACCGAGGACAGGCCGTTCTGCAGGGCCCGCAGCGCCGTCGCCGCCTCCGGGGCGGCCGCGGCGGCGCCGACCATGCGCAGCTGCGCGCGGGCGGCGTCGGTCCCGGCGGCGAGCACGGTGGGCAGCATGACCGCGGCCGCGCCGACCACCAGCCAGGCGGCGAGGTCCTGGGAGCGGCCGAGCCCGCCGTCGCGGCGGAGCTTCTTCATCCGCTGCGGGGTGGCCTTCTCGGTCTTCTCCCCCGAGGGCTGGCTCATCCGGCCACCCCCGCGATCCGGCTCATCCGGCCACCCCCGCGATCCCGCCGAGCGCGTCCTGGGCCAGGCCCGCGACGACCCGGGGCAGCGCCACCAGGGCGAAGGTGCCCAGGACCAGGGTGATGAGGATCTTCAGCGGGAAGCCGAGCGCGAAGGCGTTGAGCGCCGGGGCGACCCGGGTGAGCAGGCCGAGGCCGACGTCGGCGAGGAAGAGCACCGCGATGAGGGGCCCGGCGACCTGCAGCGCGGCGACCATCATCTGCCCGACGGCGCCGGTGAGGGAGCCGGCCAGGGCGGGCAGGTCGAGGGTGGCGCCCAGCGGCAGGGCGTCGAAGCTGCGGGCCAGGCCGCCGATGACGAGCTGGTAGCCGTCGGAGGCGAACAGCAGCACGGTCGCGGCCAGGGCGTAGAGCTGGGTGAACTGCCCGCCGGAGGTCATGGACATGGGGTCGAAGGCCATGCCCATCTCGAAGCCGCCGAGGTTGTCGATGAGGCGTCCGGCGGTCTGGACCGCGGCGAAGACGACGGCGACGAGGATCCCCAGGCCGCCGCCGATGACCGCCTCGCTGACCAGCTGGCCGATGAAGCCGGCGGTGGACAGGTTGGGCGCGGCCAGCGGCGGGGCGAGGGCGAAGGCCAACCCGACGCCGAGGATGGCCTTGACCGCCGCGGGCACCGCGCGGTGGGCGAACGGCGGGGCCAGCACGAGGAAGACGGTCACCCGCACCGCGGCCAGGAGCAGCGGCTCGAGCTCGCGCACGAGGTCCATCTCAGCTCTCCAGGAGCTGGGGGATGCGCGCGAAGAGCTCGTGGGTGGTGACGACCAGCTCGGAGATCATCCAGTTGCCCGCGATCACCAGCGCGAGCGCGACGGCGATCGCCTTGGGCACGAAGCTGAGGGTGACCTCCTGGATCTGCGTGACCGACTGCAGCAGGGAGACGGTAAAGCCCACCACCAGCGCGGTGATCAGCGCCGGGGCGGCGAGCTTGGCGGCCAGGCCGAGGGCGACGGCGGCGATGTCCAGGACGGCGTTGGTGTCCATCAATAGCTCCCGACCAACGTCGTGACGATGAGGCCCCAGCCGTCCACGAGCACGAACAGCAGGATCTTGAAGGGCAGGGAGATCATCACCGGCGGCAGCATCATCATGCCCATGCTCATCAGGACGGCCGAGACGACCAGGTCGATGACCAGGAACGGCACGAAGATGACGAAGCCGATGACGAAGGCGGCGCGCAGCTCGGAGAGCATGAACGCCGGGATGAGGGTCTGCAGCGGCACGACCTCGGGGCTGGCCGGGTTGGGCAGGTCGGCCGCCCGGGTGAGCAGGGCGATGTCCTCCTCGCGGGTCTGCCCGAGCATGAAGGTCCGCAGCGGGTCGGAGGCGGCGCCCAGGGCGTCGGTGAAGCTGACGCCCCCGGCGAGGTAGGGCTGCACGGCCGCGTCGTTGATGTTCCCCAGCACCGGGAACATGATGAAGATCGACAGGAACAGGCTCAGCCCGGCGAGCACCTGGTTGGGCGGTACCCCCTGCAGGCCCAGCGCGTTGCGGGTCAGCGCCAGGACGACGAAGAGCTTGGTGAAGCTCGTCATCATCAGCAGCAGCGAGGGCGCCACCGACAGCAGCGTGATGCCGAGCAGGACCACGACGGAGGTCGACGGCGCCGTCGGCTCGCCGTTGACGGTGATGTCCAGCGGGCCGGTCGGGGGCGTGGGGTCGGTGGGGTCCCGGGGGGCGATGGGCGCGGCGTGCGCCGCGGCCGCACCGAGCACGAGCACGGCGAGGACGACGGCGAGCCCGGCGGCGGCGAGGGCCAGCCAGCGCCAGTGGTGCCCCGCGTGCTCCGGCCGCGCCGTCGCGAGCGGCAACCCCTGCCCCGCCTCGATCGGCGCGAGCGGGCCGTGCGGGAGGTGGTCGCGCGACTGGCGACCCGGCGCCGCGAGGGCGGCCCCGTCGAACGCGCTCATCGGGACGACCGCTCCTGCAGGACCGCCCACGCCCGGGTCCACGTCGTCTTGTCCAGCACGGAGCCGGCCAGCGGGCCGGTGGAGAGCTCGGGCACGTCGGCGCGCCGGGCGGCCGTGCGGCGGCGGGACCGGTGGCGCGGGGTCACCTCCGCGGCGAGCACATCGTCGAAGGAACGCACCGGCCCGATGATCCGGGCCAGGCCTGTGGCACCAGCCGCGGCGTCGTCGGTGCCGGTGCGCCCGCGCAGGTCCGCCCGGCGGGCCGGCAGCTCCGCCCCGCGCCCGGGCGCGCTGAAGCGGCCGGCGATCACCTGGCCGCCCGGCGCGTCCTCGGTCGTCGTCGGCTCGGCCGACGGGCCGGCCTCGAGCAGCCCCGGCCCGGCCTCGAGGGCGCGGCCGGCGTCGTCGAGCTCGGTGAGCAGCCGCACGCCGTCGTCGCTGACCCCCAGCAGCAGGGTGCGCCCGGCCACCTCGACCACCGCCACGCCGGAGCGGCGCCCCAGCGACTGGCGCCCGAGCACGGTGACGGGCACCCGCCGGGACGCTGAGGTCCCGGCGTTCACCTTGCGGGCGATGACCCACAGGATGACCAGGACGAGGGCGAGGGACAGGGCGACCCGCAGGCCCAGCAGCACGCTGTCGAGCACTAACCCAGGTTTTCGGTGGAGACGATCTCGGTGATGCGCACGGCGTACTCGTCGTCGACCACGACGACCTCGCCGCGGGCGACCAGGCGGCCGTTGACCATGACGTCGGCGGGGCTGCCGGCGGAGCGGTCGAGCTCGAGGACGGCGCCGGGGGTCAGCTCCAGGACGTCGCGCACCGGCAGGCGGGTGCGGCCGATCTCGGTGGTCAGGGTCATCTCGACGTCGTAGAGCACCCGCATGGCGCCGCTGGGCAGCGGCGCGGCGGGCGCCGCGGCGTCGGCCGCGGAGCCCTTGGCGCGGATGCCGAACCAGGCCTGGGTGGCCACGCCGGCGTCGAGGGCGTAGACCACGGTGCCCGGGCCGGTGAAGACCTCCCCGGCGGGGCGGGTCTCGGCGGTGCCGAGCACACCGGGGCCGAGGGTGCGGCTGGCCGCCTCCAGGGCGGGGCGCAGCGCCTCGGCGAGGGAGAGGGCGCCGGCGCCGGCCATCGCGTCGGTGACCGACTGCTGGGCGACGACCATGAGCTCGGCGCTGGTCTGACCGACGAAGGTGGCCACGACGGCGGTGGCGTCGGGCGCCGGGCGCTCGAACTCCCCCGCGCGGCGCGGCGCCAGCGGCACCGGCGAGGGCAGCAGCCGCGCCAGCTCCGCCACGGCCTGCTGGTCGTTGACGGTTGCGGTGGGGTTCATCAGTTCTCCTTGACGTGGACGACCATGCCGGCGAGCCGGCTGCCCTGGGTGCCGGGGGCGGCCTGGGCCAGCACCCGGTCCCCGACGACCACGTCGAGCGGCCGGGAGGCGGGGTGGTGGAGCGGGAGGACGTCACCGGGGCGCAGCGCGACCACCTCGCGCGGGTGGACGGTGACGGGGCGGAAGCGCACGGCGACGTCGACCGGGACCTGCTGGACGGCGACCTCGAGGAGCCGGCTCTGCACCTTCTCCTCGGCGATCTCCTCGGCGGTGCGCAGGTCCACGTGCTCGCCGTCGCGCAGGGCGGTCATCAGGCCCTCGGCCGGCAGCATGACCGAGACCGGCACGTCCTGCTCGTCCACGTGCAGCTCGAAGCGGGCCACGATCACCGGCGTCGACGCCTCGGCCGCCTGGACGAACTGCGGGGTGTACTGGATCTGCTTGAACTCGGCCTCGAGGCGCACGATCGCCGCGAAGGAGTAGTTGAGGTCGGCCAGGGTGCGGCGCAGCAGCTCCATGATGAGCGCCTGCTCGATCTCGGTGAGCTCGCGCTCGGGCACCGCACCCGGGGTGCCCGGCCCACCGAGCATGTGGTCGATCCACACGAGGGCGGCGTCGAGGGGGAACTGCACGAGGGCGATGCGCCGGCCCGGCTCGACCGAGCACAGCACCACGGTCGTCGTCGTCGGCAGCGAGGCGACGTACTCGTCGTAGGAGCACATCTTCACCTCGGTCACCGCCGAGGAGACGGACACCCGCAGGCGCGCGACGAGCTGGTTGGCCCAGTGCCGGGAGAAGGTGCCGAAGGCCATCTCCAGCATGCGCGCGTGCTCGCGCGGCAGCGTCATGGGCCGCCGGAAGTCGTAGGCCATCGGCGTGCGGATGGCGCCGGGCACGCTGGATGGGACCGTCACACCCGGTCAATCGGTCGGGTGGCGGCCTGTATGAGGGAAAGGGTCAGACGGAGTTGGGCCTCACTGGGTGACGTAGTCCGTGAGGTAGACGTCCACCACCTCCTTGAAGGTCGCGCTCAGCTGGGTCAGGAGCTCGGCCTTGAGCTCCTCGCGGCGGGCGGGGTCGTTGACCTCGGCGACGTCCTTGCCGGAGTAGGTGGCGATGGCGATGTCGAGCGCGCGGGCCACCTGCAGGTCCTTCGTCGCGCCCTTCTTGAGCTGGATGGAGAAGCCCAGGCGCAGGTAGTGCCCGTCGGCGAGGTTGACGCTGATGGGGTCCACCGGGACGACGAGGCCGAGCTCGGGCGCCTTCTCCGGCGCGGCGGCGTCGCTCTCCCAGGGCCGCAGCACGTAGGCGGCGGCCGCGGCGGCGAGCACGACGACCAGCACCACCAGCACCACCAGCCCGCGCCGGCGGCGCGGCGGCCCCTCCTCGGCGTGCGTCATCGTGCTCCTCGTCTCCTCCTGCGCGGGCGCGCCCCGGACGTTGACGGGGCGCCCCACGGTGCGCTGCTCGACCATCAGCGGTCCTCCAGATCCGTGGTCTCGTCCATGTCAGGTTCCTCCCGTCTCGGCGGCGACCTGCGGCATGAGCACCCGGACGGCCTCGGGGGCGTCGGAGAGGACGACGACGTCGACGCGGCGGTTGATCGTCAGGGGGTCCTGCCCGGCGGCATCGATCGGGTGGGCGTCGCCGAGGCCGACGGCGCGCATCCGGTCGGCGGGGACGCCGCCGCTCTCGACCATGCGGCGCAGCACCTGGCTGGCGCGGTCGGCGGACAGCTCCCAGTTGGTGGGGTAGCGCACGGTGGGCACGGTGTTGGCGTGCCCCTCGACGGACAGGTCGTAGCGCGTGGCGGCCAGCTCGGGGGAGAGGGCGTCGATGACCAGCAGGGCCTCGTCGGTGAGCTTCGCGCTCTCGGTGGAGAAGAAGACGTCGGCGCTGACCAGGCCGATGATCAGGCCGCGATCGGTGATGGCGAAGGTGACGTCGCTGGCCACCTGGCGCTGCTCGAGGGCCTCCTGGATGCGCCGCTGCAGCTCGCGCAGGTCGGCGACCTCCTGGCGGGCCTTCTCGATGTTGCCGGCCTCGTCGACGCCGTGGACGGGGCCGCCGGACTGGTTGGTGACGTCCGGCGGGTCCGGGACCACGGAGTCGGCGGCGAGGACGCCCTGGCCGCCGTCGAGCACCTGGAGGTTGGCGCCGGTGGGCTGGCCGAAGGTGGCGGCGAGGGACTCGCGCAGCGCGAAGAACTTCTGCTGGTCCACCTGGCTGATGGCGAACAGGACGATGAAGAGGCACATCATCACGGTGACCATGTCCATGTAGCTGGTGGTCCACCGCTCGACGTTGACCTCTTCCTCGTGCTCCTCGCCGCCGCGGCGGCGCCGGGGGGACCTCATGCCGCCGCGTCCTCGACGATCTCCGAGGCCGGCACGAGGCTGCGGAGGCGCTCGCTGACCATGCGCGGGTTGGCGCCGGACTGCAGGGCGAGCAGGCCCTCGAGGGTGACCTCCATCTGCGCGCACTCGAGGTCGGACAGGCGCTTGAGCCGGGCGCCCAG
Organism: Georgenia ruanii; assembly: GCF_009193175.1. Taxonomy (GTDB): domain Bacteria; phylum Actinomycetota; class Actinomycetes; order Actinomycetales; family Actinomycetaceae; genus Georgenia; species Georgenia ruanii. The sequence continues at coordinate 58,899 of NZ_VUKE01000016.1, read as the reverse complement.
TGGCAGCCAGATCATGTTTGCCGACAGGATGCCCCACAGGGTGGCGACGAAGGCGGCCGCGATGAGCGGGCCGAGGCTGTCCGGCTCGGTGAGGTTCTCCAGCACGTGGACCAGGGAGACGACGGTGCCGATGATGCCGATCGTGGGCGCGTAGCCACCGAGGGAGGTGAAGAAGCCCGAGGCGATCCGGTCCTGCTTGCGCTTGGTGTCGATGCGGTCCTCGAGCAGGGCGCGCAGCTCCTCGGGGTCCGCGCCGTCGATGGCCGCGGTGAGCCCGTCGCGCAGGAAGTCGTCGTCGATGTCGCGGGCCTCGTCCTCCAGGGCGAGCAGGCCCTCGCGGCGGGCGCGGTCGGAGAGCGCGACGAGCGTGGGGATGGTGGCGCCCTGCCGCGGGGCCTTGCTGGTGAAGGCCCGTGGGAGCTGCCTGACGGCGTGGAGGGCGTCCTTGAGCATGCCGCCGGCCAGGCCGGCGCCGATGGTGCCCAGGAAGACGAGCAGCATCGGCCCGGGCAGCAGGATCGACATCACGTGCGTGCCCTCGAGGGTCATCGCCCCCCAGATGGCGACGAACGCGACGGCGATGCCGATGATCGTTGCGGGATCCACCTACTTCTCCCCCCTGGGACGGGTCGGCAGGGGAACGATGACGTTGTCGTCGTCCGCGGGCCGCTCGACGGGGGCGGCGTCCGTGGCGGAGATGTTCAGCGAGCGCGCGACGATGGCGGCGCGGTGGTCCTGGATCAGGGCGACGATCTCGTCCAGTGACTCGTTGACGATGTACCGGGTGCCGTCGAGCAGCACGAGGATCGTGTCCGGGGTGCACTCGATTCGCTCGATCAAGTCGGGGTTGATCGCGAAAGGTTGCCCCGTGAGGCGTCGCACGATGATCACGGTCGTTCCATCCTGTGTCTTCGGGCCCGTCCATGAGCCCTGCGCAGGCCCCGTCCATGAGGCCTGCACTCGTCTCATCGGCCGCCGGTGGGCCGTGATGAGGAATTGCGGCTCAAGAATGCGCAAGGACGACCGCGTGTCGTCGGCGTGGTGCCGCGCTTTGGGTTGACGAGTCTGCTATCGGGCCATTTTGCCGCTGTTTCACAGCAGTCACACCAGCCCCACGGAATATCATCGCTCGGCGAGATGTCGACGTCTCGGCCTGATGACTCATCCTCGAGCGGGGCCGGACCGCTAGCTTCTTCGGCCCGCCGACCGGCGCCTCGGGCCAGCCGCACCCACCTCCTCAGCTCCCCGACGGCTGACCCTGCGTCTCGGGGACGGGCGTCGCTCCGGCGTCGGCGAGGTCCTCGCCGTCCTCGTCGTCGGCGCCGGCGATCGCGCCGACCATCCGCAGCGGCGAGAGCGCCAGGGGCAGCGCGACCAGGGGTGCGGCCACCGCCGCCACCGCCACCGCGGCGTGGAGTCCGGCCGTGGTCGCCAGCAGGGCGCCGGTGGCGGCGCCCAGGGGCATCGCGCCCCATAGGAGGAACCGGGTGGTGGCGTTCATCCGGGCCAGGAGCGCCTCGGGGGTGGCGGCCTGGCGCAGGCTCACCGCGTTGACGTTCCACAGGCTCACGCCGACGGCCTGCACCGTGAAGGCCGCGACCAGCCAGGGCAGCGGCGTCGCGGCCGGCGCCAGTACGACGCCGATGAGGCCGCCGTGCAGGAGGACGCCGGCGATGACCGTCGGCCCGGCCCCGAGCCACCGGTTCAGCCGCGGCACCAGCAGGGACCCCAGCAGGTAGCCGGCGTTGGAGGCGGCCAGCACCAGGCCGATCGTCGCCGGGGTCTGGTGGAGCTCGCGGACGGCGTAGACGACGAAGACGGCGAGCAGCACGTGGGTCCAGAAGTTCAGCCAGGCCCCGCCGCCGGCCAGCGCCCGGATCACCGGGTGGCGCAGGCAGAACGCCAGCCCCTCGGCGATCTGACGCCGGACGGGCCGGCGCTCGGCCGCCTGCTGGGTCGCCGGAAGTAGCGGCAGCCCGCGCAGCAGCACCGCGGAGACGACAAAGCTGACACCGTCGGCGAGCAGGGCCAGCGGGGCGGACACCGCCTGGACCAGCACGCCGCCCAGCGCTGGCCCTGACGTCTGCGCCACAGCCCGGGCCGCCTCCAGCGACCCGTTGGCCGCAGCCAGGTGGTGCCGGGCGACCAGCGCCGGAAGCACGGAGAGCGCCGCGACGTCGAAGAGCACGCTCAGCGATCCCACGGCGAAGGCGACGACGGCGAGGTGCGCCAGCGTCAGCATCCCCAGCACGTAGGCCACCGGCACGCTGGCGAGGAGCACCGCGCGGGCCCAGTCGGTGCGGACCATCACCGTGCGGCGCGGCCAGCGGTCGACCCACACCCCGGCGGGCAGCCCCAGCAGCAGGAACGGCGCGGTGCCGGCCGCCGACAGCAGCGCCACCTCCGGCGCCGAGGCGTCCAGCACCGCCACCGCGGCGAGCGGCATCGCCAGGGTCGTGATCTCGGAGCCTAGGAGGCTGACCCCGACCGACCCCCACAGCCGCCGGTACCGGCGGTCGGCCCAGACGCCCGCGGCCGCCGCACCCGAAAGAGTGACGTTCATCCGTACAACGTACAACTCGATGCGTACGATGTACGGCCAGTAGCGTTCCGGCTCTCGCGGAAGTCCTACCGCTCGCGGTGGCGCCGCAGGCCGGAGACGAGCAGGACGACGCCGACGATGGCGACGATCGGCCCGATCACCGCCCACGCCCGCACGCCGGTCATGGGGCTGCCGGCGAGGTACCCCAGCCCCTGCAGCGTCCAGACGACGCCGACGATGGCGACGAGCACCCCGACCACGGCCAGCACAGGGCTGCGTTTCACGACTCGGCCCTCCCGGGTGACGCCTCCGTCCAGTGTGCGCCGGTCGGCCGGGAACTGGCTGCCACGCTCTCAGCGGCGGCGGACTCCGTGTACTGATCGGCACCGGTTGTCCCACCCGCCCACGTCGTCCCGCGCACCGCATGCCGCCACGCGCGCCGTCGCGGAAGATGGCGACCGTGACCGCGTTGCTGTGGCTGCGCCGCGACCTCCGCCTGCACGACCTGCCGGCGCTCCTCGCGGCGCACGAGGCGGGCGGCGACGTCCTGCCCGTCTTCGTCGCCGACCCGACGCTGCTGGCCTCCGCCGGCCCGGTGCGCCGCGCCCACCTGTCTGCGGCGCTGCACGCGGCTCAGGAGTCCTACGACGGCGCCCTCGTCGTCCGCGAGGGCCGCCCCGAAGACGTGATCCCGCCCCTGGCCCACGAGGTCGGCGCCGCCAGCGTCCACGTCAGCCGGGAGACCACGCCGTACGGCCGACGGCGGGACCGTCGCGTCGAGCGGACCCTGGGCGACGTCCCGCTCGTGGCCACCGGCACGCCCTACGCCGTCGGCCCGGGCCTGGTGCACAAGGACGACGGCACGCCGTTCCAGGTGTTCACCCCGTTCTCCCGCGCCTGGCGCGAGCATGGGTGGCCCGCGCCCGCGCCGGTTCCCGCGGGCGTGCGCTGGCGCCGCGGCGTCGAGTCGGCGGCGCCGCCCGGGGGTGACGACGTCGCCGTCGTGCCGACCGGCGAGGAGGCCGCTCGGGAGCGTTGGGAGGAGTTCCTCGACGACGGGCTGGCGCACTACGACGAGACCCGGGACCGCCCGGACCTCGACGCCACCTCGCAGATGTCGGTGCATCTCAAGTACGGCGCGATCCACCCGCGCACGATGCTGGCCGACGTCGCCGCCCACCCGGCCGGCACGTCCCCGGGCGCCGAGCGGTTCGTGGCCGAGCTGTGCTGGCGGGAGTTCTACGCCGATGTCCTCTGGCATCGGCCGGACTCGGCGTGGACGGACCTGCGCCAGGACCTGCGCGGCATGGCCTACGCCGACCCGGCGAACGCCGGCCACGTGCGCGCCTGGGAGGAGGGGCGGACCGGGTTCCCGTTCGTCGACGCCGGCATGCGGCAGCTGCTCGCCGAAGGGTGGATGCACAACCGGGTGCGGATGGTGGTGGCGAGCTTCCTCGTCAAGGACCTGCACGTGTGGTGGCCGCACGGCGCCCGGTTCTTCCTCGAGCACCTGCGCGACGGCGACATCGCCTCGAACAACCACGGCTGGCAGTGGGTGGCGGGCACCGGCACGGATGCTGCGCCGTACTTCCGGGTGTTCAACCCGGTCACCCAGGGCGAGAAATTCGACCCTGACGGCGAGTACGTGCGCCGGTACGTGCCCGAGCTGGCGCACGTGCCCGGCGCGGCGGTGCACCAGCCGTGGCGGGTGCCCGACGGGCTGGCACACGGCTATCCGGAGCGGATCGTCGACCACGGCGCGGAGCGGGCCGAGGCGCTGCGGCGCTACGAGGCGGCGCGGGGGTAGGTAACGGGCCCGCTGTGCCGCCGGGCGTTCGGGAGCGGCCCGCTCCCCTACTGTGCGTTATGCATCCGCATGCCTTGAGGCAAGCCGTCGCGACGAAGGGCCCGACATGAGCCGCACCGCAGTGAGCGCCGAGCGTGGGCACCGGTTCTTTGCGTGGTTCTACGCCCGGGCCAGCGCCGCCGCGGAGAAAGGACCGCTGGGCGAGCATCGACGGTCGCTGGTGCGGCAGGCGCGCGGCGTGACCCTGGACATCGGCTCCGGGGTCGGCCACAACCTGGCACATCTCCCTGCCGCGGTGGCCGAGGTGCACCTGATCGAGCCAGACCCTTACATGCGCACGCGACTCGCAGCGGGCATGGATGAGTCCATGCAGCTTCATCCGGTGGGTGCCGAATCGCTGCCGCTGGACGACGAGTCGGCCGACATCGGCATCACCACGCTCACGATGTGCAGCGTCGATGACGTCGACGCCGTGGCTCGGGAACTGCACCGGGTACTGCGGCCCGGCGGGAAGCTTCTGGTGATGGAGCATGTGCGCAGCGCGGATGACCGAGTTGTGCGTCGGCAGGATCGTCTCGACCGACTCTGGCCAGCGTTCAGTGGTGGCTGCCACATCAACCGGGACACCGGAGCCTCGCTGCAAGCGGCCGGTTTCGACACCGCAGCGCTGCGACGTGTGGAACTGCCCGGAACCCCGGCAGTGACTCGCGAACTCATCATTGGCGCGTTGGCGCGCCGCTGAGACGACGCACCCCTGCCGCAATCGAACACGGCAGGGGTGAGGTCTATTGAGGCTCCTGATTATCGCTTGAGGTTGACGAGCTCCTGAAGCAGCTCATCGGAAGTGGTGATCACGCGCGAGCCGGCCTGGAAGCCGCGCTGGGCGATGATGAGGTTGGTGAACTCCTGAGAGAGGTCCACGTTAGACATCTCCAGAGCTCGGCTGCTCAGCGAACCACGACCACCGGTTCCCGCTGTGCCAACCTGCGCCTCTCCCGAGTTCACCGTGCTGCGGAATGCGGTACCGCCAGCCTTCTCGAGACCAGCCGCGTTAGCGAAGTTTGCCAATGCGATTCGTCCGACTGGCTCCTTGAAGCCGTTGGAGAACGACCCGATCAGCGTGCCGTCTGCGTTCATGCTGAACGACTGCAGCGTGCCGGCCCCCATGCCGTCCTGACTCTTCGCCTCGAGAGTGCTCAAGTTTCCGAACCCGCTGACGCGCGAGAGGTCAATAGTGACTCCGCCGACCTTCCACGGGGCAACGGGGCTCATGTCGAATGTTCCAGCAGGAACCGCCTCGACAGGAGGTGTGGCGTTCGGGTCGGCCTTAACTGCTGGGACCGGAGTAAGCGTCAGTTCGACGGCTGTTGCGGCGCCATCCCCGGCGTTTACCTTCCATGAGCCGTCAGCCTGCTTGGCGAAAGTGACCTTCAAATCACGGGCAACGCCAAGCTCGTTGTAGATCTGAATGGTTCGGTCTATCGTGGTTCCACCAGCAACTTCCGCAGGAAGGTTGCCCTCGAAGACTGCCTCCGCCGTCGCCCGCGCTCCCATCGTCGTGGAAACAGGCAGCGAGATATTTCCGAACTTGGTGGGATCGACTTTCCCATTCGCGTCGACTCCCCACCCCTGCACCAGCGCCCCACCCGGCGTCGTGAGCTGCCCCAGCGCATCAAGCGTGAACGCACCCGCGCGCGTGTACAGCTGCTCGGTGCCGCTGTTGATGATGAAGAACCCGTCGCCGGTGATCTTCATGTCGAGAGGGCTGCCGGTCTGCTGCGTCGCCCCGTCGGTGAAGTTGTTGGTGATCGCTGCGACCTGCACCCCCAGCCCGACCTGCGCCGGGTTGGTGCCGCCCTGGCCCGCCTGCGGCGCGCCGGCGTTCTGAAGCACCTGCGACAGGGTGTCCTCGAACTGCGTGCGGGCGGCCTTGTAGCCGGTGGTGTTGACGTTGGCGATGTTGTTGCCGGTCACGTCGAGCATGGTCTGGTGCGACCTCAGGCTCGAGATGCCGGAGAAGAGCGAGCGGAGCATGGGGAAGGTCCCTTCTGGTGGGGCGGGTCAGGCCTGGACGGTGTTGCCGGACGACGTCGTCTGGCTGGTGGAGGGGTTAGGGGCCGGGTCGGCAGGCTTGCTGACGACGCCGGAAATGTAGTGCAGCGACACGTACGCGTCGCCGATCTTCAGCAGCGGGTCCGCGCTCGTGAGGTCGACGGACTTCACCAGCCCCTCGACCGTCTTGCCCTTGTCGTCGACGTAGCTCACGTACTGCCCGACCAGCGCCGCGGCCGAGCTGCGCTGCTGCAGCGCGAAACTCTGCTGGGCCATGGTCGTCAGCGAGACGAGCTGCTCCATGGTGGACAGCTGCGTCGTCTGCGCCATGAGCTCTGAGGTGTTCATCGGCGCGCTGGGGTCCTGGTACTTCAGCGACGCGACGAGCAGCTGCAGGAACGCGTCCTTGTCGAGCGTCTGCTCCCCCGCGGCGGTCGCGGCGGCATCGGTGTTGCGGGTCGCGCCGACGTTCGCGTAGAAGTCTGACGCGCCGGACACGGCGGGGACGGACATGGTGTCTCCTTACGCGAAGAGGTCGATCCCGCCGGGGCGCGTGGCACCGGTCGGCATGGTGGAGGTGGACGACGGCGGAGCTTGGGTTTCGCCGCGCGTCGCGGTGGCGGGCCGTGCCCCGCCGGGCTGGTCGCCGCCGTCATCGGGTCCCTGACCGCCGGTCTGCAGGCCCGACTGCCGGTCGCCCCGGTCCTGACCGAGCTGCAGGTCGGCGTTGAGCCCGGTGGCCGCGAGGTCGCGCCGCAGGTCTGTCAGCGCCACGCGTAGCGCCTCGCGGGAGGCGTCGGTGGCGCCGAGCAGCTCGATGCGCACGCCCTCGCCGGTGATGTGGGCGCGCACCCGCACCGGCCCGAGGTCCTCGGGGGTGACGTGCACGGTGAGCACGTGGGTGCCCTCGGGTGCCTCGCGCAGCCGTGCGAGCGGGCCGACGAGCTGGTCGGTGAACGGCACCGGCGCCGCGGCGGTCACCGGGGCCGCCGGCTCGGCGGGGGCCGCGGCGGCGGTGCCGGTGACGAGCACCTGCGGGGTGGCCGAAGGCGCAGCGGGGGTCGCCGGGGCAGCGACCGACGCGTCCGGGGCCGATGCCGGCGAGGTCGCGGGCCGCGTCGCCGTGTCGGCCGGTGCCGGGGTGGTAGCTGGTCCGGCGATTGGCGTGGCAGAGCCGTTCGCTCGATCGGCGACCGGGCTCTCGTCGCCGAGCGCAGTGTCGGGGGACGCCGGTCCGGCGACCGAACCGGAACCCGGCATCGCGGCGAGGTTGGCTGCCTCGCCGCCGGCCGTCGGCGAGGGGGTCAGTGTGGGCGTGGTCTCGGTTCCTCCCGCGGTCGTTCCGGGTGCGACCGCAGCTAGCTCGAACGAGCCAGCAACGCCCGCGGCTGGGACGGGGGCGGAGGGCGAGGTGGAAGCGGGAATGCCTCCAGCGACCGGGCGCAAGCTCGGGCCGTCCACCCCGTGCAGGTCCGCTTCACCGTCGGTCACGACGGTCGCCCCAAGGTCGGCGACAACAGTCACCGCCTCCGAGACAGTCATAGCGACTGACGCGGTCACCGCATCGCCCGGGACGGCGTCGCTCTCGGAAGCCATTTGGGTGACGTCCACGCCGGCTGTCGGCACCGGCGTCGTTGGCACAGTGAGCACCGTCGCAGCTGCCGCCGCCGTTGTGCCGGGGAGGACCACACCATCAGCGCCCGGCTTCGCAGCCGCGTCGTCGGCGGCGTCCGTCGTCGGGTCCTGTGCACCGGAGGGGGAACCGCTGGTGCCCCTGGCCATGTCGTGCTCGGGTCGGGCCTTCGGGCCCCCGGCTTCGCGCGGTCCGCCGGGGCGCTTCGCGGTGCGGTCGGCGTCCGGCTTCGCGGCGCGGGCGTCGCGGGGGTCCAGCGCGGCCGCTAACGCTGAGGCGAACGCGTCATCGCTTCCTCGGCGAGCGGCACCGCGCGCCGCTGCCGGCGGAGTGGTCGTCGCCGGCGCGGGCGCCGGTGGCAGCATGCCGATGCTCATCACAGGCCTCCCGTCGAGAGCTGCAGGGCCAGGCGCGCCGAGTCGAGCGCTGTCGCGCCGGAGGTGCCGAGGCCGGGGACCGCCAGCGAGGCAAGGGCGGCAGTCGCGGCGTTGCCACCGGCCGCCCCGAGACCGGTGAGCCCAGCCGCACCGAGCGCCCCGGCACCGGAACCGGACGTCCCGCTCGGCAGCACCCGGCGGATGGTGTCGATGTCCTTGTCCGTCTCGAACAGCTCGCGGACGGACACCTTCTCCCCCGGCTGCGGCGCGTGCAGGATCTTGTTGTCGCCGAGGTAGATGGCGATGTGGCCGCCGCCGCGGGTGACGATGAGGTCGCCGGGCTGGGCCTGGGCCAACGACGCCACCTCGGTGCCGATGCGCATCTGCTCGCGGGCGGTGCGCGGCACCGAGACGCCGATGTCGGCGAAGGCGCGCTGGACCAGGCCCGAGCAGTCCATCCCGGACGCCGACTCGCCGCCCCACACGTAAGGCACGCCGAGGTACTTCGACGCCGCGGCCACGAACCCCGCCCCGGTCCCGGCCGGCGCGCCGGCGAAGGAGCCAAGCAGCTGGGACGTGGAGAGCCCGGAGCCGGACGAGCCCGTGGCCGCCATCGCGCTGTTCAGCGCCGCGGCGAACGTCGCGTCGGAGTTGACCTCTTGCGCTGCACGGGCGGAGGAAGAGTCAGCGGCGCCGGACGCGGAGTACGCCCCGGTCACCTGCGCGATCCGCGCCTCGATCGCCCCGATGCGCGCCTGGACGGCGGCCACCCCGCTCACGGCCGCTCCTCCCGCCGCCGGGCCGCCCGCTGGGTGGCCAGCTCGTCGAGGACCTGCTGCTCGGCGCGCAGCTCGGCCACGGTCTCCTCCGCGCGGTGCCGCTCGGCCAGCTTCTCGACCGTCTTGGACCGCTTGCGCGCCGTCGTCCACTGCGCCTGGGCCTCGGCCTCGAGTCCGCGCGCGGTCTCCGTGGCGGCTTGGGCGGCCAGCACCAGGGAACTCATCGACGCCCGGGCGGCCACCGCCGCCCGCCAGGTCTGCGGGTCGGCGCTGCCGGCGAACACGGTGCCGGCGAGCTTCTCGCGCGCGTCGGCGGTGCGCCGCTCGGCGCCGCGCCGGTCGGTGGCGCGCCGCGCCAGCTCGGCGGCGGCGTGGTCCTCCTGCAGGCGGCGCAGCCGGCCGAGGCCGGCGAGGCGGAAGGTACTCATGCGGCGACCCCCAGCTGGGACACGAGTGCGGCGAGCTGCTGCCAGGACCGCGCGGCCGGCGCGGCCTCGTCCATGCCCTGGCGCAGGAAGGCGTCGATGGCGCCGGCATGGTTGACCGCGGCGTCCACCTGCGGGTTGGACCCGGCCACGTACGCGCCGACGTCGAGCAGGTCCTGGGCCTGCCGGCGCGCGGCGAGCACCCCGCGCAGCGCCGTCGCCAGCCGCTTCTGCTCGCCGCTGGTGACCCGGGAGGCCACCCGCGAGACGGACCCGACGGCGTCGACGGAGGGGAAGTGCCCGACGACGGCGAGGGACCGGTCGAGCACCACGTGCCCGTCCAGGATGGAGCGGGCGGCGTCGGCGATCGGTTCGTTGTGGTCATCGCCGTCGACCAGCACCGTGTAGATCCCGGTCACCGACCCGGTCGTGCCGGTGCCGGCCCGCTCGAGCAGCTGGGCCAGCATGGAGAAGGTCGACGGCGGGTACCCCCGGGTGGCGGGCGGCTCCCCCACCGACAGCCCGATCTCGCGCTGCGCCATGGCGGCCCGGGTCAGGGAGTCCATCATGAGCACGACGTCGGCCCCGCCGTCGCGGAAGTACTCCGCGATGCGGGTGGAGGTGAAGGCCGCGCGCAGGCGCACCACCGGCGGCTCGTCGGAGGTGGCCACGACGACGACGGAGCGCGCCAGCCCCTCCGGCCCCAGGTCGTCCTCGAGGAACTCGCGCACCTCGCGGCCGCGCTCGCCGACCAGGGCGATGACGTTGACGGCGGCCTCGGTGCCGCGGGCGACCATCGACAACAGCGAGGACTTGCCCACCCCAGAGCCGGCGAACAGCCCGATGCGCTGTCCGCGCCCGACGGTCACCAGCGTGTCGAGCACCCGCACGCCCAGCTCCAGCGGCGTGTCCACGCGGGCGCGGTCCAGCGCCGACGGCGCATGCCCGGCCACCGGCACCGTCTCCACCGCGCCGACCGGGCCGCGCCCGTCGATCGGTCGGCCCAGCCCGTCGAGCACCCGCCCCAGCAGCGACGGCCCCACGCCCACCGACAGCGGCCGGCCGGTGCCGCGCACCGGCGCGCCCACCCGCAGCCCGTCCGTCGGCCCCAGCGGCATGCACCGGGCCACCGCCTGGTCCAGCGCGACCACCTCGGCGCCGATCACGGCCTTGCCGGCGTCGATGTCCACGAGGTCCCCCACCGCGCACGGCAGCCCGCTGACCTCGATGGACAGCCCGACGACGGAGCGCACCGTGCCCACCCGGGTGGGCGCGGCGGCGGCGAGGGTGCGGGCCCAGCGCGGGGTGTCGAGCAGGAGCGTCATCGCCGCACCTCCAGCGCGGCGCGGGCGCGGGCCAGCGCGGCACCGAGGCGCGCGTCGAGGTAGCCCTCGGTCAGCTCGCTGACGGCGTCGCCGCGGGCCAGCGACGGGTCCGGGGCCAGCTCGACGCCGGCCGGGATGTCCAGCTCGCCGGGGTGGGCCTCGAGCATGGCGCGCAGGTGGGCGTGGTCCTCGGGGTTGAGCCGGACCCGGACGACGTCGTCCTCCCCGGCCTCGCCCAGGGCCCGGGCGAGGGCGGTGCGGGCAGAGGTGTCGTCGTCGGCCAGCTCGGCTGCCATCAGCGCCTCGGCCAGCTCGACGGCGGCGCGCGCCAGCGTCTCCACCGCCTCGGTGATCACCGGGGCGGTGCGCGCCCGGGCGGCGGCCGCGGTGGTGGCGAGCACGGCCAGGGCGGCCTCGGCGTCGGCACCCCGGCGGGCGACCCGCTCGGCCTCCTCGGCAACGCGGCGCCGCTCGGCTTCGGCCGCCTGCTCGGCGGCCGCCCGGGAGCCGGCGGTGAACCCGGCGGCGTAGCCGGCCGCGTACCCGCTGGCGCTCGCCGTCGACGCGGCGGCGGTGGGCAGCGCGGCGGCGGTGAACCGGGCCGGGGCGAAGGCCTCCTCAGCTGACATAGTCGTCCTCGCCGTCGCGACGGATGACGATCTGCCCGCTCTCCTCCAGGGTGCGGATCACCGTGATGATCTGCCCGCGGGCCTCCTGGACCTCGGAGAGGCGCACCGGCCCGGCGAGGTCCATCTCCTCGCGCAGGTTCTCCCGGGCGCGCTCGGAGAGGTTGCGGCGGGTCTTGTCCGAGACCGTGGTGGGGGCGCCCTTGAGGGCGACGGCCAGGGTGGCGATGTCGACCTGGCGCAGCACCAGCTGCACCGCGCGGTCGTCGAGCAGGATGATGTCCTCGAAGGTGAACATCATGCCGCGGACCTGGTCGGCGAGCTCGGAGTCGCGCTCGCCGAGGGCGTCGAGGATCTGCTTCTCGGTGCCGGGGTCGGAGCGGTTGAGGATCTCCACCAGCGGCTGCACGCCGCCGACCGCGGTCATGTCGCCCGGGGTGAGCACGGCGGTGGCCTTGCGCTCGATGTTCTCCGCGACGATCTTGACGACCTCGGGCGAGGCCCGCTCCATCAGCGCGATGCGGTGGGCGACGACGGTGCGCAGCGCCGGGTCGAGGCCGGTCATGATCGCTGAGGCCCGGTCCGGGCGCAGGTGGGCAAGCACGAGCGCGATGGTCTGCGGATGCTCGCCGGTGAGGAGGGACTGCACCTGGCGGGCGTCGGCGTGCTGGAGGAAGTCGAAGGGCTGCCCGGCCATCATTGTGCTCAGCCGGTTGAGCACCCCGGCCGCCTTCTCCGGGCCGAAGGAGGCCTCGAGCAGGCGCTGGGCGTAGCTCAGGCCGCCGTGGCCCATGGTGGGGGCGCCGGTGGAGATCTGGCGGTGGAACTCCGCCATGACGGCGTCCGCGGTCCCCTGCGGCACCTCCTCGATGCGGACGATCTCCGCGGTGATCTCCTCGACCTCCTGCTCGGAGAGCTCGGCGAGGACCTTGGCCGCCCGCTCGTGGCCGATCTGCAGGAGCACGACGGCGGCCTTCTGCACCGGGGTCAGCTGCGTCGCGACGGGGCTCATCGGCGCACCGCCAGCCACTCGCGCAGCTGCTTGGCCACCATGGCCGGGTCCTCGGTGGCCAGCGCGGCGATCTCGGCGCGCATGCCGTCCGCCTCGGTGGCCGGTGGCAGCTTGACCGGCTCGGGGATGGCGGGCAGGTAGGCGGTGTCCTCGAGCGGGTTGTCGAGGACGGCGGCCTCCTCGGCCTGCTGGGCCTGAATGAGCTTGAGCTCGCCGAGGTCGATCTCCTCGCGGCGCTCGCGCCGGGCCCGGCGCACGAACATCGCCACGATCAGCACGATGACCAGCAGCACGACGCCGATCGCGATGTTGCGGATGAGGGCGTTGCGCGCCGCCGCGGCGGCCTGGGCCTGCTCGGCGGCCAGGGCCTGGGCGGCGGCGTCGGCGGTGGTGGTGTCGAAGGCCATCCGCGAGACGGCCACCTGGTCCCCGCGGGCGGGGTCGATGCCCGCGGCGGCGGAGACCATGGTCTCCAGCTCGTTGAGGCTCAGCCCGGCGCCGGCCTTGGCGTCGACGACGACGGAGACGGACTGGCGGGCCACGCCGCCGGGGTTGACCGTGGTCTGCTCGGTGACCTTGTTGACCGGATTGTTCTTCACCGAGTCCTCTGAGGTGTAGTTGCCGTCGCCGCCGCCGTTGGGCACGGCGATGTTGTCCGGGCCCAGCACGCCGCCGACCGCCTGGCCGGTGCCGGTGTACTGCTCGGTCTTGGTCGACTCCGACAGCGGCGGGGTGCCGTCCGCGGGGGTGAAGGTCTCGGTGGTGCGCTGGGTCTCGTCCCGGCTCAGCTCGGCCTGGACGGAGACGACGGCGTTGCCCACGCCGACCACCCGGTCGAGCATGGCCTGGACGCTGCGGGTGACGCCGTCCTGGTAGTCCGAGGCCCCGCCCGGGCCGCCGCCCGTGCCGGTGGAGGAGAGCACCCGCCCGGCGGCATCGACCACGGTCACGCCCGCGGGCTTCATGTTCGGCACGGCCGCGGAGACGAGGTTGACGATCGCGTCGACCGAGGCGGACTCGAGCTGCTTGCCGGGCTTGAGGTCGACGAACACCGAGGCGGTGGGGTCGGCGGCCTTGTCGACGAAGACCGACTCCTCCGGCAGGGCGAGGTGCACGGTGGCGGCGGCGACGCCGTCGATCGCCCGGACGGTGTTGGCCAGCTCGCCCTCCAGGGCGCGCTGGTAGGTGACCTGCTGCTGGAAGTCCGAGCTGGTCATGCCCATGCCGTCGAGCAGGGAGTAGCCGTCCTTGGAGGTGGGCACGCCGGAGGCGGCCAGGGCGATGCGCTCCTTGTACAGCTGGTCGCGCGGGACCAGGACGGTGCCGCCGCCGTCGGCGAGCTCGTACGGGACGCCGTCGGCCTCGAGCTGGTCGACGACGGCCTGGGCGTCCTCGGGGGCGAGGTTGGAGAAGACCGGGGCCATGACGGGCTTGGTCGCCCAGGACGTCAGGGCTACGACGCCGAGCACGAGGACGGCCAGGCCGAGGGTGAGCAGGGTGCGCTGGGGCAGGCTGAACTGGTCCCAGCTGGCTTTGGCCTTGCCGAAGAACCCGGTGACGGCGGCGGGCATCAGGCCTGCATCCGCATGATTTCGGTGAAGGCGTCAACGGCCTTGTTGCGCACCGCGGCGGTGAGCTCGAGGGCCACCTGCGCCTCGGTGGCGGCGATGGTGTAGTCGTGGATGTCCTCGAGCTGGCCGGTGACGGCCTGCACGGCCAGGGTGGAGGACTTCTGCTGGGCGGAGGCCAGGCCGTCGACGGCGGAGGCGAGCGAGACGCCGAAGGAGGCGCCGCCGTCGGCCCGGCCGGGCTCGAGGGCGTCGGTGAGGTAGCCGGTGGGGGCAACGTTGGCGACGGCGCCGAGGCCGCCGATGGGGGAAACGGGCATCAGTTCCTCCCGATCTGCAGGGCCGCGGTGTAGGTCTCCTTGGCGCGGTCCACGACGGCGGCGTTGGCCTGGTAGCCGCGCTGGGCCATGATCAGCTGCGTCATCTGGGCGGCCATGTCGATGTCCGGGTAGCGCACGTAGCCGTCGTCGTCGGCGAGCGGGTGGCTGGGGTCGTGGACCAGGCGGCCCTCGGGGTCGCCGAGCTCGATGCCGGCCACCTCGACGCCGCCGGCCTCGCCGTAGTCCATCGCCTGGGCGACGACGTAGCGGGCGCGGAAGGCCTCGCCGTCGGTCGGGGCGGCGTTGTTGATGTTGGCGAGGTTGTCGCTGACCGCGTCGAGCCACTTGCGGTTGACGGTCATGCCGGTGCCGGCGATGCCGATCGCGCCGAAGACGGTCATCAGTTGCTCCTCATCGCGGTGCGGATGCTGGAGAACTGTCCGTCGATGGCGCGGGTGGCCACCTGGTAACGCAGGTTGGTGTCGACGTTGCTCAGGGTCTCGGTGTCGAGGTTGACGTTGTTGCCATTGGTCCGGGTGGGCTCGAGGGAGCGTTCCACGCTGGCCTCGGCGGCGCCGGTGCCGCGGTCGACGGCGCGGGCCAGGGCGTCCTCGAAGGAGACGCGGCCGGCGAGGAAGCCGGGGGTCTGGACGTTGGCGATGTTGTCGGCGATCACACGCTGGCGCAGCGCAAGGGCATCCAGGGCGCTTTTCATCGCCACGGATGTCACGGAGTCGAACATGCCGAGTGGTCCCCATCCAGCTCGCGGGTGTGATCGGCCGATCCGTGGCCTGCTTGTCTGAGCGATCCGTGCTCGGTCGGTCATATCGGCAGGTCAGCGAGCTGGATGAGGGGTTGATGGGGAGAAGTCCCCATGTTTTCCCGTTGCCGCCTTGTTCGGTTTCTGTTAGGCGACTCTTCGGCGCGTCCTTGCGGTGGAATGTCCGGTTGGTGCTAGCCGGTGTTACTCGAGGTCGGTGCCGTCGTCCATCACTCAGCCCGCCATGTCGACGTAGACGGGCCGGGCCGGGCCGTTGGCGCGCATGGCTTGGACGGCGCGGGCCTGGCGCCGGCTCATGGAGGCGGCCTCGGTGATCTGGCGGGCAACTTCCGTGTGGCGTTCGAGGAGGGCCTCGGCTCTCGTGCGGAGCGAGGCCGGCATCGGGCCGAGGCCTTCGGGCGGCGTCCAGGGGTCGCGCCGGCTGGGCGTGTGATCGCCGGTCAGGCTGGCTTCGGCGTCGGCGACGTCGAGTTCGAGCTCGGTGAGGGCGTCGACCCAGCGGGCGTGAAAGGCGTCGTCGCCACGGCGGTGTCCGCCCTCACCGCACCAACGCCCCTCCCCCTCTCGCGAGACGTCAACTTCTCGACGGGGTGCGGCGGGATCGGCGGCGTTCGGCTCAGGCAACACCGAGGTCTCCCCGCGGCTGGTAGCCGGCGGGCGCGGCCGGGGCGAACGCCTGCGCCGCGGCGCGTCCCGGCGCGGTGCTTGCCGGAGCAGGTGCGGTCGCCGCCCCCGTACCGACCGCCTGCGAGGCGGCCTCGTGCCATGCGTCCCGCAGCGGGGCCACCAGGTCGCGGCATGCCCTCACCCGCGCGATGTCGCGGGCGATGTTGGCCCCGACGAGCTCGGTGAGCAGATAGCCGTAGAGGTCCATCAGCCCCCGGGCGCCCTCCCAGGCCGAGACGTCGAGGCTGCTACGCAGCTCGTGGATGATTTCCTGGGCGTGGGTGAGCTGGTCGTTGGCCGCAGGTCGGTCTTCCTCCTTGAGGGCCTCGACGGCGCGGTCCAGATCAAGCACGAGCCGGTCGTAGAGCATGATGAGGAGCTGCGCCGGTGTGGCGGTGGAGACGGCCTCGGCGCGAAAACGTCCCAGCAGGGCGGCCTGGTTCATCATGGCTCCTTACTTGCCCGTGTTCGCCTGCGGCAACGTAGCGAGCTGGCCGGCGAGCCAGCTCTGCTGAGACTGCATCCGGCTGAGGGCGACCTCGAGCGCCGAGTAGGTGCGCTGCAGGCCCTCGCGCCGCAGTTCCAGGCGACGGTCCCAGTCGGCGATCTGACGGCCAAGATCCTTGACGGCGTCCTCCTGGGCCGTGACCTTGAGCGTCAGCGTGCCATCGATCGGATCCGATGCGCTCTCCGCCACATCTTGGACGCGCGCGGCGATCGCCATGGCCATCTTCTGGGTACCATCCGGGTCCTTGGCCATGGCGGCGTCGAAGGCTGCCTGGTCGAATGTGATGGCGCCGTATCGGTCGAGTTTGATGCCGATCTCCGACGGGGAGCGGCCCTCCACCGGGTAGGAGACGGCGTTGCGGACGCTGTCCGCAAGCCCGCGGATGGCGGAGTCTCCGGAGAACAGCCCGCCGGTGACGACGGTGCGGCCGTCAGCGTCGGTGGTGGTCGTCGAGGCTGTCCGGGAGGCGATATCCGAGAGCACGACGCCGACCGAGCCGACGACGTCCGAGACAAGCTTGCGCATCGCATCGGCGTCCGGGCTGACCGTGAGGACCGCCGGCGAGCCGGCGCTGGTGGTCGCGCCGACCGTGACGTCCACGCCGGTCATGACGCCGGCGAAGGTGTTGGTCGCGCTGGTGAGCCGGACCGGGTCGGCGGAACCGGCGCTGGGCCACAGCGTGATCTGGGCGTCCTGGGCGGCGATGAGCGGCCTGGCCGGGTCGTCGGCGGCGGGGGGGATACCGTGCGCCAGCCGGATGGCGGCGGCGCCGGCGTTCTCGGTGACTGTCCCCTCACCGTCGTCGGTGACGTAGCCGAGGGCGACGGCGTCGCCGGCGTACACGTCGAAGGCGTTGCCCTGGCCGGAGATGCCGGACAGCTGGAGGCGGTACTCCGGCTCACCGCCGGCGACGCCGTTGCTGACGCGGACCTTGACGGCGCTGAGGCCGAGGTCCTTGGCCGCGTTGATCGCCTTGGCGATGTCGTCGAGGTCGCCGGTTGCGTCGACGGTGTAGACCTTGCCGTCCCGGACGACCGTCAACCGTGGCGGCGTTCCGAGATCGGCTCCGCCGAGATTCACCATCGACACCTGGCCGGCGCTGAGCCGGTCCACGCTGAACTCGAGGGACCCGGCGGCCGCAGCGCCGGAGGCGGACGCCGTCGCGGCGGCGGAAGAGCTGGCGACCCTGTGAACCTCCCACGAGGTGACCTTCGCTGCGTTGGCGGCGTTGGTGCCGAGCGAGGCTACCTTGGTGTTGAGCGCCTGGAGGGCCGAGACCAGGTTGCTGGTCTCGGTGGACTTCTTTTTGAGCAGAAGCTGGGGCGCCGCCTCGAGCTTCATGAGGTTGTTGATCAGCTCGGTGGTGTTGATTCCGCTGATCAGGCCGTCGATCGCCATGCCCGCCATCGCGTCCACCTTTCCGGTCATGTGGGTGCGGCCGACGACGGGGTGTTCACCCGCCGCCGGCCGCGGTCATGCTGGGATACCGGGACCCACCCGGCGCAGATCAGCGCAGGAGCTGGAGAACGCCCTGCGGGATCTGGTTGGCCTGGGCCAGCATCGCGGTGCCAGCCTGAGAAAGGATCTGCGAGCGGGTGAACGCGGTCATCTCCTGCGCCATGTCGGTGTCGCGGATGCGGCTCTCCGACGCGGACAGGTTCTCGATCGAGACGTTGATGTTCTTGACCGTGTGCTCGAATCGGTTCTGGTAAGCACCAAGGTTGGCTCGGGCCGTGGAGATCTTTTCAATCTGCGTGTCGATGGCGCGAATCGCACTCTGGGCCTTGGTTGCATTATCAAAGGAGATCGCGGCCGCGGCCGTGGTGGTGCCTGCAGCAGGAAGCGAGTCCGCGGCCGGAGCAGTGCCATCAGACTTGAGGTGCACGAACGTGGCCGTGGCGCCCGTTCCGCCAGTGCGCGACAGAACCTCAAGCTTGCCGTCCGCGTTGACGCTTGCGACATACGAGGCACTGAACTGGTCGTTCCCGTTCAGCGTCGCGACGATGTCACCGACGGAGGTGGGGAGCGTTGTGGTCCCCACTGTGACGTCGAGGGGAGTCGCCGCCACCCCTCCCACACCGTCGGGATCAAAGCTGAAGCGGAAGATGTCGTCAGCAGCGATGGAACCTACGTCGACGGTAGACGTTTGACCGGCCTGCGCCTTCAGTGCGTTCGCGACCGCGAGCACGTTGGCACTGCTGATGTCTACGCCGATCTGGCTATTGTTGTTGCCATCGGCACCAACCTGGAAGGTGAGGGTGGTGCTACCAAAATCCGCCCCGCCATCGAGCAGCTTGGTGCCATTGAAGTTCGTGGAATTACCGATCCGCTCGAGTTCCTTGACGAGCTGGTTTGCCTCGGCGGTGATGTTCTCGCGGGCCTTGTCGTTGTTCGAATCGTTCGCGGCCTGAACGCCGAGGTCACGCAGGCGCTGCAGGATCGAGTGGACCTCAGTCAGTGCACCCTCAGCGGTCTGAACGACGGAGATACCGTCCTGGGCGTTGCGGGCAGCGACCTTGAGACCACCGACCTGCGAGCGCAGGCCCTCGGAGATGGCCAGACCGGCAGCGTCATCCGCCGCCCGGTTGATGCGGAAACCGCTGGACAGCTTCTCCAGCGACTTGCTCAGGTCGTTCTGGGTGTTGGACAGGTTGCGGTAGGCGTTAACCGCCGCAATGTTGTTGTTGATGGTGAGAGCCATCGTTCCTCTTCTTCCTGAAGTGGGTCCTGAAACTGCCCATCCGTGGGCGGTCAGCCAGTCAGATCGGCCGGATCAACTCAGGTGTGAGGAATTCGAGCGGGACTTCCGTCAGACGACGTCCACCGCGGCACGAACCGGCAGGGGCGCCGCTACACCCCGAGCAAGGGCCGAGCTTGCCCGCTCCGCAACAGCGGCGTAGTACGCCTGACGCCGACGCTCCGCCACACCAGGCGCGGCCGACGGCGCGGGCGCGAGATCGGGCTCGAGCGACGTATTCATCGCGTCACGCAGCATCCCGAGCGCTTGGGTGCGCAGCTGGCTGATCCGCGACTGCGTCACGCCCATCTCGGCGGCGAGCTCGACCACCGGCCGGTCATGGAAGAACAGCTCCTCCACCACGTGCCGGAGTCGCTCAGGCAGCTCGACGACCCCAGCACCGAGATAACGCAGCCGCTCGTCGATGAGCGCCCGCTCCTCTGGGCCAAATCCGGCGGCCGTCAGCGACTCGGCCGCACCGGCCCCTTCCGCGTCTATGCTGAGAACGCGCCGTTCAGCATCGCTTCGCGTTGCGTCCACGTCGGCCACATCAACGCCAAGCGCCTCAGCCAGTTCGTCGCGGGATGGTGTTCGCCCGAGTGCCGCGGTAAGCCGTTCAGCGGTCTCCGTCAGCTGCCGGGCCCGGTGCCGAGCCCCGCGCGACGCCCAGTCCATTCCACGCAGCTCATCGACGATGGCGCCACGCACGCGCATGGCCGCATACCTGCTGAAGGGAACACCGAGCTCGGGATTGAACGCGCGGGCCGCCTGGACGAGGGCCAACGAGCCAGCTGCAGCGAGTTCATCACGCTGCACGTGCGCCGGTACGCGACGGATCATCTCGGAGACGAGGTAACCGACGAGCGGGAGGTTCTCGACTATGAGCACATCCTGCTCTAAGCGACCGTACGTCACGGCGAATCTCCCTCGGGGGAACCCGGCGTACCGGCAAGGCCGGGACGATCGGACGGCTGTCAGTGGGCATTCTTGCGTCGTCTTCGTGAACGAACGGCGAACGCACCGAAGCCACGATTCTCGCCATCCCCCGAGGGCGTGAACTCCAGCAACCGGACGCTCTCACACCGCAAATGTTCCGGGCAAGCACCGTTTCATCGGTGTGTCGCAGATCACACCAGGAATTGCTCAACGCCTGCTCAGTCCATCAGAAACCGCTCCATCGTCACGTGTCGGGGGATTGCCCCGACCGATGTGCTCATACACCTTCTCCCCCGACCGATGAATGAGTTGACCAGGCACCAGCGACCAGGAGGTGGATGCGTGCCACTGAAGGCCTTGTCAGACATCCTCTGGCGCGAACGCGAACTCCTCGAGCAGCTCCTCTTCAAGCTCGAGGTCGAGCAGCTCTTCCTCATCACGGGGCGGACCACGCGGCTCCCCCTGGCCACCCGCGAGGTTGAGGAGGTCCTCGAGACCATCCGGGCGGCTGAGCTCGGGCGCACCGTCGAGGTGGGCGAAGCGGCGCGCACTCTCGGTCTGCCGACCGGGGTGAGCCTGCTGGACCTCGCACACGCGGCCCCCGCACCCTGGGACGCCATCCTCCTGGAGCACCGCAAGAACTTCGTCCGACTCACGGCGGAGATCAGCGAGCTCGCCCAGAGCAACCGCGACCTTCTCGCCACCACTCACCGCGCCACCCAGGAGACGCTGATGAGCCTGCGGGAGAGTGTGCACACCTACGACCCCAGCGGAGCCGCCGCCGCCAGCGCGACCGGCGCACAGCTGCTCGACGAGACCTTCTGAGGAAGCCCACCCAATGAGCACCTTTTCCGCTCTTAACGGCGCCCTGACGTCGCTGATCGCCCAGCGCCAGGCGCTGGAGATCGCCGGGCAGAACATCGCCAACGTCAACACGCCGGGCTACACCCGTCAGCGTGCCAACCTCCAAGCGATCGAGGGCACGGCGCCGGCGTCGATGCTCGGGGCATCCAGCTCTGTGAACGGAGGCGTCCTCGTGACTTCGATCGACCGGCTCGGCGACGTCTTCCTCGAGGCACGGGTACGCCAGGAGACCTCCTCCGCCGCCTTCCTCGACGCCGTGGCGGAGACCTACTCCCGGCTCCAGTCGACCATCGCCGAGCCCGGGGAGAACGGCCTGGCCGCACAGCTCGACACCTTCTTCAACTCCTGGCAGGACGTCGCCAACCGTCCCGACGACCCCGCCGCCCGCGCCGTCCTGCTCGAGAACGCCAACACGCTGGTCGCGCGGATCGCGAGCGGCTACCGCGCCGCCGCCTCCCAGTGGGAGTCGACCCGGGCCCAGACGCGCGCCCTGGCCACCGACGTCAACACCGCGGCCGACGCCGTCGCCGACCTCAACGCCCGGATCAAGGCCATCACCGTCTCCGGCGGCAGCCCCAACGCGCTGATCGACCAGCGCAACCAGGTCCTGGCGCAGCTCAGCGGGCTCGTGGGCGCCGAGGCCCGCCTACGGGAGGACGGCACCGTCGATGTGATGGTCGGCGGCAACGCGCTCGTCCGCGGCGAGAAGGCCAACCACGTCGACGTCACCGGCGCCGACACCTTCGACACGTTCCTCAGCGATCCCTCGACGCAGACGCCGGCCCTGGTCTGGAAGGCCTCCGGCAGTGCCATCGGCGCGACAGGCGGGCGCCTCACCGGCCTGCTCACCGTGCTCACGCCGGCCACCGCCGACGGAACCGGCGGACCGATCGCCGAGCTCGCCCACAGCTACGACGCACTGGCGGCGCAGCTCGCCGAGAGGGTCAACACCGCCCATGCCCAGGGCGTCGCCCTCAGCGCGACGGACAAAACGCAAGCCTCCAAGTTGCCCTTTTTCACGGACACGAACCCCGTGACGGCGACGAACCTTGCCGTGGCCATCACGAACGTCAACGACATCGCGGCCGGGGCGCCCGGGATGGGCGCTCGTGACGGTTCTGTTGCCGATGCGATTTCGCGGGACCTCTCGGCTCGCAACCCGCCGGTGCCCGGCCACATCGCCGCCTCCTGGTCCCGGACGGTCGTCGACCTGGGCGTCAACGCCCGCACCGCCACCCAACGCTCAACCAACGCCGAGGCCTCTCGCGCCGTCGCCGAGGGGCTACTCACGTCCCAGGCCGGCGTCGACCTCGACGAGGAGACCGTCAACCTCATGGCCTACCAGCGCGCCTACGAGGCGGCGGCCCGTGTCATCACCAGCGTGGACGAGATCCTCGACACGCTCATCAACCGCACCGGCGTGGTCGGGAGGTAATCATGATCGGCCGAGTCACTCAGCAGGGCCTCAAGCAGGCATCGCTGGCGAGCCTGCAGAGCAACCTCTCGCGCATGTCGCAGCTGCAGGAGCAGCTGTCGTCTGGCAAGCGGATCCTCAAGGCGTCCGACGACCCGGCCGGCATGGTCGACGCGATGCGCATCCGCTCCGACCAGCGGGCGAACGCCCAGTACGGGCGCAACGCGGCCGACGGCGTGGGCTGGCTCAGCACGGTCGACAGCGCACTGCAGGGCTCGACGGCGCTGCTCACACGCGCGCGCAACCTCACCGTCCAGGGCGCCAACACCGGTGCACTGGGCCAGGCCGCCCGCGATGCCCTCGCTACAGAGATTCGAGCGACGGCCGAGGCCCTGCGCGAGCAGGCGAACGCCCAGTACCTGGGGCGGTCCGTCTTCGCCGGCACGTCCGACGCCGGTGAGGCTTTCGGTCCCGGCTCGGAGTACCTCTTCCGTGGTGCGACGCCAGATACGGGCGCCGCGTATCCCACCGTCGAGCGCCGCATCTCCGACAACACCACGGTTCGGGTCGACTCCAACGGTAAGACCGTGTTCGGCGAAGGTGCCTGGCCCGAGTACGTCGGCGGTGGCGAGATGACGCCGGCGGATGCAGCGAAGGCCAACGTGTCCGTCTTCGCGCTGCTCGAGCGCGCGGCCCAGGCGATCAGCGACGGCGCGACCGATGTCGCCGACTATCTCGGCGCCATCGACACGCGCATTAACGCAATGCTCGGCGAGGTCGCCGCCGTCGGCACCCGGTACAACCAGGTGCTGGCAGCTCAAGAAACGATCGAGGGCAACAAGGTCACGCTCAAAGCCCAGCTGACGGACGTCGAGGACGTCGACCTCGCCGAGACGATCGTCGAGCTCAAGGCACAAGAGGTCGCCTACCAGTCCGCCCTCAGCGCAACCTCGCGCGCCCTGCAGCCGAGCCTGCTGGATTTCCTCCGATGAGCGCCGACGTCCCCGACACCGCCGCCGCCCCGGCCGCCGTCCTGACCTTCCTTGATCCGCCCCCGGGTCTCGGCCACCTAGACCGCTTCGCCCTGACCCCGCTCGACGAGGCGGGCCAGCTCTTCACGCTGCGCAGCGTCGACGTTCCGGAGACCCGGCTCTTTCTCCTCGACCCCGAGCCGTTCTTCCCCGACTACCAGCCGCAGCTGGCGCGGGAGACCCTCTCTCGGCTGGGTCTGGACGGCAAGCAGCGGCCCGCCACGGTGCTCGTTGTCGTCCACCCGGCCACCGAGGAGCACCCGCACACCGCCAACCTCCTCGCGCCGGTGGTCATCAACCCGGCCACTGCCACCGCGGTGCAGGCGGTGCTCGAGGGCGACGACTGGCCGCTGCGCGCCCCACTCGCTGCGGCTTAGGGCACCACCGAGGAACGTCTAAGGATCCGATGCACCACATTTCCGCCCAACGAGCCCCTGGCGAGCTTTCTTCACCTCTGGCGGGCGCGATCGCCGTCGCTTCCCTGCTGCTGACCTTGGGGATTGTCGGATGGGCGGTGCTTCTCACACTCATCACGCCGGGCGACAAGTCAGATTTCTTAGCTCCGATACTTACTGCCTTCGGCGTCTTCATGGCATCCTTCGCCATCTACACCTGGCGTAACAAGGAGGCGCGCGGGCAAAGTCTGACCCGGCCTGCGTTGCGCAGGTTTGTGCTGTCGGTCAGTCTGTGGGCCCTTCCGGTCGTGTGCGCTTCGTTTCCCACATGGCAGCCATGGATGCTCTTGATCGGCGCTGCGGCCGCCGTGGTGGCGAACGCGCAGACTATTGCTCGTGTACCACCACGAAGTGAACCGGATTCGAAGACGAAACTCTAAGGTTCAATCCTCACGTATGTCCATCACCCCTGCGACGGACGTGACTGCTGCGGAACTCACGTATCCGGTGTCAGCCTCGGCGCCTGCCGGATCCCGAACCGCTGCTTCAGCGCCCGCTGGGCCGCATGCCACCCGCCCATCCCGTGCACGCCGGGCCCCGGGGCGGTTGACTCCGAGCACAGGTACACGCCCGGCACGCCGCCGTCGTAGTAGTCCCACGCCAGCCGGGGGCGGGAGATCATCCGCCACATCGTGATGGCCCCGGCCGCGATGTCCCCGCCGACGTAGTTGGCGTTGTGCTCGTGCATCCGGGCCGCCGGGATGCAGCGCGAAGCCACCACCACGTCCCGGAAGCCGGGGGCGAATCGCGAGATCTGCCGGATCATCGCCTCGGTCATGTCCACGTCGGACCCGGCCGGCACGTGGGCGTAGGTCCACAGCGGCCGCAGCCCGTCCACCATCCGCGAGGGGTCCATCACCGTCGGGTCCGACAGCAGCCCCATCGGCAGTTCGGGGTGGCGCCCGGCCGCCACCGCGTTCTCGGCCGCGGCCATCTCCGCCCTCGTGCCGCCCAGGTGCACGGTCCCCGCGGAGCCCACCCGCAGGTCCGCCCACGGCACCGGCCCGGACAGGGCGAAGTCCACCTTGGCGACGGCGTCGCCGAACGGGAACCGCTCGAGCCCGGCGCGCACCGACGGGCGCATCCGGTCGCCCCAGATCTGCACCAGGGCCGCCGCGCTGACGTCGAACAGGTACGCCCGCGCCCGCGGCAGTTGGCGCCAGTGGGTCACATGGGAATCCACCCGCAGCTCCCCGCCGTGCGCGCGGAGGTCCGCCACGAGGGCGTCGGTGATCGCCTGCGATCCCCCGACCGGAATGGGCCAGCCGGTCGAGTGCGCCAGCGCCCCGAGCATGAGCGCGGTCCCGGCCGCGGCGAGCGCGGGCAGCGGGGAGATGGCATGGGCGGCCACGCCGGTGAGCAGCGCCGGCCCCTCCTCCCCGCGCCAGCGCAGGTTCCACGCCGCGGTGCCCTGCTCCAGCGCGGCCAGCCCGAGCCCCAGCGCCCCCATGAGCCCGCGGGGCCGCAGCGCCTCGCGCGGGATGGACCGGTGGTCGCCGAGCACCACCGCGGCGACGGCGTCGGAACCGGCCACCAGCGGGCCCATGAGGGATCGCCAGGCGGCGCCGTCGGCCCCCAGCCCCTCGACGGTGCGCTCGAGGTCCTTATAGGCCAGCGCCGCCGGCCGCCCCTCGAGCGGCTGGGCGTAGGAGATCTCCGGGACCTTCAGCTCGACCCCGCGCCCGGGCAGGTCGAACTCGTGCAGGAACGGGCTCGCTAACGCGAGGGGATGGACGGCGGAGCAGAGATCGTGCACCATCCCGGGCACCAGCCCGAGATCGAGGGTGCGCGCGCCGCCGCCGAGGGTCGACTCCCCCTCGAGGACGAGCACGTCCAGCCCGGCGCGCGCGAGGGTGACCGCGGCCGCCAGGCCGTTCGGCCCGGCGCCCACGACGACGGCGTCTCGCACCTCGCGCGGGCCCGGCATGGCTTACCTCTTGTAGTCGGCGCGGATGACGACGGCGATGTCGGTGCTCTGCGTGGCGCTGGCGCTCTCCACGAGGTTGCTGATGCCGAGGATCTTGCCCACCTCCTGCGCCGTCGGCCGGAGCTCTGCGTTGTTGTAGTACAGCGTGGTCGTCTGCGGCGCGCCAGAGCGGTAGTCCGCGGCGGTGCCGGAGGCGAAGCCCTCGCTGCTCAGCTTGGCGACGAGCTCGCCCGCCAGCCCGTTGATCCCGGCGCCGTTGAGGACGGCGATGCCGGCGTCGTGGTCGACGGCCGCGCTGGCGCTCTCCTCCTCGGTCGGGGTCGGGGAGGGCTCCGGCGTCGGCTCCGCGGCGGGCTCGCTCGGGGCCTCGGACGGCGCCTCGCTCGGCGCGGACTCGGATGGCTCGGCGGCCGGTGTCGTCGGCGCCTGGCTGGCCGACGGCTGCGCGCCGCCGCTGCCCCCGCCCAGCAGCGTGATGGCACCCCAGGCGAGCAGCGGGGCGAGGATGACGACGGCGAGCACGGGCAGCAGCGCGCGCCACACCGACCCCGGGGAGCGGTGCACGCCCTGGGGGCTGCGGTTTCGACCGGCGCGGTCGAACTCGTCCTCGGGGTAGTCCTCGTGACGCTGCGTACTCACGCTGTGCAGGTTATCCGCTCACGCCTGCCCCGGCCGATTCCGACTCGGCGGGTGTGGTGCGCTCTCGCGGCGGCGAGCGGAGTTGTGAAGGCGGAACTCAGATGCCGGTGAGGCGGCGCGAGGACCGCTCGCGCTGGCGCGCCGAGCGCATGCGGCGCAGCCGCTTGACGAGCATGGGGTCGGCCGCGAGCGCGGCCTCGGAGTCGAGGAGCTGGTTGAGCACCTGGTAGTAGCGGGTGGCGCTCATGTCGAACAGCTCGCGGATCGCGGTCTCCTTGGCGCCGGCGTACTTCCACCACTGGCGCTCGAAGGCGAGGATCTGCGCCTCGGTCTCGCTCAGCCCGGCGGGGACGGCGGACTCCGCGGGCGTGGCGGCCTCATCGGCGTGCGCGGTCATTCGTCCTCCCTCCGGGTGCACCCCCGTTAACGAGCGGGGACCTCACGAGTCTAGGCGTCTAACGACAGTTGTGTCATTCGTCCGGGGTGCGGCTCACGCGTCGATCGCGTCACGAGGCGGCGAGCCGCCGTCGTCGAAAGGCACCGCGTTACCCTGCCCGGGTGAGCGCCGCACCCACCACCACCTTGCGACCCCTCGCCGAGGTCATGGACCCGGGCTGGGCGGCCGCCCTGGCGCCGGTGGAGGCGCAGATCCACGCGATGGGCGCGTTCCTGCGCGAGGAGATCGCCGCCGGGAACGGCTACCTGCCGGCCGGGACGGACGTGCTGCGCGCCTTTACCTACCCGCTCGAGCAGGTGCGGGTGCTCATCGTCGGCCAGGACCCCTACCCCAAGCCGGGGCACCCGATGGGGCTGTCCTTCTCGGTGCAGCCGGACGTGCGCCCGATCCCCCGCTCGCTGCAGAACATCTACCGCGAGCTGCGCGACGACCTCGGCCTGCCCACCCCCGACCACGGCGACCTCACCGCCTGGTCGCGCCACGGCGTCATGCTGCTCAACCGGGTGCTCACCGTCCGGCCCGGCACCCCCGCCTCGCACCGCGGCAAGGGGTGGGAGGCGATCACCGAGCACGCCATCCGCGCCCTGGTGGCCCGCGAGGCGCCGCTCGTGGCGATCCTGTGGGGCCGCGACGCCGCCACCCTGCGGCCCATGCTGGGCACGACGCCGATCATCACCTCCGCGCACCCCAGCCCGCTCTCTGCCTCGCGCGGGTTCTTCGGCTCGCAGCCGTTCTCCCGGGCCAACGCCCTGCTCGCGGAGCAGGGCGCCGATCCGGTGGACTGGTCGCTCGCCTGACCGTCCCGCCCCCAACTCGCCTGCGCCCGGGCACGCCCGGGGCAACGCTTGACTCGTGGTGGGGACGCACTTTGCCGCTCTGGACATGCCGAAAAGTCCGTCCCGTGTATGTGTCGCCCGGCACCGCACGTCCGGTGCATGATCGAGGCAGTGGACCGCGCCCCGGCGCCACGTTGACGCCCGACCCAGGAGGCTGGCATGGAGCCCACCCGCTCGACCGCACGACCCGCGCTCGTCGAGGAGGCGCTCATCCACCGCGGTCTCGTCCAGCCTGAGGGGGTCAACGCCACCGAGGACGCCCGGGTGCGCGACGTGCTCGGCGGCGGGCGGGCGGCCGGCGCCCCGCGCACCGACGCCGACGTCAAGCGCTACGGGCCCGACGCCGAGCTGGTCGGCGCCGGCCCGGACGACGAGGAGGACCTGGTCTACGGCGACTCCGGCCAGGACGACGGCTACATCGACTGACCCGCCGCGCGGGCCCGGCGCCCGTGCGCGAGGTGGTACAGCCCGGCGGACAGGGCCACCACGACGGCGACGGTCAGGTACATCTCCCGGTACCCCGCCGCGCCGACCACGACGCCGAGGACGATGGGCCCCAGCCCGGTGCCGACGTCGAGCATGAAGTAGAAGGTCGAGACCGCCACGCCGATCCGAACCGGCGGCACCTGCCCGACGGCGATGGCCTGCCCGGCGGAGACGAACGTGCCGAATCCGAGGCCTACGAGCGCCGCGGCCAGGACGAGGCCGGCGTCGGTGGTGACCCGGGCGAGCAGCAGCAGGCCCAGCGCGAAGGACGCGATGGCCGGGTAGACGACGACGTTGTCGCCGCGCCGGTCCTGCACGCGGCCCACCAGGAGCCGGGAGACGAACAGCACCGCGGCGTAAGCGAGGAAGAACGCCCCGGTCCCCTCTGCCAGGCCGAGCCCGGTGCCATAGGAGTTCACGAAGGTCACCACGCCCGAGTAGCCGACGCCGAGCACGAGCATGACGCCGGCGACGGGCAGCACCCGGGCGTCGAGCAGATCGGCCGGGTGGAAGCGGCGCAACCGCGCCCGGCGCGCGGGATCCAGGCGGACGACGGGGGCGCGCAGCACCAGCGCGAGCACCATGGCGAGGCCGGAGGCGATCACCGCGGCGGCGAAGAGGGCGGTGTATCCGGGCCCGCGCACGAGCAGCAGGGCGAGGAACGGGCCCGCCGCGGTGGACAGGGTGGTGCTCAGCGCGAAGTAGCCCGTGCCCTCGGCGCGCCGCAGCGGCGGGATGAGGCCCTGGGCGATGCTGATCGCCGCCGTGCTGCCCACGCCGAAGGCGACACCGTGGACGCACCGGACAACCAGCAGCGCGGGCAGCGCCGTGGCCGGCAGGTAGCTCAGCGCCGCGAGGACGTACACGACCAACGCGATCACCAGGACGCGCTTGCGGCCGACGAGGTCGACGAGGTTGCCGGCGAACAGACGGCCCGCGGTGGACCCGACGATGAACATGCCGGCCGCCAGCCCGGCGAGGGCGTCGCTGGCGCCGAAGCGCTCGACGGCGTACAGCGCCATCGTCGTCATGAGCAGCATGTAGACGAGGCCGACGCAGAAGTTGACGAGCGCGGCGAGGACGAAGTCCGGGGTCCACAGCGGCTCGGCCGGCCTCGTCCGGGTCACGACGACATACCTCCTGGTCTCGGGCGCACCGGGAGACGCTACCCCCGACCACCGACGGCCCCGGCCCGGCCCCGCCACGTCCCCGGCTGGCACGCTGGATCGCCCCGCGTGTGCGGTCGCTGCCTGATCCGGCGGCGGCACGCGTGGCGGGCGACCACGCCAGTGCGGGTGACCACGCCAGAACCGTGCGGCTCGTTTTCGCGCCACCAAGTCCCCGCGAGTCGCGGCCGGCGGAGGCGTTCGCGCAGATCGGTTCCGCCCTCGACCGTAGGGGCGGCCGGGTTTGTGGCGCGATCGGGCCTCAGCGCATCGCGGCGATCTGGATCAGGTTGCCGCAGGTGTCGTCGAAGACGGCGGTGGTCACCGGGCCCATGTCGGTGGGCGGCTGGGTGAAGCGCACGCCGAGGCTGCTGAGCCGCTCGTACTCGGCGGCCACGTCCTCGACCGCGAAGGAGGTGAACGGTATCCCGTCCGCCACGAGCGCCTGCTTGAACGGGGCGACGGCCGGGTGGTCGGAGGGCTCGAGGACGAGCTCGACGCCGTCGAGCGCCTGCGGGGAGACGACGGTGAGCCACTTGTGCTCGCCGATCGGGACGTCGTTCTTCTTCACGAACCCGAGCACGTCGGTGTAGAAGGCCAGCGCCTTGTCCTGGTCGTTCACGAACACGCTCGCGAGGGTGATCTTCATGGCCTCTCCTTGGTCCAGCGATCGGTCAGACCCACGAGCGGACGCGGGTCGAGGTGGTGGAAGGTGTAGCGCCCCTCCCGGCGCGCGGTCACCAGAGCGGCATCCTCGAGCACCCGCAGGTGCTGGGACACCGCCTGCCGGGAGGAGCCCAGGCCGTGCTTCATGGACAGGCGGGCGCAGAGCTCGAACAGGGTCTGCCCGTCCCGGTCGGTCAGCTCGTCGAGGATCGCCCGACGGGTGGGATCCGCGAGCGCCTTGAAGACGTCGGCCACGACCCGCACCATAGGCAAGTATTCACTTGCCAGTCAAGGTCTCGGGCCTCCGCTTCGAGGCGGTACAGGGGTTTCGAGCGCGAGGGCACCGAAGCGTCGGGCGCCGCGACCGCACGCGACGCGAACACCGCGAGACCACTCGGTGAACAGTCGCGGGCGCCCGTGCGCCACGACCTGCCGAGATGCCCGACGGAGGGGCGGAACGAGCCTCGGAGCCTGGACGGCCAGTATTTCGGTCGGAATCCGTCGCTAGTATTCCGGCGGCACGACACGCCGCACACCTCCCCCGATTTTCAAAGAGGACCACCTCATGTCGCAGACGCCTCCGCCCTTCGGCGCGCCCGACCAGTCGCCTTACGCCCCGCAGCCCGACCAGTCCCCCTACGCCCAGCAGCCCGGCCAGGCCCCGTACGCCCCGCCCGCCGACGCGTCGCCCTACGCCCCGGAGCACGGCGCCCAGCCCGGCTACGGCGAGGCCCAGGCACCGTTCGCCCCCGGTCAGCCCTACGCCGGGGGCGCCCAGCAGCCCGGCCGCCCCGGCAGCGGCCTGGCTATCGCGGCGTTCGTCATCGGCATCGTCGCGTTCCTGCTGGCATGGATCCCGATCATCAACATCGTGGCCATCGTCGGCGGGATCGTCGCCGTCATCCTCGGCGCCCTTGCCCTGTCGAAGGCGGCCAAGGGCCAGGCGGGCGGCAAGGGCTTCGCGATCGCGGGCCTCGTGCTCTCGGGCATCGCCATCGTCGGCGGCATCCTCATGAACGTCATCTTCGGCGCCGCCATCTCCTCGGCGGTGGACGACGCCGTGCAGGAGTCGATCGCGGACACCGAGAACCAGCTCGAGGACCTGGGCACCGACGTGTCGGCCGAGGAGGAGACCGCGTCGGCCGCGGCGCTGCCCCTGGGCCAGAGCGCGGAGGTGGGCGACTACACGGTCACCGTGCGGAGCGTGAACCCCGACGCCAACGAGATCATGGCGGACGCGAACCTCTACAACGATGCGCCGACCAACCAGTTCGTGCTCGTCGAGGTCAGCGTGGCCTACCACGGCGACGCCGAGGGCGACGCGTGGCTCGACCTCAACCACGTCTTCCAGGGCGCGGACTCGCGCCAGTACGACTGGGCCAGCTGCGACGCCATCGAGCCGAACTCGGTCATGGACGTGCCGACGCTCACCGCCGGTGGCACCGCCGACTACCAGGTGTGCATGGACGTCCCGGCGGCCGCCATCGAGGGCGGCACGGTGTTCGTCGAGGAGGCCTTCTCCTTCGACGGCGCCCGCGCCTACTGGGCCGCCAAGTAACCCAGCAGCGCGAGAGGGGGTGCCGGCCGATGGCCGGCACCCCTCTGTCGTTTCCAGGGCCTTCCCGTGGGGCGGACCTCGCGACGACGATCGGTGCGACGCCGAGTCGGCGCGTACCTCGGAGCGACATGTGCCCCACAATCCGCGGCGGCTCGTCACCATCGGACGCGGGCGGCCTGACGGACGTCGGCGGCGGCATGCCCGGCGGCCGGGTGCGGGTCGATGACGACGCCATTCGGGCGAGCACAGCAGGCCACGTAGCCTGTCAACGTGCCGGAGGAACGAAGGTCGCGCGCCGACCTCGCCCGGCGCCCGAACCCCGACTACCGCACCGGCGCCGTCACCCGTGCCGTCCGCGTCGCCACCTGGGCGATGTTCTTCGCCGGGGTCATGGCGATCGCGGTGCGCTACCCGAGCCTGCCGGCCACCATCCCGACCCACTTCGACGCCGCCGGGACGCCCGACGGCTACGGACCCCGCGCGACCCTGCTGTGGCTCCCGCTCGTGTGGCTCGTCCTCCAGGCCGGCATCGAGGCCCTGTCGCGGCACCCACGGATCTTCAACTACCCGGTGCGGGTCACCGAGGACAACGCCCAGCGCCTCTACCGCGAGGGCGAGCGGCTCATGGTCGGCCTGGGCGCGGGGATGGCGGTGACCTTCCTCGGCGCAATTCTGATGGTGCTCGACGGCGCGGCGGCCGGGCACCTGGCCCTCGGCCGCGGCCCGGTGCTCCTCGGCGCCGGGCTCGTCGCCCTGCTGGTGACGTGCGTCGTCGGCATCGCCCGCATGCTGCGGTGACGCGCCCCGTCCGGGAGGCGGCTATCTCGGCCCGGCGGCCGGGAGGAAGCAGGCCCGCACGTCCTCGTCCGACATGTCGACGCGCTCGAGGAGCCCCCGTACCGCTTCCTCCATGGTGAGCCCCGTCGGGTCGTAGCCGGCCGGCAGGAAGCCTTGACGCTGCAGACACTCGGCGATCACCACGGCGAGCCCCCGGTTCTCCGGGTCGACCTTCATGTTCCAGGCCAGCTCCTCCAGGTGCGCCCGGGTGCTCTCGTAGCACGCGTCCACGACGGGGAGGCCGCTGACGCCCTCCGCCCAATCCGGGTCGACCCCGGCGTCCTGCAGGCACGCCCTCCAGCGCCGCCGGGCCTCCGCGATCTCTGCGTCGGTGATGCGGCGGTCCGCGAGCACCTCGAGCTGGAACGCGGAGGCACCGCGCCGCGCCTCGGCCAGCTCCGCGGCGTAGGGGTTGGTGTCCGGCGCGAAGAGCATCACCCCGCCGACGACGACGGCGACCACGCCGGCGCCCAGCCACTCCTTCGCGCGCCGTCGCATGCGCCGACGGTACTGGTTACCGACGGCGATGAGCGGCAAATCTGAAGGGCCGCCAAGCATCGGATCGATACGGCGCGCGCGCATGCGGCGGCGCGGCGGCGCGCCGGCTCGGCGGCTCGGCGGCCATCCCCGCCACGCGGGGTCCACCCTCCGGATGACGACGCTGCGCCCGTATCCGACTGGGCGGTGACGCGGCGGCCCCCGGAAACCGGCGAGAGTCGGCGACATGAGTCACGTCAGCGCCGATCAGCCTGTCCGCCGCGCCTCCGCGCGCGGCGTCGTCCTCGTCCTGGTCGTCCTCGCGGTCGTGGCCGTGGCGGTCCGGCTCACGACGGGCGACGGCGTGGAGTCCGCCTGGGCGACGCTGCGCGGTTCTCACGCGGGTCAGCCCGCCGCGGCCACCGCGCTGGACGCCGACCTCGACAGCCGCTTCCACGCGGCCCAGCAGGACGCGGCGTCCGCCGGCGTCGAGCTCCGGATCACCTCCGGCTGGCGCAGCGCCCGCGACCAGCAGCGGCTGGTGGACGAGGCCATCACCCAGTACGGCTCCGCCGAGGCAGCCCACCGGTGGGTGCTCCCGCCGGAACGGTCGGCCCACGTCGCCGGCCTGGCGATCGACGTCGGCCCCGCCACCGGGGCGCAGTGGCTCGAGGCGCATGGCAGCACCTACGGCCTGTGCCGGGTCTACCTCAACGAGCCCTGGCACTTCGAGCCCCTCGTCGCGCCCGGGACGACGTGCCCGGAGCTGCAGCCGGACGCCGGCTCGGCGCTGGACTGAGCCAACCGACGCGACTCGAGAGGCGGCAGAAGGAGCTTGAAGCACGAGCAGAAAAGAGAGAGGTCCGGCGCATCGATGTGCCGGACCCTCCCGATGGAGCCGCCTGTCGGATTCGAACCGACGACCGTCCGCTTACAAGGCGGGTGCTCTACCAGCTGAGCTAAGGCGGCGAGGCCGGGGACGAGTCTGCCACGAACTGGGTGCCGGCTCGGCACGCAGCTCGTGGCGCGGACCGAGTTCGGTCGCAGCTCGTGGCGCACCATCCCGGCGCCAAGCGCGCCGCCGGGCGGGGGCCTCCCTCGCCCCGACCCGGCGGGTCCTCCCCTGCCCCGACCCGGCGGCCCGGCGACCTGCTCACGCAGGGCCGGGTCCGCCGTCGGGAATCACCGCCTCACTTGGCCGCCTTGACGGCGTCGGCGAGGGCACCGGGCTCGGACCAGTTCTTGAACTCCTTGCCGTTGATGAGCACGGTGGGCGTGCCGGAGAAGCCGTCCTTGCGGAACTGCTCGGTGGTCGCGCCCACCCAGTCCGTGAAGGTGCCGGCGCCGACCGTGTTGGCGACGTCCTGCGGGACGCCGGCCTTGACGGCGGTGTCGATGATGGCCTGCTCGTTCGGCTCGGTGGAGGCCACGCCCTCGGTGGCGCCGGAGGTGGTGTACAGGTCGTACAGGGCGGTGTGGAAGGTGTTGAAGGCCTCCGGCGCCTTGTCGGCGACCGTGGCGGCCGCCGCGGCGGCCCGGCCGGAGAAGCCGGAGAAGTTGCCGGTGCGGTCGAGGATGGCGACCGGGTGGTAGATCACCGTGGCGTCACCGGCCTTGACGAGCTCGTTGATGGAGTCGGCGTTGATCTTCTCGAACTGGGCGCAGTACGGGCAGGTGTAGTCGAGGTAGACGTCGAGCGTGGGGGCGCCCTCGTTCGCCGTGCCGGCCTTGAGGGACGAGCCGAGCGAGATGCCGCCGTCCTTGACCTGGGTGTTGGCGGGGATCTCCTTGACGGAGGAGATGGCGGGCTGGCTGCCCTGCCGCACGATCGCGAACACGGCGACCGCGACGACCACGATGAGGACGATGACGCCGGTGATGAGGAGGTTGCGGTTGCGCCGCTCGCGCCGGGCCTGCGCCTCGCGCAGCTGGCGGGCCTGCTCGCGGGCGGCCTCGCGCTTCTCGGCCTTGGACATGTTGCTGGACATGGGGGTGCTTCCTGTCGGTCGGGTGGGCGGTGCCGGCGACGCCGGCGCGGGCACCCGCGCGGGCCGACGGCCTCAGCTGCGGGCGCAGGCCACCCGCGGCGGGCCGCGCCGGTGCGGGCGCCGCCACGCCTCCCGCGGCACCGGCGCGAACGCGGCACCGAGGACGACGGCGAGGCGCGGGCGCACCGGCAGCCGCACCGGGCGGGGCCGCAACCGGCGGACCAGCCGGCGGGCGACCGCGACGACGACGGAGCGGGCCGCGCCGAGCACGCCCGCGGCCCCGGTGAGCAGGGCCAGGTGGGCCAACACCGCGGGGACCGCCACCGCGACGACGACGGTGAGCACCTGCCCGGTGGTCGCGCCGACGGCGAGGAGGCCGTTCGGGCAGCCGTCGTCCGGACCGAGGAGGGCCAGGGTCAGCCCGGCCTGGGTCCAGCCGCCGGGGACGGGCACGCAGTGCACCGTGGCGGCCCCGGAGAGGAGGGCCAGCAGCAGCGGTGCGCACACGGCCAGGGCGAGGACGAGCCCCACCTGCCACCGACCGCGCATGCCCACCGTCCCAGGGTAGAGCGAGGGGTCGGGACCGTGGTCCTGTGGGCGTCAGATCCCGAACGGCGGCCCGGGCAGC
The DNA here is from genome assembly GCF_009193175.1 of Georgenia ruanii. Classification (GTDB taxonomy): domain Bacteria; phylum Actinomycetota; class Actinomycetes; order Actinomycetales; family Actinomycetaceae; genus Georgenia; species Georgenia ruanii. The sequence goes on along the minus strand of NZ_VUKE01000016.1, from coordinate 23,376 downwards.
GGCGCCCAGCTGGGCGGGGCGGGCGCGAGCACCACCGTCTGAGCCACGAGCAGCGCGGCCACGACGAGCACCAGCACCACGAGCAGGGTGCGGAACCCGCGGGTCGGGGTGAGCACGTCGACCATCGCGCGGGCCCCCTGGCGGGCGGTCCAGCCACCGGGGGTGAACCAGGCGGCGAGCAGGGCGGCGGCCGCGGCGATCCCCAGCACCAGCGGCGGGCCGAGGCGGGGGTCGCCGAGCGAGGTGAGCACCCACCACGTCGCGCCGCCGACGACGGCGCCCACCACCACGCCGGGCAGCACGCTGAGCGCGCCGCGCAGCAGGTGCCAGGGCAGGCCGGCGAGCATGCGGGCGTCGTCGCCCGGGCGCGGCCCCCGGCGCAGCCGGGCCGCGCGCCGCGACCGCCCGGCCCACCCGGTGGTGGCGGTGAGCAGGAGCAGCGCCGCGGCGGCGACGAGGAAGGCGCCCGGGAAGGCGGTGGCGACGGCGGCCACACCGACGCCGACCGTCGCGACGACGAGCGTGCGCCGGCGCGGCGGGCGCGCCCACGCGGGCGGGGCCTCGCCCGGCTGCGGCTGGCCGGGGTAGCCGGGCGCGGGATAGCTCTCCGGGTATCCGGGCCCTGGGTAGCCCTGAACCTGTCCCTGCCCCGGATACGCCTGGCCGGGATAGCCCTGCGGGGGCTGCCCCTGCACGGTATGACCGCCGGGACCGTAGCCGTGCTCGGCCGGGTAGCCCGGGGCCCCGGGATGCCCCACGGGCGAATACACGGCGGTGCGGTCGTCTGCTTGATGGGCCGGCGGGTACGACGTCAGGGCGCCCTCGGGCCGCCGGGGCGGGTACGACGCCGGCATGACCGGCGGGTCGGCGGGCAGCGCCTGGGTGGCGGGCTGGACGGGCATCGCCCGGGTGGGTGGGTCGGCGGGCAGGGCGCGCGTCTCCGGCGTCGCCATCGCGCGGGTGGCCCGGCCCGCGGCGTCCGCGGCCCCGGTCGGTGCGTGACTATCCGCCGCCGGCAGGGCCGCGGTCGGGTCCGCGGCGGGCAGCGCCGCGGTCGCGCCGGGCGCGGGCAGCGCCGCCGTCGCACCCGTCGCGGGCATCGCCGCCGTCGCGTCCGTGGCGGGCAGCGCCGCCCTCGCATCGGTGGCGGCCGCGCCGGTCGGCAAACCCATCGCGGCGGCCCGCGTGCCGTCGGTGAACGGCGCCGTGGCCGGGCCGCCGTCGAGCGCCGGGGTGCCCTCGCCGCCCGCCAGCAGGCCCGCCCCGGCCGCCAGCGCCCCGGCGGCGCCGACCTGCAGCGCCTGGGTGAGCTTGTCGTCGCCCCACTGCCCGTCGAGCACCGCGAGCACGCCGTCGGGGCCGAGGCGGCGCCCCGGCTGGGGGTCGAGCGCGCCGCGCAGCGCCTTGGCGACGACCGGCTCGAGCCCCTCGGTGTCCGCCTGCCCGGTGGTCACCCGGGCGAGGACGGCGCCGGTGGGCCCGCGCCCGAACGGCGGCCGGCCGGTGGCGGCGAAGAGCAGGACCGCGGCCCAGCCCCACCAGTCGCAGGTGGGCGACGGCTCGGCGCCGGCGATGACCTCGGGGTCGAGGTAGCCCGGGGTGCCGGTGACCATGCCCGTCTGGGTGAGGCGGGCGTCGTCGGCCACCTGCGCGATGCCGAAGTCGATGACCACCGGCCCGTGCTCGCTCATCATGACGTTGCCGGGCTTGAAGTCGCGGTGCACGACGCCGACGGCGTGGATGGCGCGCAGCGCCTCCGCCAAGCCGTGGGCGAGGTGGGACAGCTCGGAGGGGCTGAAGGGGCCGTCGGCGGCGACGTCCTCCTCGAGCGTGGGCCCCTCCACGAGCTCGGTGACGACGAAGGCCTCGGCGTCCTCCACCTCGGCGTCGAGCACCCGGGCGATGCCGGCCTCGCGCACCCGGTGCAGCAGGGAGACCTCGCGCGCCAGCCGCTTGCGGGCCTGGGGGTCGGCCGAGATGTGCGGGTGGAGGAGCTTGAGGGCCACGTGGCGCCCGTCGGCGTCGACCGCCTCGTGCACGGTGCCCATCCCGCCGGAGCCGAGGCGCCGCAGCAGGCGGTACCCGCCCACCTCGCGCTGCTCTCCGTCGGCCGTCGTCATGGGCTCCAACCTACCTACAGCACCCGCTCGGCGACCGGCGGCAGGAGGGCGTGCCATTCCCCAGCGACTCGGGTCCCACCCGCCCTGAGCGAGCGCCGAACACGGGGGTTGGCGGACCGGCGTTCCCACCCCCGCCGTGACCGGCGCCACATGGCCGGGCGACCCCGCGCGGCCGCCGGTAGCGTGGCGAGCGGATCACAGAAGGAGCTGACAGCCCCATGCCTGCCGGAGAGTATGAGTTCGTCGTCGTCGCCAACCGCCTGCCCGTCGACATGACGGTCGAGGATGACGGGTCGCTGAGCTGGGAGCGCTCCCCCGGCGGCCTGGTCACCGCCCTGGCGCCCATCATGCAGAAGAACGGCGGCGCCTGGGTGGGCTGGTCCGGCAAGGCGGGCCTCGAGCACGACCCCTTCGACGCCGAGGGCATCCACGTGACGCCGGTGACCCTCAGCGCCCAGGAGATCGCCGACTACTACGAGGGCTTCTCCAACGGCACCCTGTGGCCGCTCTACCACGACGTGATCGTCCCGCCGGAGTTCCACCGCAACTGGTGGAACGCCTACGTGGCGGTCAACCGCCGCTTCGCCGCGGCCGCCGCGGAGGCGGTGGCCCCGGGCGGGACGGTGTGGGTCCACGACTACCAGCTGCAGCTGGTGCCCTCCGTGCTCCGGCTGCTGCGCCCGGACGTCAAGATCGGGTTCTTCAACCACATCCCGTTCCCGCCGGTGGAGATCTTCGCCCAGCTGCCCTGGCGCCGGCAGGTCGTCGACGGGCTGCTCGGCGCGGACCTGGTGGGCTTCCAGCGCCCCGGGGACGCCTCGAACTTCCTGCGCGCGGTGCGCCGCCTCACCGACCTGCAGGTCCGCGGCCCGCAGGTGACCATGCCCGGCCACTGGTCGCGCCCGGACCGGCAGGTGCGCGCCCAGGCGTTCCCCATCTCCATCGACTCCGCCGCCTTCGACGAGCTCGCCCGCACCCCGGACGTCATCGCCCGCGCCAAGCAGATCCGCAAGGAGCTCGGCAGCCCGGAGATCCTGCTCCTGGGGGTGGACCGGCTCGACTACACCAAGGGCATCCGCCACCGCCTCAAGGCCTTCGGCGAGCTCCTCGAGGACGGCCAGCTGCGCGTCCCGGAGGCCACGCTGGTGCAGGTGGCCAGCCCGTCGCGGGAGCGCGTCGAGCAGTACCAGCTGCTGCGCGACGAGGTGGAGGTGACCGTCGGGCGCATCAACGGCGACTTCGGCACCCTCGGCCGCGCCGCCGTGCACTACATGCACCACTCCTACCCGGCCACCGAGATGGCGGCGCTGTACCTGGCCGCCGACGTCATGCTGGTCACCTCCCTGCGCGACGGGATGAACCTCGTCGCCAAGGAGTACGTCGCGGCCCGCTCCGACCTCGGCGGCGCCCTGGTGCTCAGCGAGTTCACCGGCGCCGCGGACGAGCTCGGGCAGGCGCTGCAGATCAACCCGCACGACATCGCGGGCACCAAGGCCACCATCATGCGGGCGATCACCATGGACGCGCGGGAGGGTCGACGGCGGATGCGCAGCATGCGCCGCCGGGTCATGCAGCACGACGTCCAGCGGTGGGCCGACGACTTCCTCGGCTACCTCGCCATGTCCGTCCCCAGCGAGCGAGAGAGCGTATGAGCACCGACGACACCACCCCCGACGACGCCGCCGATCTGGCCGACACCGACGCGGAGGCCCGCGGGGCGGGCGCCGCGGAGGTGGGCGCCGAGGACCCCGGCGTGCCCGGCCCCGGGGTGGTCGCCCCGCTGTTCACCGCCCACCTCGAGGAGATCCTGGACTCCGCCGTGCGCGACCTCGCCGCCGCCCCGACGATCCTCGTGGGGCTGGACTTCGACGGCGTCCTGGCCCCGCTCGTGCTCGACCCCTCCACCTCCCAGGTGCTGCCCGAGTCCGCCGCGGCGATCCAGGACCTCACCGGCCTGCCCGGGGTGACGGTCGCCGTCGTCTCCGGCCGCGAGGCCGCCACCCTCACCGCCCTCGCCGACGTCCCCGCCGGCACGCGCATCATCGGCAGCCACGGCGCCCAGTGGGGCACCGTCGTCGCCGGCCCCCGCGGGCGCGAGCTGCGCGCCGACCCGGTCGCCCTCACCGAGGGGCAGACCGCGCTGCTCGCCCGCCTGGTGCGGGAGACCGAGGCGATCGTCGACGGCGTCCCCGGCGCCCACGTCGAGGTCAAGCCGGCCGCCGCCGTGCTGCACACCCGCGCCGCCGCCCGCCCCGACGCCGAGCGGCTCACCCAGGCCGCGCTCGACGGGCCCGCGACCCACCCCGACGTCCACGTCATCGTGGGCAAGGAGGTCGTGGAGATGTCGGTGCTCAGCGTGACCAAGGGCGACGCCCTGGTCCAGCTGCGCACCGAGCTCGGCGCGGACGCCGTCCTGTACGCCGGCGACGACACCACCGACGAGGACGCCTTCGCCGTCCTCGGCGAGGGCGACGTGGGCATCAAGGTCGGCCCCGGGGAGACCGGCGCGGCCTACCGGGTGACCGACCCGGAGGAGTTCTCCGCCGTCCTCATGCGCCTGGTCACGCTGCGCGGTGGGCCGTTGGACACCTCCGCGTAACCTCCGTGTGCGACGATAGCGACGGCGGGTGTCGCGGCCAGGTGCCGCGACACTGCTGTGTCAGAGCGGACACGACCTGACACCTTCACAACGGATCGTCCGGCACGTACCTGCCGGTGGAGGAGAGACATCACCATGGCCTCAGTCACCTTCGACAAAGCCACCCGGGTCTACCCCGGTTCCGAGCGTCCCGCGGTGGACGCCCTCGACCTCGAGATCGCCGACGGCGAGTTCCTCGTCCTGGTCGGCCCGTCCGGCTGCGGGAAGTCCACCTCGCTGCGGATGCTCGCCGGTCTGGAGGACGTCAACTCGGGCCGGATCTACATCGGCGACCGCGACGTCACCGACGTCCAGCCCAAGGACCGCGACATCGCCATGGTCTTCCAGAACTACGCGCTCTACCCGCACATGTCGGTGGCCGACAACATGGGCTTCGCCCTGAAGATCGCCGGCACCCCCAAGGCCGAGATCGAGACCCGGGTCAAGGAGGCCGCCCGGATCCTCGACCTGACCGAGTACCTCGACCGCAAGCCCAAGGCGCTCTCCGGCGGCCAGCGCCAGCGCGTGGCCATGGGCCGGGCGATCGTGCGCCAGCCGCGGGTGTTCCTCATGGACGAGCCGCTGTCGAACCTCGACGCGAAGCTGCGCGTGCAGACCCGCACGCAGATCGCCTCGCTGCAGCGGCGCCTGGGCGTGACGACGGTCTACGTCACCCACGACCAGACCGAGGCGCTAACCATGGGCGACCGCATCGCGGTGCTCAAGGACGGCCTGCTGCAGCAGGTGGGCACCCCCCGGGAGATGTACGACACCCCGGCCAACGTCTTCGTCGCCGGCTTCATCGGCTCCCCCGCCATGAACCTGGGCGACTTCCGGGTGGAGAACGGCGAGGCCGTGCTCGGCGAGGCGCGGGTGCCGCTGACCCGGGCGACGGTCGACGCGCTGGACGCCGCGGACAACGGCAAGGTCATCCTGGGCTTCCGGCCGGAGTCCCTCGACCGCGTCCCCACGGGTGGGCCGGGCACCATCCCGGTGAGGGTCAACCTCGTCGAGGAGCTCGGCTCGGACGCCTACGTCTACGGCGAGCTCTCCGGCTCCCGCGAGCTGGCCGAGCACCTGGGCTCCGGCGAGGACTCCGACCAGGTCATCGTCCGCATCGACCCGCGCAACGTGCCCGACAAGGGCGAGACCATCCACGTGCGCATCCGCGAGGGCGAGCAGCACGTGTTCTCCTCCGCGACCGGCGAGCGCCTGCCGCAGTGACGCGCTGACCCCGGCCGTCGGCCGGAGCGGGGCGGGCCGGTTTCGGCCCGCCCCGTTCGCGTCCCCGGGGTGCGGGAGCGGTCGCCCCCGGCGGCGGCGGGCGGGCGCCCCGGCAGGAGTCGGCGTCTCGTGCCACAGTGGACCTCTCGCCGCCCGCGGTGATTCGGACGAACCTCACAGGTCCGCCGGCGACCGCCGCGCCCGGCACTGTCGTCCCCGGTTGGAAGAATGGCCCCATGGCACAGCAGCTCCAGATCACCGCCGCGCGGGTGGACCCGGCGCTGCTGGACCTGCCGTGGGAGGTCCCGCTCGAGGAGTGGCCCGCCGACGTCCTCGCCGCCCTGCCGCGCGGCATCTCCCGGCACGTCGTGCGCTTCGTCAGGCTCTCGGGCCGGGTCATCGCCGTCAAGGAGATCGGCGAGACGGTGGCCTACCACGAGTACGAACAGCTCCGGGCGCTGGGCCGGCTGCAGGCCCCGGCCGTGCAGCCGCTGGCCGTCATCACCGGCCGCACCAGCCCCACCGGCGAGCCGCTCAACTCCGCGCTGGTCACCGAGCACCTGCAGTACTCCCTGCCCTACCGCGCCCTGTTCAGCCAGTACGTCAGCCCCCAGACGGCGGGCCGGCTCATCGACGCCCTGTCGGTGCTGCTCGTGCGGCTGCACCTGCTGGGCTTCTACTGGGGCGACGTGTCGCTGTCGAACACCCTCTTCCGCCGCGACGCCGGCGCCTTCGCGGCCTACCTCGTCGACGCCGAGACCGGCGAGCTGCACCCGCAGCTCACCGACGGGCAGCGCAACTACGACGTCGACCTGGCCCGCACCAACATCATCGGCGAGCTCATGGACCTCCAGGCCGGCGAGGCGCTGGAGGAGGACGTCGACGTCATCGACGTCGGCAACCAGATCGTCGAGCGCTACGAGTCGCTGTGGGCCGAGCTCACCGCCCAGGAGTCCTTCGAGGCCGGCGAGCGGTGGCGGGTGGAGGCGCGCATCGACCGGCTCAACGAGCTGGGCTTCGACGTCGGCGAGCTGACCATCACCACCGACATCGACGGCACCACGGTGAGCATCCAGCCCAAGGTGGTCGACGCGGGCCACTTCCACCGCCAGCTCATGCGCCTGACCGGCCTGGACGTCCAGGAGAACCAGGCCCGCCGGATGCTCAACGACCTCGACTCCTACCGCGCGGCCCGGGACCGGCAGAACGACGACCTCACGATGGTCGCCCACGACTGGCTCGACGAGGTCTTCACCCCCACGGTCAAGGCCGTGCCCCGCGAGCTGCGCGGCAAGCTCGAGCCGGCGGAGATCTTCCACGAGGTGCTCGAGCACCGCTGGTTCATCTCCCAGCAGCAACGCCGCGACGTGCCCGTGGCCGAGGCGGTGCGCTCCTACACCGACACGGTGCTGCGCCACCGGCCCGACGAGCGGGCCTTCCTCCACCACGGCGGCATCGCGGACGAGGCCACGGACGCCTGACGCCCTGACCTACCGCCGGGTGCGGCGCACGACGGCGGACAGCGCCGCCCCCGCGGCCAGCGCCCCCACCGCGGCCACCGCCCCGCGCAGCAGCCGCCGCTGCACGGCCGGCTCGCGCACGGCCCGGCCGGGCACGCTGGACTCGAAGGCGATCTTCGCGGCGGTCGCGGCCGCCTTGTCCAGCCGGGCGGGCTCGTGCACGACGGCGCCGGGCAGGTCCGCCGGCGACGTGCGGCCCTCGAGCACCTCCGTCACGGCCGCCGGCAGCCCGAGCGCGGCGACGAACGCCGCCAGCCCGTCGGCGCCGCGCAGGCGCAGGGCGGCCGCGACGGCGTCGGGGTCGGCGCCGGGCACCGCGGCCGCGAAGGCCGCCGCGTCCGCGCCGTCGCCGAGCAGCTCGTGGGCGAGCTCGCGCACCTCCGGGGCCTCGGCGCCGGTCGCGCCGCCGTAGACGTACAGGCTCTGCATGGCCCAGCTGAACACCGCCGTGCCCTCGGGCTCGTCGTCGTCCACCTCGGGGCCGGGCAGCAGCAGCGCGGTGCGGTCCTCGGCGTCGACCTGCAGGCGCAGCACGGGGTAGGCGTCGGCGTCCCAGCCGAGCACGCCGAGCTCGCGGCCGGGCCCGGTGGTGACGAGCAGGCGCCGGGTCTCCTCCGCCACCGGCTGCTCGAGGACGGTGACCGTGCGCTCGAGGAGGGTGGCGTGCAGCGGCGCCTGGTGGGCGGGCATGGGGGTGAGCACCACGGTGCGGGCGTCGTGGTCGACGTCCTCCTCGGTGACGACGGGCAGCGCGGCGGCCTCGGCGTCGGCCGGGCCAGCGGCCCCGGCGGCCTCCGCGGCCCCCACGCCGGCCGGGCCGGGCGCCTCCCCGGCCACCCGCCGCGCCGGCACGCCCTCCATGAGCACGTCGACGTCGAAGGCCGCGGTCAGGGCGTCGGCCAGGTCGGCCGCCGCCGGGCCCTGCTCCAGCGCGTCGTCGACGTTGCGGGCCACCCGGCCGGCGGCGTCGGTGAGCAGGGCGATCGAGAGCAGGTGCTCGGTGCCGGGGTACCACTCGAGGCGGGCGACCACCGTGGCCGCGGCCAGGTGGCTCGCCACGTCCAGCGGCTCCAGGGCCGCCGCGACGATCACGGCCTCGGTGCGGTTCCAGGTCTCGCTGCTCACGCGGGCTCCTTCTCTCAGGCCTGGTGGCGGTGGCGCGCCACCTCGTACAGCGCGATGCCGGTGGCGACCGCGGCGTTGAGGGACTCCACCGACGCGGCGATCGGGATCGAGGCCACGACGTCGCACGCCTCGCGCACCAGCCGGCTCAGCCCCTTGCCCTCCGAGCCGGTCACCAGCACGAGCGGCTCGGTGGCCAGCTCGAGCTGGCCGACCGTCGTCGCGCCGCCGCCGTCGAGGCCGACGACGAAGCAGCCGGCCTCCTTGAGCTCGGTCAGCGCGCGCACGAGGTTGGTGGCGCGGGCCACCGGCACCCGGGCGGCGGCGCCGGCGGAGACCTTCCACGCGGCGGCCGTCACCCCGGCCGAGCGGCGCTCGGGCACGAGGACGCCGTCGGCGCCGAAGGCCCCGGCGCTGCGCAGCACCGCGCCGAGGTTGTGCGGGTCGGTGACGCCGTCGAGGGCGACGACGAGCGGCGGGTGGCCGGCCCGCTCGGCGCGCGCGAGCAGGTCGGCGACGTCGCGGTAGGCGTAGGGCGGGACCTCGATGGCGACGCCCTGGTGGACGGCGCCCTCGGTGAGCCGGTCCAGGTCGCCGCGGGTGACCTCGACGAGCGGGGTGCCCAGCGCGGTGGCGGTGCGCACCACCTCGGCGACCCGCTCGTCGGTGGCCAGGGTGCCGGCGAGGAAGACCTTGGCCAGCGGGATGCCCGAGCGGACGGCCTCGGTGACCGGGTTGCGCCCGGCGATGAGCTCGTGATCGCGCCCGACGCCCAGGGCGGCGCGGACCTTCGCCGTCGCCACCTCGCTGCGGGCGGCCTCGCGGGCGCCGTCGCCCCGCCGCCCCGCGACGGGCCGGCCGGTCTTGGCCGCCTGCCGCTCGGCGGCGGCCTTGCGCTTGCCGGCCGGGTGGTGCTCGCGGTCCTCGGCCTTGGGCGTGGGCCCGCGGCCCTCGAGGCCGCGCCGGCGCTGGCCGCCGGAGCCGACGACCATGCCCTTCTTCGAGCCCGGCTTGCGCACGGCGCCGCGGCGCTGGGAGTTGCCTGCCATCAGTTCGTTCCCTTCAATTGCCAGCGCGCGCCGTCGGGGCCGTCCTCGACGACGACGCCGGCCTCGGCCAGCTGGTCGCGCAGCGCGTCGGCCCGCTGCCAGTCCTTGTTCTTGCGTGCCGCGACCCGCTCGGTGAGCACGGCGGTCACGAGGGCGTCGAGCGCCTCCCGCTCGGCGCTCTCCGCCCCGCCCGCCGCGGCGGTGCGCCACGGCTCGGCCAGCGGGTCGAGCCCGAGGACGTCGAGCATGGCCCGCACCTGCAGCTGGGCGTCGCGGGTGGCGACGTCGTCCTGCTCGGCCAGGGCGGTGTTGCCGGCGCGCAGGTGCTCGTGGACGACGGCGAGCGCGGCGGAGATGTTGAGGTCGTCGTCCATCGCCTCGACGAAGGCGGCGGGGAGCTCGGCGGGGCCCTGGGCGGCGATCTCCGCGGCGGGCACCTCCCCGACCCGCTCGACGGCGCGGGTGACGAAGCCGGCGAAGCGCTCCCACGAGCCGGTGGCCTCGCCGACGGTGACGTCGGAGAACTCCACGGTGGAGCGGTAGTGCACGGTGCCGAGCGCGTAGCGCAGCACCGGGGCGCTGGTCCGCTCGAGCGCGTTGGCGACGACGAGGGAGTTGCCGAGCGACTTGCTCATCTTCTCCCCGCCCGCCGTCACCCAGGCGTTGTGCACCCAGTGGCGGGCGAAGCCGTAGCCGGCGGCGTGGGACTGGGCCTGCTCGTTCTCGTGGTGCGGGAAGCGCAGGTCGATGCCGCCGCCGTGGATGTCGAAGGTGTCCCCGAGGTAGCGCCGGGCCATCGCCGAGCACTCCAGGTGCCAGCCGGGCCGGCCGCGGCCGAACGGGGTGGGCCACGACGCCGTCTCCGGCTCGCCGGGCTTGGGCGCCTTCCACAGGGCGAAGTCGTGCGGGTCGCGCTTGTCCGGCTCGGCGTCGTCGTCGGCGACGGTCATGTTCTCCAGCGCCTGGCGGGTGAGCGAGCCGTAGTCGGGCAGGGACCTGACGTCGAAGTAGACGTTGCCCTCCTCGCCGCGGTAGGCGTGGCCGCGCTCGACGAGGCGCTCCATGAGCTCGGTCATCTCGGTGACGTGCCCGGTGGCGCGCGGCTCGTAGGTGGGCCGCAGCACCCCCAGGGCGTCGTAGGCGGCGGTGAACTCCTGCTCGAAGCGGTAGGCCCACGCCCACCACGGCACCCCGGCCTCGGCGGACTTGGCGAGGATCTTGTCGTCGATGTCGGTGACGTTGCGGACGAACGTCACCTCGTAGCCGCACCGGCGCAGCCAGCGCACCAGCACGTCGAACGCGATCGAGGCGCGCATGTGACCCACGTGCGGGGCGCCCTGGACGGTGGCGCCGCACAGGTAGATGCCCACCTTGCCCGGGTGGAGGGGCTCGAGGAGGCGCACCGACCGGGTGGCGGAGTCGTAGAGTCGCAGGGTCACGGGCCCAGGCTACCGGGGCGGGCTGAGGCGGCGCCGCGCCGGGCACCGAGGCGATGTTCACCCCGCGGACGCCCTCGACCACTAGGTTGCGTGTCGTGACGAACCGTTCCGTCCCCGAACCGTCCGTAGCAGCGGCGGGAGGCCCGGCCACGCCCGGCGAGGTGCGGCGTCGTGCCTTCGGCTGGCCGGTCCTCGCCTGGGGGCTGTGGGACTGGGGCTCGGCCGCGTTCAACGCGGTCATCACGACCTTCGTCTTCACCGTCTACCTCACCTCCGACGCCTTCGGGCCCGGGGCGGACGCGAAGCTGGGCTGGGTGCTCGCCGGGGCTGGCTTCCTCATCGCCGTCTTCGCGCCGGTGAGCGGGCAGCGGGCGGACCGCTCCGGCCGGCGCACGCTCTGGCTGGCCATCAACACGCTGCTGGTGGTGGCGGCGTCGGCGGGGATGTTCTTCGTGGCGCCCTCGCCGGACCTCCTGTGGCTCGGCCTGCTGCTGCTCGCCGCCGGGAACATCTTCTTCGAGTTCGCCTCGGTCAACTACAACGCGATGCTGAACCAGATCGCCACGCCGGCCAACGTCGGCCGGGTCTCCGGGCTGGGCTGGGGCCTGGGGTACATCGGCGGCATCGTCCTGCTGCTCGTCGTGTACTTCGGGTTGATCAGCCCCGAGGTGGGCCTGTTCGGCATCACCGGCGCGGACGGGATGGACGTGCGGGTCACCATGCTCATCTGCGCGGCGTGGACGCTGGTGTTCTCGCTGCCGGTCATCCTCACCCTCCGCGACCGGCCGGGACCGCGGGAGCGCCACGCGCGCACCGGGCTGATCGACTCCTACCGGCTGCTGTTCCGCTCCGTCGCCGACCTGTGGCGCACCGACCGCAACACCGTGTACTTCCTGCTCGCCAGCGCCGTCTTCCGTGACGGGCTGGCCGGGGTGTTCACCTTCGGCGGCGTCATCGCGGCGGGCACGTTCGGCTTCAGCGCCGGCCAGGTGATCATCTTCGGCGTCGTCGCCAACCTCGTCGCCGGCGTGGCCACCATCCTCTTCGGCGCCCTGGACGACCGGCTGGGCCCCAAGCGCGTCATCGTGCTGGCGCTGGCCGCCATGGTGGTCGCGGGCACCGGGGTGTTCGTCCTGCACGACGCCGGCGCCACCGCCTTCTGGGTGCTCGGCCTGATCCTGTGCATCTTCGTCGGGCCGGCGCAGTCGGCCTCGCGCACGTTCCTGGCCCGGCTGATCCCGGCGGGCAAGGAGGGCGAGGTGTTCGGCCTCTACGCCACCACCGGGCGGGCGGTGAGCTTCCTCGCGCCGGCGGCGTTCTCGGTGTTCCTCGGGCTCGGGGCGGCGGTCACCGGCCTGCAGGGCGGCGCCACCCAGTACTGGGGCATCCTCGGCATCGTCCTCGTGCTCGCGCTGGGGCTGGCGCTGCTGCTCCCCGTCCGCCCGGGCACCCGCACCCGCACGGCGCTGGACGGCGCGGCGTAAGTCCTCCTGCGGCAGGTGGTGCCCGGGGAAACGAGCGCGTCGGCCTGGTGCGCCAGGTACCCATGCCGGGCGGCGCCGAACTGACCGCCTGCGCGCCCGCACGGCCGGCCCTGGGCGATCTGGACGGTAGGCGAGATGGCACCCGTGACCGGCACCGGTCTACCGTTGCTCGCGGTGACCGGGACGCCCCTTCTCGCCGCGTCGGCGGGTCGGCCGCGACACCGGCCATCGAGCCACTCCAAGGCTGGGGTGGAAGGGCGGATCGACGGGGGACAGTCATGGCCTACGGCATCGTGCATCACTTCCCGGGTGGGACGAAGGAGCAGTACGAGGCGTCGATCGCCGCCGTCCACCCGGGCCCTGACCAGCTCCCCGACGGGCAGATCTTCCATGCCGCAGGCCCGTCATCGGGTGGGTGGACGGTCATGGCCGTCCACGACTCACAGGAGAGCTGGGAACGCTTCCGCGACGACATCCTCCTTCCCGCGATGCGAAAAGGCATCGCGGGTGGCTTCACGTCCATGCCCGAGGAGACCACCGTCGACGTGTACAAGGTCCTGCCCTAGCGTTGCCGGGCCCGCGCGGCGGCGGTCCGGCGCTCGGACATGAGAACGACGGGGCCGGTTCATCGATGTGCCGCATATCGCCAGCCGGTCAGGCCTCGGACACCGGCGCCACGAGTGCCGTCGCGACCGCGGCCAGGCCCTCACCGCGGCCGGTGAAGCCGAGCCCGTCCGTGGTGGTCGCGCTCAGGCTCACGGGGGCGCCCAGGGCGCGGCTCATGGCGTCCTGGGCCTCCGCGCGGCGCGGGCCGATCTTCGGGCGCTGCCCGATGACCTGGACGGAGACGTTGCCGATCGTGTAGCCCGCCGCGCGCACCCGGCGGGCCGCCTCGGTGAGCATGCTGGCGCCCGAGGCCCCGGCCCAGCGCGGATCGGTCGTGCCGAACTGGGAGCCGAGGTCGCCGAGCCCGGCGGCGGCGAAGAGGGCGTCGCAGGCGGCGTGCGCGGCGACGTCGCCGTCGGAGTGCCCGGCCAGGCCCGTCACGCCGGGCCAGGTGAGGCAGGCGAGGGCCATGGGCCGCTCCCCCTCGGCGGCGAAGGCATGGACGTCGGTCCCGATCCCGGTGCGCGGCAGCATGCGGCTCACGGTAGCGGGGGGCGGGTGGTCGAACCGGACCCGCCGCCGTGGCCGCTCCGCAGGCGCGACGGGCGCGGTCAGCGCTCGCCGTCGAGCAGCACGCGCGCGAGGGCCAGGTCCCGCGGGGTGGTGATCTTCAGGGCCCGGTCGTGCCCCGGGACCACCCACACCGCCTCGCCGAGCGCCTCGACCAGGCCGGCGTCGTCCGAGGCGGCCCGCGCCTCGTCGAACGCCCGGGCGGCCCCGGCGGCGTGCGCCGCCTCCAGCAGCGCCCGGTCGAAGCCCTGGGGCGTCTGCACGGCGCGCAGGGCGGCCCGGTCCACCGTGGCGGTCACCGGCGCGGCGCCGCTGCCGTCCGGCGCGCCGACGGCCTTGATCGTGTCGGTCACCGGCAGCGCCGGGACCACGGCCCGGTGCCCGGCGCGCACGGCGGCCTCCACCCGCGTGACGACCTCGGGCGGGGTGAGGCAGCGGGCGGCGTCGTGGACGAGGACGACGTCGACGCCGTCGTCCAGCGCGGCCAGCCCGGCGGCCACGGAGGCCTGGCGGGTCGCACCGCCGGGCACGATGCGCACGGGCAGGCGGGTACCGGGCACCCGGGCGCCGGCGAAAAGTGCCTGGAACCCGCGGACCTCGTCCGCAGGGACGGTCACGACGACGGCGCCGACGCAGCCGGCCAGCGCCAGGCCACGGGCGGCGCGCACCACCAGCGGCACGCCGGCCAGCTGCACGAGCGCCTTGGGCATGTCGTGGCCGAGCCGGGTGCCCGACCCGGCGGCGGTGAGGATGGCGGCGGTGCTCATCGCGGCCCGGGACGCAGAACGCGCGTGGCGACCACGGTCACCACGCGCGCGTTGCGGATCGTCACGTCGAGGATCAGGAGGCGAGGACCTCGTCGAGCATGGCCTCGGCCTTGGCCTCGTCGGTCTTCTCCGCCAGCGCGAGCTCGGAGACGAGGATCTGGCGGGCCTTGGCGAGCATGCGCTTCTCGCCCGCGGACAGGCCGCGGTCGGTGTCGCGCCGGGACAGGTCCCGCACGACCTCCGAGACCTTGATGATGTCGCCGGAGGCGATCTTCTCGACGTTCGCCTTGTACCGCCGGGACCAGTTGGTGGGCTCCTCGGTGTACGGTGCGCGAAGCACCTCGAACACCTTCTCGAGCCCCTCGGTGCCGACGACGTCGCGCACGCCGACCAGATCGACGTTCTCTGCGGGAACCTGGATGGTGAGGTCACCCTGCGCGACGCGCAGGTGCAGGTAGAGCTTCTCCTCCCCGCGGATGGTCCGCGTGGAGATATCCTCGATCAGCGCCGCCCCGTGGTGCGGGTAGACAACGGTCTCGCCGACAGCGAAGGTCATTTTCAGGTGCTCCCTCAGTCGTGAAGAGCTCCATTCTAACACGGAAAAATGGCGTAATTCTGCGGCTCGTGAGCAAAGAGACAGCCTCGGTCCGCCGGGACGGCATCGCCGCGGCCCCGCGGGCCGACCTAGTGCGCCGACCTGCGCAGAACCTCCGGTAACCTCCCCCCTGGGGAAGTGCCGCGCGGCGGCTGCCCCGCCGGACATCGACGAAGGAGACCTCCCGTGGCTCGCACCATCCGCCGCACCGCCATCGCCGCCGCCATGCTCGGCGCCGCGCTCGTCCTGGCGGGCTGCTCGGCGACCAACCCGATCACGACGCAGTACTCCTACGCGCCCAGCGACGGCGTGCGGGTACAGCTCGCGGACGGCGTGAGCGTGGAGAACCTCATGGTGCTCACCGAGGGCGAGGGCCAGCTCGGGCACGTGCTCGGCGCGGTGGTCAACCGCTCCACGCAGGACATGCGCGTCTCGCTGCGGATCGGCGACGGCGGCGCCACCGTCCCGGTCCAGGTGCCCGCGAAGGGCGAGGTCAACTTCACCGACGAGAAGGTCACCACGCCGTCCGTGGCCGTCCCGCCGGGCGGCGTGCTGCCGGCGACGGTCAGCGCCGATGACACCGGCGTCGTCAGCGTCGACGTCCCGGTCCTGGACGGCACCATCCCGCCGTACGACAAGTACCTCCAGCAGAACCAGGCCTGACCGGGCCCGCTGCGGGCCCGTGGGCACCGGCGCCGCCTCGCGCCGGCCGGCGGCCTCCGCCCGCCCGCCGGCGGGCGCCGCGTGGGCGCTGGTGACCGCCCTGACCGTGCACAACGCCGAGGAGGCCCTCACCATGGGGCCCTTCCTGCGCTCGGGCGCCGCGGTCGGCCCGGTGGCGCCCGGACCGGACCTGCTCGTCCCGTTCCTCGTCGTCGTCACCGCGCTGACGGTCGGCGCCTGGCTGCTCGCCGGCGCGGCGACGGCGGGGCGCCGCTGGGCCGGCGACGCCTTGGCCGTGCTCGCCGTCGTCATGGTCGTCAACGTGGTCGTGCCGCACGTGCCGGGAGCGCTGCTCACCGGCGGCTACGTGCCGGGCGTGGTCAGCGCCGTCGTCGTCAACCTGCCGGTCGCGCTGGCGTACCTGCGCCGCGCCCGGCGCCGCCGTCAGGGCGCCGAGACGAGCTTGTAGCCGAGCCCGCGCACCGTCTGCAGCATGGCCGGGCGCGCCGGGTCCTCCTCGATCTTCGCCCGCACGCGCTTGACGTGGACGTCGAGGGTCTTGGTGTCGCCCACGTAGTTCGGGCCCCAGATGCGGTCGATGAGTTGGCCGCGGGTGAGCACCCGGTCGGGGTTGCGCAGGAACAGCTCGAGCAGCTCGAACTCGCGCAGCGGGATGGCCACCGTCTCGCCGTCGACCTGCAGCTCGTGGCGGTCGACGTCCATCCGCACCCGCCCGACGGTGAGCACGGCCGGCTCGCCCAGGTCGTCCCCGCCCCCGCCGCGGCGCAGCACGGCGTGCACCCGGGCGACGAGCTCGCGGTAGGAGTACGGCTTGGTGACGTAGTCGTCCGCGCCGATCTCCAGCCCGACCACCTTGTCGATCTCGCTGTCCTTCGCGGTGAGCATGATGACCGGGACGCTGCCCCGCTGGCGCAGGTGCCGGCACACCTCGGTGCCGGACAGCCCGGGCAGCATGAGGTCGAGCAGCACGAGGTCGATCCCCCCGCGGTCGTAGGCCGTCAGCGCCTCGAGGCCGTCGGCGACCGGCACCACCTCGAAGCCGTCCCGCTCGAGCTTGAACGTGAGCGGCTCGCGGTAGGACTCCTCGTCCTCGACGAGCAGGATGGTCGTCATCAGCGCGTTTCCTCCATGGCACGGCTGGGCCGGGGGCCCGGGGTCGTGGTCGTGTGCGCGGCCGGCGCCGCGGCGTCGTCATCGTCGGGGGCGCCCGCGGGCGGCTGGGGCCCGTAGGCCTCCGGCAGCACGAGGGTAAAGGTCGAGCCCTTGCCCACGGTGGACCATACGTCGACCCGGCCGCCGTGGTCGTTGGCGATGTGCTTGACGATGCTCAGCCCCAGCCCGCTGCCACCGGTCTCGCGCGAGCGGGCGGCGTCGAGGCGGTAGAAGCGCTCGAACACCCGCTCGCGCTGGTCCTCCGGGATGCCCGGGCCCTGGTCGACGACGGCGACGCGCACCTGGCCGGACCCGCACGAGACGCCGACCGACACCCGGGAGGTCGGCGGGGCGTAGCGGATGGCGTTGTCGAGCAGGTTGCGCACCGCGGTGGTGAGCAGGGCCGGGTCGCCGTAGACCTTCACCCCCTGGGCGCCGCCGAGGACCAGGGTGACCTTGCGGGCCTGGGCCTCCACCCGGACCCGGTCCACCGCCTCGGCGACGACGTCGTCGACGTCGACGAGCTCGGGTTCGACCAGGGCGTCGGGCTCCTGGAGGCGGGAGAGCTCGATGATCTCCTGGACCAGGGCGGCGAGGCGGCGCGACTCCTTGCCCATCCGGCCGGCGAAGTGGCGCACCGTGTCCGGCTCGTCGGCGCTGTCCGCGATCGTCTCGGCGAGCAGGGAGATCGCCCCGACGGGCGTCTTGAGCTCGTGGGAGACGTTGGCGGTGAAGTCCCGGCGCATCTCCTCCACGCGGCGGGCGGCGGTGCGGTCCTCGGCGAGGACGAGCACCCGGCCGCCCTTGAGGGGCGCCACGCGCACCTGCATGCGCAGCGTGCCCGAGCCCTCCAGGCCGCGGGCGAGGGTGAGCTCGGCGTCCCGGATGATGCCGTCGCGGCGCAGCCCGGCGACCATCTCGCGCACCTCGTGGTGGGCCAGGGCGTCGTTGCGGACCAGGCCGAAGCCGTAGGCCGAGGCGGAGGCGCGCAGGACGTCGTCGTCGGGCTCGAGCACGATGACGCTCTGTGGCAGCACGGACAGCACCGAGATGGCGTCGTCCTCGATGCCGCCGCGGTCGGCGCGGGGGCCGCGGCGCTGCTCGCGCTCGCTGAGCCGGAAGCTGAGGACCCCGACGGCGCCCACCAGCACGCCGAGCAGCGCCACGCCGGCGAGCAGCCACATCTGGTCCACGCACGAAGATTAGGCCCGCCCCCGCCAGTTCACCGAGCCACCGCCGGCCGCTCGCCTGCCGTTCACCGGCGCGGCACCGCGTGTACACCTGTGCGGTCTTGGCTACGGTACAGAGTGGTATGCGCCCGAACGGGACGTGTGACATCAAGGTATGTGGGCCCGGATGGGCTGCGTGAACGAGGTGAGGAGCCGTCGTGCGGGAGATCTTCAAGCAGGAGATGCAGGAGCTGGCCTCGGGCCTCGTCACCATGGCGGAGCACGTCGCGACGGCGATCGAGAAGGCGGACCGGTCCCTGCGGGAGCGGGACCTGCAGCTGGCCGAGGAGGTCATCGACGCCGACAACATGATCGACGAGCTCGAGCGGCAGATCGACGACCTGGGCATCTCGCTGCTCGCGCGCCAGCAGCCGGTGGCCACGGACCTGCGCGTCGTCGTCTCGGGCCTGCGCCTGTCCGCGACCCTCGAGCGGATGGGTGACCTGGCGCGCCACGTCGCCTACGTGGCCCGGGGCCGCTACCCCGAGCACGCATTGACCGGGCGGATGCGCGACGTCCTGGCCGAGATGGGCGTGCAGGCGGTCAAGGTGGGCGAGCAGGTCTACGAGCTGCTCAAGACCCACGACCTCAGCCTGGCCGCCGTGGTCGAGGCGGAGGACGACGTCCTCGACCGCCTGCACCGGGAGTCCTTCCAGGTGCTTCTCGACGACGACGAGTCGCTCACCCGCCAGCAGGTCGTCGACGCGGTGCTGCTGGGCCGCTACCTCGAGCGCTTCGGCGACCACGGCGTCTCGGTGGCCCGCCGCATCTCCTACCTGGTCACCGGTGACACGACCAACGCCGTGCACGTGCCGATGTCCCAGGACCAGCCGGGCCAGACGAGCGAGCGCCTGGGCTGATTTCCCGTTCGACGGAGGGCGCGCCGCTTCCCGCGGCGCGCCCTCCGTGGTTCGTGCCGCAGCCGGCGGGCGTCGTCCCTGCTTGGTCGGCGGGCGTCGTCCCTGCTTGGTCGGCGGGCGTCGTTCCCGCCTCAGCCGGCGGCGAGCTCGCGCAGGATGGCGGCGAGGTCGTCGGCCACCGGCGCGGGCTCGGCCACGCTGCGGCGCAGCAGCCCGACGGGCTCGGCGGTCCCGCGCGCCGGGACGTCGAGGCGCACGAGCACGCCGTCGTCGAGGTCGACCTGCGGGGTGCGCTCGGGGGTGAACCACACGGCGTCGGAGCGGCGCACCAGCGCCCGCGCCACCGCGACCTCCAGGGTCTCCACGCACCCCGGCGGCAGCCGAAGCCCCTGCCGCTGCAGCAGTGCTTCGGTGTGGTGGCGCGGCACGGTCCCGGCGGTCGCGACGACCAGCGGGTGCTCGAGGACGGCGGCCAGCGGCACCGGGCCCGGACGCCGGGTCAGGGGGTGGTCGGGGTGGACGACGACGGCGAGCGACTCGGCGTAGAGCAGCTCGAAGGACAGCCCGCGCATGGTGGCCGGCTCGGCCATCCGCCCGATGACGAGGTCGAGCTCGGCGGCGCGCAGCGCCTCGAGCAGGCCCCGGTTCGCCCCCGAACGGACCTGCACGCCCGCGCCCGGGTGCCGGGCCCGCAGCCGGGCCACGGCGTCGGGCAGCAGCACGCTGGCGACCGTGGGCAGGGCGCCGACCCGCACCGGCACGGCCGCCGGCGCCCCCGCCCCCGCCAGCGCGCCGGCCGCGGCGCCGAAGGCCTCGGTGACCCCGACGGCGTGGCGCAGGAACTCCTCGCCGGCGGCGGTGAGCCGGGCGCCGTGGCGGCCGCGGTCGAGCAGCCGCGCCCCGGCGAGCGCCTCGAGCTCGTTGAGGGTCTTGGTGACGGCGGGCTGGCTGAGGCCGAGGCGGTCGGCCGCCCGGCCCAGGTGCTCCTCCTGGGCCGCGGCGACGAAGCAGGACAGGTGGCGCAGGCGCAGGCGACGCAGCAGGTGGGCGACGTCCGGCGGGACGTCCTCCGGCAGGAGACCGTCCGGCGACGCGTTCATGACGCGAAGTTATGAAACATCGGGCATTTGGTCAATTCACATCACCGCCGCTCAGTTATAGAGTCGCGGCATCCCGCGGCGGACCTCCCGGCCCGCCGCCGGGCACGGCGGCGGCCCACCCGCGCCGACCGGCCGCGACGCCGCAGCCGAGGGGGCGCCGTCGTCCCGTCCGCACGACCCGTCACCCGACTGGAGAGTCATGATCATCGCTCCCCCCGGCGGTGCACTCGGCGAGTTCGTCGAGCGCGACCACAACAACCACCCGCAGGCGCTGACGCCGGGGTACCGCACGAGCGTGCTGCGCGCCCCGCGCAACGCCCTCATCGTCGCCCGCAACACCATCTCCGAGATGACCGGCCCGGTGTTCCAGCAGGGCGAGCTCGGCGAGCTGGACAACGACCTCATCCTCAACTTCTCCAAGGACAGCCTGCCGATCGGCGAGCGCATCATCGTCCACGGCTACGTGCGCGACGAGTTCGGCAACCCGGTCAAGGGCGCCCTGGTCGAGGTGTGGCAGGCCAACGCCGGCGGGCGCTACCGGCACAAGAAGGACCAGTACCTCGCGCCCATCGACCCCAACTTCGGCGGGTCGGGCCGGATGCTCGCCGACGACAACGGGTACTACTACTTCCGCACCATCAAGCCCGGCCCGTACCCGTGGTTCAACAACACCAACGCCTGGCGCCCGGCCCACATCCACTTCGCCATCAGCGGCGACGGCTGGGCCCAGCGCCTGGTCACCCAGCTGTACTTCGACGGCGACCCGATGATCGAGCGCTGCTCGATCGCCCAGACCGCCCCGCGCGACCTGCTCAACACCCTCATCGCCCAGGAGGACCCGGCGAACAACGTCCCGTTCGACGCGCGGACCTTCCGCTGGGACATCACGCTGCGCGGGCGGCGGGCGACCTTCTTCAACAACGTCAACGGGGTGAAGCGATGAGCGGCATGGCGGCACGTCCGATGGTGGTCCGCCACCCCGAGACCCCCTCGCAGACCGGCGGGCCCTACGTCCACATCGGGCTGGCCCCGGCCCAGGCCGGGTTCGATATCTTCGAGAACAACTTCGGCAACGTGCTGACCACGCCGGAGACCGCGGGCGAGCGCATCCGGCTCGAGGGCCGGGTGCTCGACGGCTCGGGCTCGCCGGTCAACGACGCCCTGCTGGAGATCTGGCAGGCCAACGCCGCGGGCAAGTACGCCCACCCGGGCGACACCCAGGACAAGGCGCTCGACCCGACGTTCCGCGGCTTCGGCCGCACCGGCACCGACTTCGACACCGGGATCTACACGTTCGAGACGATCAAGCCCGGCCCCACGCCGTCCCCCAAGGGCGGCGAGCAGGCCCCGCACATCCTCGTGCTGATCTTCGCCCGCGGGATCAACGTCGGCCTGCACACCCGGGTCTACTTCGACGACGAGGCCGAGGCCAACGCCGCCGACCCGCTGCTGAACAGCATCGAGTGGGTGGTCCGCCGCGACACCCTCATCGCCCGGCGCGGCGAGCGCGACGGCGAGGTCGTCTACACCTTCGACGTGCGCCTGCAGGACACCCCGGACGGCGGCGGGGAGACGGTGTTCTTCGACGTCTGAGCCGGTCGCTCGGCCCGACGACGAACGGCCCCGGTGGGGCGGTCTGCTGACCGCCCCACCGGGCCGTTGGCCTGGCTGGCGCCCTGTGTCGTGCTCGTCGCTGCCGAGCGGGGCGCGGCGCCCTGGCCGTCGCTACCGGGGGCCGTCGCTATCGGGCGGCGCCGGGCGCGACCGGGATCACTTGCCCTGGTTGGCCACCGCGGCGATGGCGGCCTTGGCGGCCTCCGGGTCGAGGTACGTGCCGCCGGGGACGGTGGGCTTGAGGTCCTCGTCGAGCTCGTAGAGCAGCGGTATTCCGGTCGGCACGTTCAGCCCGGCGATCGCCTCGTCGGAGACGCCGTCGAGGTGCTTGATGATCGCGCGCAGGGAGTTGCCGTGGGCGGCGACGAGGACGGTCTTGCCGGCCTTCAGGTCCGGCACGATCGCGCCGTCCCAGTACGGCAGGGCACGCTCGAGAACGTCCTTGAGGCACTCGCTGCGCGGGATGGGCTCGCCGGCGTAGCGCGGGTCGGCGTCCTGGGACCACTGCGAGCCGAGCGCGATCTCCGGCGGCGGCACGTCGTAGGAGCGGCGCCACTGCATGAACTGCTCCTCCCCGTACTCGTCGCGGATCTCCTTCTTGTTCTTGCCCTGCAGCGCGCCGTAGTGGCGCTCGTTGAGGCGCCAGTCGCGCTTGACCGGGATCCAGTGCCGGTCGGCGACGTCGAGGGAGAGGTTCGCCGTGTTGATGGCGCGGCGCAGCAGCGAGGTGTGCACGATGTCGGGCAGGACGCCGGCGTCGACGAGCAGCTGCCCGCCGCGACGGGCCTCCTCGACGCCCTTCTCGGACAGGGGCACGTCGACCCAGCCCGTGAAGAGGTTCTTGGCGTTCCACTCGCTCTCGCCGTGGCGGAGCAGTACCAGCGTGTAGGTCATGGCTGTCATTCTCCCATCCGGTGGCGAGGACGTCCTCGGGACCTCCGCCCAGCGGCCCCGGGGCACCCGGCGCCGCCCAGGCACGACGGCGGCCGGCCACCTCCGGGGAGGGTGGCCGGCCGCCGCCGGGATGACCTCAGTGGGCCTTGTCGTAGGCCTCGCGGATCTCGGCCGAGATCCGGCCGCGCTCGGAGACCTCGTAGCCGTTCTCGCGGGCCCACTCACGGATCTTCCCCGCGTCGCCGGAGTCGCTCGCGCGCGCGGTCCCGCCGCGGCGGGCGGGGGTCTTGCGCCCGCCCGAGCGGCGCGCGTGGCCGACCCACTCCGCGAAGGACTCACGCAGGGCCTTGGCGTGCTCCTCGGTCAGGTCGATCTCGTAGGAAATGCCGTCGAGAGCAAAGGTGACGGTCTCGTCGGCCGTGGCCCCGTCGATGTCGTCGACGAGCATGACCTGAACTTTCTGCGCCATGGGATGTCTTTCTTCTCGCTCTTCCCCCGGGAGAGCTCCCGCGGACGCGATCTGATATCGCGTTGATCGGAAGCGTAATTGTTCGCCGAAGAAATGTCATCTTCGGGACGCACCTAGGAGCGTGGGTCGGTAAGGGCATGGCGACGCGCTGACCGCGGTCATTGGGTCGGTTCGCGAACATCGTGAGTGCTCGAGGCGGTGAGGGCGGTCCTGGCAGGGCGGTCATGGCCGGGAGGGCCG
>NZ_VUKE01000015.1 GCF_009193175.1 Georgenia ruanii | reverse complement strand
CCCACCACGCCGCCACCGACACCCTCCGCCGAGCCACCACCGGCAACCCGCGACCGCTACAGTGACAACCGCCTCCGGGTGGGGAATTTCAACGAGCACCCCTGGGGAAGATCGGCGAGCGGCATCACTGACTGCGGTTGACAACCGCGTCGCGACGGCGCAGGCGGCCCGGGCGGTGGCGGAGCTGACCCACGCCGACCCGCTCGCCGGCGATTCCCGCGTGCTGTGGTGCGAGGCCATCCGCGTAGCGGTGACCGAGCGCTGGCTGGATGTCCGGGCCGGCCTGGACCTCCTACCGTCCGAGCGCAGCGAGCAGTGGCAGGTGTGGCTTGACGACGCCGAGCGGCCGGATGCCGCACCTCGCCTGTTCGGCAACGGCTTCACGGTCACTGCGCTGCAGGCCGCCTGGCACGCCATCTCGACCACGCCGGTGCCCGCGGATGACCGGGACGCCGACAGCTTCGCGTGCCAGCACCTCCAGCACGCTCTTCACGCGGCGGTGCGCATCGGCAACGACACGGACACGGTCGCCGCCATTGCCGGCGCCCTGCTCGGCGCCTACTGGGGAGCCTCGGCCGTCCCGGCAGCCTGGCGCCGCAAGGTCCATGGATGGCCAGCCATGCGGGCGCGCGAACTGGTGGGCCTCGCCGTTCTCGCCGCTTGCCCTGGCGAGGCCCCTGTTGAACCTGGCGCTTGAGAAGGTGCGCGAAACACTAGTCCTTCGGACGAGAGAGGTTGTATCGCCGCCGGCTCGGCGGAGGTACCGCCTCCGGCTGTCGCTTACGGGTCGTTACGTCAGCGCGTCCGCCTAGCTCGCCACGACGGACGCGGACTGGAGGAAGTCAGTCGGGAGCGGGCGCGAGAGCCGCCAAGTGATCGCTATCGGGCGCTCTCCTATGTGACTGACATATTCAGCGTCCCCAAGCAACATGTAGGGAGCCGTCCCAAGCGGGTCCTTCTTTGTCTCGCGCGCAAAGAGCACAACGTTTGTGCCCAACTGGCCGTGGTTGAGGTAGCGCTGGCCTGTCGGCGAGGCGACCGTCGTGCGGGACTGCGACTCCCAATGGAACAGTTCCGGGCTGATCGCGTAGTCGTTGTACATCGTGGTTGGCGAGTAGTCTTCTTCCGACTTCCTGAGTGTCACGAGAAACGCGTCGGTCTTCCATGGCTCAGAGAACAAGACACCCTCGCGGAAGCTGTTCGGCAGGCGATTGAAGCCCGCGTAGTCGAGGGCGACGACAATCTCTTCGCGCGTGTAATGAGCGTGTGAGGCGAGCGTCGAACCGGCGAGTGGGCCTCCGAGAGCCTCAGGGACGTGGCTGATCCGCGCCGTTGCCAACTCGATGATCTCGTGGAATTCCGCGCGTGCCGCGACTTCCGGCCGCAGCGCCTTAAGTGCCTGCTCAAAGGAGCGATGGCCCCCACCGTCCGGCCAGATGCTGAAGACGAGCATGCGTGCGTACCGCTGCAGGTCTGGGCCCAGGTCCGCATAGCGGGGGGCGTCGTCGGCGAGGAGTTGGAGGTAGGCCTTTGCGCGTGGGAGGTCATCAACGTGTGCGAGTGCACGTCCGCGTTTGATGACGGTCTCGTGATGCGGGCCCTCCGGGCGCCCATGCAGCCCGGCATCGCGACGAAGCCTGGTCCAGTTCTTCGAGTTCTTGAGGATGTCGCTGAGCTCGAAGTCGGTTTCGTCGAGGAAGTTGCTCAGCGAGACGTCGCCGACAGTGCGTAACTCCTGGACGAGCGTCTTCCAGCTGGGATTGAGCTGGCTCCGGATGTTCTCGAGGACCAGTGCCTGGCTTTCCCGATCCAGGACGATCTGTGAGCCAGATGGCAGGAACGGGAAGCCGTTCTGAACCTGTCGTTTTAGACCTGCGCGCGTGGCTCCGGTCATGGCTCGGTAGCGCCGGTCGAACCGGAACTCCTTGCGTTGGTGGCCCACGAAGTCGAGTGCGGTGAGGACTGGCTTGGTCGGGGTGCGCCTCAGGCCGCGGCCGAGTTGCTGAAGGAAGATGGTGGCGCTCTCCGTCGGCCGAAGGAACAACACGGTGTCGACGTCGGGGAGGTCGAGGCCCTCGTTGTAGAGGTCTGCCGAAAAGAGGACGTTGATGCGTCGGTCACGCAGATCGGCGAGGGCGGCCCGTCGGGCCTCGGTCTCCGTGTCGCCCCACACCGCACGTGACGGGATGCCGGCCTTCGTGAAGGCATCCGCCATGTACTGGGCATGCCGGACCCCGACACAGAAGCCCAGGGCGCGCATGCGTTGCACGTCGCCCACCTTGTCGTGCACCTGCTTGAGGATGATGTGCGTGCGGGCGTCGTTGCCGGTGTAGACGTTCTCGAGTTCTGTGCGGTCGTACTGGCCGCGGCTCCAGCCGATGTTGCGCAGGTCAACCGTGTCGGCGATGCCGAAGTAATGGAACGGGCTGAGCAAGTTCGCGTCGAGGGCGTCCCAGAGCCGCAACTCGGCGGCCGTGTGCCCGCCGAAGAAGTCGCGGACGTCGACGCCGTCGGCACGCTCGGGCGTGGCTGTGAGCCCGAGTAGTTCGGTCGGTGTGAAGTGGGCCAGCAGTCGCTTGTAGCTGGCGGCCTCGGCGTGGTGGAACTCGTCCACGACAATGACGTCGAACGTATCGGGTGCGATGGAGGTCATGCCCCGTCGGTCGAGCGTTTGGATGGTGGCGAAGAGGTGGTCGCCTCGCTCGGGCATGTGCCCGCCGCCCCAGAGTTCGCCAAAGGTGCCGTACGCGAGTACCTCACGGTAGGTGCGCATCGATTGGTAAAGAATTTCCATGCGGTGCGCCACGAAGAGAAGTCGTGGGCGACGTCCTGCCGTCTGGGCCAAGTTGCGATAGTCGAGGGCAGCAACGACAGTCTTGCCGGTGCCCGTTGCCGCCACGACCAGATTGCGGTGACGACCGTGCACCGTCCGTTCCACCTCGAGTTGTTCGAGGATCTCCTGCTGGTGCGGGTAGGCGCGCACTTCGAGCCCCGACAGGTTGAGGCTCGGGGCCGTGCCTGTCGAGCGGCCGCTCGCCTCCGCCAGCGACGCGTCCAGCAGGACGGCGTCTTGGGCAGGGTCATAGGTTCTGAACGACGGGTCGTTCCAGTAGGTCTCGAACGTCGCGTCGAACTTCTGCAGAAGCGCGGGAGTCGCGATCGCCGACAAGCGGACGTTCCACTCCACGCCGTCCAGGAGTGCGGCCATGGAGAGGTTCGATGAACCGACGTATGCGGTGTTGAAGCCCGAGCTTCTGCGGAAATGCCAGGACTTCGCGTGCAGCCGGGTGCGCGCAATTTCGTACTGGATCTTCACCTCGGCGCCGAACTCGTCGACGAGGCGGTCCAGCGCTCTGCGTTCGGTGGCGCCGATGTACGTCGTCGTGATGACTCGGAGACGGCCGCCACGGTCGGCAAATCGCCGCAGGGGATCTTCCAGAATGCGTAGGCCGTGCCACTTCACGAAGGCGCACAGGAGGTCGACTTCATCCGCGGAGTCGATCTCGGCACGCAATTCCGCGCCGAGGCTCGGATCGCTCTTGGCGTTGGTCAGGAGCGCCGCGTCGGAGAGCGGAGTGCGCGGGCGCGTTGCGTACCTGGTCCCCGTGCCGATTCGGGCAGGCTCGACGAGCGAGAGGAGCTGTCGGGTAGGCGGGGCGACCGCCTCGGCGTCTGCCCGGAGCACGTCAAGGATTTCGTTCGCGAGCTCGGTGCGCTTGTTTTCGTTCTTGGTATCGCGCAAGACGCGTGCGACCTCGGCGGCGATGTGCCGCGCCAAGACATCCGGCTCGTCCGCCGCATCGACCACATGCAGGTCCGCGCGCAGGTGCGGCAATCCGGAAAGGTCTCGCTCGACCTTCCGGGTGATGAGCTGCTCGTAAATGCCCTCGTCCAACATGCCCTCCTCAGCGCCGTCCGCAGTCTGTCATTGCGGAGTGACATGGATGGAAACGTCGAACCGGGCGCCGGGACATCTGCGTCCTCGCCTCCTCAAGGAGCAGGTGAGGCCGAGGAAGATGCGGCAATCGCCGTCGGCCCGTGACGGCAAAAGCCGCCTCCCGGTCCAGTGGAGCACTGGGCGGGGAGGCGGCTGTCGTCTCCCTTAGAGCTTCGCTTCCCATTCGGGCAGCGACGGCTTCTCCGCCCCGATGGTCGTGCTCTCCCCGTGCCCGGTGCGCACCACCGTCTCCGCGGGCAGCGTCAGCAGCCGCTCGCGGATCGACGCGACGATCGTGGGATAGTCCGAGTACGACCGGCCCGTCGCCCCGGGCCCGCCCTGGAACAGCGTGTCGCCGGTGAAGATCGTGCCGAGGTCCGGCGCGTAGAAGCACGTCGAGCCGGGGGAGTGGCCGGGGGTGTGCACGGCGGTCAGCACCGTGCCGGCCACCTCGAAGGCGTCGCCGTCGGCGATCTCGCGGTCCGGGGAGCCATCGGGGTAGACGGCGTCCCAGAGCATCCGGTCGGCGGGGTTGAGGAACACCGGGGCGCCGACGAGGTCGCGGAACTCGGCGACGGCGCGGATGTGGTCGTCGTGCCCGTGGGTGAGCAGCACGGCCTTCACGGTGCGACCGCCGACGGCGTCGGCTACCGCCCGGGCGTCGTGGGCGGGGTCGATGACGATCACCTCGCTGTCGTCCCCGACGAGCCAGACGTTGTTGTCCACGTCCCAGGTTCCGCCGTCGAGCGAGAACGTCCCGGAGGTCACGAGGTTGTCGACACGGGCCACCATGGCAGGTCCCTTCTGAAGCGGGTGAGCGGGGTCAGTACGTCACGACGGAGCGCAGCACGGTGCCGTCGTGGATCTTGCCGAACGCGGCCTCGATCTGGTCGGCCGAGATGGTCTCGGTGACGAACTTGTCCAGCGGCAGGCGGCCCTGGAGGTAGAGGTCGATCAGCATGGGGAAGTCGCGCTCGGGCAGGCAGTCGCCGTACCAGGAGGACTTCAGCGCCCCGCCGCGGCCGAAGACGTCGATGAGCGGGAGGTTGAGCTCGAACTTCGGGTGCGGGACGCCGACGAGGACCACCCGGCCGGCCAGGTCGCGGCCGTAGAACGCCTGGCGGTAGGTCTCCGGGCGGCCGACGGCGTCGATGACGACGTCGGCGCCGAAGCCGTTGGTGCGCTCCTGGATCGCCGCGACGACCTCGTCCTCGGACATGCCGGAGGTGTTGATCGTGTGGGTGGCGCCGAACTGCTTGGCGGCCTCGAGCTTGGCGTCGGCGAGGTCCAGGGCGATGATCGTCGTCGCCCCGGCCAGCTTCGCGCCGGCGATGGCGGCGTCGCCGACGCCGCCGCAGCCGATGACCGCCACGGACTCGCCGCGGCGCACCTCGCCGGTGTTGATCGCCGCGCCAATGCCGGCCATGACGCCGCAGCCGAGCAGGCCGGCGACCTCCGGCTGGGCGGCCTCGTCGACCTTGGTGCACTGGCGCTCGTGGACGATCGTCTTCTCGATGAAGGCACCGATGCCCAGGGCCGGGGTCAGCTCGGTGCCGTCGGTCAGCGTCATCTTCTTGCTGGCGTTGGACGTGTTGAAGCAGTACTGCAGCTGGCCGCGCTTGCAGGCCCGGCACTCGCCGCAGATGGCGCGCCAGTTCAGGATCACGTAGTCGCCGACCTGGACGTGCGTGACGCCCTCGCCGACGGCGGAGACGCGGCCGGCGGCCTCGTGGCCCAGCAGGAACGGGAACTCGTCGTTGATGCCGCCGTCGCGGTAGGAGAGGTCGGTGTGGCAGACCCCGCAGGCCTGGATGTCGACGATGACGTCGCCCGGGCCCGGGTCGGGCACCACGACGTCGACGATCTCGACCTCGGCGCCCTCGCTGCGCGCAATGGCTCCCTTGACGGTGTACGGCATCGTTCCCCCTTCGGTGCGGTGGACGGGCACATTTCGGCCCGGCGCCGTCCAACTTAAGCCATCGCGCCCCGGTGTTCTCGACTGCTTCCGCCGAGCGGACGGTGCCCGGGAACCGTGCGGCCGGTGATCGCCCCGAAGGCCGCGGTCACCTGGCTCGAGCCACGGCGACGTGCTCATGACCGACGATGCCGAGCAGGTCCGCGAAGCGCTCCAGATGGTGGTCCGCCCCCGCCGCCGCGAGGATCGCCTCCGCCTGGTAGCCCGCTCCGACCCCGATCGCGATGTACCCGGCGCTGCGCGC
Organism: Georgenia ruanii; assembly: GCF_009193175.1. Lineage (GTDB taxonomy): Bacteria > Actinomycetota > Actinomycetes > Actinomycetales > Actinomycetaceae > Georgenia > Georgenia ruanii. The sequence goes on along the minus strand of NZ_VUKE01000015.1, from coordinate 118,699 downwards.
GCACTCGATGTCGTAGGCGGTGTCGCCCACGTAGAACGCCTCGCGGCCCAGCGAGCGCAGCTCGGCCAGGCGGGCGGCCTTGTCCCGCACCGACGTGTGCACGTGGTCGAAGACGCCCTGCAGGCCGGTGTGCTCGACGTCGTAGCGCATGGCCGCCTCGCTCGCCGCGGTCACCACTCCCGTCACGGCCCCCGCCGCGCGCAGCGCCCGGAGCGTGTCGGCGACGCCGGCCCGCAGCGGTGCCGGGGTCTGCATCCCGGTGTTCCACGCCGCCTCCACAGCCTCCGCGTGCTCCTCAGAGACACCCAGCTCGAGCAGCCACCTCCGCATCGGGAGCGTGAACGAACCCTGAAAGCCGGGCCGGTCCAGATCGGGCAGTCCGTGCTCGGCGATGGCAGCGTTGATGGCGGCCAGCGCCCGGTCGAGGTCGTCCATGACGGTGCCGTTCCAGTCCACCAGGACCAGAGAACGAGTCGGCTCGGACATGTGAGAGCTCCTTTACAGCGAGGTGCGGAAAGCGCCCACTGAAGCCCAGTTTCATGAACAGCCGGGACGTGAAATGTTCTTTCACGGTTCACCTCGGGGGCGGATGACGTTCACAACCCCTACCTAGCGTCACTGCCGTGGCCAGCGAAAACACCGTAAACGAAGCCGACGTGCGGGAGCGGGTGCGGTCTCACCTCCCCGCCTTCTCGCCCGCCGAGCGCCGCGTCGCGGACGTCTTTCTCGCAGACCCGATCGGCGTCATCGATCTCTCGGTCACCCAGCTCGCCGCCCGCGCGGGATCCTCCCCCGCGAGCGTGGTGCGCATGTGTACCTCCATCGGGTTGCGCGGGTTCCAGGACCTCAAGACCCGCGTCGCCCTGGCGCACGTGCCCTCGGAGCACGTCGACGCCCTCGTCGCCGTCGAGCCTCAGGACGCCCACCGCGCCACCGTCGCGGTGCTCCGCGACACGGCCGCCGCCCTGGAGTCCGCCGCCGCCGTGCTCGACCCGGCGTCCGTGAACAACCTGGTCGAGGGCCTCCTTGCGGCCCGCCGCATCCAGCTCGGCGCCGTCGGCACCTCGGCGCCGGTGGCCGCCGACGCCGCCTACCGCCTGACCACCCTCGGCCTGGACGCGACCTTCGTCACCGACGTGCACGCGCAGCACGTCTGCGCCCGCATGCTCGGTCCGGACTCCGCCTTCCTCGCCATCAGCCACACCGGGTCCACGTTCGAGACCCTCGCTGCCGCCCGCGCGGCCAAGGCCGCCGGCGCCCGGGTCTACGTCATCACCTCCTTCGCCAGCTCCCCGCTCACCGAGATCGCGGACGCCGCGATCGTCGCCGGTAGCGCCGAGACGAAGGTCCGCGTGGAGGCCCTGACCAGCCGGCTGGTCCACCTGACCGTCCTGGACGCCATCTTCCTCGTCCTCAAGCAGCGCGTGGCCGGTGCCGAGGAGCACCTGCAGGCCGCCTCCGACGTCCTGGCCGAGCACCGCTTCTAGCCACGCCCGGTCACCCCTCCCCCTCCAGCACAACGAGATGAGAGCCATGCACGGAATCGTTCGTGGACCCGACGGCCGCGGGATGCGCGGCGTGATGGTGTCCAACGGCCACGACGTCGTCCGCACCGACGACGACGGCACGTTCCGCCTCCCCGACCGCGGCAGCTTCGTGTTCCTCACCCGCCCCGCGGGCTTCACCGCCTCGCCCTGGTGGCAGCCCGCCCGGCCCGAACCGATCACCTTCGACCTCGCGGAGCAGCACCAGTCGCTGCCGTTCGCGTTCGTCCACCTCAGCGACACCCATGTCTCCGTCCCCGGCGGCATGGCGGTGGGCAGCCAGCGCAGCAAGGCCGCGCTGTACCCCGAAGGCGGCCTGGCCGAGGAGCTGGGTGACTTCCTCACCGCGCTGCCCGAGCTCGCCCCCGACGTCCAGGCGGTCTTCCTCACCGGCGACCTCGTGGACCACGGCCTGCCGGACGAGTACGCGGCGCTGATGGAGGTGCTCGGGGCCAGCCCGGCGCCCGTGCACACCATCGCCGGCAACCACGACCACATGAACGGCAGCCACGAGAGCGTGGTCACCGCGCACAACTACCTCACCAACACCGGCGACCCTGCCGAGTACGAGCGCCACCTCGGCCCGCGCTGGTACAGCTTCGACGTGCCGGGGCTGCACGTGGTGGCCATGGACTGGCACACCCACGAGCTCGGCCTCGACGACGCCGCTCAGGAGGCCTGGCTGCGCGCGGACCTCGCACAGGTTTCCGCGCAGACGCCGTGGGCCCTGCTCTTCCACGACCAGCCGGGCCGGTACGTGCTCGACGCCGCCCCCCGGCCGCCCGTGGCGACCTTCTCCGGGCACTGGCACACCTCCCGGGTGGTCGAGGTCGACGGCGTCCTGCACGTCAACACACCTCCGGCCTTCTTCGGCGGCCTCGACTACTCCCCGCCGTCGTGGCGCAAGGTCACCTGGGACGGTGAGCGCTTCACCCTGGACACGATCGCCCTCCACGACCCTGTCGGGCCCGAGGCGGCGGGCGCGCTGCGCAAGGCCACCATCGCCGCCACGCCGCGCCCCGTCCCGGCCGCGGGTACAAGGCGCCCCGGCGCAGGCCTCGTGGCGTGGCAGACCTCCCTGGCCGGTGCCGGGCACCGCCAGGGCGTGAGCGCCAGGGGCGACCGGCTGTTCGCCGGCTCGCAGCACGAGGACGGCCCCGCCGGCGCGGTGCAGGCCCTGGACGCCCGCACCGGGGAGGTGCTGTGGACGGCCCCCACCGCCGCGGCGGTGAAGGTGACCCCCGCCGTCGTCGGCGACCTGGTGGTGGCCGCCGAGGTCACCGGCGACGTCGCCGCCTACCGGGCCGACACCGGCGAGCCGGTGTGGCGCCGCGCCTCCTCCGACCCGCTGCGCCGGTTCGCGTGGGGCGCGCCTACCCCCGCCGGCCAGAGCGTCGTGGTGGGGGACCAGGCGGACCTGCGCCGCCTGGACGTCGCCACCGGGGAGGTGCTCTGGCGCCGGACCGACCTGGCCCCGCACCACAACCTCGTCAACCACGCCGCGCCGCTGGTGGTCGGGGACCTCGTCGCGATCGGCTGGTGGCCCAGCCCGCAGTACCCCCGCGGGCTCGACCTGGCCACCGGCGCGGACCGGTGGCCCGCCGAGGCCGCCGCCTCGCTGGCCGACTTGGCCGAGGCCAAGCGTCTGCTGGTGATGGGGACCGCCGCCTTCGACCCGGGGACGAACGCGGTGCTCATGCCCGGCTACTCCGCGACCATCAGCGTCGACGCCACCTCCGGGCGGCTGCGGTGGGTCGCGTCCCACGAGGGGACCTTCAGCCCAGCGTCCCCGCTGGTCACCGAGGCGGGCGTGGTGGTCACCGTGGGCGGGCGCGGCCTGCGCCTGCTCGACGCCGCGGATGGCGGCACCCAGTGGGACGTCGCGGTGGCCCCGGCGGCGCCCTTCCCGATGCAGCCCTACGCCAAGACCGGCGGCACCGTCCTCGCCCCGCCGCTGCTCGTCGAGGACCGGCTGCTGCTGCCCGGCCTGGACGGGACCGTGCGCACCTTCTCCCTCGAGGGCCAGGAGCTGGCGCGCCTCGACCTCGGCATCCCGATCGCCGCGCCGCTGACCGACGCCGGCGAGCACGTCGTCGGCGTCGGCGTGGACGGCGCCGTCTTCGCCCTGAGCAAGGGAGACCTGTCATGAGCGCGACCACCGCCCCCGCGAGATCGCGGCCGGAGGCGCGCCAGGCGGCCCCGCCGCACGGCGCCGCCGCGCCCCGCCCGGCCGCCGCGCCCCGCCGGCGCCGGCTCGCCCCGGCGCTCATGGTGACCCCGGCCCTGCTGCTCGCCTTCGTCTTCGTGCTCCTGCCCGCCGTGCTGTCCTTCGTCGGCAGCTTCTTCCGGATCCCGCTCACCGGCGGGTCGTGGGAGTTCGTGGGCCTGGGCAACTACACCGCGCTCCTCGGCGACACGAGCGCCCGCAAGGCGATCACCAACACCGCGGTCTACTCCGTCGTCACGATCGTGCCGTCCCTGGCGATCGGGCTGGCCCTCGCCCTGGCGACCGACGCCCTCACCCGCGGCAAGGCGCTCGCCCGGACCCTGCTGTTCCTGCCGATGACCGCCAACCTCGTCGCGATGGCCGTGACCTTCAAGTGGATCTTCGACCTGCGCGGCGGCTTCGCCAACCAGCTCCTCGGCCTGGTCGGCCTCGCCCCGGTCAACTGGCTGGGCAGCACCGACACCTCGCTGCTCACCGTGGCGCTCGTGGGCATCTGGCGCACCGCGTCGTTCACCATGATGATCTTCTTCGCCGGACTGACGACGATCCCGGGCACCATGAACGAGGCCGCCCGCATGGAGGGCATCACCGGCTGGACCAAGCTCACCAGGATCACGCTGCCGGCCATGCGCCCCTCGGTGATCTTCGCTGTCGTCATGGCGATCCTGCAGTCCGTCCAGGCCTTCGACACCGTCCGGGTGATGACCGACGGCGGCCCGCGCTACTCCACCGAGCTCATCCAGACGCTCACCTGGCGCTACGGCTTCGAGTACTTCAACCTCGGCGCGGCCTCGGCGCTGAACTTCCTCCTGCTGCTCGCCCTCCTGGCCGTGGGCCTGTGGCAGCGCAAGGCCCTGCTGGGGAGTGAGGACCGATGAGCCGCACCCGCCGCCCCGCGCTGTGGGCCTTCATCGGCCTCGCCGTGGTCGTCGCCCTGTTCCCCTTCTACTGGATGCTGCGCACGTCCGTGGCGCCCGCGGACGAGGTCTTCTTCGACGGCCTCTCGTTCCTGCCGCAGAACCCCACCTTCACCGGGTATGCCCGGGCCTGGACACAGGGCAACCTCGGTCAGGCCATGGGTGTGGGCGTCGTCGTCACCGTGTCGATCCTCGCGCTGCAGCTGCTCACCGTGGTGCCGGCGGCCTTCGTGCTGGCCAAGCACCGGCGCCGGTGGACCGGCAAGGCGTTCGCCTTCGTGCTGCTGTGCCTGCTCGTGCCTTCGCAGGTCACGATGATCCCGCTGTTCATCGGGCTGAACCAGGCCGGGCTGGCGGACACCCTCGCCGCCCTGATCCTGCCGTTCTCCACCTCGGTGCTGGGGATCTTCATGATCCGCCAGCAGATGATGGCCATCCCCGACGCCCTGATGGAGGCGGCGGCGATGGACGGCCTCGGCCCGGTCCGCACCCTGCTGGGCGTCGCCGTCCCGATGGCCCGCCCCGGGATCGCAGCGTTCAGCGTGTACTCGATCTTCGTCCACTGGAACGACTACATGTGGCCGCTGCTCGTGGCCCGCAGCCCCCAAATCTCCACCCCGCCGCTGGCCCTGGCCATCTTCCAGGACGCCGCCACCGGCTTCGACTACGGCGCGCTCGCGGCGGGCGCCACCCTCGTGACCCTGCCGATCGTGCTGCTCTTCCTCGTCGCGCAGAAGCAGTTCGTTCGCGGCATGAGCGGCACCGAGGTCACCGGCTGACGCCGGCGCACACCTCCGCCGTCGCGCCCCCGTTCCGCCACCACCCAGACCTGCCCGGTTTCCCCCTCCCACACAGAAATGAGTTCACCATGCCCACGAACCGTCGCCGTCCCCTCGTCATCGGCGCCACCCTCACCGCGCTGGCCCTGACCCTGGCCGCCTGCTCCGCCGCGGAGGGCGAGGAGCCCGGTGCGGCCGTCGCCACCGCGGCCGACGTCAACCAGTGCGAGGCCGACGGCACCACGCTGACCGTCACCTACAACTCGCTGGCCACCGAGCCCATGGAGCACGCCGTGGCCAAGCTCGGCGAGAAGTACCCGGGCCTGGAGATCGACGAGCAGGTCAGCGCCTCCACCAGCTACCCCGAGCTCACCCAGCAGATCGTCGCGGACATCGCCGTGGGCAAGCGGCCCGACCTCATCATGACCGGTCTCGGCCAGCTGCCGTTCTGGGTCTCCGAGTACAACCCCACCGAGTTCGACACCAGCGTGCTCGCCGACACCTACCAGGAGCAGTTCCTCGGCGCGGGCACCATCGACGGCAAGGTCTACCTCGCCCCAGCGCAGATCTCCTCCCCCGCCATGGCCGTCAACCAGGACCTCCTCGACGCCGCCGGGGCCGGCAAGGCCGCGGACATCAAGACCTACGACGACCTGCTCGAGGTCGCGAAGAAGGTCACCGACCACACTGGCAAGCCGTCGGTGTCCATCCCGCCGCAGGGCCTGCCCGAGTGGTTCTCCCAGGGCCTGGTCCAGAACTCCGGCGGCACGCTGGTGGCCGAGGACGGCAGCGCCGCCTTCGGCGACGACACCGGGGTGGCCGCACTGGACATCTGGTCCGAGCTCGCCCGTCAGGGCCTGGAGGCCGGCCTGCCGCACACCTCCGACGCGCTCAACGCGTTCGGCACCGGCGACCTGGCCGTCTCCATGATCACCACCTCCAACATCGCCGCCCTCAAGGAGTCCGTCGGCGACGGCTTCGAGTGGATGCCGATCCACGTGCCCAGCGTCGACGGCGAGACCGGCCGGCCGATGCCGGCCGGCGGCAACGGCTGGATCGTCCTCTCCGAGGACGCCTGCCGCGCCGCGTTCGCCAGCGAGCTGGTCGGCGAGATCCTCAGCCCCGAGGCGGTCATGCTCGCCTCCGGCACCCAGCGCAGCTATATCCCGGTGGACACCGAGGCCCGCGACGAGCTCCTCGCCTCCCCGGAGGCCACGCCCCAGATGGAGTTCGCCTGGCTGTTCGACACCGAGCTGACCCCCTGGGGCGGCTTCGACGGCGCGCACACCGCCGAGGTCAACGACGCGCTGCTGTACATGGTCGAGCAGCTCCAGGCCGGCACCGAGACCAAGGCGGCCGTGGACCAGGCCGTGAGCACGATCAACTCCATCGTGGGGACGAAGTGACGGTCGTCCAGATCGCCGGCGTCACCAAGCGGTTCGGCGCCGTCACCGCGCTGGACGACATCAGCCTGGAGATCCAGGACGGCGAGAACGTCGCCATCCTGGGCCCGTCCGGCTCGGGCAAGTCCACGCTGCTGCGGGCGATCGCGGGCCTGGAGGAGGTCGACGACGGCGAGATCCGCTTCGGCGGCGTCCTCCAGAACGGCGTCGCCCCCGAGCAGCGGGACGTCGCGATCGTCTTCCAGAGCTACGCCCTCTACCCGCACCTGACCTCCCGCGAGAACATCACCCTGGGGCTGCGGCACGGGAAGAAGCTGAGCAAGGCCGAGGCGGACGTCCGCGCGACGGACATCGCCACCCGCATGCGTGTCGAGCACCTGCTGGACCGCAAGCCGAAGCAGATGTCCGGTGGGCAGCGCCAACGCATCGCCCTGGCACGGGCGCTGGCCCGGCGCAGCGGCATCGTGCTGCTCGACGAACCGCTCTCCGGGCTCGACGCCCAGCTGCACGCCGCGCTGCGCGTGGAGATCGCCGGGCTGCTCCAGTCCGCAGGCGCCACCGGCATCAACGTCACCCACGACCAGGCCGACGCCATGGCCATGGCCTCGCGGATCGCGGTGATCAACAAGGGGCGCATCGAGCAGGTCGGCACACCGGACGAGCTGTACCGGCGCCCCGAGACGCTGTTCGTGGCCGGTTTCGTCGGCACCCCGCCGATGAACCTCTTCGATGTCGACGACGCCGACCGCACCTCGGCCTTCGGACGGCACGACGGCGGGGAGGCGGGGCCCGTCACGCTGGGGGTGCGGCCCGAGCGGCTCTACCCCGGCGAGGGGGACCCGCTGTCGCCCGCGGTGTGGCGGCTCTCCGGCCGGGTGGTGCTCATCGAGCCCACCGGGCGCGAGCGGGTGGTGCACGTCCAGCTGCCCGCGGGCGGATCGTTCGCGGTGCTGCTGCCGGGGGACGCGGCCCCGGCCGTGGGGGAGCATGTCACCGCCTGGTGCGAGCGCGAGCACGTGCACGTGTACTCCCGGGCCACCCAGAAGCGGCTCGGCAACGCCCGTGAGCGTGGTGTGACCCTGCGTGAGGGGGCGCTCGCGGGGGTCTGAGGTCCGGGCGTCGATCGCCCGGGTGGTCCGAGTCCCGTGGTGTCGGCGGGGCACGACCGGCGCCGCAGGAGGTGTAGGGGCACCTCCTGCGGCGCCCGCGCGCGGTCACGCCCGGGCCGACGAGACCCGCCTGAGCAATCGGCCACCGCGGACGAGTCGCCGAACGGCCATACGCGCAACGCTGGCCGCGTCGAGATGGAAGGACGGCGGCCATGTTGCGAGGAAGGCGAGCCGAACGGCGCGAGGAGCGCACGGACGGCGATCAGCGGGTGCACTACCGGATGCGCCAGCGGCTGGTCTCGATCGGCGACGACTACTGGATCGAGACCGACCGCGGGGAGCGGGCGTACAAGGTCGACGGCAAGGCGTTGCGGCTGCGCAAGACGCTGATCCTCGAGGACCCGGACGGCCGGGAGCTGGCCAAGGTCCAGGAGCGGGTCGCCCGGGTCAAGGACTCGATGGAGGTCGAGGACGCCGACGGCCACCGGATGGCGCTGGTGAAGAAGGCTCTCATCAGCCCGCTCCGGGATCGTTGGGTGGTCAAGATCGGCGACGGCCCGGACCTGGACATCCAGGGCAACATCCTGGACCACGAGTACACCTTCACGGACGGGCGCACCGCGGTGGCCACCGTGTCGAAGAAGTGGTTCCGGGTGGCCGACACCTACGGCGTGGAGATAGCCCCGGGCCAGGACCCGGTGGTCGTGCTGGCGGCCACGGTGGCGGTCGACATGATGGCCCAGCCAGGACGATGACCGCCGCCGCGGAGGGCGGAGGGAAGGGCGCCCGGCGGCTGCGCATTCGCTGCTGGACCGATTGATCGCCCTCCGTGGGCGGGCCGCCGTACCCTCAGGACATGTCCAACGACGGACAGCGAGAAGACGTGCGCCACCGCGCCGCGACAACCTCCGGCGGTGCGGCATCGACCGCGCTCGCGACCGACCCGCGACCAACGCCGGGCCAGCTCCACGTCCCGGCCCGCCCTGTTCGGGTGGTGACCGCCGCCAGCCTCTTCGACGGCCACGACGCCGCAATCAACATCATCCGCCGCATCCTGCAGGCCCAGGGCTGCGAGGTCATCCACCTCGGCCACGACCGCTCGGTCGACGACGTCGTCACCGCAGCCGTCCAGGAGGACGCCCAGGCCGTGGCCATCTCGTCCTACCAGGGCGGGCACATGGAGTACTTCGCCTACCTCGTCCAGCGCCTGGGCGAGGAGGGCTGCGGCCACGTCAAGGTCTTCGGCGGTGGCGGGGGCGTGATCGTCCCGGACGAGATCGCCCGGCTCGCCGAGCTCGGCGTGCACATCTTCTCCCCGGAGGACGGCCAGCGCATGGGCCTCGCGGCCATGGTCAACACCGTCGTGCGCGAGGCCGACGTCGACCCCGTCGACGCCGCCGGCGGCCCGCCCGACCCCGACGACCTGCTGGCCGGCGACGCCCGCGCGCTGGCCCGCACCCTCACCGCCGTCGAGCTCGGCCGGTTGCCCGAGAACCATCGCGAAGTTTCACGTGAAACCGCTGCGCGCTCCACCGCACCTGTGCTAGGGGTCACCGGCACCGGCGGCTCGGGCAAGTCCTCGCTCACCGACGAGCTGCTCATCCGGGCCCGGCTGGACCAGGGCGACGCGCTGCGGATCGTCGTGCTCGCCGTCGACCCCACCCGCCGGCGCGGCGGCGGGGCGCTGCTGGGCGACCGCATCCGGATGAACGCCCTGGGCCCGCACGTCTTCTTCCGCTCCGTCGCCACCCGCGGCGCCGGCGGAGACCTGCCCGCCGCGCTGGACGACATGGTCGCCGCCGCCAAGGCCTGGGGCGCCGACCTCGTGATCGTCGAGACCCCTGGCATCGGCCAGGGCGACGCCGGCGTCGTCGACCACGTCGACGTGCCCGTCTACGTGATGACCCCCGAGTTCGGCGCGGCCACCCAGCTCGAGAAGATCGACATGCTCGACCTCGCCGAGGTCGTCGTCATCAACAAGTTCGACCGGCGCGGCGCCGAGGACGCCCTGCGCGACGTGCGCCGCCAGGTGGCCCGCAACCGACTGGCCTTCGCCGCCCCGCCAGAGGAGCTGCCGGTCTTCGGCACCGTCGCCTCCCGGGTCAACGACGACGGCGTCACCGCCCTCTACCAGCACCTGCGCGACCTGCTCGCCGCCCGCGGGCTGCCGGTGCGCGAGCCGCTGCTGGCCCCGGTCCCCGGTCGGGTCTCCACCCAGGTGGCCCCGCTCGTCCCGGTCGCCCGGGTCGGCTACCTCGCCGAGTCCGCCGAGGCGGTGCGCGCCTATCACCGCCGCACCGCCGAGCAGTCCGGCGCCGCCCGCGACCTGCAGCGCCTCACCGCCGCGCGGGACCTGATGAGTACCCGGCTCGCCGGCGCCCCGCCCGACCTCGACGACGCCGTCGCCGACGCCGCCGAGCGGGTCGGCGAGGACAGCCGCGCCCTGCTCGACGAGTGGCCCACGCTCGCCGCCGCCGCGCAGTCCATCGAGCCGGCGCTGTCGCTTTCCGGCACCCCCGTCCCGCGCCTGGCCCTGCCGCGCCTGCACGACGACGGCGACCTGCTCACCTGGCTGCGCGGGGAGCACCTGCCCGGCCACTTCCCCTACACCGCAGGGGTGTTCACCCGCCGGCGCACCGACGAGCACCCCGCCCGCATGTTCGCCGGCGAGGGCGACCCCGCCCGCACCAACCGCCGCTTCCACCTGCTCGCCGAGGGCCAGCCCGCCGTCCGCCTGTCCACGGCGTTCGACTCCGTCACCCTCTACGGCGCCGACCCCGAGGAGCGGCCCGACGTCTACGGCCGCGTCGGCAACTCCGGGGTGTCGATCGCGACGCTGGAGGACATGAAGGCCCTGTACGCCGGGTTCGACCTGTGCGCGCCGAACACCTCGGTGTCGATGACCATCAACGGCCCCGCGCCGACCATCCTGGCAATGTTCCTCACCACCGCCATCGACCAGCGGCTGGAGGCCTTCGCCGCCGAGCGGGGCCGGCCGCCGTCGCCGGGGGAGGCCGAGGAGATCCGCGCCTACGTGCTGCGCACCGTGCGCGGCACCGTCCAGGCGGACATCCTCAAGGAGGACCAGGGGCAGAACACCTGCATCTTCTCCACCGACTTCGCCCTCACGGTCATGGCCGACGTGCAGGAGTGGTTCGTGGCCCACGAGGTGCGCCGCTTCTACTCGGTGTCCATCAGCGGGTACCACATCGCCGAGGCCGGGGCGAACCCCATCAGCCAGCTCGCCTTCACCCTCGCCAACGGGCTGACCTACGTCGAGGCCTACCTCGCCCGCGGCATGGCGATCGACGACTTCGCGGCCAACCTGTCCTTCTTCTTCTCCAACGGCATGGACCCCGAGTACTCGGTGCTCGGGCGGGTGGCGCGGCGGATCTGGGCGATCGTGCTGCGCGACCGGTACGGGGCGAACGCGCGCAGCCAGCGGCTGAAGTACCACATCCAGACCTCGGGCCGGTCGCTGCACGCCCAGGAGATGGCGTTCAACGACATCCGCACCACGCTGCAGGCCCTCATCGCCCTGTACGACGCCGCCAACTCCCTGCACACCAACGCCTACGACGAGGCGGTCACGACGCCGACGGCGGAGTCGGTGCGCCGGGCCCTGGCCATCCAGCTCATCATCAACCAGGAGTGGGGCCCGATGATGAACGAGAACCCCAATGAGGGCTCGTTCCTCCTCGCCGAGCTCACCGACCTGGTCGAGCGGGCGGTGCTCGACGAGCTCGACCGCATCTCCGCCCGCGGCGGCGTGCTCGGCGCGATGGAGACCGGCTACCAGCGCGGGCGGATCCAGGACGAGTCGCTGCTGTACGAGCAGCGCAAGCACGACGGGTCGCTGCCCATCGTCGGGGTCAACACCTTCCGGATTCCCGACGGCGAGGCCGCGCCCACCGACCCGCTGCGGCTGGCCCGCTCCACCGAGGAGGAGAAGCGCGGACAGGTCGAGCGGCTGCGCGCCTTCCAGGCCGCCCACGCCGCCGAGCGGCCGGCGGCGCTGGCCCGGCTGCGGGCCGCGGCGCTCGCGGGGGCGAACGTCTTCGACGTCCTCATGGACGTGGTTCGGGTGTGCTCGCTGGGGGAGATCTCCCAGGCGCTCTTCGACGTCGGCGGGAAGTACCGCCGCAACGTCTGACTCCAGCAGCCAACCTGCCATTCTGGCTGCGACCAAAACGTCATTCTGGCAGTGACCAGAATGCCGATCCGGGCTTCTTCGTGATCAATATTCAACAACGGATGGTCGCTTCAAACCCTGTCGTGACCGGGTGTGAAGCCCAACCAACGGAGCAGTGTGAACCCAACCAGCGGAGGTGTCAGATGGCCGACATGGCGCAGCCTGGGGGAGGGGCCGCAGCGGGAATGATGGTGGCTCACTTCATCGTGTCGGACGACGTCGAGCGCTCTCGCCGCTTCTACACCGAGGTGCTGGGCGGCAAGGTGGCCTTCACCAAAGGATCCCTGACCTATGTGGCACTCGCCAACACGTTCATCATCATCAACGTCGGCGGCGGCCCGACCGACGACAAGCCCACTGTCACTCTGGAGACGCCATCCGACCCTGACCGGGTGAGCAGCTTCCTCAACATTCGGGTCGCAGACATTGGCGCCAAGTATGCGGAATGGAGCGCCCGGGGTGCTCAATTTCTGACGCCACCGAAGCGGCACCAGTTCGAGATTCGTTGCTACATCCGCGATCCCGACGGGTATCTGATCGAGGTGGGGCAAACGACCGACCCGGAGGGCGACTGGTCCGCCTGGTTGCCGGCTCACCCGGCGTCATGAAGGCGGCGATGGTCGAACGTCGGGGCGGGCGAAGACGGCGGCAGTACGGCGAGGGTCCTCCGGATGAGCGGTGAACGAGCGACCACAACGCCATTGTGGTCGCTCGGGTGATCAGGTCAGAGCGGGGTCGGCACGCCCAGCAGCACCATTCCCGGCGGGAACTGGCCGTCCACGACCACCCGCACGCGCTCGCGGACCTGTTCGACGCTCTCGGCGTGCACGTGCAGCTCCCGGGTCGTCGGTCCGGGGTCGAGCCGGTCGGCGTCGTTCTCGGACTCGAGCCGCGGGTCGTCGGCCATCTCGGCGTGCAGGCCCGCGGTGCGCAGCGCGTCCACGAGCGAGCTCGCGTCCCGCTTGGCGGTGTCCAGGTCGGGGAACGTCACGGGGACGATGTAGGTCTCCATGCCGTCCATGCTGCCTGCGGTCGGCGCGACGGCAACCGGTCCGGCGAGGCGAGGCCGCCGACGGTGCGGCCGAGCTCGGCGACCGCTACTGGGCGGACGTCTCTCCCGTCGCAGCGTCCCTCTGGTGGGCGGCGCGGCGGTGGTCGGCGTCGAGGATGCCGTGCCGCACGGCGAGGCGAATCACCCAGTAGGCGACGAAGAGTCCGACGAGCCAGGGGACGAGCACGGCGACGACATCCATGTGCCGGACTATACGGGCGCTGTTGGTCCGTAGGACCGGAGGCGTCGGGAGGGGGCGAGGGCTGCCGGGGCTGCCCTACCGGATGCCCACGTAGAACCGCGACTGGTCGCTGCGGTGCAGCGCGTAGTACCACTCGAAGCGGTTGCCGTCCTTGTCCCAGGCCACGGACTCGATCCCCAGGAGCGGAGTGCCCGGCTCCACCTCGAGCAGGTTGGCCTCCTCGGCCGTGGGGATGACCGCCTCCAGCCACCGGTCCGCGCCGGCGGCCTCGATGCCGTAACGCCGTCGGAGGGTCTCGTACAGCGACCGGTTCTCGAGCTTCGCCCGGTCCAGGCCGGGCACGTACTGCTCGGGCAGTGCCGTCCGGACGAGGAGCCAGGGGACGCCGTCCACCACGCGCAGGCGGCGCAGGCGCACCACTGGCTCGTCCTGGCCGAGGTTGAGCGCCATCGCCTCTTCCGGGCTCGCCGGTCCGCCCCCTTGATCGAGGACGGTTGTCATGACACGCCTGCCGCTGGCCAGCAGGTCGGCGGCCGAGCCGGTGACGGAGCCGACGAAGCGCACCTCGGCGCGGTCGGGGGCGACGAACGCGCCCTTGCCCTTGATCTTGTAGATCAGGCGCTCCTGGACGAGCTCGGCGAGCGCCTCGCGGACGACGGTCCGTGAGACGCCGTAGATCTCGCTCAGCTCAGCCTCGGAAGGCAGTGCCTGGTCTGCGACGTACTGGCCGTTGGTGATGCGGTCGCGCAGCGAGTGCATGAGCTGCATCCACAACGGATCGCTGGACTCGCGGTCGAGCGCGTTCCCACGCGTGGCGAGCTGTGGCACGCGGGTCCCCCTTGGTTCGGGTATCGGAGCCTTGGACGGCTTGTCATGATACCTCCCACCTTGATGGCCCTCGGGTCGGGCTGGGGATCTCGCTAGACGGCCGGTGTTGACAGAGCCGGAGCCCGGCCTCTAGGTTCACCTGTCATTACAGGTCGGTACGTACCGACCGGTCTTGCACGACTCCTACCGGAGCCCCTGAGACCACCCCGAGGACGCCTCACCACGGACCGCCGGAGCACAACGGCGCGCCACCGGGACGTGGCCGACCGTCCTCAGCTGCACCCGTATCCAGACCGCGCCGCCCGGCGCGCGTCGGCCCTGCCCCGACCAGACCGCACAGCCGCGGTCGCCTGGAGGAACAGTGAAGAAGAACGTGAAGCGGCGGCTCCTCGCCGCCACGGCCGTCGTCTCGATGGCCGCCCTCAGCGCCTGCAGCTCGGCCGAGGGGGAGACCGCGACCGGCGGGAGCGGCGAGTCCGACGCGCCCTTCATCGCGCTGAGCAACGGCTTCATCGGCAACAGCTGGCGCCAGACCCTCGTGCGGTCCTTCGAGGAGACCGCCGAGCAGCTCAAGACCGACGGCGTCATCAGCGGCTACCAGGCCGTCAACGCCCCCGGCGACAACGACGCCACCGAGCAGATCAGCCAGATCCGCAGCCTCATCCTGCAGGACCCCGACGCCCTGCTCATCGTGCCGGCCTCGCCCACGGCCCTGGTCCCGGTCATCGAGGAGGCCTGCGCCGCGGACATCACCGTCGTGGTCCTCGACTCCGAGATCGACGCCCCCTGCGCTCACGTGGTGCGTAACTCCTACGACGACTGGGGCCGGGAGTCCACCGTCCACGCCCTGGAGGCCATCGGCGGCAAGGGCAACATCATCAACAACCGCGGCGTCGTCGGCTCCCAGCCCGAGCAGCTCTTCTACGCCACCCAGCAGGAGATCTTCGCCGAGTACCCCGACGTCAAGGTCGTCAGCGAGGTCAACGGCTTCTGCGACTCCGGCACCACCCAGCAGGAGCTCGTCGGGATCCTGGCCTCGATGCCCGAGATCGCCGCCGTCCCCGGCTGCGCCAGCGGCATGGGCGTCGCCCAGGCCTTCCAGTCCGCCGGCCGGGAGGTGCCCGTCGTCGTCTTCGACACCAGCGGCGCCAACCTGCAGTACTGGAAGGACTCGGGCATCGACAACGGCTCCTACGCCACGATCACCGACCCCGGCCAGTCCGTCGCCGCGCTCTACGTGGCCCTCGAGCTGCTGGACGGCAAGGAGGTCCCCGAGGAGCTGATCCTCCCGCTCGTCTACATCCCGATGGAGGACCGCGACGCCTGGCTCGCCACTCTGGGCCCCGACGACTACGCCGCCTACCCCTGGACCAGCGAGCTCATCCAGGAGCAGATCGAGGCCGTCCAGAACGGCACCGAGGCCCCGCGCCCGCCGACACCGGCCGCCTGATCCCGGCGCACCCACCCATCGACGAGGAGAGGAGCAAGCGGTGACGCACACCCTGGCCGAGCACCCGGCCGTGGCGCACGGCGCGCGCCCACTGATCGAGGCGCGCGGCGTGACGAAGTCCTACGGGCGCACCCGGGCGCTGGCCGGGGTCGACCTCACCCTCGCCCGCGGGGAGATCCTCGGGCTGGTCGGCCACAACGGCGCCGGAAAGAGCACGCTGGTGCGCGCCATCGCCGGGCTGGAGGCCATCGACGGCGGCTCGCTGCTCGTGGCCGGCGCCGACCGCTCGCGCGGGTACACCCTGGCGGCCGCCGAGGCCGCCGGGGTGCGCCTGGCCTACCAGGAGCTCTCCCTCGCCCCGGACCTCACGGTCGCGGAGAACGCCTACCTCTCCTACCGCGGTGCGCTGCCGCGCCTGACGTGGCAGCGCACCGCGGGACGGCGGATCGCCCGGGCGCTGGACGAGATCTTCCCCGGCCACGGCATCTCCGTGCACGCCCGCGTGGGCGAGCTGCCGATGCCCAAGCGGCAGATGGTCGAGATCGCCCGTGCCACGCTCGCGGACGAGGTGTCCCTGCTCATCCTCGACGAACCCACCGAGTCCCTGGGCCCGGACGCCGCGGCGAGCATGTACGCCCACGTGCACCGCATGACCGCCGCGGGCGCGTCCGTGCTGCTCATCTCCCACCGCATGGGCGAGGTGCTCGGGCACTGCGACCGGGTGGCGGTGCTCCAGGACGGGCGCGTCACCGCGGTGCGGCCCGCGCGCGAGGTGGACGAGCCGACGGTGCTCCGCCTCATGGGCGGGGAGGTCCACGCCGCCGCCGAGCGGCGGGCGCCGTCCCCGGCCGCCACGGCCGCCGCAGGCGAGCCGGTGGTGCGCTTCCCGGTCGGTCGCCGTGGCGGGGCGACCCTCGAGGTCCGGCCGGGGGAGATCGTGGGTCTGGCCGGTCTGGCCGGCCAGGGCCAGCAGGAGCTCCTCGAGCGGCTGTGGCGCCCCGGGCTGCGCGCGCTGTCCCGAGCCGGCGCGTCCGTGCCCCGCAGCAAGGCCTTCGTGCCCGGGGACCGGCAGACCTCCGGGATCCTGCCGCTGTGGACCGTCGCGCAGAACATCGCGGTGGGCACCATGCGTCGGCTCGCCCGCGCCGGGGTCATCCCGCGCGCCGGTGAGCAGGACGCCGTCGCCACCTGGGTCGAGCGCCTCGCCGTCAAGGGCGGCGCCACCGCGCCCATCCTCAGCCTCTCCGGCGGCAACCAGCAGAAGGTGCTGGTGGCGCGCGCGTTCGCGTCCGACGCCCGGCTGATCCTGCTCGACGACCCCTTCCGTGGGGTCGACGTGCAGACCAAGAACGAGATCTACGCGCTCATGCGCGCCGAGGCGGAGCGCGGCCGCTCGATCGTCTGGTACTCGACCGAGAACTCCGAGATGGCCCACTGCGACCGCGCCTATGTCTTCCGGGCCGGCGAGATCGTCGCCGAGCTCCGCAGGCCCGACATCACCGAGGAACGCATCGTCGCCGAGTCCTTCGCGGCGATCGAGGACGGGGAGGAAGTCCATGTCTAGCGCCGCGCCCGCCGCGCCGCGGCTGCCCGAGCTGCGCGACGCCCTGAGCGTGCGGCGCCGCCGCCTGGCGCCGCCGACCCTCGCCCTCGTCACGCTCGTCGCGATGGTCGCGGTCGGCGCCAACCTGCAGCCGGCCATCCTGACCGTCCACGGCATGACGATGATGCTGATGTCCGCCGTCCCGCTGGTCATCGCCGCCCTCGCCCAGATGATCATCATGGCGGTGGGGGACATCGACCTCGGCGTGGGCGCCCTCGTCGGGCTGGTGACGGTCATCTCCGCCACCTGGCTGGCGACCGCCCCGGCGCTCGGCGTCCTCGCCCTCCTGGCGATCGTGGCCGTCTACGTCCTCATGGCGGTCGCCGTGCAGCTCCGCAACGTCCCCTCGATCATCACCACGCTGGGCATGAGCTTCGTCTGGCTCGGCCTGGGGCTGATGATCCTGCCGACCCCGGGCGGAGCGGTCGCGCGCTGGCAGGGCGCCCTGGCGTCCTGGCGGCCCGAGAGCGTGCCGGCGCCGCTCGTGATCATCGCCGTCGCCACCGCCGTGGTCGCCCTGGTCGCCCACGGCAGCCGGTTCGGCGTCCGGCTGCGCGCCCTGGGCTCCGACGCGCGGACCCTCGTCCGCTCGGGCCGCTCGACGCTGGCCACCCGCGTGGGCGCCTACGTCCTCGCCGCCGTCCTGCTGATCGTCGCGGGGCTGATGCTGGCGGGCCAGACCCGCACCGGGGACATCAACTCCGCGAACAACTACGCCCTCATCACCATCGCGGCCGTCATCCTCGGCGGCGGCACCTTCTCGGGCGGGCAGGCGGTGCCCGTCGGCACGGCCTTCGGGGGCATGACCCTGGGCCTGATCGGCGTGCTGCTGAGCCTGATGAGCCTGTCCTCCAACCTGCAGTCCGCGGCCCAGGGCCTCATCGTCCTCGCGGTGCTCGCGGGCCGCGTCCTCACGGAACGGCTGACCCGATGACGACCACCACCTCGCCCACCCGCCGCTCCCTCGCCGCCCCCGCGCAACCGCGCACCGCCCCGCCGTGGATCTGGTCCGTGCTCGGCGCCGTCGCCGTGTGGTTGACCATCGTCGCGATCGGCGGCGGCTCGGGGTGGAACGCCCTGTCCCAGGTCCTCACCCTCGCCCCGTTCCTCGTGCTGGTCGCCATCGGGCAGATGCTCGTCATCACGCTCGGCCCGGGCAACATCGACGTGTCCGTCGGCGCGGTCGTCAGCCTCGCCTCCTACGTCTCGGTCATCGCCGCCGCCGCGACCGGCAGCGCGGTCCTCGGCCTGCTCGTCGGCGCCGCGGCGGGCGGGGCCGTCGGGGCGGCCAGCAGCCTCAGCATCATCGCGCTGCGCGTGCCGCCCATCATCGCCACGCTGGCCACCAGCCTGATCGCCGCATCGGTCACGGCCGTCCTCGCCGACGGCATGGCCGCCCACCCCGACGCCGGCCTCCGGGCGTTCGTCAACCACCGGGTCGCGGGCGTCCCGCTGCTCGCGGTCGCCGTCGCCCTGCTCACCGTCGCCGTCGCCTGGGCGCTGCGGCGCACCGTCTACGGCCGCTCGGTGCTCGCCACCGGGCAGAACGCCACCGCCGCGGGCAAGGCGGGCATCCCGGTGGGCACCACCCGGGCCGCCACGTACGTGCTCAGCGGCGTGACAGCCGGTCTCGCCGGGTCCCTGCTCGCGGCCTTCATCTCGCCCGCGCAGAACCTCGGCAGCTCCTACCTGCTCGACTCCGTCGCCGTCGTCGTCATCGGCGGCACCCTCATCGCCGGCGGCCGGGCCGTCCCGGCCGGGCTGTGGGGCGGCGCGCTGTTCTTCAGCCTGCTCTCGGGGCTGCTGAACCTCGTCGGCTGGAGCGTCGGGGCCCAGAACATCCTCAAGGGCGTCCTCGTCGTCCTCGTCGTCGTCATCTCCGCCGGGCCGCTGCTGCGGCGGCGGCGCAGCGCGCCCGCGGCGAGCGCCCCCACGACCCAGACCCCCTCCGGCGCGGCCCCGCGCCCGGAGACCACCCCGACAGAAGGAGAGCCTCGTGGCTGACCTCGACGACCTGCGCTACGGAACGAACTTCGGCGGCGCCGCCCCTGCCACCGCGGCGCCGGCCCTGCCGGGCACCAAGGGCCTGGCGGGCCACGACTGGGGGATCCGCTCCCGCATGGCGCGCATCTTCCAGCCCGCCGACGGGCGCACCGTCATGCTCGCCTTCGACCACGGCTACTTCCAGGGCCCGACCTCCGGGCTCGAGCGCCTGGACCTCAACATCGTCCCGCTCGTGCCGCAGGCCGACGCGATCATGCTCACCCGCGGCGCGCTGCGCTCCACCATCCCCGCCGACTCCCGCGCCGGGGTGGTGCTGCGCGCCAGCGGCGGCCCCTCCATCCTCAAGGACCTCTCCGACGAAGAGGTCGCCCTGGGGATCGACGACGCGGTCCGGCTCGACGCCGCCGCGATGGCGGTCCAGGTGTTCGTCGGCGGGGAGCACGAGACGAAGTCGGTGCGCAACCTGACCACCCTCGTCGACGCCGGCCAGGCCGCCGGGATCCCGGTCCTCGCCGTGACGGCGGTGGGCCGCGAGCTGGTGCGCGACGCCCGCTACTTCCGTCTCGCCACCCGCATCCCCGCCGAGCTCGGCGCCCACTTCGTCAAGACGTACTACGTCGAGGAGGGCTTCGAGACGGTCACCGCCGCCTGCCCCGTGCCGATCATCATCGCCGGCGGCAAGAAGATCCCCGAGCGCGACGCCCTCGAGCTGGCCCACCGGGCCATCCAGGGCGGCGCCGCCGGCGTGGACATGGGCCGCAACATCTTCCAGTCCGCCCACCCGGCGGCGATGCTCGCCGCCGTCCGCGCCGTCGTCCACGACGACCTGGCCCCGGCGGAGGCCTTCGCGCTCTACGAGGACCTCGCCCACACCGCCCCCGTGCTCGCGTAGCACCCCGCAACAGAAGGAGAGATGGACCCATGGCGAGGCTGGACACCCGGCGCGAGCAGCTGTCCGACCACTACGACCTCGCGGTCGTCGGGGCCGGCATCAACGGGCTGGCGATCGCCCGCGAGGCGGCGATGCGGGGGCTGAGCGTCCTGCTCGTCGAGCGCGACGACCTCGGCGCCCGGACCTCGAGCATCTCCACCCGGCTGATCCACGGCGGGTTGAAGTACCTCGAGCGGCTGGACTTCCGCCTCGTCATGGAGTCGATCCGGGAGCGCAAGGTGCTCCTCCAGCAGGCGCCGCACCTCGTGCACGAGTACCCCATGCTCATCCCCTTCTACCGCGGCAACAGCCGGCCGGGCTGGCTGATCGCCTGCGGCGTGCTGCTCCACGACCTCCTGTCCGTGGGCAAGCCGCTGGCGCTCAACCGCCCGGTCGGCCGCCGGGCCATCGCGCGCCGGTGGCCCGGGCTCAACCGGCGCGGCATCGCCTGGGGCGTGCTCTTCGCCGACGCGAACGTGCCGTGGACGGAGCGGCTCTGCGTGGAGCTGGCGGTCTCCGCCTCCGACCACGGCGCCCACGTGCTCACCCACAGCGAGGTCGTCGAACTCACCGTCGACGGCGGCGGCGTCTCCGGCGTCACCATCCGCGACGCCGAGACCGGCGCCGTCCGCACCGCCCGGGCCGACGTGGTGGTCAACGCGGCCGGCCCGTGGGTGGACGCCGTGCTGCGCGGCACCGACGTCGGCAAGCGGTACGTCGGGCCCACCAAGGGCTCGCACGTCGTGGTGGACCCGTTCCCCGGCGCGCCGTCCACGTGCGTCTTCTTCGAGGCCCGGGCGGACAAGCGGCCGATGTTCGTGCTGCCCTGGGAGGGGCGGTACATGATCGGCACCACCGACCTGCCCTACGACGGCAGCATCGAGGAGATCGTCGCCTCCGACGAGGAGGTCGCCTACCTCATCGGCGAGGCGAACGCCCTCATCCCCGGCGCCGGGCTCCGCCCCGGCGACGTGCTGTGGAGCTACTCGGGCGTGCGCCCCCTGCCCTACGTCGGCGACCTGGAGGACCCCTCCAAGGTCACCCGCGACCACCAGATCGTCGGCCACGACGGCGCCTACCGGGGCCTGTTCTCCGTCATCGGCGGCAAGCTCACCACCCACCGTGCCCTCGGGGAGCAGGCCGTGGACAAGGTCGTGGCCTTCCTGGGCCGCGGCGCGACGGCCTCCCCGACGGCGTCCGCCCCGCTGCCCGGGGCCGCCCGGACGGGCCGTTCCGCCGGCGCGTCCTTCGCCCGGGTGTTCCTCGCCCGCTCGCCCCTGGACAGCGCCACGGCCCGCCGGCTGGTCTCCGTCTACGGCACCCGCGCCGCGCTCGTCGAGCGGCTGATCGTCGCCACCCCCGAGCTCGGCGCGGTCATCGACCGCGAGAGTGGCGCCGTGGCGGCCGAGGTGGTCTTCGCCGTCGAGCAGGAAGGCGCGCGCACGCTCGAGGACGTCCTGCTCCGCCGCATCCTCGTGGGGCTCAACGCCGACGTCGGCCTCGCCGCGGCGCCGGCGGCCGCCGAGGTGGCCCGGGCCCACCTGGGCTGGAGCGAGGCGCGCGTCGCCGAGGAGCTGCGGGACTACGTCCGGGCCACGAGACGCTTCCGTCCCCGCGCCGCGGCCCCGGGACACTACGAGGACCTCACGACCGACGCAGGAGTTGCTCGATGATCTGCCACATCGGTGTGGACGTCGGCCTGACCGCCGCCAAGGCCGCCGCCTTCGACGACGACGGCCGGGAGCTGTGGACGGTACGCGCGTCCAACCCGCGCATCGCCGTGTCGGCCGACCGGCAAGAGGTCGACATGGACGACCTGTGGGACGTGGTGGCTGGCGTGCTGCGCGACCTCACGGCCCACCTGGCGGCGACGGGGCACACCCCGGTCAGCCTCGCCGTCACCGGCCACGGCAACGGCCTGTACCCCGTCGACGAGCACCTGCGCCCCGTGCGGCCCGCGATCGCGTCGACGGACTCGCGGGCGCAGGACCTCGCGGCCGAGGCGCTCGTCGGCCCGGGCGAGGCGCTGCGCGACCTGACCGGCTCCATGCCGTGGGCCGCGCAGCCCGCCGTGCTCCTGCGCTGGCTCCACGACCACGAGCCGGACTCGCTCGCGCGGGTCCGGTGGGCGCTGTCCTGCAAGGACTGGCTGACCACCCGGCTGATCGGCGAGCCGAGCGCCGACTACTCCGACGCGTCGGCGATGGGGCTGCTGCGCCTGTCCTCCCGCGCCTACGCGCCCGAGGCCCTCGAGGCGGTGGGCCTGCCCGGGGACCTGACGAGGCTCTTCCCGCCGGTGCGCGCCTCCGACGCGGTCGCCGGCACGGTGACGCCCGAGGCCGCGGCGGCCACCGGGCTCCCGGCCGGGCTGCCGGTCGCGGCGGGCTGCATGGACTGCGTGGCCAGCCCCCTCGGCGCGGCCGCCTCGGCGCCCGGTGACGTCACGGTCATCGTGGGCACCTGGGCGATCAACGCGGTCGTCGTCCCCTCGACGGCGGTGCCGCCCCGGGTGACCCTCAACGCCCTGCTGCCCGAGCCCGGCACGATGCTCGCGATGGAGGTCGCCCCGACCTCCTCGGCCAGCCTGGAGTGGCTCTCCGCGGCGGTGACCCGCCCGGCGGTCGCCGCCGCCGAGCCGCGCGAGCTGCTCGAGGCCGCGGCCGACGCCCCGCCCGGCAGCGAGGGGCTGTACTTCCTGCCCTTCGTCCACGGCGCCCCGGCGATCCAGGGCGCCTCGGGCACCCTCGTGGGGGCCAGTGCCCGGCACGGCCACGCCCACGTCGCCCGAGCGGTCGCGGAGGGGGTCGCCCAGTACCACCGCGTGCAGGTCGAGGCGCTGCGCACCAGCGGGACCGCGATGAGCGCGGAGCCCTGGACGCTCGCCGGCGGCGGGGCGCGCAACCCCGTCTGGGCGCAGATCTTCGCCGACGTCCTCGGTCATCCGGTCCGGCGCCAGCTGGGCACCGAGCTGGGCGCGCGCGGCGCGGCCTCGCTCGGGCGTGCGGCCGTGGACCCGACGGCGAACCCCTGGCGGCTGGAGCAGGACCCGGGCCTCGTGGTGCACCCGGGCGTCAACCAGGCGCTGTATGCCCGCCAGGCCCTCGTCTTCGACGCGCTGCTCGACTCCCTGCGGCCCGCGTGGGCGACGCTGCACCAGGAGGCCCGCAGTGCCTGAGCTGACTGCCGTCAAGGTGCGCGACCGGTGGGACGACGCCGCGGTGGTGACGGGCGACGCCCTCGACCAGTGCGTGTACGTCTCCCGCCTGCTCGGCTCCGATCCCGCCGTCGTCCTCCACGGCGGGGGCAACACCTCCGTCAAGACCCTCGCCCGGGACGTCACCGGCGAGCCGGTCGGGCTCGTGCACGTCAAGGCCTCCGGCCACGACCTCGGGCGGATCACCCGGGCCGGGTTCGCCCCGCTGCGGCTGGACCGGCTGCGCGAGCTCGCCGCGCTGCCCGCGTTGGACGACACCACGATGGTCAACGAGCTGCGGTGCGCCAGCATCGACGCGGCGGCGCCCACGGCGTCGATCGAGGCGCTGCTGCACGCCCTGCTGCCGTTCCGGTTCGTCCTGCACAGCCACGCCGACGCCGTGGTGACGCTCACCGACACCGCGCTGCCCGACGCCGAGCTGCGGAAGATGTTCGGCCCCGACGCCCTCGTGCTGCCGTACTGCCGGCCCGGCTTCGACCTGGCCCGCCGGATCGCGCACGAGCTGGCCGCCCGGGGCGGGGTGCCGCCGTCCGCGGTGGTGCTGCGCAACCACGGGCTGTTCACCTTCGCCGACGAGGCCAAGGAGGCCTACCAGCGGCACATCGGCCTCATCAACGCCGCCGAGGAGCGCATCGCCCGGGCGCGGGGCGAGGCGGCGGGCGCCGTGCGTGGCGACACGGCCCACGAACCGCACGGCGGCGGCGCAACCCACGTCCCGCCGGGCGGCGCGGTCACCGGCGGCCCGGCCGATGCGGCCCCCGCGGGAGACCACACGGAGGCGCTGGCCGCGCTGCGCGCGGAGCTCGGCCGCGCCGCGGGGTTCCCCGTGCTGGTCCGCGCCGAGCGGGACCCGGAGGTCGACGCGTTCCTGGCGCTGGACAACCTGGCCGCCGTCACCCGCAACGGCACCGCGACCCTCGAGCACGTCATCCGGACCAAGCCCTGGCCGCTGCTCGGGCGGGACGTCGGGGCCTTCGTGCGGGAGTACGAGGACCGGTTCTCGCGCTTCGCACCGGGCTACCCGGAGGGGCTCACCGCCCTGGACCCGGCGCCGCGGGTGGTCCTCGACGCCGAGCTGGGCCTGGTGACCGTCGGACGGACCCCCGGCGAGCTCGAGGCGGTGCGCGACATCTACCGGCACACCATGCGGATCATCCGCGACGCCGAGGCCCTCGGTGGCTACCGGTCCGTCGGCGACGCCGACCTCTTCGACATCGAGTACTGGGAGCTGGAGCAGGCGAAGCTGCGGCGCGGCGGGGAGCGCACGCCGCTGGAGGGCCAGGTCGCCGTGGTCATCGTGGCCGGCAACAACGACGCGGAGCCCGTGCGCGCCGCGCTCGCGGGCGCGGGCGCGCAGGTGGTGAGCGGCGGCGCGCAGGCACAGGCGATCAGCGCGGCCGTCGCCGCCTGGGGCGGGGTGGACCTGGTGTGCCAGGTCGGTGCCACGCCCGGCGAGGCGGAGCGCGGGCACCGGGTCCTCCGTCACGGGTGGGCCGGCGGTGTCGAGATCGTCGTCAGCGCGGACGCCGAGGGCCGCAGTGTCGTCGGCCCACGGGGCGAGGTGCGCGGCGCGCTCGCCGACGTCGCATCGCTGCGGGCGGCATTGCTGCTGGTGGCCTGAAGCGCGGGCGCCGCCCGGATCGCCACGCCGGGGTGCTCGCCCCGGTGAAACCACCGGGTTCTGCCCAGCACACCGCCGGCCTGGATGTCGGTGCAGATCCTGGCGGTTTCGCCAGCGCGAGCCACCGACGGGAAACGGGAGTCTCGAGACCGGCCGCAGCGGCCGTTCGTCCCCGAGATCCCTGGAGGTCCGATGTCCACCCAGTTGCGCGACGCGGCGGGCACCCCGCCTGCGGCGGAGGAGCGGCGTCCTTGGACGGTGCTCTGCCTGATGCTGGCCGCGCAGTTCATGGTCGTGCTCGACGTCAGCGTGGTGAACGTGGCGCTGCCCAGCATCGGGCGCGCGCTGCAGCTCAGCGCCGGTGACTACCAGTGGGCGGTGAGCGCCTATGTGCTGTTCAGCGGCGGGTTCCTGCTGCTCGGCGGACGGCTGGCCGACCTGTTCGACCGACGCCGGATGTTCCTCGTCGGGCTCGGGTTGTTCACGGTGGCGTCGCTGGCCAGCGGGCTCGCCGGGTCCGCGTTCATGCTCATCGCGGCCCGCGCCGTGCAGGGGGCCGGGGCAGCCATGCTGACCCCGGCCGCGATGTCGATCGTGATGACCAGCTACGCGGGCCGGCAGCGGGCCACCGCACTCGGGGTCTGGGGCACGATCGCCAGCATGGGCATCGCCGCCGGGGTCCTGTTCGGCGGCGCCCTCACCAGCGCCCTCGACTGGCGTGCGGTGTTCTTCATCAACGTGCCCATCGGTGTGGTCACCTGGGTGCTGACCCGGCGCACCGTCGCCCCGGCCGGCGCCGCCGGCGCCCGCCTCGGCCAGCTCGACCTTCCCGGTGCCGCCACGGCGGTCACGGGGCTGGTGGCGCTCGTGTACGCCATCGAGCAGACCAGCACCCGCGGCTGGTCCCCGGTGACCCTCGCCGCGTTCGCCGCCGCCGCGGCGCTGCTGGGCGTGTTCACCGCGCTCGAGCGACGCGCCCGCCAGCCGCTCGTCCCGCCGCGGATCTGGCGTGTCCGGTCGCTCGTCTCGGCGTCCGCCGTGATGGCCGGCGTGACCGGCGCCGTCGTCGGCGCCATCTTCCTCACGTCCCTGTACCTGCAGCAGGTGCTCGGCTCCTCCGCGATCGTCGCCGGGCTGCAGTTCCTGCCGCTGGCCGCCGTGATCACCCTCAGCGCCGCCGTCGCCTCCAGGCTGCTGCCCCGGCTCGGCCCCCGCATGCTCATCGCGGCCGGCCTGCTGATCGCCACCGCCGGCGCAGCGCTGCTGTGCACCGTCGACGCCGGCTCGGGCTACCTCGCCGGCGTGCTGCCGGGATTCGTCGTCCTCGGGACGGGGATCGGCCCGATGTTCGTCGCGATCTCGGTGGCCGCGATGAGCGAGGTGCCCCCGGAGCTGTCCGGCCTCGCGTCGGGCCTGATGATGACGGGCCACGAGATCGGCGCGGCGCTCGGCGTGGCCACCCTCACGGCCGTCGGCGGTGACCTCACCACGCGGGCCGGGCTGGTCGACGGGTACCCCAGCGCGTTCCTCGCCGTCGCCGTCATCCTGCTCGCGCTGCTCGTCCCCACGGCGCTGGTCCCGCGCGGCGCCGCCGCCGGCCACAGCACTGCGGCCGCGCACTGACGCACCGGGGCGGCCGGCGCCCGCCCCGGTGCCTCCTCGCCGTCCGCCCCACCAACACCCCACACGCCCACCCTGGAGCGTCCCGACCTGGCGCTCGCCGCCCTCGGTGAGTTCCTCCCGCGACGCTGACCGGCCGGCGCCGCGGCCCGGTTGCCACACAGGTTGCCGTGCCCGTCCCGCGGCGTGGGTGTATGCATACGGCGGCGGCCCTCGCCGGCTCGGCTCCCTCATCGACGCGGGACCGCTCCAGGAAGGGGTGCGTCATGACCGTCTACACCGTGGGGCTGTGGCGGGTGAAGGCCGGCCGCGAGGACGACTTCGTGACCGCTTGGCAGGAGCTCGCGCACCTGACGCAGCGCGACTTCCCCGGCACGAGTGCCGTCCTGCTCCGGGACCGGGACACCCCCACCACGTTCATCAGCTCCGGTCCGTGGGACTCGCTGGGGGAGATCGAGGCGTGGCGGGCCTCGGAGGTCTTCCAGGTCAGCGTCGACAAGATGCGGGAGCTGGTGGACAGCTTCGAGATGCACACGCTGGACCGGGCCGCCATCGCCGGGGACGAGCTCGGGCACAGCATCTGAGCAGCGGCGCGCTCAGCCGCCCCGCGCCGCCCGCCCGAGCACCGCCTCGACGCCGTCGAGCAGGATCGTCAGCCCCAGCCCGGCCTCGTCGAGGTCGCCGGAGCCTTCGCTGCCGAAGGCGCCGGCGTCGAGCGCGGCGGTGATCGCGGGGTGGTCGTCCGGGTTGGTGACGGCGCGCAGCATGGCGTTGTAGTCCATGAGCGCCGGGTGGTCGGAGTCGGCGCCGGTGGCCGCCGCCGTGACGGCGACGAGCATTTGTCCCTCGGTGAGCAGGTGCAGGCTGATCCGGCCCACGATCGCCGTCTTGAGCCCCTCGGACACGTCGACGTCCGCCAGGGCGCGCAGGCCCCGCTCGATCCACGCGACCCGGTTCGGGCCCATCGCGACAGGGCCGACGAGCTGGGCCATCCAGGGGTGCTCGACGAACAGCGCGAGCTGGTCGCGGCACCACCGCTCGAGCCGGGCGCGCCACCCCGCTGCCGGGTCCTCCGGCTCGTCGGGCAGGGGCGCGATGGCGTCGAGCATGAGCGCGAGCAGGGCCTCCTTCGACGCGACGTACCGGTACAGGGCCATGGTGGTGACGCCGAGCGCCTTGGCGACCCGCGCCATGGAGACGGCCGCCAGGCCCTCGCCGTCGGCGATCTCGATCGCGGCCCGCGTGATCGCCTCGACGCTGAGCCCCGGGCGCGGGCCCCGCCGGGGTCGTCCCACCGGCTGCCACAGCTCCGCCGTGCCCGGCGGGAGCGTCATCCCGCCCCCGTCCGCCGTCGATCCCGGTGATCTCGTCACTCCCCCAGCCTATCTGTTTATGGGGTAGACAAAAACGTGTATGGCGTACACACTACCGTCTATGACATACACAGAAACCGGTTCGCGGCCGCCCGAGGCCGCCGCGAACGCCGACCTCGCCGTCGAGATCCGCGGCCTGGAGGTGGCCTACGGCGCCACCCGGGTGCTCCGTGGTCTCGACCTGGCCGTCCCGCGCGGCCAGCTCTTCGCGCTCCTGGGCCCCAACGGCGCCGGCAAGACGACGACGATCAAGGTGCTCTCCACCCTCGTGCGGCCCATCGCCGGCACCGCGCGCGTCGCCGGCCACGACGTCGTCACCGCGGCCCGGGCCGTGCGCGAGCGCATCAGCATGACCGGCCAGTACGCCGCCGTCGACGAACGCCTCACCGGCCGGGAGAACCTCACGATGATCGCGCGCCTGCTGCACCTGCCGCGCCGCCGGATCCGCCCGCTCGTGGACGAGACCCTCGAGCGCTTCGACCTCGCCGACGCCGCGGACCGCACCGCTGGGAAGTACTCCGGCGGCATGCGCCGCCGCCTCGACCTCGCGGCCAGCCTCCTGGCCGCGCCCGAGGTGCTCTTCCTCGACGAGCCCACCACCGGCCTCGACCCGCGCTCGCGGCAGGGGCTGTGGGAGATGATCCGCGACGTCGCCGCCCGCGGCACGACCATCCTCCTGACCACCCAGTACCTCGAGGAGGCCGACCGCCTCGCCGACGCCGTCGCCGTGCTCGACGGCGGCGCGATCGTCGCCCAGGGCACCGCGGCCGAGCTCAAGAGCGGGCTGGGCCAGGCCTTCGTCGAGCTCGTGCTGACCGACGCCTCCGAGGTCCGGGTGCCCACCGACGGCACCGTCGCCCACGTGCGCGAGGTGCTCGCCGACGTCGAGCGCCGCGGCCTCGACGTCGAGCGCTGGCAGCTCCGCGAGCCCACCCTCGACGACGTCTTCCTCCAGCTCACCGGCCACGCCGCCACCACCGAGGAGCAGAAATGAGCGCCATCACCCACGCCCTGCAGGACAACGCCACCCTGATCGGGCGCAGCGTGCGGGCCAGCGCCCGCGACGTCGAGTCGATCCTCGTCTCCGTGCTGCTGCCGATCATGCTCATGTGCACGTTCGTGTGGGTCTTCGGCGGCGCCCTGGACACCGGCGGCGAGTACGTCGACTACATCGTGCCCGGGGCCATCCTGCTGTGCGCCGGCTACGGCGCCGCCCAGACCGCCGTCGCCGTCGCCGGCGACATGTCCCGCGGCATCATCGACCGCTTCCGCACCATGCCGATCAGCGCCTTCGCGGTGGTCAACGGCCACGTCGTCGCCAGCCTGGCGCGCAACGCCGTCGCGACCCTGCTCGTGGTGGGCGTGGCGCTGCTGCTCGGGTTCGGGCCGACGGCCACGGCGGGGGAGTGGCTGGCCGCGGCCGGCGTGCTCGGCCTCTACGTGCTGGCCATCTCGTGGGTCTCGGCGCTCATGGGGCTGCTGGCCGGCACGCCGGAGGCCGCCAGCGGCTTCACGTTCCTCGTGCTGTTCCTGCCCTACATCTCCAGCGCCTTCGTCCCCACCGAGACCCTGCCCGGCTGGCTCCAGGGCTTCGCCGGGCACCAGCCGGTCACGCCGGTGACCAACACCCTGCGCGAGCTCATGGTCGGCACCCCCGGCGGCGAGCCGTGGGCCGCGGTGCTGTGGGGCCTGGGCCTGACGCTGCTCGGCGTCGCGGGGGCCGCCGCGCTGTTCCGGCGCAAGGGGCGCTGAGCGCGCGGGGCCCCGCGCCGAAGCTGTCGCGCCCCCGCCGCCGGTCCCGCGGCGGGGGTGTGGACCACCGGCCGGTGGACGAGCACCACCGGCCGGTGGACGAGCGATGTCGGCGCTGTGCCGACGCGGGCCTCGAAGTCCCTGGCCGATGCGGGCCTCGAGGTCCTTGCCGTCGCGATGCCTGCTCTTACGCGGCACATTCCATGCACACCAGCTGCCCGGCGGTGTCGCTGGCTAGCTGGCTGCGGTGATGGACCAGGAAGCAGTGCGTGCAGACGAACTCATCGGCCTGTCGGGGCACCACGACGACGGCGAGCTCTTCGCCCGACAGGTCCGCTCCGGGTAGCTCGAACTCGTCCGCGGCCGTGACGTCCTCTTCGTCGACCGTTGCCCACTTCTCCACCGGGCCTCGGGCCTGCAGCTCCTCGAGGGAGTCCACATCGCCGTCGTCCTCGCTCTTGCGGGGCGCGTCGTAGTCGATCTCCGCACCGGCCTGACTCACCGGGCGCCGCCTTCGAGGCCGGGGGGTGCCGTGGGGCACCGGCTTGGTCTGGCCGTCGTTCCTGCGCGCCGGCTTGGTCGCGTCCGTGGATCTCACGTTCATGGCGCCATCCCCCAGGGGTAGCTACGTGCCCACGGTGGCGCGTCGGGTCTCGCCACCGATGCTCAGGGCATCGCTCCCCTTTTTCACGAACTGTCCTTGTATTAACTCTCGGGAAGTCGGAGGATGCAAGGGCCGACGGTGGGAGGCGGACATGACCTGCGGGATGCGTGCCCCGGGCACGGGCGTCCAGAACCGGGTCTGCGGGGACGAGCGCCTGGCGGATCGCCTGACGTGGGTCGGTCCGCCGCGCTCACGTCGCCGTGAACTGCACCAGGCATCCCTGCGGGGTGGCGAAGGGCACCAGCCGGGTGACCTCCACGGGTGCCCCGAGACGTTCGAGCACCCCGCGGATCAGTCCGAGCTGGAGCGAGCAGACGACGTCGCGGTGCTCCTGGGCCACCTCCAGGAAGGGGCAGTGCCGCTGCACCAGGGACAGCTGGTGGCGGTCCGAGGTGATCTGGGGGTCGAAGCCGATGCTGGCGAGTGCCTCCGCCAGCATGGTGATCGACTCCGCCGCGTCAGGGGCCGGGCCGGTCCAGGCCTGCATCAGGCGCTGTGCCCAGGCATGCCCGGCCTGCTCGGTCAGCTCGGGCGACCCATGTACCCGATCGGCGAGGACATCGGCCAGCACCTGTGCCAGGGCCCGGAAGTCACGTCGGGTACCGAGCGCGTTGGGGTGCGGGGTTGCGGTGAAGTGCAGCGGCGGGCGCCCGGGAACGCTCGGGTGCGCGACCTGGCGCTGGACCAGGCCGTCCTGCTCGAGCCGGCCGAGGTGGAACCGGACCGTGTTCGGGTGCAGGCCGAGCCGAGTGGCCAGCTCGTGCACGCCGAGACCTTCCGGCGAGTCACGCAGCGCGCGCAGGACGCGGACACGGCTCGAGACCGCGCCGGTGAGGTCTGGGTCCACCTCCCCGGTAGCTCTCACTCGTCCATCGTCTCATCCACGACAGGCCAGAGCCCTGTCGGTGCCAAGGCCCATCACGTGCGCTTCACGCGCTCCGGCCAGCAGCCCTGAGGGGGCCGATGATGATGGCTACCACCGCTGAGCTTCGCGCTCACCTCGTGCCGGGGCTCCTGCCGCGCAAGCAGGGGTGGGGCAAGACGCTGGTCTCCTGGATCACGTCCACCGATCACAAGGTGATCGGCTACCTGTACCTGATCACCTCGTTCGTGTTCTTCATGATCGGTGGCGTGCTGGCGCTGCTCATCCGGGTCGAGCTGTTCGAGCCCGGGCTGCAGGTCGTGCAGTCCCACGAGCAGTACAACCAGCTGTTCACGATGCACGGCACGATCATGATGCTGCTGTTCGCGACGCCGCTGTTCACGGGGATCGCCAACATCATGGTGCCGCTGCAGATCGGCGCCCCGGACGTGGCCTTCCCGCGGCTGAACATGCTCTCGTACTGGCTCTATCTCTTCGGTGGCCTGATCGTCGTGGCCGGCGTCCTGACCCCCGAGGGTGCGGCGAGTTTCGGCTGGACGGCCTACAACCCGCTGTCCAACGCCGTCTACTCCCCGGGCCTGGGTGGCGACCTCTGGGTCCTCGGCCTGGCGATGACCGGCTTCGCGACGATCTTCGGTGCGGTGAACTTCGTGGCCACGATCATCACCATGCGCGCACCGGGCATGACCATGTTCCGGATGCCGATCTTCACCTGGAACGCCTTGATCACGTCCCTCTTGGTGCTCATGGCCTTCCCGGTGCTGGCCGCGGCCCTGTTCGGGCTCGCCATCGACCGCATCGCGGGCGGCCAGGTCTACAACCCCGACGCGGGCGGGGCGCTGCTGTGGCAGCACCTGTTCTGGTTCTTCGGCCACCCGGAGGTCTACATCATCGCGCTGCCGTTCTTCGGCATCGTCACGGAGGTGCTGCCGGTCTTCTCCCGCAAACCGGTCTTCGGCTACAAGGGCCTGGTCTTCGCCACCATCGCGATCGCCTCGCTGTCGATGACCGTGTGGGCGCACCACATGTTCGCCACCGGCGGCGTCATGCTGAGCTTCTTCTCGTTCATGAGCATGCTCATCGCGGTGCCCACCGGGATCAAGTTCTTCAACTGGGTCGGCACGCTGTGGCGCGGCAGGCTCACCTTCGAGACGCCCATGCTGTTCTCGCTCGGCTTCCTGGTGACGTTCCTCTTCGGCGGCCTGACCGGGGTGATCATCGCCAGCCCACCGATGGACTTCCAGGTGCACGACACCTACTTCGTCGTCGCGCACTTCCACTACGTCGTGTTCGGCACCGTGGTCTTCGCGATGTACTCCGGCTTCTACTTCTGGTGGCCGAAATGGACCGGACGGATGCTCGACGAACGCCTGGGCAGGGTCAACTTCTGGCTGCTGTTCATCGGCTTCCAGACGACCTTCCTGGTCCAGCACTGGCTGGGCGTGCAGGGCATGCCGCGGCGGTACGCCGACTACCTGCCCGAGGACGGCGTCCAGCTCTACCACCAGATCTCCACGGTGGGTGCGGCGATCCTGGCACTGTCCACGCTGCCGTTCCTCTACAACGTCTACACGACCCAGCGCGGCCCCCGCACCGTGTTCGTCGACGACCCCTGGGGGTTTGGCAGCTCCCTGGAGTGGGCCACCGCCTGCCCGGTCCCGCGCCACAACTTCACCGTGCTGCCGCGCATTCGCTCCGAGCGCCCCGCCTTCGACCTGCACCACCCCGAGGTGGCGGCCCTGGACCGTTCGGAGCGCAACCCCGGCCCCCTCGGGTCCATCTACGCCGGTGCAGGCGGCGAAGGCCGCGCTCAGGTGCTTGGCGAGCGCACATCCGCCGCGCCGCGAGACCCCGTCGATGGCCCTGATGGCAGCTAGCAGCGCGTGCCGACGGCCGTGGAGCCACTGCGGTGTCCGTCGCTCCGAGGTGACCGGGAAGAAGGGGCGGTCATGGTGCCCAGGCATGAGGTGAAGATCCGTCGCGCGTACGAGGAGCCGACGAGAGGCGACGGCGTCCGCGTGCTGGTCGACCGCATGTGGCCCCGAGGTGTGAGCAAGGACAGGGCCGCTCTGGACGAGTGGTGCAAGACGGTCGCACCGTCGACGGAGCTACGTCAGTGGTACGACCACGATCCGGCGCGTTTCGAGGAGTTCGCGCGCCGTTACCGCGGCGAGCTCGAGGAGCCCGAGCGCGCCGCGGCCCTCGAGCACCTCCGCGACCTGGCCCGACACGGAGCCCTGACGCTGATCACCGCCACCAAGCACCCCGACATCAGCGAGGCCCAGGTCCTCGCCACCCTGCTTCAGGGCTGACTCCCCAGTTCCTGACCACGAAGCCCGGATCGAGTGGAAAGACCCCATGGAGGAGACGATGTACCACCGCACCACGCCGGAGCTGGCCGCTCGCCGCCGAGAGCTTGCGCCAGCCACTCATGCGGCGTTCGAGGAGTTCAGTCGCGCAGTGTTCGCCGACGGCGCGCTGCCGGAGAAGATCAAGCAGCTGATCGCTGTCGCGGTCGCGCACGTGACCCAGTGCCCGTACTGCATCGACGGCCACGCCAAGCTCGCCCAGCGCGTGGGAGCGAGCCCGGAGGAGATCATGGAGGCCATCTGGGTGGCCGCCGAGATGCGTGCCGGCGGCGCCTACGCCCACGCGACCTTGGCGCTGCATGCCATCGGCCAAGATGCCCCTGAGGCAGCCGGAGATCATCGTGAGACGCCGGCCGAGGCCGGAGTCTGGCATCCGGATGCCGCGCGGGATGGCGCCGTACGGGGTGCGCGCGCCTGATGCTCACCCAGGTGAGCGATCAGGACCTGCGGGTCCGATGGGCCGCGATGTGGCCGGGCGGGCTGGTCGGCTTCCTGTGCATCGTCATCGGCGGCCTGGTCGCCGCCGTCACCGGACCGACCGGCTTCCAGCACGGCTCGTGGGCGGCCGCCTATCTCGTGCTCGTCGCGGGCGTGGCCCAGCTCGGACTGGCCGCGGGGCAGGCGTGGCTCCCGGCGCGGCCGCCGACGCGCCGGACGGTGGTCGGGGAGCTCGCGACGTGGAACGCCGGCAACGTCGCCGTGCTGGCCGGGACCGTTGCCGGCGCGGTGCTGCCCGTCGTCGCCGGCGGCCTGGCCCTGGTCGTCGCGCTCGTGCTGTTCATCCACGGGGTCAAGGCGCCGCGTCCAGGGTGGACCACATGGCTCACCGCCTACCGGCTTCTCGCGGGTGTCGTCGCCGTCAGCATCCCGGTGGGCCTCGTGCTGTCCGCCGTACGGCACGGCTGAGCGGGCACCGAAATGATGCGAAAAGCGTGGCTAGATCGACCCTGGTCGACGGTTTCCGTTGGCTAACGGCTGATTCGATGCCAGGATCGCTCCCGTGACGATCAACGGCCGCGTCTCCTTCTGGTACGGCGGCGACCTGCCCGCCCCCCGCCCCGCCCTGTCCGGCCCCCGGCGCGCCGACGTCGCCATCGTCGGCGCCGGGTACACCGGGCTGTGGACGGCGTACTACCTCAAGCAGGCCCGGCCGGACCTCGACGTCGTCGTCCTCGAGCGCCGCTTCGCCGGCTACGGCGCCTCCGGCCGCAACGGCGGCTGGCTGACCAACACCATCACCGGCGGGCGCGAGGGATACGCGCGCACCCACGGCCGCGCCGTCGTCGGACGCTTCCAGACCCTCATGAACGAGGCCGTCGACGAGGTCATCGCCGTCGCCGCCGCGGAGGGCATCGACGCCGACGTCGCCAAGGGCGGCGAGCTCACCGTCGCGCGCACCCCGGCCCAGCTGGCCCGGCTGCGCGCGCTCGCCGCCGCCGAGGCCGCGTGGCCCGAGGGCGGCTCGGTGCTGCTCGACGCCGCCGCCGCCCGGGCCCGGCTCGACGTCGCCGGCGCGCTCGGCGCCCTGCACCACCCGCACGCCGCCCGGATCCAGCCGGCCACGCTCGCCCGGGGCCTGGCCGCGGCGGTCGAGCGACTCGGCGTGCCGGTCTACGAGGGCACGGCGGTGCGCGAGATCCGCCCGCACCTGGCCCGCACCGACGCCGGCGACGTCGAGGCCGGCGTCGTCGTGCGCGCCACCGAGGGGTTCACCGCCGACCTGCCCGGGCTGCACCGGCTGTGGCTGCCGATGAACTCCTCGCTGATCGCCACCGAGCCGCTGCCGCCCGAGGTGTGGGAGCGCCTGGGCTGGGCCGGTCGCGACGTCGTCGCCGACATGGCGCACGTGTACATGTACGCCCAGCGCACCGCCGACGACCGCATCGCCCTCGGCGGCCGCGGCGTGCCCTACCGGTACGGCTCGCGCACCGGCGCGGACGGGACGACGCCGGAGCGCACCGTCGCCGGGCTGCGCGCGGTCCTCGAGGACATGTTCCCCGCCACCCGCGGCGCCGCCGTCGACCACGCCTGGTCCGGGGTGCTGGCGGTGCCGCGGGACTGGAAGGCCACCGTGGGGCTGGACCGCGGCGCCGGGCTGGCCTGGGCCGGCGGGTACGTCGGCACCGGCGTGGCGACGACGAACCTCGCCGCCCGCACGCTGCGCGACCTCATCCTCGGCGAGGACACCGAGCTGGTGCGGATGCCGTGGGTGGGGCGCCGGGCCCGGCGCTGGGAGGTCGAGCCGCTGCGGTGGCTGGCGGTGCGGGCGGTCTACGGCGCCTACCGGGCCGCGGACCGCGCGGAGGCGCGCGGGACGGCGCGCACCGCCGTCGCCGCCCGGGTGGCGGACGTCGTCGCCGGCCGGTGACGCGGCCGGTGCGGCGTGCCACACCGCGCATTGTTGATCCGTCAACTAATGCCGGGTTACGGTGCTGGTGGCTGGCCGGTACCGGGGGGCGTGCGGCGCGAAGCGTTGAGCCTCCCCGTGCGCAGCCGGGGACGTGAACCCGACCGGTGTCACAGGCGCTCTGCCCGGCGCCGGTCGTCGTGCCCGCACTGACCGACCCGGCGCCGCGCGCCGGTTGCCGACGACACGAAGGACCCACCCATGACCCACATCAAGCTTCCGCGCGCCCTGCGTGACGTCTTCCTCCTCCTGGCGCGCGTCGGCCTCGGCGCGGTCTTCCTCGCCCACGGGCTGCAGAAGTTCGTCAGCAACGGGATGGGCGCCACCGCCGAGGGATTCGCCGCGATGGGCGTGCCCGCGCCCACCCTGGCGGCGTGGTTCGCCGCGCTCGTCGAGACCGTCGGCGGGGCCGCGCTGATCCTCGGCGCGCTCACCGCGGTGTTCGGGGTGCTCCTGGCGATCAACATGATCGGCGCGCTCCTCCTCGTCCACCTGCCCAACGGCATCTGGGTGACGGACAACGGCTACGAGCTCGTGCTGGCGCTGGCCGCCGGCGCGCTGGCCCTGGCGGCCGCCGGGGCCGGTCGCTTCGGCGTCGACGCCGTGCTCGGCAAGCGCTCCGCGGGCCAGGTCGCGCACGTCCGGGAGGCCGTGCCCGCCGGCCGCTGATCCACGATCGGCAGGGGCGAGGTCACCGCACGGCGGTGGCCTCGCCTCGCCGTCTGCCGACGAACCCCCGCCCAAGGCGGACCTGACCGGGAATCCGGTGAGCACGTCCGGGGAGATTCACGCGAGCACTGATTAGGCTCCTGTCACCGCGAGGGGACGGTGGTGGCGATGGTGCATCCTTCCGTGACCGATGTCCGCCTGGCGCGTGACCGCGGGAGCGACGGGGCGCTGCTGCGGGCGCTGAGCATCCTCGAGGCGGTGGCGGACAGCAACGGCGCCAGCGCCAAGGAGATCGCCGCGATCACCGACCTGCCGCTGCCGACCGTCTACCGCGTGGTGCGCCTGCTGGTCGCGGAGGACTACCTCGTCCACCTCCGCAGCGAGCACCGCTTCGAGCTGGGGTTCAAGGTCCACCACCTGGCGACGTCGCTCCATCGTCAGCTCGGCGTACCGCCGGTGGTGCGGGCCGAGGTAGCGCGGCTGCACGCCGACCTCGGCGCCGCGGCGTACTGGACGGTCTACCGGGGCTCGAACGTCGTCGTCGCCTACATCGCCGACTCGCCCGAGGCGCCGCGGATACGCCTGCTGGACTTCGGCCTGCACGAGGGCGCGCACGGCACCGCGTTCGGGAAGGTCATGCTGGCCGGGATGACCCCTGCGCAGCGCCGGGAGTACCTCGACGCCCACGGCATGCCGGCGATGACGCCCACGACGATCACGTCGGCCGAGGAGCTCGAGGAGCACCTGGAGAAGGTGTCCCGGGTGGGGATCGCCTGGGAGTACGAGGAGTTCCAGCCCGGACTGGTCTGCGCCGCGGTGGGGGCGCGCGACGCGGCCGGCCGGATGGTCGGGTCGGTGGCGGTCTCGGGCGGTCCGGGGCTCCGGCGCCACGAGCCGGAGGTCGAACGGGCGCTGCGCGCGGCGGCGAGCCGGGTGAGCCGGTGCCTCCGGGGACGAGACGCGTAGAGGCACCGGCTTCCGGTCGGCTCACACGCCCCCGGTCTTGAGCTGGTCGACGATGTGCTCCGCCTGCCGGGTGGCGAGCGCGACGATGGTGAGGGTCGGGTTGGCGGCGGCGCCGGTCGTGAAGACCGAGCCGTCGCTGACGAACAGGTTCGGCACGTCGTGGGCCCGCCCGAACGCGTCGACGACGCCGTCGGCCGGGTGCTGGCTCATTCGCGCGGTACCCATGTTGTGCGTGCTGGGGTACGGGGGCGTCCGCCAGACGTCCACCGCCCCGACCGCGCGGTAGAGCTCCTCGGCCTGGCGGTAGCCGTGCTCGCGCATGGCGACGTCGTTGGGGTGGTCGTCGAAGTGGACGTTGGGCACGGGAAGCCCGTGCTGGTCGGTCACGGTGGTGTTCAGGGTGACCCGGTTGGACTCCTGCGGCATGTCCTCCCCGACGATCCACAGGCCGGCGGTGCGCTCGAGCGCGTCGAGGCGGGCGGTGAACCCCGGGCCCCAGGTGCCGGGATCGGCGAAGCTGGCCATGAACGCCGGCCCGAGGGAGAGGGTCTCCATGTAGTACCCGCCGGCGAATCCGCGGTCGGGGTCGTGGCGTGACTCGTCGGCGATGAGGCCCGCCATCGTCTCCCCGCGCCACATGCGCACCGGCTTGTCGTAGGCCGCGTACACCGAGCCGGTGGTGTGCCGCATGTAGTTCTTGCCGACCATCCCGGAGGAGTTCGCGAGCCCGTCCGGGAACAGGGGGCTGGCGGACATCAGCAGCAGCCGCGGGGTCTCGATGGCGTTGCCCGCCAGGCACACCACCCGGGCGGCCTGCCGGTGCAGGTTGCCGTCCTTGTCGAGGTAGAGGACCGCGTCGACGCGGCCCTTGTCGTCGTGGGTGATCTGCACCGCCTGCGACTGGGGCCGCAGGTCCAGCAGGTCGGTCTTCAGGGCCTTCGGCAGCTCGCTGACGAGGATGCTCCACTTCGCCCTGCTCTTGTCGCCCTGGAAGTTGAAGCCGTCCTGGATGGAGGCCGGCCGCCCGTCGTACGGCTCGGCGTTCGTGCCGTAGGGGCCGGTCGCGTAGAACGTGTAGCCGACCTTCTCGGCGCCGGCGGCGAAGACCTTGTAGTTGTTGTTGGCGGGCAGCGGCGGGCGGCCGTGGCGGTGGGTGGTGCCGATCTTGATCTCGGCGGCGTCGTAGTACGGGGCCAGGTCCTCCAGGCCGAAGGGCCAGTCGAGCAGCGAGGCGCCGTCGATGCGGCCGTACATGCTGCGCGTCTTGAACTCGTGGGCGTGGAAGCGCGGCGTGGCGCCGGACCAGTGGGTCGTCGTCCCGCCCACCGCCTTGACGATCCAGGCCGGCAGGTTCGGGAAGTCCCGGGCGATGCGCCAGGTGCCGGTCGTGGTCCGCGGGTCCAGCCAGGCCATCTGGTTGAAGGCTGCCCACTCGTCGTTGACGTAGTCCTCGTTCGTCAGGTGCGGGCCCGCCTCGAGCAGCACGACCGGCACGCCGGCCTTGGTCAGCTCGTAGGCGATGGTCCCACCGCCGGCACCGGAGCCGACGACGACGACGGCGGCGTCGTCCTTGTCGATGGTCCTCATGTGCGCACCTCCCCGGCCTCGGTCTCCGTCGGTCCCGGCTGGGTGACCGTGTCGGGCTCGCGATGCATCGCCTGAGTCGGCACGGCGTAGCGGCCCGGGGTGTAGGGGACGAACTTCTCCGGGCCGTCGTACTCCTCGATGCGCGGCTCGGGCAGCCAGTCCAGGTCGTCGAAGCCGCGGTCGACGTAGCCGCCCTTGTCGAAGGAGGGGCCTTCGTAGCCGAGGCACGCCTGCACCTCGGCGTCGTCGTAGAAGTTGAGGACCGTGGTCCGCCGGACGAAGCCGAAGAACGTGGAGGCCTCCACCTGCCGGAGCACCGTGAGCGCCTCGGCGTCGCCGAGCGCGGTGAAGTCCCCGCCCGAGAGGACGTTGAGGTCGTTGAGGCCCTGGGTCAGGGCGACGCGCCACCACGTCGACTCGGCGGCCTCGTCGAGGATCTTCTGCGCGGTGCGCTCGTAGGGGCCGTCCGGGATCGCCCGGTGGGGGAAGGCCACCCGGATGACCCGGACGAGGACGCGCTTGGCGTCCTCGGTCATCTGGGTGGCGTTGAGCTGGTGGTACTTGGCCGGGAGGGCTTGGTCGGTCACGATCTCCTCCTGATTCGTCGACCGGTCTGCCGGGCAGGGCTCAGGGCGTGAGGATGCCGCGGCCGACGAGCCTGCCCTGGTCCAGGTCGTTGATGGCGTCGGCGTAGGCGTCGAGGGGGTACACGGAGGTGTGGAGGGAGATCTTCCCCTCCGCGGTGAGCGTCATGAGCTCGACGAGGTCCAGGTAGGTGCCGACGAGGTTGCCGACGACGTTGATCTCGCGCGAGATGATGTCGATCGTCAGCAGGTCCAGCGACCCGCCGTAGCCGATGACGTAGTAGTCGCCGAGATCGCGGAGCAGGCGCGGGCCCAGCCGCTCCATGCCCTGCTCGGCGACGAAGTCGAAGACGACGTGGGCGCCGCCGCCGGTGATCTCGAGGACCTCCCGGAGCACCTTCTCGTGGTCGCCGGCGACCACGGTCGCGTGGGCGCCGAGCTCCTTCGCGAGCTCCAGCGCCTGCTCGGAGCGGTCCACGACGGTGATGTGCGCCGTCGTCAGGGCGACCAGGGACTGGATGCCGATGTGCCCCAGCCCGCCGGACCCGATCACCACGACCTGGGTGCCGGGGGTCAGGCGCGGGGCGGCCTTGCGGACCGCGTGGTAGGCGGTGAGGCCGGCGTCGGCGAGAGCCGCGATGTCGCGTGGGTGCAGGCTCGGGTCGAGCTTGACCACGGCGCGGGCGTTGGTCAGCAGGTACTCGCTCATGCCGCCGTCGACGTTGAGGCCCGGGAAGGTGGCGTTCGCGCAGTGGGCGTCCTGCCCCGCCCGGCACGCCAGGCACAGCCCGCACGTGACCAGCGGATGCATGATCACGGTGTCCCCGGGCTGGACGTTGCTCACGGCGCTGCCCACCTCGCGCACCCACCCGGCGTTCTCGTGGCCGAGGATGTACGGCAGCTGGGGGTGCTGGATCGGTTCCCACTGCCCCTCGATGATGTGGAGGTCGGTGCGGCACAGGCCCGCCGCCCCGATCTCGACCATCACGTCCCAGGGCCCGGCGACCGTGGGCTCGGGGACCTCGTCGAGCTTGGGCGTCTCGTGGTAGGCGTGGATCCGGACAGCTTTCACGGTGCGTTCCGCCTCTCGGTCAACACTGACTCGATGCCGTGGGTGCAGTGTCGGCCGGACCCCGCCCGCGCAGCCAGAGCCGTTATCAGCTGCTGAGAGAGCGGCGGCCCGGGCCGCCGGCCGGGGCCCCGCGTCCTCGGGCACGGTGGGGTGTCCACGCCGTGGTCACCGCGGGCCCCGCGGCCCGGGCTTCCTAGGATGCCGGGAGTGATCGTCGCCACTGTGCTGCCCGAGGTGTCCCGGTGACGGGGCCGGCCGAGTCCGCCGACGAGCCGATGCGCTCGCGGCTGCGCCTGCCCGGTGCCGCGGACCGGGTGGTGCTGGTGGGGGCCCTCGGCATCGTCAGCGCGGTCAGCCCGCTCGCCACGGACATGTACCTCGCGTCCATGCCGCACATGGCGGAGTACTTCGGCACCTCCGCCGCGGCGGTGCAGCTGACCCTGACCACCTACATGGTCGGAATGGCGCTGGGCCAGTTCCTCCTCGGGCCGGTCTCCGACGTCCTGGGCCGGCACCGGCTCATGGTGACCGGCAACGTCCTGTTCCTATTCACTTCCGTCGCCGTCGTGCTGGCCCCGAGCATCGGCCTGGTCATCGCGCTGCGCGTGGTCCAGGGCGTCTCGGGGGCGGCGGGGATCGTC
Source organism: Georgenia ruanii (assembly GCF_009193175.1). GTDB lineage: Bacteria > Actinomycetota > Actinomycetes > Actinomycetales > Actinomycetaceae > Georgenia > Georgenia ruanii. Next base: position 77,037 of record NZ_VUKE01000015.1, on the reverse strand, counting down.
ATCGCCCGCGCCGTCGTCTCGGACATCGCGGATGGCCGGCAGGCCGCGAAGCTCTTCTCGATCCTGGCCACCATCACCTCCCTGGCGCCGGTGGTGGCCCCGCTGCTCGGCGGGGTCATCGCCACCGTCGCCCCGTGGCAGGCGGTGTTCTGGGTGCTGGCCGGCTTCGGGCTGGTCATGCTCGCCTGCTCGGTGCTCGTCGTCCCGGAGACCCTGCCGTCGGCGCGGCGCCACCGGGGCGGGCTGGCCGCGGCGGCCCGCAACTCGTGGATCGTGCTGCGCACGCCGTCGTTCATGGCCTACGCCCTGGCGTTCGCGCTGGCGTTCGGCTCGCTGTTCTCCTACATCTCCGCCTCCTCGTTCGTGGTGCAGAACGTCCTCGGGTTCTCCGCCCTCGCCTACTCGGTGGTGTTCGCCGTCAACGCCGGCGGCGCCATCCTCGGCAGCCTCGTCAACGCGCGGCTGGTCGACCGGCTCGCCCCCGCCACGATCCTGCTCGTGGCGGTCGGCGTCCTGTGCGCGGTCAACGTCGGCGGACTCGCCCTGATCGCGGCGGGGATCACCGGGTGGCCGACCCTCGTGCAGTTCTTCGTCAGCCCGACCTGTCACGGCTTCATCCTGGGCAACGCCGTCGCGCTCGCCCAGTCGCGCGTGCCGGGGCGGGCCGGCGCCGGGTCGGCGGTCATCGGCCTGCTGCAGTTCCTCACGGGCGGCCTTGTGAGCCCGCTGACCGGGCTCGCCGGGCAGCACACCGCCGTCCCCATGGCGGTGCTCATGGCCCTGTGCTCGACCCTCGCGATGACCGCGGCGCTGGTCGCACGGCGGCTCACCCGCTGACGGCGGGGCGCTCCCGCGGCCGGCCCATTCCGCGCTCGCCCCCCGGCCGGCCCGTTCCGCGCTCGCGCCCCGGCCGAACGGTGCCCGGGGCGGCACGCCGCGAAGCTCACTCGCCCCCGGCAACTCATTCGCCAAAGCGGGCATCCAGCGTTGGACCGCCGCCTGAATGGGGCTTCGGGAAACAAACGTGCAACACGCGTGTGATCTGACCGCAAAAATGTTGACTTACGGTGCGGCCTGACGCACACTCGTTGTCACCCCAGTCAGCGGCCCGACAACGGTGCGGGCATCTGCCGACGAGAGCCCCTGGAGCATCCATGAAGACCCTCCGTACCCTTGCCGCGGCCACTGCGGTCGCTGCCGTCGCCCTCGCCGCGTGTTCGGCCTCGAGCTCCACCGAGCAGCCGGCCGCCGCAGGCGTCGATGGTTCCTCCCAACCCGCCTCGAGCGACGCGCCCGAGGGCCTCGTCGCCCCCGGCGCGGTGACCTTCTGCATCGACCCCGAGTACCCGCCGCTGGAGTACTACGCCAACGGTTCGGGCGGGGACATCGTCGGCTTCGACGCCGACGCCGGACGGGCCCTCGCCGAGCACTGGGGCGTCGAGCCCAAGTTCGAGATCACCTCCTTCGACGGGCTCATGCCGGGCCTGCAGGGCAGCCGCTGCGACATGATCCTCGGCGGCCTGTACATGAGCGCCGAGCGCCTGCAGGTGGCCGACGCGAGCGCGATCATGAACGCCGGCCCCGCCGCGCTCGCGAAGCCGGAGCTGGTGGGCGAGCTGAAGGAGAAGCTGGACCTGTGCGGGCGCACCGTCGCCACGCAGGCCGCGTCGAGCAACGCCGCCACCGTCAAGGCGATGGCCGAGGAGTGCAAGGCCGCCGGCAAGGACGCGCCGAAGGTGGTCGAGTACCCCAAGACCGCCGAGACCGTCCTGGCGGTGCTCAACGGCAAGGCCGAGGCGCTGGTGGAGACCAACGTCGCCGCCGCCTACATGGCCACCCAGAACGCGGGCAAGCTCGAGGTGGCGAACGGCGTCTTCGACCCCGACACCACCTTCGGGGTCTTCAGCCGCAAGGACGACCCGCTCTCCCCGGCCATCACCGACGCGTTCAAGGCGCTGTACGACGACGGGACGCTCGCCGAGATCGCCGAGAAGTACAACCTCGACGCCGCGATCCTCGACGTCTACTGACCGCCACCGGGCGGCGCGCGAGCGTTCGCGCGCCGCCCGGCCCCTGCAGGGAGCCCGCCCGTGATCTTCGACTTCTCGATCTTCGTCCAACAGCTGTTCAGCACCGACTACCTCAAGGGCGCGCTGCTCTCCGTCGCCGTCGCCGTCCTCGCCCTGGTGCTCGCCACCGTCATCGGCTTCTTCGCGGCCCTCGGCCGCACGTCGACCAAGGCGTACCTCCGGGGCCCGGCCAAGGCCTACGTCTGGTTCTTCCGCGCCATCCCGGCGCTGCTGGTCCTGCTGATCATGTGGAACGCCCTGCCCCAGCTCGTCCCCGCGCTGCGCCAGGACTGGTTCACGCCGTTCATCGCCGCCTTCATCGGCCTCGGGATCGTCGAGGCGGCGTTCATGGCCGAGATCATCCGTTCGGCACTGTCCAGCGTGGACGACGGCCAGGCGCTGGCCGCCCGCGCGCTGGGCATGACCCCGGCGAAGGTCATGGTCAAGGTGGTGCTGCCGCAGGCGGTGCGGATCGCCCTGCCCCCCACCGGCAACGAGCTCATCGGGCTGGTGAAGTACTCCTCGCTGGCCTCGGTCATCTCCCTGCGCGAGCTGCTCACGACGGCGCAGGTGGGCGTCAACATCACCTTCCGGTACGCGGAGTACTACGCCGCCGCCATCATCTACTACCTCGTCATCGTCACCCTGCTCACCCTCGTGCAGGGCTGGGTGGAGCGGAAGTTCGCGTGGACCTCGGCCCGGGCGCCCAAGACCGTCCGGGCGCGCACCGCCGTGCCGGCGGGCAAGGGCGGGCTGTCGTGAGCGCCACCGAGACGATCCAGGAGCACACCATGACCCAGGAACCGGTCATCCAGGTTCGCAACCTCCACAAGACCTACAACGGCATCGACGTCCTCAAAGGCGTGAACTTCGAGGTCGACAAGGGCCAGGTCAAGGCTGTGCTCGGACCCTCCGGGTCCGGCAAGTCCACCATGCTGCGCCTGATGGCCCTGCTCGAGCCGGCCGACGCCGGGGAGCTGATCCTCAAGGGCCGCCGGGTGGGCGCGCGCGAGGAGCGCGGCCGCACCGTCCACCTGCCCGAGCGCCAGCTCGCCGTGCAGCGCCGCGAGGTGGGCATGGTGTTCCAGCGTTTCAACCTCTTCCCGCACCTGACCGCGGCCCGCAACGTCATGCTGGGCCTGACGTCCGTGCAGGGCGTGTCCCACCACGAGGCGCGCGAGCGGTCCCTCGCCATGCTCGAGCGCGTCGGCCTGGCCGAGCGGGCCGAGCACTACCCCTCCGAGCTGTCCGGGGGCCAGCAGCAGCGCGTCGCCATCGCCCGGGCCCTGGTGATGAACCCCTCGGTGATGCTCTTCGACGAGCCGACCTCCGCGCTCGACCCCGAGCTCGTCGGCGAGGTGCTCGACGTCATGGAGAGCCTCGCCGAGAGCGGCATGACGATGATCGTCGTCACCCACGAGGTGCGCTTCGCCCGGCGCGTGGCCGACGAGGTCACGTTGTTCGACGGCGGCGTCATCGTGGAGCAAGCCGCCCCGGAGGAGTTCTTCACCAGCCCCCAGCACGAGCGCACGCGGCGGTTCCTCAGCCATGTCCACTGACCTGCACACCGTGACCGCCACCCTGAGGGCCGTCTACACGGACATGGACGACACCGACTTCGCCCCCGGCGCCGACGCCCTGCGCCGCGGCGGGTTCGCCGTGGACTACCTCGACACCCAGGACGCCGAGGCGATCGTGGCCGGCGCCGCCGACGCCACGGCCCTGCTGGTCGGCTACGCGGAGATCACGGCGGACATGATCGCGCGGATGCCGCGGCTGCGGGTCATCGCGCTGATGTCCATGGGGTACGACAACGTCGACGTCGAGGCGGCCCGCCGCCGCGGCGTCTGGGTGACCCACATCGCCGGGGCCGCGACCGAGGAGGTCGCCGCGCACACCCTCGCCCTCACGCTCGCCGTCACCCGCCGCCTGCCGTTCTACGGCGAGCGCGTGCAGGCCGGGGAGTGGAACGTCCGCGACGCCGTCGTGCCCCGGCGGCTCAGCCAGGCCCGCCTGGGCGTGCTGGGCCTCGGCCGCATCGGCGCCCGCTTCGCCGAGCTCTCCCGGCCGGTGTTCGGCGAGATCGTCGGCTTCGACCCGGCGCTGCCGGACACCGCCGAGACCCGCGAGCGGCTCGCCCGCGCCGGCGTCCGCCGCGCGAGCCTGGAGGAGGTGCGCGACACCTCGCACGTCCTCTCCCTGCACATGCCGCTGACCGCGGAGACCGAGGGGCTCGTCGACGCCGCCTTCCTCGCCCGCATGCCGGCCGGCGCCTACCTCGTCAACGTCAGCCGCGGCGCGCTGGTCGACGCCCCCGCGGTGCGCGCCGCCGTCGACGGTGGTCACCTCGCCGGCGCCGGCCTGGACGTCCTCGAGGAGGAGCCGCCCCCGGCGGACCACCCCCTCCTCGGGCACCCGGCGATCCTCGTCACGCCGCACGTCGCTTACCTCTCGGACGTCACCGATCGGGAGTACGTGCGCCTGCAGGCGCAGAACGTGCTCACCTGGCACGCGACCGGCCGCCCCGACACACCCGTCACCGAGCTCCCCTGACCTCTCACACCGATCCCCGGGACACCCACCTTGCGCAAGCTCGCCCACTTCGACGCCCGCCCCTACGGGCACGACCCGCTGGTCCTGACCGCCCGCACCATCCACACCCTCGACGCCGACCGGCCCACGGCCGAGGCGCTGCTCCTCGTCGGCCCGCAGATCGCCGCCGTCGGCACCCTCGCCCAGTGCCAGGAGCAGGCGCTCGAGCTCGCCGGCCGGCCCGCCGAGGTCCGTGACCTCGGCGACGCGGTGATCGTGCCCGGCTTCATCGACGCCCACGCCCACCCGCTCATGTTCGGCCAGATGATGACCTGGGTGGACTGCGGCCCGGACCAGGCCCGCTCCATCCCGGAGATCGTGGCCCTGCTCCGCGCGGCCGCCACCCGCACGCCGGCGGGCCGGCCGGTGCGCGGCTACGGCTACGAGCACCGCAACCTGGTCGAGGGACGCCACCCCACCCGCTTCGAGCTGGACGAGGTCGCCACCGACCGCGAGGTGTACCTCATGAACGCCTCCGGTCACGGCGGCGTCGTCAACTCCTTCACCTTCGACCGCTACGGGGTGGACCGCGACACCCCCAACCCGCCCGGCGGGGAGTTCTTCCGCGACGCCGACGGCGAGCTGACGGGCGAGCTGTCGGACGCCGCGTGCAACATCCTCACCGGCGTCTCGGGCGTCAAGGTCGGCCACCACGGCCCCAACTTCCACCTCGCCGACGCCCCCGAGGAGCACCTGCGGCAGCTGCGCGCGGCGCAGGAGGCCTTCCTCGCCGGCGGCGTCACCGCCATCGGCGACGCGCAGGTCTCCCGGCGCGAGCTCGACATGTACCTGCGGCTGACCGAGGAGGACGACCTCAAGGTCCGCGTGAGCATGTACCTGCTCTCGCACCTGCTCGACGAGGCCCTCGAGATGGGTCTGCACGGGCAGTTCGGCAACTCGCGGCTGAGCTTCGCCGGCATCAAGTTCTACGCCGACGGGACCCTCGGCGGGTGGACCGCCTACTTCCCCGACGGCTACGTCGGCGACCCGTGCCGCACCGGGCAGATGTACCACGAGCCCGACGAGTACGGCGCGCTCATCAGCCGGGCGCACGCCGTCGGGCTGCAGACCGCCACCCACGCGCAGTCGCCCACCGCCCTGGAGATGGTGATCTCGGCCATCGAGGCGGCGCTGGCCGAGCGGCCCGACCCCGACGCCCGCCACCGCATCGAGCACTGCGGGCTGCCCACGCCCGAGCAGATCGGCCGCATGGCCAGCGCCGGGATCTACCCCGTCAACCAGCCCCAGCACTACTACAACTGGGGCGAGGGGGTCACCGCCGCCGTCGGCACGCCGGGGGAGCGGTTCAACCCCCTGGGCGAGTTCGTCGCCGCCGGGGTCCCGGTCACCATCAGCTCCGACGCCCCCGTGGCCGACCCCCGCCCGCTGGAGGCCATCCAGGCCGCCGTCACCCGCGTGACCCGCCAGGGGCACCGCCTCGGCCCCGACAGCCTGCGCATCTCCGCCCGCGACGCCCTGCTCGCCCACACCCTCAACGCCGCCCGGGCGCTGGGCCGGGAGGACGAGCTCGGCTCGCTCCGGCCCGGCAAGCGCGCCGACCTCGTCGTGCTCGGCGCCGACCCCCTGACGGTGGCGCCGGAGACCATCGCCGCCATCCCCGTCCTCGAGACGTGGGTCGACGGCGCGCGCCAGCACACCGCCGCGACCGCCCCCGAGCTCGTCACCCCCTAAGGAGGATCCGTGACACAGACCTACGCGCCCACCACCGGCCAGGACCTCGCGACCGCGAACGCCGGCTACGCCGTCATGGCGACGCTGCGCGGCTACGGCATCGACACCGTCTTCGGCATCCCGGGCACCCACAACCTCGAGCTCTACCGGCACCTGGCCCCCCTCGGCATCCACCCGGTGACCTCCCGCCACGAGCAGGGCGCGGGCTACGCCGCCGACGGCTGGGCCCAGCAGACCGGGCTGCCCGGCGTGGTCATCACCACCTCCGGGCCGGGGCTGCTCAACGCGCTCTCCGCGGCCGGGACCGCCTACTGCGAGTCCCGCCCGCTCATCGTCCTGTCCCCCGGGGTGCCCGAGGGCGAGGAGTTCGCCGACATCGGCTCCCTGCACGAGACGAAGGACTCCACCGGCGCCGCCGGGGCCATCGTCGAGTGGAGCCGCCGGGTGCACTCGGCCACCGAGGCCGTCGAGGCCATCCACGAGGCGTTCGAGCTGTTCCGCTACGGCCGGCCCCGCCCGGTGCACATCGAGATCCCGCTCAACGTCCTCGAGGGGCCCAGCAACTGCCCGCCCGCCCTGCTCGACCCGCGCCCGCGCCGGGCCCCGCGGGCCGCCGCGGACGCCCAGGTGGCCGAGGCCGCGCGGCTGCTGCGCGCCTCGGGCCGCACGGTGATCCTCGCCGGCGGCGGGTCGTTGCGGGCGGGCGCCGCGCTCGTCGACCTGGCCGAGCTGCTGCAGGCGCCCGTGGTCACCACGCTCAACGGCAAGGGCGCCGTGCCCGAGAGCCACCCACTCTCCCTCGGCTCGGACATCCGCCTCGCCACCGCCCAGCGGGTGTGCAACGAGGCGGAGGTGCTGCTCGTCGTCGGTTCGAAGATCGGCGAGGCCGAGCTCTGGGGCGGGTCGATCGCGCCGGGCGGCGCCGTGGTCCGCGTCGACATCGTGGCCTCGCAGGTGGACAAGAACGTCCCGGCGACCTTCGCGCTGGTCGGCGACAGCGCCGCCGTCGTGCCCCAGCTGGTGGCCGCGCTCGCGGGCCACCGGGCGGAGCCGGCCGACCTGGCGCCGGTCCGCGCGGCCCTGCGCGAGGAGGCCCGGGCGATGGCGCCCGCCCTGGCCCGGATCGCCGAGACGGTCGCCGCGGCACTCCCGCCGGACACGATCCTGGGCGGCGACTCCTCGCAGATCACCTACCTGGGCACCGCCTCCTTCGTGCGGCAGGACCGCCCGCACTCGCTGCTCTACACCCCCGCCTACGCCACGCTGGGCTACGGCCTGCCGGCCTCGATCGGCGCCAAGGTCGCGGCCCCCGACCGTCCGGTGGTGTGCGTCATCGGCGACGGCGCGCTGATGTTCGCCGTCCAGGAGCTGGTCACGGCCGTCGAGCAGCGCCTCGACCTCGTCGTGGTGTGCGTCGACAACGGCGGGTACGGCGAGATCCGGCAGAACGAGGCCGACCGCGGCATCCCGCCGGTCGGCGTCGACCTCACCCAGCCCGACTGGGCGGCGCTGGCCACCGCCTTCGGCGGCACCGGCCACGCGGTGACCTCCGCCGACGAGCTCGCCCCGGCGCTGGCCGCGGCCCTGCGGCGCGGCGGCCTGCATCTCCTCCACGTCCCCGTCCACCACTTCCAGGCGGACCCCACCACCACCGAGGACCTGCGATGACCGAGACCTCACCCGCCCTCGCCGCGCCGCCGCTGACGGCGGACGCCAAGGCCACCGCCCAGCGGTGGATCGACGAGCACATGGACCAGCTCTCCGCCTGGCACCGCCACATCTGGGAGCTCGCCGAGCCGGCGTGGCGCGAGTACCGCTCCGCCCGGTGGTACGTCGAGCGCCTGCGCGAGGAGGGCTTCACCGTCGAGGAGGGCAGCGGCGGCATGCCGACGGCCTTCAGCGCCACCTGGACGAACGGGGAGGGGCCGACGCTGCTGACCTACGCCGAGTACGACGCCGTCCCCGGCAACTGCCAGGCCGCCGACGTCGAGCCCGGCCCCCGCGACGGGCTGAGCCCGCACGCCCCCGGCCACACCGACCCCCACTCGGCGCTCGGGATGGCCACGCTCGCCGGCCTGCTGGGCACCAAGCACGCCATGGAGGTCCACCAGATCCCCGGCACGCTGCGGTACACGGGCGAGCCGGCCGAGAAGGTCCAGGGCTCCAAGGTGGTCCACGGCCTGCGCGGGTACTACGACGGCGTCGACGCCATCGTCAGCTTCCACCCCTTCTACATGCTGCCGCTGTGCAACACCGCCCGGTGGGACACCCAGTGCGGGAGCTACTACAGCAAGGTCTACACGTTCGTCTGCGACGAGCCCGAGACCTGGCAGCTCAGCGCCAACCCCAACTCGCCCATCCCCGCGTCGCACTCCGCGGCCCGCGCGCCCGGCGCGAACGTGGCCCTGATGAGCATGTACACGGCCTCCCGCGTCATGCAGGACGCGATGCTGCCCAGCTTCGGTGGCTGGAGCCTCTCCGACGCCATCCTGCCCGGCGGGCAGGCCACGGCCGACAACCTGCCGGCCCGGGTGGCGCAGATCCAGTACTCCTGGCGCTGCCCCAGCCTGGAGATGGCCGAGCACGTGCTCGCCGTGCTGGACCGCAACGCCGAGCACGCCGCCGCCATGGCGCATTGCACCCTGCACACGACCTGGGTGGCCCGCAACCGCCCGGGCCGCACCAACCACGTGCTCGCCGAGGTCCTCTACGACAACCTCGAGGGGGTCGGCGCCCCGAGCTACGGCGCCGAGGCCGTGGCCGCCGCCCAGCAGATCCAGCGCAGCCTCGGGATCGCCCCCATGGAGAAGCCCTTCCTCGACGAGTGCGAGCAGCTCATCGCGCCGCGGGACGCCGAGGCGGCGCTGCGCGAGCATCTCGCGCCCTGGCAGAAGAACTGGACCAGCGACGACTACGTCGAGATGACCCACTACGCGCCGACCGTGCGCTTCTACGTCTCCCGGCCCGCGCTCAAGCCGGCTCAGGGACGGGGCGCCTACCCCGGCTGGGTCATGAACGCACTGGGCGGCATCCCCGCGACCATCGACCCCACGATCGAGGTCGCCGGCAAGACCGTCGCCGGGACCTTCGTGGACCTGCTCACCCGGCCCGGGGTCCTCGAGCAGGCGCGGGCGGAGTTCCGCCGCCGGGTCGAGGAGGAGCCGATGCCGCCGCTGCTGCCCGCCGACTTCACCCCGCCCACCGAGCTCGCCTGGCCGGACTACGCCACCGCGCCCGACGGCGCCCGCGTGTGGCACCCCCGGGTGCCCTGACGGCGCATCCCCCCTCCACGCAAAGGACGTCATGACCACCTTCGCCGTCACCGAGCCGCTCACCGGCCGCACGCTGCGCGAGTACCCCACCGCTACCGACGAGGAGATCCGCGAGGTGCTGGCGCGGGCGGACGCGACCCACCGCACCTGGGGGCGGGGCACCGCCGCGGCGGAGCGATGCGCCCGGCTGGCCCGGGTCGCCGAGCTGTACGAGGAGCGGGCCGCGGACCTCGCCCGGATCATCGCGGTCGAGATGGGCAAGCCGGTCGCCGAGGGCCGCGAGGAGGTCGCGCTCGTCGCCGACATCTATCGGTACTACGCGGAGTACGCCCCGGCCTTCCTGCGCGACGAGCCGCTCGGGCACGCCGCCGGCGGGGACGCCGTCGTGCGCAAGGAGCCCCTCGGGGTGCTGCTGGGGATCATGCCGTGGAACTACCCCTACTACCAGGTGGCCCGGTTCGCGGCGCCCAACCTCGCCGCCGGCAACACCCTGCTCCTCAAGCACGCCCCGCAGTGCCCGGAGTCTGCCCTCGCCATGGCGCAGATCTTCCGCGACGCCGGCCTGCCTGACGGCGCGTACGTCAACGTCTTCGCCACCAACGCGCAGGTCGCGGACGTCATCGCCGACCCGAGGGTGCAGGGCGTGTCGCTGACGGGATCCGAGCGGGCCGGGGCCGCCGTCGCCGAGATCGCCGGCCGTCATCTCAAGAAGGTGGTCCTGGAGCTGGGCGGGTCCGACGCGTTCGTCCTTCTCGACACCGACGACCTCGACGCGACCGTCGCGCTCGCCGCCGCGGGGCGGTTGTACAACGCCGGGCAGTCGTGCAACGCGCCGAAGCGGTTCCTCGTCATGGACCACCTCTACGAGGAATTCGTCGCCCGCTTCGCCGCCGCGGTCGGCGGGATCCGCCCGGGTGACCCGCAGGCGCCCGCGACGGAGCTCGGGCCGCTGTCGTCCGGGGCCGCGGCGGCGACGCTGCGCGAGCAGGTCGCCGGGGCCGTGGCCCAGGGCGCCGAGGTGGTGGCCGGGGACCTCGTTCCTGACGGCGCGTGCATGGCGCCCGTCGTGCTCACGGGGGTGGAGCCCGGCATGGACGTCTACCGGCAGGAGCTGTTCGGGCCGGTCTCGGTGGTCTACCGCGTCTGCTCGGACGAGGAGGCGGTGCGCGTGGCGAACGACAGCCCCTACGGGCTGGGCGCCTCCGTCCACAGCCGGGACCTGGGCCGCGCGCTGCGCGTGGCCGAGCAGCTCGAGGTCGGCATGGTGTACGTCAACGGGGTGGACGCCAGCGCGCCCGAGCTGCCCTTCGGTGGCGTCAAGCGGTCCGGCTTCGGGCGCGAGCTGGGACGCTACGGGATCGAGGAGTTCGTCAACCGCAAGCTCATCCACGTGCGGCCCTAGCCGGACTGCGCGGCCGGGCCCACGCCGCACGCCCGGGCGGGGGCCAGCCCCTGCCCCTTGCCCGCATGACGGCGTCGATGGAACTGTGAAGAGGTGCCCGTGGACATGCTCGACGAGTCGCTCCTGCGACTGCTCCAGGAGGACGGCCGCGCCTCCTACAGCGACCTGGCGAAGAAGGTGGGCGTCAACCGGTCGGTCGTGGCCAGCCGGGTCAACCACTTCCTCAGCTCCGGGGAGGTGCGCGTCACGGCAGCGGTCCACCCCCGTCTCCTCGGCCTCGCCGTGCTCGCGCACCTGGCGCTCCGGGTCACGGGGGACACCCGGGTGGTGACGGAGCGCCTGGACGCCATGACGTCGGCGGTGTTCGTCTCCGAGACCACCGGCGCCTTCCAGGTGGTGGCCGAGCTGCGCGTGGAGACGATGTCCGACCTGTACGAGGACATCGCCCGGGTCCGCGAGCTCACGAACGTCGTCGACGTCCAGGTCCTCGTCTACGAGCACGTCATCCGCAGCCTCTTCCTCGGCGAGGAGCCGTCGCTCCTGGACTGGGAGCTCGACGACACGGACATCGAGATCATGCGGATCCTGCAGCACAACGGCCGCGTGGGCTACGCCGAGCTCAGCGCGGCGGTGGGCCTGTCGGTCAGTGCCTGCCGCACCCGGGTCCTGCGGCTGCTCGATGCCCACGTCATGCGCGTCGGGGCGATCCGGAGCCGGCACGGCGGGTCGGCGTCGTTCGTCTTCGGCATGGGCATCAGCCCCGCCGGGGGCGTCCCGGCCGTGCTGGACCTGCTCGCCTCGGTCGACGGGGTCGAGTTCGTCGCCCGCACGGTGGGGCGCTACGCGATGGTGGCGACCGTGGCGGTGAAGTCGCTGGCGGAGTACAACGACCTGCTGCGCGCGGTGCGCCGGCTCCCCGGGGTGAGCTCGGCCGAGACGTGGATCCACGCGGACATCGTCCGCGAGCGGTACGAGAGCACCCTGGACCGGCTGATCAGGGACCGGCAGGAGCCGCTCGCCGAGATGCAGTGAGCGAGCTGCCCGCGCCGGGGGCGGGCGGCTACGGCAGCCGTGAGGGGCGCCGCCAGACCGCCTCGCCGGCGCGGTCCGGCTCCAGCGGCACCGGGCTGACCAGCACCGCCGGCCCGCGGTGCAGGACCCCGTCCGACAGCGGCCGGCACCGCAGGCCGCCGCGTCCGCGCATCGCGGCGTGCGCGCCGGGCGCGAGGACCTGGTCCATCCAGGCACACGGGTTGGCGGGCCGCCCGCCGCGCAGCCGCACGGGCTCGGCGCCTGACACGACGGTGAACTCCTCGCCGAGCAGCGGGGCCAGCTGGGCCCCGCGCAGGACGACGTTGCGCCGGGTGAGCAGCGGGTCGAAGGGGGCGGCGCCGAGCTCGGCGGCCATGGCCTCGAGCCCCTCCACGGCGAGCAGGGTGACCGCGGCGTCCATGTGCGCGGCCTTGCCGAAGAACCGGTCGCCGACGATGCCCTTGCCCGCCACGACCTCGACACGGTCGGCGTCCGTCGTCGGGACGTCCGCGGCGCCGTCGCGGGCGCGCCCGAAGTACGCGTGCCCGGGCGAGACGAGCAGGTGCAGGATCTCGACGTCGTACCGGTAGGTCGCGGTCACGTCGCCCAGTCTCGCCTACCGCGGTGCTCGACCGCCTGGGCGGCGCGGGCCTACGGGAAGGGGCGCCGGTCGGGCTCGCAGACGGTGCCCTTCGCCGGGGTGACCAGGTCGACGAGGTAGCGCTCGCGTGCCTGGTCGGTGCACGTGCTGGGTTCCTGGTAGCTCGGGTGGCCCCAGCCGTCCACGGTGAGCAGCACGGCGTTGCCGAGCCGCTTCTCGGCGGCCCGGGCGTTGCCGTACCCGGTGGCGGGGTCGTACCGGTTGTTGATCAGCAGGATCCGCGTCTTGGTGCTGGCGTTCCACGGGCCGGTGTAGCGGTCGTCGCTCGTGGCCGGCCAGCTCGACGCGCACGGCGCCCACAGCCACCATCCCAGCACCGGTCCCCAGAGCCTGCTGGAGTCGGTGAGGTCGTCGATCACCCGCGGCCAGGCGGTGGAGGGCCGGTGGGCGGGGCCGTCGAGGCACGAGATCGCCGCCGACTTCGTGGCCTCGGCGTAGGCCTGGGGTGTCCGTTGCTGCCGCGCCGCGGTCTCCAGGGCCGAGGCGTCACCGTCGGCGGCCGCGTTCAGGTCCTTTGCGAACTGCGGCCATGCGTCCGGCAGCCGCAGCGGCGTGAAGGTGGTGGCGAGCAGGCCGCCGTAGCTGAGCTCGCCGGGTGGGTCGGCGTGCGGTGCGGGGATCGGCGCCCGGCGCGCCGTGGCGAAGACCCGCGCCACGCGCTTCTCGACGGTCTCGCCGTGGCCGGCGAGCGCACAGCGGTGCGGGCCGGCGCTCTGGCAGAGCGCGACGAACTGGCCGAAGACGTCGTCGGTGAACGCGACGTCGTTGACGGTCCTCGTCTCGGCGCCGGCGGAATACATGACCGGCTCGACGAGGCCGTCGAGCATCATCGCCCGCACCCGGTCCGGGAACAGGTTGGTGTAGGTCTGGCCGATCATCGTCCCGTAGGGAGAGGCCGATGTAGGTCAGCCGGCGGTCCCCGACGGCCTGGCGCAGCGCGTCGAGGTCGCGGGCGGCGTCCGCGGTGGAGATGTGGTTGAGCAGATCCCCGCCCACCTCACCGCACCGGCGCGCGAGCTCGACGGTCTTGCGCTGGTAGGCCTGCGACTCGGCCGTGGTCGAGGGGGATGGACACGCCCGCCCAGAACTGGTCCCGTTCGGAGTCGCTGCGGAAGCAGCTCACCGGCGAGCTTGCGCCGGTGCCCCTCGGATCCCAGCCCACCACGTCGAAGCGGCCCCCGCCCCACTTGTCGAAGTCCGCCCCTCCTTCCCCGACCACCTCGACGCCGCTCTGTCCCGGTCCGCCCGGGTTGAGGAATGCGGATCCGATGCGCTCCCGCGGGCGACTGGCGAGATGGCGGATGACGGCCAGGTCGACGTGCTCGCCGTTCGGGCGGTCCCAGTCCAGCGGCACCGAGAGCGTGCCGCACTGCAACTGGTCGTCGTCGGCGAATGCCGGCTGGCAGCTCGTCCACGCGATGCCGCCGTCCTCGGGCGCCGGCCGACCAGGCGAGGCCCCCGTCTACGCCGTGCTCGCTGCGCCGACGGCCGACATCGCCACCCCGCACACCGCGACGACGACCGAACGGACGATCGCCCGCGGACGGGACCGCCGCGGACTCCGCTCCTGGCCATCGCGCACCGCCCATCCGCCGGAGGAAGACAGTCAAGTTCTGCTCGTGCCCGCCCGTCGTCAGCCGTTCGGGGTGACATCACATGCGGGCGGAGGCAAAGCCGCTGCTCCCGGGCGGCGGCCCGGTTGCCGGCTCGTGGGCGCGTCAGGGCCTGACCAGGTCCAGGTTCTGGCCGTGAGGACAGCCAAGACCTCGATCTGATGTGGCGGCGGGTGCGCGGGCCGGTTCGTCGGCGGGCCTACCGGTGCTGCGCCAGCCAGCCCGGCACGTCCTCGGCGGCCAGGGGCCGCGACCACAGGAACCCCTGCCCCAGCTCCCCGCCGAGCGCCTGCACCTGGGCCTTCTGGCTCGGCGTCTCGATTCCCTCGGCGACCGTGGTCAGCCCGGCGGCGCGAGCCATGTCGATGATGGCGCGCAGGATCGTGACCGCGCTGGCGTCCCGGGCGAGCGGCTCGATGAACGAGCGGTCGATCTTCAGCGTCGTCGCCGGGAGCTTGCTGAGGTAGGCGAGGGCAGAGTAGCCGGTGCCGAAGTCGTCGATGGCAAGCTGCGCGCCCACGGCACGCAACCGCTCCAGCTGTCCCGCGGCGTCCTCGATGTCCTCCATGATGATCGACTCGGTGAGCTCGAGATGGATGGCCGCCGGGTCGAGGTCCGCCTTCTCCGCGGCGTCCGCCACCACCTGGGCGAACCCGCGGTCACGCAGCTGAGCACCGGAGACGTTGACGCTGATGCCGAGCCCTTGGCACCCGGGCAGGGTGGTGCGCCAGGTGGTGATCTGCGTCAACGCCTGGCGGAGCACCCACTCCCCGATGGGGACGATGAGGCCGGTCTCCTCCGCCACCGGGACGAACTCCAGCGGTGAGACGGGACCACGCTCCGGGTCGTGCCAGCGCAGCAGCGCCTCGAGGGCGACCGGGCGGTCGTCGCTGAGCCGCACGACGGGCTGGTAGACCACGGAGAGCTCCTCGCGCTCCAGCGCTCGCCCCAGCCGCGACGCGATGGTGAGCTTGGCCGTGGCCCGCTCGTGGATGTCCTCGGTGTACATCCGCGACTGCCCGTGGCCGGTGGCCTTGGCCTGGTACATCGCGGAGTCCGAGCTGCGCAGCACGGCCGAGATGGTCTCGTGTCCGGTGGCCATGGTGATGCCCACGCTGACCGTGACGAAGACGTCCTGCGTGCCGAGGACGAACGGGCTCGCGGTGACCTGGGCGATGCGGGCGGCCAGCCGGTCGGCGTCCTCGGCGTCCGCGTGGTCGCAGACGGCCACGAACTCGTCCCCGCCGAACCGCGCGAGCATGTCGGAGCTGCTGAGCACCGACGCCAGGCGCTGCGTGAGCTCGACGAGCAACCGGTCGCCTGCGCCGTGGCCGAGGGAGTCGTTGATCATCTTGAACTCGTCGACGTCGATGAACAGTACCGCCGCCTGCTGCCCGGTGCGGCGGGCCCGCTCCAGCGACCGCTCGAGCCGCCGGGTGAGCAGCTTCCGGTTCGGCAGCCCGGTGAGGGGGTCGTGGAAGGCCTGGTGCACCAGGGATCGCTCCTGGCGCTTGCGCTCGGAGATGTCCTCGACCCACAGGAAGTACTGTGCGGGTTCGCCGTGCTCATCACGCATCAATGACATGAACGCGGCTACCCAGACGGACGATCCGTCGCGCCGGGTCACTTCGCGTTCCACCGAGACGTCCTTGACCGGGTCGTGGGGCAGCTCTTCCTCGAAGGTCGTCGCTGCCGGGTCGTTCGGGCGCATCAGTGCCGAGGTCGGCGCGCCGACGAGCTCGTCCGCATCAAGGCCGGTGATGGCGCACAGGGCGGGGTTGACCTGCTGCAGGCGCATGTCGAGGTCGACCACCGCCATGCCGATGGGGGCTCGCTGGAAGGCCGCCTGAAAGGAGCGCTCGGCCTGGAACGTCTGCCGGTAGGCGTCGCGCACGTCGGAGACGTCCATCGTGGTCCCCGTGATCACCGGGTGGCCGCTGAGCTCGGAGATCGCCACGGTTGCCCGGGTGCGGACCCACCGCACCTCGCCGGAGGGCCGCACGATGCGGTACTCGATCTCCCCGCCGGGCTCGCCGCGGTCGAGCCGCTCCCACTGGGCGCCGACGGCCGCCAGGTCGTCGGGGTGGACCACCGCGAGGTGGAGTTCGCGCGCCGGCCGTGTGGAGGAAGCGCGCAGACCGAGGATCCGCCAGAACTCGGCCGACCACCACCGCTCCTGGGTGACGAGGTCGATCTCGAAGCTGCCGACGTGCGCCATCTCCTGAGCCTGGGCCAGCCGCCGCGCCGTGGACTCGGCGAGGCGTTCACGCCGCTTCTGCTCGGTGATGTCGTGCAGGACCGCCCACACCGCGACCGGTCGGGCGGGCCCCGTGGTGATCGGGTGGGCGACGGGGTAGGCGCGAAGCAGGACGTCGATGATCGAGCCGTCCCGGTGGCGCAGGCGCGTCTGGACGTCCGCTCGCGCCGCGATGGCACCCAACGGGTCGGGATCGACCAGGAACGTCTTCCCGTCCCGGCCCAGCGCCTCGTCCTCGCGGTACCCGAGGAGCCGCTCGAGGGCCGGGCTCCACAGCTGGACCGAGCGGTCCTCGCCCCATCCGACGATGGCGGCGTCGGTCGAGCGGATCAGTTCCGCGAAGAAGTGCTCGGTGTCAATGCTCATCGTGCCTCCACCCGTGCCTCCGATCGGCCGAACTGCAAACCGGCGACGTACCCTTTCAACCGGCGGCGCGCCCAGCGCACCTGAGCCACCTCGGCCGTGTGGAGGTGGCCCTCGATGCTCACGCTGAACAGCGCCCCGGGTTCGAGCCGCTGGTCCGTCAGCACGCGGCAGCCGCCGAAGCTGACCTCCTCGACGATGCCGACGTAGGCGCGTTGCTCGCGCACGAAGGTCGGCATGGCGCTGAGATCGGCATGCCTGCCGGACCGGTCGTGCGCGGCGGACGGGGCCGATGGTCGTGCCACGAGCGGGTGCAGCCGTGCGGTGGCCCGGGTGTCCACCCGCACCTCCGCCCGCCTCGATTCGGTTGCGCCGCGCAGCGTCCCGGACAGCGCGCGGGCGGCCGCGCCCCCCATCCCGGCACGGTCCTCGTGGTCGTCCCGGACCCAGCCCGGCGATGCGGTGATGGTCCGGACGAGCGCGACGGTGCGAGCGGGGTCCAGGCCGGAGAACTCGAACCCGACCATCATCGCGCCGGCCACGTCCGCCACCCAGCGGCTCTGCCCCCGGATCGTGCCGATCCCCGGGATGTCGACCGTCTCCGGCCGGCGGGGAGCGTCGAGAAAGCGCTCGGGGCCGAAGGAGCCGGACCAGGGCAGCACGAACCGCGCGCCAGTGACGCTGAGGTCGACCAGCCGGCCCGGCACCGCGGGCAGATCGGGGAAAAGGGCGGTCATCGGATGGTCGACGCGGGTGCGCTCCGCACCGCGCAGCCTGGGGCGCTCGACGCACAGCAGGACGGCCATGACGAGTCCGGCGAGGTTGTACAGCGTCCAGAACACGCTGATCACCAGTGCGGTCGTCCCGTAGCGCTCGGGGGCGAAAACGGTCACGTGCACCAGCCCGTAGAGCGAGAGCGCGATGAGTGCCAGGTGGGGCCACACCACCCGCCAGTCGAAGGTGCGCTGCCGGCGCACCGCGCCCTTGGGGGTGACGGCGAAGGTGCGGACGCGCAGGCCTACGAGCTCGCTGAGGGTGGCCACCGCGATCGCGGGCGCCATGGCGATCTCGTACACGTGGCTCCAGACGAAGCTGCGCCGGCCGTCCGAGACCATGGAGAAGCTGAGCATGGAGGAGACGAAGTACGGGAGCCAGAACACGGCGAGCGTCGTCAGGCTCGCATGCACCGCGCTGACGCCAAGGACGAGGTAGGCGAGCGGGGTGAGGAGGTAGACGAGCTTGAACAGCCCGAAGAACCAGTACACGACGCCGTCGGCGTAGAGCCATCGCTGCATGGGCGTCAGGCCGCGCAGGGTCAGCGGGTTCCACCGGCGGGCGGACTGGATGTTCCCCCGGCTCCAGCGGTCGCGCTGCTTGAGCAGGTCCGGGAAGCTCTCCGGCGCCAGTCCCGCCGCGATCACGTCGGGCACGAAGGCCGCCCGGTACTTGGCGGCCTGGAGCACCATCCCGGTCGCCATGTCCTCGGTGAGGACGCCGGTCGCGAAGCCGCCGATGTCCTCCAGCGCCGTGCGGCGGAAGAGGGCGTTGCTGCCCACGTACATGACCGCGTTGAAGCGGGCCTTGCCGGCCTGGAGGGTGCGCATGAAGAAGTCCTGCTCGTTGGGCAGGGCCTTGCCGGAGAACAGGTTGAACTGAAACGGGTCCTCGTTGTAGAACGCCTGCGGCGCCTGCACGAAACCGAGCTGCCGGTCGCGGAACTGCCCGACGGTGCGCTCGAGGAACTCCGCCCGCGGAGCCATGTCCGCGTCGAGGGTGACGACGATCTCGCCGTCGCTGTGCGCCAGCGCGTGGTTGAGGTTGCCCGCCTTCGCGTGCGCATGGTCGGTGCGGGCGAGATAGCGAGCCCCGAAGGTCTCCGCCAGGTCGCGGACCTCAGCACGGCCACCGTCGTCGCACAGGTACACGGTGACCCGGCCCGGGTACCGCACGCCGGCGGCGGCGGCCACGGTGGTGCGCAGCGTCCCGACCGGCTCGTCGTAGGTGGCGATGAAGATGTCGACCGACGGCAGGCGGTCCAGGGCCGAGAGCGGCACCGGGGCGGCGGCCGCCGGTTCCCACGTCACCGCGGCGAAGGCCACGGCCTGCGCGAAACCGATGAGCTCGACGGCGACGAGCAGGATGCCCAACGCGGTGTCCCACGCCGTGTCCCGGGGGATGGTGAAGAGCACGCGCCAGGTCAGGTACACCCCGGCGGCCACCAGCGGGACGACGATGCCGGTGCGGCGCCCGAAGCCGGGGCGGCCGCGCTGCACCAGCCAGACCGTCCCGACGATCAGCACCACGGTCGCCGAATAGACCAGGCCCCAGGTCCCCAGATCCACGTGCTCTCCCCGGGGATGCCGGCCCCGTGCCAGCTCGCCCCCTTGAGAAAGGGTATCGGTCGCCTCGTGCCGGATATAGCCCCCGGGCGAGGCGGCCGCGCGGTCAGGGGTGGTGGTCCTGCTGACCGGTGCATGTCGGATCGAGGGACCCCGGGGCCTTCTGGGCGACACGGCGCGCTCGTCCGGCCAGACTCGGACCATGGGCGACGCCGCCGAGCCGTGGGTGCTGCACGTCGACCTCGACGAGTTCATCGCCGCGGTCGAGGTGCTGCGCCGCCCCGAGCTCGCCGGCCTGCCCGTCATCGTCGGCGGGCGCGGGGACCCCACCGAGCGGGCGGTCGTCTCCACCGCCTCCTACGCCGCCCGCACGTACGGCATCGGCTCGGGAATGCCGCTCAAGCTCGCCGCCCGCAAGGCGCCGCCGGACGCCGTCTTCCTCCCCGTCGACGCGCCCACCTACGAGGCCGCCTCGGAGCAGGTGATGGCCGCGCTGCGCGACCTCGGCGTCGTCGTCGAGGTCCTGGGCTGGGACGAGGCCTTCCTCGGCGTGACCACCGAGGACCCCGAGGCGTTCGCCCGGCGCGCCCAGGAGGCGGTGCTCGCCTCGACCCGGCTGCACTGCACCGTCGGCATCGGCGACAACAAGGTGCGCGCCAAGATCGCCACGGGGTTCGGCAAGCCGCGCGGCATCTTCCGGCTCACCGCCGACAACTGGGTCGAGGTGATGGGGGAGCGGCCGGTCATCGACCTGTGGGGCGTGGGGGCGAAGGTGTCCAAGCGGCTCGCCGCGCACGGCATCACGACGGTCGATCAGCTCGCCGCCGCCCCGCGCGAGGTCCTCGTCGCCGAGTTCGGGCCGCGGATGGGCGTCTGGTACGGCGACCTCGGCCGCGGCCTGGGCCCCGCCGTCGTCGACGACAGCCCCTGGATCGCCCGCGGCCACAGCCGCGAGACCACCTACCAGCACAACCTCACCACCCCGGAGCAGGTCACGGCGGCCGTGCGCGAGCTCGCCGCGCAGGTGGCCGACGACGCCGCCCGGGAGGGCCGGCCGGTCTTCCGGGTGACCCTCAAGGTCCGCTACGCCCCGTTCGTCACCAAGGTGGTGGGCCGCAAGCTGCCCGAGCCCACCCGGGACCCCGGCGCCGTCGTCGCCGCGGCCCTGGCCCTGACCGACCGGCTCGAGCCCGGCCGGGAGGTCCGGCTGCTCGGGGTCCGCGCCGAGCTGGTCATGCCCGAGGCGGGCGACCCGGCCGAGCGCACCCCGGTGCGCGGGCGGCTGTGACCAGCCACGAAGGAATCACTCCCCGCGGGCTGCCTCGCGACCCGCCCGTACAGCTCCGGGCGCCGGTCGGCCAGGACGTCGTTGCGCTCGCTGATCGCCTTGTCCCGCGAGCTTGCGAGATCCACGGTGCCGACGACGAGGGTCTCGAGCCCCAGGGCGAGGGCGGTCACCGGGAACCCGTCGGCGTCGACGATCACGCTGCCTCCCAGCCACCGCTGCCCGCGCTCCTCGCCGTCGCGGTCGGCGCACGCGAT
This sequence comes from Georgenia ruanii, assembly GCF_009193175.1. Lineage (GTDB taxonomy): Bacteria > Actinomycetota > Actinomycetes > Actinomycetales > Actinomycetaceae > Georgenia > Georgenia ruanii. The sequence continues at coordinate 56,203 of NZ_VUKE01000015.1, read as the reverse complement.
GGCCATCCGGTTGGTGCTGGCCGCCGCCTGCACCTTGACCACCTCGCCCGGTCGCTCGGCGTCCGGCCGCGGGTACAGCGGCCAGTTCACCGGGACGGCGAGCAGGTCGGCGCCCTGCAGGGCGACCTGGCGGACCCACTCGGGGAACTCGACGTCGTAGCAGACCATCAGGCCGATCCGGCCGACCGCGGTGTCCACCACCGGCGGCGCCGCGGCCCCGGGGGTGAACAGCGCCTTCTCGCTGTTCCACAGGTGCGCCTTGCGGTACACCGCCCGCACGCCCGTGGCGTCCACGAGCGCGGCCGAGTTGTGCACCTCGCCGTCGGCGCCGGCCTCGGCGAAGCCGCCGACGATGACGAGGTCGTGCGTGCGGGCCAGGTCGGCCCACTCGGTGAGGGTGGGCCCGTCGGCCGGCTCGGCGGCGGCGCGCACCTCGTCGCGGTCGGCGAACATGTAGCCGGTGCTGGCCAGCTCGGGCAGGACGACGACCCGGGCGCCCGCCGAGGCCGCCGCCGCGACGGCCTCGCGCAGCAGGGCGCGGTTGCCCACCGGGTCCCCGACCATCGGGGCGACCTGGCAGCAGGCGATCGTGACGGCGCCCGGAGTCGCGGCGCTCACCGGGCCACCTCCTCCGGGCTGCCCTCGAGCACCGTCAGGCTGCGCCGTCGGGCCGCCGCCTCCGCGCCCTTGTCGAGGTCGCGCGAGAGGATCAGGTACAGCCCGCCGGCCACCACGAGCCCGACGGCGAAGGACAGGTCGGCCCCGCCCAGCGCCGCGGCGGCCGGGCCGGTGTAGAAGGTGGTGGCGAAGAACGGGATCATCGCGACGAACCCGACGAGGTAGGCGACGACGCCGCGCCACGCCCACCGGCCGTAGATGCCGCGCGGGCTGAGGATCTCGGCGATGGCGTACTTCCCGTGCCGCACGAAGTAGAAGTCCACCAGGTTCACGGCGGTCCAGGGCACGAGGAAGTACAGCATGAGGATGACGAAGTTGTTGAACGAGTCGAGGTAGTTGTCCGGGATGAGCAGCGCGATGAGCAAGGTGGCCAGCCCGACCACGGCGAGGCCGACCACCCGCAGCCGCACGGTGGGCCGGATCGGGCGGAAGCCGTCGACGGCGCTCGTGCCGGTGAGCATGGCCCCGTAGGCGTTGACCCCCATGATCGACACGAGCGCGACGGTGGAGACCAGCACCGCGAACGTGCCGAAGCCGGGGAACAACAGGTCGCCGACGTGCCGGATCGCGCCGATGGCGTCGGCGTCCGGGATGTGGCTGGCCAGCAGCGCGCCCAGGGACATCAGCCAGACCGCCGAGCCGGCGGCGCCGGTGTAGACCCAGCCGATGAGCTTGGGGGCGGGGACGTGCTCGGGCAGGTACCGGGTGTAGTCCGAGACGTAGACGGCGTAGCTGATGTTGTACCCGGCGGCGAGCGAGAACTGGATGAGGAAGGCGCTCGTGCTCCACCCCGCGTCGGCGGAGGCGGCGGTGCCCGGCGAGCCGGCGAAGTTGACCAGCGCCACCACGGTGAGGACGGCGAAGACGAGGATGAGGAGGTAGGTCAGCCAGCGCTGGACGAAGTGCAGCAGGTCGTGCCCGACCACGGCGATGACGATGGACAGGGCGATGAGCAGCGGATACCAGAGCGCCTTGCCGCCCGGGAGGACCAGCTGCAGCCCCTGCGTGGCCAGCACGGTGTCGAACACCATGAAGCCGACGTAGACGAACACCGTGGCGGCGAAGGGGAAGACGACGCCGCGGCTGCCGAACTGGGCGCGCGACTGGATCATCTGGGGCAGGCCCATCCGCGGGCCCTGGTTGGCGTGGAAGGCCATGAAGAACGTGCCGAAGCCGGCGCCGAGGACGACGGCGAGCACGCTCCAGGTCGCGCTGAGGCCCAGGACCGGACCGATGAACCCGGTGACCATGGTGGGCAGCACGAAGTTGCCGGTGAACCAGAACGGGCCCTGGTGCCAGACCTGGCCGTGGCGCTCGGCGCGGGGGATGTAGTCGATCGAGCGGCGCTCGATGACGACGTCGCGTTCGGGGGCGAGGGGAGGACCGCCGGACATCGTCGTCCTTTCGTGAGAGGGGACTGGCCGTGGGGGGCGAGCGGGCGGGAGGGGGGCGGGGACCGCGGCGGGCTAGCGGGCGGGGGCCATCGCGGAGAGGATCTCGAAGGCCACGTGGGCGGCGGCCACCGCGGTGAGCTGGGCGTGGTCGTAGGGCGGGGAGACCTCGACGACGTCGGCGCCGACCAGGTTGACCTGGGACAGCGCCCGCAGCATGGCGAGCAGCTCGCGGCTGGTCAGCCCGCCGGCCTCCGGGGTCCCGGTGCCCGGCGCGTGGGCGGGGTCGAGCACGTCGATGTCCACCGAGACGTAGACGGGGCGGTCGCCCAGCCGGGCGAGCATGCGGTCGATGGCGGCCGCGAGGCCGTCGAGCTCGATCTCGTGGCTGGCGATGACGGCGAACCCGAGCCGCTTGTCGTCGCGGAGGTCCTCCCGCGCGTAGAGCGGGCCGCGGATGCCGACGTGCAGGCTGGCCTCGCGGTCGATGAGGCCCTCCTCGGAGGCGCGGCGGAACGGGGTGCCGTGGGTGACGGGCGCGCCGAAGTACGTGTCCCAGGTGTCCAGGTGGGCGTCGAAGTGGAGGACGGCGACCGGGCCGTGCTGGGCGGCGACGTTGCGCAGCAGCGGCAGGGCGATGGTGTGGTCCCCGCCGATGGTGAGCAGGCGGGTGCCGTCGCGGGTGAGGTGCTCGGCGCCGCGCTGGATGTCGGCGACCGCCTCGGCGATGTCGAACGGGTTGACCGCGAGGTCCCCGGCGTCGGCCACCTGCTGGGCCGCGAACGGCTCGACGTCGGTCACCTGGTTGTACGGGCGCAGCAGGCGGGAGGCCTCGCGCACGTGCGCCGGGCCGAAGCGGGCCCCGGGCCGGTAGCTGACGCCGCTGTCGAACGGCGCGCCGACGATCGCGACGTCCGCGCGCGGCACGTCCTCGAGGCGCGGCAGGCGGGCGAAGGTCGCGATCCCGGCGTAGCGGGGCACGCGGCTGGCGTCGGTCGGGCCGACGGGGTCCGGGACCGGCGGGTGGGCCATGGGCAGCCTTTCGGTGGAACCTCTGGGATACTGATACGCAACAAAAAATGCGTATGACGCAACAGGATGGGGTGGGCGTCGAGCCCTGTCAAGGCGGGGCCCTGCCAAGATGGGGGCCGGCAGAACGGAGGAGCGCATGCGACCGGTGCATCCCACCGCCTCGGACGACCGGGTGCGCGTCGGCGCGCGCCTGCGCGCCAGCCGGCGCGCGCAGGGGCTGACCATCGAGCAGGTGGCCGAGGCGACGGGCCTGACCAAGGGCTTCATCAGCCGGGTGGAGCGCGACGAGACCTCGCCCAGCGTGGCGACGCTGCTCACCATCTGCCAGGTGCTCTCGCTGTCCGTGGGCTCGCTCTTCGAGGCGGCCCAGACCGCCGTCGTCGCCCTCGCCGACGCCCCGCTCATCAACATGGGCGGCACGGGTGCCCTCGAGCGCCTGCTCACCCCGCGCGGGCAGTCCCGGGTCCAGGTGCTGCGCTCGACGCTGGACCCCGGCGCCGACGGCGGCGCCGAGCTCTACACCATCAACTGCGACGTGGAGGTCGTGCACGTGGCCGTCGGCGAGCTGACGCTGCGCTTCCCCGACCGGGTCGTCGAGCTGGCCACCGGGGACACCCTCACCTTCCCCGGTCGCGAGCCGCACACCTGGCACAACCCCGGCACCGGCCCGGCGGAGGTCATCTGGACGCTGGTGCCCGCGGCGTGGAGCGGGGCCTCGTAGGCAATCTGCCCGCGAGGACACGCGCGACAGCTGCGGCCACCGACCGCGTCGGCACGGCAAGATGACGCTGCCGCGCCCACCGTGGGCGCCGGTCGAAGGAGACATCGTGACAGAGGCAGCCCTCCGGCGGGCGCCGGTCGATCGGGGGAGCGACGGCGAGAGCGTCATCGAGGTCAGCGGGTTGACCAAGCACTTCCCGCCGGACGTGACGGCCCTCGACGGCGTGAGCCTGACGGTCCGCCGCGGCTCCGTGGTCGGGCTGCTCGGCCACAACGGCGCCGGCAAGACGACCATCCTGCGGCACCTGGCCGGCCTGCTCGCCCCCACCGGCGGGACGGTCCGGGTCTTCGGTCGCGACCCCCTCGAGCACGGCGCCTGGGTGCGCCGCCGCCTCGGCATGCTGCCCGGCACGAGCATCCTGGACCAGCGGCTGACCGCCCGGGAGAACCTGCGCTTCGCCGCCGAGCTGTTCGACCTGCCGCCGGACGGGCTGGAGGACCGGATCGCCGCGATGCTCGGCGCGCTCGGGCTCGGCGACCGGCTGGACGAGAAGGTCTCCGGCTACAGCGCGGGCATGCGCCAGCGCGCCACCCTCGCCAAGGTGCTGCTCACCGACCCCGAGCTGCTCCTGCTCGACGAGCCGTCCACGGCGCTGGACCCGGTCGCCCAGCGGGAGCTGCGTGCGCTGATCCGCCGGGTGAGCCGCGACGAGGGGCGCACGGTCGTCATCTGCACCCACGACCTCGCCGAGGCCGCCGCCCTGTGCGACGACGTCGTCATCCTGGCCCGCGGCCAGATCGTGGCCGAGGGCAACCCGTCCGAGCTCGCCGCCCGCGCCGGTCACACCGCCGTCGACGTCGAGATCGCGCCCGACGACGAGCGGGCCGCCCTGGCCGCGACGGAGGGCCGCGGGACCGCCGCCCTGGAGGGCCCGGGGCGGCTCCGTCTCGAGGGCGTCGGCCGGACGGACGTCCCCGGTCTGCTGCGCGACCTCGTCACCGCCGGAGTGGACGTGTACCGGGTCGAGCCGCGCGCGGGCACCCTCGAAGACCTCTACCTGACCCTCCACGCCGGCGCGGCGCGGAAGATCGAGGAGCGACCGTGAACCGCAGAGCCGTGATGGCCATCGCCCGCCGGGACCTCTTGCTCGTGCGCCGTTCCCCGGGCGTGCTCGTGCCGATGATCATCGCCCCCGCCGTCCTGGTGCTCGCGATGTCGGGCGTCACGTACGCCATGTACAAGGTGCCGCAGACCGCCGCCGCCGACAAGCTCGACGGACTGCTCTCCCTGCTGCCGGTGTCCGCGCTCGAGAGCGTGCCGGTGGAGGCCCGTCTGGCCGTCATCTTCGCCACCTACCTCATGCCGCCGCTGCTGGTGCTCGTGCCCCTCATCGTCGCCTCGGTCCTCGCGACCGACGCGATCGCCGGCGAACGGGAGCGCAACACGATCGAAGGGCTGCTGCTGGCTCCCATCTCGGACCGCGACATCCTCCTCGGCAAGATGCTCAGCTCGCTGGTGCCGGCCCTGACGATCGGGCTGCTCGCCCAGCTCTTCTACGCCGGTGTCGTCGACGCCGTCCTGTGGAACGCGATCGGCGGGGCGCTGCTGCCCACCGGGCCCTGGCTGATCACCGTGCTCTGGTTCGGCCCGGCCTGCACCGCCGCCGCCCTCGGGCTCAACATCGTCGTCTCCGCCCGGGCCGCGACCGTGCAGGCCGCCACGCAGATCGCGGGGGTGGCGGTGCTGCCGGTGCTCGGTCTGACGGTCGGCCAGGTGGCCGGCGTCGTCCTCCTCAACGTGTGGCTGGCGCTGGGTCTCGGCGTGGCGCTGTGGGTCCTGGCGTTCTTCCTGGTCCGCGCGGGAGCGGCAGCGCTGCGGCGCGAGAAGCAGGTGGCCGCCCTGGCGTGAGCCGCGGTCAGCCGCGGAGCTTCTCCAGCCGGGCGCGCAGCGCCTCGACCCGGCGGGCGTTGCCGTGCAGCCGGAGGTAGCGCTCGCCGAAGATCGAGAGCAGTGCGTCGTCGAGCCGGCGGACGGCGCCGGGCGGGTATCGGTACCCCATCCGCTCGGTGATGGACGCGCTGTCGACCGCTCGCAGCAGCTCGCCGAGCTCCTGCAGCGAGGTGACGCCGAGCTCGAGCAGGAGCCCCGAGACCCACTCGTAGTGGTCGGTGCGCGACCAGCCGGCGTCGGTGAACCGTCCCGCCAGGAAGGCGGCCAGGTCCTGGGCGCTGATCCGTGGGTCGGCCTCGTCGGACTCCGGCTCGTGGTCCGTCATGCTCTCCTGCAGCCGGTCGCGGATGGTGGAGAACTCCCGGTCGGCGAGCTCGAGGAGCCCGGCGGCCAGCGTGAAGCGCCGGTCGAGGTCGGGGGCGTACGCCTCGGGGACCGTGCCCTTGTAGCGGATGTCGTGCTCGAACTCGGCCCAGGCGTGCTGGAGCACCGTGCGCACCTGCACCGAGGCGATCCGGTCCCGCAGCTCGGCGCTCTGGCCGTCGCCGCGGGTCGCGACGAGGACGTGCCGGCTGGAGTAGCCGAACCGCCCGGCCTGCGCCGTCTCCAGGGCCATGTCGCGGTCCTCGAGCACCGTGAGCTGGTCGGCGAGCACCTCCACCACCGCCTGGACGTCGCTGAGGACGTACGTGATCACCCGCACGCCGATCTGGTCGGTGATCTGGTGCAGCGGGTCCGTGTAGACGGGGTGCCCGTCCACCGTGCGGGCGGCCTTGCCCGCGAACGACGCGACGGTCTTCGTCCGTCCCTCGACCACGTGGTAGTTGATGCCGGCGTCGTCGAGCAGGCCGGTGACGAGGGCGACGTAGCGCTCGGTGGCCTGGAGGAGCGCCGCCCGCTGATTGGCGTAGGCCTGCACCGCGCGCCGGGTGGCCTCCCGGACGGGCTCGGCCGTCGCCGGCTCCGCCGCGGGTGCCATGGCCGGCTCCGCCGCCGCGGGTGCCATGGCCGGCTCCGCTTGCACCGGCTCCCCGGTTGAGGGATGGACGGTGCGCGGCGTGGGCACGAGGCCGGGCGGGAGCGTCGGGGTGACGATGTAGCCGGTCGCGAGGTCGCCGTACGTCGTCGTGCGGTCGGGGTGGGCGACGGCGAAGCGCGCCACGTAGGCGCACAGGACCGCGTCGATCTGGTCCTCGGCGCGACGCAGCTCGCTCTTGCGCTTTGCGGCCCGGACCGCACCGACGAGGTCGCGCCAGGCGGCCTGCTCGGTGACCACGATCGCCGTCTCGGCGCCGGCCAGGCCCTCGATGTGGGCCACCAGCGCCAGCATCGCCTCCCGCAGCTCGGCCACGGTCCGGCCGGGCTTCTGCTTGTACTTCAGCGTCCGGCCCAGGCCGAACAGCGCCACCGTGGCCGGGTGCGGGTAGACCTCGATGCCGCGCCGGGCGCGCCCCGAGGCGGGGTTGATGTCGAGGCCCAGCGCCTTGGCCACCCGTGCCCCGCGGGGCGTGCCGGCGAACTCCGGCTTGCCGGTGTTCGCCGGGTGGGCGCCGGCGTCGAACCGGGCGAAGTCCCGGTTCAGCGCCGCCTCGCACGGCCGGTTGCCGGTCGCGTTCGTGACCACCAGCGGCGCGTCGATCGCCACCAGCACCGGTTCGTCGCGGTACGGCGCGAGCGCGGCGACGATGGTCTCGTCGGTGCTCTCCGCGGAGAGGTGCACCAGCGTGCCGTCGTCGTCGAGGACGGCGAGGCCGCTGGGCTGGCGCTCGCCCCAGGCGAGGTCGATGCCGACGAAGTACATGGGGACACTCTGCCCCGTCGGGCCGACATTCCCGCTGCTCAGAGCCGCTTCGTCATGATCGTAGTGGGCTTGAGCGTGCCACCGGGGTCGGCCGCGTAGTCCGCGATGCCGCCCGCAGGCTCCCAGCCCCAGCGCCGGTAGATCGCCTCGGCGGGGCTGCCGGTCTCGGTGTCGAGCACGAGCAGCGTCCGGCCCGTGGCGCGGGCGGTGTCCTCCAGGGCCGCCATCAGGGCTGCCGCGACCCCGCGGCCGCGAGCGGCGGGGTGGACCATGAGCTTGGCGACGTCGGCGCGGTGGCCGGCGTTGGGCATCGGGGCCGGGACCAGGCGCACGCTGCCCAGCAGGCGCCCGTCGTCGTCGCGCACCACCCAGGTGATCGCCCCGGGCTCGGTCAGCGCCCCGTGCCAGAACACCCGTGCCTCCTCGGCGGTGGTCGGGTCGAGGAAGCCCAGGCTCGCGCCGTCGGCCACGCAGGCCTGCAGCAGCGCGGCCAGCTCCTGAGCCGCACGAACGGACTGACCGGCCGGCACGGGTGCGATGTCCATGGCGCGAGCCTGGCACGGGCGTGTTTCGCCGATGTGTCGCCGCCGCTGGGAGCGCGAGGCGTATCCCGGAAGTCGGGATCGCCGTCCCTGGTGGGCGGGACATCCTCGGCCCCACCATCGGGGCCAGGCCCGCAGCCGCGGGCCGTCGTCGATCCCCGAAGGCGGAGTGCCATGTCCGATCAGGTCAAGACGAGGCCGGCTCCTACGGTGACCGCGATGCCCGTCACGCAAGGGCTGGCGTGGACAGCGGTGGCCATCTTGCCGCTCTGGGTCGGTGCCTTTCTGTTCCTCACCGCGGTCGCGGGGCCGGGCGGCCCGCCGCCGACGCCGGCGACCCTCGCCGAGGCCATCGCCCAGTACGCGGACGTGTCGACGGCGGCCTGGATCGGCTGGCTGGTGTTCTCCGGCGCCGTCCTCGCGCTGACGTCGCTCACGGTGCTGTGGCTGGGGCGGTCGGTGCGCGACTTGCCTGGCGGCTCGGTCGTCGCCGTCCTCGCCACTGGGGCGGGCCTCCTCGGACTGGTTGACGCGGTCGTCACGGTGTACTTCAGCATCGGTCTCAAGCTCGCCGACCCGCCCTCGTACCTGCCGCTGGTCGAGGAGCTCGCCCTCGGCCTGCACGCCGTGAACCGATGGACCGCAATGGTGGTGTACGGCCTCCTCGTCGTCGCGGTGGGCGGCGTGGCGGTGGTGCTCGGGCGAGCGCGGCTGCTGGGGCGGGCCGCTCGCGTCCTCGTCGTCGCGGCGGCCGTCCTCCTGGCCGCGGCCCTGGTGATGCCCGTGCCGATGCTGCCGGCCGTGCTGACCACGCTCTTCGGCATCGTGGTGCTGCGGTGCCTCCCCAGCACCCGGGCGTGATCGGCGAGAGCGCCCGCCCGTATCGACGCGGACGGAACCGCCTGTCCCGGTCCCGATCGCACGTCACCATGGGGGCCATGAGCAGCGCGGAGCTCCGCCCCAGCAGGCTCGTTCCTGATGGCCTGCTGGGGCTCTCGGTCGCGCTGACCGGCGCGGCCGTGATCGGGCTCATCGGCACGCGGCTCACGACGACGCTGTGGCTCAACACCGCCGGGGCCCTGCTGCTGCTCGCCGTCGGCGTCGTCGGCCGCGCCATCGTGCGCAGCGCCCCGCGCAACGCCGCGGGCTGGGTCATGCTCGTCGGCTCCGTTGGCAGCTCCGCCGCGGCGCTCGCGGAGGTGTGGATGGTGAGGGTGCTCGACGCCGGGCGCGCCTCGGAGGGCGGTCTCGTCGTTGCGGTCGTCGCCTCGGCCCTCGGGGCCGCCCTCCTGATCGGCATGTCGACGCTCGGGATCCTGCTGTTCCCCACCGGTCGTCCGCCGTCGGCCCGCTGGCGTCCGGTGGCTTGGGGCATCGGCGCGCTCGTCGTCCTCCTCGCCGTCTCGGCGACGTTCGGCTCGACGGCGACCGCTCCCGGCGAGATCCCCAACCCGTTGTCGACCCGGGCGACCGGCGCCGCGTTCGACGCGCTGCTCCTCGTCGGGATCCTGCTCTGCACCCCCGCCGCTGTGCTTGCGGCGCTGGCCGCCACGACGCGGTTCCGGCACGCCACCGACGACCGGACACGCCGGGCCCTGCGTCTGGTCGTCATCGTCGCGTGGCTGTGGGCGGGCTCGTGGCTCGCCGCGGACCTGGCCGCCGGGCTGGGCGCCTGGGTTCCTTGGATGGGGGCGGCCGCCGACCTGCTGCTCCCGCTGTTCGCCGTCGCGGCGTGGGTGGGCATCGTCCGCCATGGCCTGCTCGACATCAGGTTCGTCGTCAGTCGGGCCGTCGCCTATGCCGCGTTGACCGGCGTGGCCCTCGTTGTGCACGGCGTCGTGATCTGGGCTCTGGGGACGCTCGTCGCGGGCTGGTCGCCCGTCGGCCTGACCGTCGCCGTCGCCGTCCTCGCCACGGTGCCGCTGCGTGACCGCGTCCAACGGCGGGTGAACCGCGTGGTCTACGGCGGCGGTGCGGACCCCGCGCAGGTCATCACCCGGTTGGCGCAGCGCCTCGCCGACGCGGCAGGCCCGGACGACGCGCTGCCCGCCAGCGTGCGGACGCTGGCCGAGGTGATCGGCCTGCGCCACGCCGCCGTCGAGGTCGGCGGGGTGGCCGTCATCAGTGATGGTGAACCGGGTGGGGGACGAAAGGAACGGGTGCCCCTGCCGTTCGCCGGCGAGGTGATCGGCCACCTCGTCGTCGAGAGCGGCGTCGACCACATCAATCAACGAGACCGGGATCTGCTCCGCAGGCTCGCGCCCCACCTGGCCGCCACGGCGCGCTCGACCCTGCTGGTGCGAGCCCTGCGCGACGCTCGCGACGGCCTGGTCCTCGCCCGCGACGAGGAACGGCGCCGCATCCGGCGCGACCTCCATGACGGTCTCGGCCCGACCCTCGCCGGGATGGTGCTCGGCATCGAGCACGCTCTGCGGCACCTGAGCGAAAAACCCGCCGTCGCCGAACGGGCCCTCGCGGACCTGCACATCACCGCGCAGGACGCGGTGGCCGAGGTGCGTCGCCTCGTCTACGCACTGCGACCCCCGGCCCTCGACGCGCTGGGCCTCGCCGGCGCCATCCGGGAACGGGCCGAGCAGCTCGGCGCCGCCGCGTTCGACGGCGGCACCCGCCTCCCCCCGCTCCCCGGGTCCGTGGAGAGCGCCACCTACCTCGTCGCGCTCGAGGCCATGACCAACGCCGTCACCCACGCCCGCGACGCCGCGTTCCGGATCCGCCTGGCGGTCGGGCACGAGCTCGTCCTGGACGTCGCCGACGACGGGCCGGGGCTGGCGGCCGACTACCGGCCGGGCATCGGGATCCAGTCGATGCGCGAGCGTGCCGATGAGCTCGGCGGCACCCTGAGCATCACTCGGCGGTCGCCGCGCGGCACGCTCGTTCGACTGCGTGTGCCGTTGGCGGGCGAGCTCCTGCCCGCCGCGCCCGGCCCGGGCGGCCCGAGCGGAGCACGGGCATGACGGCCCCCGGCGCCGCGGACCTCTTGAGCGTCGTCGTCGCCGACGACCATCCCCTGTTTCGCGAGGGCCTGGGCCGCCTCGTCGCCGACACGGCTGGGCTGGCTCTGGTGGGCGAGGCGTCGTCGGGCGCCGAGGCCGTGGCCCTGTGCGTCGAGCTGCGGCCCCACGTCGTCGTCATGGACCTGCGGATGCCGGGGGAGATGGACGGCGTCGAGGCCACCCGGCGCATCGTGGACGCCGGCACCGCGGGGGCGATCCTCGTCCTCACCATGGTGGAGGACGACGCGGCCGTCTTCGCCGCCATGCGCGCCGGGGCCCGCGGCTACGCCCTCAAGGGGGCCGCCGGCGCGGACATCGTCGAGTCGATCCGGGTCGTGGCCGCCGGGAAGGCGGTGTTCGGGGCGCCGATCGCGGCGCGGCTGAGCCAGCTCTTCGCCCGGCCGCGGCCCTCGGCGGCCGATCATCGCGCCTTCCCGCAGCTGTCCGCGCGCGAGGCCGAGGTGCTCGAGCTCATGGCGGGCGGCGCGACCAACGCGGCCATCGCCGCCGGTCTGTTCCTCAGCGAGAAGACGGTGCGCAACATCGTCTCGACGATCCTGGCCAAGCTCCGGCTCGCCACCCGCGCCGAGGCGATCGCCCGGGCCCGGGACGCCGGGCTGGGCGCCAGCCGGGCGGAGGGCTAGTTCGCAGCGGGCCCCTGCCGACGCGCCTGAACGGCGGCGACGATGCCCCCGCCGGTGAAGGTCAGCGTCGCGACCAGCACCAGCAGGAGCGGCGCGACCCACGCGCCGGTGGCCGCGTGCAGCGCCCCCGCGAGCGACGGGCCGAAGGTGGCCGCGACGTAGCCGCCCGTCTGGACCCGGGCGGACACCGCGGCCGCCTCGTGGTTGCTGCGGGTGACGCGGGCGATGATCGAGAAGATCGCGGTGAAGCCGCCGCCCTGGGCGATGCCTCCGATGATCGACCAGGTGGTGTAGGCCTGCGGCGCGAGCAGCAGGCCGACCGGCAGCGAGCACCAGAGCGCCCCGATGACGGCCACCGGCACCCACGCCGGCGTGCGGGCGGCCAGCGCCGGCACCGCGAAGGCACCGACCACGGCCGCGATCTGGAACAGCGAGGCGATGACGCCGGAGCTCTCCGCGCCGAGCCCGCGAGTGTCGGCCAGCAGGGTCGGCAACCACGCGGTGACCGCGTAGTAGGAGAACGACTGGCCGCAGAAGGCGATCATGAGGAGCCAGCCGATCCGGCCGACGCGGCCCCCGACGGCCGGCTCCTCCGCCGACCGGGCTGCCCGGACCAGGGGCGTGCGGTCCCGGCGGTGGGCGAGCACCGCCCAGAACGCTGCCCCGGCGACGGCGAGGAGCCCCCAGGTGGCCAGCGCCCAGCGCCAGCCGACCACCGCCGCCAGCGGCGCCGTGCCGAGCGAGGTGATCATCGAGCCGACGTTGAGCGAGGCGGTGTAGACGCCGGTCACCAGCGACGCGCGCTGCCACGGCACGTCCCGCCGGATGATCACCGGGACGACGACGTTGCCGATCGCGATCGCGGCGCCGATGATCACGGTGCCGAGGAAGAGGACCGCGGTGCCGCCGGCAGACCGCACGATGGTGCCGGCCAGCACCCCGAGCAGGCAGACGACGACGGCGATCTCGGGGCCGGCGCGGCGGATCACCCGGGTGGCCAGCGGGGTGGCGAGGGCGAAGCAGAGCACCGGCAGGCCGGTCAGCAGCCCGACCGCCGTCGCGGAGAGCCCCAGCTCGGCCTGGATGTCCCGGATGACCACCGGCGGGGCGACGATCGGGCCGCGCAGGCTCAGCGCGACCAGGACGATGCCGACGACGACGGCCCACGGCAGGGCGGCCCGCGCGCGGGTCGAGAAGCTGGTCATCAGGGCCGATGGTAGGCGGGTTACCGGAAGGCCTTCGTGGCTGGTCAGGTGCTAAGCGCCCCCAGGATGACGTCCAGGAGCGCGGCGCGGCGCGTGCCCCGCCCGCTGGGCGTTCCAGATCTCGTGTAACGGACGGTGGTGTCCCGGCGATGTAGAAGGTGACAGGGCTGGTTCGCCGAGCACGAGGTGGTGTGTGGGTGTCAGACGCAGACAGGTTCACGCGCCTCTACCGGGCACATCGCGCCGAGCTCGAGCGTTTCGTCCGCCGGCGGCTGCCGCCCCCGCAGGTGGAGGACGTCGTCGCCGAGACGTTCCTGGTGGCCTGGCGCCGGCTCGACGCAGCGCCGGCGGAGCCGCGGCCATGGCTCTTCGGCATCGCGCGGAACCTCATGCTCACGGCGGCCCGCACACACGGGCGCTGGCACGCCCTGCACGTCCGCCTCGCCGCCGAGCCCGAGCCCGTGGACCTCGAGCTGGCCGCCGACGTCGCCTCGCGCACCGACCTCGTCCGCGCCTGGGGCAAGCTCACCGCCGGCGAGCGTGAGGTGCTCACCCTCGTCGCCTGGGACGGGCTCACCGCCCGAGAGGCCGCCGCCGTGCTCGGCTGCGAGCCCGGCACCTTCCGCGTCCGGCTCCTGCGAGCCCGCCGCCACCTGCTGCGCATCCTCGACCGCCTCCCCCAGGTCGACGTCTGGCCCGAACGCCCCCTCGTCGAGGAAGGAGCCCGCCGATGACCGCCGAACGCGCCGTCCTCACCCAGCTCGCCGAGCTCGACCCGACCCGCCAGGAGCCGCTCGCCGGCTCGGACCAGGTCGACGCGACGCTGCGCTGGGTGCTCGCCCACGAGCGGACCCTGCCCGCGATCGAGGCCCCCCACCATGTACGGCGTCGGCGGCTGGCGCTGGTGGGTGCCGCCGCGGCCCTCGTCCTCGGTCTGGCCGCCGCGGGCGTGCTGCCGGGCATCATCACCGGCACCGGTTCCACGGCGCCCGCTGCGGCGACCGTGCCGATGCTCGCCTATACCGAACCCGAGGGCACGGCCGCCCGCGCCGAGCTCGAACAGCTCGCCGACCGGGTCCGGGCCACAACGGACCCCACCCCGCCCGCCGGCGCCTACCGGTACACGCGGCTGGCGGGAGAGAGCTGGTCGTTCGGGCGGAAGGCCCCGGGCGCCCCAATGGAGCCCGACCCCCTGCAGGTCTCGATCGAGACCTGGGTGGCTCCCGACGGCTCCGTCCGCCAGCTGCAGAAGGACGACGGAGTCGCTCGCTACGGGTACGGCGACTTCGCTCCCGGCGACTTTCCGCCACCCGCGGACCTCAGCGGCACCCCCGGCGAGATCGTGCAGCGGCTCACCGCCGGCGCGCCGAAGGACGAGGCGGCCTACGCCGCCCTGAGCGTGTACGGGAGCAGCGAGGGCCGGTACAGCGCCCCCGCAGCGTCGGAACGGTCCGCGTTCCTCGACGGCCTGGCGACCCTGGATGTCACCAGCTACGGGACGGTGACCGACAGGGCCGGACGCACCGGGCTCGCCTTCGGCGCCGCCCGCCACGTGCCCTACAGGCCCGACCCCGTCCCCGACGATCCGGCCGTGGCCGAGGAGATGCGGCGCTGGTCATCCCCGCCCGACCTCGACGGACATGTGGAGGAGGTCCGGGTCATCCTCGACCGAGCCACCGGCGAGCTGCTCGCCGTCGAGCACATCGTCTCCGGCGACGACGACGTCCCCATGGACACCGTCACTTCGTACACCACGTTCCTCGAGGACATCTACGTCGACACGATGCCCGAGTGCGGCCACCTCGGCTGCGGCGCCAACGCGCCGCCGGCCGACGGCGCCTCCCCGTTCCCGGGCGCCGTACCCCCGCCGGGAACGACGCCGCTCACCGGCTCCGAGGCGACCTTCCTCCTGGAGCTGGCCAGGGGCAGCGACTTCACCTTCGGCCGGCTGCGGCGGCTGCCCCTGCCCGACGGTTCCGCGGTCGAGGGCTTCCTGAGAAATCTCGAGACCGGCACGGAGATGACCTTCACCTACCAGGACGAGACCACCGGAGGTCTGCCCGCGGACCTGCTCGACGATCCTGAGTACAAGCCCTACGACGCTTCCGGAGGGCTCGGCTTCATCTACCGCACGGACCGCGCCGCGACGCTCCGCGGTCAGTCGCACGACGGCACACGGACGGCCATCGTGATGCTCAACAGCCCCGGGGCCGGCGAGCTGCCGGAGGCAGATCTCGCCTTCGCCCGCGACGTGTTCGTCCCTGGCCTGATCACGGGATCAGCGGAACGATCCGCGGCGGAGGAGCGAGAGGGCTGAGGCGACGCCGCCCTCCTACGCTGGCGACATGACGAACCTCGAGCCACGACCCCAGGAGCGGCTGTGCGCGGCCGGGACGGCCACGGTCGACGTCGAGCTGATCGAGCCGCGCGACGTGCCGCTGGGCGGGCCGCGGGCGATGACGGTGCGGCGCACGCTGCCCTCGCGGCAGCGCTCCCTCATCGGGCCGTTCTGCTTCGCCGACCACTACGGCCCGGATGACATCGCCGTCTCCGGCGGCATGGACGTGGCCCCGCACCCGCACATCGGCCTGCAGACCGTGACCTGGCTGTTCGAGGGGGAGGTGCTGCACCGGGACGCCCTGGGCTCGCTGCAGACCATCGCGCCCGGCCAGCTCAACCTCATGACCGCGGGCCGCGGCATCTGCCACTCGGAGGAGGGCACGCTCCGGCGCTTCCCGCACCAGCGGCGGTTGCACGGCATCCAGCTGTGGACCGCCCTGCCGGACGCCGACCGCGACGGCCCGCCGGCCTTCGAGCACGTCCCCGAGCTGCCTGAGCTCGTCGTCGACGGCGCCCGGGTGCGGGTGTTCATGGGGACGCTGGGCGGGGTGACGTCGCCAGCCCGGGCGTACTCCCCGATGGTGGCGGCCCAGCTCGACCTCCCGGCTGGCGCCGTCGTGCACCTGCCCGTGGACCCCGCGTTCGAGCATGGCGTCCTCGTGGACGTCGGGGACCTGCGGGTGGCCGGCCGGCCGGTCGGGCCCGCGTGGCTGGCCTACCTCGCCCCGGGCGCGGACGCGCTGGTGCTCGAGGCGGGGGAGACGCCCGTGCGGGCGGTGCTCCTGGGCGGGGCGCCGTTCGGCGAGCAGGTGCTCATGTGGTGGAACCTGGTCGGCCGCAGCCACGAGGAGATCGTCGAGGCCCGCGCGCAGTGGCAGGCGGCCCTCGCGGGGGAGGCGGACGGGCTGGGCCGGTTCGGCGCGGTGACCGGGTACGACGGTCCGCCGCTGCCCGCCCCGGAGCTGCCGCACCTGCGGCTCAAGCCGCGCGGGCGCTGAGCTACCGGCCCGCCGAGGACCGACAGTCAGGGCAATCGTTCCGTCCGGCGCGTCCCCGGTAGCCTGGCGGCGTGGACGATCCCAGGCGTGGCGTACTGCGTCTGGTTCGTGGGGGCGTCCTGACCGGGACGATCCTCGGCCTGGGCGTGGGCGCGCACTTCGTCGGCGGGGGCCGCCTGCCGGGCGCGCTGGTGCTGGCGATGCTGGCGGTGCTGGTCTACCTGGCGTCCGCGGTGCTGGCCCGGTGGCGTTTGTCGCCACCCGGCGTGCTGGTTGCCCTGTCTGCCGGGCAGGTGGCGCTGCACCACGCGTTGGCCGCCACCGAGGCGGCATCCGCCTGCACTGTGCCGGGGAACGCTCATGTCGGTCATCACGGCGCGACGCCGGGTGCCCTCGCAATGAGCTGTGACGCGGTTGCCGCTCATGCGGAGCACGGCGTCTCGGTGGCCATGTTCGGTGCCCACGTCGTGGCCACCCTGCTCAGCGCGGCGGTGCTGCTGCTGGGCGAGCGGGCGCTGTGGGCGCTGCTCGAGCGGGTGTTCCTGCTGTTCGCCGTCCCGGGCCGTCGACCGGCCCAGCTGCCGCCCAGGCGGCGGGCCCGGGCCTGGCGCCGGGTGCAGGTGCCTCGCCGCCTGTCCGCGGGGATCGACGTCGCGCCCCGCCGCGGGCCACCTCGGGGCGCCCCCGCGTTCTGACGTTGCCCTGGCCCGTCGTGGGCCCAGGGTGTGCCCGCCGTGCCCACCAGCCGCCTCGGAGGTCTCCCCCTCCGGGGTGCGCCCTGGCGACGTCGACGCGGAGAGGTCCGGTGGCCCATGACCACGCCGCATGCCTGGGCCGCGCCTTCGCACACCGCTTGGAGTACCCATGTCCGTTCTTTCACCCCTGCCCCGGCGCGTCGCGCTCGGGTGGGGTCCCCTGTCCGTCGTGGTCGGCCTCCTGCTCGTCCTGGTCGCCGCACCGGCCCGCGCCCACGACGTCCTGCTGAGCGCCTCGCCCGAGGACGGCGCGCACCTGACCAGCGCGCCACCGACCGTCACGCTGACCTTCAACAACGACGTCCTCGACATCAACCCGGCCATCGTCGTCCGTGACGCCGCCGGGCAGCCGCTCACCGACGCCAAGCCCGCGGTCACCGGGCACACCGTCTCTCTGGCGCTCCCGTCCGAGGTGCCCAACGGCGGCTACCAGGTCACCTGGCGGGTCGTCTCCAGCGACGGCCACCCGATCGAGGGGCACTTTGCCTTCACGGTCGATGTGCCCGCCGCGCCGGCGCCCGCGCCGTCCACGTCCGCACCGTCCGCCACGGCCGAGGCGTCCCCGTCCGCCACCGCGGCGCAGAGCCCCAGCACGGGCGCCTCGACCGGCGCGGCCGGCCCGGTCGTGTGGGGCGTCGTCGTGCTGGTGGTCCTCGTGGCCGCCGCGGTCGTCGCCGTCGTGCGGCGTCGGCGCCGCGCCGGGCAGTGAGCCGCGGGGCCGCCCGGCCCCGCCGTATCGAACCCGCGCCTCCGGCGCGGGCGGTTGAGCAGGTCATCTCCGCCGCCGGGCGTTCGCGCGCCCGGCGGTGACCACATCCCCAATCCCGAAAGGCATCATCTTGTCCGCACCTCGCGTTCCCGCTCCGCGTCCCATCGCTTCCCACCAGTCCAGAGGCCACGTGCTGGGCCGCACCGGCGCGGTCCTCACGCTGGTCGTCGGCCTCACCGGGGCCGGCGCGGCGCTCGCCGGCCCTGCCTCCGCCCACGTCAGCGTCAACTCCGACGGGGAGGCCTCGCAGGGCGGGTACGAGAAGCTGACGTTCCGCGTACCGAACGAGTCCGACACCGCCGGCACCGTCAAGCTCGAGGTCACCGTCCCGACCGACACCCCGCTGGTCAGCGCCCGCACCCAGCCCGTCCCCGGGTGGGACGCGGTCGTCACCCGCGAGCAGCTGCCCCAGCCCGTCGAGATGGGCGACCTCACGATCAAGGAGGCGGTCACCGCCATCACCTGGACCGCCCAGCCGGGCGTGCGCATCGAGCCCGGACAGTTCCAGGAGTTCGCCATCTCCACCGGTCCGCTCCCGCTGGTGGACGAGCTCGTGGTGCCGGCCACCCAGACCTACGACGACGGCACCGTCGTCGCCTGGGACCAGGCAGCCGTCGACGGCAAGGAGCCCGAGCGCCCCGCGCCCGCCGTCGCCCTGGCGGCGGACGGTGCGCACGAGCACGGCGTGTCGGCTCCCGACGACGGCGCCGCCGCCCAACCCGGCAGCGACCCGGCCGCCCGCGCCCTCGGCATCGCCGGCCTGGTGGTCGGCGCCGCCGGCCTCGTCGCCGCAGTGCTCGCGCTCGGTGGTCGCCGCCGCGCCTGATCTCGCTGGGCCGACCGGTCCGGGGCCGCGCGCACGACGGCCCCGGACCGGCCGGCACGACCGCCGGGAGCCCGCAGCACCGGACCGGCCGCCGCGGCGTCAGTCCCGCGCCGTGCCTGGCGCCTCGTCGAGGATGTCGTCGTACAGGCCCGGGTGGCGTCCGAGCCAGGCGGCCATGAACGGGCACACCGCCACCGCCCGGCGGCCGTGGGCGCGCACGTCGTCCAGCGCGCCGCGCACGATGGCCGACCCGACGCCCCGGCCCTCGTGCGCGGGGTCGACCACCGTGTGGACGAAGACGTCCTGGTCGCCGACCACCCGGTACTGCGTGAACCCGGCGAGCTTGCCGGCGATGCGTGCCTCGTAGCGGTGCCGCTCGGGGACGTTGACCAGATCGATGTTCGCCATGTCGCCACCTCAGCACCTCGGGCTCACGACGGCGGCCGCTCGAGCGCCGCCTCCCCGCTCTCCTCGGCGAGCCGGGGGGGGTGAACGCCGGTGTGTAGAGCCGGGGCAGGAATGAGCAGAAGACTCGCCGCGGGAGGCCGCCGTCGCGACCCATGGCGTACATGAGGCGGGACCCTGCGGCCTGGATCGCGATGCCCGCGGTGAACGGGGGATGATGACGGTCGCCAGGAAGATTGCGCCAAAGAGGTCCCCGCCGATGGTGCGGGCGATGTCCAGGATCCCGGGCCGGCACCTGCGCCGCGACGACCGGCAGCCAGCGGGCCATCATCAGCCTCCCTCGTCGTGGAGGAACGTTAGCCCCGACCGCCCCGCCCGGCGACCGCCAGCTGTGCAGGTCGCATGTTGAAGCGCCGAGGCCCTGCGACCACCACTGGAATCGGCCCTGCGAGCCGGGGTCGGAGTGGTCGACAAGCTCCGTGGTTCGCCGCGCGCCGCCCCGCCGAGCCTGGCGATGACCTTCAGGTAACCGACCTGATCACTGCCCACCAACTGTGGAGCCGCTGGCCGCAAGACCTGTCTGGGCCGTGCGAGAGGAGGTGGAGGGAGTGTTGGGCGCGAGCAGGGCGGCGATGCCGGTGGTGATCGGGACGGCGAGGACCAGGCCGATGGAGGAGACGAGGCTGCGCACGACCTCCTCGGCGATCTCGCCGGACATGAGGGTTTCCAGGCCCGAGCGGTCCATCAGCGCCGCGAGCATCAGCATCGGCAGCGCGGTGCCGACGTAGGCGAACGCCAGGGTGTAGACGGTGGAGGCGATGTGGTCGCGTCCCACGCGCATGCCCTGGGAGAACAGCCGGCGCCGGGACAGGGCGGGGTTGGCCGCGTGCAGCTCCCACACGGTGGAGGCCTGGGTGATCGTGACGTCGTTGAGGGCGCCGAGCCCGGCGATGACGATGCCGCACAGCAGCAGATCGGCCAGGGACAGGTTCGGGAACGCGTTGATCAACGTGAGTGACTGCTCGGAACCGGTGCCGGTCAGGTTGACCGCCCGGGTGCCCCACAGGGCTAGGACGACCGTGATGGCCAGGCCCACGAAGGTGCCGAGCAGGGCGGTCGTCGTGCGGATCGAGACGCCGTGGGCGAGGTAGAGGGAGAGGAACAGCATCGCGGCCGAGCCGACCAGTGCCACGAGCAGCGGCGGGTGCCCCAGCATGAGGGCCGGGAGCACGAAGACCACCATCACGGCCAGTGAGGCGCCCAGGCCGACCATGGCGGCCAGCCCGCGCCAACGGGCGACGAGGAGGACGGCGAGGGCGTAGCCGAGGGCGAGCCACCCCACCGGGACCGTACGCTCGAAGTCCCAGAAGATGTAGGGGCTGCCGGTGCCCAGCGCCTCGGGAATGACCATCAGCCGCATCCGGTCGCCGACGTCCACGCCGTTGGCCATCACCTCTGGCGGCACCTGGGCGGGCACGGTGTGGCCCGCCCCCTGACCGGTCTCGAGCTCCACCCGCACCTGCCCGCCCATGCCGAACTCGGCCGAGCCCGTCTCCTCGAGGATGTCGACCACCGTGCCGATCTCGATGCTCGTGCCGGGAGCGTGCACGGGCACTGAGCGCACCGGGGTCTCGCCGCGTGGCCACAGGAGCACAAGGCCGACGACCGTGGCAACCATCAGCGGCACCACTATCGCCGTCAGCCTCCACCGCACCCGGTGCGACTCCGTCGGCGCCAGCACGGGCGCCCCAGAGGCGCGGGAGTGGGGGACTGGCGGAGCGTCTGAGCGGGGCACCTGGCCATGCTCACCGACGGTGGGCGGGCTGCCGCGAAGGCCACGCCGATACACATCGAGTTTGACTATCAGTCTCAGATGTAATGAGAATCAGTCTCATGAACGAGATGAGTCGAAGCCCGAGACGCCTCCTTGCCCTGGCAACCACGCTCGCGCTGGCCGTGACCGTGGCTGCCTGCTCGAATGGTGACGGGTCGGGCGACGTCCCCGACGTTCCAGGCCAGGACGGCCGGGTGGAGGCGCTGGCGTCCTTCTACCCGCTGCAGTACGTGACTGAGCAGGTCGGCGGGGAGCACGTCACCGTGGCGAGCCTGACCCCGCAAGGGGCCGAGCCGCACGACGTCGAGCTGGCCCCCCGCGACGTGGCGCAGCTGGGCACGGCCGATCTTGTCGTCTACCTGAACGGCTTTCAGCCGTCCGTGGACGAGGCTGTCGGGCAGAGCGCCCCGGCTCACGTCGTCGACGCCGCCGCTCACGCCGACCTCGCCGCGGCCGCCGAGGAGCGCCACGACGGCGAAGACGGGAACGGGCAGGGTCACGAGCACGAGCACGAGCACGAGCACGGGCACGAGCACGAGCACGGTGCGCGCGGGGCCGACCCACACTTCTGGCTCGACCCGGCGCGCCTGGCGGCGGTGGCCGGCGAGGTGGCCGGCGAGCTGGCGAACATCGATCCGGACAACGCCGCCGACTACGCGGCCAACGCGGAGCGCCTGTCCGCAGAGCTGACCGCGCTCGACGACGCGTTCCGCACCGGCCTGGCGACCTGCGAGATCCGCACCGTCGTCGTCTCCCACGAGGCCTACGGCTACCTCGCCGACGCCTACGACCTGCACCAGGTGGGCATCGCCGGCCTCGACCCGGAGGCGGAGCCGTCCCCCGCGCGCCTGGCCGAGATCGCCGACGTCGTCCGCGCCGAGAACGTCAGCACCATCTTCGCCGAGACCCTCGTCAACCCCAAGGTGGCCGAAACCCTGGCCGCGGACCTGGGCGTGACCACCGCCGTGCTCGACCCCGTCGAGGGGCTCGTGGACCCGGCGAAGGACTACCAGCAGGTCATGCGGCAGAACCTCACCGCACTCCAGGAGGCGCTGCGATGCGCGTGACACGGCCACGACTCTCGCAGGTGGCGGGAGCGGGAGATGTCGCCCGATCTACCGGCTCACCCGCGCGTCGATCCGGTTGAGCAGGTCCTCCAGCGCCCGCTCGAACTCCGCGTCGCTGTGGTCCTCGGCCAGGCGGCCCCGGAGCCGCTCGATGGCCGGGTACTCGGCGATCGCCTCCGTGCTGCGAGGCGCCGAGGCGTCGCCCTCGTCGATCTCCCCGGAGGCCGGCATGGGGGCGCCCCGTTGGGCCGCGGCGAGCAGGAGCTGGCCGATGAGGAAGCTGGTGAACGTGCGGTACGCCGCCACCGCGTCGTCGTCGCTGAAGCCCTCCCCGGTGAGGACCTGCAGGAAGTCCTCGACCACCCGCAGGCTGCGCAGCGGGGGCCGGAGCCACGGGGCGGCCGGGGGCCGGGTGGCGATGAGGGGGAAGACCTGCGGGTGGGTGAAGGTCAGGTCTCGAATCTGGTGCGCCAGCTTCTGCAGGTAGGCCTGCCAGCTGCCGTGCGGACCGAGGTGCAGGTCGTCGGACAGGCGTACCCGGGAGGTGAGGTCGTCGACGACGGCCTCGAGCAGGTCCTCCCGGCCGTTGACGTACCGATACAGCGCCATGGCCTCGACGCCGAGCTCCGAGCCGAGCCGGCGCATGCTCAGCGCGCCCAGGCCCTGGTGGTCGATGAGCGTGATGGCCGCCTCGACGATGCCCTCTCGGGTCAGTGTCGGCCGCTCGGTGCTGCGTGGCGCCATCCCACCCCTCCACGCCTGTCCGGGATGTCCGTTCTGGGCTCACCGCGACCATAGCCGTCGCCCCGGGGCTTGGCATGTCTGGGTGGGTCAGGACGTCCGGCCGTGCTCTCGGTCCTTCTCCCGCTGCGCCAGGTAGTCAACCCCGGAGGCCAGCCTCCAGACGCCGACGATCTGGAGGGCAATCCCGGCCAGGGCCGCCAGGGCGCCGAGGACCATCGGAGCTCGGCCCGGGTCGCTGCCGGCGAGATCCCCGACGAGGGCGTGCTGGAGCGAGCTTGCCCAGGCCAGGGCCGCCACCACGCCGCCGACGACGGCCAGGATGCTCCCGGCGACGAGAACGACGGCGGACCGCGGCGCCACCGCAGCGCCGTCCGCGCGTTGCTCGCCGGCCAGGGCGGGCCCGGGGGACGGCGGCTGCAGGTTCTCGGCGTCGAAGCTCACGGCGCTCCTCCTTGGGAGGGTGGTGGTCGCATGATCACGCAACTGGCGGATGCATGCGGCATTACCGTCGCCGCGCAACGGGATTTACAAAGTAAACGACGGCGCGTAGCGTTCCCCTCAGGTCTGGGCAGTCTGGACCGAACGGGGGCAACGGATGCAGAACCATATGGGAGAGGTCGCTCTCCTCACGTCCCCGGCGCGCACCAGGCTGGTGCTGAGCGGCGACGCGGACATGAGCCTCACCCGCGAGCTGAGCGAGGCCATCGCCGAGGCCCTCGCGCTTGGCCTGCCGGTCGACATCGACGTCCGCAACGTCACCTTCATCGACTCCGCGGTGCTCGGCGCGCTCGGCTCGTTCGCCCGCCGGCTCGCCGCCCCGCCCCGCCTCATCCAGCCCCCCGAGGTCGTCACCTTCGTCCTGGAGATCACCCGCATGGGCGAGGTGCTCGAGATCCTCGACCACGACCCCGGCTTCCCCGAGACGCCCGCGGTGGTCCCGCCGGCCGATGCCGCCGTCTCGCCGGTCGACGCCCTCCCGCCGGTCGACGCCGCCGTCTCGCCGGTCGACGCCGACACCGCCCGGTAGCAGCTGGGTGCGCCGCCCGGGACGCGTCCGCTACAGTGCCGGGCATGTCCTCGGTCGTCCGCCTGTGTTGTTGTTGAGCGCCCACGCTCAGCCCTGCCCATCCGCCGACCTGCGCCGCGCCGTCGCCGCGCACCCACCCGAGGACCACACATGAAGTACGCCGAGACCGTCGTCGACCTCGTCGGGAACACCCCCCTGGTCAAGCTCCAGCACGTCACCGGTGACCTGCGCGCCACCGTGCTCGTCAAGCTCGAGTACCTCAACCCCGGCGGGTCCAGCAAGGACCGCATCGCCCGACGGATCATCGACGCCGCCGAGGCCGAGGGCAAGCTGCGGCCGGGCGGCACGATCGTCGAGCCGACCTCCGGCAACACCGGCGTGGGGCTCGCGCTCGTCGCCCAGCAGCGCGGCTACCGGTGCGTCTTCGTCGTGCCGGACAAGGTCGGCGACGACAAGCGCAACGTGCTGCGCGCCTACGGCGCCGAGGTCGTCGTCACCCCGACCTCCGTGGCGCCGGACAGCCCCGAGTCCTACTACAGCGTCTCCGACCGGCTCGCCGCGGAGATCCCCGGGGCGTTCAAGCCCAACCAGTACGCCAACCTCAACGGCCCGCGCAGCCACTACGAGACCACCGGCCCGGAGATCTGGCGCGACACCGAGGGCCGCCTCACCCACTTCGTCGCCGGCGTGGGCACCGGCGGGACCATCAGCGGCACCGGCCGCTATCTCAAGGAGGTCTCCGACGGCGCCGTCCGGGTCGTCGGCGCCGACCCCGTCGGCTCGGTCTACTCCGGCGGCGAGGGACGGCCCTACCTCGTCGAGGGTGTCGGGGAGGACTTCTGGCCCGGCGCCTACGACCCCTCCGTGGTCGACGAGGTCATCGCCGTCTGCGACGCCGACTCCTTCGCCATGACCCGGCGCCTGGCCCAGGAGGAGGGCATCCTCGTGGGCGGCTCGAGCGGCATGGCCGTGGTGGCCGCACTGCGGGCGGCCCGGGACCTGACGGCGGACGACGTCGTCGTCGTGCTGCTGCCCGACGGCGGCCGTGGGTACATGGCGAAGATCTTCAACGACGACTGGATGCGCTCCTACGGCTTCCACCCCGGCGGCGACGAGCGCACCGTGGCCGACGTGCTCGGCGCCAAGACCGGGGGCCTGCCGGACCTCGTGCACGTCCACCCGGGCGACACCGTGCGCGACGCGATCGGCATCTTCACCGAGTACGGCGTCTCCCAGCTGCCGGTGCTGCTCGCCGAGCCGCCGGTGGTCATCGGCGAGGTGGCGGGGTCGGTCAGCGAGAAGGCCCTGGTGGACGCCGTCTTCTCCGGCCGCGTCCAGCTCGGCGACCCCGTCGGGCAGGTGAGCGGCCCGCCGCTGCCCCTGATCGGCATCAACGAACCGGTGGGCGTGGCCCGCACCGCGCTGGGCGCGGCGGACGCCCTGCTCGTCACCGACGCCGGCGTGCCGGTCGGTGTGCTCACCCGTCACGACCTGCTGGCCTTCGCCGGCGCCTGAGAGGATCTTCATGACTGGCTTCAGCACCCGCGCCATCCACGCCGGGCAGGAGTTCGACCCCACCACCGGCGCCGTCATCCCGCCGATCTACCAGACCTCCACCTTCGTCCAGGACGGCATCGGCGGGCTGCGCGGCGGCTACGAGTACAACCGCAGCGCCAACCCGACGCGGGACTCCCTGCAGACCCTGCTCGCCGCCCTCGAGGGCGGGGCGCACGCCTACTCCTTCGCCTCCGGCCTGGCCGCCGAGGACACCCTGCTGCGCGCCCTGCTGGCGCCCGGGGACCACGTGGTGCTCGGCAACGACGTCTACGGCGGCACCTACCGGCTGCTGGACCGGGTGCTGCGCGCCTGGGGCGTGGACCTCAGCGCCGTGGAGATGTCCGACGCCGACGCCGTCCGGGCGGCCATCCGCCCGGAGACGAAGGTGCTGTGGGTGGAGACCCCGAGCAACCCGCTCATGAAGATCACCGACATCGCCGCGCTGGCCGAGCTCGGGCATGCAACCGGGCTGACGGTGGTCGTGGACAACACCTTCGCCTCCCCGGCGTTGCAGAACCCGCTCTCGCTCGGCGCCGACGTCGTCGTGCACTCCACGACGAAGTACATCGGCGGGCACTCCGACGTCCTGGGCGGCGCCGTCATCCTCGACGACGACGCCCTGGCCGAGCGGGTGGGCTTCCTCCAGTTCGCCGTCGGCGCCGTCTCGGCGCCGATGGACGCCTGGCTGACGGTCCGGGGCATCAAGACCCTGCCGGTGCGCATGCACCAGCACAGCGCCAACGCCCAGGCGATCGCCGAGCGCCTGGTCGAGCACCCGGCCGTCGAGCGGGTCTACTACCCCGGCCTGCCCCAGCACCCCGGCCACGAGATCGCCGCCCGGCAGATGTCCGGCTTCGGCGGGATGATCTCCCTCGCGCTCGCCGGCGGGCCGCAGGCCGCCCGGGTGCTGGCCGAGGGCACGGAGCTGTTCCAGCTGGCCGAGTCCCTGGGCGGGGTGGAGTCGCTCATCGGCTACCCCGACGCGATGACGCACGCCTCGGTGCGCGGCACGGCGCTGGCGGTGCCGGAGAACGTGGTGCGCCTGTCCGTGGGCCTGGAGGACGTCGACGACCTCGTCGCCGACCTCGACGCGGCGCTCGCCCGGCTGGCCGTGCGGGTCTGACCCCTACCCCTACCCCGCCCGCGCCAGCTGCCGGCCGCGCCGGGCGACCGAGAGCTCGACCCGGCAGCGCGCCGCCGGCAGGCTCAGCACGTGCCCGAGCTCGGCGCTGACCTGCTCGGCGGCGGCGACGACGGCGCCCAGGTCCGCCGTCGGCTCGATGGTCGCGTCGAGCAGGGCGACGAGCTCGCCCCGGTCGTCCCGCATGCTCCCGGAGGCCGAGCGCACGCCCGGCGCCTGCGCGAGGGCGTCCGCGGCGGCGGCGACGGCGGCGTCGGGGTCCAGGCGCAGCCCGCCGCCCCCCGCGCCGGGCAGGGCCAGGGTGCCCACGCCGCGCCGGGGGAGGTGCGCGAGGAGCCACCACAGGCCCAGCGCGACGGCGACGACGCCCGCGACGGCGACCGTGGGCGCCCACCAGCCGAGCTCGACGGCGGCGCGCAGGGCCCGCAGGCGCAGCACCGCCGGCACCGCCGGCCAGACGAGATAGAGCCTCCCGGCCCCCCAGGCGATCGCCGCGAGACCGGCCAGCAGGAGCACCAGCCCGAGCAGGAAGGCGACCACACGGTCGACGGCGAGCACTCCCCGGCTCATGAGCGACTCCTCCCGGTCGGCCCGCGCACCACGACGGTGACGCGGGGGGCAGGGTCGAGGACGTCGAGTCGCTGGTGCACGGCGTCGAGCACCGCCTGGTCGATGCCCGGACCACCGGTGGTGCGGACGGTCGTGCGCACCGAGCGCGTGCCGGCCTTGGAGGAGGCGGTGACGACGCCACCCACGTCCTCGGCGGCCGCGCTGGCCAGGCGCGCGATGTCGCCGGGCGCGAGGTAGACGCCGGTGCGCGCGCGCAGCACGGCCCGCGAACGGACCCGGCGGCGCAGGGCGGCGTACAGCAGCCACACACCGACGAGGACGGCGATGATCCCGCCCACGAGGAACCCCGTCCCCGGCGCCAACCCGTCGACCGCCCCCAGACCCAGCGGGATCCACGCGGGCCCGGGGACCGCGCGGTAGCCGACCAGCGCGTCGCGCAGCAGCACCAGCCCGGCGGCGATCAGCAGGACGGCCAGCACCGGCCCGACGACGCCGATCGGGCCGCTGCGGGTGGGGCGGGTCGCGGGCGGCATGGGCTCCCAGCCCCCGGGCCCCGAGACCGCGCCTGACTCGTGCGCCACGGCCGCTCCCGGCGCACGTCGGTCAGGCGCCCCGGACACGGCCGGACCGCCCGGCCCTGCCGTGGCGGCGACGGTGCCGGAACCACCGGGCGGGAGCGCACGCCCGCTCGTCTCGGGGCCCGAGCGGGCCGCGGCGTGCTGGGGGCGGTGGGAGGTCATTGGACCCTCCTGGGCTCCTGCGCCGCGGCCGCCACCCGGGCCACGAGGACGTGGACGGTGTCGGCGCGCAGCCCGGCGTACCGTCCCAGCTGGTCGGCCACGGCCTCCTGGACCTCGCGCGCCACCCGGGCGGCGGACGCCGGCCAGAGCATCTCGATCTCGACGGAGACGCGCACGTGGTCGCCGGCCACGGTGCAGTCCACCCGCGGGTAGGTGCGGCCCAGCGCGCCGCCGATCGCGCCGGTCGTGGAGCCCTCCGGCGCGACGCCGTCGACCTGGAGGACCGCCGTGCGGGCGATCCGCTCGACGACGCGGTCGGTGACGCGCACCGCCCCGCGCTGCTCAGCCACGGCCGCGGCCGGAGCGGAAGCTCTCGAGGTTGAGCTCGCCGGTCAGGGCCGCGCCGATGAGCCAGCCGACCAGCCCCAGCACGAGGGCGAGGAGGAAGCCGTTGAACCCGCCGACGAGGGCGGCGACGGCGAGCAGCAGGCCCGCGAACAGGCCGGTCACGGAGCCGGACATGGTCACTCCAGGGGGATGGGGGCCGCCAGCGGCACACCGCTGGCCGGGGGACGAGGCGGTTCGGCGAGGTCGTCGATGAAGACGTGGACGGGCCCGCCGGTGAGGGCGGCGACCGCACGGTGGATCCGCTCGGCCACCTGGGGCAGCGGCACCCGCCGGTCCAGCAGGGCGCGTTCCACCACCACGTGCACCTCGACGCCGTCGGGCCGCAGCCGGACCCCGGGAACCCGGCGCCCGGGGAGGTAGGTGCCCACCTCCCCGAAGGCGCCCGGGTGCAGCCGCGCAACGCCGGGGACGGCGAGGACCACCTCGGCGACGGCGACGGCCACCACGGCCGCCGGCGGGGCGGGGGACGGGGCGGTGGTCACTGGACCCGGGGCTCCTGCTCGGGCTGCTGGGTGTCGTCCTGCGGCAGGTGGATGTCGACGACGTCGATGTTGACCTCGACGACCTCCAGCCCGGTCATCCGCTCGACGGCGTTGATGACGTTGCGGCGGATGCCCTCGGCGAGGTCGGTGATCGCCACGCCGTACTCGGCGACGATGGACACGTCGACCGCCGCCTGGGTCTCGCCGACCTCGACCTGGACACCCATGGACTGGTTGGTCGTGCTGCCGGGAATGCGCTCGCGGATCGCCCCGAAGGCCCGGGCCGTCCCCGAGCCCATCGCGTGGACGCCGTTGATCTCGCGGGCGGCGATCCCGGCGATCTTGCTCACGACGACGTCGGAGATCGTGGTCGTGCCCCGGCTCGTGCTCAGGGCCGAGCCGCCCCGGGACATGGCGGTCTCGCGGGTGCTGACGGCGCCGCCGGAGGTGCCCTGCGTCTGCTCGCTCACAGGAGGTTCCTTTCGCTGGCCGAGTTGCCGACATCTGTCGCCGATGTCACGGTCATAGGTGAGACGCGCACCTCGGCGCGAACCTCACGGCGACGTGGCTGTGAGGTGCGTCACACCTGGCTGTCGGCGCGGACGGGGGCGACATGGCGGGCGGAGCGGGCGAGGACCTGCCCGACGCGGCACTGGCCCGGCGTGCGGCGCTGCGCGACCGGACGGCGTTCCGGGTGATCGCGGACCGGCACGGCCCGGCGCTCTACCGGTACGCCTACCGGATGCTCGAGGACGCCGGGGACACCGAGGACTGCCTGCAGGAGGTGCTCGTGGCAGCGTGGCGCGGCCTGCCCGCGTTCCGCGGCGAGGCCGCGCTGCGCACCTGGCTGTTCGCCCTCACCATCAACCAGGTGCGCACCTTCCTGCGCCGCCGGCCCCCGCCCACCGAGCCGGTGGACGAGCTGCCGCTGGCCGCCCCGGAGCGCGCCGGGCCCGAGCAGCAGGCTCTCGCGGGCGACCTGCTCGGCGCCCTCGACCGGGCTCTGCGCGAGCTGCCCCTCGCCCAGCGCTCCACCTGGCTGCTCGTCGAGGTGGAGGGCCTGAGCTACGCCGAGGTGGCCGCGGTCCGCGGCACCACGGTCGACGCGGTGCGCGGGCAGCTGCATCGGGCCCGGCGGAGCCTGGAGACGAAGCTGGAGGGCTGGCGATGAACGGCGAGAGCGCGCTGGAGCGGGCCGCGACCACGCTGCGCCAGCACACCGACCGTGGCTGGGTGGCCATCCGGGAGAATCTCTTCGCCCGCGCCCTGGCGGTGTTCCGGCCCTCGGCCCCGGTGCGGGGACGGCACCCCGCGGGAGAGTTCTACGTCGCCGCGGACGTGCTCGTGGCCTGCGTGCGCGACGCCCTGGACGCCGTCGCCCAGGCCGGCGCCGTGCGCGTGCGCTGTACGACCGACGACCGGCAAGAGCTCGAGGCTGTCACCGCGGAGGTGGTCGTCCTGTACGGCACGCCCCTGCTCCCGCTGGCCCAGGACGTGCGGGCCCAGGTGGCCGCGGCGCTGTCCGCGGCGCTGGGGCTGGCGCCCGACCGGCTGCGGGACCTGCCCATCCACGTCGGCATCGCCGACGTCACGGACGACCCGGCGCTGCTCTAGCGGCTTCGCCGGTCTGGGCCGGCGCCGCCGTGGCGACGCCGGCCGGTCGCGTTTATCGCATCCGCCCGGGCGGGGCAAGGGGGTCGGGCAAATCCCCCCGAAGTGACCGCGGGACGAGATGCGGCGTCGGGCACGTCTCGGCCAGGTGACGAGGGCTGAGGTTCCGGACGTGCCGTCGTACCTTCTTCACTGCCGGGCCAGGTGGCCCGCCGCCGCAGAGGCGCCATGAGAGACGAAGGGGGATGTCGT
Organism: Georgenia ruanii; assembly: GCF_009193175.1. Lineage (GTDB taxonomy): Bacteria > Actinomycetota > Actinomycetes > Actinomycetales > Actinomycetaceae > Georgenia > Georgenia ruanii. Next base: position 25,699 of record NZ_VUKE01000015.1, on the reverse strand, counting down.
GCACGACGCGCACCGCGCTGACCGTCACCGCGACGTCACCGCCACCCCGTCCGCGCTCCCGCACGCCATGCCGACCTGGTGTCGAATGCCCCGGCGCGCGGAGACCCCGGCGGCCTGAGCCGCCCCCGGCCCTAGCGGCCCCCAGGCCTCCGCGCGGCGCCGCCGCCGGTCGCACCGTCTCACGTGCCGCCGCCGAGCCGGCGCCGGTCTGCGCCGCCCATCGGCGCGGACCCTCCGAGCGCCCCCGCTCTTTCTCCCGCCGGTCCGCGGCACCTTCGCCGCGCGGCCCGTTCGCCATCGCCCGCCGAAGCGTTCCCGGTCCTTCGTGGACCGGTCCGGGCGACCTGACGTCCCAGGAGCTCACCTTGACCACCACGCCTCTTCCCCTTGTGACCGGTCCGCTGACCGTCGTCACGGTCTCCGGCAACCCGCGACCGGACTCGCGCACCCAGCAGCTCGGCGAGCAGGTGGCGGCCGCCGTCGCCGCTCGCCTCGGCGCCCGCACCGCGCTTGTCGACCTCTCGGCGCTCGCCGGCGACCTGTTCGCACCGGCGACGCCGGCGCTCGAGCGGGCGCTGGAGACCGCCGCCTCGGCGGCCGTGCTGGTCGTCGCCACGCCCACGTACAAGGCCACCTACACCGGCCTGCTCAAGGCGTTCCTCGACCGGTACGGCGCCGGCGGCCTGGCCGGCGTGGCCGCGGTACCGGTGCAGGTGGCGGGCAACCCGGTGCACCTGGCCGCCGCGGACCTGCACCTGCGCCCCGTGCTCACCGAGCTGGGGGCCCGGGTGCCCACCCGCCCGGTCCTGGCCACCGAGACGCAGCTCCCGGAGGCCCACGCGCTGGTGGCGGAGTGGATCGCGACCGAGGGCCCGGCCCTCGCCGCGTTGACGGCGGTGACGGCGTGAGCGCCGCGAGCGAGAGCTACGCCCTCGACCTGCCCGGCGTCGCCCCGGCGGAGATCAGCGCAGAGCGCTTCAAGACCGTCTTCCGCAACCACCCCGCCGGCGTCGCCGTCATCACCCTGCGCGGCCCCGACGGCCCGGTCGGGTTCACCGCCACCTCGGTGTTCTCCATCTCCGCGGAGCCCCCGCTCCTCGGCTTCTCGGTGGCCGGGACGTCGTCGTCGCTGCCGGCGGTGCGTGCCGCGTCCTCCCTCGCCGTCAACTTCCTCGCGGCGGACCAGGCCCACCTCGCCACCCAGTTCGCCCGCAAGAACGTCGACCGCTTCGCCGGTGTGGACTGGCTGCCCCTGCCCAGCGGCGAGCCGGTGCTGCGCGGTGGCGCCGCCTGGGTGCGCGGGCACATCGAGCAGCGCACCCCCGCCGGGGAGAGCCTCCTCGTCGTCGTGCGCGCCGTCCTCGCGGACCACGACGCCGGCCAGGACCCGCTCGTCTACGTCGACCACGCCTACCACCAGCTCGGGGAGCACAGCCGGCTCCTCTGAGTTCGGTCCCATCCCTCCGCACGGACGCCCGACCACGGCATCCGTGCCGACCTCGCATGCCCAGATCCCGGCTCGTTGCCGAGCCGTCCAACCGCAAGGAGCACCCCATGACCTCACCCACCCGCCACCGACCTGCGACCGCGGGCCGCAGAAGACCGGCGCTCGCCGGAGCCGTCGGCCTCGCGGGCGTTGCCCTGGTCCTCGCGGGCTGCTCCGGGGCCTCCGGCGCGGGAGCCGGCGAGCCCTCGGGCGAGCCGAAGCCGGGGGGCGACTTCACCGTCGCGACCAACGGCGCGGAGCCCGCGTGCATCAACCCGCTGATCGACGCCTCTGCAGGCGTGATCACCTCACGCCCGTACTCCGACTCCCTGTTCTGGCAGACCGCGGACGGGAAGTTCGAACCGTGGCTGGCGACCGGTTACGAGGTCTCAGAAGACGGCACGGTGTACACCCTGCACATCCGCGAGGGCGTGACGTTCACGGATGGGACCCCCCTCAACGCGGAGGCCGTGAAGGTCAACTTCGACTACATCGTCACCCCCGCGACGAAGTCACAGCTCTCCGCCGCGTACTTCAAGCCCTACCAGGAGTCCGTGGTCAAGGACGAGTACACGCTCGAGGTCCACCTCACGCAGCCCTACAACTCGTTCGTCAACATCCTGGCGCAGAGCTACTTCGCGCTGCTCTCGCCGAAGCAGCTCACCGAGTCGCCCGAGACCACCTGCGACGCGCCGATCGGATCAGGTCCTTTCATTGTCAAGAAGTGGAACAAGGGCCAGAGCATCGAGTACGTCCGCAACGAGGACTACAACTGGGGCCCGCCCGGGACGCACGACGGGCCGGCCTACGTCGACAGCCTGAACCTCCTGTTCGTCGGCGAGGACCCCGTCCGGTACAACGCACTGCTGTCCGGTGAGGTGGACGCGATCGACTTCGTCCCGCCGGAGAACGTCGCCGAGTTCGAGCAGAGCGAGGAATTCGGGTTCATCCGTGAGATCCGGCCTGGGACGCCGTTCGCCCTCCACATCAACAACAGCCGCGCTCCCTTCGACGACAAGCGCGTCCGGCAGGCGCTGCTCCACTCCATCGACCGTGAGCAGATCGTGGCTGCTGCGTCGTTCGGGCAGTGGCAGGCGTCGAACTTCCTCACCTCCTCGACCCCGGACTACGCCGACGACCTGGGTGTGGAGCTGACGTACGACCTGGAGCTGGCGAACCAGCTGCTCGACCAGGTCGGTTGGACGGAGCGGGACACCGACGGCTACCGGACCAAGGACGGCGAGCGCCTGACCGCCACCCTGCCCCTCGACGGTACGAATGCCGCCCGCCAACGGCTTGCCGAGCTTGCTCAGGCCCAGGCCAAGCAGGCGGGCATCGAGATCGCGATCGAGCTACTGCCGTATCAGCAGCTCTCCGAGCGCATGTGGGCCGGGGACTATGACCTCTACGCCGGCCTGTGGTCGAGCAACACCGCCGACATGCTGTGGCTGCGATGGTCCTCGGCGAACATCTCCACCGACGAGGTCGTCGGCCAGAACGTCTCCAACTTCTCCAACATCGAGTTCGACGAGCTGGTCGAGCGCGCGCGGAAGTCCACCGAGCCGGCGGAGCGCACGGACCTCTACCGTCAGGCACAGGCCCTGCTCGTGGAGGAGGTGCCGAGCGTTCCGCTCTATGGCGACCCCCGCACGGCAGCCTTTCCCAACGACGTCAGGGGCGTGACGTTCGACTACGCCTACCTCCAGCCGTACTGGTTCGACGTCTGGCTCGACCGGTGACGGCTCGTCGAGTCGGCGCCCGGCTGCTCGCAGCGATCGGCGTCGTGCTCGGAGCCGCGATGGTCACGTTCGTGGCGCTGCGCGCCATGGGAGATCCGGCACTGGCCATCGCAGGCGGACCGGAGGCCCAGCCCACCGCGGATCTGCTCGCGCAGATCCGCCAGGACTACAGCCTGGACCAGCCGCTGTACGTCCAGCTCGCGACCTACCTCGGCGGACTCCTCACCGGTGACCTCGGCACGTCGTACCGGCTGCAGCGACCCGTGTCGGTGGCCATTGCCGAGCAGTTCGGACCGACCCTTGCCCTCGCCCTGGGGGCCGCCGCGGTAGCCGTGGTCCTCTCCGTCGTCGTGGCCCTGGCCACCGCCGGCCGCCCGGTGCGCAGGCTCTCCGGCGTCTTCGAGGTTGCGCTGGCCTCGACGCCGACCTTCTGGCTGGGCCTCCTGCTCCTGAGCGCGTTCTCGTACGGGCTGGGCTGGTTTCCGTCGATCAGCAGCGGCCAGCCGCTCTCGCTCGTCCTGCCCGCGCTCACGCTGGGTCTGCCCATCGCGGGTCTTCTCACCCAGGTGCTTCGCACGGCCTTGGAGGAGGCGCTCGAGCAGCCGTTCGTCGTCAGTGCGAGAGCGCGTGGTCTGGGCGACACCGCCGTGCGGGTGCGCCATGCGCTGCGCCACGCCCTAGTGCCTTACCTGACAACGTCGGGCTACCTCGTCGGAGCCCTGCTGGGCGGGGCGGTCGTCACCGAGACGCTCTTCAACAGGCAAGGCATCGGCCGGCTTCTCCTGGCCTCGGTGACGGGCCAGGACCTGCCAGTCGTCATGGGCATCGTGCTGCTCAGCGCCGCCACCTTCGCCGTCGTCAGCCTTCTCGTCGACCTCGCCTACCCGGTCATCGACCGCCGTCTGAAGGAGCAGCCAGCATGAGCGCGACCGAGACAGCCGCGGCGCCGCTGCAGGACCCGGGGCCGATCGCACAACCGGCGTCCCCCGCCCGCCGAGCGCCGCGGTCCGGCGCCGGTCGGCGGATCACCGTCGGCCTCGCCGCCGTCGTCCTCGCGTTCTTCGTGCTGTCGGCGTTCGCGCCGTCGCTCATCGCGCCCCACGGGTATGACGAGGTGAACCCCCAGGGCATCCTCGCCGCCCCCAGCGGAGATCACCTGCTGGGCACGGACGAGAACGGGCGGGACGTCCTGAGCCGGATCGTCCACGGTTCCGCGAACTCGCTCATCCTGGGCTTCGGTGCCGTCGCTATCGCCCTCGCGGGCGGCACGCTCCTCGGACTTTCGGCCGCCCTCGGCCACCGCGTCACCAATGCGCTGCTCATGCGCATCGTCGATGTCGGGCTCGCGTTCCCGGAGATGCTGCTCGCGCTCGTCATCATCGCGGTGGTCGGTCCTGGCCCCACCAATGCGCTCATCGCCATCGGCGTGGCAACCATTCCGAGCTACGCCCGCGTCATCCGGGCTCAGGCCCTGACGGTCCGCCGGTCGAGCTACGTGGAAGCGGCTCACGCCCTGGGGCTGCACAGGACCCACGTGCTCTTGCGGCACGTGCTGCCCAACGCCCTTCGGCCAGTCATCGTCATCGCGACCATCGGGATCGGCACGGCGACTCTTGCCGGCGCGGCGCTGAGCTTCATCGGCCTCGGCGTCTCTCCACCGGCTCCTGAGTGGGGCTCGATGCTCGCGACCTCCCGCACGTTCCTCAAGCAGGCCTGGTGGTACGGCACCTTCCCCGGTCTGGCCATCACCGCGCTGGTCGTGAGCACGAGCGTGCTCGGCAGGGCACTGCAAGCGAAGTTCGAAGGGAGACGAGCATGACCACCCAGCTGCTGCACGCCGCGGAGAACGTCAGTCTCACCCGGCCGCTGCTCACCGTCGCCAACCTGCGCGTGAGCTTCGGGCACTCCGCCCCGACCGTCCGGGACTCGTCCTTCGAGCTGCGCCGAGGCGAGTGCCTCGCCGTCGTCGGCGAGTCCGGGTCCGGCAAGTCCGTCACCGCTCGGGCCCTGATCGGCCTGGCGGGCACGAGTGCGACCGTCGAGGCCACGCGCCTGGAGCTTGACGGCGCCGACCTGCTCACGCTGCGAGAACGGGGCTGGCGCACGGTACGCGGACGCCGGATCGGCTTCGTCCTCCAGGACGCGCTCGTCTCGCTCGACCCCCTACGCACAGTGGGGCGTGAGGTCGAGGAGGCGATCCACGCTCACCAGCCGGAGCTGAGCCGGACTGAACGACGTGCCCAGGCGGTCGAGCGCCTCGCCCGGGCGGGGATCCCCGACGCGGAGCGCCGCGCCGACCAGCTGCCGCACGAGCTCTCCGGCGGCCTGCGCCAGCGGGCCCTCATCGCCACCGCACTGGCCGGCGACCCCGACCTGATCATCGCCGACGAACCGACGACCGCTCTCGACGTAACCGTCCAGGCCCAGATTCTCGACCTCTTCGAGCAGCTCAAGGCGGAGGGGAGGGCCCTGCTGCTCATCAGCCACGACCTCGCCGTCGTCAGTCGCCTGGCTGACCACATCGCCGTCATGAACCACGGCGACATCGTCGAGCAAGGGCCCGCCGCCCAGGTCCTACTTGCCCCGGAGCAGGACTACACCCGTCTACTGATCGACGCGGTGCCCGGCGGCCGATCTCCCCGGCTGGCGGCGGCGCGCGAAACTGTCGTGGCTCGTGCCGAGGCCGTGACGAAGACCTTCACCTCCCCGGCCGGTCACGCCCACGCCGCGGTCGAGGACGTCTCCTTCGAGCTGAGGGCCGGGGAGACCCTCGGCCTGGTGGGTGAGTCCGGCTCCGGCAAGTCCACCACCGCGCGGATCCTCCTCGGCCTGACGCAACCGGACACCGGGCACGTCGAGATCGAGGGGCGGTCCTGGGCGGAGCTGGACAACCGCCAGCGGGTCGCCCAGCGGCGTGCCGTCCAGGTGGTGTACCAGGACACGCTCGGTTCCTTCGACCCTCGCTACACCGTCGCGCGGGTGCTCGGCGAGGCGGTGGGTGTCGCCGGAACGCCCCGCGCACAACGCCGGCGACGGTGCGCCGACCTGCTCGACGCCGTCGGGTTGCCCAGCACGGTGCTCGGCCGGCGACCGATCGAGCTGTCCGGCGGACAGCGACAGCGCGTGGCGATCGCCCGTGCCCTTGCCCCGCAGCCGCGGATCATCGTCTGCGACGAGCCCGTCTCGGCCCTCGACGTCTCGGTCCAGGCGCAGGTTCTCGATCTCCTGGTCGAGCTCCAGCGCGAGACCGGCGTGTCGTACCTCTTCATCTCGCACGACCTCGGCGTCATCCACCACGTCAGCCACCGGGTCCTCGTCATGAAGGACGGCCGCGTCGTCGAGCACGGCGACGTCGAGGCCGTGTTCGGCACCCCGCAGCACCCCTACAGCCGCGACCTCATCTCGGCCATCCCGCGCATCGCAACCCAGAAGGAAGTAGTCACCGTATGACGATGTCGACCGCCCAGGACGACCGGACATCCCTCGACACGACGGCAGAAGCGGACGTGGCCGAAGTTCTGCCCGGTCCTCACCGCAGTCACCGCCACGAGGCTCCGCCCACCGACTCGGAGCTTGAGGCGGTCTTCCGGCCCGTCTTCGAGCGCATCGCCGCCACCGCCCTCGAACGGGAGCTCGGCCGCGTGCTGCCCTTCGAGCCGGTGGATTGGCTGCGAGAGGTGCGCTTCGGCGCGCTGCGCGTGCCTCAGAGGTTCGGCGGCCACGGGGCGACCTGGGAACAGCTCCTTGCGTTGCTCATCGACCTCGGGGCCGCCGACCCGAACGTCGCCCATCTCTACCGGGGGCACATCGCCGTCGTCGAGGAGAAGCTCACCGCACCGCCCAGCTCGACGCGAGACCTGTGGCTGTCCCGCTTCGGTCGTGGGGACATCGTCGGGAACGCCTCGACCGAGCCCGGTAGCACGCCGCTGCTGAAGAAGCAGACCGTGCTGGCCCCCGCCGGCGACGGTTGGCGGCTCACGGGGCGGAAGTTCTACTCGACGGGCAGCGTCTTCGCCGACTGGATCGATGTCTCCGCCTCGTTGGAGGACGGCGAGCAGGTCAACGTCTTGGTCTCCACCGACCAGCCGGGTGTCGAGATGAGTGATGACTGGGACGGGTTCGGGCAGAAGCTCACCGGGACCGGGACCACGGTGTTCACCGACGCGGTCGTCGAACCGCATGCGCTGCAGCGTCGCTCCGAGCGCCTGACTTATCTCGGCGCCGTGTACCAGGTCGTCCTGCTCGCTGCCGCGGCCGGGATCGCCCAGCGGCTGTCCGAGGAGACGGCGGAGGCGGTGCAGACCCGGAAGCGGGTCTACAGCCACGGGAACGCCGATCTCGCCCGTGAGGATCCACAGATCCTGCAGGTGGTCGGAGAGGTCGTCAGTGCGGCCCACGGCGCTCGGGCCCTGGTGCTGTCCACGGTTCCCGCCTTCGCGAGAGCCCGGGCCGAGTACGAGCAAACTTCCCGCGCCGGCACCCCTTCCCTCGAGGAGACCTACCGCGTCGAGCTCGACGTCTACCGCGTCCAGGTCGTGCTGGCCGATCTGGTGCTGCGCGCATCCACCCACCTCTTCGACGCACTGGGGTCGTCAGCGGTGCGGATCGGGTCGGCGCTCGACCGTCACTGGCGGAACGCCCGCACGATCCTCTCCCACAACCCCCTCGTCTACCGGGCGCGCGTCGTCGGCGACCACGCCGTCAACGGAGGCATCCCTGACCTCGTCGGCGCCGTGGGCGTCGCCACCTCCACGCAGAACAAGGAGCCAGCGCAGTGACTCACCTGCTCTTCAACGCCTTCGTCATGAACACCGCCTCGCACATCCACCACGGGCAGTGGCGCCACCCGGACGCCCGTCAGGCGGAGTTCGACGACCTCAACCTGTGGATCGACGTGGCCAAGACCCTCGAGGCCGGGCTGTTCGACGCGATCTTCTTCGCCGACGTCAGCGGTTTGTACGGCCCGGCGGACGGGCAGTACGTGGACAACGTCCACGAGGGCCTGCAGATCCCGTCGAACGACCCGGCCGTGCTGCTCGGCGCGCTCGCGGCGCACACCCGGCACCTCGGGCTGGCCTACACCTCCAACGTGATGCAGAACCACCCGTTCAACTTCGCCCGCCAGGTCTCCACCCTCGACCACCTTTCCGGCGGGCGGATCGCGTGGAACATCGTCACCTCCACCCAGGAGAACGCCGCGCGGAACTTCGGCCTGCCGGCGCTCGCGGAGCACGACGCCCGGTACGACTGGGCGGACGAGTACCTCGAGGTGGCCTACAAGCTGTGGGAGGGCTCCTGGGACGACGGCGCCCTGCTCAAGGACAAGGCGGGCGGCCGGTTCGCCGACCCGGCGAAGATCCACAAGATCTACCACTCGGGCCCCCGGTACACCGTCGAGGGCCCGCACCTGCCCGCGCCGTCCCCGCAGCGCACCCCGGTGCTCTTCCAGGCGGGCGGCTCCCCCCGCGGCACCCGCTTCGCGGCGGAGAACGCCGAGGCCGTCTTCATCGTCACGCCCAACCCCGACGTGGCCCGGGACCAGGTGAGCCGGACCCGGGGGCTCGCCGTCGCGGCCGGCCGCCGGCCCGAGGACATCACGTTCTTCCAGGGCCTCACCCTCGTCGTCGGTGCCACCCCGGCCGAGGTGGCCGCCAAGGAGGCGGAGTACCTGGAGTACGCCTCGGTCACCGGCTACCTCACGCACGCCTCGCTGGGCATCCTGCCGGACGGGACCCGCCTGCCCGATGACACGCTCCTCAAGGACATCCCCAACAACGGGGGCCGGGCCCACGTGGAGTGGCTGCGCCGGGCGACGCCTGACCATGAGCCGACCCTGGCCGACCTCGCCCACGCCCGGCTGCACAACGCCTACGTCGCCGGCACCCCCGAGGAGATCGCCGACCGGCTCGCCGCGTGGCAGGCGGCCGGCGTCGACGGCATCAACCTCATGAACCTGCGCCTGCCGGGCACGTACGAGGAGTTCAACGAGCGGCTCCTGCCCACGCTGCAGCGCCGGGGGCTGGCCAAGACCGAGTACGCCGAGGGCACCCTGCGGCACAAGCTCTTCGGCACCGACCTCGTCAACGACCGCCACCCGGCCGCCCGGTACCGGGGCGCGTTCGCCTCCGGGCCGCGCTCGTGGCAGGAGGCCGAGGAGCTGCGGGCGGTGGAGACGGCGCTGGCGGGACGCTGACCCGATCGCTGCACGAGCGGGCGGGCCGGGGGTCTCAGCCCTCCGGCTCGCCCTCCATGGTGGGCGGGCCCGGCGGCGGGGCGCTCGCGAGGTGCTGCGCCCGGCGCTGCAGCACGGCGGTCGCGGCGACGGCGGAGGCCACCAGGCCGACGACGGACATCCACGGCTTGTTCAGGCGGTAGCCGAGCAGGGCGTCGAGCGACCAGCCGCCGGGGCCGGTGAGGGCCAGGGCGGCGGTGGAGACGGCGAGCAGCGCGGTGTACTCGTACCCGCCCTGCTGCGCGAAGAAGGCGGGGAAGTGCACGGCGGAGGCGGCCATCATCGTGCCGGTGGCCGCCGCGCCGGCGACCGGGGTGGCCAGGCCCACCAGGATGAGCGTCCCGCCGCCGGCCTCGCCGAGCCCGGCGGCGACGGCGCTGGGCGCGCCCGGGGTGAAGCCCATCTGCTCGAACGCCGCCGCGGTGCCCGCGACGCCCCCGCCGCCGAACCAGCCGAACAGCTTCTGGCAGCCGTGGGCGAGGAGCACCCCGCCGACGCCCGTGCGCAGCACGAGCAGCCCGGCGTCCCGCAGCGCGGTCGCGGTGGCCTCGGCCCCCGGCGGCACGCGTGTGGTCCCGCGGAACGCCCCCGACCGCGCCAGCTCCGCCAGGAGCGCGCCCTTCACGAAGGCGGCCATCTCGGCCCGCCCCATGGGGCTCCGGGACAGGGCCTTCTTCACCAGCATCGCCCGGACGACGGCGGCCCCGGGCCCCCCGGGCATCATGCCCATCGGCCCGTGCCCGTGTCCGTGTCCGTGCCGGCTGGCAGCCATCGGCCCGTGGCCACCGGCAGCCATCGGCCCGTGGCCGCCGGCAGCCATCGACCGGCGTCCCATGGCACCCAGCGCCATGGCGGCCGCCGCCCGCTTCCCTGTCGCCATCGGTCCCGTGGCCCACCCTCTGGCCATCGATCCCGTGGCCCGATGCTGCCGCCTCTCCGAGGCGCCCTTCGCCATCGCGGCCAGCGGCCGCGCACGCATGTGGCTCATGAGCCGTCGTCCCTTCGTCCTCGAGGGAACCGGCCGGCCAGCCGTCGGCCGGACACGCCCAGGCTCGCACCGGCCGCCGGGGCGGGCAAGGCGGCGACGCCGGGGGGCGCGCCGTGGCTCGAGCCGCGCGGAGCGGCTACCGGGCCCGGCGCGCCGCCTCGGCCACCCGGTCGACGGCGAGGTCCGGCCGGCCGCCCAGCCGCCCCACCGTCAGGGCGGCGGCCGCGGACGCCCACCAGCCGGCGGTCTCCGGGTCCTGGCCGTCCAGCAGCGCGGTGACCAGCCCGGCGAGGAAGGCGTCCCCGCCGCCGGTCGGGTCGACCCGACGGCCACCGAGCAGCGGCATCACGCTGTGCCCACCGGGCCAGGCGAGCACGTTCGCCTCCTGGCCGACGGCCAGGGCGACCAAGGACGGGCCCGCGTCCAGCAGCCGCCGGGCCGCGGCCAGGGCCTCGGGGACGCCGGTCACCGTGCGTCCGAGGAGCTCGGCGGCCTCCCCGGCGTCGGCGCGCACCACCGTGGCCCGGGCGAGTACCTCCTCGCGCACCGACGCGTCCGCGAAGGACCCGTCGAGCACGACCAACGTCCCGCCGTCGGTCGCGACCCGTGCGGCCTCGAGCACCGCCGGTCCCGGCTGACCCAGCTGGATCAGCACCGCGCGGGCGGCGGTGAGCACGTCCCGGGCCGCCGCGACGTCGTCCCGGGTGAGCCGGACGCCGTCGGGCACGTGCTCGAGGAGCCGGCGGGTGCCGCCGCGCTCGACGACGTCGACGTACAGCGCCGTCATCGCCCCGCCCCGCGCCACCACCGCGGAGGTGTCCAGCCCGTCGTCCCCGGCCTGGCGGATGATCACCGACGCCGCCTCGTCGTCCCCCACCACACCGACCAGCGCGGCCGAGCGGCCCAGCTGGCGGCACCCGACGGCCTGGTTGGCGGCGCCGCCGAGCAGCTCGAGGCGCGCGGTGACCGGCGCGCCGGCCCCCGGTCCGGGCAGCTCGTCGACGGCGAGCACCAGGTCTCGCGCCACCTGTCCGATCACCGCCACGTCAGCCATCAGGCCCACCTCCCGCCGTCCGAATCGTGCCGGGGGTGCGGCGCGGGTGCGACCGGGAGCGGTCGTCGTCCTCCGGTGGCCGGATGGGACGAATCGCACGATCCTGTTTGCCAGCGCGGGAGGGGCCCGGAACCGGGGGCCGACAGGTCAGCACACAGGGCGGGGGCAGCGTGGAGGCGCCGCCGTCACCCGGCGAGTAGAGGGAGTGACCCATGACGTTCGCCGCTCAGCTGGGGTCGCCGGCGCTGCGCATCGATGCGCGGTGGATCGACCTCGTGATCATCGTCGTCTACTTCGTCTTCGTCATCGGCATCGGCCTGGCGGCCCGGCGGCGGGTCTCGACGTCGATCGACTTCTTCCTCTCCGGCCGCGCGCTGCCCGCCTGGGTGACGGGGCTCGCGTTCATCTCCGCCAACCTCGGCGCCGTCGAGATCATGGGCATGTCCGCCAACGGCGCCCAGTACGGCATGCCGACCGTGCACTACTTCTGGATCGGCGCGGTCCCGGCCATGCTGTTCCTCGGCATCGTGATGATGCCCTTCTACTACGGCTCGAAGGTGCGCTCGGTGCCGGAGTTCATGCTCCGCCGCTTCGGCGTCGGCGCGCACCTGGTGAACTCGCTGAGCTTCGCCCTCGCCCAGCTGCTCATCGCCGGGGTCAACCTGTTCCTCCTCGGCAAGATCCTCAACGCCCTGCTCGGCGTGCCGCTGATCTACTCCCTGGTGATCGCGGCCGCGATCGTGCTGAGCTACATCACCCTCGGCGGGCTCTCCGCCGCCATCTACAACGAGGTGCTGCAGTTCTTCGTCATCGTCGCGGGCCTCCTCCCGCTCACGCTCGTCGGCCTGCACCGGGTGGGCGGCGTCAACGGCCTGGTCGCCGCGGTGACCGCCGGCCCGGGGGACGGGCAGCAGCTGCACTCCTGGCCGGCCACCGAGCTGACCGGGTTCAGCTCCGACCTGGCATCCGTCATCGGCATCGTCTTCGGGCTCGGCTTCGTGCTCTCGTTCGGGTACTGGACGACGAACTTCGTCGAGGTCCAGCGGGCGATGGCGTCGGACTCGATCACCTCGGCCCGCAAGACCCCGATCATCGGCACGTTCCCAAAGATGTTCGTCCCGTTCATCGTCGTCATCCCCGGCATGATCGCCGCGGTCCTCGTGCCCTCGCTGTCGGAGTACAAGGCCGCCCAGTACGCCGGAACCCCCTCGACCAGCGGCGTGACCTACAACGACTCGATCTTGCTGCTCATGAAGGAGGTCCTGCCCAACGGGCTGCTGGGACTGGCGATCGCGGGCCTGCTCGCGGCCTTCATGGCCGGCATGGCGGCCAACGTCTCCGCCTTCAACACCGTCTTCACCCAGGACCTGTGGCAGGAGTACGTCGTCAAGGACCGCAGCGACGCCTACTACGTGCGCGCCGGCCGCATCGCCACCCTGCTCGCCTGCATCGTCGCGATCTTCACCGCCCTGATCGCGTCGAACTACCAGAACCTCATGGACTACCTGCAGACCCTCTTCGGGTTCTTCAACGCGCCGCTCTTCGCGACGTTCATCCTGGGCATGTTCTGGAAGCGCATGACGCCCGCCGCGGGCTGGTCCGGCCTGGTGCTCGGCACGCTCGCCGCTTTGACGGTCTTCATCCTCCACCAGGCCGACGTCATCACCCTTCCGGGCCAGGGCTCCGCGTTCGTCGCCGCCGGCGCCGCCTTCGTCGTCGACATCATCGTCAGCCTCGTCGTCTCCACCTTCACCCGACGCAAGCCGGAGGCGGAGCTCGTCGGGTTCGTCTACTCCCTGACGCCGAAGGAGAACCTGCGCGACGTCGTGTCCGTCCGGCTGCCTTGGTGGCGCCGCCCGGTGCCGCTCGCCGGCGTCTCGCTCGCGCTCGTCATCATCCTCAACATCATCTTCGCCTGACGGAGGTACCACGCATGCAGAAGGAGAAGCGGAAGGTCGGCGCGTTCGACATCCGCAACGTCATCGGGATCCTGCTGGGGTTCTACGGGGTCGTCCTGGTGCTCATGGGCCTGGTGGCCGACCCCGAGTTCGCCAAGACCGGCGGCATCAACGCCAACCTCATCGCCGGCATCGGGCTGATCGTCGTCGCGGCGGTCTTCCTCCTCTGGGCCTGGCTGCGCCCGCTGGTGGTGCAGCGCGCGCCGGGCGAGGAGCCGCGCGCCTAGTCGGCGCCTCGTCCCCTGGGCCGCGTCCGGTCGCGGCTCCCCACGGGTGCGTCGTCCGCCGGACCCGGCGCGGCGCCTATGCTGCCCTCGTGCCCGCAGCTCCGACCGTCACCCTGCTCTCCGGCGGCGGCGGCGGCGCCAAGCTCGCCGAGGGCCTCGCGCGCGCGGTCGAGGACCTCACGGTGGTCGCCAACACCGGCGACGACGCCGTCATCTACGGGCTGTCCATCAGCCCGGACCTCGACACCGTCATGTACACCCTCGCCGGCCTGATCAACCGCGCCACCGGATGGGGGGTCGACGGCGACACCTTCGCCACCCTCGGCGCGCTGGGCCGGCTCGGCGCGGACACCTGGTTCACCCTCGGCGACCAGGACCTTGCCACCCACGTCCGGCGCACCGCGCTGCTGCGGGCCGGGGCGCGCCTGTCCGAGGTGACGGCGGAGCTCACGGCCGCCCTCGGCGTGCGGGCCCGGCTGCTGCCCATGACCGACGACCGCGTGGCCACCCAGGTCGAGACCGACGCCGGGCTGCTGCCGTTCCAGGAGTACTTCGTCGCCCGCCGGCACCGCGACGCGGTGCGGTCGGTGGTGCTCGACGGCGTGGAGCAGGCGGCCCCCGCCCCCGGCGTGCTCGAGGCGCTGGCGGCGGACGTCGTCGTGCTCGGCCCGTCGAACCCGTTCCTGAGCATCGGCCCGATCCTTGCCGTGCCCGGCGTGCGCGCGGCGCTGGCCGCCACCTCGGCGCGCCGTGTGGGCGTCAGCCCCATCGTCGGCGGGCAGGCGCTCAAGGGCCCGGCCGCCGCCATGCTGGAGGCGCTGGGCCACGAGGTCTCCGCCCTGGGCGTGGCGCGGCTGTACGAGGGGCTGCTGGACGTCCTCGTCATCGACGAGCAGGACGCCGCGCTGGCCCCGGCCATCCGGGCCCTGGGCATGGACGTCGTGGTCACCCGGACCGTGCTGGGGGGCGCCGAGGACCGCGAGCGGCTCGCGCACGAGCTGCTCGCCGCGGCGTGATGCCGGACGCCGGGAGCGGCGCGACGCACCGGCCGGGTGCGGACGCCGGGAACGTCGCCGTCGCCGTCGTCCCCCTGCGCGCGGGCGGGAAGACCCGCCTGGCGGGCGTGCTCGGCGCCGCCGAGCGCGAGCGGCTCGTCACCGTACTGGCCCGGCACGTCGTCGGCGCGCTGCTCGCCGAGGTGCCGGTGCTCGTCGTCACCGGCGACCCCGGGTTCGCCGCCCGGGCCCTCGAGCCCGCCCCGCGGCTGCGCCTCGTGCCCCAGCCGCCGGACCGGCCCGGCCTCAACGCCGCCGTCGCCCTGGGCCGGGACGCCGCGGCGGCGGCCGGCGCTTCCCGGCTCCTCGTGGCCCACGCCGACCTGCCGCTGCTGACGGCCGCGGACGTCCGAGCGCTGCTCGCCCCCGCCGCGCCGGTGGTGCTGGCCCCGGACCGCGCCGGGGAGGGCACCAACGCCCTGGTCCTCGACACCGACGCGCGCAGCTTCGCGTTCCGCTTCGGCCCCGGCAGCCGCGCCGCGCACGCGGCCGAGGCCGCCCGGCTCGGCCTGGGCGTGGAGCTGGTGCGCCGGGCCGGGACCGCGGCCGACCTCGACACCCCCGAGGACTGGGCCGCGTTGCCCGGCGACGTGCGGGACCGGCTCCGCTCCGCCGTCGTCGGGACGCCCCATGAGGTCTCCTGACCCGCCGGGTTCGGGGCCGCATGGTCATCAGCGGCTCGGTCACCAACGGCTTGGTCACCAGCGTCCGCGGTGGACGACCTCCGCGGCCGGGCGCCGGGGGCGGGAGGCGGCCGAGCCGCGGGCCGGGGCCGGCGCGGGGTGGCCCACGGTGACCGCGCCGACCGGGGCGTGGTCGGCGGGGACGCCGAACTCCGCGCGCAGGGCGTCCACCCGGCCGGGCGGGACGCCGAAGAAGCACGCGCCCAGCCCCTCGTCGACCGCGGTCTGCAGCAGGAGCAGCGACGCCATGCCGGCGTCCACCCACCAGTACGGCGCCGCCCAGCGCGCCTCGTCCCGGTCGGTCCAGCCCTTGTCCGGCTCGGCGTAGCGATCCAGGTAGGCGGTCTTGGAGGTGAGCACGACGACGACGACCGGTGCCGTCCGCATGCCGGTGAGCCAGGCGTCCGGCCGGGCCAGGCGCTCCGGGGGCGTGGCGGCGGCCCAGAAGCGCTCGACCTCGGCGGGCCGGTCGAGGACGAGGAACGCCCACCCCTGGCTGAAGCCGGCGCTGGGGGCGCGCGCGGCGTTGCGCAGCAGCCGGTCCACCGCCGCCGGGGCGACCGGGTCGGGGGAGTAGCGGCGCACCATCCGGCGTCGGCGGACGACCTCCTGGAACTCCATGACGCCGATCATCCCCGCCGCCCCGAGGGCGGGGAGCGCACCGCGCCGGGAGTCGATGCCTCCGCGAGGCCGGCGGGGTGACGCCGGCCCGGTGGGGGCGACGTTGGCCCGTGGGGCGACGCCGGCCCGCGAGGTCAGGCGACGAGCACCGGGCGCAGCGGGTCGGGCAGCAGGGCGACGATGCCGTCGACGGTCTCGCGGATGTCGAGCGTGTCGTCGGCCAGTGCGGCCTCGACGAGGCCGTAGCAGCCGTACCCCAGGGCGCCGGCGAGGGCGGCGGGGTCCATGTCGAGGTCCTCGCCGCGTGCCGCCGCGGCGACCAGGGCGGCGTGCGTGGCGGCGGTGAGCCGCTCGCACAGCAGGCGCTGCACCGCCGGGTCGCCGCGGTCGGTGAGGATGTAGCGGTAGACGTGGCGGTTCCCGGCCACCTGCTCGAGCACGGCGGTGAGCCAGCCGGAGAAGCCCCCCTCGACGGCGATCGCCGGGTCGTCGATCCGCGTGAGCAGTCCGGTCACGAGGCAGCGGCCGAGGTCCGAGACCGTCGCGAAGTGTTTGTAGAAGGTGGTGCGGTGCACCCCGGCGGTGCGGCACAGGGTGGAGATGTCGATCTCGCCGACCGGCGTGCTGCCCGCCAGCTCGAGCAGGGCGGTGCGCAGCGCGGTGACGGTGCGGCGGGTGCGGGGGTCGACGTGCTCGGCGTGCATGCCCCCCATCATGGCGTAAACCGAGGGCGGGTGTCCGCAAAAGGTGTGATTTGTTCAGACAGATTTCGTCGGGCAGCGCTGGTGACGGACCCGCGCCGGGCGCGCCGGGGCCCGGATACCCTGGGCGGCATGCCGCGCCTGCCGGAGCTGCCGCGCCTGCCCGAGATGGTCCGCATCGCCCTCGGCCGTGACTCGGCCGGGGAGGGCCCGGACTGGGTGGTGCTCGACCTGCACGGCAGCTATCCCACCCACCGCACCGCCGGCGGCGTGCAGGCGCTGCTGCAGCGCACCGAGACCTTCGAGGCGCTCGCGGCCCGGCTCGAGCGCCTCGGCGACGCCGGCTGGGTGCGCGGGGTCCTCGTGCGCGTCTCCGGGTTCACGGCCGGCCTGGCGACGTCGTCCGCGATCGGCGCGCTGCTCGGCCGCCTCGCCGAGAAGACCCGGGTGGTCGGGTACCTCCCGCAGGTGTCGATGCGCAGCCTGCTGGTCACCGCGCGCCTCGCCGAGGTGGTGGCGCCGGAGTCGGCCGAGGTCGCCGTCCCCGGGTTCGCCGCCGAGCAGACCTTCTTCGGCTCGTTCCTCAGCCGCAAGGGCATCGCGTTCGAGAACCTGCGCATCCGGGAGTACAAGTCCGCGCTGACGCCGTACTCCCAGGACCGCATGGACGAATACAACCGCGAGCAGCTCACCGCCTACGTCGCCTCGGCGGAGGAGAGCTGGCTCGCGGCGGTCGCCGACGCCCGCGTCGCGGACCGGGCGACGGCCCGCGGCTGGTTCGACGCCGACTTCAGCAGCGCCCGGCAGCTGCTCGACGCCGGGCTCATCACCCGCATCGCCTACGACGACGAGATCGCCACCCCGGTCGACCACCACTGGGTCCGGGCCCTCGAGCTCATGCGGCCGCAGCTGTCCGCGCGCAAGCTCACCCGCAGGGCCACCGGGATCGCCGTCGTGCCGGTGGTGGGGATCATCGTCACGGGCCGCAGCCGCGGCGGCCCGCCGTTGCCGATCCTCGGCGGGCCCCAGGCGGGCGCGGACACCGTCGTCGCCGCGTTGCGGCGGGCCCAGCGCGACGACCGCATCGGCGCGATCGTGCTCTTCGTCGACTCCGGCGGCGGCTCCGCCCTGGCCTCGGACCTCATCGGCCGGGCGGTGGCCACCAGCCCCAAGCCCGTCGTCGCCGTCATGGGCGAGGTCGCCGGCTCGGGCGGGTACTACGTGCTCGCCCAGGCCGCGCACGTCGTCGCCAGCCCGTTCACCCTCACCGGCAGCATCGGGGTGGTGGTCGGCAAGCCGGTGCTCGCCCAGTTCAACGAGCGCCACGGGCTCAACCCCGAGGCGGTGGGCCGGGAGCGGGCGCTGTTCGCCAGCCCCGCCCGCGCCTTCAGCGACGACCAGCGCGCCTGGGCCGAGCGGATGATGCGGGAGGTCTACGACCGGTTCGTGGCGCGGGTGGCGGCCGGCCGCGGGCTGAGCCCGGAACGGGTCGACGAGATCGGCCGCGGCCGGATCTGGAGCGGCCGCGACGCCGTCGACGTGGGCCTGGTCGACGAGCTCGGGGATCTCGAGGCGGGCGTCGCCGCGGCCCGCCGCCTGGCCGGGCTGCCCGACGACGCCCCGGTGCACGCCGTTCGGGCGCCCCTGGCCCTGCCCGGCACGCCGACGTTCGCCGAGCCGGCCGCCCCGCTCGGCGGGCTGTGGCCCTTCGGTCAGGAGCAGGTGCTCACCTGGCTGGACCGGTCGGTCACCATCCGCTGAGCCGGCCCGCCCCGAGCCCACGCCCGGCCGGCGCCCGTCGCGAGAGCCGCCTCCCGCGGCTACTCGAAGACGACGGTGCCGTCCGGCTCCAGGTGCCAGCCGGGGTTGTGCGCGATCTCCCAGATCACGCCGTTGGGGTCCTGCACGTGGCTGTGGAAGATGCCGCCGAAGTCGCTCTGGGTCGGCTGCTTGAGGACGGTCCCGCCCGCGGCGACCATCTTCTCCACCGTGGCGCGCACCCGCTCGGGGCTCTCGACGTTGTGGGAGAGCATGAGGCCCGAGACGTCGGTGCCGAGCACGGCGCCGCCGAGGTCCTGGACGAACTTGTCGGCCTGGAACAGCCCGAGCACCAGGCCGGGCGCCACCTGGAAGAAGATGATCTCGTCCGGCACGTCCATGAGCGGCTCCCAGCCGAGCCCGTCCTGGTAGAAGCGGCGCCCGGCGTCGAGGTCCTTGGTGGCGACCGTGATGAAGTGGATCCGCTGGCTCATGGTGGGTGCTCCTCGGCGCGCGGTCAGGTCCCTCCATCATCGCCGAGGCGGCCCGGTTCGGGGCGCCCTGCGGTCCTCGTTCCCGGCGGCGGGCGCTCCGGGCCGGTGGCAGACTGCTCGCGCCACGCACCACGGCCCGGGAGGGCGTCATGTCGAACGTCGACCGCCGCCAGCTCGGCCACACCGGCGGCCCCATGGAGGACGAGCTCGAGGAAGCCTTCGACCGGCAGGTCGAGGAGGGGGTGCAGCGGCTGCACCGGCCGTGGCGCGAGGTGCTGGTGACCGGGTTCTTCGGCGGCACCGAGGTCGCCGTCGGGGTCCTGGCGTTCCTGCTCGTGCTCGAGCAGACCGACAGCCACCTGCTCGCCGGGCTGGCGTTCTCGATCGGCTTCCTCGCCCTGCTCCTGGGCCACAGCGAGCTGTTCACCGAGGGCTTCCTCATCCCGGTGCTCACGGTGGCCGCCCGCCGGGCTCACTGGTCGCAGATGCTCAGGCTGTGGGGCGGGACCCTGGTGGCCAACCTCGTGGGCGGCTGGCTCATGATGTGGCTGATCGTCGCGGCCTTCCCGGGCCTGGCGGCGCCCCTGGTGGGGGCGGGCAGCCACTTCGCCACGGCCCCGCTGTCGGTCCAGTCGCTCAGCCTCGCCGTCCTCGGAGGCGCGGTCATCACCCTCATGACGCGGATGCAGCACGGCACCGACTCCATGCCGGCCAAGATCGCCGCGGCCGTCGCGGCGGCCTTCCTGCTCGCCGGCGGACAGCTGTTCCACTCCGTCCTCGACTCGCTGCTCATCTTCGGTGCCTTGCACACCGGCCGGGCGGGGTTCGGCTACGGCCAGTGGGCGCAGTGGTTCGCCTACACGGTGGTCGGCAACGTCGTCGGCGGGCTCGGGCTGGTCACGCTGCTGCGGCTGGTGCGCAGCAAGGAACGGTTGCAGATGGAGTGGTCCAGCGTGCGCGGGGACCAGGAGGACGGCCGGTCGGCGAGCTGACGTCGCCGGCCCCCAGGTCGGCCCGGGCCGGGCGCGAACGACCGGTCCGCCGTCGCCGACGTCAGGTCAGCTGGTCGAGGTAGACCCCGCCGCTGACGGTGGAGGCCCGGACCGTGATGAAGTCCTGGCCCTCGGCGGGTCGGCCGGCGCCCTCGAGGGTGGAGACCACCTTGCCGCTGATGCTGCTGACGTCGGTCCAGACCGGGATCCCGCGCGGGACGCCGACCCGGACGTCGCCGGAGACCGCCTTGGCGCGAATCTCGCCGCGGTGCACGGCGGCGACGGTGATGTCGCCCGAGGCGGTGGTCAGCCGGGCGTCGGAGCGGGCGTCGCGCAGGTTGATCTCGCCGGAGGCGGTGCGCGCGACGACGTCGCCGTCGGTCTCGCCCAGGACGACGTCGCCGGAGGCCGTGACGATGCCGACGCTGCCGCCCGTCCGCTCGACCCGGACGTCGCCCGAGCCCGAGCGCACCCGCAGGTCGCCGAGCGCCGCGCCGATGGTGATCTCGCCGGACCCGCTCTCGACGACGGCGGAGCCACGCAGCTCGGCGAGGCGGACGCTGCCGGAGCCGTTGCGCACCCGCGTCGGTCCGAGCGGGCCGGTCGCCCGCAGGTCACCGGAGCCGAGCTTGCTGGCCAGCGTGCTGCCCGCGGGCAGGTCGACGGTCACCGCGAGATCGCGGAACGCGCCGAGGAGGTCCATCCAGCGCCGGGGCGCGAGGATCGTGACCTGGTTGCCGTGGTGGTCCACGCTCACCTGGTCGGCGTCGCGGCCCTCGACGGTCACCGCGGTCTCGGTGACCTCGCCGGCGCGGACGGTGAGGCGGCCGGCGCCGAGCTCGACGTAGAGCTCGACAGGGCCGGGGGTGGGGAACGCCTGGTGCATGGTGTCTCCTTCTGGCCGGCCGGTCGGCCGGGTGGTGGGCTCAGACCCAGCCGGTCATGCGACGCCCACGCTGGCGGGGCGACGTGCCGGACAGGTCGATGTCGATGACGCGTTCGCGGGTGGCGGCGCGCAGCGCGCCGACGATCCAGCTGTTGAGCGAGCGTCCGCTGCGCGCGGCGAGCTCCTCGGCGCGCGCCTTGACGGACTCGGGGATGCGCACGGTGATCCGGGCGAGGGTCTCGCCGTCGTCCTCGTCCTCGGGCGGCAGCGGCGCCGCGGCGGGCGCCTCGGGGACGTCGACGACCAGCTCGGGCTCGCGTCCGCGCAGCCGGACCTCCACCGACCCCGCCGGGAGCTCGCTGGTGATCTCCGCTGCCGCCTGGGACAGGGCGTCCATGAGGGCGAGGCGCACCGCCGGCTCCAGGCCCGGCACCAGCCGCTCGGCGGCGGCGCGGGTCTCCGCGCCCCCCGCCTCGGCCGCGGTGAGCAGGTCCTGGCGCAGGCTCTCGACGTACGGCGTGATGTCCATGGGCATCACTATGGCGTCAGTGTGACGTCACGTCAAGCCATGTGATGTCATCTCCGCGGCTCGGCCGCGAACTCCCGCGGCGTCAGGCCGGTGGCCGTGCGAAAGTCGCGCGCGAAATGGGCCTGGTCGGCGTACCCAAGCTCGCTGGCCAGCCGCGCCAGGCCGGGACTGCGCCCCTCCGGGACCACGCGCAGCCGCTCGGCGGCGTCGTGCAGGCGGCGGCGCTGGATGAGCCACTTCGGCGACAGCCCGATCCGGCGGGCGGTGAGCCGCTGGAGGGTGCGCTCGGTGAGGCCGAACCTGGCGCACAGCTGCGCGACCCGCTGCACCGTCGGGTCGGCCTCGACGTGCTCGACGATCGCGTTGACCAGCGCGCCCTCCTCGTCGACCGGGAGCAGCGGGCCCAGCGCGGCCTCGATCACGGCGACGGCGGCGCGCTGGCGCTGCCCGTCGGCCGGGGCGTCGCCGACGGCGTCGCGGACCGCCTGTGCGAGCGCCGTGCCGTCGAGGCCCGCGACGGCGCCGAGGTCGACGCGCCGGTCGGTGACCGCGGTGACCGGGCCGCCCAGGAGCAGGGAGCCGGCCGCGGGCTGCAGCATGGCCCCCACCGCCCAGCCGGTGCCGGCGAGCTCCTGCGTCGACAGGCCGGCCACGGGCCCGACCAGCCAGGCATCGGCGTCGGTGACGACGAGGAGGCAGACCGGGTACTGCAGCACCCGTTGCACCGAGCGGTGCCCCGGCGGCAGGGACCAGACCGGCAGCCAGTACCGGCGGACGAGGCCGCCGAGGTCCGGCGACGGCGTGTAGCGGGAGATCGGCGGCGCGTACCCCTCGGCGTCGCGCAGGTGCGCCCGCTCGACCGGGTCGATCCGTCGCGGTTCGCTCACGTGTCGGATTCTTTCAAGACTGCGGCCATCGCCGGCGGGCAGAGTCGACGCCATGGAGACCATGACAACCCTGGATGACCTGCTCGACCAGTTCGAGACCGATGCCGCCCGCTTCGACGAGGTGGTGCGCGCCGGCGGCGACTGGACCGCGCCGAGCCCGTGCGAGGGCTGGACGGCGGCCGACGTGGTGAGGCACGTGATGGACACCCAGCGCGACTTCCTCGCGCGGCAGGGCCGCGCGCTCGACGCCCCGCCGCAGGGCGCCGTGGCGGAGGCGTGGGCCGCCCATCACGGAGCGATGCGGGCGATCGTCGCCGACCGTGCCTTCATGGCGCAGGAGTTCGACGGCGTCTTCGGCCGGGTCACCGTCGCGGACACGCTGGCGCGGTTCTACGGCTTCGACCTGCTCGTGCACCGCTGGGACCTCGCCCGGGCCCACGGCCTCGAGGTCGCCTGGACCGTGGACGAGCTCGACCGGGTCGAGCGGGCGCTGGACGGCTTCGGGGAGCACCTCTACGACGATGGCGTCTGCCGAGCCGGCGTCACCGCCCCGGCCGACGCGCCGCGGCACGTGCGGCTGCTGGCACGGATGGGGCGGCAGGGGTAGGCCCCGCCGGGCCGAAGGGGCCGGGCGGGGTCGGCCACCGGCGTCAGGCTCGTCCACCGACGTAGACGCCGGCCTCTCGCAGCTCGGTGATGCCCGGCGTGCTCGGCGCCAGCCCCTCGAGATCGACGCCGGTCAGGGCCGGGAGCGCCGTCAACGGCGTCACGTCCACCAGCGGGTTCTCGCCGAGCCAGAGCTCGGACAGGGCCGGGAAGCCGGTCAACGTGGTGGCCGCGGCGACGGCGTTGCCGTGCAGGTCGAGCATCGTCAGCGCGGGCAGCGATCCGAGGGGCGAGGGGTCGGCGACGCCGTTGCCGCGCAGGGTGAGCCGCTCGAGGGCGGTGTTGGCGGCCAGGGCGGTGACGTCGTCGACCCGGTTGTCGGTGAGGTCGAGCTCGACGAGGACCGGCAGGGCGGCGAGCGGCCGGAGGTCGTGCACCCGGTTGCCGGCGAGGCCCAGCCAGCGGAGCGTCGGCACCTCACCCAGCGGCGCCAGGTCCGTGACGGCGTTGCGTGACAGGCCGAGGTTGGTGAGCGGGAGGCCCGCCAGCGGGCCCAGGTCGGTGACCTCGTTGCCGGTCAGGCGCAGGTCGCCGAGCTTCGCCAACCGCGTCAGCGGGTGCAGGTCGTGCACCCGGTTCGTGCTGAGGTCCAGGGTGGCCAGGGAGGGCAGGAGCTCCAGCCCGGTCAGGTCGGTGATCGCGCCGCCCCCGGGCACGGCGGTGCCGGAGCAGTCGAGGGAGTGCAGGCCGGCCAGGTCGCGCGCCGAGACCGTGGCGGTCGGGGCCCGGTCCAGGGCGACCGCCACGCACGAGGCCAGCGCGGGGTCGGGGAAGACCTCGGCCGGCCGGTACCGCGGGCCGAAGTGCTGCCACCACCCGACGGCCGCGGCGACCAGGAGCCCCGCGCCCGCGACGGCGGCGGCGATGCGACCGGTGCGGCGCCGCGCGGGCGCGCTGCCGCCGATCGCGGCGCCGTCCGGGCGGGCGCCGCGGGCATGACCCGGGCGACGGCACCCACGAGGAGGACGAGCGCCGTCACGAGCAGCACCCCGGCGACGACGAGCCCCGAGCGGTCCATGACCAGCAGCGCTCCCCCCGCCCGCCGGACGGACGATGCCGCGCAGACGGCGGCGAACACCGTGGCCGTGGCCGCCCCGAGGAGGGCCGCCACGGCCGGGCGGCGCCGGCGCAGCGCCGCGGTCCCGGCCAGGACCAGCGCCGCCCCGGTGGCGATCCCGCCGAGCGGGGCGAGCGCCTGGGGCGCGCGGGCCAGGATCCCCCAGCTGAGGAGGGCCAGGCGCAGGTCGAGGAAGTCGTGCCGCGCGGCCAGGAGCGCGCCCGCGACCATCAGGGCCGCGCCGACCGCGATGAGCACGCCGGCCACCGCGCCCCGCCGCGCGGACGTGACGGCCAGCAGGAGCGGCAGCAGGCCGAGGAGCACCACCAGGGCGGCGAAGGGCGTGAGGGCCATGGCGAGGCGGGGCGCGGCGGTCACCATCGCGGCGACCGCGGCGAGCACCGCGGCGGCCAGCCAGGCGCGCGTGAGGATCACGGCCCGACGGTACCGGGGTCGTCCGGATGCCCCTGCGACCGCCACTGGGTGATGTCGGGGCTCGACCCGGCCCGCCGGCGGGCGTACCGTTCCGCCAGCTCGGCAGCTGCGCACGCGCTGTGCCGAGCCGTGCGCTCCGCGGGCGTAACGGGGCGGCCGTGGGGCGCACCCTGCTATACCTGCGCCGTGCCCGTCGCCTCCCCGTACCCGGCGCCCGGCCCGCGCCGGCCGCCGCCATGACCGCCGCGCTCCTCGCGGGCGTCGCCGCCGGCTACGCCATCGCGATCCCGGTCGGCGCCATCGCGGCGTACCTGCTCACCCTCGGCTCCCAGCAGGGGTGGCGAACGGCGGCCGCGGGCGGGCTCGGCGCCGCGCTCGTCGACGGGCTCTACGCCGCGGTCGCCGTGTTCGTGGGCGCCCTCGTCGCACCGGCCATCGCCGCCGTCGCCCAGCCGCTGCGCTGGGGCTCCGCCGTCGTCCTCGTCGGGCTCGCGCTGTGGCTGGTGCGGCCCGCGCTGCGGCCTCGCGAGCCCGACGGCGCGTCCGCCGTCCCACGCCGGGCCGCCCCGCGCACGTCCCCGGGCCGGGCGTTCGCCACGGTCTTCGCGCTCACGCTGGTCAACCCCGCCACCGTGATCTACTTCGCCGCGCTCGTGGCGGGGTCGACCATCAGCGCCTCAGCCCTGATCCACCGGTGTGGTGAGCGTGGCGTAGAACGAGAGAGCCCTTCCGGGCGGGGAAGATCTTGATTGCGACGTCGAGATCCGACCACCCAGAAGGGCACCTCGTAAGTGAAACCCTCTCACACGGTTCGCCCGGTCTTTGATGAGTCGAATCTGGTGTCGGCGGCGGGTCTGGTGCCGGCGCTGCGGCTGGCCGAGGCCGCTGGTCTGCACGACCTCCTCGAGGGGTTGACGGTGCCCTCGCCCAACGCGGGGGTGAAGGCGGCGAGCGTGGTCGGCGGGATGCTCGCCGGGGCGGACTCGATCGATGATCTGAACCTGCTGCGTCATGGCGGGATGGGCAGGTTGTTCGCCGGGGTGCGGGCACCGTCGACGCTGGGCACGTTCCTGCGTTCGTTCACCCACGGCCACGTCCAGCAGCTCGACAAGATCAGCGGCGCGCTGCTGGCGGGGCTCGCTCGAAAAGTTCCCGTCCTGGTCAGCGGCGCGGGCGCGGAGGACATCGCGTTCGTCGACGTCGACGACACGATCCGGGAGGTCCACGGCTACGCCAAGCAGGCCGCGGCGT
>NZ_VUKE01000014.1 GCF_009193175.1 Georgenia ruanii | reverse complement strand
ATGTGAGAGGGTTTCACTTACGAGGTGCCCTTCTGGGTGGTCGGATCTCGACGTCGCAATCAAGATCTTCCCTGCCCAGAAGGGCTCTCTCGTTCTACGCCACGCTCACCACACCGGTGGATCAGGGCTGAGCGGTCGCCTCCCGCAGCTGCGAGACCTGGACGGCCAGCGCCTCGAGCAGCGCGGCGGCCTGCTGGACATCGAGGCCGTCGATCGTCTTGGCCTCGAGGTGGAGGCGCGGCCCGCTGCCGTCGTCGACGATGACGCTGCGGAGCTCGGACGGGCCGAAGGTCGCCGTCCGGATGGGCGAGCGGAAGATGTGCGTACGGTCCGCCGGGTCCGTGATCTGGCGCGGATCGGCCCACGCGGGCACGGTCATGGTGGTCACGGTGATGGTCCTTCTGTAGCGCGAGTGTCCTGTTCGGGGTTGTCGCGGCCTTCGAGATTGCGGCCGCTTCAGCCCGCGGAAGTAACCTACCCAGCACCGACGCTCCCGCCGACACCCGTCGATTTCTCTCGCATTTCGGCCGTAAATCGGGAGGACGGCGTCACCCGAGGTCGGAGGCGGAGACGCCCATTCACACCGCGTGTCAGCGTGAGCGGAATCACATCGCTCGTGGGAACCGGCGCGCCGAGCGGTCGCTCAGGGACGGCGCCACCACCGGGCGCCGTCCGCCCTGCCCTGAGGCCACTTCCGCACGCACGCACGACCGACGGTCACCGAAGGGCGAGAGCCGTGTCACGGGCCTCAGGCCGGGCTCCGCCGTCAGGACAGCGCGTGCTCGCCGGATCTGTCGTCGTCCGGGAAGACCTTGCCTGGGTTGAGCAACCCTGCAGGGTCGAAGACGGCCTTGATCTGGCGCTGCAGGTCGAGCTGGTCCTCGCCGAGCTCGTCCCCGAGCCAGCGGCGCTTGAGCAGCCCGATGCCGTGCTCGCCGGAGAGGGTGCCCCCGAGCGCGAGCGCATGCTCGAACACCTCCCCGGCCGCCTGCCAGACCTCGGCGGGAACCTCCTCGCCCTGGAAGGCGAAGGTGGGATGCAGGTTGCCGTCCCCGGCATGGCAGGCCGTCGGGATGATGACGCCGTAGCGCCCCTCGAGGCGCCGCACGTGCGCGAACATGTCGCTCATCCGGTCCAGCGGGACCGCGACGTCTTCCACGAGCAGCGTCCCCAGGCTCTCGATGGCCGGGAACGCCTGCCGGCGCAGGTCCATCCAGCGGGAGCTCTCCGCGGCATCGGTGGTCAGCTCCGCGGCGCCGCCCGCGGCCACGACGAGGTCGTGCACGGCGTCCGCCTCGGTCAGCGCCCCCGCCCCGTCGACCTGCACCAGCAGCAGGGCGTCGCCGCGCGCGAGGAGGTCTTGGCCGGTGTAGCGGCCCACGCACTCCAGCGTGCGGCGGTCCATGAGCTCCATCACGGCCGGCGTCCACCCGGCCGCGACGACGTCGCCGGCGGCGGCCGCGGCCCGCTCGACGGAGGGGAAGAACGCGCCGATCGTCGCGATCGGGCCGCTTACCAGCGGGCGCAGCCGGAGGGTGCACTCGACGATGACCCCGAGCGTGCCCTCCGAGCCGATCATCAACGCGCACAGGTCCAGGCCGGTGACCCCCTTGACGGTGTCGTGGCCGACCTGGATCAGCCGGCCGTCGGCCAGGACGACCTTGAGCGAGAGGACGGACTCCCGGGTGACCCCGTACTTCGCGCACAGCAGCCCGCCGGCGTTGGTGGCGATGTTGCCGCCCACGGTGGAGATTTCCCGGCTGGCCGGATCGGGAGCCCACCACAGGCCGTGCTCGGCCAGCCGGTCGTTGAGCTCGGCGTTGAGGATGCCGGGCTCGACCACCGCCAGGCGGTTCTGCGGGGAGACGCGCAGGACGCGGTCCATGGCGCGGGTGGACAGCACGATCTCGTCGGGGCCGGCGATGCCGCCGCCGGCCAGGCCGGTCCCGGCGCCCCGCGTCACGATCGGTACGCCGTGGGCACTCGCGATCCGGCAGGCCTCCTGGACGTCCGCCACCGACAGCGCCTCCACGACGGCGAGCGGCGGGCCACCGCTGACCCGACCGGACCGGTCGCGCCGGTACGGCTCCAGCACCGCCGCCGCAGTCCGCACCCGTCCGGGCAGCGTCGCGAGCAGCGCGGAGACGACGGTCGAGGCTTCCGTGGCCGCGGGGTCCTGGGTCCTCGGTGTCATCGCTGGCGACCTCCTCGTCGTTCTTCTTGCGTTCTGCGGGGCGGGTGCCGCAGGTCTCGGCCCGGCCGCCCTCCGGCTCAGACGGTCCCACGACGGTCGGTGACCACGGGCCGCTGACTCTCGACGTGAGACGGCGTGCTGCCCAGCAGCGGGCCGACCGGCACGGGCGGCACGCCTGTGAGCACAGGGTCGGCGAGCTGTGCAGGCAGCGCCGGCGAGCGCGGGGCCCACCGGGCGTTGTTACCCAACTGTGGATCTCCCGGGCACCGGGCGTCACCGGGCCGTGGATATCGGCTGAATAGCGTTTCTTCCAACGCCGATCCCGCCCGTCCAGACCCGGAGAAACACCATGGCCCGCACCGCCACCACGTCCAGCCGCCGCCGCATCCTCGTCCCGCTCGCCACCGTGCTCGCGGC
Source organism: Georgenia ruanii (assembly GCF_009193175.1). GTDB lineage: Bacteria > Actinomycetota > Actinomycetes > Actinomycetales > Actinomycetaceae > Georgenia > Georgenia ruanii. The sequence goes on along the minus strand of NZ_VUKE01000014.1, from coordinate 123,958 downwards.
CGGTGCCGTGGCCGTCGGCTCGGGCGCAACCTTCACCTCGACCTCCGCCAACACCCTCAGCGGCGTCACCTCCGGCACCCTCGCCCAGTCGAACTCCGCGGACAACCGGGCGATCTTCAACCTCAAGGACGTCAAGCCGGGCGACGTGCTCAACGGCTCGCTGACGATCACGAACACGGGCACGCTGCCGGCACGGTTCAGTCTCACGGAGACGACGTCCAGCAACGCCTTCGCCGACAACCTCAGGCTGACGATCACCGACGGCACCCGCACCGTCTACGCGGGCACCTTCGGCGGCCTCGAGGACGGGCTCAAGCAGGAGCTCGGCGAGTTCGCCCCCAACCAGGCCGCCACCTACACCTTCACCGTCGCCCTCGACGCCGCGACCCCGAACACCTACCAGGGCGCGACCGCCTCGGCCACCTACCAGTGGGACTCCGTCCAGCTCGACGGCGCCACCACCAACCAGCGCGACGGCGCCACCGTCGCCGGCTGACCCCCAACCCCGGCGCCGGGTCGACGCCCCCCTCCGACCCGGCGCCGGACCCTCCCCCACAGACACGACGACCAGGAGCAGAGATGACCCGCCCCTCCCCCCTGTCCCGGCTGCGCCGGGTGGCGGCCAACCTGCTCCTGGTCGTCGTCACGCTCGTCGCCCTGGCCTACCTGCTGCCCGGCCTGCTCGGCTATGAGCGCTACGTCATCACCGGCGGGTCGATGTCCGGCACGTTCGAGAAGGGCTCGGTCGCCGTCGAGCGGGTCGTGCCGGTCGCGGACCTCGCCGTCGGCGACGTCATCACCTACCTCCCGCCCGCCGACTCCGGCATCGACCACCTCGTCACCCACCGCATCGTCGCGATGGAGCCCGTCGACGGCCAGACCCAGCTGCGCACCCGGGGCGACGCCAACGCCGACCCGGACCCCTGGACCTTCCAGCTCGCCGCCGCGACCCAGCCGGTCGTCGCGTTCACCGTCCCGGCCCTCGGGTACGTGTTCATCGCCCTCGCCGACCCGGCCATCCGCATCGCCGTCATCGGCGTCCCGGCCGGCATCGTGGCGCTGCGCGCCCTGCTCGAGCTGGTCCGCAACCTCCGCCACCCGGCCGCCGTCGGCGGCGCCGTCCCGACCGCCGCGGGGGCCTGAGGCGATGTCCCGCCGTGCGTTCTTCCTCCTCACCGCGGCCCTGCTGGTCGCGGTGACCGGCGTCCTCACGCCCACCTTCTCCACCGCCGCCTTCACCGCGACGACGACGAACACGCCCTCCACCGTCACCGCCGCCGCGGACTGGACCCCGCCGACCGTGGCGCTGCGCGACCCGGGCGCCTCCGTCAGGGGCACCGTCGCCCTGACCGCCGACGCCGCCGACGCGGAGACGGGCGTGCAGGCCGTGACCATCGAGTACCTCGCGCCCGGCGCCGCCTGGGCGCCCGTGTGCACGACCGCCACCGCCCCGTACACCTGCGCATGGGCCACCGGGGCGCTCCCGGACGGCAGCTACGCCCTGCGCGCCCGCGCCACCGACCGCGCCGGCTACGAGGCGACCTCCGCCGAGCTGCGCACCGCGGTCGCCAACAGCCTCCTGCTCCTCCTCGCCGCCCCCGGCGACGTCGTGCGCGGGAGCGTGCCTCTCACCGCCTCCCTCTACGGCGCCGGGTCGGTGACCTACGCCGTCCAGATCCAGTACGCCCTGGCCGACAGCGGCCAGTGGAAGGACGTCTGCAGCAGGTCCGCCGCGCCGTACACCTGCACCTGGGTGACGACGTCCGTCGCCGGCGGCGAGTACGACCTGCGCGCCGTCGCCACCGCCGGCAAGACCGTGGCGACCAGCGCCGTCCTGGCCCGCACCGTCGTCGACAACCAGGCGCCGACCGTCACGATGACCGACCCCGGCAGCCCGCTCGCCGGCACCCGCACCCTCACCGCCGTGGCCGCCGACGCCATCTCCGGCATCAAGCAGGTCGTCATCGAGTACGCCAAGGCGGGCACCACGTCCTTCGCCCCGGCCTGCACCGTCACGGCGGCCCCGTGGGCCTGCCGGTTCGACACCACCACCCTGGCCGACGGCGCCTACGCCTTCCGTGCCGTCGCCACGGACGGCGCCGGGAACACGGCGACCTCGGCGGCGGTCACCGACCGCCTGATCGAGAACATCGCCTCGTCCGTCTCCCTCGAGGACCCCGGCGCCTACCTCAGCGGCACCGTCACCCTCAGGACCACCGCCCGCTCCACAGCCGGGATCCGGACCGTCACCATCCAACGGGCCGCCGCCGGAACCACGGGCTGGACCGACGTCTGCGCCGGCGCCACCGCGGGCTACGCCTGCACCTGGGACACCACCACCGTGCCCAACGGCAGCTACGACCTGCGCGCGGTCCTTGTGGACCGCACCGGCGCGACGACCGTCTCCGCCATCCTGGCCGGGCGCCGCGTGGACAACCCGCTGCGCGCCCTCGATGTCCAGACCGTCAACGGCGGCAAGACCGAGGGCCTCGCCGAGCCGAACGACCGCGTCATCTTCACCTACAGCCAGCAGGTCAACCTCAGCTCCATCAGCGCCGGCTGGACCGGCGCCGCCATCCCGGTGACCGTCCGGATGCGCGACGGCCAGCTCCTCGGCCTCGGCGGCAAGGACGACACCCTGGACGTCCAGCGCGCCGGCGCCGCCGTCAACCTCGGCACGGTCAACCTCCGCGAGGACCACGTGAAGGCGACGAAGCAAGGTTCCTTCGAGGCGACCATGACAGCCAGCACGACCGTCGTCGGCGGCGTCGCCCGGACGATCGTCACGCTCACCCTCGGCGCCGCCGTCGACAACAACGGCTGGATGCAGGAGGCCTTGCTCCCGGCGGCGATGATCTGGAGCCCAGCCCCCGTCACCTCCATCACCGGCAACGCCGGCTCCACCGCCCCGGTCACCGAGACCGGCCCGCTCGACAGGGACTTCTGATGCGGAACCGGCCCACCCGGCTGTCCCGGTCCACCGCGGTCGCCGCCGCCGCCCTGGCCGTCCTCAACCTCGTCCAGGCCGTCGCCCGCGGCGCCGGCGCGTCCTACCAGGCCCTGCTGCTCGGCTCGCTCGGCGCGGTGGGCCTGCTCGCCGCCGCGAAGCTGTGGAAGGACGGCTGCTTCGAGTCCCGGCTGGCGAGCGCCGCCGCGGCGGCGCTCGCGTTCGTCACGGCCGCGCTCACGGTGACCGCCGGGATGCCGGGCGCGCCCCCCGACCGCGGCGCGATGCCGTGGGCGACGGCCGTGCTGGCCCTGGGGGTCCTCGCGCTCATAGTTACGGACGCCACCGGGCGCCGGCCCCCTTATGCTCGGCGGCATGAGTGACACCGTTCTCGTGGTCGAGGACGACGACGGCATCGCCCTGCCCCTCCTGCGCACGCTCGAGCGGGAGGGCCATACCGTCGAACGGCTCGGCGAGGGCCTGCCCGCGGTGGCCCGCGTGGCCGCCGGCGGGGTCTGCCTGATGATCCTCGACCTCGGCCTGCCCGACGTCGACGGCCTGGACGTGTGCCAGCGGGTGCGGGCCGAGGGCTACGACGGCGCCCTGATCATCCTCACCGCGCGCGGCGGCGAGCTCGACCGCGTGGTCGGGCTCGACATGGGCGCCGACGACTACCTGCCCAAGCCGTTCGCGCTCTCCGAGCTGCTCGCGCGGGTGCGGGCGCTGCTGCGTCGGCAGGCCCGGGGCGCCGTCGTCCCCACCGGTGCCGCCGGGCCGGCCGCTCCCGGGCCAGCCCCGTCCTCGCCGGGCACCGAACCGCCGCCGTCCGTCGGACCGGCAGCGGCCGCGCCGCCCTCCCCATCCCCCGCCGCGTCCGCGGCCCTTCGCGTCGACCCCCGGTCGCGCCGCGCCTGGGCCCGCGGCGCCGAGATCGCGCTGAGCGCGAAGGAGTTCGACCTGCTCGCCGAGCTCGACGCCGAGCGCGGCGCCGTCCTCACCCGCGAGGCGCTCATGGACCGGGTGTGGGACGAGAACTGGTTCGGCTCGACCAAGACCCTCGACGTCACCGTCGGGCGGCTCCGGCAGAAGCTCGAGGCCAGCGGCGCCGGCGCCCGGATCGTCGCGGTGCGCGGGGTGGGGTTCCGCCTGGAGGACGGCCCGCAGGATGCGTGAGCGGCTGATCGTCGCGTTCGTCGGGCTCACCACCCTCGTCGTGGCGCTCTTCGGCATCCCGCGCGCGTACACCCTCGCCGACCTCGTGCACCAGCAGGAGGTCCGCAAGATCGAGCGCTCCCTCGACCTCATCGCGGTGGTCGTCGAGCGGCACCTCGCGGGCGGCAGCGAGATCACCGCGGGGCTGCTCGAGCCGATGCTGCACGAGGCGGAGCGCCTCGAGTACGTCGCCGCCGACCTGGCCACCGTGACCGCCGGGGCGGTCGGCGCCCCGGCCCGCTCGGACATCGCCGTCACCCGGGCGGTCGACGGCGGCGGTCACCTGACGCTCACTCGGGCCGGGGCCTGGGTGGAGCGGCAGATCTCCCAGGCGATCTTCCCGCTCGCGGCGCTGGGGCTGGCGCTGCTCTGCCTCTCGGCGGCGCTCGGGTTCCTCGCCGCCCGCATCCTCGCCCGCCCGTTCCAGGACCTCGCCGCCCGGGCGACGGAGCTGGGCAACGGCCGCTTCGACGTCGTCGTCCCGCGCTACCGGGTGCCCGAGGCCGAGCAGATCGGCGCCGCCCTCCGCGAGAGCGCGGCCCGGCTCGACGACCTCGTCACCCGCGAGCGCCAGTTCAGCGCCAACGCCTCTCACCAGCTCCGCACGCCGCTCACGGCCCTGCGGCTGACCCTCGAGGACCTCACCCTGTGGCCGCAGACCGCGCCGGAGGTGGCGACGGAGCTGCGCCGCACGCTCGGGGAGATCGACCGGCTGAACGACGCGCTGAGCGAGATGCTCGACCTCGCGCGGGGGCGGGCGGCGACGTCGGAGGAGGTCCGGCTGGCCGACGTCCTCGACGCCGCGGTGCGCCGCTGGGACGGCCAGGACCACGGGCGCCGGGTGCTCCCGGCGACCACGGACCCGGGAGACGTGACGGTGCCCGCCGGGCCGGTCGGGCAGATCCTCGACGTGCTCGTGGCCAACGCCTACGCGCACGGCGCCGGCGACATCACCGTGGCCGGACGCGACGACGGGAGCCACGTGACGGTCCGGGTGTCCGACGCCGGGCCGCGGCCCGCCGGCCAGGACATCTTCGGCCGCGGCGTCTCGCGCCAGGGCAGCCGGGGCGCGGGCATCGGGCTCGCCGTGGCCCGAGACCTGGCCCAGAGCCTCGGCGGCCGGCTCACCCTCGGCCCGGAGGAGCACACCACCTTCACGCTGCGGCTGCCGAAGCGGGGCTGAGCGGCCTGGGCGCATCGCACTGCCGCGCTCGGGGGAGACTCCGCGGGCGACGACGCGGGCCGGTGAGATCACGAAAGCCCCGGACCCATCGGGTCCGGGGCTTTCGTCACTGCTTTGTAGCGGGGGCAGGATTTGAACCTGCGACCTCCGGGTTATGAGCCCGGCGAGCTACCGAGCTGCTCCACCCCGCGTCGGTTCCTCCAGGTTACGTCATCGGCGCGCCGGGTGGTTGGCCTGAGACCGAGCGGTTCGTCACACTCGGGTCGGCGCGGGCGGGTCGGCGCGGGCGGGTCAGGTCCCCGCGGGCGCTCACACGCCCGTGCACACGGGCGGATCCGCCGCTACAGCGCCTGGACCCCGGCGCTGGCCACGGCGTGGTCGTTCTCCACCGTGCTGCCGCTCACGCCGATCGCCCCGACCACCTCGCCGTCGACCTCCAGCGGCAGGCCGCCCGGGAAGGTGATGAGCCCGCCGTTGGACACCTCGATGTTGAACAGCGCGCCGCCAGGCTGGGAGAGCCCGCCGATGTCGCCCGTCGGCATGTCGAAGAACCGGGCGGTGCGCGCCTTCTTGATGGCGATGTCGATGCTGCCCAGCCAGGCGCCGTCCATGCGGCCGAAGGCCTTGAGGTTCGCGCCGGCGTCGACCACCGCCACGTTCATGGCCGTCCCGCGCTCGTGCGCGTCCGCCAGCGCCGCCTCGACGACGCGTTGTGCCTGCTCCAGCGTGATGTCGGCCATGGCACACCTTCCCCTCTCCGTTGACGGGACCACGGCAGCCCCGGTGGGCTGCCCTGCCGGCCACCTGCAGGCTGACAGCACCCCGCCGGGTCGGCAACCGGTCGGGGTTTATCGGCTCTGCTGCAGCACCCAGCCGTTGCCGTCCGGGTCGTCGAAGGTGGCCCACCGGCCCCAGGGCGAGTCGGTCAGCGGGTCCACGAACCGCACGCCACGCTCCTGCAGGTCGGCGACGGCGCGGTCGACGTCGTCGGTGGCGAGCACCAGGCCCTTGAGGCTGCCCGGGGGCATGGTGGGGAACCACGTGACGAGCGTGAGCGAGGTCGCGGCCCCGGGCGGGGCGACCTCGACCCAGCGCCGGTCCGGCCCCATGGGGTTGTCCCGGCGCAGCTCGAAGCCGAGCGTGTCGACGTAGAACGCCTTGGCCCGGTCCTGGTCGGTCACGGGGACCGAGACGACCTGCAGGTGCGTGGTGAGAGGCATAGGTCAGGGTACCGACGCGGCGGCGGCCTCGGCCGCGATGGCGATGTTGTCCCGGAAGACGTTGTCCGGGTCGTATCGCCGCTTGATCTCCCGAAGACGCTCCAGCGTGCGCGGCGGGTAGGCCTCGAGCACCCGCTCCGGGCGCCGGTCGGTCTCGAAGCTGACGTAGATCCCGGAGAAGTGGTGCTGCATGCCGTCCCAGATCGTGTCGAGGCGCTCCCGGTCCACCCCGAACGCGACCACGGAGAAGTTGGCCGACCGGTGCGCGAACGCCGTGGCGTCGGGGTCGACGTCGCCGATCGCCCCGCCCATGGCGCGGACCTGGAAGAAGTACGTCTCCCCGCTGTGCAGGAACCGCGCGGCGTCGGCGGCGAAATCCGCGGTGACGTGCTCGAGCAGGCCCGAGCGGGTCACCGGCTCCCCCTGGCCCGCGTGCAGCGCCTCCGGCGGGCTGACCACCGCGGCGTAGGGCACCACCTGGACCTGCTGGCCGACCAGCGGGCCCAGGGCGGCGAAGGGCTGGAGCCGGGCGAGGATGGTGTCGGGGTCGTCGGAGTCGACCACGGTCATGGTCTGGGCGAGCAGCCGACCGCCGCGCGGGGCGCCCACGATGAGGAAGCTCGTGACGTCGCGGGGGGCGGCCTCGACGACGGCGCCCCACCGCTGCAGGAACGCGGCGGTGTCGGTCGCGTCGAAGACCAGCTGGGCGAAGCCGACGTCGCCGACCTCGTCGGCCTGGAGCTCAACGGCCGTGACGACGCCGACGGCGAAGCCGGCGCCGCGCACCGCCCAGAACAGGTCAGGGCGCTCGGTCGCGCTGGCCCGCACCCGGGAGCCGTCGGCGAGCACGACCTCGGCGGCGCGCACGTGGTCGATGGTCAGCCCGTGCTCGCGGCCGAGGAACCCGATGCCGCCGGCGGTCGCCAGGCCGCCGACCCCCACGCCGCCGTAGTCGCCGGAGCTGATGGCCCAGCCGTGCGGGCGCAGGGCCGCCGCGACGTCGCCCCACCGGGCGCCGGACTCCACGCGCACGAGCCGGGCGTCCTCGTCGAGGACGTCGATGGCGTGCATGCGGGACAGGTCGATGACGATGCCGCCGTCGTTGGTGGACCGGCCGCTGATGCCGTGCCCGCCGCTGCGCACCGACAGCGGGACGGGCTGGGTGCGGGCGAACGCGAGCGCCGCGGCGACCTCCGCGGCGGTGCGGGCCTGGAGCACCAGGCCCGGGGCGCCGGCGCGCATGTAGCCCGAGCGGACGTTGGGGTAGCGGGCGTCGCCGGGCTCGACGGCGACCTCGCGCAGCCCCTCGGGCAGGTCGTCGTAGTCGAGGCCCGGGCGGCGCCGGGCGCGCACGAGGGCGCTGGGCACCGTGCCGACGCGCACGCCGCGGGCCGCGCGACCGGCGGCGACCGCCTCGCGCAGGGCCGGGGCGACCTCGGCGGCGAAGCGCTCCACGGCGGCGGGGTCGTCGGTGGCGAGGAGGATCGTGCCGGCGCCGTCGTCGAGGACCAGCGGTACCAGCTCCTCGACCCACCGCCGGGCCGGTTCGGCGAGCACGCCGCCGGGGTCGCCGGAGATCGTGAGTAGCCGGCGGATCTCGCGCGGGTCGCGCCCGGCCGCGGCGGCGGTCTCGTCGACGACCCGGTTGCCCCGGCGCAGGGTCTGCGCCGCGTCGGCGCCGGGCGGCACCAGCCAGCCGTCCGCGGTGCGGCCGACCAGGCGGAGCAGCCGGTGGGCGTCGCCCGCGACCCAGACGGGGATGTGGTGCGCGGGGGCCGGGCCGGGCTCGGCCCCGGTCAGCCGGTTGTGCTCGCCGCGCAGGGTCAGCGGCGGGTCCCCGGCGGCCCACATGCCGCGGATGACGGCGATCGCCTCGCGCAGCGCGTCGACCGACTCCCCCGGCTCCAGCTCGGGCGTGCCGGTGGCCGCCCGCGCCTCGGGAGAGCCAGCGCCCAGCCCGAGGTCGAGCCGGCCGCCGGAGAGCAGGTCCAGGCTCGCCGCCGCGCGGCCGAGCACCGCGGCCGGCCGCGCGGGCACGTCGAGGGCGGTCGGCGCGAGGTGGATGCGCTCGGTCGCCGCGGCCACCCAGCCCAGGAGCGTCCAGGCGTCGAGCTGGGGCTGGTCCGGGTGGTCCGGGACCGTGACGAGGTCCAGGCCGAGCTCCTCGGCCCGGCGGGCGAGGCCGACGGCGGCCGTCGCGTCGGTGGGGGCGAGGGTGACGCCGAGGTGCAGCGGATGGCCGTAGTCCATGGACACCCCTCAGCGCGCCGCGGCGGCGCGCTCGGCGGCGACGAGCTCGCGCACCGCGGGCGCGACCTCCTGGCCGAACACCGTCACCACCCCGGGGTCGTCGCCCATGAGGATGAACCCGCTGACGCCGTGCTCGAGGGTCAGCCCGGCCAGCGGCTCGACCCACTGGCCCGGCGCGCCGGCCAGCAGCCGGTCGCCGTCCCGGGTGGCGCCGCCGACGTTGAGAAGCCGGCGCACCGCCCGCGGCTCGCGCCCGGCGGCCGCGGCGGCCTCGTCGATGACGGCGTTGCCGCGGGCGAGGTCCTGGAGGCCGGCGAGGTAGGGCAGCGAGGGGAGCCACCCGTCGGCCTTGCCGCCGGTCAGCCGGAGCATGCGCGGCTTGTACGCGCCGAGCCAGATGCCGATGTGGTGGGCGGGGGCCGGGCCGCGCTTGGCGCCGTCGACCCGGTAGTACGCCCCCTCCACCACGAGCCGGTCGCGGGTGCTGGTGTCCCAGATGCCGCGGACGATGTCGATGGCCTCGCTCAGCGCGTCGACGCTCTGCCCGGGCGTGAGCCGCCGCCCGCCCATGGCGGCGATGGCGTCCCAGAAGCCGCCGGCCCCCAGGCCGAGCTCGAACCGGCCACCGCTGAGCACGTCGAGGCTCGCCGCGGCGCGGGCGAGCACGGCCGGCGGGCGCAGCGGCAGGTTGAGGACGTTGCCGGCGAGGCGGATGCGCTCGGTGCGCGCGGCCACGTAGCTCAGCAGCGTCCAGGTGTCGAGGAACGCCGGCTGGTAGGGGTGGTCCTGGAAGGTGACCAGGTCCAGGCCCGCGCGCTCGCTGAGCTGGGCCAGCTCGACCACCCGCTGCGGCGCGGCGTTGGTCGGGGTGATGAACGACCCGAAGAGCAGGTCGTGGCCGTAGTCCGTCATGGTTCCTCGCTGTCGTGGTCAGGCGGTGCCGGGGTCAGGCGGTGGCCGGCGCCGCGGTGGCGCGCGCCGCGGCCCGGGCGAGCAGCCGCTCCAGGGCCGCACGGTCGTGCCGCCCGGCGAAGATCTCCGTTCCCGGCTCCAGCGCGGCGCCGGCGGCGAGCGGCCCGGCGTCCACGGCGTCGTAGCCCAGGCGCTCGACGAGGTCGCCCACGGCGGCGCGGGCGGCGGCGTCGTCGCCGGCCACGGCCAGCGCCCGGCGGCCCGGGGTGCCGGCGGGGGCGCCGTCGGTCTCGACCTCGTGGTAGCCGATGTGGTTGAGCGTCTTGACCACCCGGGCGCCGGGAAGGAAGGCCTGGACCATCTCCGAGGACGACGGCGCCGCCTCCAGGTCCGGAAGATGACCGTCGGTCTCCGGCCAGTAGTTCATGGCGTCGACGACGACCTTGCCGGTCAGGGCGCCCGGGTCGAGGGTGCCGTACTTGCGCAGCGGGACGGAGAGGACGACGACGTCGGCCCGCCGGGCCGCGTCGGCGGCGTGGACCGCGACGGCGCCGGGGGTCATGACCTCGACGATGAGCCCGATCGCGGCCGGATCCCCGGAGGCGGCGACGAGGACCCGGAAGCCGGCGCGCAGGGCCTGGCGAGCGAGGGCGGTGCCGACGCGCCCGGCGCCGAGGATGCCGACGGTGCGGACCTCCGCTGCCGGCCCCTCCGCCGGGCCACGGTCCACCGTGCCCTGCCACCCCTCGTGCTCTCCCATGCCGACCCCCACGCCGACCTCCTCTCCCGCAACGGACGGAGACGTTTTCCGCACCAGTGGGACAACAACACCCCCACCGGGCTTGATTCCCGCCCCCCGGGTGGGCGCCGGTGCGGTTGCGGCTCCCCAGGCCGCCCGAGAACATGGCGATCCACCGAAGGAGTCAGATGACCTCACGCCTGAGATCCGAGTCCACCTACCCGCCGGAGGAGTTCGAGCGCCTGGCACGCTGGGTCCTCGACGGCCCCAAGCAGCTCGCGGGACTGCGCGCGGGCCTCACCGACCGGCTGCGGCAGGCGGGGGCGCAGTACTCGGGCGGGCTCACCGGCGTCGCCGACCAGATGGTGCTGGTCGCCTCCGAGCTGGCCACCAACGCCCTCGTGCACGGCCTTCCGCCCACCCTCGTCGACCTCATGGCGACGGACGAGGAGTTCCTCCTCGACGTCGTCGACCACGCCCCCGACGACGCCCCCGAGCTGGCCGAGGAACGGCCCCCGGGCGAGGGCGGCCTCGGCCTGCAGATCGCCACGCGGATGGCCATGGACGTCGGCTGGTTCACCGAGGGAGCGGGCAAGCACGTGTGGGCGCGGTTCCCGCGCGACTGACCACTGCGGCGCCCCGCGAGCATCTGCGCGTCGCCCGTGTGGAGGGCCGGGCCCGCCCGGGCGTAATGTCCGGGTTCTGGCCGCCGTCGTGCCGGTGGCCGCGCCCCCTACAGCACCGGACTGACCCATGACTGCACCGACGGCGACCGGCGACGGCGTCGGCTTCCGCTCCGCGCGGGGACCGATCCTCATCGCGCTCATGCTGACCACCGGCCTCATCGCCATCGACTCCACGGTGGTGGCGACGGCGGTCCCCTCGATCGTGGCGGACATCGGGGGGTTCACGTCCTTCCCGTGGCTGTTCACGAGCTACCTGCTCGCGCAGGCCGTCACGGTGCCGGTCTACGCGAAGCTGGCCGACATGGTCGGGCGCAAGCCGATCATGTTCGTCGGCATCGGGTTGTTCCTCCTCGGGTCGATCCTGTGCGGGGCCGCGTGGAGCATGCCGGCGCTCATCGTGTCCCGGCTCGTGCAGGGGCTGGGCGCCGGGGCCGTGCAGCCGATGGCGATGACGATCGCGGGCGACATCTACACCGTCGTCGAGCGCGCCAAGGCCCAGGGTTACCTCGCCAGCGTGTGGGCGATCTCCGCCGTCGTCGGCCCGACGCTGGGCGGGGCCTTCTCCTCCGTGGGCCTGTGGCGTGGGATCTTCTTCATCAACGTCCCGCTGTGCCTGCTGGCGATGTGGATGCTGGGCCGGTCCTTCCACGAGAAGCTCGACCGCGTCCGCCATCGCATCGACTACCTCGGCTCCACGCTGCTGACCGTCGGGCTGAGCCTGCTCATGCTCGGCGTGCTCGAGGGCGGGCAGGGCTGGGCCTGGGCCTCGGTCCCCGGCATCGGCACCTTCGCCCTCGGCGGCCTCCTGCTGGTCGCGTTCGCCGTCGTCGAGCACCGTGCGTCCGAGCCGGTGCTGCCCGGGTGGGTCTTCTCGCGCCGCCTGGTCCTCACCACGGCGCTCATCGCGTTCGGCGTGGGCGCCATCCTGCTCGGCCTGACCTCCTACGTCCCCACGTTCCTCCAGGGCGTGCTGGGCACCACGCCGATCGTCGCCGGGCTGGCGCTGGCCACACTGACCCTCGGCTGGCCGCTCGCAGCGTCCCAGTCGGGGCGGGTGTACCTGCGCATCGGGTTCCGTGCGGCGGTCCTCATCGGCGTCGTCGTCGTCATCGCCGGGACGGCGCTGCTCGCCGGCGTCGTCGCGAACGGCGCCAGCGTGCCGCTGGTGGCCACCGCCTGCTTCGTCATCGGGCTCGGGCTCGGTCTCGTGGCCACGCCGAGCCTGGTGGCCGCCCAGTCGAGCGTGGAGTGGCGCGAGCGCGGCGTGGTCACCGGGACGAACATGTTCGCCCGGTCGATCGGCAGCGCGCTCGGCGTCGCCGTCTACGGCGCGGTGTCCAACCACATCTACTCCGCGGTCGGCAACCACGGCCCGACGGCGATCGGCGCCGCCTCCACCGCCGTGTTCACCGCCGTCGCGGTCACCGCCGTGCTCACGGCGGTGGCGGTCCTCGCCATGCCGGCCACCCGGTATCGCGCGCCGACGACAGCGCTAGCCGCGGATGCCCAGCCGGCGACCCGTGCCGAGGACACCTCGGCGGACGACGCCCGCGGCTAGTGTCGCGGCCATGAGCGAGTGGATCTACTTCATCCACGCCCCGCGCGAAAACTTCGCCGCCACCATGACGGACGAGGAGCGCCGGGTGTGGGCCGGGCACGCCGCGCTGCTGCGGCGCCGCCTCGAGGACGGCAGCCTCATCCTCGCCGGCCCCACACTGGGCCCGGTCAACACCGGCATCTGCGTCTTCGAGGCGCCCGACGAGGACGCCGCGCGGCGGTACATGGCCGAGGACCCGACGATCGCCTCGGGCATCGCCCGCGGGGAGCTGCGGCCGTTCAGGGCCGCGTTCATCCGGCCGGCCCAGCGGGACTGACCGGCGTCAGACCGCCTCGGCCCAGGTCCTCGCCTACTGGTGGTGCCGCGCGATCGGGTATGTCCGCCTCGACAGCACCACCGGTAAGAGCAGGCCGCACGCGTGGTCGGTGCCGATCGTCGACCCCATCGGTGCGGGGCCGCTGATCTGGCTCAATCCCGTGCCCGAACCGAATGCGGTGAAGAACCGCATGCACCTCGACGTCGTCGGGGACGTCGACGAGCTGGTCGCGCTGGGGGCCCGGGTGATCCGCCGACGCGACGACGAGATCGGCTGGGACATCCTCGCGGACCCCGAGGGCAACGAGTTCTGCATCTTCGCTGACAGCTAGACGATCGATACCGAACTCTCCCGACCGACCGCCCTGACAGTCCTCCGCCATCACGGCTGGACCGCCGGTGCGCGGCGTCACATGGCCCACACCAACGGAAGGCGATCGCCGGCCGATGCGTCAGGCGGTGGTGGAGAAAACTGCCGATCCGGTGATGACTGCGACGGCGATCGCCAGGACACCAACGGCGCCCAGAACGAGGAACTTTCGACCGGTCCTTTGCGGGCGGACGAGGAACAGAACGGTCGCAGTACCCGCGGCCAGGGTCAGCACGGTCAGAGCACCCCATCCCAGAGTGGGCATGTCGGTGGTGAGGTCGAACCGCCCTGGCGTCAGATCGACGTCGGGGCCTGGCGGATCCCACGAGGACACCAAGGCCATGAGAGCCAGGCCGCCGGCGACGTAAGCGAAAACGGCGCCGGCAAGCACGGCGAGGACGACGCGCCAGGCACGCAGTGTGGTGCGCTCCCTCTCGTCGGCCACGCCGTCGAGACTACCGACGGCAGCGCCCGTGCGAGGGGCGGAACGGGCCCATCGATTCGCCAGCGAATCCGCACACGTCGATGGACCCCTTCCAGCTCCGGGAAAGATGAGGGAAGCCGCGACCCGTCCGGCTCGGGGCTCCCCGAACATCGACGAATCCTCTCGACGCGACCGCGCCACCCCACAGCAAGCCCAGCCGGAGCCTGGGCCCTCGCCGTGAGATGGCGCGGTCGTTCGGGCAGGCGTCAGGCCACGCCCCAGAGCTTCTTGAAGCCCTCCTTGTAGTCGGCCTTTCCGTACCAGGACCCCGACATCTCCCCCTCGGGGGTGAGGTCGAGCTCCTTGACGTTCTCCGCCGTGAAGAGCCGGCGGAAGGGGAACTCGAGGTTCTGCACGCTCGGCTGGCCGGACATCATGCGGAACAGCTGGTCGGCGCCGTACCAGCCGAGGGCGTCGAGGTTGACGCCGATGGTGGCGGCCATGGACCGCTCCTCGGCGAGCATCTGCAGAATGGCGAGAGTGCCGTCGCCGCTGACGACCTTCACACCGTCGGTCTTGCCCGCGGACTGCAGGCCCTGGACGACCGGCTGGACGGTGACGTCGAACTCCGCCTGGACGTAGTTGATGTCGGGGTCGCGGACCATCGCGGAGCTGACGAGGCTCGGGAGCTTCTGCAGCTGCCCGGTGTTCGTCTCGAGCACGGTGACCTTGCAGCTGGGGCAGGTCTTCTCGTACTCGGCCAGCGCGCCCTGGTCCATCCACAGCGTGGTGGCCGGGGTGTCCGTCACCTTGACGACCAGGACGTTGGCCTGGGCGCCGGAGTCGGCGATGATCCAGTCGGCGTTGATGGCCTGCAGGGCGACGTTGTCCGGCGTGAGGTAGCCGACCTTCTCCGGCTCCCCCGGCCCGGCCGGGGCGGTGAGCAGGTAGAGCAGCGGGATGCCCGCGTCGCGCACCTGCTCGAAGGCGACGGAGGTGAGGTCGTCGGGGATGGATCCGGACACGACGGCGTCGGCCTTGGCGTCGATGGCCTGGGTCAGACAGCTCGCCATGGACGAGGGGCTGGCCTGCCCGTCGCACGTCTTGACCTCGACCCCGGCGGTGGACAGCGCCTGGGTCATGGCGTCGCCGACGATGTGGAACAGGGGGATCTTGTAGTTCGCGGGGACGTAGTAGACCGTCTTCCCCTTGAGGCTGGACAGGTCGCCGAGCTCCGGCCCCGGCGCGGTGAACTCGTCAACGGCCTTGGAGGCCTGGTCGACCTGTTCCTGCGCCGTCGCGGCGGCCGGGTCGGCCGCCGCACTGGCGCTCGCCGAGGAGCTCGGCGTCTCGGAGGCGCCGGTCGCCCCGGTCGTCCCGCTGCTGCAACTGGCGAGCAGCAGCGCCGAGGCGGCCACCACGCTCCCCCACAGGACTCTGACTGATCTCTTCATGCGGACCATTTCCGTTCTCTTGGAGGAACTGATGGACGGACCGGCGCGTGGCGGTCAGCCGCGCACACGCCGCTGGAGGAGGAAGGACACGGTGACGGCGAGCACCAGGGCGATGCCGTAGAAGACGTTGGTGACCCAGCCGGCCAGCCCGAGGAGCTGGAGGCCGAAGACACCGGTCAGGAGGAAGTACACGGCGATGAACATCCCGATCGGGTTGAACCGGCCGGGCACGACGACGACGGTGCCGAGGAAGACGCTGGCGAAGGTAGGCATGAGGTTGGTCTCCGCCGTCGCCGGGTCGAAGCCGCCCAGCCCGGCCGCGATGACCACGCCGCCCACCCCGCAGATGAGGGCCGACGTCAGGTAGGCCCCCATCCGGACCTTCGTGACCGGGATGCCCGCGAGCCGCGCCACCTCCCGGTTGGAGCCGACGAAGAGGATGTGCCGGCCCAGCGGGGTGGCACCCATCATGTAGGCGAACGCCGCCACGAGGATCGCGCCGTACCAGAAGAGCAGCGGCAGGCCGAGGAATCGGTCCAGCGCGATGGCCGACAGCGCCGAGTCCATGCCGCTGACCGAGGTCTCCTTGGAGATCCAGTACGCCGCGCCGCCGGCCACGCTGCCGATGCCGAGCGTGACGATGACCGAGTTGATGCCCACCAGGACCACGAGGACGGCGTTGATCGCCCCGATCACCGCGGCGACGACGACGGCGGCCGCGGCCGCGGCGGGGAAGGACCAGCCGTGGAGCACGACCAGCGCGGGCACGGTCGTCGCGGCCAGGCCGAAGATCGAGGCGAAGGACAGGTCGAACTCCCCGACGGCCATCGTGCACACGAGCGCCAGCCCGAGGAAGACCAGCGGGGTCTGCTGGCCGAGCACCGCCTTGAGTGCGTCCGGCCCGCTCACCTGGCCGGGCACGAGCACGCCGAACAGGGCGATCATGAGCAGCCAGAGGAGGACGAGGCCGTAGCGCTGGAGCACGACGCGGCCCGTTCGCCGGAGCAGGCCCGGTGCGGCGCCCTTCGTGCCTGGCGGGGTGACGCCGGCCCGCGCCTGGCCGGAGGAAGTCGATGTCGTGGTCATGCCGCGCCTCCTGCGACGGGGGTGAAGATGGCGGTGAGGATGTCCTCGGGCGTGATCGGCCCGGTGAGCTCGCGCGCGACGACGCCGTCGGCGAGGACGAGGACCCGGTCGCACACGGCGGCGAGGTCCTCGACCTCGGCCGAGCACAGCAGGATCGTCGTGCCCTCCTGGGCCGCCTTCCGGGTCGCCTCGAGGATCGCGGCGCGGGCCCCGACGTCCACCGCCTGGGTGGGGTCGTCCAGGACGAGCAGCTTTGGCCCGCCCAGCAGCCACTTGCCCATCAGGACCTTCTGCTGGTTCCCGCCGCTGAGCGTGGCGACGACGGCGTCGCGCTTGCGCGGCTGCACGCCGAAGGTGTCCAGCACGCCGTCCGTCGCGGCGTGGCGCCACCGCCGGCCCGTCCACCACGCCGACCCGCGGGTGGTGAGGTGCGGGGCGGTGACGTTCTCCTCCACGGTCAGCCCCAGGGCCAGGCCCTGGACGGCCCGGTCCTGCGGGATGAGGGCGACGCCGGCGCCCAGGAAGTCCGCCACCCGCGCCCGGGCGAGGTCGAGCGAGGCGCCGTCGACGGCGATGCGCCCCTCCCCCGGGCGGGCCCCGCCGAGCAGGGCGGAGACGTCGAGGAGCCCGGAGTCCACGGCCCCGGTCACCCCGACGACCTCCCCGCGGCGGAGTCGGGCGGTGAGGTCCCGCACCCGGCCGCCGGCGACGCCCCGGAGCTCGATCTCGCCGGGGCGCACCTTGGCGGGAAGGGCCGTGACGAGGTCGTCCAGCGTGCCCTCGCGGCCGAGCACGAGCCGGGTCAGTGCGGCCTCGTCGAGGTCGGCGGTGGGCACCCCGGCGTCGACGACCATGCCGTTGCGCAGGGCGGTGACCCGGTCGGTGACCGCCAGGACCTCCTTGAGGTTGTGGCTGACGAGCAGGACGGAGGTGCCCTGGTCGGCGAGGAAGCGGATCATCGCGTAGAACGCCGGCAGCGCCTCGCGCGGGATCGCGCGGGAGGACTCGTCGAAGACGATGACGCCGCTGCCCGCCTCGCGGTCCTGCAGCGCCCGCGCGACGGCGACGGCGACCCGCTCGCTCGGCGGGAGGGCGGCGACGCGGGCCTCGGGGGCGATGTCGAGACCGAGGAACTCGAAGGTCTGCCGGACCGCCTCGCGGTCGCGGGCCTTGTCGATCCAGCGGGTGAACCGGCGGGTCGAGTGCCGGCCGACGCGGACGTTCTCGCGGACGCTGAGGTCGGCGACCAAACCCAGGTCCTGGTGGACGAAGGACAGCCCCTCCTCGTGCAGGCGGCCCGGGTGGACGGGCGGGCCCACCCGGGCGCCGTCGACGAGGATCTCGCCGCCCGGGTCGGCCCGGTAGACGCCGCTGATGAGCTTGATGAGGGTCGACTTCCCCGAGCCGTTCTGCCCCACGAGGGCGTGGATCTCCCCCGGCGCGATGCTCATGGTGGCCCGGTCCAGCACCGTGACGCCGGCGAAGGTCTTCGACAGGTCGCGTACCTGCAGGCGGGGCGTGCTCACGGCCGGCCCCCTGGCGGTACCGAGCTCGGACGACGCAGTCGGCGCGCACTCAGGAGGTCCGGAGAGGAGGGGGGCACAAGAACTCCAGGGGGACGGGCCCGGCCGGGGAGACAGGTCGCGGGCCGAGGGGGTGGAACCGGTGGAAAAACACGCGTCGTTGTGTGCTCTGCTTCACAAGTGAGGACAGTTGTACCAGTCGGTTGACGAGGTGTCTAGTAACATGGCACCTTGTATCCCAAGCGTGACCCTTGGTCCCGGGTTCGACGGTGACACCCTGTCAGTCCAACGGTCTCCATGTACTTTGCTTGAACTGCCCGTAAGCGAATGCCGACTATAGGGTGTGCCTGTGATCCGCCTCCGAGAAGCCCAGAAGCAGATGACACGCCGCCTGCTGCTGGAGAAGGCGCTGGAGCTCTTCGAGGGGAAGGGGTACGTCGCCACGACGATCGATGACATCGCCGCGGCCGCGGGCACGACGCGCACGACCTTCTACATGCACTTCGCGTCCAAGGCGCAGCTGATGCAGGAACTGGTCGCCGACCTCGACGAGATCTTTACCAGCGCCGACGACCCGCCGCTGCGCCAGGTCGTCAAGTCCGGCGACCGGCGCCTCATCCGCGGCTTCATCGAGACGAAGGCCGACCAGTGGCCGGCCACGCGCCCGTACGTCGTCGCGGCCAACCAGGCGGCCGCCGTCGAGCCGGACATCGCGGCGACCAAGGAGCAGTGGTTCGCGGCGACGATCGCCGAGATGCAGCACGGGCTCGACGACGCCCGCCGGTTCGACCCGGCCACCCGCTTCATGCGGTGCTCCCTGGCGTTCGGGGAGCTGGAGTACCTCTCGCTGCGCTGGATGCAGCGGGGCTGGAGCGTGGTGGACCGCGAGACCGCACTGAGCGTCCTCACCGACTCCTGGTGCCACCTGCTCGTGGACGAGACGTCCCGCAGCTAGCCCGCCGACCGCCCTGCGCCGGCCGGGCGATCAGCGATCGATCAGGAATCGAGAAGCCCGGGCCCTGGCGGCGCCACTAGCGTTTCGCGCCATGGACATCACCATTCACACCAGCGTTCTCCCCCACGACGACCCGGACGCCTCCGTGAGCTTCTATCGCGACGTTCTCGGCTTCGAGGTCCGCCAGGACGTCGGCAGCGGCACGATGCGCTGGATCACGGTCGGCCCGGCGAACCAGCCTGACACCTCCATCCTCCTGGCCCCGCCGGCCACCGACCCCGGCATCACCGACGACGAGCGCCGCACGATCACCGAGATGATGGCCAAGGGCACCTACGGCTGGATCCTGCTGGCGACGCGGGACCTCGACGCCACCTTCGAGAAGCTCCAGGGCGACGACGTCGACATCGTGCAGGAGCCGACCACCCAGCCCTACGGCATCCGCGACTGCGCCGTCCGCGACCCCGCGGGCAATCTCGTGCGCATCCAGGAGCTGGCGTAACCCTCAGGCGTGCCGTGCCTGGGCGCCGCTGAGGGCGTCCAGGCACGGCACGCTCGGCTACTCCCCCGTTGCCTGACGCGTGGTGAAGGGCAGCACCAGGCGGGAGGGGTGGGCGGCGTCGCGGTAGATCTTGTGGGTGACCGGCCGACCCACGGGCAGGTGGAAGGCGTCGGGCGGGAGCAGGGAGTTGTGCTCGTCGACCAGCGGCTCGTCGCAGGAGAGCTCGATGGTCATCCGGTGCCCGGCCCGGAAAGTCGCGGCGAAGGGGTACAGGCGCAGCACGTACTCCTCGATCGTGCCCGGCTCGACCGGTACCGCGCGGGTGTGCGGGTGGTACGGGTTGCCCTCGGTGGTGCGCTCGTCGAGCTCGCGGTGGGAGGCCTTGAGGTAGCCGGTGGTGATCAGCTGCCGGCTGCCGTTCGGGGCGGTGTCCCACAGGCGCAGGATGAAGTTGGTGTCGTCCTGGTCGATCTCGGCGAAGAGGTGCGCGGCGCCGGTGCCGATGAGCTCGGTGGGCTGGTCGAACGGCTCGGTGGACCAGCTGAGGATCTCGACCTTGTCGGTCACCGTCAGCGGCGCCTGGTAGAAGCCGTCCGGGGCGGCGTGCTCGGCGCCCATCAGCTCGGGCTCCGGGGAGAGCTTGCGGCGCGGGCGCAGGTACAGCGCCTTGTACTCCACCTCCTTGGGCGGCCACTGCGCGGCGGTGACCACCTCCCGGGAGCCCTCCACGAACACGTTCACGGCGGGCTCGTCCATCACGCCGTTGTCGATGCCCTTGAGCCAGTACTCGTACCAGCGGAACATCTTCTCGTGCTCCTCGACCCAGGGCCTCGACTGCATCGGGGGGTAGGCGCCGATGTCGAGGCGCTTGGGCCCCTTGAGCACGTTGAACAGCTCGATATGGCCGTCCAGGGTCCACCCGCGGCCCTGGTCGATCTGCAGGTAGACCGGGATGTCGATGGTCTTCGCGAGATTGATCGGGTTGCGCTCCTCGTACCAGGGCCCGTCGAGCTCGTTCATCACGATGTCGAACCAGGCCTCGTGGTGCTTCGGGTAGTGCAGCACGTGCACGAGGTTGGGCCAGGCGGCGACGTCCGGGTCTGCCAGGCGCCGGGCGACGCGCTCCTTGAGCTCCTCCGCCGAGCAGGTCTCGAGCATGCGGGAGGTGATGCGGTCCGTGAACGCCCAGCCGGAGTCCCCGCCGCGGCCCTCGCGAGCGGCCCGGGGCATGAACCACATGATGCCGCCGTGGTAGGTGGTCTCGTAGAAGTCGTAGTGCCCGCCGGAGACGAAGATGGCCTTCAGGTGCGGGGGCCGCTCGGCCGCGGCGAAGACCTGCATGGAGCCGAAGTAGGAGATGCCGATCATCCCGACGTTGCCGTCGCACCACGGCTGGGCGGCGACCCACTCGATGAAGTCGTAGGCGTCCTGGCCCAGCGGCACCCCGCCGGCGTTGTAGTTGCCGATGTGCTCGCCCCCCGAGGCGCCGGACCCGCGCAGGTCACCGATGACGTGGACGTAGTCCTCGGCGACCACCCGGGCGATGTCGCCGGCCTCGATGCACCCGTCCCACATCGGCGACGGGCGCCGCTGCGGCGGCATCGTCAACGCCAGCGCCTGCAGCTCCTTGCCGTACGGGGACAGCGCCACCAGCGCCGGGCGCGGCCTGTCCTCCACCCCGTGGTAGGCGTCGGCGGCCAGCTCGACCCCGTCGCGCATCGGCACCCGCAGGTCCTTGCGGATGCGGATCCTCTGCGCCCCGACCTCCCAGGTGCGGATCTCGCTCATCGTCTCGGTCATCGCTCCAGCTCCTCTTCAGAATTGACCTCGGTGCGCCACGAAAAGGCCCCGGTCTTCAGTTCCTCACGCCGTACTTGCGGGCGTAGCCGTCCATCGTGGTGAAGAACGGCGACGGCTCCAGCCGCGGGTCACCCGCGTAGCCCAGCTCCTCCGCGACCGCGGCGAACGGGGCGTACACCGAGCCGGTCTCCCCCACCCCGTCGCCGAGGTGGCGGCGGGCGGCCGCGTCGATCCGGGCCTCGATGTCCAGGCTCTCCTGCAGCGCCCGGCTCGCCTGCTCGCGGTCCAGCTCGACGCCGAAGGGCACCCCCTCCGCCGTGCGGTACGGGTGGCCCAGGTACAGGTGCCGGGGGCGGACCTCGTCGCGCAGGTACGCCAGGCTCGCCCGGTAGGCGGTCGGGTCCTCGTAGCCGGGGAAGCCGTTGGCCGCGCCGTGGACCTGCGCGGCGTCGCCGACGAAGACGTCGTCCTGCCCGTCGATCACGTAAGCCACCGACCCGGCGGTGTGGCCCGGGATGTGGTGGACCGAGACGGTGACGTCGCCCCCCAGCGACAGGGTCTCCCCGCCGCGGACCAGCACGGTCGGCTCCATCTCGCCCGAGATCGCCGCCCGCGCCATCGTCGTCTGCTCCGCCACCGCGTCAGGGTTGCGCAGGTACCGGTCGCGCACCTCCAGGTACAGGTCCACGTGCGCCCGGCGCGCACGCAGCAGCGGGGCGTCGGCCTCGTGGATGACCACCTGCGCCCGGCGCCCGGTCAGCTCCCACAACGCATGCGCCCCGCCGAGGTGGTCGATGTGCCCGTGGGTCAGCAGGATCCAGCGCACCTCCTCGATGCCGCGGCCGAGCTTCTCCAGCGCGGGCACCATGCCCTCGGCCGGCGACGAGGCGACCCCGGTGTCCACGATCGCCGGCTCGGGCGCGTCGATGAAGAAGCTGTACAGGCCGAACCGGCCCCACGGCGACACCAGGGGGTGCACCGCCACGTCATGCGTCATGGTTTTCCCTTCTTTCCGCGAGCTAGTTCGTCACCAGCGCGGGCTCGCGCCGCGCCGCGAGCACGCGGGGCGCGGTCTCCTTGAGGAACACGGCGAAGACCGTGGCCACGAGCGCCCCGGCGCTGCTGACCACCAACGCCACCGGCAGGCCGTACTGGTCGGCCGCGGCCCCGGTGAGCATGGGGTTGAGGAACCCGCCGATGAGCTCGCCGACGCCGGCCGAGAGCCCGACGGCGAGGCCGGCGTGCGCCGTCGGGACCGACTCCGCGGGGATGACCGACATGGCCAGCCCGCCCACGCCCATGCCCGCCGCGAAGACGAACACGGCGAGGGCCAGCAGCACGGGGTTGTCGATGGACAGCAGCGACAGGGGAGCGAAGATCGAGAGCAGCCCGAAGAAGACGGCCGCCGGCCGGCGCCCGATCCGGTCGGAGATGAGCGGGACGACGAAGCCCCACACCGCCGTGCCCAACCCGAAGGCGGCCATCACGAGGCTCATCGTGCCCGGTGTGAAGCCGCGGACGTTGGTGAGGAAGACCGGGCCGAAGACCTGCAGCGCCATGAGGTAGACCATGAAGCCGCTGAAGATCACGACCGACAGGATGATGTTGCGGTTCTTCAGCACCTCCCGGAGCCGGCCCGTAGGGCGGGGCGCCCGGTCAGCGGGCGCGACGGCGGTCGCAGTCGCCGGCGCGGGACCGGCCTTCGGCTCGCGCATCACCTTGAAGATGACGAAGCACATGATGAGGCCGGGGATGACCGTGAGGAAGAACGCGGTCCGCCAGTGGAACGCGGTGGCCAGCGCCACGATCACCACGGGGGCGAGGATGCTCCCGAACAGGCCGTTGGCCGTGTTCATGGTGAGGCCGAGGTTGAAGCCCCGGCGCCGTTCCGAGGACTCCATGGCGAGCACGGACTGCGTCACCGGGATGACCGGGCCCTCCAGCATGCCCATGAGCAGCCGGAGGATGAAGAGGTGGGCGAAGGTCGCGGCGAATCCCTGGAGGAAGGATGCGACCGAGAAGGCGACCATCAGCACCACGAGGTAGACGCGCTTGCTGGTGACGCGGTCCGAGATGCGCCCACCGACGACCGACGCGATGGCCCACGTGACCGACAGGCCGGCGGCGAGCAGCCCGATCTGCGAGTTGTCCAGGTGCAGGTCGCGCTGGATGAAGGGCATGAGGAAGTTGACGATGAGCCGGTCGAAGAAGACGAAACCGACGGCGAGGAAGAAGACCGTGACGATCTTGTTCTCGTAGGTCCAGAAGGTGGTGCGCTTCGGCATGGTGGCCTCTCTAGGCACTCTCGGTGCGGGCACGTGGTGGCGCCGGCACGCGGCCGGCCAGGGGGATGGGGGTTGCGCATCACCGGCGGCGCGAATCGACGGATTCGCGCCGCCGCGGTGACAGGGGGATGCGGTGCGGAGAAGGAGGGGGTGACGGCGGGGCCTAGCTGCGCCGCAGGAACCGGCCCGTCTCGGCGAAGGCCTCGTGGTACTCGGGGATCCAGGAGAAGTTCTGCACGAAGCCGTGGTTCGCGCCCGCGTACCGGTGCACCGTCGCGTCGACGCCGGCCTCCTGGAGCCGCTGGCCGTAGCGCTCGCCCTCGTCGCGCAGCGGGTCGTGCTCGGCCGTGAGGATCAGGGCGGGCGGCAGACCGGAGAGGTCCGCGCGCTTGATCGGCGAGACGAGCGGATCGGCCGGGTCGGCGCCGCTGTCGAGGTAGAAGGCGTTGAAGGGCTTCAGACCGGCGGTCTCCAGGCCGTACCCCTCGGCGTTCTCCCGGAGCGAGGCGTACCGGTCGACGTCGAAGTCCAGGTCCAGGGACGGGTAGAAGAGCACCTGGTGGGTGATGCCGTCGAAGCCGTCGTCGTGGGCCATGGCCGCGACGGCGGCGGCGAAGGTGCCGCCCGAGCTGTCGCCGGCGAGGGCGAGCGTCGTCCCGTCCCACCCCAGGCTGGCGCCGTTCTCCGCGGCCCAGCGGACCACGCCGTAGCAGTCCTCGAGACCGGCCGGGAAGGCGGCCTCCGGCGCCCGGCGGTAGCCGACCGAGACCACCGTGAGGCCGGTCTCCTGGGCCAGCGACCGCGCGACGTGGTCGTGGGTCTCCAGGCTGCCCAGGAAGAAGGCGCCGCCGTGGAAGTAGACGAGCAGACCGTGGGCGTCCGCCGCGGTCGGGGTGTAGACCCGCACCGGCACCTCGCCCGCCGGCGTCGTCGCCGTGCGGTCCTCGACCGCGTGCAGCGGCAGGCGCTCGGCCGGCGGAGAGACCTGCGCCTCCTCGGCGGCGCGCAGCACGGCCGGGTCGATCGGGCCCGGGGGCGGTGCCGGCAGGCTGGCGACGATCTTGGCGATCTCGGGGTGCAGGGTCATGGTCAGGCCTTCTGGGTCGCGGGCTTCTGGCCGGGGAAGACGTCGTTGAGCTCGTCCTCCGTCCAGCCCTGGCGGGAGATGCGCTGCAGCTCGTCCGTCACCGGCTTGCGGGCCGCCTGGTACCGGGCCAGCGCGTCCTTGACGGACTCGGCCTGCTGCAGGGCCTCGGCCAGCGCGCCGGCGTCGAGGATCGCCGAGTTGGCGCCCTGCCCCTGGTGGTGGCACATCGAGTGGGCGGAGTCGCCGAGCAGCACGACGGCGTCGGAGTGCCAGGTGTCGACCGGGTCGATGTCGTACACGGCGCGGACATTGACCTTGTCCCAGTCGAGGTCCTTCGCCGTGTTGATGATCCGCTCGTCGAAGCCCTCGATCGTCGCCAGCATCTCCTCCTTGCTGACGTTCGGCGTCCAGGTGCCGTCCGGGTTCAGGACGGTGATGTCGAAGGACATCTGGTTGCGGTGGCGCAGCGGCAGCACGTAGACCTTGGTGCCCTTGCCGATGTACATGCGGAGGTTGTCGTCGACCACCAGGCCGTGGGCGGCGTCGGCGTCGACGACGGCGCGGTAGGCGTGCTCGCCGGCGAACTGGGGGACCTGGTCGCTGAACAGCTCCCGGCGCACCGTGGACTTGATGCCGTCGGCGGCGACGACCAGGTCGGCCTCGGCGGTCGTGCCGTTGGTGAAGGTCAGCGTGGCCCGGTCGCCGTGGTCGGTGATGGTCTCCAGCTTGTGGCCCAGGTGCACCATGCCCTCGGGCAGGGCGCCGACGAGCGCCTCGATGAAGTCGTTGCGGTGGACGAGGTGGGTGTGGGTCTTGACCTCGTAGTCGTCCATGCCCGGCCAGGCGTCCTTCATGATCGGCTCGCCGGTGGCCGTGAGGATCTCGAAGTAGTCGCTCGGGGAGGTCACCCTCGCGATCGCGTCGAAGATGCCCCACCGGCGGAACATGTCCATGGAGGACGGACGCAGGCCGATGCCGGCGCCGACCTCCCGGATCTCGCTCGCCTGCTCGTACACGTCGACCGTGGCCCCGAGCAGGCTCAGGGCCTTGGCCGCGGCGGCGCCGCCGTAGCCGGCGCCGACGATGGCGACCTTGAGGTTCGCGAGTTCCGAAGTCTTCATTGTTCTTCGCCTTCTGATCGAGCGCGTCAGTGCGCCGTGGGTGGAGGTGGGGTGATCGGTCGGGTCAGCTGACCGAGCGGCGGTCTGGAGCCCGGCCGAGGCTCAGTTCTGGATGGTGAGGAAGGTGGCGGGGTTCTCGACGAACAGCCTGGTGATCGTGGCCTCGTCGACGCCCGCGGCGCGCAGGTCGGGGATGAGGTCCTCGAAGATGTAGTTGACGGTGTGTCCCTTCACGCCGGGCCAGCCCAGCGGGGAGCAGTTGGCGTCGGCCGAGGCGAGCGCCTTGTCCAGGTGCTGGTCGATGAAGCGCAGGAAGTGGTCCAGGCGCTCCCGGCGGGGGCGGGCCCAGAACGGCGGGTCCTCGAGCTCGGTCTCGTAGCCGAAGGTGTCGAACCCGACCCGGCCGCCCTGCTCGGCGATCCAGGTGTCCCGCGTCTTCTCGGCGTTGACGCCGTCGTCGGCGTGCCCGAACAGCACCCGGTCCAGCGCCAGCCCCTCTTCGGCGAAGATGGCGATGGCGTTCTCGGCGTCGATCGCCAGGTGGGTCAGGATCGGCACGCCGGTGGCCAGGGCGGCCCGTGCGGCGGCGCGGTAGATGCGCTTGTCCAGGTCCGTCATGCGCCCGCCGCGGCTGACGCCGACCTTGATGACCCCGGCGCGGGCGCCGGTGGTGCCGATGCCGACGGTGATCTCGTGGACGAACTGCTCGGCGAGGTAGTCCACGGACGCCCGGGCGAAGTGCGGCAGGGCGGTGTCCCCGCCGACGAAGCCGGTGCAGGCGACGATGTGGACCCCGGTCTTGGCCGAGAGGGACTTGTAGTAGTCGACGTCGCGGCCGTTGCAGATGCCGGTGGCGTCCACGAATGTCCCGCCGCCGTACTCGTGGAACGTCCGCAGCTTCGGGACGGTCTCCGCGTAGCGCTCCTCGGGCGTCTTCCACCACCGCGTGTCCAGCTCGGAACCGGGCATCCCGTACCCGATGTGCTCGTGGATGGCCACGACCCCCAGCTCCTCCGCCGGGATCGGCCCCAGGACCGTGTTGACTCTCGACAATTTCCTCACCTCAGAAGTCTGAAAAGGCCGGTACGGGTCGGGCGCTCAGCGCCGGGCCAGCAGGTCGCGCGGGTTGTCCACGAGGATGCGCCGGGCGTACGCCTCACCCAGGCCCAGGGACACCGCCAGCGGCACGAACGTCGCGGCGACGTAGCTGAAGGGCAGGTCGTGGCCGGCCCGGCCCTTGGCCACCCCGATCGCGTTGCTCGAGAGCAGGAGCCGGTGCCCGTAGCCGGCCCCGACGAGCTCGACCACCGCGGCGGCGCGCTCCCGGTCGCTCAGGTACGCGTCGTCGTCCAGGCCCACGTGGTCCAGGGCCACGAACGCCCCGCGGCGGGCGACCTCCAGCGGGGCCCCCGCGGCGACGGCGTCCCTGCGGTCCAGCCCGCCCACGACGACCCGATCCGCCGCCAGTCCCTCGTCCAGCACCACGTCGAGCTCGGCCACCGCGTCGGCGCCGAACCGGATCGACACCGCCACGCCCGTGGCCCGGGCGGCCCGGGCGGCGCCGCGGAACAGGCTCTCGTCGGTCGGGGTCATGCCCGCACGGGTGGCCGTGGTGGCCACGAGCCCGGCGGCGCCGCGTCGCTCCACGCGCGGGACCACCATGCCCTCGGTGACCTCCCGGGCGAACAGGTCGGCGAACTTCTCCGCCGGCCACGGCGTCGGCGGGTTGGTCTGCGGGGTCAGGAAGTACCCGCCGAGCATCTCCTCCGGCCCCATGCCGGTCGAGGCGACGATGTGCACGCCGGTCGCCCGCGAGAGCGCCTCGTACAGCCGCACGTCGCGGCCGTGGAACATGCCCGTGCTGTCCACGATCGTCCCCCCGCCGGCCTCGCGGAAGCCGGTCAGCTTCGCGGCCAGAACCTCGAAGACCTCCGCACGGTCGATCGTGATGTCGAACGCGTGCTCGGCCCCCGGCACCACCGAGAGCAGGGCCTCATGGATGGCGACGACGCCCAGGTCCTCCGCTGGGACGGGCCCGAGAACGGTGTGGACGGTCTTGCTCGTGGCGGTTGTCGTGTCCGTCATTGGCACTGCCTTTCGTCAGCCTGACGCCCGCTGTGGCGTCACGCAGGGTGGAGGGTCACGCACCGCCACGAGGGGGTCGGTTCCCGCCGGGGGTGGGGCGGGGAGCAGGCGACGGCGGGCAGTGCACCGGGGAGCCTGACGTGGGTCCTTCGGCCGTAGTGCACTGCGGTGCGATGTGACCCTCCTTACGTCACGTCCACTAAGTTGACACGCTGTCAGCACCCAAGTCAAGAAGGTGTGCGGCGGCGGTCTGTGGCTCGCCCCGTGCCGCGGGCCGGCCGCGGCGGCCGGGCGGTCGGGCGGTCGGGCGGTCGGGCGGTCGGGCCCACCTTGCACGGCAGCGGGGCCCGCGAGGATGCCTTCAGTTGAACTGTGTAACATCCGTCACGGCCCGCCCCCGGGCGGTGCCCTCGCGAAGGAAAGGACGTCGCATGAGTTCGGACAACCCCAGCCTGCTCGTCGTGGTCGCCAGCACCCGGCCCGGCCGCGTCGGCATCCACGTCGGCCGGTGGATCCAGGAGGCGGCGGAGACCCACGGCGGCTTCGACGTGCGGTTCGCGGACCTGGCCGAGCTCGCGCTGCCGTTCATGGACGAGCCGCGCCACCCGAGGCTGCGCCAGTACGAGCACCAGCACACCAAGGACTGGTCGGCGATCGTCGACGCCGCCGACGCGTTCGTCTTCGTCACCCCCGAGTACAACCACGGCTACAACGCCGCGCTGAAGAACGCGCTGGACTTCCTCCACGCGGAGTGGGCCGACAAGCCCGTCGGCCTGGTCAGCTACGGCGGGATCGCCGCCGGCACGCGCGCCGTCCAGCAGCTCAAGCCCGTGCTCGCGGCGCTGCGCATGCTCCCCGCCGTCGAGGCGGTCAACATCCCGTTCGTCGCCAAGCTGGTGCAGGACGGCGCCCTCCGGCCGACCGCCGAGACCACGGCGGCCGCCACCGACATGCTCGACGAGCTCGCCCGCCTCACCGGCAAGCTGCGCCCGGCCCGGGAGGCCGAGCTGGAGCTGTCGCACTAAGGCACCCTCCAGCTCTCGCTACGCCCGCGTGGCCCACCGGCCGCGCGGGCGTGGCCGGTTCTCCGGCGGCTCGCCTCAGCCGACGATGCGCCGCAGGTCCGCCCGGCGTGGGCGGTAGGCGCCCACCGAGTCCCGCAGGTCACCCTCGAGGGCGAGCTCGCCCCACCGGTCCCAGGCGGCGCGCCACACGTGACGCCGCCTCGGCGACCGAGTGGTCGCCGAGCGGGAGGCCGGCCCTCGTCCCGTATTCCGGACCGTGGCCGGAGGGCTCAGGCGCCGCGGGCCTGCGTGCCACCGCCGGCATCGACCGTGTCCGCGAGCGGCGGCGCGGACGGTCGGCGGCTGGTGAGCGCCACCCCGGCGAGGACCAGGACGCCGCCGAGAACCTGGGCGAGATGGAGCGGCTGACCCATGAGGACCGTCGCGAGGGCGGTGAAGACGGTGATGAGGTTGAGGTAGACGCCGGCGCGGCCGGCCTCGATCACCGTCAGCGCCCGGTTCCACAGCAGGTAGGACAGCACGGAGGGGAAGAGGGCGATGAAGACGAGCGACCACGCGCCGCCGGCGTCGCGGGGCAGGTCGAGGCCGCCGGCGAGGGCGAAGGGCAGCGTGGCCACGAGGGTCACCGCCGCCTGGGCGGCGGTGGAGGCGATCGGGGGAAGCGCCGGGGCCCGGCGCCCGATGATGGTGTAGGCGGTCCACACCACGATCGCGCCGATCATCAGCAGGTCCCCGGCCCCCAGCTCCAGGGACGCGAGGTCGCCCAGGGCCCCGTCGGTGAGCACGACGAGGACACCGACGAGCGCGACGACCACCCCGCCGACGCCCCAGAGGGTCAGCCGCTGACGCAGGAACGCCGCGGCCGCGAGCAGGATCAGCGCGGGGGCGAAGGCGTTGATGAGCGAGGCGTTGAACGGGCTCGTGTGCTCCAGCGCGGCGTAGAGCAGCAGGTTGTACCCGGCCAGGCCGGTGAGGCTGAGCGCCACCAGCCACGGCCAGTGCCGTGCGAGCCGGCGCCAGTCCGGCCTCTCGGTGAGCTGGGCGATGATCACGAGGGGGACGAGGGCGAGCGCCCAGCGCAGGACCACCAGGCTCAGCGGGTCCATCTGCCCGACGGCGACGGCCCCGAGCACGTAGTTCCCGGCCCAGAACAGCGTCGCCGCCACCAGCGACGATCCGGCGACCACCCGCCGACGATCCACGTCATTCTCCTTCGGTGTTCCCGGGGCGCCGCTCCCCACGCTCGCGGCTGTCCTCGCGAAGGCTCGGTGGCGACGGGGCGGTGAGACGTCCTCGCCGGGCCGGATCGACAGCGCGTTCCCCCGATTGTCGCTCGCGCTCGCCGTCCGTTCGTTCGGCGTTCCGTCGCTGAGCGTCCACGCGCCTCCCCTCCGCCGGCCGGGACCGGCCCGCCCGGCCGGCGAGGCACGCCGGGCGCCGACTGTCACCGCGATGTGTGGACTGACTCCGGAATTTGCGCCCAAAGTTCGCCCGAAATTGAGAAACTGCACGTACAGCGTGCGCGTGCGGTTGACGCAAGTGCGGGCGGGGCCGCGCCGATCGTGCACCTCATCAAAGGAATCGAGCCGTGGAACTCATCGTCGGAAGCATCCCGGTCGTGGGGGCAGTCCTGGTGGCGGCCATCGTCGTCTTCGCGATGGTCAGGAGGTCCATCCGGACCGTGGACCTCAACGAGGCGCTGGTCATCGTCGGCCGCAACGACACCAAGGGTGGCCCCACCGGCAGCCTGGACGCCCTGCCCGTGGCCGACGTCGCCGACGGCAAGGGCCCTCGCGTGGTCATCGGTGGCCGGGCCTTCGTCAAGCCCTTCTTCGAGTCCGTCACGCGGATCTCCCTCGAGCAGCGCCAGCTCTCGCTGACAGTCGAGGGGGTGGACAAGAACTTCATCTCCGTCGGCGTGAAGGCGTCCGTGCTGTTCAAGGTGCGCGGCGACGCGGACGGCGTGCGCCGGGCCGCGCAGCGGTTCACGAGCCAGCAGGCCAACCTCGAGCAGCCCCTCCAGCAGGCCCTGGAAGGCGCGCTGCGCCCGGTGCTGGGCTCGATGACGGTCGAGGAGATCATCTCGGACCGCGAGGCCCTGCAGAAGCAGGTGTTCGACTCGATCCGCCCGGACCTGCACCAGCAGGGCTTCCACATCGACCTGGTCAACCTCTCCGACATCTCCACCCCGGGGTCGGACTACCTGGCCAACCTCGGCCGGGCGCAGGCCGCCCGGGCGCGGCAGATCGCCGAGGTGCAGGAGGCCGAGGCGCGCCTCGCCTCGGAGACCGCCCAGCTCCAGGCCCAGGAGAGGATCGCCGAGCGCGAGCGCGACCTCGCCCTCAAGCAGGCGACCATCAAGGCCGAGACCGACAAGGCCAACGCCGAGGCGGAGGCCGCCGGGCAGCGGGCCCGTGCCGAGCAGGAGCGGATCGTCGCCACCGAGGAGCGCGCCGCGCTGGAGGAGAAGGCCAAGGTCACCGAGCAGCAGCTCGACATCGACGTGCGCAAGCCCGCCGACGCCGCCGCGTACGCCGCGGCGAAGGAGGCCGAGGGCGCGCGCGATGCCAGGAAGGCCGAGACCGAGGCGGAGGCGTTCAAGCGCACCACCATGGCCGAGGCCGAGCTCGCGGCCCAGGCGAACGAGGCGCGGGCCATCACCGCGCTCGGTGAGGCGCGCGCCGCTGCCGCCCGGGCAGAAGGCCTCGCGACCGCCGAGGCCACCCGGGCGCAGGCGGAGGCGCTGGCCCAGCAGGGCAGTGCCGTCATCGTCCAGCAGCTCGTCGGCCTGCTCCCGGAGATCACCCGGGCCGCCGCCGAGCCGGTGGGCCAGATCGACAACCTCACGGTGGTCGGCACCGACGGAGCCGGCGCCGTCACGAAGATCGCCGGCCAGGTGCTCGGCGAGGGGCAGCGCGTCATCGGCGCGCTGACGGGCCTCGATCTCGCCGGCCTGCTCGCGGGCGTCGTGGGCGGCGGGGAGCCGCGGGACGGCGTCAGCAAGGACGCGCTCGACGGCGTCACCAGGGAGCCGGTCGACAGCGTCGCCCCGGTCGGGGCCTAGAGCAGTTCCGAGGGGTGGGGCCAGCCCTACCCCACACTGGCGTGCAGGCTCCATGGTTGCGGACGACGGAGCCCGGAAGGCTTGGGGGCATGAGCGCAACCACTGCTACCCTCCAGCCCGTGCCCCACAGCACCGGGCTTCCCAGCCTCCTCCGGCGCGCCGGCCACGAGGTGGTCTACCTCCTCGCCGGCCTGCCGCTGGCCATCGTCGGGTTCGTCGTCTTCGTCGCGGGCATCAGCCTCAGCGCCGGCCTCCTGGTCACCCTCCTCGGCCTGCCGGTCATGGCGCTGACGCTGAGCGCGGCGGGCGGCCTGGGCGACCTGGAAGGCCGCCGCCTCGCCGCCCTCGGCCAGCCGATCCCCAGGCCGCGCCCGTACGCCCCGCCGGAGTCCCGGTTCTGGCGCCGGGTACTCGCCAGGCTCCGCGACGGCCAGCGCTGGCTCGACCTGCTCTACCTGCTCCTCGAGTTCCCGCTGGCCATCACCACGTTCGTCCTCACGATCACCTGGTGGGCGATCGGCATCGGCGGCCCGCTCTACGTCCTGTACGAGCCCTTCCTGCGCTCGGCCGACCGCTACGGCCTGGCCTGGCTGCTCGGGTTCGACGGCCTGGTCGCCGACGTCGTCGTCAACACCGCCGTCGGCGTCGTCTTCCTCCTCACCGCCCCGGCGGTCACCCACGGGCTGGTCGCGGCGCACCGGGGCCTCGCGCGGGTCACCCTCGGCGCGATGAGCGAGCGGCAGCTGCGCGAGCGGGTGGAGTCCCTCACCGCCAGCCGGGCCGCCGTCGTCGACGCGGAGGCGGAGACCCTCCGCCGCATCGAGCGCGACATCCACGACGGCCCGCAGCAGCGGCTGGTCCGGCTCTCCATGGACCTCCAGGCCGCCCAGCGCCGGCTGGCCGAGGACGACTCGCCCGCCGCGCGGCGGCTGCTGGACGAGGCGGTGACCCACGTGCAGGAGAGCCTGTCCGAGCTGCGCGCCCTCTCCCGCGGCATCGCCCCGCCGGTCCTCACCGACCGGGGCCTGGCCGCGGCGCTCGCCTCCGCCGCCGGGCACAGCCCCATCCCGGTCTGGCTCGACGTCGCCCTCGAGCCCGAGCGGCGCCTGGCCCCGGCGCGCGAGTCCGCCGCGTACTTCGTCGTCACCGAGGCGCTGACGAACGCGGCCAAGCACAGCGGCGCCTCCCGGATCGGGGTGTGGGTGACGGAGGAGGCCGACGGCGCGCTGCGGGTCATCGTGGAGGACGACGGCCGCGGCGGCGCGAGCCTGGGCAAGGGCCACGGGCTGCAGGGCCTCGCCGACCGGCTCGCCGGGGTGGACGGCCGGCTCGCGGTCGACAGCCCCGAGGGGCACGGCACGACGCTCACCGCGGTCATCCCGTAGGCGCCGCGACCGCTGCGGCCGGGCCTGTCACGGCCCGGCCGCGCACTCTCGAGCCGTCGCGGCCGCCGTCCGCCTCGCCGGGCGCACGGCGCCGCTCCCGTAGAGTCCGGGGCGTGCGCGTCGCCCTGGCCGAAGACTCCCTCCTGCTCCGCGAGGGGCTCGTCCGGTTGCTGGAGGAAGCCGGCTGCGACGTCGTCGCCGCGGTGGGCGACGGCGTCCAGCTCGTCGAGGCCGTCGTGCGGGAGCGGCCCGAGGTGGCCGTCGTCGACGTCCGGATGCCGCCGTCGTTCACCGACGAGGGGCTGCGGGCGGCGCTGGAGGTCCGCGACCGCGCGCCGGGCACCGCGATCCTCGTGCTGTCCCAGTACGTCGAGGAGTCCTACGCCGCCGACCTCCTGGCCACCGGCGGCGGGGTCGGCTACCTGCTCAAGGACCGGGTGGCCGCGCTCGAGGAGCTGAGCGACGCGCTCGAGCGGCTCGTGGCGGGCGGCACGGTGCTCGACCCGACGGTGGTCGCCCAGCTGCTCACCGCCCGGCGGGCCCGGCCGGTCGAGCGCCTGACCGAGCGCGAGCGCGAGGTGCTGGGCCTGGTGGCGGAGGGGCGGACGAACGCCGCGATCGCCCGGGCCCTGGTGGTCACGCCCAAGGCGGTGGAGAAGCACATCTCCTCGATCTTCGACAAGCTCGACCTGCCGCCGTCGGACGACGACCACCGCCGGGTCCTGGCGGTGCTGGCATGGCTGCGCGACGGCCCCGCCGGCGGCGACCACCCGTCCGCGCGCGGCCAGAAGGCCACGCTCGCCGCAGCCAGACTGCCATTCTCGTCGTAGCCAGAATGCGCTTCGCGTCGTAGCCAGACTGGCACGGTGGCCGCAGCCAGCATGTCAGTCTGGTCGTGGCCGCGGCACCGGTCTTGTCGCGGCCGGTCAGGACCCGGCCGCGACCAGGCGGTGGACCAGCCGGATCGCGATCGACCCCTCACCGACGGCGGAGGCGACGCGCTTGGCGGACCCGTGCCGCACGTCTCCGGCCGCGAAGACGCCCGGGACGCTGGTCTCCAGCGCCAGCGGGGCGCGCCCGAGGTGCTGGCTCGCCTCGGCGCTCACGTCCGGGCCCGTCATGACGAAGCCGTCGCGGTCGCGCTCGACCGACTCGGGCAGCCACGCGGTGTGCGGCCGGGCACCGATCATGAGGAAGAGGTCGTGGGCGCCGACCTGCTCCTCTCCCCCGCCCGCGCGATCACGCAGGACGAGGTGGTCCAGCCAGCCGTCGCCGCCGCCGTCGACCACCTCGGTGCCGGTCCGGACGACGATGTTGGGCGTCGCCTCGACCTGCCGGACCAGGTAGTGCGACATGCCGGCGTCGAGCGTCCCGGCGCGCACCACGAGCGTGACGCGGCGGGCGTAGCGGGCCAGGTGCAGGGCCGCCTGCCCGGCGGAGTTCGCGCCCCCGACCACGTAGACGTCCTCCCCCGCCACCAGCGGCGCCTCCGTGGCGGCGGCGCCGTAGAAGACGCCGGCCCCCTGCAGCGCCTCGAGGGGTGCGACGCCGAGGCGGCGGTAGCTGGCCCCCATGGCCAGGACGACGGAGCGCCCGGCCACCACGCCGCCGGTGTTCAGGCCGAGGACGGTCATGCCGGACTCGGCGCGGAGGGTGGTGACCCGCTGCATGAAGGCGAAGCGCGCCCCGAAGACCCACGCCTGCTCGTAGGCCCGGCGGGCCAGCTCCCCGCCGCTCACGCCGCGCGGGAAGCCGAGGTAGTTGCGGATCGCCGAGCTGTAGGTGGCCTGCCCGCCGATGCTGCCCGAGTCGACGAGCAGGGTACGCAGTCCCTCGGAGGCACCGTAGACGGCGGCGGACAGCCCGGCCGGTCCGCAGCCGACGATCACGAGGTCGTACTCGTCGCCTCCGGTATCGACCGCCGTCCCCGCCGACCGCGCGATGTCCGCGTCGCTGGGATCCTCGAGGACGTTGCCGTCCGGCATGACCAGGACCGGCAGCCGCGTCCTCGTGCCGACACCGGCGAGGACGGCGCGCCCGTCGTCAGAGCTCGCCAGGAAGAACCGGTGCGGCATGGCGCACCGTTCCAGCACCTCGCGCAGCTCGTACGCCCTGCCGGACCAGGTCTTCCCGATGACGTCGGTCGTGTACGGGGCGCTGTGCTGCTCCTCGGCCCACGCGAGCAGGAAGCTCGAGATCGCCTGGTGGAACTGCTCGTCCGGTGGCGGCGCGGGCCGCACCAGGTAGTGGTCCATGTGGCCGCCGGCGATCGCCTCGAAGATCGCCTCGCCGGCCACCGGGTCGCCGATGTGGCCCCACCGGATCAGCAGCACCCGCTGGGCGTGCGGGAAGATGCGCCGCACCTCCGCCAGCAGCCGGGTGCCGGGCTCGCCGGCCAGGACCTCCCCGGCGAGGACCAGGGCGACCTGCTCCCCGGCGGCCGCCAGCTCCTCCAGCGCGGCGAGCGCCTCGTTCGGCGAGCGCCGGCAGCAGACGCGATAGTCGTGCTCGTACCGGTGGCGCAGCTCGCGCTCGACCTCGCCCAGCAGGTCAGGGTCGTCGTCGACCGCGACCAGCAGTGGCCGGTTCATGGCAGCTGGCCGGATCGTCGGGCAGGGTGTGCCCTCACTCGCTCGATGCTAGGAGGGCACGTGCGGCGGCGCCAGGCTCCGCCGCGTGGACCGGCCCGCTGCCCAGGGGTCGGCACGTCCTGTCGATGAGGCGTCCGCTACGCAGGGAAGGGCTGTTGCGCGATCTGGATCAGCGCGGTCACGAGGAGAAGTCCGCCGACCGCCACGAGGCCATAGCGCACCGTCTTCAGCTTGAAGGTCGTGCCGATGCCGACGAGGAACAGGACGGATGCCAGGAGGACGGTGATGCGGACATAGTTGTCCGCAACCTCGCCGTCGCGGTAGCCCGCCCGCAGGTGTGCCTCGGCGGCCGCGTCGAGCCGGTCACCACGCTCCTGCTCCGGCTGGCGGTACTCCGGCATGTACGTGGGCCCGGCCGGTGCATCGGGGTTGGTGTCTGGGTTCGTCGCGCGCCATGCGTCGAACGCGACTCGGAACTCCGGTCGGAACCGCCGCTCGGCCACCTGCATCTTGTCGGGGTCACCCAGCGTGAACGCGGTGAACCAGGCGTTGAACGTGCTGGCGTCGAAGTTGCGGAGCTCCGTGGCCAGCGCGATGGCGCGGGCGGCCTGCGCCGTCGCGATCGACGCCTCCGCGAAGTCGCTGCGCTGCTCGGTGCTCCACCGGGCCGCGGAGTAGCCCGCCCAGGCGGTGATCACCGTGACCACGGAGAGGAGCCCCGCCTCGAGGATGAGGATCACTCGGCTCATCTCGCCCCGCTCACCGGCCAGGATCTGGCGGCGCCGCAGCTCCTCGGTTGCCTCCGCTGCCTCCGCCGGCGTCAGGCCCTCATCCACGAGCACACCCCCGAGGGCCGCCGGCCCGCCCAGCGAATGGGATCGTCGGCATGCCACATGGTGACACCGGCGCGGTGTGACGGCATCACCCCCACGGGGTGCCATCGTGGATTCGGCACTCTCCCGAAGACGCCGCGCTCAGGGTCACGCGGGGGTGATGACGACGGCGTCGAGCGCCACCGGCCCGGTCGCGGTGAGCCGCAGCGGGTTCACCTCGATCTCGGCGACGTCGGGATTGACGAGCAGGACGTTGCCGACGGCGGTGAGCACCCCCGCGAGCTCCGCCGGGTCGAGGGTCGGACCCCCGCGGTGCCCGAACAGCAGGCGCCGGGCCCGTAGGTCGGACACCATGCCCGCGGCCGCGCGGTCACTGAGCGGCACGCTGCGGATGGCGACGTCGGCGAGGACCTCCGCCGCCGTGCCGCCCAGGCCCAGGAGCAGCACGGGACCGAAGACCGGGTCGCGGCGGGCGCCCACGATGAGGTCGACCCCGGGGGCCGCCATGGCCTCGACCAGGACCTCCCGCGCGCCCGCCGCCTCGAGCGCGTCGAGCGCCCGCCCCATCGCCTCGGGGGTGCGGACGCCGAGGTGGACGCCCCCGACCTCGGTCTTGTGCAGCACGGTGGCGTCGAGCAGCTTCACCGCCACCGGACCACCGAGCGCGGCCAGCGCCTCCAGCGCCTCGGCGCGATCCCGGCATCGCCGCCGCGGCGGGGTGGGCACCCCCAGGGCATCGAGCAGCTCCTTGCCGCGGACCTCGTCCCACGGCCCCGTCAGGCCCGGCCACGGCTGCGGCGGGGTCACGTCCTGGGCGCATGCGAAGCGTCCCGTGGCGTCGTCGGCCAGGGCGGCCACGGCCCGGGCCAGGGCGGTGGGCCCGGAGATGAGCGGGATCCCGGCCTCTCGCGCCGCGGCGCGCTGGGCGGCGACGTCGTCGGGCGGGCCGTCCACCCCGAGCAGCACCGGCACCCGGCCGGCGGCGCCCGAGGTTGCGACGGCCGCCGGCAGGTCCACCACCGGCTCGGTCAGCGCGTAGATCGCCACCGCGTCCACCGCGGGGTCGTCCGCCACGGCGCTCACGACCCGGTCGAAGCCGGGCCCGGGGCGGCCGGTGTCGACGGGGTTGGCCTGGAAGGTCAGCGGCGGCAGCACCTCCGCGATGGCCGCGCGGGTGGCGTCGGTGAGCCGCGGCAGCGTGACCCCGGCGGTCTGCACGGCGTCCGCGACCAGCAGGCCGGGACCGGCCTGGCCCGTGACCAGCGCGACGCCGGGCGCGGGCGACGGCGCCAGGCGCCGCCCGGCCAGCGCCGCCACGGCGGCGACCAGGCCGTCCTCGTCGTCGACGAGCACCGCGCCGGCCTGCCGCAGCACGGCCCGGGTGGTGCGCCAGGACGTCGCCAGCGCCCCGGTGTGCGACCGGGCGAACTCGGCGACGTCGCTGCGCCCGACGACGAGGGCGACCACCGGCTTGACGGCCGACAGCCGCCGCACCGCCGCCAGCAGCGCGGGCCCGTCCTGCACGGTCTCGAGGTGCAGCGCGACGACGCGGGTCTGCTCGTCGTCGACGAGGTGCTCGAGCACGGCCGCAGCGCCGACGTCGACCCCCGCGCCCAGCCCCACGCCGAGGCTGAGGCCGATCCCGGCCTGCTGCAGCCGGAACGCCAGCGCGTGGTTGACGCCGCCGCTGGCGGCGACGACGGCCACCGGTCCGGCGGCGAGGTCGGCGACCCCGGGCACGAAGCTGGCCAGGAGCCGGCGGCCGGGGACGAAGAAGCCCGAGGTGTTCGGGCCGAGGAGCCGGATGCCGGTCTCCCGCACCACCTCCTCCACCGCCCGCTGGTGCTCCTCCCCCGCGGCGCCGGCCTCGGCGAAGCCGCCTGCGCACACCAGCGCGGCGCGCACGCCGCCCTCGGCGCACTCGCGCAGCGCCCGCGCCGTCGCGGGGGCCGGGACGCAGAGCACGGCGAGGTCGACGCCGTCGCCGGCCGCGAGCGCCTCGCTCACGCTGGCGTGCATGCCCTCGCCCCGGCTGTTCACCAGGCGCAGCGGCGCGTCGTACGCGGCGAGGGACTGGGCCATGACGGCGCCGAGCTTGCCCGGCGTCGCGGAGGCGCCGACGACCATCACGCCGGACGGCGCGAAGAAGGCGTCCAGGGCGGTGGGGGCGACGGCGGGGCCGGCGGTGGCGGGTGCGGACAAGCGGGGTCTCCGTTCAGGGCAGCAAGGATGCGGGCGTCGAGCGTGGTGTCAGGGTCAGCTGGTCGAGGCCGCGGGCGCGAGGCTCTTGAGGCCGAGGATCTGCCGGGCCTCCTCGGGCGTGGCCACCTCGTGGCCGAGGTCGCGGATGAGGCGCACCGCCCGCTCGACGAGCTGGACGTTGGTGGCCAGCTCGCCGCGCCGGTAGTAGAGGTTGTCCTCGAGACCGACCCGCACGTGCCCGCCGAGCAGGACGGCGTGGGTGATGGCGGGCAGCTGGTTCGCCGCGACCGCCGAGACGCACAGCTCCGCGCCCGCGGGCAGCTCGTCGACCATCTGGTGGAGGATGCGCGGGGTGTAGGGCAGCGCGCCCTGGAAGCCGCGGTCGAGGCCGAGCACCACGTTGACCCAGTACGGCTGGGCGTCGAAGCCGGCGGTGATCAGCCGGGTGAAGTCCTGGCGGATGTGGGCGGTGCTCATGACCTCCCACTCGGGCTTAATCCCGAGCTCGGTCATCCGGGCGGCGAGCTCGTCGCACTGGGCCGGGGTGCTCAGGTTGACGATCTCGCGCCCGCCCGCGGTGATGACGAAGGACTCGGCGTCGAAGGTGGCCATCTCGACGTGCGGGGCCTCGAGCCCGCGCAGCCGCTCGGTGAAGTCGATGCGCAGCTCCCCGCGCTCGTTCTCCTTGATCATGTCGCCGGAGATGCCACCGCCGGTCGAGATGTTGATGACGACGTCGGTGCGCTCGCGCACGGCCTCGTTGATCGCGCCGTAGACCTCGGCGCGGCAGGTGGCCAGGTCGTCCTCGGGGCGGCGGGCGTGGATGGCCGCCACCGACGCCCCGGCCGCGACGCACGCGGCGACGTCGTCGGCGATCTCCTCCGGCTGGGTGGGCAGATTCGGGTTCTGGGCCTTCGAGGCCATGCCGCCGGTGGGGGCGATGGTGACGATGACCTTGCGGGGCTTGACGTCGGCGGTGGTCGTGCTGGCCATGACAGTGCCTCTCTTCGTTGAGTGATCAGGCGGGGAGCGTGAGCCGGGCGGCGCGGTCGTCCAGGGACAGGTCCAGGTCGTCGAGCGGGTCGGCGCCGGCCGGGTGGATGTCGACGGCGAGGAGGTGGCCCGTCACCGGGCACGCCCAGCCGGTGACGGCGAGGTCCTCGTGGAGGGTCGCTCCCACCCGCTCGGGCAGGGCGAGGGCGACGCGGCGTGCGCCCTGGCGCCACCGGGTCGAGCCGGTGACCAGCAGGGCGCCGTCGACCGTCTCCACCCGCCAACCGTCGGTGCCGCGGATGGCCCGCAGCCGGTCCGAGAGCGGCAGCCACCGCTCCCCCGCCTGCACGCCGGCCGGCGGCAGCGCCGGGTCGAGGCCGCGGCAGGTCTCGGGCACCTGGTCGACGGCGACGCCCAGCCGCTCCGCACGAGCCTGCCGGCGCAGCCGCGCGGTCTGCGCCGCGTCCCAGCCGGTCACGCGCGAGGTGTCGGACGGCGTCAGGGCGACGCCGTAGGTCTCCGCGGCGGCCTGGGGGCTGACGACGCCGCGGCGCACGTCGGCGACGACGTCCGCGGGGTCGCGGTCGAGGGGGTCGCCGATCCCGCCGCCGCCCTGCCAGGTCACGGCGAAGACGTCCTGGCCGGTGATGGGGAAGGCGCCGGGCTTGGGGCCCAGGTCGGTGAACCGGGGGTCGGCGTCGGAGCGCCCGCGCAGCAGCGCGGCCGTGCGGGCCGACTCGGTGGCGTCGCGCAGGAGGCCGCGGGCGAAGGACTGGTGGATCAGCCCGCCGGGCAGGCCGCCGGAGAGCCCGGCGGAGTTGGGCACCTCGGCGCCGTGCGTCATGACCAGGGCCTCGGCCTGGGGGACGGAGATGGTCAGCGCCACCTCGGCGCCCAGGCCGCCGCGGTGCCGCCCGGCGCCGCCGGTGTCCTGCGCGAGGCGGCGGTAGAGGTACACGAGCGGCGTGCCCAGCTCGTTGACCTCGACGTCGGCGATGGACGGGCACGGCGCGTTGATGGGCCCCGCGGCGTCCTGGCCGTCCCGGCTCGCGAAGGCGCCGAAGCCGCCGGCGAGGGGGTCCATGAGGTGCAGCCCGAAGACCTCGCCGAACTGGTTGCGGCCGGAGAGGTTGAAGGTGGCCATGGTCCCGCTGCTGACCGCCTGGGCGCGGTGGGCGTAGGCGGGGGTGGCGGCGAGCAGCCGGTTGAGCGCCCCGGAGACGACGTTGCTGACCACCCAGACGGTCTCCACGGTGGCGCTGCCCACCGGGGCCGGCGGGACGGCGGTGCACACCAGCCCGTCGGGGGCGACGATCTCCACCGGGCGCAGCAGCCCGTCGTTCCACGGGATCTCGAAACCGAGCGTGGGGATCAGCGCCCCGGCCACGCCCCCGGCCAGGCCCGCCCGGGAGCAGTTGACGAAGCCGGGCGCCTGTCCGGAGGAGCCGGAGAAGTCCAGGGTGAGCCGGTCGCCCTGCTTGGTCAGCACGAGGTCGACGGCGTAGAGGGTGTCGGTGTGACCGTCGTGCTCGAGGAAGTCGCGGGTGTGCACCACGCCGTCGGGCATCTCCAGCAGCCGGCGGCGCAGCCGGGTCTCGGCGTCGTCGACCATGGCCGCCATGGCGCCCTGGACCACGCCGGTGCCGTACCGGTGGCACAGCTCCACGAGCCGCTCGGCCGCGACGTTGAGGGTGGCGATGAAGGCCCGGATGTCCAGGCCGAGCTGGGCGGGCAGCCGGGAGGCGGACAGGATCATCTCCAGGACGTCCTCGCGCAGCTCGCCCTCGGAGACCAGGGTGACGGCGGGGATGCGCAGGCCCTCCTGCCAGATCTCCTTGGCCTTGGGCGACCAGGACGCGAAGTCCATCCCGCCGATGTCGGTCTCGTGCGCCATCACCCCGGCCCAGGCGACCAGCTCGCCGTCGACGAACAGCGGGGCGCACATCTGCAGGTCGTTCTGGTGCAGCGCGCCGACGAACGGGTCGTTCCCGACGATCCGGTCGCCGTCGCGGAGCGCACGGCCGCCGGCGAGCAGGTGCCGGATGAGCGCGCCGACGGGCGGGGCCTCGAAGGTGACCTGGTGGCCCATGGTGGCGAAGGACCCGTCCGGCAGGTACAGGCCGGTGAAGAAGTCGCTCGCCTCGGTGACCGTGGGGCTGCCGCTGACGGACTGCAGCGCCAGGCGCATCTGGTCGGTGATGGCCACCAGCCGGCTGCGGACCACCTGCGCGACGACCGGGTCGGTGGCGGCGGCCTGGATGGGGACGTCGAGGGTGCTCATGCCTGTCCTACCTCCACGTGGATGGTGCCGGCGTCGTCCGTGGTGGCGGTGCCGCCGGGCGGGACGACGACGACGCACCCGGGGAGCTGGATGAGGGCGGGACCGGCGAGGTGCTGGTCCGCCGCGGGCCAGTCGCAGCCGTAGACGACCGTCTCGGCGGGGGCGTGGGCGTCGTCGAAGACGACCGGCCGGACGTCGCGGACCTCGAAGGGCTGCCCGGAGGACGACGAGGTCGCGGTGGCCGCGCGCAGCGCCGCGACGGCGCGCACCGAGAGGATCTCGAAGCCGGCCTCCCGGAACCCGGCGCCCGCGCCGAAGAGCTTGTCGTACTCGGCCTCGAACCGGGCGAGCAGGTCCGTCACCGCGGCGACGTCGGGGGCGGGTTCGACGGCGACGTCGAGGTGGTGGGTCTGCCCGCGGTAGCGCACCGCGGCGGTGTGGGTGACCTCGGCGAGGGCCGGGTCGGGGATGGCGTCGAGGGCGCGTCGGCCGGCGTCGGCGAGCGCGGCCGTGAGGACGGTGGCGTGCGACTCCTCGGGCTGGTCGCCGGGTGAGAGGCGCAGGTAGCTGGTCCGGGAGGCCGTGGTGCGCAGGTCGGAGGTGCCGGCGCCGAACGCGGACTGGGCGGTGGCCGTGGCGGGAACGACGAAGCCGGTCAGCCCCAGCTCGCGGCACAGCTTCCAGGCGTGGGAGGGTCCGGACCCGCCGCCGGCCACGAGGGTGAACTCGCGCGGGTCGTGGCCGCGCTCGATGGTCACCGCGCGCAGCAGGTCGGCCATCGCGGCGTCGAAGACCTCGCGCACGGCCCGGGCGGCCTCGACGGCCGTCAGGCCCATCGGCGCGCCGATCCGGTCGGCGAGCGCCGCGCGGGCGGCGTCGACGTCGAGGCGGATGCCGCCGCTGCCGAACCGGTCGGGGTCGAGGACGCCGAGGACGAGGTCGGCGTCGGTGGTGGTCGGCTCGGTGCCGCCCTTGCCGTAGCACACCGGCCCGGGGGTGGCGCCGGCGCTGCGCGGACCGACCGTCAGCACGCCGTCGCGCACGGCGGCGATAGAGCCGCCGCCGGCGCCGATGCTGGCGATGTCGACGCTGGGCACCCGCATGTCGGCGCCGCCGAAGGTCACTTCCTCGCGCAGCAGCGGCGCGCCGTCGACGACGACGCCCACGTCGAAACTGGTGCCGCCGACGTCGAGGGTGAGGACGTTCGGCTGGTCGAGCCGGGCGCCGAGGGCCTGGCCGGCGACCACGCAGGACGCCGGCCCGCTGAGCAGCCCGCGCACCGGGGAGGCCGCGAGCGTGGCGGCCGGGACCACGCCGCCGGCGCTGGTGGTCATCATGATGGGGGCGGTCATCCCGAGCGCGCGCAGCTCGGCCTCGAGGCGGCCGAGGTAGCCGCCGGCGACGGGGCCCAGGGCGGCGTTGGCGACCGTGGTCGAGGCGCGGGCGTACTCGCCGACCGAGGGGGCGACGTCGTGGGAGGTGCTGACGAAGGCGCCGGGCAGGATCTCCGCGGCCAGCGCGGCCAGCGCCCGCTCGTGGGCGGGGTTCTCAGTGGCCCACAGCAGGCAGATCGCCACGGCCCCGACGCCCGCGTCGCGCAGGGCGGTGAGGGCCGCGCGGGCGGAGGCCAGGTCCAGCGGGGTGAGGATCTCGCCGGCGGGGTTGACCCGCTCGGTGACCTCGACGACGAGCTCGCGCGGCACGAGCGGGGCGGTGCGCCCGCGCAGGAAGTAGTTGCCCAGGTCCAGGCCCTGCAGGCCGGCGGTGCCGCGGCGCAGCCGGCCGATCTCGAGCACGTCGCCGAAGCCGAGCGTGGTGACCAGGCCGACCCTGGCGGTCCGGCCGGTGAGGAGGGCGTTGAGCCCGACGGTGGTGCCGTGACCGAAGCGGGTGACCCGGCGGCACAGCTCCGCGGTGGGCAGGCCGACGGCGCGGGCGGCGAGGTGGACGGCGTCGATGACGCCGGTGACGACGTCGGCGGTGGTGGGCGACTTGCAGACGACGGGCTGCCCGTCGGGGCCGCGCAGCCACAGGTCGGTGAACGTGCCGCCGACGTCGGTGCCGACGGCCCAGCCGGACGCCGGGGCCTCGGTGGCCGGCGCGGGGTCGTCAAGGATGGCAGTCATGAAGCTCCCCAGGAGTGGGCGCGGGGACGACGTCGCGGGCGGTGGGACGCCGTCGGGGGCGGGGAAATGCGTCCGTGCATTTCCGGATGCGCCGACTCTAGGAGCGGATAATCAATCCATTCAAACAATAGCTGGCGATGCCAGATATCAATTTAGGTGATGGTCCGGGAGGGCCTCGCGGGCGACCTGGGCGGCGCGCCGGCGCAGCCACCGGTGCCCGGGGTCGTCGTCGACGTGCCGGCCCCAGATCATCACCATGGTGATGGGGCCGAGCTCCACCGGCGGCTCGACGAGGCGGATGCCGGCCTCCGCGCGGATCAGCCTCCCGAGACGCTCCTGGATGTGCATGACCATCCGGGTGCCGCGCAGCAGGAACGGGGCGACCAGCGGGGCCTGGATGGTCAGGTGGGTGTCGCGGAGGATGCCGCGGGCCTCCAGCCGCAGCTCGGCCGAGGAGGGCAGCGCGCCGATGTTGACCGCGAGGTAGGGCAGCGTGCTGAACTGCGCCAGCGGCAGCTCCTCGCCGACGTCCGGGTGCGCGGCGTCGACGGCGCAGACGTAGCGGTCGGCGAAGAGCACCTCGTGCGGGTAGGCCGCGTGCTCGGGGAAGACCTCCTTGGGCATGATGAGAAGGTCGGTCTGGTGCCGGCGGAACTGCTCGGCGTAGTCGTCCCGGGTGGCGTTGACCTCGAAGGCGACGTGCGGGGCCTCCCGGGCGAGGCGCGCGAGGAGCGGGCGCAGGAACAGCGTGGAGACGTAGTCGTTCGCGG
The DNA here is from genome assembly GCF_009193175.1 of Georgenia ruanii. Classification (GTDB taxonomy): domain Bacteria; phylum Actinomycetota; class Actinomycetes; order Actinomycetales; family Actinomycetaceae; genus Georgenia; species Georgenia ruanii. Next base: position 78,974 of record NZ_VUKE01000014.1, on the reverse strand, counting down.
TGATCGTGAAGGTGCGCCGGGCGGTCGCCGGGTCGAACTCCTCCCGGGCGGCGAGCAGGGCCTCGGTGCGGGCCATGATGTCGCGCAGCGGGACGACGAGGGACTCCGCCAGGGGCGTCGGCGCGAGGCTGCGGCCGCGGCGCACGAGGATCTCGTCGCCGAAGACCTTCCGCAGCCGGGCGAGAGTGGCGCTCATGGCGGACTGCCCCACGCACAGCCGGTCCGCCGCCCGGGTCACGCTGCGCTCGTCGAGCAGGGCGTCGAGGGCGACCAGGAGGTTGAGGTCGATCCGGTGCAGGTCCATCCGTCTTTCCTTGCCGGCGGGTGCTGTCCGCAGGATAGGGCGCCGGCGCCCACGCCCGGCCCCGCACGCCGGTGGCGGGCGGGGCCGGTGGCACGACCGGCCGGGACGGCGGTCAGGAGTTGGTGAGCGCCTCGACCATGTCGGGGTGCACGCCGTCCTCGGTGGCGGTGAGGCCGTCCGCCGGCGGGAAGGACTCGTAGATCGACATCACGGTGGCCCCGTTGCGGTAGAAGTTCATGCCGCCCTTGCCCGGCGTCCAGGTGTTGGGCGCCCAGTCCGGGACGTAGTTGCGGTACCCGCCGGAGTTGAGCTCCACGCGCAGGCCGCTGGGCTCGCGGAAGTAGAGGAAATGCTGCTCGCCGATGCCGTGCACGCCCGGGCCGTACTCCATCGGGGTGCCGTTCTCCATGAGCACGTCGGCGCTGATGAGCAGCTCCTCGTGGGTGTCCACCCAGAACGCGATGTGGTTGACGCGGCCGGGCATGGTGGAGTGGTCGAGGACGACGCCGAGGTCGTGGGACTTCTCGTTGGTGGTGAGCACGGAGAAGACGCTGACGTCGGTGTCGTCGAGCTGGGTGCGGGCCATGAGCCGGAAGCCGAGCACGTCGCGGTACCAGGCCGCGAAGCCGTCGACGTCGGGGCTGGCGAGGGTCACGTGGTCGAGGAAGCGCGGGGCGCCGGCGTGGCTGCTGCGCCTCTCCGGGCGGTCGGGGAAGATCGAGGTCTGCTCGGGCTCGGCCCCGAACCGCTCGATCTCCCACAGCAGCCGCATCGGGTGGCCGTACGGGCCGACGAAGTCGTAGGCGCGGCCGTGGGCGTGCCCGGCGTCGGCCCACTCCCCCGTCACGCCGGCGGCCTCGACGCGGCGGGCGGCCTCCGCCAGCGCCTCGGGGCTCGCCGCCCGCCAGGTCATGCGGCTGAGGCGGGGCTGGGGACCGTGGCTGACCACGAGGCTGTAGCGGTAGTAGTCGCCCCAGCAGCGCAGGTAGACGGCGCCGTCGACGCGGTCGACGATCCGCATCCCGAAGTTGTCGGCGTAGAAGGACGCCGACGCCTCGACGTCGGGGCTCTCGATCTCGAGGTAGGCGAGGTGGGAGAGCAGCTTTTCCATGGATGTGCCTCCAGGCAACGAGTCAGGTCCGCTCGTCCTCGAGCGGTCGTTTCCACTGTGGGTCCGCCGGCACCGGCTCGGAAAGAGCCAATGGCGGATGGGGCGGATCGATCCGGTCAATGCGGCGGGCGCACGGCATGGACGTGGGTGCAGGGCCGCGCCCGACGTCGCCCCGCCTCAGCCCTTCTTCTCGAACGCCGCCAGGTCGACCGGCTTGGACACCAGCCCCTCGGCGTGCGCGAGCCCGGCGAGGCTCCTCAGGGCGTCCATGTTGATCTCCGTCGAGAACCGGTCCATCCGGACCCGCTCGGCGAGGGCGGGGTCCATCTCGAGCTTGTCGACGAGGACCTGGCGCAGCCCGTCCTGGTCGGCCTCTGCGGCCTTGAGCACGTCGGTCAGGGCCGCGGTGAAGCGGTCGACCACCTCCGGGTCCTGGTCGGCGGCGGTGACCATGACCTGGGTGGAGAGCCCCGGCGCCGACTCGGCGAAGTTCCAGGAGGCGACCTGGGCGCCGTTGCCCTGGGCGATCGTGATGAACGGTTCGACCTCCCAGATCGCATCGACGTCGCCCGCCTCGAGCGCGCGGATCATGTCGGGGTAGCGGATCTCGACGAACTGGATCTTCTCCGGGTCACCCCCGGCGGCGCGGACGGCCTCGCTGATGGTGAGGGTGCCGGCCGAGTTCAGCGTGTTGACCGCGATGGTGTGGCCGGCCAGGCCGGCCGCATCGGTGATGCCCGAGTCGGGCTTGGTGAGGACCGCGGAGATGTCCTCCTCCCCGTCCGCCCATGCCTGGCTGAAGCCCGAGGCGACCTGGACGGGCACGCCGGCGTCGAGGGCGACCATGAGGGAGACGGAGTTGAGCGTCACGAAGTCGACCTCGTGGGCGAGGGCGGCGGCGACCATCGTCTCGCTGCCGACGCCGGTGTCGACGGTGACATCGAGACCGTGCTCCGTGAAGATGCCCTTGTCGACGCCGTACCACAGGGCCGACGTCGCGACGATGGGCAGGGTGCCGATCCTGATCGGGATGACCGCGGCCGGGTCCGTGGTGGCGGATCCGGCCGTCGCCGTGGGCGTGGTCGTCGTCTCGTCGCTCGTGCCGGACGCGCCGCAGGCGGCGAGGACGAGCGCGGCGAGGCCCAGGAGGGCGGCCCGGCCTGCCGTGGTCGGTCGTGGGGTGATCGACATGAGTGCTCCTTGTCATGGGGGTCCGCCGGGGCGTCGTCGTCCCGGGGTCATGCGAGTGCGGGCCGGCCGGGTGGGGGTCGGAAGATTCAGAGGGTCTCGGAGACCCAGTCGGCGATGAAGTTCGTGGCGACGGGCTGGTTGTCGGCGCTGACGTGCTCGACGCCGCCCTCCCGGCGGGTGAAGATCTTCAGCTCGCGTTTGGGGCTGTTGACGGCGTTGTCGTACTGGGCGTGGGCGTACTCGAGCGGGATCTGGCGGTCGTTCTCCCCGTGCGTGACGAGGAAGGGCACCGTGATGTTCTCGACGACGCCGACCAGGCTGACGGCCGGAGCGAACTCCATGAACTCCTCGAGCGACCGCTTGCCCCAGACCCACTGGACGTGCTCCCAGTAGTGCGGGACGGGGTTCTCGCCCTCCCGCTCGCGCCGGCGGCGCTGCAGCTCGCCCCAGTTGTAGTTCGCGCCCCAGGCCACGCACAGCGCGAACCGCTTCTCGAAGGCCGCTGCGCGGGGGGCGTAGTAGCCGCCGAGCGACCAGCCCATGACGCCGATCCGCTGAGGGTCGACGTCGTCGCATCCCTCAAGGTAGTCGACGCACGCCGCGCCCCAGCGCTCGCTCTCGGGGAAGGCTGTCAGCCCGCGCAGCCGCAGCGCCCCGCCGGTGCCGGGGTGGTCGACCATGAGCGTGGAGACCCCGCGGCGGGCGAGCTCCTGGCCGATGCCGGACCAGAAGATCATCTCCTTGGTGCTGTCCAGGCCGTTGAAGTGCACCATGACCGGCGCGGGCCCGTCCGCCCCCTCGGCGCGGACGAACAGCGCCGGGAGCGTGGCGCCCTCGAAGGGCACCTCGACCAGCTCGCAGTTCTCCCCGCCCAGGCGCACGGACCGCTCGAAGGAGTCCAGCACGTTGGCGTACGCCTGGCGGCGGGGGGCGAAGTCACGCGCCTGCATGCGCTCGGCCACCTGGTAGTAGATCGCGGCCCGGCGCAGGCGGGTGCCGGCGCTGAGGGGGCGGCCGGCGGTCTCGCACTCGCCGGCGAGCTCCACCTGCCGGTCCGCCACGGCGCACCAGGAGGCGAAGAAGTCCTCGGTGCCGGGGGCGTCCCCGCGCGCCGCGGCGTCGAGGAGCGGGCGGCAGGCCTCCAGGATCTCGGCGATCTCGCCGCCGCTGCTCAGGGCGATGTTGGCAGACAGGTTCCACACGTACTTGTCGGGGAAGATCTCGAACACGACGACGCCTCTCTGCGGGTTGCGGGGCGCCCCGGTCGCCGTCGACCGGCACCCTCCTGCCCGCGCACGCTAGAGGCGCGCGACCGGATCGGGGAAACCGATATCTGCGATGCGGAGCATCGACGCCGTCAATAGCTGGCGCCCGCGGCGATCTCCCCCGCCAGCTCGAGCAAACGCGCGCGGAGCCACTGGTGGGCGACGTCGGCGGTGTGGCGCGACGTCCAGATCATCGTCTCCTGCAGGGGGACCAACGGCATCGGCGGCTCCAGCAGCCGGAGGTTGGCCTGCTCGGCGAGCAGGCGGCCCAGGTGCTCGTGGATGAGCATGATCAGGCCGGTGCCGCGGAGGAGGAAGGGCGCGACGACGAAGGACTGGGCGGTGACCTCGAGGTTGCGCGGGATCTGCTGCTGCTCCAGCTGGTTCTCCGGCAGGCCGATCAGGGTGCCGGCGCGGTAGGCGAGGTAGGGCAGCGTGCTGAACTGCTCGACGGTGATCTCGTCCGCCACCTCGGGATGGTCGCGGTCGACGGCGACGAGGTAGCGGTCCGAGAACAACGCGGTGTGCGGGTAGCCGACGTTCGCCCCGAGGAGCTCGCGCGGCAGGATCAGCAGATCGGTCTCGTTGCGCCGCAGCGCGTCGGTGAACCCGTCGGGGTTGATGGGCACGATGTTGACCCGCACGTTGGGCGCCGTCTCCCTGAGCCGCTCCAGGAGCGGGCGGAGCAGGACGAGGGCGATGTAGTCGCTGGCGCTGATGGTGAAGGTCCGGTGGTCGGTGGTGGGGTCGAAGTCCGTGCGGACCGCGAGGACCGCCTCCACGATCGCCAGTGCCTCGCGGACCGGCGCCGCGAGGGACTCCGCGAGCGGCGTGGGCTGCAGGGTGCGGCCCTGGCGCACCAGCAGCGGGTCGTCGAAGATCCGGCGCAGGCGGGCCAGCGTCGAGCTCATCGCGGACTGGCCGATCATCAGCCGCTCGGCGGCGCGCGTGACGCTGCGCTCGGCCAGCAGCGCGTCGAGCGCGACGAGCACGTTGAGGTCGACGTTGGCGAGCTTCTGCGACACACCTGCTCCTCTGGAAATTCACTGCGATTGCTGATTTCGATGTCGGTACATCGATCCGGGTGATGCCCGGCATCACCACCATCGGTTTCCGCCGCCACGCCGTCCCGCCATATCTTCCGGGCATTCCCACGACGTGGAGGTGGCAATGATGCCCGTTCGAAATGCTCTGGTGGTCGGTGCCGGCGTCGGCGGCCTCGGCGCGGCGGCCGCCCTCGGGCAGCACGGTATCGACGTGGAGGTCGTCGAGATCAGACCCGACGACCGCGTCGTCGGTGTCGGCATCAACCAGCCGGGCAACTCCCTGCGGGCCCTCGACGCGCTCGGCGTGCTCGAGGAGTGCCTGGCCGTGGGCTACCAGTACGACCGCAACGAGCACCTCGACTGGCAGGGCCGGCCGATCGTGGTCACGCCGTGCTCTCTCGGCACCGACCGGGTGCCGCCCAACAACGCCCTGGCGCGGGCCGACCTGCACCGGATCCTCCTCGGCGCCGCCCGCCGCGCCGGGGCCTGGGTCGTCCACGGCGTCAGCGTGGCCGACCTGGCCGGGGACGACGACGGCGTCACGGTCACCTTCACGGACGGCCGGGTCGAGCGGTTCGACGTCGTCGTCGGCTTCGACGGCATCCGCTCGCCGCTGCGCCGCCGGCTCTTCGGTGACGCGTACGAGCCGGAGTACACCGGGTTCGCCGTGTGGCGGGTGACCCTGCCCCGGCCGGCCGCGGTCACCCACACGATGCTCTTCCACGGCGACCGGTCCAACACCGGGGTGATCCCGTTGTCGCGGGAGGAGATGTACCTCCTACACGTCACCGCCGAGCCGGAGGACGCCCGGTACGAGCCCGCCGACCTCCGGGAGCTCCTGCGCCACCGCCTCGCCGGCTACGGCGGCCTGGTCGCCCAGCTGCGCGAGAACCTCCCGCAGGAGGGCATCGTCTACAGCCCGCTCAGCGAGGTGCACCTGCCGGCGCCCTGGCACGACAGTCGGGTCATCGTGCTCGGCGACGCCGCCCACGCCTCGGCGCCGAACCTCACCCAGGGCGCCGCGATGGCCCTGGAGGACGCCGTCGTCGTGGCCGACGAGCTGGTGCGCGACCGCCCGGTGGAGGCCTCGCTCGCGGCGGTCTCGGCCACCCGCTTCGCCCGGACCACGCTCGTCCAGGACGTCTCCCACGGCATCCTCGTCACGGAGATGTCCATCACCGCCGACGGGCTCGACGAGTTCGCGGCGAACCTGCGCGAGCACCTGCCGGGCCAGGCCGCGTTCGTCGAGGCCGAGCTCAACAAGCCGTTCCGCCTCGAGCGGTCCGCCGACGCCGTCACCCCTGCGCCCTGATCCCGCCCCCGCCCCCGCCCCCGCCCCAGATTGCCATTCCGGCTGCGACCGGAACGTCGATCTGGCTACGGCCACCACGTCAATCTCGCTGCGACCGGAAGGCCATTCTGGCCGCGGCGCCGGCGGTGCCGATTGATGGCGTCAATGCTCTTCATCCAGATTCATTGCTGTTTGGCGATGTCGCCCGGCTCCTAGGCTCACTGGCAGGCCACGGGCGGGCATCGGTGCACCGCCTCGACCCTCCCTTCCGCGCACGTCGCCACCTCACCCCCACCCGGCTCCACCGTTCCCACCCAGTCGAAGGAGACAACGGGACATGACCCAGACAGAACCCTTCCGCCCGACGACCGCCGGCTCCGGCCTCGACGCGATCCTCGACCGGGTCGGGGCGGGCCTGGCCGACGACCTCGTCCCCGTCGAGATCTTCAACGACGAGGCCGTCTTCCGCGCCGAGATCGACCGGATCTTCACCAACAACTGGGTCTTCGTCGCGCACGAGAGCGAGATTCCCAACCCCGGCGACTTCGTCCAGCGGCGCATCGGCGTCGACCCGGTCATCGTCACCCGCGACGGCAAGGGCGGCATCAACGTCCTGTCCAACTACTGCCGGCACCGCGGCTCCCAGGTCTGCCAGACCGACAGCGGCAACTCCCGGTTCTTCAAGTGCCCGTACCACGGCTGGACCTACAACAATCAGGGCCAGCTCGTCGGCACCCCGCACCTGCAGGACGCCTACGGGGTGCGGCTGGACCCCAACGACTGGAGCCTGCTGCACGCCCCGCGCGTGGACACCCGCCAGGGCTTCATCTTCGCCTCGCTCAACGCCGACGTCGCCCCGCTCGACGAGTACCTCGGCGGCGCCGGCTGGATGCTCGACCTCATCGCCGGGCTGCACCCGAAGGGCATGCGGGTGGCCGGGCCGCCGGACCGCTACAAGGTCAAGGCGGACTGGAAGACGGCGGCGGAGAACTTCTCCGGCGACGTCTACCACCTCGACGTGCTGCACTGGGGCACCGAGGAGATCCACGTCTCCCAGGGCCTCCAGGCCTCCTGCGAGATCGGCCGCCGCTACGAGTTCGGCAACGGCCACAACTTCACCGGGCACGCCTGGACCAAGGCGATCCACCCCGGCTACGTGCTGTGGGGCTACCCACCCGAGATCACCCAGCACTTCGACCTCTCCGGCCTCGACGAGGCGCAGCTGCACGTCGTCAACCACGAGCCGCCCACGGTCGGCACGATCTTCCCCAACCTCAGCTTCATCCGGTTCAACACCCCGGCGGTCCCGGGCGGCCCGATGTCCGTGGTCACGAGCTTCCGCCAGTGGCAGCCGGTGGCGCCGGGCGAGATGGAGCTGTGGAGCTGGCAGTTCGTGTGGGACTTCATGTCCGAGGAGGAGGTCGAGGAGCACTACGTCACCGGCGAGTTCGTCTTCGGCTCCGCCGGCATCTTCGAGCAGGACGACACCGTCGCCTGGGAGGGCATCCCCCGCGCCGCCGCGAGCCCGTGGCTGCGCAAGGCGGGCATGAAGTTCAACTTCCAGCAGGGCCGCCACAGCGAGGTGGACCAGTCGCCCGACCCGACCTGGACCGGCCCGGGGCTCCGGCGCAACACCGGCTACGGGGAGCACGTCCAGCTCGCCTTCTACCGCCACTGGCTCGAGGTCATGCGCGGGGCCGCGCCGACCTCGCCGACCGAGGGGAACTGACGGACATGACCACCACCGAGACCACCAAGACCACCGCCGTCGCGGCGGACGCCGAGCTGCGCGCCCTGGTCACCCAGTTCCTCGCCCAGGAGGCACGGCTGCTCGACGACGGCCGCGAGGAGGAGTGGTACGAGCTGCTCGACGACGACCTCGTCTACGAGATCCCCGTCCGGCAGGCCACCGAGCCCCGCAGCCACGAGTTCACCCAGCGCGGCATCCGGGTCAAGGACACCAAGGCGCACATCCGCACCCGCATCGACCGCCTCAACACCGGTCTCGCCTACTCCGAGGTGCCGCCCTCGCGCACCCTCCGGGTGGTCGGCAGCGTCGAGATCCGCGGCATGGAGGCGCCCGACGTCGTTGCCGTCTCCAGCGCCCTGCTGCTCTACCGCCAGCGCGGGATCGACCCCTACTACGACCTCATCCCGGCGCGCCGGGAGGACACCATCCGGCTCACCCCCGCCGGGCCGCGGCTGCTCTCGCGCCGGGTGCTGACCACCGAGACGAGCCTCGCCACCCCCAACCTGGCGGTGTTCCTGTGAACGACCTCAAGCACGCCGAGCGGGTGGCCGTCCACCTCGACACGTCCAAGTGCCGCGCCTACGGCATCTGCGTGGGGATCCTGCCCGACGTCTTCGACCTGCCCAAGGGCAGCCCGGTCGCGGTGCTGCGCCGGGACGTCGCCGACGGCGAGGACCTGGAGGACCTGGAGGAGGCGGTCGTCAACTGCCCGGCCCAGGCGATCTCGCTGTCCCGGCCGGAGGAGGCGCGATGACGGTGCGCCAGGTCGTCATCGCCGGGGCGTCGGTGGCGGGCCTGAGCGCCGCCGACGCCCTGCGCGACGGCGGGTTCGACGGGTCCATCACGCTGCTCTCCGACGAGCGGCGCCGGCCCTACGACCGTCCGCCGCTGTCGAAGGAGCTGCTCTCGGCGGAGGACGAGCTCGAGCTGGCCTGGCTGCGCCCGGCGGAGCACTACGCCGCGCAGCGGCTGGACCTGCGGCTCGGTCACGCGGCCGTGGGCCTGGACATCGACCGGCGCTACGTCATCACCTCCGACGGCGAGGCCCTGCCGTGGGACGCCGTCGTCGTCGCCACCGGGAGCCGGCCCAGGCCGCTGGTCACCGCGGAGGGGCGACCCCTGCCCGTGCTGCGGACCGCCGAGGACCTGCGGTCCCTGCGCGCCGCGGCGGCGCGGTACGGCGAGGTGACGCTGGTGGGCGCGAGCTTCATCGGCCTCGAGATCGCCGCGAGCCTGCGCGAGCTGGGGGTGGCCGTGACGGTCTTCGGTGCGACGCCGCTGCCGCTGGGCGACGTTGTCGGCTCCGAGGTCGCCGGCGACCTGCGCGACCTGCACCTGGCCCACGGGGTGCGGATGCGCATGGGCGTCGAGGTGGTCTCGGTGTCCGGCGCCCCGGGCAGCTTCGAGATCCGCACCGCCGACGGCGCCACGCACCGCACCCCGTACGTCGTCGCCGGCGTCGGGGTCCAGCCCAACGACGACTGGCTCGTCGGCTCCGGCGTCGACCTCGACGCCGGCGTGCTGTGCGACGCCGCGGGACGCACCAACGTCCCCGGCGTGTGGGCCGCGGGCGACATCGCCCACTTCGACCACCCGCTGCTGGGCGAGCGGGTGCACGTGGACCACTGGACCAACGCCGTCCAGCAGGGGCGCCTCGTGGGCGCCAACATCGCGCGCGGCGAGGCCGCCGAGCACACCGGCGTCCCGTACTACTGGACCGACCAGTACGGGCGCCGGCTCCACTCCTACGGCCGGCGCCGGCCCGGCGACGAGGCCGTCGTCGCCGAGGGGGCGCTGGGCACCGAGGAGTACCTCGTGCTCTACGGGGCCGGCGATGCCTTCCACTGCGTGCTCTCGTGCGGGCGGGAGCGGTCCCTGCGGCCCTACCGCAAGCTCCTCCAGCGCCGCGGCACGTGGCACGAGGCGCTGCAGCTCGCCGGGCGCGGCGCCGACGTCACCGCCTGACCGAGCATGGGCCGTCACCGCCCGACCCATCTCACCGACCGACCCACCACCAAGGGAGAAGCAGTGCAGCTACTCGACGACCACGTCGTCCTCGTCACCGGCGGCGGGTCCGGCCTCGGCCTCGGCGTCGCCCGCCAGTGCCTCGCGGAGGGCGCGCAGGTCGCGATCCTCGAGATCGCGCAGGACAAGGTCGACCAGCTGCGGGCCGAGCTCGGCGACGACGTGCTCGTCCTGCAGGGCGACGTCCGCCGGGTTGCCGACCTGGAGGCCACCCGGGCCGCCGTCGTCGAGCGCTTCGGCCGGCTCAACGCGCTGATCGGGTGCCAGGGCATCTTCGACGGCAACATCCCGCTGCGCCAGACCCCGCTGGAGCGCATCGACGCACTCTTCGACGAGGTCTTCCACGTCAACGTCAAGGGCTACGTCCTCTCGGCGAAGGTCTTCGTCGACCTGCTCGAGGAGAACGACGGCGCCATCGTCCTCACCTCGTCCACGGCCGCCTACGCGGCCGACGGCGGCGGGTTGTTCTACTCGGCGAGCAAGGGCGCGGTGCGCAGCGTCGTGAACCAGCTGGCGTTCGAGCTCGCCCCGCGGGTGCGGGTCAACGGCGTCGCGCCGTCGGGCATCGCCAACAGCCAGCTCCAGGGCCCGGCGGCGCTCGGGCTGGAGACGTCGAAGCAGTCCGACATCCCCAAGGAGGACTTCCTCGCCCAGTTCCGCCAGCTCATGCCGCTGCAGCACCTGCCCACCCCCGAGGAGTACGGCTGGCTGTACGCCTTCCTGGCGTCGCGGCACAACACGCTGGTGACCGGGCAGACCCTCGTGGCGGACCAGGGCCTGTTCAACCGGGCGGTGCTCAGCTCGGGGAGCAAGGCGGGCGGGATCCCGGTGGGAGCCGCGGCTTCCGAGTAGAGCCCGCGGCGCCGTTCGAGGTCCGTTCGCAGCCGGCGCGTGGTGAGGTATGCCGGTGGCCAGCGCCGTCCGGTACGTCGGCCTCGCTGCGGCCGCGGTCCTGCTTGCCGGTTGCACCGAGGTGGGCGACGGCCTGCGCTCCCCCGGGGACCCGGCCGAGGTATGCGTGCCAGCCGACGCCGCTGGGTTCGCCACCATCTCCCTCGACCGGATCGAGAACGTCGCCGGCGACGCGGTGACGATCGTCGACGTCAGCCTCGTCGATGGTCACGATCTTCAGGTGGCGGGCTGGTACGTGGTTCTCGGGGACGGCCCCACACCCGGGGTCGATCGCGGTTACGAACCGCCTCCCGTGCCGAGCACCGAAGTGCCGGCGGGCGAGGAGGCCACGCTGGTGCTGGGGCTGCAGGTGGGCGGCGATGAGGGGCGCGCGGAGGCTACCGAGGTCACCTACATCGTGAGATCCTCCCGGCCGAGGACCGTCCGCGGGCACATCGCCCACCGCGTCGTAGCTGAGGGCGCACCGGGCTGCTTCTGATTCCGTGTGACCGGACATCACCCAGGCGACCGGGAAATCTGCATCGACGTTGAAGAGCAGCCCAAACGTGAACTGCAGCGCGCACTCTCTGTCTTTTTTAATGCGCCATGTCGACGAAACGGGAGTAATGCCCCTGGAACGCCACGGTAACGGTGTCAGTCGGGCCATTACGGTGCTTAGCGACGATGATGTCCGCCTCGCCCGCACGGGGAGACTCCTTCTCGTAGGCGTCCTCGCGGTGTAACAGCATGACGACGTCCGCATCCTGTTCCAAAGAGCCGGATTCGCGAAGGTCGCTCATCATCGGCTTCTTGTCACCACGCTGCTCCGGACCACGGTTGAGCTGGGCGACGGCGATCACCGGCACCTCGATCTCCTTGGCCAGGAGCTTGAGCGCACGGGAGAACTCGGAAACCTCCTGCTGGCGGGATTCGACGCGCTTGCCCGAGCTCATGAGCTGGAGGTAGTCGACCACCACGAGTTTGAGGTCGTGCTTCTGCTTCAGCCGCCGGCACTTCGCGCGGATCTCCATCAGCGACATGTTGGGGCTGTCGTCGATGAACAGGGGCGCCTCGGAGACCCGGCTCATGGCGGTGGCCATGCGGGTCCAGTCTTCCTCGCGCATGGTGCCCTTGCGCATGTTCTGCAGCGGCACCTGCGCCTCGGCGGAGAGCAGACGCATGGTGAGCTCGGTGCGCCCCATCTCCAGGGAGAAGATCACCGACGTCATCCCGTTCTTGATCGACGCCGAGCGGCAAATGTCGAGCGCGAGGGTGGAGTTGTGGGTCGGGATCATCGCCCTCGACGCCAGATACAAGTGGCTCGGGTGGTCGATCTGCACGCATCGCACCGGCACGCTCTCGACCTTGCGCACTGAGGTGATGAAGCGCGCCGTCCGCCGCGGCGTCGGGTGGTTGACGCGGCGCTCACGCTGGGCGCGCTGCTTGCGCGGGAGAGCGAAGACCTCATCCGCCGTCGTGAAGGTGATGGAGTAGGCAATAGAGGTCTCGGGAGTGCGTCCGCGCACCGCCTTCTCGGACCAGCCAGTGCGGTAGCCGAGGCTGTGGACAAGCTCCCGGAAGTCGTCGGCGAGGCGCTTGCTGGTGACCGCGAACTGGACTGAGCCGGTGGGGTTCACCGTGCCGTCGGTGTCGAGCAGTCCCGCCAGGAGGGCCCGTCGCTGCCGCACGCTGGCGCGGAGGTACGGCGCGGGGATGTGCTTGTTCTTGAGGACGCCCATCTTGCGCAGGAGCGCCCTGACGCTGCCGTGGTCCTGCCAGCATGCCGGGCAGAGGTGGCGGCCAACGGCTGGAGCACCGCAGTCGGTGCATCGCTGCCCGACAACGCTCATAACCGGCCCCGGCGCTTGGGGCACGGGCCTGACGACGGTGCCGCCCTGCCGGCGGTGCGCTGCTCCCGTCCGGACGAGTGCAGTAGGCACGTGAACCTGGTTGTCGCCCGACGGCCGGGGCAGGGTGACCGAGTAGGTGCGCGAGGCGCCGGGCCGCACGACATAACCGGCCGCCTCGATGAACGCCGCGATCTCAGGGTCGTCCGAGGTGAATCGCGCGCCGGCGCTCTCACCGTCGCCGAGCCACACGCCCAGCACGTACGGGTCGATCAGGAGGTCGGCCTCCGGCAGCTCGATGGGCTTGGTGTTGGTAACGCAGTGGTTGAGCCGTCGGTCCGCCGTCGTGCACCGGAGTGTCGCGGCGATCTCCTCGGTGGTGCGGATCTCGGCGAACGTCCGCTGGTTCCTGGTCCGGTTGTACTGCGCTGCCGCAGCCTGCGCGGACTTCCGCGACGCCCGCGTCTCGGTGACCCACTGGTGCTGGGCGTCCGCGACGATCGTCGTGCCGTCGTCGAAGGTGAGCTCGTAGCACGGCCGGTCGACCATGACCTCGGTGGCCGCCACGACCTTCGTCGGGGTGCCGTCGGCGGCGATGAGCTCGTCCCCGACCTGGACCTCGCCCATGGTGGTCCACCCCGTGGGGGTGGGCAGCGGGGTGTCGAGGGCGAGCGCCTTACCGATGGCCGGACGCGCCGCGATGATGATCATCTGCCCGCCGTGCAGGCCGTTGGTCAGCGTGTCGAGGTCGGTGAACCCGGTGGGCACACCCGTCATGCCCTCGCCACGGTCGGAGGCGTGCTCGATCTCCTCCATCGTGAGGTTGATCGTGTCGCGCAGCGGCACGTAGTCCTCGCTGGTGCGCCGCTCGGTGACCGCGTAGACCTCGGCCTGGGCGCTGTTGACCAGGTCGTCGACGTCCCCGCCGTCGGTGGAGTAGCCGAGCTGGACGATGCGGGTGCCCGCCTCGACCAGGCGGCGCAGCACCGCCCGCTCGCGCACGATGCGGGCGTAGTAGCCGGCGTTGGCGGCCGTGGGCACCGAGGAGATGAGTGTGTGCAGGTACGGCGCGCCGCCCACCCGGGCGATCTCGCCGCGCTTGGTCAGCTCGGCGGAGACGGTGACGGCGTCGGCGGGCTCGCCGCGACCGTAGAGGTCGAGGATCGCCTCGTAGATCATCTCGTGCGCGGGCCGGTAGAAGTCGTTGCCGCGCAGCTCCTCGACGACGTCGGCGATGGCGTCCTTGGACAGCAGCATGCCGCCGAGCACGCTCTGCTCCGCGGCCACGTCCTGCGGCGGCGTCCGGTCGAACGCCTCGCGACCATCCACAACCTGCTCGTCGACGAGAGACAAACGACCTCCTCCAGCTCACACCGCGCGACGACGGCCCCGGTACATCAGATGTACCGGCCGCCACCCACACCGCCCGGGGGCCGCCCACACGGGCGCCGGAGTGACGGTACGGCCGGTCCGGGCCCCCGAGCCAACCGCCCCTGTGCACAGAGGCGACCTATCCTGTGGACCGCGTGTGGACGTCATCCCCAGGGTTGTGCACAGTCGGTGGATAACTCTGTGGAGGTGGGGCCCGCAGGCGCCCTCCGGGGCCGAATTCCGCTCTCCACACCCTGCACAGACTGTGGACGAAAGAAAGTGGACACATCAGTGGACGACACTCCCGGGACGCGGACCAACCCTCGACGCCACCCCGAGACCGAGCTGACGGGCCGCGCCCTGGATCGGCAGATCCTCGCCCTCGCGATCCCCGCCCTCGGCGCCCTGGTCGCCGAGCCGCTGTTCGTCCTCGTCGACTCGGTGATGGTCGGCCACCTCGGCACCGCCCAGCTCGCCGGCCTCTCGCTCAGCTCCACCCTGCTGACCACCGCCATCGGCGTCTTCATCTTCCTGGCCTACGCCACCACCGCCGCGACCGCGCGCCGCGTCGGCGCCGGCGACCGGGCGGGCGGCGTGGCGGCGGGCATCGACGGGATGTGGCTCGGCCTGGTCCTCGGGCTCGCCACCGCCGCCGCCACCTTCGCCGCCGCACCGTGGATCGTCGACGCCATGGGCGCCCCCGCCGCGGTCGCCCCGCACGCCGTCGCCTACCTGCGCGCCTCCGCCCCCGGCCTGCCCGGGATGCTGCTCGTGCTGGCCGCCACCGGCACCCTGCGCGGCCTGCTGGACACCCGCACGCCGCTCGTCGTCGCCACGGCCGGCGCCATCAGCAACGTCGGCCTCAACGCCCTGTTCATCTACGGCCTGGACCTGGGGGTGGCCGGCTCCGGGCTGGGCACCGCCGTCGCCCAGACCGGCATGGGCCTGGCCCTGGTGCTCGTGGTCCTGCGCGGGGCGCGCGGCATCGGGGTGAGCCTGCGTCCGCACCCGGCCGGGATCTGGTCCTCCGCTCTCGCCGGGGCGCCGTTGTTCGTCCGCACCCTGACCCTGCGCCTGGCCATCCTCGCCACGATCGCCGTGGCCACCTCCCTCGGTGCGGTCACCCTGGCCGCCCACCAGGTGGTCAACGCCATGTGGGGCCTGGCCGCGTTCGCCCTCGACGCCCTCGCCATCGCCGCCCAGGCCCTCGTCGGGCGCGGCCTCGGCGCCGGCGACGTCACCCAGGTCCACGCCGTCATGAGCCGGTGCCTGCGCTGGGGCACCGGCGCGGGGGCCGTGCTCGGCGTCGTCTTCGCCGCGACCGGCTGGTGGCTGGCCCCCCTGTTCACGAGCGACGACGGCGTGCGCGTCGCCGCCGCCGTCGGGCTCGCCGTCGCCGGGGCGTGCCTCCCGATCGCCGGCTGGGTGTACATGCTCGACGGCGTGCTCATCGGCGCCGGCGACGGGCGCTACCTCGCGTGGGCGGGCGTCGCCACGCTCGTCGTCTACCTGCCGCTCGCGTGGGCGGTCGGGTCGTTCGCCCCCGACGGCGCCATCGGGCTGGCGTGGCTGTGGGCGGCGTTCGGCGGCGCCTTCATGCTCGCCCGGGCCGTGACGACCGGGCTGCGGGCCCGGGGCACCGCCTGGATGGTGCTCGGCGCACGCCGCTGACCAGCCACGATACGTCTACATGTGCCGTGGGACACGCGCCCCTGGACCCGGACGAAGGTCCCCCATAGCGGCCGCACGATTCCGACATAGTTCTCGTAGGCGAAGCACTCGCCGAGCAACCCGGCCCAGCGGCCCTCGCCGCCAGGCAACGTCTACGAAGGCGGAATCATGCGCAAGACTCTCGACCGGCTGATCTCCTGGACGGGCCTCATCCTGGCGGCCGTCCTGCTCGTCGGCGGCGGCCTGCTGACCTGGGCCAGCAGCTTCGTCGCCCAGAACGTCAAGGACCAGCTCGCGATCCAGGAGATCACGATGCCCGAGGGCGACGCCCTCGCGTCCCTCTCCGAGGCGGACCGGGCGGCCCTGGAGCCCTTCGCCGGTGACCCGATGACCACCGGCGACCAGGCCAAGGCCTTCGCCGACCACTACATCCTGGCCCACATGAACGCCTCAAGCGACGGCCGCACCTACGAGCAGGTCAGCGGCGAGTTCATGGCGGCCTCGAAGGACCCGGGCGCCAACCCCGACGACGTCGCCGCCCTCGGGCAGCTGCGCCAGACCCTGTTCATGGGCAACACCCTCCGCGGCCTGCTCCTCGAGGCCTACGCGTTCGGCATGATGGGCACCATCGCCAGCTACGCCGCCGTCGCCGCCTTCGTCGGCGCCGCCGCCCTCGCGGTCCTGGGCGTCCTGGGCCTGCGCCACGCCAAGAAGGTCGAGGCCGCCGACGTCGCGGCCTCCAGCCGGCCCGTCCCAGCCGGCGTCTGACCCTCACCTCGCACCGCCCCAGCGGCCCCGGAGCCTCGAGCTCCGGGGCCGTTGGCGTGCACCCGGGACGTCTCCGTGTTGTCGTGTCGAACCCCCGGGACGCCGTTCGACGCACGGGTAGAGCCGCCGGCACACCGGCCCGGGGCTCACGCTCCCCGCCACGAGGAAGGTGCCAGGAATGCAGAAGATCGTCGCGAACCTCTGGTTCGACACCCAGGCCGAGGAGGCCGCGAACTTCTACGTCTCCGTCTTCGGCGACGGCCGGATCAAGGAGATCACCCACTACGGGCCGGACTCGCCCGGCCCGGAGGGCAGCGTCATGACGGTGGCGTTCGAGCTGCACGGCCAGCAGTTCGTCGGCATCAACGGCGGCCCGCTGTTCCCGTTCACGGAGGCCGTGTCGTTCGAGATCCGGTGCAAGGACCAGGCCGAGATCGACCACTACTGGGACGCGCTGGTCGAGGGCGGCCAGCCCGGCCCGTGCGGCTGGCTCAAGGACCGCTACGGGCTGTCGTGGCAGGTCGTGCCGACCGAGTGGTACGAGATGTTCACCGACAAGGACCCGACCAAGGTGCAGCGGGTCACCCAGGCGATGCTCGCCACCCAGGGCAAGTTCGACGTCGCGGCGCTGCGGGCGGCCTTCGAGGGGGTCGAGCAGCCGGCGTGACCCCGGCCCACCGACACGAACGGCCCGACCCCAGGAGGGGCCGGGCCGTCGCAGTCGCGACTCAGAAGGTCACTTGGCGGGGACGACCGTCACGTCGAGCGTCGCCTGGACGTCCTCGTGCAGGCGCACGTGGACCTTGTGCGTGCCGAGCGCCTTGATCGGGCTGGGGACCTCGATCTTGCGGCGGTCGAGCTTGGGCCCGCCGGCGCCCTGAACGGCTTCGGCGATGTCCGTCGTGGTCACGGCGCCGAACAGGCGGCCGTTCTCGCCGGCGCGCACGGCGACGGTGACGGGGTTGGCCTGCAGGCGGTCGCGGATGTCGCGGGCCTCCTCGATCGTGGCGATCGCGCGCGCCTTGCGCGCGGCCTGGATCTGGTCGACCTGCTTCTGGCCGCCCTTGGTCCAGCGGGTGGCCAGGCCACGCGGGACGAGGTAGTTGCGGGCGTACCCGTCCTTGACCTCGACCACGTCGCCAGCGGCGCCGAGACCGGAGACCTCGTGGGTCAGGATCAGCTTTGCCATGAGTGGACTCCTAGTCTCAGCGAGCCGAGCTCGTGTACGGCAGCAGAGCCATCTCGCGGGCGTTCTTGACGGCCTTCGCGATGAGGCGCTGCTCCTGGACGGACACGCCGGTCACGCGGCGGGCGCGGATCTTGCCGCGGTCGGAGATGAACTTCCGAAGCAGCGCGGTGTCCTTGTAGTCGATGTTCTCGATCTTGCCCGCCTTGAGCGGGTTGGCCTTCTTCTTAGGCTTGCGAAGAACAGGCTTCGCCATGGTGGTGCTCCTCGATGATCCGTGCGGCGCCGTGGGGCGCACGCGAAAAGGTCTGACTTAGAAGGGGGGCTCGTCGTTGAACGCGCTCGAGCCGCCGGTGGCCCAGGGGTCGTCGGCCTGGCCGCCGCCGGGGGCGTTGTACCCGCCGCCCTGCTGCGCGCCGGCGGCCGCGTAGCCACCCTGCTGACCGCCGCCGTAGCCACCCTGACCGCCGCCGAAGCCGCCGCCACCGCCGCGCGAGGCGCGGGTGACCTTGGCCGTGGCGTAGCGCAGCGAGGGACCGACCTCGTCGACCTGCATCTCCACGACCGTGCGCTTCTCGCCCTCGCGGGTCTCGAAGGAGCGCTGGACCAGGCGGCCCTGGACGATCACGCGGGTGCCCTTGGTCAGCGACTCCGCGATGTTCTCCGCGGCCTCGCGCCAGACCGAGCAGCGCAGGAACAGGGTCTCCCCGTCCTTCCACTCGTTGGCCTGACGGTCGAAGGTGCGCGGCGTGGACGCCACGGTGAAGCTGGCCACGGCCGCCCCGGACGGGGTGAATCGCAGCTCGGGGTCCGCCGTCAGGTTGCCGACGACGGTGATGACGGTCTCTCCTGCCATGCTGTGCTCCCTGGGGTCAGGTGGTTGCTACGCGGACGCTCAGTGAGCTTCCGGGCGGATGAGCTTGGTGCGCAGGACGGCCTCGTTCAGACCGAGCTGACGGTCGAGCTCCTGGGCCAGCTCCGGCGTCGTCGTCATGTCGACGACGGCGTAGATGCCCTCGGAACGCTTCTTGATGTCGTAGGCAAGACGACGCTTGCCCCAGATGTCGACCTTCTCGACGGTGCCGCCGCCGGTCTTGACGACCGCGAGCAGCTTGTCGAGCGACGGGGCGACCGTGCGCTCATCGATCTCCGGGTCGAGGATGATCATCAGTTCGTAAGGACGCATGCTTGGTACCCACCTCCTCTGGACTCAGGCGGTCACGGTCCTTCCGTGACAGGAGGGTGATGCGTTCGCGGCCCCGCCCGGCACGCGGGTGCGTACGAGAAGGGACCAGCGGACCACCTTACCGTAGCCAGCCCCCTTCCCGGCCCGCGACGTGCCTCACAGCACCTGTGGACGGCTGAGAAGCAGAACGACGGCGGCACGTGCGTGCCGCCGTCGCTCCGTCTACTGGGGCCGGAGGGGGTTCCAGGTGCCCGGGCTGGCCGGACCGCCTTGCTGGCCCACGGTCGGTCCGGGGCTCGGCGTAGGAGCCGGCGTCGCCTGCTCACCGCCGTTGCCGCCGCCGTTCCCGTGCCCGTTGCCGTTCCCGTTCCCGCCGCCGTTGTTGTTGGGCGGCGTCGGGTTCGGCTCCTCGGAGGGCGGCTCCGACGGCTCCTCCGTCGGCGTCGGCGACGGCTCCTCGGTGGGCGCCTCGGTGCTGGGCTCGGCCGTCGGCTCCGGCGGCGGCGTGTACTTCGGCCGCGGGCGGGCGGAGGGCTTGGGGAAGTCCTCCACGGGCATGCCCTGGGTGGCCGCCGCCATGTAGTCGTGCCAGATCTGCGCGGGGAACCGGCTGCCGCTCATGAGCTTGGAGGGGACGCCGCCGAACCCGGTGAGCGACTGCTCGCTGCCGTCGTCGCCGGTCTGGAACATGTTGACGAACGTCGCCAGCTGCGGCACGTACCCGCCGAAGTTCGCCGACTTCAGCGCCGTCGACGTGCCGGTCTTGCCGGCCGCCGGGCGCCCGATGGCGGCAGCGGGCGCGCCGCCGTCGCTGATCACCGCCTGCATGGCGTAGGTGGCGTCGGCCATGACCTGCGCGTCGAACTCCCGCCGGCCCTGACCCTCGCCGGTGTAGACGACGTTCCCGGAGGTGTCGCGCGCCTCGGAGACGATGAACGGGTCGTGGCGCACGCCCTGGGCGGCGTAGGTCGCGAAGACGGTGGCCATGTCGATCGCCCGCGGCGAGGCCGACCCGAGCACGTTGCCCACCTCGTTGGCGAGGCCGGGGGTGTCCTGCGGCAGGCCGGCGCGGACGGCGGCGTCGATGGTGTTCTTCGGTCCGACGTCCTCGTTGAGCTGGGCGTAGGCGGTGTTCATGGAGCCCGCCGTCGCCTCGACCAGGTTCACCTGCCCGTGGTCGCGCGAGTCGAAGTTCCGGACCTGCCAGTTCCCGATCTTCATCTGCGCGGGGGCCGAGTAGGTGTCGTACAGGCTGATGCCCTGCTCCAGCCCCGCCACCAGCGCGAAGGGCTTGAAGGTGGACCCGGCCTGGGCGCGCGCCTGGGTGGCGAGGTTGAGCGGCTGGGAGACGAAGTCCGCGCCGCCGTAGAGGGCGACGATGGCGCCGCTGGAGGGGTCGATCGAGACGAGCGAGACACGGTTGTTCGCCGGGCGGTCGTCGGGCAGGTTGTCCACGGCCTGCACCGCGGCCTCCTGGTCCCGCTGGTTGATCGTCGTGACGATGTCGAGGCCGCGGGTGTCGATCTCGTCCTCGGTCATCCCGGCCTTGTGGACGAGCTCGTCGCGGACCATCTTCAGCAGATACCCGTTGGGCCCGCCATAGGTGTTCTCCGTCCTCGGCGGGACCGTCTGCGGGTACTGGGCGGCGTCACGGTCGGCCTGGCTGATCCAGCCGTCCCGGACCATGAGGTCGAGCACCCGGTTCCACCGCTGCTCGGCGCGGTCGGGGCTGACCGCGGGGTCCCAGGCGCTCGGCGCCGGGATGATGCCGGCGAGCACGGCGGACTCCGCGAGGGTCAGCTCGGCGGCCGGCTTGCCGAAGTAGGCCTGCGCGGCCTTCTCGATGCCGTAGGCGCCGCGGCCGAAGTAGATGGTGTTGAGGTAGTTCTCGAGGATGGCGTCCTTGGACTGGGACCGGTCGATCTTCAGCGCGAGGATCGTCTCCTTGAACTTCCCCAGGTAGCTCGTGGTGGTGCCCATGTAGTACCGCTCGACGTACTGCTGGGTCAGGGTGGAACCGCCCTGGGTGGGCAGTCCGCGCACGTTGTTCCACAGCGCCCGGGTCAGGCCCTTGGGGTCCACGCCGTTGTTCTCGTAGAAGTTGCGGTCCTCCGAGGAGATGACGGCCTGCCCGATGTACTCGGGCAGCGTGTCCATCGACACCACCGCGCGGTCGACCTGCGAGAAGGAGCCCATCGGCGTCTTGCCGTCCGCGTAGTAGACCGTCGTGGACTCCGCGAGGGCGAAGTCGTCGGGCTCGGGCACCTCGACGGTGGCGTAGGCGACCACGAACACCCCGAGCACCGCCGCGATGCCGGCGAGGATGGTGCCGAGCACCACCCGCCAGCTCGGCAGCCAGCGCTGGATCGGGCCCTTGCCCGAGCGGGGGTAGTCGAAGAAGCCCTTGCGGCGCGGCGCCGGGCCACGGCCGCCGGACCCGCGCCCACCGGACCCGCGCCCACGCCCGCCACCGGAGCCACGGCCACCACCCGCGCCGCCGGCGCGGGCCGCCGCGGCGGTGCCACGGCTCGACGTCGTCCGGCGTACGCCCGCCCCGGTGCGCGCACCGCCACCGGATGCGGAGCTGCGGGTGGAGGCACCGCTCGGGGCGCCACCGCGCCGGCCGTCCGCCGGCCGCCCGGTCGGGGACCAGTTGGGGGTACGTGCCACGCAGGCCTGCCTTTCGCCATGCCACACCGAGCGGCGCGACTACGGACGGGTGCGCCCGGCTCGTCCGATGTGCGGTACCGGCAGGCACCGAGAATCGGCCGCACGCGGGCAGATCGTCCTTCAGTATGCGGCAGCCTCCCCCACCCTGCCCATGTCGTCCGTCACAGCGGGAGGACTCGCCAGCTCCGCCGAGTGCCGGCGCGGGCGGGGGCCGCCGGCTGCCGGCGCGCCGGGCCACGGGCCGCGAACAAGGCCGCGAATGCGGCCCTTCGCACATGTCCGATATATCGGTGCGATATATTGCTGCGCTATCCGCGGTGTGACCCGCGGCGCACGGCAGCTCCCGGCAGCGACGGCAGGAAGGACGGCAGATGGGCGCACGCACCCAGGTGCTCGAGCTCGCCATCCTCGGCCGTCTGCGTGACGCCCCGACGCACGGCTACGAGCTGCGCAAGCACCTCAACGCCACCCTGGGTGCGTTCCGCACGCTGTCGTACGGCTCGCTCTATCCGGCGCTGCGGTCCCTCACCGAGCGCGGCCTGATCGTGGCCGAGGACGCCGGGGCCGCCTCGTCGCCGCTGTCCGGACGGCGAGCGCGCATCGTCTACCGCATCACCGGGGCGGGCCGGGGCCACCTGGAGGACTCTCTCGCCGTCGCCGAGCCGGCGGCCTGGGACGACGATGCCTCCTTCGACGTCCGGTTCACCTTGTTCGCGAGCACGGACGCCACCACGCGGCTGCGCATCCTCGAGGGGCGGCGGGCCCGCATGGTCGACCGGATGGAGAACCTGCGCCAGTCCTTCGCCCGGACCTCGCGGCGGATGGACTCCTACACGGCCGAGCTCGCCCGCCACGGCCTCGAGCAGGTCGAGCGGGAGGTGGCCTGGCTCGAACGGGTCATCGACACCGAGCGCGGCACCCGAGGCGCGCTCGACTACGACGACATCGCGCCGGCGGCCCCGCCGCCGACGTCGACGGGGCCGCCGGGACCCCCCGGCACCTCTCCCCCCAGGGGCACACGGAGGCCCCCGTCCGCGGACGCCGACGGCGCACCCGCCACCCGGAATGAGAACCCACTGAGCAAGGAGCAACCATGAGCGCCATCCGCGTCGCGATCGTCGGCGTCGGCAACTGTGCGTCGTCGTTGGTGCAGGGCGTGCACTTCTACGCCGACGCCGACCCCGAGAGCACCGTCCCGGGCCTGATGCACGTCCAGTTCGGCAACTACCACGTGCGCGACGTCGAGTTCGTGGCCGCGTTCGACGTCGACGGCAAGAAGGTCGGCCGCGACCTGTCCGAGGCGATCGTCGCCAGCGAGAACAACACCATCAAGATCTGCGACGTCCCGCCGCTGGGCGTGGAGGTCCAGCGCGGGCACACCCTCGACGGGCTCGGCAAGTACTACCGGGAGACCATCGAGGAGTCCACCGCCGAGCCGGTCGACGTCGTCGCGACGCTGCGTGAGACCCGCACCGACGTGCTCGTGTGCTACCTGCCGGTCGGCTCGGAGGACGCGGCGAAGTTCTACGCCCAGTGCGCGATCGAAGCGGGCGTGGCGTTCGTCAACGCGCTGCCCGTGTTCATCGCCGGCACCAAGGAGTGGGCCGACAAGTTCACCGCCGCCGGGGTGCCGATCGTCGGCGACGACATCAAGTCCCAGGTGGGCGCCACCATCACGCACCGCGTGCTGGCCAAGCTCTTCGAGGACCGCGGCGTCGTGCTCGACCGGACGTACCAGCTCAACGTCGGCGGCAACATGGACTTCAAGAACATGCTCGAGCGCGACCGGCTGGAGTCCAAGAAGATCTCCAAGACCCAGGCCGTGACGTCCAACGTCAAGCACGAGCTGGGCGAGAAGAACGTCCACATCGGCCCCTCGGACTACGTCCAGTGGCTCGACGACCGCAAGTGGGCCTACGTGCGCCTGGAGGGCCGGGCGTTCGGCGAGGTGCCGCTGAACCTCGAGTACAAGCTCGAGGTGTGGGACTCCCCGAACTCCGCGGGCATCATCATCGACGCCATCCGGGCGGCGAAGATCGCGCTGGACCGCGGCATCGGCGGCCCGCTGCTCTCGCCGTCGAGCTACTTCATGAAGTCCCCGCCGGAGCAGCGCAACGACGACGTCGCCCGGCAGTCGGTGGAGGCGTTCATCGCCGGCGACGTCGAGCGCTGACGTCGGTCCGACCCTTCCCGAGGCCCCGCCATGCCCGTGGCGGGGCCTGGGCGGACCGGGCCGTCACAGGGCGCCGGGCCGTCACATGGCTCCGGGCGGTCACAGGGCTCCGGGCGGTCACAGGGCTCCGGGCGGTCACAGGGCTCCGGGCGGTCACAGGGCGCCCGAGATCCGGAGCACGGCCCCGCTGACGTAGCTGGCCTCGTCGCTCAGCAGCCACCGGATGGCGCCGCTCACCTCCGCCGGCTCCCCCGCCCGCCCCAGCGGGATGCGGGCCGCCGCCCGATCGGCCCGCCCCGGCTCACCGGCCGCGGCGTGGATGCCGGTGCGCACGATGCCGGGCGCGATGGCGTTGACCCGGACGCCCTCGCCCGCGAGCTCCTTCGCGAGCCCCACCGTGAGCGCGTCGACCCCCGCCTTGGCGGCGGCGTAGTGGACGTACTCGTGCGGGCTGCCCAGCGTCGCCGCGGCGGACGAGACGTTGACGATCGCGCCGCCCGCTCCGCCCCGCCTGAGCGACATGACCCGGGCGGCGGCGCGCGCGCACAGCACCGCCCCGACGAGGTTCACCTCGATCACGCGGCGCACGACGTCAGGGGGCGTGTCGGCGAGATCACCGATGTGCGCGGTGGCGCCGGCGTTGTTCACCAACCCCGTGACCTGTCCGAACTTCTGCCGGGCCGCCGCGAAGAGGCGCGCGACGTCGTCGTCGACCGTCACGTCCGCCTGGACGGTCAGGCATCCCCGCCCGGCCCGGCGGACGAGGTCGGCGGCGCGTGCGGCGGCGTCGTCGTCCCGGTGGAAGGCCAGCACGAGGTCGTGCCCGCTCGCCGCGAGGGCCGTGGCGGTGGCGAGCCCGATGCCGCGGGTGCCTCCGGTGATGATCGTCGTCGGCATGCGGGGAGCCTACGGACGTCGGCGGGCCGGCGTGGGAGCTTCGCCACGGGGCGCCGGCTCCGGCGGGACAGGAGCCCATATCGGTTGCGGATCGGACATATCCCCGTACCGTGTGAGTGACCTCACATGGAGGGTGGGATGGCAGCTACGCACGATCACCGGGACGAGGGCGGGAGGAACCGCCTCGGCCGCTGGGTCGTGCGCACGCTGCTCGGCCTCTGCGGTGGCGTCGCGATGAGCCTCGCCGGGACGGCGCTCGCCTCGTTGGCGTCCGCCGACGACGGCGAGGGCGGCGCGGGGCTGGGGCAGGTCATCACCCGTGTCGCCGCCGCGAATCCGGTGACCCAGGCCGTCGTGCAGCCGGTGACCGAGCGAGTGGCCGCACCGGTCGCGGAGCGGGTGCTCACTGTCACCGAGACAGTGACGGCGCCGGCCGACGATGCCGTCGTGGCCCCGGTGGTGGACGAGGTGGTCGTGCCGGTCGGACGCCACGTGCTGAAGCCGGTCGTCGACGGTGCCGTCCAGCCCGTCGCTTCCTCGCTGGCACCCGTGGCGCAGCCGGTCGTCGGGGCAGCGACCGACGTCGTGCGGCCGGCCGTCGGTGCGGTCGCGCCCGTCATCGCCGTGCTCGAGCCGGCGGTCGGCGCCGCCCGGCCCGTCGTCGGCGCGATCGAGCCGGTCGTCGGCGCGGCCCGACCGGCGATCGACGTCGTCGCACCGGTGGTCGGCGCCGTCGACCCGATCATCGGACCCCCTCTCGCCCCGGTCGTGGAGGACGCCGCGCGCCCCGCGCCCGACGGCACCCCCGCCGTGCGGGCGACGCCGGCGGCGCCGCTCCCTCCCGCCGGGCTCGCCGTCGGCGCGGAGCAGCCGCCCGCGCTGACGCCGCTGCTGACGAGCCGGCCGGAGACGTTCCGCCCGACGAGTGAGCCGCTTCGTGCGACGGCCCTGGACGACCGCCCGGCGGGCGCCTCTGTCCCGGCCCTCACCCCCGCTCCCCCAGCCGGTGCACCTGTGCCCTCGGCCGCCCCGAACGGCTCGCCGGGCGGCGGGGCGGGGGCAGGCTCCGCGAGCGGTGTCGGCGGTGGGCACGATCCCGGCTCGATCCTCCATTCGTCCTCGTCGAGCGGGCTTGCGTGCACGCGCAGCCCGGACCTCGTCCACACGCTTCCCCAGGACGTCGTCCTCGACGTCGCGGTCGCTCCTGACTGAGGCGAGGCGCCGCCGGCAACGCGCCGGCATGCCTCTCGCGCGCCCCGCGCGTCCTACCCACGTCAGGAGATCAGCCATGCACATCGTCATTCGGCGAGCGTTGGAGACGGCGCTCATGACCGGCGGGCTCGTGATCGTCGGTGCCGCAACGGCCCAGGCGGACGGCGCGAGCACCTCGACCGCGAGCGACGGCGTGACCGTCGTCGCCCCGGTCCAGGCGCCCGTGTCGGTCGACGGCATCGCCGTCGGCGTCCTCGGCGACGCCGCCACGGGGTCGGCCCCGACCAGCCCGGCAACCACCTCGCAGATCACCACCACCGACAGCACGACGGCGGACCCGGCCCTCGCCGGAGTACTCGACGACGGCGCCACCGTCGCCGCACCCGTCCAGGCACCGGTCACCATCGGGGGTGTCGCCGCCGGGGTCCTCGGAGACGCCACCGCCACCGGCGGCCCCTCCCAGAACGCGACCAGCACGACCGCCACGATCAACGACACCGATGCCGCCAACGATGGCGACGCCGCCCGGGTCCTCGCCGGGGTCCTCGACAGCGCCACCGTCGCCGCACCCGTCCAGGCACCGGTCACCATCGGTGGCTCGGCCGTCGGTGTCCTGGGCGACGCCGCCACGGGGTCGGCACCGACCAGCCCGGCAACCACCTCGCAGATCACCACCACCGACACCACGACGGCGGACCCGCCCCTCGCCGGGGCCCTCGACGGCGCCACCGTCGCCGCCCCCGTCCAGGCACCGGTCACCATCCGGGGTGTCGCCGCCGGGGTCCTCGGCGACGCCGCCATCACCGGTGGGCGCTCGGCGGCCACCGATGACGCCGCGGCCACCGCGGGCGCCGGCGGTGCAGCCCCGCTCGGCGAGCAAATCACGACGCCGCTCGGTTCGGCCGGGCTCGTCGCGGCAGGCACCGGCGTTCCAGCAGGCGCCGACACGGCCCACCTGGCCGCCACCGGCTTCGAGCCGTGGTGGGTGGCGGTGCTCGGCGTGCTGCTGCTCCTGGCGGGTGGCGGCGCGCTCCTGCACCAGCAGATGGCGGCGGCGCCGTGAGCGCGACCGAGCAGGAGACAGAGACGGGCATGTCGTCGACGGCGGTGCCGCTGATCGACCGGCAGCCCAACGCGCGGTGCTACGTGCTCGGCCACCACTGGCACGAGGAGCGCATCGGGTTCAGCAGCCTCACGCTCAGCGCGTGCACGAGGTGCGGCGAGACCCGTGCGTAGGCCGTAGGGCCCCACGAACGCCCGGGCCGGCCGCCAGGCCCCCAAAACTGCGGCCGGTCCGGGCCCCTCCGCCCACACCGCCGGGCGCCGCGCTCCGCGGCGCCCGAGCCGGTAGCGGAGCTTGCGCGCGCCGGGGTGCTGCGCGAGCGCACGTCGCCAGCCCACGGCGGCGACCGGCACGCCGTCGGATAGCCTGCATCGGTGCCGATCCCCGCCGCCTGCCGATGAGCGTCCTGTCCGACCTGCGCACGGTCGCCGTCCACCGCGACTTCCGTAAGCTGTTCGCGGTCCGCCTGGTCTCCCAGTGCGGCGACGGGATGTTCCAGGTGGGCCTGGCCACCTTGTTCTTCTTCAACCCGCAGAACATGGCGACGGCGGCCAGCGTCGCCGCAGCGTTCGCGGTGCTGCTCCTGCCCTTCACGGTGGTGGGCCCCTTCGCCGGGCCGCTGCTGGACCGATGGCGCCGCCGACAGGTGCTCCTCCTCGGGAACGCGCTGCGGGTGGTGCTCGGGCTCGTGCTCGCGGTCCTCATGGCCACGACGGGCGTCGGCGTGCCGGTCTACGTGCTCGCCCTGGTCACCCTGGGCGTCAACCGGTTCCTGCTCTCCGCGCTCTCCGCCGGCCTGCCCCGGGTGGTGCCGGCGGACCTGCTGCTCATGGCCAACACCCTCACGCCCACCCTGGGTGCGGTCTCCGCCGTCGTCGGTGGGGCGCTGGGGTTCCTCATCAACCTCCTCGTCCCCGCCGGGCCGGGCAAGGACGGCCTGGTGCTCGCCACCGCGGCCGTGCTCTTCGGCGCCGCCTCCCTGCTGGCGCTGCGCCTCGGGCGCGACCAGCTCGGGCCGGCGCACCGCTCCGGCCCGGGCCGGCTGTGGCGCGACGTGCGGGCCACGGCCGGGGACATGGTCGACGGCGCCCGCTACCTCGTGACCCGGCGCACCCCCGGCATGGCGCTGGGGGTCATGGCGTCCCACCGGTTCCTCTACGGCGTCAACTTCATCGCCCTGCTGCTGATGTCGCGCAACCTGCTGTCGAACCCGGCGGACGCCTCCGCCGGGCTGAAGACCTTCGCGCTGCTGACCGGCGTCTCCTTCGCGGGCAACGGGCTGGCGATCGTCCTCACGCCGATCGCGCACGAGCGGATGCGACCCTCGGCCTGGATCGTGGTGTGCCTGGGCATCGCCGGGGTGAGCCAGGCGCTGCTGGCCCTCTCCGCGCAGCGTGCGGCCATCATGGTCGCGGCGGTGCTCATGGGCCTGGGGGTGCAGGGCGCGAAGATCGCGGTAGACACCATCGTCCAGCGTGACACCGACGACGCCTACCGCGGCCGCGCCTTCGCCCTCTACGACGTCCTCTACAACGCGGCGTTCGTCGGGGCCGCCGCGCTGGCCGCCGCGGTGCTGCCGGACACCGGCTGGTCACGGGGCGTGTTCGCCGCCCTCACGCTCGTGTACGTGGCGGTGGCGGCGGCCTACCGCGCCGGCACCGCCCGGGTGCACGACCGGCCCGTCCCGGTGCCGGGCACGGAGCTGCCCTGAGGGGCTCGGCTCAGTCCCGGGCGGCCCACCAGGCCAGCAGCGCCTCGCGGGCGGCGTCCTCGCCCAGCGGCCCGCGCTCCATGCGCAGGTCGAGCAGGAACGCGTAGGCCTCGCCCACCACCGGCCCGGCCGGGATGCCGAGGATCGTCATAATCTGCCGGCCGTCGAGCTCGGGACGGATGGCCTTGAGCTGCTCGTGCTCCTTGAGCCGGACGATCCGTTCCTCGAGGTCGTCGTAGGCGGCCGCCAGGCGCATCGCCTTGCGCTGGTTGCGGGTGGTGCAGTCGGCGCGAGTGAGGCGGTGCAGCCGCTCGAGCAGCGGGCCGGCGTCGGTGACGTAGCGCCGCACCGCCGAGTCGGTCCACACGCCGTCGCCGTAGCCGTGGAAGCGCAGGTGCAGCTCGACCAGGCGGCTGACGTCCTTGATCGTCTGCTTGTCGAACCGCAGCGCCTTGAGCCGCCGGGCGGTGAGCTTGGCGCCGACGAGCTCGTGGTGGTGGAAGCTCACCCCGCCGCCCGGCTCGAACCGGCGGGTGGCCGGCTTGCCGACGTCGTGCATGACCGCCGCCAGCCGCAGCACGAGGTCCGGGCCGGGCACCGGCCCGTCCGGCCCGGTCTCCATGGCGATGGCCTGGTCGAGCACGGTGAGGGTGTGCTCGTACACGTCCTTGTGCCGCTTGTGCTCGTCGACCGTCTGCTGCAGCTGCGCCAGCTCGGGCAGGACGACGTCGGCCACCCCGGTGTAGACCATGAGCTCGAGCCCGCGCCGGGGCGAACGCGAGAGCAGCAACCGCTCCAGCTCCGCCCGGACCCGCTCGGCGGAGACGATCTCCAGCCGGCCGGCCATGTCCGTCATCGCGCGCATGACGTCGGGGTCGACGTCGAAGCCGAGCTGGGCGGTGAACCGGGCGGCCCGCATGATGCGGAGCGGGTCGTCGTCGAAAGACTGGGTGGCGGTGACCGGGGTGCGCAGGAGGTGGTCGCCGAGGTCGCGCATGCCGCCGGTGGGGTCGACCAGCTCGAGGGAGGGCAGCCGCACCGCCATGGCGTTGACGGTGAAGTCGCGGCGGGTGAGGTCCCCCTCGAGGGTGTCGCCGTAGCTGACGGCGGGCTTGCGCGAGCCGACCTCGTAGGCCTCGGTGCGATAGGTGGTCACCTCGACGACGACGTCCCCCTTGCGGGCGCCGATGGTCCCGTACTCCTTGCCGATGTCCCAGTGGGCGTCGGCCCACCGGCTCAGCAGCCGCTCGGTCTCGTCCGGACGGGCGGAGGTGGTGAAGTCGAGGTCGTGGGAAACCTCACCGAGAAAGGCGTCCCGCACCGGCCCGCCGACCAGCGCCAGCTCGTGCCCGGCGCCGGCGAAGACGTGCCCCAGCTCGGTGACCTCCGGGGGCAGGCTCGCCAGCGAGGCCTGGGCCCGGCGCTGGAGGTCGGCGAGGGTGTCGGTGGTCGCGGAGCGGTCGGGGCTGGGCACCGACCAAGCGTGCCACGCCGCTCCGGCGCAGCCCACACGCCGGTGTCGTGCCCGGATCATTACAGTGGCCACATGCCTGCCGTATTCCCTGTGCCGCGCCCCCGGGTGCCGCGGCCACCCCGGGTGCGGCCGGCGAATGCCCGCGGCAGCGCCCTGCCGGTGGTGGACGAGACCTCCGCGGGGGGTCTGGTGGTCGACGTCGTCGACGGCCGGGCGGTCACCGCCGTCATCGCGCGGCGCAACCGGGCCGGCCGGCTGGAGTGGTGCCTGCCCAAGGGCCACCTCGAGGGGCAGGAGACCCCCGAGGAGGCCGCGGTCCGCGAGATCGCCGAGGAGACGGGCATCAACGGGCGCATCCTGCGCCACCTCGCCACCATCGACTACTGGTTCGCCGGCACCGACCGGCGGGTGCACAAGGTGGTGCACCACTTCCTGCTCGAGGCCACCGGCGGGGAGCTGACCACCGAGAACGACCCCGACCACGAGGCCGAGGACGTGGCCTGGGTGGGGCTGGACGAGGTGGCCTCGCGGCTGGCCTACCCGAACGAGCGTCGCGTGGTCGCCACCGCGCGGGACGTGCTGGCCGGTCGCGCATGAGGTGGGCGCGGGCGTGGGCGCGCCCGGTGGCCACGCTGGCGGCGGCGCTGGCCGCCTTCGCCGGCCCGGCCGCGACGGCGCACGCCGCGGGCACGCCGACCGCTGCGCCGGACGCCGCCCCGCATGCGCGCGAGGCCGCCACCGCGGGCACGTCGGCGACGGACCCCCCGACCGCGCGGGCCGACGAGGCCACCACGGCGGGCGCCGGCACGACCACGGGCGCCGCCCCGGCCGCCCACACGACCACCCCCGGCGAGCTCACGGTCGACGTCACCGACATCGCCCCCGCCGTGCTGCGCCCGAACCAGACCCTGACGGTCAGCGGCACGGTGGCCAACGGGACGACCGAGGACCTCACCGCCCCCACGCTGCGCCTCCGCGTCCAGCGCTCCACCCCGATCTCGCGCACCACCCTGCAGCGGTGGCTGGAGCCGGACTCGGTGTTCTCCACGGTCGTCGTCGCCCGCGAGGACCTGCCGGAGCGGCTCCCGGCCGGCGCGAGCACCACGTTCAGCTTCGAGGTCCCCGCCGCCGACCTGCCGCTGACCGACACCTCCTGGGGCCCGCGCGGCATCGAGGTGGCCCTCGACGACGTCGCCGGCGACCCGGTCGAGGCCACCGACCGGTCCTTCATGCTCTGGTACCCCGACGTCGAGGTGCAGCCCACCCCGGTGGGCATCCTCGCCCCGGTGACGGCCACCGCCGCCGAACGCGCCCGCGCCGAGGGCGACGGCTCGCTGGCCGCCGCCTCCGAGGCCCGCGTCGGTCCCCTGCTCAAGGCGCTCGACCGGCCCGGGGTGACGACGTTCGTCGACCCCATGCTCCTGGCCGCTGCGTCCCCGGGGATCGGCGCCTCCGAGCCCCCGGCGGGCTCGGAGGCCCCCGACGCGACGGGCGAGCAGGCGGAGCCGCCCGACCAGGCGGTCAGCGACCTGCGGGCGGCGGTCGCGGCCTCCGCGGGCACCCGGGACCGCGAGGTCACCGCCCTGCCCTGGGCCGACGCCGACGTCGCCGCCCTCGCCCACACCGGCCGCGAGGACCTCCTCGATCAGGCGCTCGCCCGCTCGACTGCCGCTCTCCGCGACGCCGGGGTGCAGGCCCGCACGGACATCACCTGGCCCGCGGGGGTTCCGGACGCGCAGACCGCCGAGCTGGCCGCCGCCACTGGCGCCTCCGCCGTCGTCCTGCCGGCCGGCGCCATGACCCCGGCCGGCGAGCTCACCTACACTCCGTCGGCGCGCACCGACATCCCGATGGACGACGGCACCGACCTGCCCGCCGTGCTCGTGGACGAGCGGGCCTCCGCCGTCCTCGCCGGCCGGCTGCTGCCGCGCACCGCCGCCGCGGCCGACCCCGCCCCGCTGGACGACCTCACCGTCCGCCAGCTCCTGCTCGCCGAGACCGCGGTGGTGGCCCGCGAACGCCCGAGCGACCCGCGCGCCCTCGTGCTGGCGCTGGGCCGGGACTTCACGGGCGACGCGGCCACGCTCGGTCGGACGCTGGGGGCGCTGACCAGCGCCCCGTGGGTGCGGCCGACCACCCTCGACCAGCTCCTCGCCCTGGACTCCTCGACGCTGCGGCGCAGCCCGCTGCCCCACGAGGAGGTCTCAACCGCGGAGCTGGGCGCCGTGGACCTGGCCCGCATGCGGGCGGCGCGGGACGAGGCGGCCGCCTTCGCCACCGCCACCGCGGACCCGGCGGCGTTCCTCGTCCCGGTCGACGACGCCCTGGCACCGGTGCTCTCGGCGGCCTGGCGGGCGGACCCGGCCGGGCGCGACGGGCTGATCCGCCAGGTGCGACGCGACGTCGCCGGGCTGGGCACCGCCGTGGCGGCCATGCCGTCCTCCACCCTCAACCTCATCAACTCCTCGGCGAACGTCCCCGTCCACGTGCGCAACGACCTCGGCGTCGACGTCACCGTGCGGGTCGAGCTCGACCCCAACGACCCGCGTCTGCAGGCCCGCGAGGGCGTCCCGCTGACCGTCCCGGCGCACTCCCAGGCCACCGCCCAGGTGCCGGTGCGCGCCGTCGGCAGCGGCAACCTGCCGGTGCGCATCAAGCTGACCACACCCGCCGGCCACCCGGTGGGCGAGCCCGCCGAGCTGGCGGTGCGGGTGCGCGCGGACTGGGAGAACGTGGGCACGGCGGTGGTCGCCGGCCTCCTCGTCGTCCTGCTCGTCGCGGGGCTGGTGCGCACGGTGCGCCGCGGCCCCCGCATGGACCCGGGCACCCCGGTGCCCGACCCGGGGGTGTGAGCATGGCCCAGCCCCGCTCCCGCAGCGTCGCCGGCTCCTCGGCGGTGATGTTCGCCGGCACCCTGGTCTCCCGGCTCCTCGGCGTGGTGCGCAGCCCGCTGCTCATCGGCGCGGCCATCGGCATCAACTACGGCGCCGCCAACGCGTTCTTCGTGGCCAACAAGCTGCCGAACATCATCTACATGCTCATCGCGGGCGGGGTGCTCAACGCCGTCCTCGTCCCGCAGATCGTCCGGGCCATCCGCGAGCACGACGACGGCGGGCAGGCCTACGTCAACCGGCTCATCACCCTCGCCGTCGTCGGGCTTGGCGGCCTGACGGCGCTGCTCACGGCCGGCGCGCCGGTGCTGGTGAGCATCTTCGCCAACACCCTGGCGCCGCAGTGGTACGACGTGGCCGTCGCCTTCGGCTACTGGTGCATCCCGCAGGTGTTCTTCTACGGGATGTACACGGTGCTGGGCCAGGTGCTCAACGCGCGCGGCATCTTCGGGCCGTACATGTGGGCGCCGGTGCTCAACAACGTCGTCGCGATCGCCGGGCTGGGGCTGTACCTCCTGGTCTACGGCGGCGTCTCGGTCACCGACCCCACCGACGCGGGCATCTGGGACGCCGGGCGGGTGTTCCTGCTCGCCGGCACCGCGACCTTGGGCGTGGCGTCCCAGGCGTTGGTGCTCCTGCTGCCGCTGCGGCGCGCGGGCTTCCGCTTCCGGCCCGACTTCGCCCTGCGCGGCTCGGGCCTGAGGCGGGCCAGCCGCATGGCGATGTGGGTCTTCGCCGCGCTGGCGGCGGGGCAGGTGAGCACCGTGATGATCTCCCGGGCGGCGGCCCGGGCCTCGGACCTGGGCGGCGGCGCCCTCGACGTCGCCGGCAACGCCGCCTACGACACCGCCTACCTCGTCTACTCGCTGCCCACCTCGCTCGTCGTCGTCTCCCTCGTCACCGCCCTGTTCACCCGCATGGCCGGCAACGCCGCCGGCCGCGAGCTCGGCTCGGTGCGCGCCGACCTGTCCGTGGGGCTGCGCACCGTCGGGGTGTTCACCGTCTTCGCCACCGGCGGGCTCATGGTGCTCGCACTGCCGCTCGTGCGGGTCATCACCGGCACCGTCTCCTACACCGAGGCGCAGTCCGTCGCCCGGGTGCTCGTGGCGATGCTGACCGGGCTGGTGGGCGTGGGCGTCTTCACGGTCGTCCAGCGCGTGTACTACGCCTTCGAGGACGCGCGCCAGCTGTTCTGGCTGCAGCTGCCCATCGTCGGCATCGTCACGGTCGGCTCGGCGGCGGCGATGCTGCTCCCGCCGCAGTGGACGGTGGTGGGCATCGGGGCGGCGATGTCGCTGTCCAACATCGTCGGCGCCGCCCTGACCTATCTCGGGCTGCGCCGCCACCTGCCCAGCCTCGACGGCGCCCACGTGCTGCGCACGCACCTGCGCCTCCTCCTCGCCGTCCTCCCGGCCACGCTGCTCGGCTGGGGGCTGCTGCACCTGCTGGGCACGAGCTCGCCCGACCTGGGCGTGGCCGGGGCGCTGTGGCGCACGGTGGTGGTCGGCGTGGTGATGCTCGCCGTGTACGTGGCGCTGCTGCGGGCGCTGCGGGTGGACGAGCTCGCCACGATCACGCGGCCGGTGGGCCGGATGGGCGCGGCGGTGGGCCGCCGGGTGCCCGGCCCGGTCGGCCGGCTGCTGGTGCGCCTCGGCACGGCCGTGGCCGGCGGCCCGGGCACCGGGCCGCGCGGCGACGGATCGGGCCCGGGCGGGCCCGGTCGGGGCGGATCGGGTCCGGAAGGCGGCTCGGGTCCGGGGCCCGGTCCGGGCGGCGGGGGCGGCGCCCCGGCCCCCGGCGCCGCGGTCCCGGCGGCCGACCTCGCCCGCGCGGCGACGGGCCCGCAGTCCGCCACGCCGCTGCCGATGGCCCCGATGAGCGCCGCCGCCCCGGAGCCGCTGCGTACACTCGGGGCCAGCCGCTCTGGCGTGGTGGACGGGCGACCGGACGAGGGGGGCGCGGTGCTGGACGCAGACACGGGGTATGTCGGGACCGGTCACGTCCTGGGGGGCCGTTACACGCTGGAGGGCAACCCGCTGCGCAGCCACGGCGGCGCCGAGGAGTGGTTCGCCCACGACGCGATCCTCGACCGGCGCGTGCAGGTGCTGCTCCTGCCGCGCGGCGGCCGGCGCAACCCCAGCGTGCTCGACGCCGCCCGGCGGGCCGCGCTGGTGGAGGACCACCGCCTCCTGCGGATCCTCGATGTGGAGGACGCCGACGAGTTCGACTACGTCGTCACCGAGCCGGTGCGCGGGGCCGACCTGGGCATGCTGGCCCGCCGCGGCGGCCTGCCCGCCGACCAGGCCTGCGCCGTCGTCGGCGAGGCGGCCAGCGCGCTGGAGGCCGCCCGCCGCCACGGCGTGCACCACCTCGCCCTCGTCCCGGCCAGCGTGCACGTGACCGACGACGGCGAGGTCCTCCTCACCGGCCTGGGCGTCGACGCCGCGCTGCTGGGCACCGAGGACGACGAGGCGTCCCCGCTGGAGACCAGCCGCCGCGACGCCGTCGACCTCGTCCGCCTCCTCTACCTCGCCCTCACCGGCACCTGGCCCGACCCCGCCGCGGGCGCCCCGCCGGCGGCCGGCGCGCTGCGTCCGGGCACGCCCGTCGACCTCGACGGCCTGTGCACGGCCACCCTGAGCGAGGACGCCGGCCCGCACAGCACCGGCGAGCTCATCGTGGACCTGGCCCCCTGGCCCGACATCGCCCCCGACCGCCTGCCCCAGCCCGTGGCCCCGCCCCCGGGCCCGCCGGCGGGCCCGGCCGGGCCGGTGGCCGCCGCCACCGCCGGCGCCTCGACCGCCGGCGCCTCGACCGCCGGGGCCGAGCAGGCGGTGGGCACGCCGGCGACCCCGGCCCCGGTGTCGGCCGCCGCCGAGCCGCCCGCCGCACCGGCCGACCCGAACGAGCCCCCTGCACCGCCGACCCCGTCGGAGGAGGGCCGCGGCGCCGCCGTCCTCGCGCACGAGGCGAGCCCCGGCGACGGCGTCGTCACCGCCCCGACCGGGGCGCCGGCGCACTGGGCCCCGCACCGCCCGACGTCCACCGACGCCCCCGAGTTCACCGCGATCCTGCGCCCCGAGGACGCCGCGGCCGGCGACGCGCCGCGCCACCCGCGGCTGACCGGCGCGCTCGCCGGCGTGGCGACGGCGGCTTCCGGCAAGGCCCGGACCGCAGCGAGCTCGGTCGCCTCGCGGACCAAGCGGGTGGCCGAGGAGACGACGGCGCTGACCGACACCGCCCGCAAGGGCCTGGACTCCGCCATCGCCGCCGGCAAGAGCGTGCTGGGCACCCCCGAGGACCGCCGCCCCGCGCCGGACGAGGACCTCTTCCCCGAGCACACCCCGCCGGCGGACATCGACGGCCCCGAGGTGCCGTTCAAGGAGCGGCGCATCGACCCCACACCGGTGGTGCTCGCCGTCGTCGGTGCCCTGGTCTTCATCCTGCTGGTCGTCGCGCTCAAGACGTTCTTCGCCCCGGCCAAGCCGGTCGCGGTGCCGCACGTGACCGACGCCCCCACCACCGCCACCGCCTCGCCCACCCCCTCGGCGACGCCATCCGCCTCGCCGTCGCCGTCCCCGACGCCGACCACCCCGGCACCGGCGCCGGTGATCCAGTCCCTGGCCCCGGTCGACCCCCAGGGCGACGGCGCCGAGAACCCCGAGCTGACGCTCCTCGCCATGGACGGCGACCCGGCCACGTACTGGCGCTCCCGGTCCTACAAGAGCCCCACCTACGGGATGAAGGACGGCATCGGCCTCGTCGTCACGCTCCCGCAGGCCACGACGGTGAGCAAGGTCGAGATCGACCTGCACGGCAACGGCGGGCAGGTCCAGATCCGCTCGACGACGGCGCAGGCGCCGACCCAGGGCGAGGTGCTCGCCGAGGGGCCGATGGGCCCGCAGTCGGTGTTCACCTTCTCCAAGCCGGTCGAGACCGCCAGCCTGGTGCTGTGGTTCCCGCAGCTGCCGGTCGCCGAGTCCGACGGCAAGTATCGCATCGAGCTGGCCGAGGTGCGGCTGGGATGATCGTGCCGGCCGGCCCCGCCCCGACGCTGCCGGCGCCGCCCGGACCGGGGCTCGGGCCCGGGAACATCGGACACGTACGATCTGTTGTACGGGGCAGGATCGGCTGGGACGCGCCGTGCGCGCCCCGGGCCGTGCAGGACGTCGACCATCGGAGCGAGGAACACCCATGAGCCAGGAGACAGCCGCGACGCGCGAGGTCCGCGACGTCATCATCGTCGGGTCCGGCCCCGCCGGGTACACCGCCGCGGTCTACGCCGCGCGCGCGAACCTGCGCCCCCTGGTCTTCGCCGGCTCGATCACCGCCGGCGGGGCGCTGATGAACACCACCGAGGTGGAGAACTTCCCCGGCTTCCCCGAGGGCATCCTCGGCCCCGAGCTCATGGACGACATGCGCAAGCAGGCCGAGAAGTTCGGCGCCGAGGTCCGCTACGAGGACGTCGTCGCCGTCGACCTGGCCGGCGAGACCAAGACCGTGACGACCGACGACGGCGACACCTACGCCGCCCGCGCGGTCATCCTCGCCAACGGCTCGGCCTACAAGGAGATCGGCCTGCCCGAGGAGAAGCGCCTGTCCGGCCGGGGCGTCTCCTGGTGCGCGACCTGCGACGGGTTCTTCTTCCGCAACCAGCACATCATCGTCGTCGGCGGCGGCGACTCGGCGATGGAGGAGGCCACCTTCCTCACTCGCTTCGCGGACAAGGTCACCGTCGTGCACCGTCGCGACGAGCTGCGCGCCAGCAAGATCATGGCCGCGCGGGCCATGGCGAACGAGAAGATCGAGTTCGCCTGGAACTCCGAGGTCGTGGCCATCCACGGCGAGAACAAGGTCAGCAGCGTGACCCTGCGCGACACGGTCACCGGCGAGCAGCGCGAGCTCGACGCCACCGGCGTCTTCGTCGCCATCGGCCACCGCCCGCGCACCGAGATCCTCGCCGGACAGGTCGACCTCGACGAGGCCGGCTACATCACGGTCACCCACCCCACCACCGCCACCAACATCCCCGGGGTGTTCGCCTGCGGCGACGCGGTGGACCACATCTACCGCCAGGCCATCACCGCCGCCGGCACCGGCTGCTCGGCGGCCCTCGACGCCGAGCGCTACCTGGCCCACCTCGACGAGGCCGGTCAGCCGGCCCCCGACGCCTCCCAGACCCCCGAGGGCGCCGTCCTCGCCTGAGCGGCGACTCCACCGCACCTCCGGGCCGCCGGCCCTCGAAAGGAGATCCCATGAGCAACGTCCCCGCCGTCACCGACGCCACCTTCGAGGCCGAGGTCCTGCAGTCCGACGTCCCCGTCGTCGTGGACTTCTGGGCCGAATGGTGCGCCCCCTGCCGCCAGATGGCCCCGATCATCGACGAGGTCGCCGCCGCGCACGGCAACGTGAAGTTCGTCAAGCTCGACACCGACGCCAACCCGCAGACCACCGCGAAGTACGGGATCGTGTCGATCCCGACGTTCAACGTCTACTCCGGCGGCGAGCTGGTGAAGTCCGTCGTGGGCGGGCGCCCGAAGAAGGCCTTCGTCGACGAGATCAGCGAGTTCCTCGGCTGATCGCCCGTCCGTCACGCCCCCGTCGGCCCTCGGCCGGCGGGGGCGCCGGCGTCCCGGCGTTCCGCACCGCGACGTGTCACCACGTGCCACGAGCGCGCAGTGGCAGACTGCAGGGATCGGTCGCGGCAGGCGCGGCCGCCAGATCGAGGGAGAACGAACCATGAGCACTCCGGGTGCGCAGTCAGGCCAGGGCGAGCACAGCCGGCGGGGCGCCGCGGCTGCTGCCGCCCAGGCCGGCACCCGGCTGGACCCGTGGTTCTCCAGCTACGCCGACCGGGCCCACGGGATGCGGGCCTCGGAGGTGCGGTCCCTGTTCGCCGTCGCCAACCGGCCCGAGGTGGTCTCGCTGGCCGGCGGCATGCCGAACATCGACGGCCTCCCGCTCGAGCACCTCGCCGAGATGACGGCCAAGCTGCTGCGCGAGCGCGGCACCAAGGCGCTGCAGTACGGCGGCGGGCAGGGCGAGGAGGAGCTGCGCGAGCAGATCGTCGAGGTCATGCGCTACGACCACGTCGCCGCGCACCCCGACGACGTGGTCGTCACCACCGGCTCCCAGCAGGCCCTGGACCTCGTCACCGAGATCTTCATCAACCCCGGCGACGTCGTCGTCGCGGAGGCGCCGAGCTACGTCGGGGCGCTGGGCGTCTTCCGGGCCTACCAGGCCGACGTGGTCCACGTGCCCATGGACGACCACGGGCTGATCCCCGACGAGCTCGAGCGCACGCTCACCGAGCTCGAGCGCGCCGGGCGGCGGGTGAAGTTCCTCTACACCGTGCCGAACTTCCACAACCCCGCGGGCGTCAGCATGGCGCTCGAGCGCCGCCCGCAGGTGGTCGAGGTGTGCCGGCGCCACCACGTGCTCATCCTCGAGGACAACCCCTACGGCCTGCTCGGCTTCGACGCCGACCCGCTGCCCGCGCTCAAGAGCTACGACCCGGACGGCGTGGTCTACCTCGGGTCCTTCTCCAAGACCTTCGCCCCGGGCTATCGGGTGGGCTGGGCGGCCGCCCCGCACGCGGTGCGCGAGAAGCTCGTGCTGGCGAGCGAGTCGGCCATCCTCTCCCCCACGATGATGGGCCAGCTCTCCGTCGCAACCTACCTGGCCAACTTCGACTGGTACGGGCAGGTCAAGGAGTACCGGCAGATGTACCGCGAGCGGCGCGACGCCATGCTCGGCGCGCTGGCCGAGTACCTGCCCGAGGCCCGCTGGACGGTGCCCGACGGCGGCTTCTACACCTGGGTGACCCTGCCGGAGGGGCTCGACGCCCAGGCGATGCTGCCGCGGGCGGTGACCAACCTCGTCGCGTACGTCTCCGGGACCGCCTTCTACGCCGACGGCCAGGGCCACGACCACATGCGCCTGTCGTTCTGCTACCCCACCCCCGAGCGCATCCGGGAGGGCGTGCGGCGCCTGTCCACGGTCGTGCGGGCCGAGGCCGAGCTCGTGACCATGTTCGGGACCCCACCCACCGCCCGCCGCGGCGACGCGGTGGAGATCCCGTCCCCCGACCAGGTCTGAGGAAGGAACGCGATGACGGAGCAGAGCGAGGCCGTGCCGGAGAACATGGGGACGGGCGAGGAGTCCCGACCCGACCCCAGCACGGAGGGCCCCACTTCTGGGGAGGGTGCCGCCGACGGCGTCAGAGTCGCCATCCTGGCCGGTGGCCTGTCGCACGAGCGGGATGTCTCCCTGCGCTCGGGCCGGCGCGTCGCCGCCGCGCTGCGCGACCAGGGGTTGCATGTCGAGGTGCTCG
Organism: Georgenia ruanii; assembly: GCF_009193175.1. Lineage (GTDB taxonomy): Bacteria > Actinomycetota > Actinomycetes > Actinomycetales > Actinomycetaceae > Georgenia > Georgenia ruanii. The sequence goes on along the minus strand of NZ_VUKE01000014.1, from coordinate 38,647 downwards.
ACGTCGACGCCGACCTGCTGCCCGCGCTCGAGCGGCTGCGCCCGGACGTGGTCTGGCCGCTGGTGCACGGGTCCACGGGGGAGGACGGGTCGCTGCAGGACCTCCTCGCGCTGCTGGGGCTGCCCTTCGTGGGCACGGCCGCCGCCGGCTGCCGGCTCGCCTCGCGCAAGCCGGTGGCCAAGGCGGTGCTGCGGGCGGCCGGGCTGCCCACGCCCGACTACGCCGCGCTGCCGCAGTCGCTGTTCCGGGAGGTCGGGGCGCAGTCGGTGCTCCGCGCGGTCGAGGACCGCCTGGGCCTGCCCCTGGTCGTCAAGCCCGCAGGCGGCGGGTCGGCCCTCGGGGTCACCGTGGTCAGCGAGGCGAGTCAGCTGCCCGGCGCGATGGTGGCCTGCTTCGCCTACGGCGACGAGGCGCTCATCGAGCGCCGCGTGGACGGCACCGAGGTGGCCGTCTCGGTGGTGGACCTCGGCGACGGCCCGCGGGCGCTGCCCGCCGTGGAGATCGTCACCGACGGCCCCTACGACTACGACGCCCGGTACAACCCCGGCCGCAGCGAGTACTTCGTGCCCGCCCGGCTCGACGAGGCACAGACCCGCACGGTGGGGGACCTCGCGGTCGCCGTGCACCGCACCCTGGGACTGCGCCACCTCTCGCGCACGGACATGATCCTCGAGGACGCCGGCACCGCGTGGTTCCTGGACATCAACGTGGCGCCGGGGATGACCGAGACGTCGCTGTTCCCGCAGGCGGCCCAGGCAGACGGCCCGCTGGACGACCTGTACGTCGACATCGTGCGCGCCGCGCTGCGCGGCTGACGCCGGGATCGGCCCGCCGCGCGGGCTCACGTCCGTCGATGCCTTGCGGGCGTCGCGGCATCACGTCCGTCGCGGCCGTGCGGCCGTGCGGCCGCGCGGCCGTGCGGCCGTGCGGCCGTGGGACCATTCCACACGTGGCCCTGCCCGAGGGGGCCGGGCCACGTGTGCGTCACTAGGCGTCCTCTGCGCCGCGCCGGCGGTCGCCGTGGCCTGTTGATCCGGGGTGTGCCTGGGCGACCGCGTGCGGGCCGTGTCAGGCGTCGGAGCCAGAGTCCTGGAGCAGACGGGCGTCGCCGGGGGCGAGAACGTCGAGGATGCGGTTGAGGTCCTCCATGGTGGCGAACTCGATCGCGATGCGACCCTTGCGCTGACCCAGGTTGACCTTCACGCGGGTGTCGAACCGATCCGCCAGCCGCGCCGCCACAGAGTTGAGCACCTCGGTGTGGGCGCCCGTGCGGGGCCGGCGGCGCATCTCCGGGGCGACCGGCTCGTCCCCGAGGGCGACGATCTCCTCGGTGGCCCGCACGCTCAAGCCCTCGGCGACGATGCGCTGCGCGAGACGCTCCATGGCGGCTCCGTCGGACAGCCCGAGCAGGGCGCGGGCGTGCCCGGCTGAGAGCACGCCGGCTGCCACCCGACGCTGCACGAGCGGGGGCAGCTTGAGCAGGCGCAGCGTGTTGGAGATCTGCGGTCGGGAGCGGGCGATGCGGGTCGCCAGCTCGTCGTGCGTGCAGCCGAAGTCCTCGAGGAGCTGCTGGTAGGCCGCCGCCTCTTCGAGTGGGTTGAGGTCCGCACGGTGCAGGTTCTCGAGCAGGGCGTCCCGCAAGAGGTCGCCGTCGCTGGTGTCCCGGATGACGGCCGGGACGGTCTCATTGCCCGCCTGGGCCGACGCCCGCCAGCGCCGCTCGCCCATGATGAGCTCGTACCGCGCCTCAGGGGCATCGTCCACGGGCGCGGTGAGCGGCCGGACGACCACCGGCTGGAGCACCCCCACCTCGCGGATGGACGCGGCCAGCTCGTCGAGGTCCTCCTCGTCGAACACCTGCCGCGGCTGGCGAGTGTTCGGGACGATCGCGTTGAGCGGCAGCTCCGCGAAGGACGCACCCGGGACCGGCACCAGGCCGCCGTCATCCGCTTCGTCGTCCTTCGGCTCCGCGGCCGGGTCCGGCGCGTCGGACTCGGCCGGGAGGGGATTCGCGGCGGGAGCGACCGCCGGCGCGGGGTTCGCCGGCGTGTCGGACGGGTCGGTGACCGAGGTCGGGTCGGCGGTCGCCGCCTCGCCGGGTCCGTCTTGGGGCGACGCCGGGCGCTCGCCGACCGGTCGGGCGGTGGGCGACGCCGGCGTGGCGACGGCGGCCGGGGGCGCCGTGGGCTCGCTGTCGGCGGTCTTGGTGCTCCGGCCGGTGCTGGGCTTGGCCTTGCTCTTGCGCGAGGCGCTCGCCGACCGGGACTTGGCCGCCTTGCTGGGCTGCATGAGCGCCTCGGCGGCGGCGCGGGCCTGGCTCGTCGACCGCTTGCCCGCGGGCCGGTCCTGCTCGTCGGGACCCGGCGCCTCGTCGCCGGACGACGGGGTGACCGACGAGGGCTGGAAGAACATGTCGGCCGGCCGCGACGTCGTCGGTGCCGGGGCCGGGCCGCTGGGGATCAGGGCGCCGATGCCCCGGCCCAGTCCGCGCCGCTTCTCGCTCATCGCGTCTCCTCCTCGGCCGCGGCCGGGGTCGTCGTGGTGGTGTTCGCGTCGGCGCGCCCCGCCACCTGCTGGGCCGCCTCCAAGTAGGCCAGCGCGCCGCTGGAACCCGGATCGTAGGTCAGCACGGTCTGCCCGTAACTGGGCGCCTCGGAGATCCGCACCGAACGGGGGATGGTGGCCTCGAGGGTCTCAGTGGGGAAGTGCTCCCGGACCTCGTCCGCGACTTCGCGGGCGAGGTTGGTGCGCCTGTCGAACATCGTGAGCAGGATGGTCGACACGTGCAGATCCGGGTTGAGGTGGCCCCGGATGAGTTCGATGTTGCTCAGCAGCTGGCTGAGACCTTCCAGCGCGTAGTACTCACACTGGATCGGGATCATGACCTCGCGGGCCGCCACGAAGGCGTTGATGGTGAGCAGACCGAGGCTCGGGGGGCAGTCGATCAGGATGTAGTCGAGCCGCTCGTGGCCCTCGTCGGCCCGCCAGCTCAGGTAGGCCTCGACGGCGTTGCGCAAGCGGTTCTCCCGCGCAACCTTCGAGACGAGCTCGATCTCGGCGCCCGAAAGGTCGATGGTGGCCGGCACGACGAGCAGGCCGGGGACCGCCTCGCATTCCTGAACCACGTCCGCGATGGGCGTGCCTTCGATGATCACGTCGTAGGTGGAAGCGACGCCGGCATGGTGATCGATCCCAAGTGCTGTCGAGGCATTGCCCTGAGGGTCGTTGTCGATCACGAGCACGTTCAGACCGCCGTGAGCGAGGGCCGCCGCGACGTTCACGGTCGTCGTGGTCTTTCCCACGCCGCCCTTCTGGTTCGCAATGGTGAAGATGCGGGTGGTCGCCGGCTTTGCGAACCGCGCCCCCTGGAGGCGGATGCGCCGTCGGGCGTCCTCCGCGAGCTGTGCGGCGAGGGGGGTGCTTTCGTCGACCTCCGGAACGCTCCTCAACAATGCCGCTCTCCGCGCGTCGTCGGGGCCGGTCGCCTTCTGACCTGCAATGATGCCCTGTGCTAGGGCATTCTTGTCCTGCGGCGGCACGGCGTCCCCTTCGTTCGATGAACTGGCCTGGTTCCAATGGTAGTGGCGTCTCCGCGTTGCTCTTGAACGCCTGTGGGCGAGTCGGGTTTCACGTGAAACACGCCATCGCGGCGCGCTCAGCAATCGTCTCCAGAAACTGTTACGCCCGCGGCCCGCCCCTCGTCCGACTGGACGTATGAGCCACTCCTCTTTCGCGCCGCTACCGCTCTGACGTGCGTTACTGCGCCGCCTAGCCGCCCGGGCCCCCGGTATGAGCGACGAGTTTCACGTGAAACGCGGTCTGCGGCCGAGCTGGCATGGCATGCGACGGGGAGCGGCCGGCATCCTTGAGAGGGCCGGGCACGTGCTCGGCGGCCAGAGGACGTATCGCCACGCAGCCACTTGAGCCCCCCGGTCCGGTGCGATCTCCCGGTGTCGGCATACCCCGCTGGACGTTGGACGAGCAAAGAGGTCGAGAGGAACGTCCCGTCTGTACGTATCAGGCAGTTTCACGTGAAACGCCGCAGCGTCTCCAGCACGCCTCTTCAGCAGGGTTCATTCCGCGACTCCCGGGCGGGCATTGGACTCCGTCCGCCGACCAGCCCGGCCTCGCGGCACCCGCCGGGCGACGTGGACCGTCGTGTATCCCGCCCGGCATCCAGCGGGCCCGCGCGCCAAGGTCGATCCCGCCACCAGTCAGCCTGTTCCTCCCACCACCCGGGTATCCCGCTACCCGGCTACCGGAAAGCCGGTTTGGGGCTATGGACCCCGGCCCCAATGCATGTCCCCGCGGGGCGTTCGGCGCCCCTCGATGACACCTCGATCAGAACACGGCCTGTGGCACGGTTTCACGTGAAACCTGGCACGGAGGGGCCCGCCAGCAGGTACACGGGGGTCGCCGTCTGGGAAGCCGCGAGCCGCTAAAGCCATCCGTCCCGGCCGTCGCTGGCGATGAGGTCCCCACATTCCCCGGTCGCGGCAGCGGGGCGCTGAAGACGTCTGAGCCCGACCGCGCTCCTTCTCGTGTCGACTGCACCGATCAGCGGTCCACACGGACCTCCCGTGCGGCGCCGGACCCAGGGGCCACACCATCCCGCCGCTTCGCACGCCCGCCGGCCCGAATCCCCGGGTGGACCCACGGTTCCACGTGAAACCTCGCACGCCCATCGCCGGTGCTGCGAGAGAGGAATGGGGACAGCGGCGCTGGAGCAGTTCTCCGGCACCCGGGCGCTCCGAGTGCGCCCACGCCTCGGTGTCGCCGCGCCGCCCCGGCCAAGTTGCGGAGGGTACGGCCGGCGACCGCGGACCGGATGTCGTCGAAGTCCTAGACGCCATGTCGGCGGCCTTGTGTGGAGTCCAACGACATCCGCGTGCACGGGCGCACTCGGTACGTCCGAGCTGGGCTAGGGCGCCCCCACTCCCCGAGTACGGATGGTCGCCCTCCGCATGCGCCCGATGTCAGCCCTATGAATCGGGGCCAGTTCCCACCCGAGCGTCCGTTGCTGCACGGGAACGAGCTATCCGGTAGTCCGCCGTCGGCACAGCACAAGTGCGGATGGCAGGAGCGGCGGCCTGGGTACTGGGAGGCGGGGCCGGCCCGACCGTTCCACGTGAAACGGGGCAGACGCGGGCGGCGGCCTGTGCGTGACGACGTCATCCTGCGCCAGACGCAACATCGCAAGAACAGGGCCCTCGCCCCCTGCGTTAGACCGCAAGGCCGCAGAACCAACACCCCTGCAGCGACGGCAGGCCTCTCTACCGTCGCGCTCACATCCACTTAGAACCTGCGCGATGAGGCCACTTCGCGCGAGGAGCCTCTGTACGTGGCGCGCCCCCGCAACCGGCGCAGTCTCGCCATCGAGTGGACTATGCGGCGGCCTCGCCATCGAGTGGACTATGCGGCGCCACATATGCGCGTTCCTCCCGCAAGCGCCCGGATCGAGGCGCCCCTCATCCGTACCGTCCCCGTCGGTGTGCCAAGCGGCGGTGAGGGTGCCGTGCCGTATGCAGGTGGTCGACGCCGCTGGCAACTCGTTCCACGTGAAACCACAGCCAGCGCTGTTTCACGTGGAACCACCGATCGCGAATGACGAAACTCCCATAAGTCCACAGCATCGAATTCACGAGTGCGATCGTCGGCGGTGCGGCCTGACGCGCGGGAGCTCCGACCCGGCAGCCGAACCCCGCTGCTTACAGGCGCCTTCCCGTGCCAGGCGGCGGCGCCCAGCCGCCACGCCGGGCGAGGAAACGCACCGGCGTTTCACGTGGCCCCTTCCCCGCTGCCTGGCCGGAACGGCGGGCCAGGTATCGGCGCCACACGCCCCCGACCCGCCTTACGACCCCGGCGACGGCGGTGCTCGCTCGTCCGGCCACCGAGCGCCGCCGGACGCGGTAGATCACGCCGGCTACGTCCTGTAAGACGTGCGTACGAGGAGAGGCTCGCGGACGAAGGTGATCCGGGCCCCACGCCAACGGGATCTGCAGTGCTCACCCGCGGTGGCGACGCAGGACTGTGCGTATCCGTTTCACGTGAAACCAGCGCAACTCTTCTACGGGGAGCCACGTCGCAGCCCCTCACCGGGCGGTCGGTACAGCCAGCGCTCAGAGGTTCGCCACCTCGATTCGCCTCCTCAATAGGAGAGCTGCCCGTTCCGGCGGGTTGCCGTGACGCAGCGACTCCCAGTTGTGCAAGCACGCGGCAGTGAGTCATCGCGCCGTTCCATCAACCGGCTTCCGGTACCGCGACCGGCTGCACGGCGAACCTCGCTTGTGGGTCGTGGGCCCTTACCGTCGCCGGTCGGACCGATGAGGCGGCCCGATGGACGCAGCGTTCGTTGACAGCCCGCTCGTCCTCCCGAGTACCGACGACCACATCGAAGCGAGTGCAGGGAGCGAGAATGCCGGTCGATTGATCTCCCGGGCCACGCCGAACGCCCCTAACTCGCTGCACTGCGCGTGTACCTCGCAAGGGAGACGGCTGCGCCAGATGCGGCACTGCGCAACCCGATACCCTGCGACATCCATCCAGCCCAGCCCCCGAGCCCCGAGGACAGAGGAACGGAAACCCGCTCCTCCACGGGCGTAGCGGCAGCGCGCAGCCGTTCCACGTGAAACGGGCGGGACAGCAAACGGTCAGGACGGCGACGGACGCGTCAACGCACAGGTGTGGAACAGCCGGTGGATAACTGCAAAGGCGGCGCCATTCGGGAGCCGCCGACCGGCACGCCGCGCCAGCCCGAGCGTGACGAACCGGACGCTTCCGGCGTCAGTCGCGCTTCCGTGCCACCACGACGGTCGTCGCCTCGATGTGCGCGACCGGCTGGACGTCGTGGATCGACGTGCTGACGACGCCCAGCTTCTTCAGGACATACTTCGCCGACTCCACCTCGTCGCTCGCGCGCTGACCCTTGAGCGCCACGAGGGTTCCGCCACGCCGGACGAGCGGCACCGTCCACCGCGCGAGCTTGTCCATGGCGGCGACGGCGCGGGCGGTCACGTGGTCGAAGCTCGCCCGCTTGTGCAGCTCCTCGGCGCGCGCGTGGTGCAACACCACGTTGTCGAGGCCGAGCTCCTCCACCACGTCGCCCAGCCACGCGATGCGACGCTCCATGGGCTCCACGAGGTGCATCTCGAGGTCGGGCCGCACGGCCGCCAGCACGATGCCCGGGAAGCCGGCACCCGACCCCACGTCCGCGACGGCCGCGCGCTCGCCCAGGAAGGGCGCGACCGCGGCCGAGTTCACCAGGTGCCGCGACCACAGCCGCGGAAGCTCCCGCGGTCCGATCAGGCCACGCAGCTCGCCCTCCTCGACGAGCATCTGCGCGAAATGCTCCACCGGCGCCCACGCGAGCCCGAAGTACTCCCGGACGGCCGCGGTGGCGACCTCGGGGGTCGGTGCCTCGTCCGCGGCGCTCACAGCAACACCTGTAGCCGACTCAGGCCGGGTGGATGACGACGTGCCGGCTCGGCTCCACGCCCTCGGAGTCGCTGACGAGCCCCGCCGCCGCGACCACGTCGTGCACGACCTTCCGCTCGAACGGGTTCATCGGGGGCAAGGTCACCCGATCCCCGCTCGACCGGACCTTGGCGACGGCCTCGTTCGCGATCCCGGTGAGCTCCGCGCGCCGACCCCGTCGGTAGCCAGCGATGTCCAGCATCAGCCGGCTGCGCTCACCGGTCTTGGCCTGCACCGCCAGGCGGGTGAGCTCCTGGAGTGCGTCGAGCACCTCGCCCTCGTCCCCGACCAGCCGGCGCAGCCACCGGTCGCCGTCGTCCTCCGAGACGATCTCCACGGCCGCGCGGCCGTGGTCCACGTCGATGTCGATGTCGCCGTCGAGGTCCGCGATGTCGAGCAGCTCCTCGAGGTAGTCCGCCGCGATCTCGCCCTCCTCCTCCAGGCGCTTGATCGTCTCCGCGCTGGCGCCGCGGGGCGTCTGGACCGACTGTTCCTCGCTCACGATGTCCTCTTCTCGTCGCCGCTCCGCCGTCACGGCGGAGGTGGTCCTGGGCGGTGCCGCGGCCGGCCGCGGCACGCGCGCTACTTCTTCTTCTTGCCCTGGGGCTTGCGCTTGGCCGCGGCGGCCCGACGCTGGGCCGCGCGCTCCTCATAGCGCTTCTGTGCCCGTTCGCCGGCTGTCAGGCCGTCCTTGCCGCGCACCTCGCCGTTCCCGACGTCGTCGTCGGACTCATCCTCCGCCTCGGCGGCCGAGACCGCGGACGGGACGGGCGCACCGGGATCCTGCCCCGGACCGCTGCGCTTCGCGCGGTCCTTGCGCTTCGGCTGGACGCGCTGACCACCCCGGGGCTGTTCCTCCGTCGCCTTCTCCTCCTCCTCGAGGGGCGGCAGGCCCTTGCGCTCCCGCTTCTTGGCGAGGCGATCCGCGCGGAGCTTGGCCGCCTCCGAGCCGGGCGCCGGCTGACGGCGGATCGTGTAGAACTGCTGGCCCATCGACCACAGGTTCGACACCGACCAGTAGATCAGCACGCCGATCGGGAAGTTCACGCCGGAGAAGGCGAAGATGAGCGGCAGGATGTACATGAGCATCCGCTGCTGGCGCGCCATCGGGTTGTCCAGCGCCGAGGCGGGCATGTTCTTCATCGTCAGCTGGCGCTGGGTGAGGAAGGTCGTCGCCGACATCAAGACGATCAGGAAGACGGTGACGACCTTGACCGTGGCGTCGGTCGAGGAGAGGAACGTCTCCGAGATCGGCGCACCGAAGAGGGTCGAGCTCTCCGCCTGCGCGGCCAGCTGCTGGTCGAGGGGGCCGATGTTCGGGCCGCCCGGGTAGGTGCCCTGGGCCAGCGGGCCGAGGGAGTTCAGCACCCGGAACAGGGCGAAGAAGATCGGCATCTGCAGGAGGATCGGCAGGCACGAGGAGAACGGGTTGGCGCCGTGCTCCCGGTAGAGCGCCATCATCTCTTCCTGCATCTTCTGGCGGGACGCAGGGTCGGTCTTGTTCTTGTACTTCTTCTGCAGCTTCTGCATCTCGGGCTGCACGAGCTGCATGCTCCGCGACGCCTTGATCTGCTTGAAGAACAACGGGATGATCAGGATCCGGATGACGACGGTCAATCCGACGATGGACAGCACCCAGGCCCAGCCGGATCCCGCGGACATGCCGAGGAACACCAGCAGGTCGTGGACGCGCACCATGATCCAGGCGACCGCCACCATGATTGGCGACAGAATCGTGTCGAAAAAGCCCATGCCCGTGTGCTCCTAGCGGTCCTTCGGCGCGCTCGTGCGCGCCCCCCATGTACCTGCACCGAGAGTACGGGGTTTCCCGTGCTCCCTCTGACCCTCCGCCCGGGTCGGGGCCCGTGCCGCGGCGACGCGGGCGGACCACCGCCCCCGCGGCGGCACGTGGTCGACGCCGCCGAGGCTCCACGGGTTGCACCGCAGCAGGCGCCAGGCGGCGAGCAGCGCGCCCTTCGCCGCGCCGTGCCGGCGCAGCGCGGCCACCGCGTAGGCCGAGCAGGACGGGTAGTACTTGCATGTCGGCGGCAGCCACGGCGAGACCACCAGCTGGTAACCCCGCACGACGCCGAGCAGCAACCACGTCAGCGGGTTGCGCGGACGCGGCTCGGGTCCGTGGTCGCCGCCCGGCGGCGAAGGCGCGTCTTGCGGGCCCGGTGCCGGAGTGTGCGGGTCGCGCCGCTGGTCGCTCACCGCGGTCACGGCCTCTCCCGCGCCGCCGCGGCGCGGCGCGCCTTCCGGTGCGCGCCGGCGAGGGCGCCGGCGAGGGCGCCGTCCAGGTCCGCCTCCAGCGCCGCGAACCCCGCACCGTCGGCCGGTGGCAGGGCGCGGACCACCAGGCGCGCGCCGGCGGGCACCGCGCTGAGCCGGTCGGCGACCAGCGCCCGCAGCCGCCGCTTCACCCGGTTGCGGTGCACGGCGGTGCCGACGCTCTTGGGCACGATGAAGCCGACCAGGGAGGGTTCACCCTGGTCGGCTTCGTCCTCGGTCAGTCGCAGGTGGACCACCAGCCGGCGGGCGCCGCTGCGGACGCCATGGCGCACCGCGTCGGAGAACTCGTCCGATCGGCGCATCCGGTACCGGGCCGGCAGCACCGTCCGCCTCAGGCGGAGATCTGCGCACGCCCCTTGCGACGGCGCGCGGACAGGATGGCGCGGCCGGCGCGGGTACGCATCCGCAGACGGAACCCGTGCACCTTGGCCCGGCGCCGGTTGTTCGGCTGGAAAGTCCGCTTGCTCACGGCATTACTCCAAAACGTCGGTGAATCTCCTGGGCACCGCCACGTCCTGGCAGCGCGCGTGCGGTTGTCCCTGGTTCCAGCGGGCACGGGCAGGCGAACCTGCCGGCGGGCACAACACAGGATCCGTCGGGACGGCTCACCCAAAGTACGCGAGCGCGCACCGGCGGTCAATCCGGGTCGCCGTAGCGTATCCCACACCTGCCTGCGACGACGCAGGTCAGCGGGGCGATGCCGGCGCCGGCACGGTGACCTCGACCGGGGGGAGGTCCTATGATCGTCGGCGACGCCTCGGGTCCGCTCCCTGGACGTGTTGGTGTGAGAGCCGACGCCGCTGTCCTGGCTCAGCCCCATCCCCAGGCTGTGGATATCCGTGTGGATCCGTAGACGTCGTGCCAGACTCGACGTCCAGATTTGTATCGCACCAAGGGGATCACCGTTGCCGGAGAATCAACCGACCACCGAGAGCTGGGCCCGGGCGGTCGAGATCCTCACGAACCGCGGCGAGATCGGCGGTGCGCAGCTCGCGTTCGTCCGGATGACCCGCCCGCTGGGCGTCATCGACGGCACCATGCTCCTCGCCGTGCCGAGCGACTTCGCCAAGGACTTCCTGGAGATGCGCGCCCGCGAGCCGATCACCGCGGCGCTCACCGAGGTCGCCGGCACCCCGGTGCGGTTCGCCGTCACCGTCGACCCCACGCTGGACCAGACGGCCCAAGCCCCGGCCGCGCCGTCGCCGGCGGAGGTGCCCTCCGCGGCGAGCCCCGACGCGGCGCCCCGCCGCATGGGCGCGCACGCCGCCTCCCCGACCTTCGACGACCGACCCGTCGCCCGGCCCCAGCGCTCCAGCGCCGACCGGGGCACGTCCGTGGAGGAGCATTCGGTGGACTCCTCGCGGTTGAACCCCAAGTACACGTTCGAGACCTTCGTCACCGGCGCGTCGAACCGGTTCGCGCACGCCGCGGCGACCGCCGTCGCCGAGGCGCCGGCCAAGGCCTACAACCCGCTGTTCATCTACGGCGGCTCCGGGCTGGGCAAGACCCACCTGCTGCACGCGATCGGTCATTACGCCCGCAACCTCTACCCGGGCATCCGGGTGCGGTACGTGAACTCCGAGGAGTTCACCAACGACTTCATCAACTCCATCCGGGACGACAAGGCGGAGAACTTCCAGCGTCGCTACCGCAACGTCGACGTCCTGCTCATCGACGACATCCAGTTCCTCGGCGGCAAGGAACAGACGGTCGAGGAGTTCTTCCACACCTTCAACACGCTGCACAACGACAACAAGCAGGTCGTCATCACCTCCGACGTCCCGCCCAAGCAGCTCGACGGGTTCGAGGACCGGATGCGGTCGCGCTTCGAGTGGGGCCTGCTCACCGACGTCCAGCCGCCCGACCTCGAGACCCGCATCGCGATCTTGCGCAAGAAGGCGGTCAACGAGAACCTCCAGGCCACCGACGAGGTCCTCAGCTACATCGCCTCGCGCATCTCGACGAACATCCGTGAGCTCGAGGGCGCGCTCATCCGGGTCACGGCCTTCGCCAACCTCAACCGTCAGCCCGTCGAGCTGTCGCTGGCGGAGATGGTCCTCAAGGACCTCATCACCGACCCCGAGGGGGAGGAGATCACGCCGGCGCTCATCATGAGCCAGACCGCGAACTACTTCTCCGTCTCCATCGACGCCCTGTGCTCCGCGGACCGGTCCCGGGTGCTCGTCAACGCCCGCCAGATCGCCATGTACCTGTGCCGGGAGCTCACCGATCTCTCGCTGCCCAAGATCGGCCAGCTCTTCGGCGGCCGCGACCACACCACCGTCATGCACGCCAACCGCAAGATCCGCGAGCAGATGGCGGAGAAGCGCTCGACGTTCAACCAGGTCACCGAGCTGACCAACCGCATCAAGCAGAACGCCCGCGGCAACTAGCCCCCTCCCTTCCCTTCCTTCCCCGACGGCGAATCCCCGGTGCCGCCGTCGGCGTCACCCCCGCGGCGGCGGCCGTCTGCATCCTCCGGGGCGCTGCGCCCCCTCGGCGACGGGAGGCCTCACCGCCGCGGAGCGCGGCCGTACCCGCCCCGCACCCGCTCGCCGACGAGCCGGTCCCCCTCTCCGCCGCGACCGCGGGCGACGACGCTCGCGACGTCACGGCGTCCCTCGGTGGCGCGCCCGGGCCCGCCCGGACGGCCGGGCCCGGATGAGCCACCAGAGCGCCCCTGAACCGCCCTGGCCCGGCCCGCCGGCTCCGCGTCGCGGCGCAGCCGCGCTCCGAAGGCCGCTGAGCGCCGAATCCGCCGTGAGTCGCATCATTCACAGCTGTGCACAACTCTGTGGATAGAGGTGGACAACCGTCCACGCGGCGGTGGACAGTCAGTCCCCCACCGGTGGACGGGCCCGGGAAGCGAATGACACATCCACTGCCAGCGGCCGTCGTCCACAGGTTCGACCCCCACCCCGCCCACATCGCCGCCAGACGGCTGACCTGCATCAACACCGGTTCTCCACAGTCTCCACACCGGCTATGACGATGACGAAACTTCTATGAGGGCGTGGATGTGGACAGCCAACAACACGTTCCGCGACCCCGACCGACCCGCGAACCACAACGCTTTCGCTCGCTGCTACCTCCGGCTGTAATTCCTCGCGTAAGGTTGGCCTGCGCCACGCGCGCCCTTTTGGGGAATTCGAGAGAGGTCATCCATCGTGAAGTTCAGGGTCGAACGTGACGTCCTGGCCGAGGCCGTCACGTGGACGGCGCGGTCCCTGCCCGCGCGGCCGCCGGTCCCCGTCCTGGCCGGGGTGCGCATCGAGGCCACCGGCGACGGCGTCCTCAACCTCTCGAGCTTCGACTACGAGGTCTCCGCCCGCTCGGACATCCCCGCCGAGGTCGAGACGCCCGGCACGGTGCTGGTCTCCGGCCGCCTCCTCGCTGACATCTCCAAGGCCCTGCCCGCCAAGCCGGTCGACGTCGACGTCGACGGCACCAAGGTGGTGCTGACCTGCGGGGCGTCCCGCTTCACCCTGCTGACCATGCCGGTGGACGACTACCCCGCGCTGCCCGTCATGCCGGAGGTGGCCGGGAGCATCGACGCCGGCGTGCTCACCGAGGCCGTCGGCCAGGTGACCACCGCCGCCAGCCGCGACGAGACGCTGCCGCTGCTGACCGGGGTGCGGATGGAGATCGAGGGCGAGAAGGTCACGCTCCTCGCCACCGATCGCTACCGCCTGGCCATGCGCGAGCTGACCTGGCACCCGGCCGCCCCGTCGGCCTCCGCCGTCGCCCTGGTGCGCGCCCGGACGCTGTCCGACGTCGCCAAGTCGATGACCACCGCGGGCGCGGTCGACGTCGCGCTGTCCACCGACGGCCCCGCCGCCCTGATCGGCTTCGAGGCCGGCGGCCGGCGCACCACCTCCCTGCTCGTGGAAGGCGACTACCCGCCGGTGCGGCGCCTGTTCCCCGAGAGCACCACGACGCACGCCGTCGTGAGCACCCCCGCCCTCATCGAGGCCGCCCGCCGCGTCAGCCTGGTCGCCGAGCGCAACACCCCCATCCGGCTGACCTTCTCCGAGGGCCAGGTGGTCCTCGAGGCCGGCCAGGGCGACGACGCGCAGGCGTCCGAGGCGCTGCAGGCCGCGCTCACCGGCGAGGACATCTCGACCGCGTTCAACCCGCACTACCTGCTCGACGGGCTCGGCGCGCTCACAGCGCCGTTCGTGCGCATGTCGTTCACCCACCCGAGCAAGCCCGCGGTGATGACCGGGCAGGACTCCCTCGAGGGGGAGGACGACCTCACCTTCCGCTACCTGCTCATGCCCATCCGGTTCGCGGGCTGAGGAGAACCTCGTCACACTGGGGCACAAAGTCCCGGGCCCGGCGGTTGACGTTCGCGGGCGGCTTGTACCTACCGTCCCTAACGCCGAACGTGACGGCCGGTGACACCGGCCGAGGGAGAGAGCTGTGATGCACATCGGAATGGTCGGGCTGGGCCGCATGGGCGGCAACATGGCCGAACGGCTGCGCGCCGCCGGCATCGAGGTCACCGGCTACGACGCCAACCCGCAGAACAGCGAGGTCGCCACGCTGGCCGACCTGGCCGCCGCCCTGCCGCAGCCCCGGCGGGTCGTGTGGGTCATGGTCCCCGCCGGCGCCCCCACCGCCGCGGTGCTCGACGAGCTCGGGCGGGTCCTGGACGAGGGCGACATCGTCATCGAGGGCGGAAACTCCCACTTCGAGGCCGATCAGACCAACGCCGCCAAGCTCGCCGAGCGCGGCATCGGCTACGTCGACGTCGGCGTCTCCGGCGGCGTGTGGGGCCGGGAGAACGGCTACGGTCTCATGGCGGGCGGCTCCGACGCCGACATCGAGACGCTCATGCCCGTCTTCGACGCGCTGCGCCCGGAGGGGCCGCGCGAGGAGGGCTTCGTCCACGTCGGACCGGTCGGCGCCGGCCACTACGCCAAGATGGTGCACAACGGCATCGAGTACGGCCTCATGCAGGCCTACGCCGAGGGCTACGAGCTCCTCGAGGCCCGCGACGACCTCGTCCCCGACGTGGGCGCCGTCTTCACCGCCTGGCAGCGCGGCACCGTCGTGCGCTCCTGGCTCCTCGACCTCATGGTCCGCGCGATCACGACCGACCCCGGCTTCGAGGAGATCAGCGACTGGGTCGACGACTCCGGCGAGGGCCGGTGGACCATCGAGGAGGCGATCAACAGCGCCGTGCCGTTGCCGGTGATCTCCGCCGCCCTCTTCGCCCGATTCTCCTCGCGTCAGCCCAGCTCGCCCGCCATGCGCGCCGTCGCCGCGCTGCGCCAGCAGTTCGGCGGCCACGCCACCAAGGCCGCCCAGCAGGCCTGACGGCACGGCCCGGCCCGCGGACGCCCGGCGTCCGCGGGCCGGGGCGCACCCGCGGCGTAGCCTGGCCTCGCGGCCGGGTAGCCGCACCCGCACACCGCGCAGGCGCGCGACAGTTCCGCGCGCGGGACAGAGCAAGGAGGGACCGGCCGGACATGTTCGTCTCCGACCTGGCCCTCAACGACTTCCGCTCCTACCGCGAGGTGGTCCTCGCCCTCGACCCCGGGGTCACCGCCTTCATCGGCCAGAACGGCCAGGGCAAGACGAACCTCGTCGAGGCCGTCGCCTACCTGTCCACCTTCTCCAGCCACCGGGTGGCCGCCGACGCCGCGCTGGTCCGCCAGGGCGCGCCGGGCGCCGTCGTGCGCGCCAAGGTGGTCCACGACGAGCGGCCCACCCTCGTGGAGCTGGAGATCGTGGCGGGCAAGGCCAACCGCGCCCGGCTCAACCGCGCCCCGGCCCGCACCCGCGACGTGCTCGGCGTCGTGCGCACCGTGCTGTTCGCGCCCGAGGACCTCGAGCTGGTCAAGGGCGACCCCGGGCACCGCCGCCGTTTCCTCGACGACCTGCTCGTGCTGCTCACCCCGCGGCTGGCCGGCACCCGCGCCGAGTACGACAAGGTGCTGCGCCAGCGCGGGGCGCTGCTGAAGTCCGCCGGCGCGGTCCGCCGCCGCGGCGGCCGCCCGGACCTGAGCACCCTCGACGTGTGGGACGGCCAGCTCGCGGCCGCCGGCGCCCAGATCATCGCCGCGCGCACCGCGCTCGTGCGCCGCCTGCGGCCCTTCGCCGCCCAGGCCTACGAGCAGGTCAGTGCCGGCCAGGGCGCCGCGCGGCTGGACTACCGCGCCAGCATCGACACCGTCGAGGGCGCCGCCGACATCACCGCCGCGGACCTGGCCGGACCCGGCGCGGAGACGGCCGCCGCGGCGCTCGAGGCCCGCGAGGCCGGCCTGCTCGACGTCCCGGCGCTGACCGGGCGGCTGCTCGCGGCGATGCAGCGGCTGCGCGAGAAGGAGCTCGACCGGGGCGTCTCGCTCGTGGGCCCGCACCGCGACGACCTCGTCCTCTCCCTCGGGACCCTGCCGGCCAAGGGCTACGCCAGCCACGGCGAGTCCTGGTCCTTCGCCCTCGCCCTGCGGCTGGCCTCCTACGAGGTGCTCCGCGACGACGACGGCTCCCCGTGGGGCACCGACGGCGAGCCGGTGCTCATCCTCGACGACGTCTTCGCCGAGCTCGACGCCCGCCGGCGCGAGCGGCTCGCGGCGATGGTGGCCGGCGCGCGGCAGGTGCTCATCACCGCCGCCGTGGAGGAGGATGTCCCCGCGGCGCTCGACGGTGCCCGCTTCACGGTCCATGCCGGGGAGGTCACGCGTGGCTGAGCAGCCCTCGCAGCACGGCCCGGATGGGGACGACCCGGAGGACGCCGACGTCGTCGCCCGGGTCGCCCTCGAGCGGGCCCGGGAGGCTGCCCGCGCGAAGGGCCAGCTGCGCACGAGCGCCCCTCGGCGGCGGCGGGCCGGCCGGCCCGGTCCCGAGGCGGCGCCGGAGACCGCGGAGGCGCCGGCGCCGGGGTCCTGGCGGCCCGGGCCCGGCCTGGGCGATGTCCTGAGCGGCCCCGGGCCGTCGCGGCGCGACCCCCAGCCGCTCGGCGGCATCGCCGCGCGGCTCGTCGCCCAGCACGGCTGGAGCCGGCCGGTGAGCGTGGGCGGCGTCGTCGGGCGCTGGCGCGAGGTGGTCGGCGACCAGCTCGCCGACCACTGCCAGGTGGAGACCTTCGACGAGGGCGAGCTCGTGGTCCGGGCCAGCTCCACCGCCTGGGCCACCCAGGTGCGCCTGCTGCTGCCCCAGCTCGAGCGCCGCCTGGCCGAGGAGGTCGGGGAGGGCACCGTCACCACGATCGTGGTGCTCGGCCCCGGCGGGCCCAGCTGGAAGCACGGGCGGCGCTCGGTGCCCGGGCGCGGCCCGCGCGACACCTACGGCTGACCCCCGCGCCCAGCCGGGGCGGCTGGGCCCCTGCGCGCACGACCGGGACGGGCGGGCGTGACCCCCTGCGGGGGTGGGCGCGACGTCTCACGCCATGGGATGGCCGAGAGCCACGGTGTCAAGCGCCACGCCTGTGGACATCGCTGTGGATATTCGCGGTTTTTGGCTTGGTCGCGCTAGAATTGACCGACCGCCCGAAGGGCCCCTGACGGCGCCCGACGGGATCGAGCGGTGGCCCCGCGCCCCGGCCTCACGGCCGGTCGGCGGACGGTGGTTGCCCCGCGAGAACGAGGAGAGCCTGCGACCGTGGCTGACCACAGTGCTGCTGATGCTGCCGTGAACGACATCGCTACCGACGTGCCACCGGCAGATGGCGCACCGGCCCCGCAGGCCCCCCACCATAACCCGGGCGCAGTGCCGACCAGCCAGGAGTACGGCGCCAGCAACATCACCGTGCTCGAGGGCCTCGAGGCGGTGCGCAAGCGGCCGGGCATGTACATCGGCTCCACCGGCGAGCGCGGCCTGCACCACCTCGTGTACGAGGTGGTCGACAACTCCGTCGACGAGGCCCTCGCCGGGTACTGCGACCACATCGAGGTGACGATCCTCCCCGACGGCGGCGTGCGCGTCGTCGACAACGGCCGCGGCATCCCGGTGGACATCGTCGAGTCCGAGGGCAAGCCGGCCGTCGAGGTCGTGCTCACCGTGCTGCACGCCGGCGGCAAGTTCGGCGGCGGCGGCTACGCCGTCTCCGGCGGCCTGCACGGCGTGGGCGTCTCGGTCGTCAACGCCCTCTCCCACCGCCTGCAGGTGGAGGTCCGGCGCGAGGGGTACGTCTGGCGGATGGGTTTCGTCGACGGCGTGCCCACCGGCGAGCTGGTGCGCGGCGAGGCGACCGAGGAGACCGGCACGTCGGTGACGTTCTGGGCCAACGGCGACATCTTCGAGACCACCGACTACAACTTCGAGACGCTGCGCACCCGCTTCCAGCAGATGGCCTTCCTCAACAAGGGCCTGCGCATCTCCCTGACCGACGAGCGCTCGGGCGTGACCGACGCCGGCGACGAGATCACCGGGGACGAGGCCGGCGCCGCCGACGACGCGCGCACCGGGCACCGCGAGGTCACCTACCTGTACGAGGGCGGCCTGCGCGACTACGTGCACTACCTCAACTCGACCAAGAAGGTCGACGTGGTGCACCCCGAGATCATCTACTTCGAGTCCGAGGACCACGACAAGCGGATCTCCGTGGAGATCGCCATGCAGTGGACCAGCGGCTACTCCGAGGCGGTCCACACCTACGCCAACACGATC
This sequence comes from Georgenia ruanii, assembly GCF_009193175.1. Classification (GTDB taxonomy): domain Bacteria; phylum Actinomycetota; class Actinomycetes; order Actinomycetales; family Actinomycetaceae; genus Georgenia; species Georgenia ruanii. Next base: position 20,266 of record NZ_VUKE01000014.1, on the reverse strand, counting down.
AACACCACCGAGGGCGGCACCCACGAGGAGGGCTTCCGCTCGGCGCTGACCTCGCTCATCAACAAGTACGCGCGGGACAAGGGCATCCTCAAGGAGAAGGACGAGAACCTCACCGGCGACGACATCCGCGAGGGGCTGACCGCCGTCATCTCCGTCAAGCTCGGCGAGCCGCAGTTCGAGGGCCAGACCAAGACCAAGCTCGGCAACACCGAGGCCCGCACCTTCGTCCAGACCCAGCTCTACGGCAACCTCGGCGACTGGCTCGACGCCCACCCGAACGAGGCCAAGGACATCATCCGCAAGTCCCAGCAGGCGGCGGTGGCCCGCATGGCCGCCCGCAAGGCCCGCGAGGCCACCCGGCGCAAGGGGCTGCTGGAGTCCCTCTCCATGCCCGGCAAGCTCAAGGACTGCTCCAGCCGCGACGCCCGGGTGTCCGAGATCTTCATCGTCGAGGGCGACTCCGCCGGCGGCTCCGCGGTCCAGGGCCGCGACCCCGAGCGCCAGGCGATCCTGCCGCTGCGCGGGAAGATCCTCAACGTCGAGAAGGCGCGCCTGGACCGGGCCCTGGGCAACCAGGAGATCCAGGCCCTCATCACGGCCTTCGGCACCGGCATCGGCGAGGACTTCGACATCGCCAAGCTGCGCTACTACAAGATCATCCTCATGGCCGACGCCGACGTCGACGGCCAGCACATCTCGACCCTGCTGCTGACGCTGCTGTTCCGGTACATGCGGCCGCTGGTGGAGAACGGCCACGTCTACCTCGCCCAGCCGCCGCTGTACCGGCTGAAGTGGACCAACGCCCCGCACCAGTACGTCTACAGCGACAAGGAGAAGGAGGCCTTCCTCGCTGAGGGGGCCCGCGCCGGCAAGCGGCTGCCCAAGGGCAGCGCGTCCAGCGAGAGCGGCATCCAGCGCTACAAGGGCCTGGGCGAGATGAACGACCAGGAGCTGTGGGAGACCACGATGAACCCCGAGACCCGCACGCTGCGCCAGGTGACCATCGACGACGCCGCCGCCGCGGACGAGACGTTCTCGATCCTCATGGGCGAGGACGTCGAGTCCCGGCGCGGGTTCATCCAGCGCAACGCCCACGACGTCCGCTTCCTGGACATCTGACGCTCCCCGACACCGCTTCGAGGCCGGGCGTGCGCCCGGCGACGATGAGAGACGAGAAGGACTGACGTGACCCAGCCACCCGAGGACCAGGGCAACGACGGCACCACCGGCGTCACCGGCACGCCGGACGCCGAGGGCGAGGTGATCACCGCCCGCGACCACGTCGAGCAGGTCGACCTCCAGCTGGAGATGCAGCGCTCCTACCTGGACTACGCGATGAGCGTGATCGTCTCGCGCGCCCTGCCGGACGTGCGAGACGGCCTCAAGCCCGTGCACCGCCGCGTGCTGTACGGCATGTACGACGGGGGGTACCGCCCCGACGCGAGCTTCTCCAAGTGCTCGCGCGTGGTCGGGGAGGTCATGGGCCAGTACCACCCGCACGGCGACACCTCCATCTACGACGCCCTGGTGCGCCTGGTCCAGCCGTGGTCCATGCGCTACCCGCTGGTGACCGGGCAGGGCAACTTCGGCTCCCCGGGCAACCTCGGCGCCGCCGCGCCGCGGTACACCGAGTGCAAGATGGCCCCGCTGGCCCTGGAGATGGTCCGGGACATCGACGCCGAGACGGTCGACTTCCAGGACAACTACGACGGGCGCAACCAGGAGCCCACCGTCCTGCCGTCCCGGATCCCCAACCTGCTCATCAACGGCTCCGAGGGCATCGCCGTCGGCATGGCTACCCGCATCCCTCCGCACAACCTGCGCGAGGTGGCCGACGGCGTGCAGTGGTTCCTCGAGCACCCCGAGGCCACGAAGGAAGAGCTCCTCGGCGAGCTGATGCTGCGGGTCAAGGGCCCGGACTTCCCCACCGGCGCCACCATCCTGGGCCGCAAGGGCATCGAGGACATGTACCGCACCGGCCGCGGGTCCATCACCCAGCGCGCCGTGGTCGAGGTGCAGGAGATCCAGGGCCGGCAGTGCCTCGTCGTGTCCGAGCTGCCGTACCAGGTCAACCCCGACCGCCTCTCCGAGCGCATCGTCGAGGGCGTGCGCGACGGCCGCCTCACCGGCATCGCGGACATCCGCGACGAGTCCTCGGGCCGCAACGGCCAGCGGCTCGTCATCGTCCTCAAGCGCGACGCCGTGCCGAAGGTCGTGCTCAACAACCTCTACAAGCACACCCAGCTGCAGGACAACTTCCCGGCCAACATGCTGGCCCTGGTCGACGGCGTGCCCCGCACCCTCAGCCTCGACGGGTTCGTCCGGCACTGGGTCAACCACCAGGTCGACGTCATCGTCCGGCGCACCCGCTTCCGGCTGCGCAAGGCCGAGGAGCGCATCCACATCCTGCGCGGCCTGCTCAAGGCCCTGGACGCCCTGGACGAGGTCATCGCGCTGATCCGCCGCTCCCCCACGGTGGAGGAGGCCCGCCAGGGCCTCATGGCCATGCTCGAGATCGACGAGGTCCAGGCCGAGGCCATCCTCACCATGCAGCTGCGGCGCCTGGCGGCCCTGGAGCGGCAGAAGATCATCGACGAGCACGACAAGATCGAGACCGAGATCGCCGACTACAAGGCGATCCTGGCCGACCCGGCCCGCCAGCGCGCCATCGTGAGCGAGGAGCTCGACGCCATCGTCGCGAAGTACGGCGACGAGCGGCGCACCACGATCCTGCCCTTCGACGGAGAGATGTCCATCGAGGACCTCATCCCCGAGGAGCAGGTGGTCGTCACCATCACCCGCGGCGGGTACGCCAAGCGCACCCGGGTGGACAACTACAAGTCCCAGCGCCGCGGCGGCAAGGGCGTGCGCGGGGCGCAGCTGCGCGAGGACGACATCGTCGAGCACTTCGGCGTCACCAGCACCCACAACTGGCTGCTGTTCTTCACCAACCTCGGCCGCGTCTACCGGGCCAAGGGCTACGAGCTGCCCGAGGGCGGCCGGGACGCCAAGGGCCAGCACGTGGCGAACCTGCTGGCGTTCCAGCCCGGGGAGTCCATCGCTCAGGTGATCTCCCTGCGCGACTACGAGCAGGCCCAGTACCTCGTGCTGGCCACCCAGCGCGGGCTGGTGAAGAAGACCCGGCTGAGCGAGTACAACACCAACCGCTCCGGCGGCGTCATCGGCATCAACCTGCGCGAGGACGACGACGGCAACCCCGACCGCGTGGTCGCCGCCCGGCTGGTCAACCCCGAGGACGACCTGCTCCTCGTCTCCCGCAAGGGCCAGTCCATCCGCTTCACCGCCACCGACGAGGCGCTGCGGCCGATGGGCCGGGCGACCTCCGGGGTCACCGGCATGAAGTTCCGCGAGGACGACGAGTTGCTGGCCATGGACGTGCTGCGCGACTGGTACGACGACGACGCCGCCCTGTTCGTCGTCACCGAGGGCGGCTACGCCAAGCGGACCCTCGTGAGCGAGTACCGCATCCAGGGCCGCGGCGGGCTGGGCATCAAGGTCGCCAACCTGGTGGAGTCCCGCGGGGACCTCGTCGGTGCCCTGCTCACCGCCCCCGACGACGAGGTGCTCGTCATCATGGAGTCCGGCAAGGTCGTGCGCTCCGCCGTCGCCGAGGTCAACCTCACCGGGCGCAACACCCAGGGCGTCACCTTCGCCCGCCCCGACAAGGGCGACCGGATCATCGCCGTGGCCCGAAACGTCGAGAAGAAGGTCGAGGCCGAGGAACACCTCGTGTCCGGCGAGAGTGCCGCCACGCCCGAGGACACCACCGCGGAGGGCACCAGCCCCGAGGACGTCGTCGAGCCGACCATCGATGGCGCGGGGGCGGCGCCGGCGGGCCCGGACGCGGTAGCGTCGAGCCCTACCGAGGACGCGCCCGTCGCGGAGGACGGCCCTGACGGAGGAGCTGCATGAGCACGACCCCACACGGCACGGACGACCAGGACGCGAGCCGCGGTCAGGGCGGGTTCGCCGCCACCCTGCGCCGCAGCGTGGCCGACCGCCTGGGCGGCACGGAGCAGCCCGGCGCCCAGCCCGGCGCCGCCACCGCACAGATGCCCGCGACCGGCCCCCGCGAGGGGGAGTCCTCGGCGCGGACGGCCGCCGTCACCGGCCCCCGGCGGGTGCGGCTCTCGCTGTCGCGGGTCGACCCGTGGTCGACGATGAAGCTGGCGTTCCTGCTCTCGGTGGGCCTGGGCGTGATGATCGTCGTCGCCGCCGCGGTCGTGTGGTTCGTGCTCGACGCGATGCACGTCTTCGCCGACATCCAGGAGCTGCTCGTCTCCATCGGGTCGGACAACTTCCTGCGGCTGATGGACTACCTCCAGTTCGACCGGGTGATGTCCTTCGCGACCATCGTCGCGGTCATCGACGTCCTGCTGCTCACGGCGCTGGCGACGATCGGGGCGTTCCTCTACAACATCGTCGCCGCCCTGGTCGGCGGGCTGCACGTCACCCTCACCGACGACTGAGCGCGGACGTGAGACTGCTCACCCGGCGCCGTTCGGGTTTGGGACCGCACGGCCCTCTGGGATAGTCTGTCTCGGCGCCCACGGGGCGACGGCCCGCCGGTGAGGCGGGTCGGGGGCCTATAGCTCAGTCGGTTAGAGCGCTTCCCTGATAAGGAAGAGGTCGCTGGTTCGAGTCCAGCTAGGCCCACCAGCACCCCCCGGGCGTGGATCTCCAGGAGGACGATCGTGAAGAAGGCACTGCTGCTCGCCGCCGCGGGCGTCGCCGGCTACCTGGCATGGATCAAGATCCGGCAGGACCGCGAGGAGCGGGACCTGTGGGCGGAGGTCACCGACAGCTTCGGCGAGGAGCCGCCGCGCGCCTGAGGCGCACCTGGCGCCACGGCGCCCCGGGGGCCATGGCGCAATTGGTAGCGCACCTGCTTTGCAAGCAGGGGGTTACGGGTTCGAGTCCCGTTGGCTCCACCACGAGGGCCCCGACCGCACGGTCGGGGCCCTTTCCCGTCCCCGCTTCCGGCCGCGTGACGCCAGGCGGTGGTCCGCGCGGGGCGCCGGTCGAGTCCTGCGGTGGCCGTCGTCGAGGGCCCGGCGACGTGCGCCGACGACGGGGGCGAGTGACGAAAGTCCTGTCAACGACATGTGTCGATTGTTACGGTTTGGTCACACCCCACACCACGACGACGCACAAGTCGGAGGACCATGATGATCGCCGCAGCTCCGCTCGCCCGCCCCGCACCGGCTCCGGAGACCGAGGCCCTGCCCGGCCTCACCACCCTCGAGCAGGTTCTGGACGTGCTCCGGGGCTGTGGGGAGGCATACCTGCGCATCAGCCCCGGGCCCCGGACGGACCGGTACAGCGGCATGCGCGACGCCGACAGCGGCTGCCTGCTGCCGGGCCTGCCGGTCTGGGCGCTGCGCCCGGAGCCGTGGTGGCCGGCCGGCCCGCGGCTGTGGGTGGCGCGCCAGCTCGTCCGCCACGCGTACCTGCTCTCCGGCGGCAAGGGCCACTTGGCCTGGCTCCTCACCGGCGAGGAGGTCGGGCGCGGGCCCGAGGGCGAGCCGCTGGTCGGCAGCTTCCGGCCGGTCGCCACCGTCGCGCCGGCCGTCCTCGCCGAGGCCGAGGCCGCCTACGCGGCCTGGCCACTGCGCGACCTGCACTGAGGCCGGCGCGACCGGTACCAACGCCCGCCCGCCGCCGCCGCCGCCAAGGACGACACGAGGGCCCCCGACACGCGTCGGGGGCCCTGGTGTGATGCCGGGCGGTCGGCTGGTGGTGTCGGTCAGGCGCCGGGCGTGTCCCCCGCCTTGCCGGCGGCCTCGTCCGCCTTCGCCGCGGCGGTCTCCCCGGCGGCCTCGGCGCCGGCGGCGGCCTGCTCGCTGGCCTCCTTGGCCTTGTCGCCGCCCTTGCGCACGGTGTCGGCGGCCTTGTGGGCGGCCTCGGAGGCCTTCGCCCCGGCGGACGAGGCGGTGGAGGCCGCCTTCTCCTTGACCCCGCTCGCCGCGTGGGCGACCTTCTCGCCCATGCCGCCCGTGCCGGCCGCGCCGCCCTTCGTGGCGGCCGGCGAGGTGACGGTGGTGTCCTCCCAGTACTCCTCGGCCCACGGGTCGTCGACCGGCTGGCTCCGCCGCCACAGCAGGTACGCCGTCCCGGCGGCCGCGGTGCCCACGAGCACCCAGCCCACGGTCTTGGCCACCCCGCCGCGGCTCTTGGCCGGCGGCTCGGCCAGGGCCTTGAGGGCCGCCGTCTTGGCCTTGGTCGCCTTGACGGCCACGGCGTCGTGCCCGGCGGCCGCCTCGGCGGCCTCGTGCATCGCCTTCTCCACGCGCGGCAGGTAGTCGTCGACGATCTTCTCGTAGGCGGTGTCGACGGCGGGACGCACCTTCTCCGCGGCCGCCTCGATCTTCGGCGCGGTGACCTTGACGGTCTCGTGCCAGGCCTTCTCGGCGCGCGGCGTCGCCCAGGCGGCGGCGGCCTCCACGCGCGGGCTGGCCCACTCCTTACCCTGCTCGGCGAGGTGCAGGGCCTGCTTGCCGGCCTGGGTCGCCTGCTCGGCGAGCTGCACGGCCTGCTTGGCCGCCAGGCCCGTGCCCACGGCGCCGAGGGCGGTGGCAGCCTGCTTGCGTGCCTTGCGGGTCTTGACCTCGCTGGCCTTGCTCTTGCGCGACATCTGCTCTCCTCGCTCGTTTCGCCGGACATCTCGAATCGGGGCGCGGCCCGGTTGGCGGCGCCGCCACTCCTCCCCCATCTTGCACGGTTTCGCCAGCACGTGCGCGGGGTCTGACGCGGTGCCCCGCGCCCACGGGCCGTGCCCCGCGCCCGCGGCGCGTGCGAGGATCGGGGCATGGAAGCGACTCTGCACACCACCGCCGGCGACATCACCGTCGAGCTGTACCCCGACCACGCCCCCAAGACCGTCAAGAACTTCACCGAGCTGGCCACGGGCAAGCGGACCTGGACCGACCCCAGCACCGGCGAGGAGACCAGCCGGCCGCTGTACGACGGCGTGATCTTCCACCGCGTCATCCCCAACTTCATGATCCAGGGCGGTGACCCGCTGGGGACCGGCACCGGCGGCCCGGGGTACACCTTCGACGACGAGATCCACCCCGAGCTGAACTTCACCGAGCCGTACGTGCTTGCCATGGCCAACGCCGGCAAGCGCATGGGCAAGGGCACCAACGGCTCGCAGTTCTTCATCACCACGGCGCCGACCACGTGGCTGCAGGGCAAGCACACCATCTTCGGCAAGGTCACCGACCCCGCCTCGCGCGCCGTCGTCGACACGATCGGCGCGACCGCCACCGGGCGCAACGACCGGCCGGTGGAGGACATCACCATCACCTCGGTCACCGTCACCGAGTAGCGGCGGCCGCCCAGCACCATGAGCGAGCAGATCCCGGGGCAGGCCGGCACCGAGGTGCCGGTCTGCCCCCGCCACCCCGGCGTCGTGTCCTACGTGCGTTGCCAACGGTGCGGGCGCCCCGCCTGCGCCCAGTGCCAGCGCCCCGCGGCGGTGGGCATCCAGTGCGTCGACTGCGTGCGCGAGGCCCACGCCCGCACCCCGGCCGTGCGCACCGTCTTCGGCGGGCGGGTGACGCACGGGCGCCCGGTGGTCACCCTGACGATCATCGGCGTCTGCGTCGCGCTGTACCTGCTCGAGATGCTCGTCGGCGGGGGCCTGCGCTCTGCTCTCGCCTTCGCGCCGGCCGTCGGCGCCAGCGAGCCCTACCGGTTCGTCACGGCGGCGTTCCTGCACGCCGGCATCCTGCACCTGGCGCTGAACATGTACGCCCTGTGGATCGTCGGCAGCATCGTCGAGCCGGCCCTGGGCCGGTGGCGCTACGCCGCGCTCTACCTCATCTCCGCCATCGGGGGCTCGGTGGCGGTGCTCCTGCTCGCCAACCCCGCCGGCTTCGCGTGGGTGACGGCGGTCGTGGGCGCCTCCGGCGCCGTCTTCGGTCTCTTCTCGGCCACGTTCTTCGTGCTGCGCCGGCTCGGCCGGGACGCGACGCAGATCCTCGTCCTCATCGCGCTGAACTTCGCGCTGGGCTTCATCGTCAGCAACGTCTCCTGGCAGGCCCACCTGGGCGGGGCCGTGACCGGGGCCCTGCTCGCGCTGGGCTACGTGTACGCCCCGCGCGAGCGGCGCGCCATCGTCAGCGTCGCGACGACGGCGGTCGTCCTCGCGCTGCTCGTCGTCCTCGCCGCGGCCCGGTACGCCATGGTGTAGGGCCCCCACGCACCCACGAGCGGGACGTCAGGCACCCGGCCTGGCGTCCCGCTCGTGCGTGTGGCGCCCGACCCCGCCGTCGTGCGGCGGGCGGCGCCGGCGGGCGGCCGCGGTCGCCGAACTTACAGCCGTGTAGTTATCCCCAGCTGTGCACACAGATGTGGATGACGGAGGCGGCATCCTCCACAGGTATTCCCCCACCTGGGGAGGGGGCCGAAACCGGCGTCATCCCCAGGGTTGTGCACACCTGGGGATAATGACAGCCGTGTAGTTGTCCCCAGCGGTGTGCACACCTGGGGATTCACCGGTGGGATGGCTGTCCCCAGGTGGGGACGGCGCGGACGGGCGGCACGGTCGGGCCGCTCGGTGGGCCGCTCCCGCGGCGCACGGCGGTGGCAGGCAAGGCGCCGGCAGGGACGACGAAGGGCAGCCGAGCACCCCCGGTGCCTGGCTGCCCTTCGAGGCGGTGGCGTCAGCGCCAGCGCAGCGTCATGAAGAACCCCACGAGCATGACCCCGAAACCGATGGCCAGGTTCCAGTTGCCCAGGCCCGGCACCGGCAGGGTGCCCTGGGTGAGGTAGGTGAGGACGACGGCGACGAGGCCGAGCACCATGAGGACGACCATCGTGGGCGCCCACCAGCTCGGGCTCGGCTTCGCGACCGCGGGGCGGGCCTCCGGCCGCGCCTCGGTGGTCTTCTTGCGCTTCTTCGACTCGGGCATCGGATCTCCTCGCGGGTACGGCCCCGGAGGGGCACCACCTGTGTGCCGGACGACCGGCGCGCTCGTGTGGACGCGCCCGGCGGCGCGACCGCGTCCTAGCGTATCGTCGCCGCAGGAACGTCCGGTGAACTCGGGGCGCCGCGCGGCGGGAGGAGGACCATGAACGACGGTCCGCGACCGCCGGCGCCCCGAGAGCCGCGGCCCGAGCCGGAGCCGGACCCCCGCGGCGGGCCGACGCCGGCCCGCCGGTGGCGGTCGCGCCTGCGGCGGTCCTCGGTGGCCACCGGTGTCGTCGCGTTGCTCGCCGGCCTCCTGTTCGCCACCAACGCCCAGGTCTTCGCCGGGGACGCGGACCGTCACCCCGAGGACCTCGAGGGCCTCGCCCGCGCCGAGACCGCCCGGCTCGAGCGGCTCGAGCAGGAGAACGCCGAGCTGCGCGGCGAGGTCGCGTCCTACGTGCGCCGCGCGGCGCGTGACCCGGGGGGCGGCGCGGTCAACCAGCTGACGGCGCAGGCGGCGGGCCAGGGGGCGTTGGAGGGGCCGGGGCTGTCCGTGGAGCTGTGGGACGCCCCGCAGCAGACCGACGGGCTGGCGGCGAGCCTGCCGCCGGACGCCCTGGTCGTGCACCAGCAGGACGTCGAGGCCGTGATGAACGCCCTGTGGGCCGGCGGCGCGGAGGCCATGACCGTGCAGGGACACCGGGTGATGTCCACCACCGGCGTGCGCTGCGTGGGCAACGTGCTCCACATCGCCGGGCACACCTACTCCCCGCCCTACCGGATCGAGGCGATCGGCGACCCGGCGAAGCTGCGCAGCACGCTGCTGGACTCCCCCGACGTGCAGACCTACCTCGACTACGTCCAGGCCATCCGGCTGGGCTGGTCGGTGCGTGCGACGACGGTCGAGGCCCCTCCGTATGCCGGCCCCCTCACCCTGACCCACGCCCGGGTGCCCGCCGGCGCGGACCCGGCGGCATGACCGTGCGCGTGACGGCCCCGTTCCCCTTCTTCGTCCCGGAGGCGACTCAGTGACCCACATCCTCGTGGTCGACAACTACGACAGCTTCGTCTACACCATCGTCGGCTACCTCCAGCAGCTCGGCGCCACCACGACCGTGGCCCGCAACGACGCCGTCCCGGCGCTGGACGGCTTCGACGGCGTGCTGGTCTCCCCCGGCCCCGGCACCCCGAAGGAGGCCGGCGCCTCGCTCGAGGTCATCGAGGCATGCGCGGCGCGGGCGCTGCCCATGCTCGGCGTGTGCCTCGGCCACCAGGCCCTCGGCGAGGTCTTCGGCGGCGTCGTCAGCCACGCGCCCGAGCTCATGCACGGCAAGACCTCCCGGGTCGAGCACGACGGCGCAGGCGTCTTCGCGGGCCTGCCCCGCCCGTTCACCGCCACCCGGTACCACTCCCTCGCCGTCGTGCGGGACACCGTGCCGGACGAGCTCGCGATCACCGCGACCACGGCGAACGGCATCGTCATGGGGCTCCAGCACCGCACGCTGCCGCTGCACGGGGTGCAGTTCCACCCCGAGTCCGTGCTCACCGAGGGCGGGCACCGGCTGCTCGCGAACTGGCTGGCCGCCACCGGCGACGAGGGCGCGGTGGCCCGCTCGGCCGGCCTGGCCCCGCTGGTCCACCGCTGACGGGTTCGGCCCGCCCCCGTCGCGGGAGCGGGCCGAATCCGGTGGGCGACGGCGCCGGCGGGGTGGGTCGCACCGCGCCGGGCGGGGGTCAGCCGCCGAGCTGGCCGTCGAAGAAGTCCCGGGCGGGATTGCCGCTGGTGTTGCCGTCGGTGCCGCCGTCGGTGTTCTTGTCCGAGTTCCTGTCGGACTTCTTGTCGGTCGGCTTGCCGGTGTCCGACGGGGACGGTGAGGGCGAGGGCGCGTTCTGCGCCTCGGTGGCCACCTTCAGCGTGATGGTCTCGCCGCGGGCGACGACGCCGGCCGGGCGGGACTGCTCGAGCACCGTGCCGGCCGGGAAGTCGCCGGAGGGAACGGTCTCGATGCGCACGCCGAGGTCGAGCGACCGCAGGATGCCCGAGGCCTCCTCCTCCGTCTTGTTGGTGAGGTCGGGCAGGTCAGCGTTGGGGCTGGCGATGGTGAGCTTGACGGGCGTCCCGGGCGCCGCGGAGGACTTCGCGGCCGGGTCGGTGCTGATGACGTCGCCGATCTTGACCGAGGGGTCGTTGGCCTGGCTCACCGTGCCGACCGCCAGGCCGGCCGCCTTGAGCGCCGCCGCGGCCTGGTCCTGGGTCATGCCGGCGACGTTGGGCACGTCGACGGCGTTCGGCCCGGACGAGAACGCGAGGTTCACGGTGGAGTCGACCTTCACCTCGGTCCCCACCGCCGGGTCGGACTCGACGAACAACCCGGGCTGCACCGTGTCGGAGGGCACCGGGTCGACGATGTTCGCCTTCAGCCCGGCCTGGGTCAGCGCCGCGCGGGCGGCGCTCTGGTCCAGGCCGGCCATCTGGGGCACGGCCACGGTCTGCGGGGGCGGGGGCTCGTGGTTGGCCGGGTTGAGCAGCATGAAGGCGATGCCGGCGGCCGCCGCCACGGCGAGGACGGCGAGCAGCCAGACCCACCAGCGCGACTTGCGGCGCTCCTCCTCGGGCGGCCCGGGCGGGGCCGCGGCCGGGGACGGCGCCGCGGGCACGGGCGCGCCCAGGCGCCGGGTCGCCGTCGCCGCCTGCAGCGGGGTGGTCACCGCGGTCGCGCCCGCGGCGCCGGCCGCCCCCCACGCGGCGACGGTGGGGGCCTCCACGCGGCCGCCGTGCACCGCGGCGAGCAGGTCCGTGCGCATGTGGGCGGCGTCGGCGTAGCGGTCGTCGCGGTCCTTGGCCAGCGCCTTGAGCACCACCCGGTCGAGGGACTCGGGCACGTCCGGCGTGATGGCCGACGGCGGCTTGGGCATCTCCCGCACGTGCTGGTAGGCCACCGCCACGGCGGAGTCGCCCTGGAAGGGTGGCTGGCCGGTGAGCAGCTCGTAGAGCAGGCAGCCGGTGGAGTACAGGTCCGAGCGAGCGTCGACGACCTCCCCGCGGGCCTGCTCCGGGGAGAGGTACTGCGCGGTCCCGACGACGGCGTGCGTCTGCGTCATCGTGGCCGCGGAGTCGGTCATGGCCCGGGCGATGCCGAAGTCCATGACCTTCACCGCCCCGGTGGGGGTGAGCATGATGTTCCCGGGCTTGATGTCGCGGTGGACGATGCCCTCGTGGTGGGAGTACTCCAGGGCGTTGAGGACCCCGACGACGATGTCGACCGCCTCGTCGATCGGCACCGGGTCGCCGCCGGCCAGCAGCGCGCGCACGGTGTGGCCCTCGACGTACTCCATGACGATGTAGGGCACCGTGGTGGACTGACCGCCCGGGCCCGGCACCGTCTCCTCGCCGCTGTCGTACACGGCGACGATGGAGGGGTGGTTGAGCGCCGCCGCCGACTGCGCCTCCCGGCGGAACCGGGCCTGGAACGTGGGGTCCTTGGCCAGGTCGGAGCGCAGCACCTTGATCGCCACGGTGCGCGAGAGCCGGTTGTCATAACCGATGTGGACCTCGGCCATGCCACCACGGCCGATCAGCTCGCCCACCTCGTACCGGCCGGCAAGAACGCGTGGGATCTCGTCCACCACTAGTCGTCCTTCACTGTTGTCGAGGAATAGGAACCCGCCGGCGCACGGCCCGCGGAGGAGCTGTCGGCGGCCCCCAGACTACCGAGGGCCACCCCCACCAAGATCACGAGGACCACGAGCACGATCGTCATCGTGCCGACCCAGACACGGTCGGCGGCCAGCTCGGCCCAGCGGGGCAGGCGCCAGCCGCGTACTCGCGGCACCGGGCGGCGTCCGGCCGCGACGGCGGGGAGGGCCGCGCCGACGGGCCCAGCGGGGCGGCGGGAGGGCTGCCCGGCGGCGCGCCGGGCCGCGCGGGTCGGCGCGGCCACGGGCCCGGGGGCGGCCGGGGACACCGTGTGCGCCACCGCGCGAGCGGGCGCCGGGACGACCGGACGCGCGGCGGGCGGGAGCACCCGCGCGGGCGCCGGCGAGAGCGGGCGGACCGGGGAGACCGGCGGCACGGCGGCCGCCGGGGCGGGGACCGCCGCCTGGGCGCCCGCGCGGCGCCGGGCCGCCACGGGGGCGAACGCCGGAGGCATGGCGGTCGGCGCCGGGACGACGGGCGCCGGCACGGCCGGCGCCGGCGTGATCGGCTCGGGCGTGGAGCCCCGGCGCGCCGCGGGTGCCGGCCCGGGCCCGACCCCCGGCGCCGGAGCCGGGGCGGCGGGGGTCGCCGTCGGGTCGTCGAGGACGTGCCGGGCGCGGGGCTGGGCGCGCAAGGCCCGGCGGCTGACCGGCGCCAGCCCGGTGCGGGCCTCCTCGAGCTCGGTCGCGCAGGCCCGGGCGGAGGCGGGGCGCGCGGCCGGGTCCTTGGCGAGCATCCGCTCGACCACGGCGCGCACCGGCGCCGGCACCGAGGCGGGCAGCGCCGGCAGCGGGGTGTTGACGTGGGCGAAGGCGATGTCCACCTGCGTGGCGCCGGTGTAGGGCCGATGTCCCACCAGGCACTCGTAGGCGACCACGCCGAGGGCGTAGACGTCCCCGGCCGCGGTGGCCGCCTTGCCCATCGCCTGCTCCGGCGGCAGGTACTGGGCGGTGCCCATGACCATCCCGGCGGCCGTCATCGGCGCCTGGTTGGCGCCCAGGGAGATGCCGAAGTCGGTGAGCTTGACCTGGCCCTGCGGGGTGATGATGAGGTTGGCGGGCTTGACGTCACGGTGCACCACCCCGGAGGTGTGCACCGCGTGCAGGCCGTGGCAGGCCTGGATCAGGATCGGCAGCAGCTCGGCCGGTGCGATGGTGGCCTCACGCTCGAGCCGGTCCGCCAGGGTCTCGCCGGGCACGAGCTCCATGACGAGGTAGCCGGACCCCTCCTGCTCGCCGTGGTCGAGCAGCGCCGCGAGGTTCGGGTGGCGCAGGCCCGCGGAGTTGCGTGCCTCGGTGCGCAGCCGGTTGAGGAAGAGGTCGTTGCCGACGAGCTCCGCGCGCAGCACCTTCGCGGCGACCGTGGCGCCGAGCCGGCGGTCGCGCGCCTGCCACACCTCGCCCATCCCCCCGACGGCGATGCGCTCGGTGAGCTCGTACCGCCCGCCGAGGACGAGACCGGAACGTGGCCTCACCGTGACCCGCTCACTTGCCCAGCACCGCCGCCATGACGTCGCGGGCGATCGGCGCGGCCGTGGTGCCGCCGGAGGCACCCTCGCCCTCGTGCCCGCCGTTCTCCACGACGACGGCCACGGCGACCCGCTTGTCCCCCTCCCCGGCGAAGCCGACGAACCACGCGTGCGGGGCGATGCCCTTGGCGATCTCGGCCGTGCCGGTCTTGCCCGCCACCGTGACCCCGGGGATCTGCGCGTGCTTGCCGGTGCCCGAGCGCACGACCTCCTGCATCATCTGGGTGAGCTGGTCGGCGGTGCTGGCGGAGATCGGCCGGCGCAGCTCCTTGGGCTTGGTGGTGGAGACGACCTCGAGGTCGGCGGTGAGCTCGCGGGCCACCAGGTACGGCTGCATCTGCACCCCGCCGTTGGCGATGGCCGCGCCCACCATCGCCATCTGCATGGGGGTCACGCGCACGCTCGCCTGCCCGATGGACGCCATGGCCAGCTCGGCCTGGCTCTGGGTCTCCGGGAAGCGCGAGGCGGTGACCTTCAGCGGCACCTGGAGGGGCTCGCCGAAGCCGTACGCCTCGGCCTGCTTGCGCATCGCCTCGTCGCCCAGCTCCATGCCGGCGGTGGAGAAGGGGGTGTTGCAGGACTGCTTGAGCGCCTGGGTGAACGTCACCTCCCCGGAGCCGTCCCCGCAGGGCAGGTTGCCGGGGTTGTTGAGGATCTGCGTCGACTGCGGCAGCTGCATCTCGGTGGGCGCGGGGACCATGGAGTCCACCGAGTACTTGCCGCTCTCGAGCATGGCCGAGGCGGTGATGAGCTTGAAGCTCGAGCCCGGCGCGTACTGGTCGCCCGCGATCGCGCGGTTGACCAGCGGCTTGCCCTCGTCGGCCTGCAGCGCGTCGAGCGCCGCCTGGGCGTCCTTGCGGGAGTGGGTGGCCAGGGCGTTGGGGTCGTAGCTCGGCGAGGAGACCATGGCCAGGATCGCGCCGGTGTCCGGGTCCAGGGCGACGACGGCGCCGCGCTGGTCGCCCAGGCCCTTCGTCGCGGCCAGCTGCGCGGCCGGGTCGAGGGTGAGCTCGACCGCCCCGCCCTGGGGCTGGTTGCCGGTGAAGAGGGTCTGGATGCGCTGGAGCAGCAGCGAGCTGGACGTGCCGTTGAGGACGTCGTTCGCGCTCCGCTCCAGGCCGGTCATGTTGTTGAACGCCGTGGAGAAGTAGCCCGTGGAATGGGCGTACAGCGGACCGTAGGCGTAGGAGCGCTGGTAGCCGTAGACGTCGTCGACCGGCGCCGACGACGCGATGGCCTCCCCGGCCACCACGATCGGGCCCCGGTCCCGCCCGAACTCGCGGTAGACGGTGCGCACGTTGCGGCCGTCGTTGTTGAGCTTCGAGGCCTGGAAGAACTGCACGGACGTGGCGCTGACCATCAGCGCGAGGAACATCACCGCGACCACGGTCGCCAGGTGGCGGACCTGCTTGTTCACGGGAGCCTCACCACCTCGGTGGCCTGGCCGTCCTCGGGGCCGGCGGGCCGGCTCTCGCCGGGCACGACCGGCTGGACGGCGTCGCCTTCGGCGGGCGGCGGCGGTCCCGCCGGGGTGGGCGCGGGGCGGCGGGCGGCGTCGGAGATGCGCAGCAGCAGCGCGAGGATGATCCAGTTCGACACGAGCGAGGACCCGCCCAGGGCGAGGAACGGCATGGTCAGGCCGGTGAGCGGGATGAGCCGGGTGACGCCACCGACCACGACGAAGCACTGGAACGCGATGACGAAGGCCAGCCCGGAAGCGAGCAGCTTGCCGAAGCCGTCGCGCACCCCGATGGCGGCGCGCATGCCGCGCTCGGCGAGGACGAGGTAGAGCCCGAGCAGCGCCAGCAGGCCGGTGAGACCGAGCTCCTCGCCGAGGGAGGCGACGATGAAGTCGGAGTTGGCGTATGGCACGAGCTGTGGCTGCCCGGCGCCCCAGCCGGTGCCCATGAGACCGCCCGAGGCGAGGCCGAACAGGCCCTGCACGAGCTGGCCGGACCCGCCGGGGTTGCGGTCGTAGACCGCCGGGTCCAGGGCGTGGAGCCACACGTCGAACCGGGCCCCGACGTGCGGGAAGAGCGAGGCCGCCAGCATCGCGCCGCCGGCGAAGAGGACCAACCCGATGAGGATCCAGCTCAGCCGCTCGGTGGCGACGTAGAGCATCGCCACGAACAGCCCGAAGAACAGCAGCGAGGTGCCCAGGTCGCGCTCGAGGACGAGGACGGCGAGCGAGACCGCCCAGGCGGCGAGGATGGGCCCGAGGTACCGCGCGCGCGGCAGCTGCAGGCCGAGGACCTTCCGTCCGGTCAGGGCGAGGTTGTCCCGGTTGGTCACGAGATAGCCGGCGAAGAAGACGGCCAGGACGATCTTGGCCAGCTCGGCGGGCTGGAAGGACAGCGGGCCCAGCCCGATCCAGATGCGGGCGCCGTTGATGCTGCGGCCCAGCACCGGCAGAACCGGCAGCACGAGCAGGACGAGGCCGACCACCATGGCGGTGTAGGTGTAGCGGCGCAGCACCCGGTGGTCGCGCAGGAACCACAGGACGGCGACGGCGCAGGCCAGGCCCACCAGGGTCCAGAGCATCTGCCGGTCGGCGTTGGGCGCCCCGGGCAGGTCCTTGGCGACGTCGATGCGGTAGATCATCGTCAGGCCCACGCCGTTGAGCGCGACGACCACGGGCAGCATCACCGGGTCGGCGTACGGGGCGCGCCAGCGGATGAGCAGGTGCGCGACGACAGCGACGAGGATCATCACCCCGGCCAGCGCGCCGAGGTTGGTCGGTACCTCCCCGGTGGCCGTCAGGCCCACCTGGGCGTACGAGAACAGCGTGAGCAGCAGGGCGAAGGCCAGGAGGACCAGCTCCGCGCCGCGGCCCGTGCGCGCCCGCTGCTCGCTCACGATGGCCATCAGGCGCCCCCGGTGGCCGGGGCCGGCGCACCCGGCGACGCGGTGGCGGGCGTCGGGGCGGCGCCGTCCGGGGCGGGGGCGGCGCCCTCCGGCGCCGGCGACGGGACGGCCGGCTCCTTGCGGATGGACCCGCGCAGGTTGTCCACCACGGCCTGGGCGTCCGCCAGCGAGGCGCGCGTGATCGGCTCCTCCAGGCGGGCCTGGGCCACCGGGGTGAGGTCGTCGATGCGCAGGTCGGTGCGCTCGTGCAGCCGCGCCAGGCTCAGCGGGCCGAGCTCCTGGGGGATGCCGCGGTAGATGGCGACGCTGTCGCCGTCGGGCGCGACGAAGTACTGGGTCTGGGTCCACCGGTACCCGGCCCAGGCGGCGGCAGCCAGCGCCAGGACGACGAGCACCGCGGCGACGGCGCGGCCCACCCAGCGCCGGCCCCGGGAGGGCTCCTCCGCCTCCTCGCGCGCCGGCTCCTCCGGCGTGGCGGCACGCACCAGCGCGGCCGCGCGGGCGGCCGGCCCGTCGCCGCCCCGCGTCGCCCGCTGGCGGTCGTGGGCGGCGGCACCCACGACGTGCGGGGTGGTGTCGGGCGCGCGGCCCGCACCGGTCTCGACGACGTCGGCGATGACGCAGGTGACGTTGTCCGGGCCGCCGCCGCGCAGCGCGAGCGTGATGAGCTCCTCCGCGCAGGCGCCGGGGTCGTCGATCTGCTTCAGGGTGTCGGCGATGGTGTCGTGAGAGACGACGCCGAAGAGGCCGTCGGAGGCGAGCAGCCAGCGGTCGCCCGGGACCGCCTCGCGCAAGGACTCGTCGAGCTGGACCTCGCCGTCGTTGTCGCCCAGGGCCCGGAGGATGACGTTGCGCTGCGGGTGCCGCTCGGCCTGCTCAGGGGTCAGCCGCCCGGTGCTCACGAGGAACTGGACGAAGGTGTGGTCCTCGGTCACCTGGGTGAGCACCCCGTCGCGCAGCAGGTAGGCGCGCGAGTCGCCGATGTGCACCATGGCGAGCTTGTTGCCCGAGCGCAGCACGGCGATGCAGGTGGTGCCCAGGCCGGCGAGGTCGGCGTCGGCCTCGGAGCGGGCGACGAGCTCGGCGTGCGCGTCGGCGACGGCGCCGCGCAGCAGGTCCAGCAGGTCGTCGGCGCCGTGGGCGTCGTCGAGGGCGGCGAGGTGCGCCACGGCGACGGAGGAGGCGATGTCGCCGCCCGCGGGCCCGCCCATCCCGTCGGCGAGGACGAGCAGGTGCGGGCCGGCATAGCCCGAGTCCTGGTTGGCGGAGCGGACCAGGCCCACGTCCGAGCGGGCGGCGAAGCGCAGCTGGATGCTCATGCGGTCACCGGCGCAGCTCGATGCGGGTCTGGCCGATGCGCACCGGGGTACCGGGCGGCACCGGGACGGGCTGGCTGATCCGCTCGCCACCGACCACCGTGCCGTTGGTGGAGCCGAGGTCCTCGATCCACCACGTGCCGTCCTTGGGGAAGAAGCGCGCGTGCCGGCTGGAGGAGTAGTCGTCGTCGAGGACGAGGGAACAGCTCGGGGCCCGGCCCACGACGATGGAGGAGGGCCCCAGCGGGATGGTGGTGCCGGACAGCGGGCCCTCGGTCACGACCAGGCGGGTGGGAGTCCCGCGGGCGGGCGCGGCGGCGGCGCCGTTGGCGGGCCGGCGGTTGCGGGGCGCGCGGGCGGGCCGGCCCGGGCCGCGCGGGGTGACGCGGGTGCCGAAGATGTCGCGGCGCAGCACCGCCAGGGCGGCGAGGACGAAGCCCCACAGCAGCACGAGATAGCCCACGCGCAGCAGGGTCAGGACGAGCTCGCTCATTCGGGGTCGGTCACCTGCCGCCGTGGCTCGTGTCGTCATCCTCCGCGCCGGTCCAGAACATGATCCGGGTGCGGCCGATGGTGATCGTGTTGCCGTCCACGAGCGTGGCGGCGTCGATCCGGTGCCCCTCGACATAGGTGCCGTTGGTGGAGCCGAGGTCGGTGGCGATGATCCCCCCGGGCGTCACGCGGATCTCGAGGTGGCGGCGGGAGACGCCGGAGTCGTCGACGACGATGTCCGCCTCGCTGCCGCGGCCGATGACGGTGACCGGGCCGGTGAGGAGGTAGCGCTGGCCGTCGATGTCGACGATGGGGTGGCGCGGCGAGGCGACGGCGGCCGTGGCGGGGGCGACCGCGCCGCGCCGGCTGGCCGAGTGGACGGCGAACCGACCGGTGGTGAGGGACTCGTCCTCCTCGAAGGCGACCTCGACCGGGCCGACGAAGGAGTAGCGCTGCGAGCCGGCGTAGTCGGTGGCCGCGCCGACCATCTCGTCGGCCAGGGCGTCGGCGCCCCACTGCTCGATCTGGTCGAGGTCGGTGGGGGAGAGCTGCACGGTGAACTGGTTGGGCACGACGGTGCGGCCGCGGGAGACCGCGGCGGCGCGGTCGTCCATCTCGCGCCGGATGGCCGAGGCGATCTCCACGGGCTTGACCTCGCTGCGGAACGCCTTGGAGAACGCCGCGCTGACGATGTGCTCGACGCCCTTCTCGAACCGGTCCAGGACTCCCATCGCGCACCTCCCTCCGCCTGCCGCGCGTCGTCGACCCCGAGGACGGGGCGTGCCGGGCGGGTGCCCGGGCTGCCAACTCTCGGACGCCCAGGGCGTCCGTGCCGCGCGCGCCGGCGGCCGGCGCGCGGTATCGGCTTGACGATCGTAACCAGCGGGGCGTGCAAAACGCGCATCCACGGCCCGGCGCGGTGCGCATTGATCCGCGGGATCCAAGGGGAACGTCCCTGGTCAGCGGGCCGCCGGGGAGCTGTGCCGGGGGTGCGCGGGGTCACGAAAACCAGATCCCGGAGACCGCCTCGGACGCTGGGTCCGTCCCGCCGCTGCGGGCCCGGCGGCCGACGGCGGCGTGGTCAGGATCACGCTCCGGCGGGTCCGGAACGGTTCGGGTGGGGCTGCGGTCGCGTGCTAGTCTTGCCAGCGCTGATCAAGCATGCGCGAGTGGCGGAATAGGCAGACGCGCACGGTTCAGGTCCGTGTGCCCGAGAGGGCGTGGGGGTTCAACTCCCCCCTCGCGCACCGCAGGAAGACGGCCCCTGTCCTGGGACTTCGGTTCCAGGACAGGGGCCGTTTTCTGGCTCTTCGCAGTTGAGGGTGTAGCGGGGGTGGGCGCGTCGTTGGCCGGATAGAGGTCGAGGTCTTCCGAAGATGGAGGTTCCTACGCCAGCCATCTGAAAGACCTCGACGTGCCCGACGCTACCT
>NZ_VUKE01000013.1 GCF_009193175.1 Georgenia ruanii | reverse complement strand
CGCGCCCGGCGGCGGCCCGGCCCGCACCCGGCTCGCGCGCGGCGGCGGCCCGGCCCGGGCGGCGCGGCCGGCCCCGACTACGCTGGGGGCCATCATGACCGAGAACACCGCCACCGCCGCGCCCGCGGGCTCCGACATCCGCGTCCGCTTCTGCCCCTCGCCCACCGGCACCCCGCACGTGGGCCTCATCCGGACCGCCCTGTTCAACTGGGCGTACGCGCGCCACGTCGGAGGCACATTCGTCTTCCGGATCGAGGACACCGACCCCGAGCGGGACAGCGAGGAGAGCTACCAGCAGCTCCTCGACGCCCTGCGGTGGCTCGGCCTGGACTGGGACGAGGGGGTGGAGGTCGGTGGGCCTCACGGCCCCTACCGGCAGTCCCAGCGCATGGACGTCTACCGCGACGTGGCCGCCAGGCTGCTCGAGGCGGGCTACGCCTACGAGTCCTTCTCCACCCCCGAGGAGATCGAGGCCCGGCACCGCGCCGCGGGCCGCGACCCCAAGCTCGGATACGACGGCTACGACCGCGACCTGACCGAGGAGCAGAAGGCCGCCTACCGGGCCGAGGGCCGCGAGCCGGTCCTGCGCGTCCGCATGCCCGACACGGACGTGACGTTCACCGACCTCGTGCGCGGCGACGTGTCGTTCAAGGCCGGCTCCATCCCGGACTTCGTCATCGTCCGGGCCAACGGGTTCCCGCTGTACACCCTGACCAACCCGGTGGACGACGCGCTGATGAACATCACCCACGTGCTGCGCGGGGAGGACCTGCTCTCCTCCACCCCGCGGCAGGTGGTGCTCTACCGCGCGCTGCTCGACCTCGGCGTCGCCCAGGTCATGCCGCAGTTCGGCCACCTGCCGTACGTGATGGGGGAGGGCAACCGCAAGCTGTCCAAGCGGGATCCCCAGTCCAACCTTTTCCTCCACCGCGAGCACGGCTTCATCCCCGAGGGCCTGCTCAACTACCTGGCGCTGCTGGGCTGGGGCATCGCCCCGGACAACGACATCTTCTCCAAGGAGGAGATGGTCGCCGCGTTCGACGTCCACGACGTCAACCCCAACCCGGCCCGCTTCGACCTCAAGAAGGCCGAGGCGATCAACGCCACGCACGTGCGCATGCTCGCCCCCGAGGACTTCCGCGCGCGCCTGGTGCCCTGCCTGCGTGCCGCGGGGCTCGTCACGGCGGGCGCCTACGACGCGCTGACCGACCGCGAGCGGGACGTCCTCGACGCCGCCGCGCCGCTGGTCCAGGAGCGCATGGTGCTGCTCGGCGAGGCCCCGGGCATGCTCGGGTTCCTCTTCCGCGACGACGCCGACCTCGCCATCGAGGACGACGCACGCAAAGCCCTGCGTGCAGAGGCCCCGGAGGTCCTGGACGCCTCCGTCGAGGCGCTCGAGCGCCTCGACGACTTCTCCTCCCAGGCCACCGAGCACGCGCTGCGCGAGGCGATCGTCGACGGGCTGGGCATCAAGCCGAAGTTTGCGTTCGCGCCGCTGCGCACGGCGGTGACCGGCCGGCGCGTCTCGCCGCCGCTGTTCGAGTCGATGGAGATCCTCGGCCGCGACCACACCCTGACCCGGCTCAAGAGCCTGCGGGCCCAGCTGGACGGTCAGCCGGGCGCCTGACGGGCGGGGCCGGCCGGGGGTGCCCGGCCGGCCCCGTCAGCGCACGGTGGCGTCCCAGCGCCAGCTGGTCAGCCGCGGCCGGTCGGCCAGCTCCTCGCGACCGGTCTGCCAGAGCAGCACGTCCTGGGGGCTGCCCAGCTCGAGGGGGGAGCCGGGGAAGAGTCGATCGAGCACCTTGGCGCACAGGTCCTCGGGCAGCGTGGCGACGGCGTCGTCCAGCGCGGTGAGCACGTCCCAGCCGTGCACGACCACCTCGCAGACGCCCATGGCGGCGAAGCCGGCGGGGTCGCTCTCGCCGTAGGGGTGGTAGGCCCGCTCGACCGACGGCCGGACCTGGACCTGGGCGGCGAGCAGCTCCCCGCACGCCTCCAGGGTGGCCGCCAGCCCCGGGACGCCGGCGGACCGCTCGCAGCGGGCCACGTCGCCGCCGCCGTCCGCGTCGACGAGCGGGATGTAGCCCTCCCGTGCGCGGCCGGCCACCTGGAGGGCGTAGGCGAGCAGGTCGTCGAGGACGTGCTCGAGCGTGCGCCACACGGACCAGGTCAGGCCGCGGGCCGGGCGGTCGTAGTCGAACCGCGCCTCCGGACGGGCGCGCAGCTCGTTGGCCAGCCACTGGGTGGCGTGGCGGACGTCGTCGGGCGTCATGGCGGTGACGCTAGCGGGGCGCCGCCCCACCACCAAGCGCGACGGTGGCCCGGGGTCAGAACGTCGTGGCGGTAGTGTTCCGCAAGGTGGCTCCGGCGACCCAGGCGTCCCACACCGCCTCGTCCAGGGCGCCGGCGGGGCAGATGTGGACGAGCCCGACGAGCGCGCGGTCGGCGGCCGAGGCCCGCAGGGCCATCCGCAGCTCGGCGCGCTGGGTCCCCACCGAGGTGGTGACGGCGATCTCGCGGGCGGCCATGGGGCCGGCGTCGGTGGTCAGCGTCGTGTCGCGCCGGGCGGTCTCCTCCGCCCCCTCGAGCAGCTGGAGGCTGACGTCGAGGGCGTCCTCCGTCGCGGCGCGGTCGTCGCGCGAGCGGTCCGCCGGGAGAGCGGGCAGGGGGGAGCGCGTGAGCTGCAGGACGCACGCGTCGGACGGATCCTCAAGCTGGACGATCCCGGGGCCCGGCGCCCGCTCGGAGCGCGTGTAGCCGTCGATCGCGGGCGGGTCCCAGCGGGCGGCCGGCTTGCTCGCGGGGGAGGGGCGGTCGGCCGCGTGCACGGCCCCGGCCTGGGCGTCCTGGGGGGCCGTCGGGGCGCAGCCGGTCAGGGCTGCGGCAGCGAGCAGTGCGACGACGAGGCGGACCCGACGCCTGATCCCACGGTGGCCCATCCGCCCTCCCCTCGCGGGCATGAGGCGCCGCCGTGCCGGGCGCCCACTCGTCCAACGTAACCGTCCGGAAGGGCCGCCCCCGCGCCCCGCCCGCCACCCGTGAGGTCAGTCACGAACAGTCGATCTGGTTTGGTCCGGGCCTCGCGCTCGGGTAATGTCTCTCCCCGGTAAGACGTCCAGGAGGCCGACGGGCGGAGCGGATGTCATACCCCCTTGGGGTATGGTGTAATTGGCAGCACGACTGATTCTGGTTCAGTTAGTCTAGGTTCGAGTCCTGGTACCCCAGCGATCGGCAAGCACCTCGGTGCGAGCCGTGACGCACCTTCGGGTGTGCAAGCCCCCATCGTTTAGTGGCCTAGGACACCGCCCTCTCACGGCGGCGGCGCCGGTTCGAATCCGGCTGGGGGTACGACCAGCAACAGGCCCCGCACTTCGGTGCGGGGCCTGTGTCGTTTCCCGGCGACCGGTGGGCGTCGGCCTGGGCCATGCCGGGACCGGCGCGGTGCTCGTGCGTCCGGCGCGGACGCGGGCTCTGGACGCGCTCGCCTGGACAGGCGTGACAGGGGGCCCCGCAGGTGTCCGTCGCGCCAGCCGGACCGACGACGTCCTCCTCCGCGGCGAGCTCGGCGGACGGTGCGATCCTGCTGTTCGCGGCAGGGCCCTGTGGGTGACCTCACAGCCGGTCGGACGGATCCGGGCTCGAACCTCGGGTTCAGGCCTGCTAGTCTTTCAGGGCCGCCACCGGTGGCAGACAAGTGAACAACGCAAGCCCCCATCGTTTAGTGGCCTAGGACACCGCCCTCTCACGGCGGCGGCGCCGGTTCGAATCCGGCTGGGGGTACAGACAGAGAGGCCCTCACCCGACGGGTGAGGGCCTCTCGCTTTCTCGGCTGCGGATGGGGCGCCGTCCCGGCCCACGGTGAGGACCGGAGCGCCCCCGCCCCGATGGCTGAGGACCGGGAAGCGCCGCCCCGACGGCTGAGGGCCGCCGGCACGTGGCCGGCGGCCCTCAGGGACTCGCTCGCGGAACCGCTGGCGGTTCAGCCCTCCTCGGTGCGCTTGAGCACCTCGGTGAGCCGGTTGGCCGCCGCGACGACGGCGGGGGCGTGCAGGCGCCCGGGCTGACGGCCCATCCGCTCGATGGGCCCGGAGATGGACACGGCCGCGAGGACACGGCCCGACGGCCCGCGCACCGGGGCGGAGATCGAGGCCACGCCCGGCTCGCGCTCGGCGACGGACTGGGCCCATCCGCGCCGGCGCACGCCGGACAGGACCGTGGCGGTGAAGTTGGCGCCGTGCAGGCCGCGGTGGAGTCGGTCGGGCTCCTCCCAGGCCAGCAGCACCTGGGCGGCGGACCCGGCGAGCATCGTCAGCGTCGCGCCCACCGGGATCGAGTCGCGCAGGCCCATGGGCCGCTCGGCCGCCGCGACGCAGATGCGCTGGTCGCCCTGGCGCCGGAAGAGCTGGGCGCTCTCGTTGGTGTGGTCGCGCAGCGCGGTGAGGACCGGGCCGGCCGCGGCGAGGAGGCGGTCCTCGCCGGCCGCCGAGGCGAGCTCGGCCAGGCGCGGGCCGAGGATGAACCTGCCCTGCATGTCACGCGCCACGAGGCGGTGGTGCTCGAGCGCGACGGCGAGGCGGTGCGCCGTCGGGCGGGCGAGGTGCGTGGCGCTGACGAGCTGGGCCAGCGTGGCCGGCCCGGCCTCCAGCGCGCCGAGAACCGTGGCGGCCTTGTCAAGGACGCCGACTCCGCTAGAGTTGTCCATGGAGCGATATTCGCATCTCAGGGACTGAGATTGCAAGTAAGCGGCGCCGGAGGCCCGCGACGGGGCCGGCCACAAGGAAGAGAGAGCGTGATGAGCGGAACGCTGGCCGAGAAGGTCTGGGACGCGCACGTGGTGCGCAAGGGCACCGACGGGGCGCCGGACTTGTTGTACATCGACCTGCACCTCGTGCACGAGGTGACCAGCCCCCAGGCCTTCGAGGGCCTTCGCCTGGCGGGGCGGCAGGTGCGCCGGCCGGACCTGACGATCGCGACCGAGGACCACAACACCCCCACGCTCAACATCGACCGTCCGATCGCCGACGCGACCAGCCGCACGCAGATCGAGACGCTGCGCAACAACGCGAAGGAGTTCGGCGTCCGCCTGCACTCCCTCGGCGACGCCGACCAGGGCATCGTCCACGTCGTCGGCCCGCAGCTCGGCCTGACCATGCCGGGCCTGACCGTGGTGTGCGGCGACTCCCACACCTCCACCCACGGCGCCTTCGGCGCCCTGGCCTTCGGCATCGGCACCTCCGAGGTCGAGCACGTGCTGGCCACCCAGACGCTGCCGCTCGCGCCGTTCAAGACGATGGCGATCAACGTCACCGGCACGCTCAGGCCCGGCACGACCGCGAAGGACATCATCCTCGCGATCATCGCCAAGATCGGCACCGGCGGCGGCCAGGGCTACGTCCTGGAGTACCGCGGCGAGGCCATCCGCAACCTCTCGATGGAGGCGCGGATGACCATCTGCAACATGTCCATCGAGGCCGGCGCCCGCGCCGGCATGATCGCCCCCGACGCGACCACCTTCGAGTACATCAAGGGCCGCCCGCACGCGCCAGAGGGCGCCGACTGGGACGCCGCCGTGGAGTACTGGAAGACGCTGCGCTCGGACGACGACGCCGTCTTCGACGTCGAGGTCGACCTCGACGCCGACAGCCTCGAGCCGTTCGTCACCTGGGGCACCAACCCCGGCCAGGGCCTGCCGCTGTCCGCCGCGGTGCCCGACCCGGTCGACATCGCCGACGAGTCCGCCCGCAAGGCCGCCGAGCGCGCGCTGGAGTACATGGCGCTGACCCCCGGCACCCCGCTGAAGGACATCAAGGTCGACACGGTCTTCATCGGCTCGTGCACCAACGGCCGCATCGAGGACCTGCGGGCCGTCGCCGACGTCATCAAGGGCCGGCAGAAGGCCGACGACGTCCGCGTCCTCGTCGTGCCCGGCTCGGCGCGGGTGCGCCTGCAGGCCGAGGCCGAGGGCCTGGACCGGGTCTTCCTCGACTTCGGCGCCGAGTGGCGCAACGCCGGCTGCTCGATGTGCCTGGGCATGAACCCCGACCAGCTCAAGCCCGGCGAGCGCGCCGCGTCGACCTCCAACCGCAACTTCGAGGGCCGCCAGGGCAAGGGCGGCCGCACCCACCTCGTCTCCCCGCTCGTGGCGGCGGCGACGGCGGTGCGCGGCACCCTCTCCGCCCCGGCCGACCTCGCGCCCGCCCAGCAGCCCGTCCACGCCTGACGCCGAAGGAGCACGTGACCATGGAGAAGTTCACCCAGCACACCGGCGTCGGCGTCCCGCTGCGGCGCAGCAACGTCGACACCGACCAGATCATCCCGGCCGTCTACCTCAAGCGGGTCACCCGCACCGGCTTCGAGGACGCCCTCTTCGCCGCCTGGCGCGGCGACCCGGACTTCGTCCTCAACCAGCCCGCGTACGCCAACGGCTCGGTGCTCGTGGCCGGCCCCGACTTCGGCACCGGCTCCTCCCGCGAGCACGCCGTGTGGGCGCTGAAGGACTACGGCTTCCGGGTGGTCCTGGCCCCGCGCTTCGCGGACATCTTCCGCGGCAACTCCGGCAAGCAGGGCCTGGTCGCCGGCGTCATCAGCCAGGAGGACGCCGAGATGATCTGGAAGGTGCTCGAGAACGCCCCGGGCACCGAGGTCACGGTCGACCTGGAGAACCGGACCGTCGTGGCCGGCGAGGTGCACACGACGTTCCAGATCGACGACTACACCCGCTGGCGCCTGCTCGAGGGCCTGGACGACATCGGTCTGACCCTGCAGAACGAGGCCGACATCACCGCCTACGAGCAGGAGCGGGCCGCGTGGCGGCCCAAGACCCTGCCGGCCAAGCACCTGCCGCCGGTGCACATCATGGCGGCGCGCCCGGTGGGGGAGTCCGGCGGCCTGCCGGCCCACGCCGACGCCCCGCTGGCCTGACGCGCCCTTCTCGGCCCGGTCCGTCGCCCCTGCCTCGGGGCGACGGACCGGGCCGTCGTGCGTCCTGGCACGGCCCCGGGCCGTCGGAGCCCGGCAGCCTCCGTCAGCATCTGAGACACGCCGACCCGCCGACACGCCCGCGCGCAGGACGCGCGGGCCCGGGCGACGCAGAATTGATCCCGCCGCGGGATCCGGGCGAGGGGCTCCCGCCGTTGTGGTCGAGCCGACACGAGCTGGGGGTCCCGGGCGCGAGGACGCGCCACGTATCCTGACGGTCGCGGACCAGCCTGGTCCGCTTCGAATCTACGCTCCGCTGTCCGGAGCTGTGAGGTGTGTATGAGCGGGCTCCTGACGGTCGAGGGTGGCACGCCCCTGCAGGGCGAGATCACCGTGCGCGGGGCGAAGAACTTCGTCTCCAAGGCGATGGTGGCCTCCCTCCTCGGCGAGGAGGCTTCCGAGCTGCGCAACGTCCCCCAGATCCGTGACGTCGAGGTGGTGGCCAACCTCCTCGGCCTGCACGGCGTGTCGGTCGAGCACGACCCGCAGGCCGGCGTGATCGCGCTCGACCCGCGCAACGTCGAGGCCGCCCACGTCGCCGACATCGACGCCTACGCGGGCTCCAGCCGCATCCCGATCCTGTTCTGCGGTCCGCTGCTCCACCGCCTGGGCGAGGCGTTCATCCCGGACCTCGGCGGCTGCCGCATCGGCGACCGGCCGATCGACTACCACCTCAACATCCTGCGCCAGTTCGGCGCGGTGGTGGACAAGCGCGTCCAGGGCATCCACATCTCCGCCCCGGGCGGGCTGCGCGGCACCCAGATCCACCTGCCCTACCCCAGCGTGGGCGCCACCGAGCAGACCCTGCTCACGGCCGTGCGCGCCCAGGGGCTCACCGAGCTGTCCAACGCGGCCATCGAGCCGGAGATCATGGATCTCATCGCCGTCCTGCAGAAGATGGGCGCGATCATCTCCGTCGACACCGACCGCACCATCCGCATCGAGGGTGTCGACCGCCTCCAGGGCTTCCGGCACACCGCCCTGGCCGACCGCATCGAGGCGGGCTCGTGGGCCTCCGCGGCGCTGGCGACCCGCGGCGACGTGTTCGTCAAGGGCGCCACCCAGCCCGAGATGATGACCTTCCTCAACACCTTCCGGAAGGTCGGCGGCGCGTTCGACGTGCGCGCGGACGGCATCCGCTTCTGGCACCCGGGCGGGGAGCTGCGCTCGATCGTCCTCGAGACGGACGTCCACCCCGGCTTCATGACCGACTGGCAGCAGCCCCTCGTCGTGGCGCTGACCCAGGCCACCGGGCTGTCGATCGTGCACGAGACGGTCTACGAGAACCGCTTCGGCTTCACCGACGCGCTGCGCGGCATGGGTGCGACCATCCAGATCTACCGGGAGTGCCTCGGCGGCCTGGAGTGCCGGTTCGATCAGCGCAACTTCAACCACTCGGCCGTCATCTCCGGGCCGACCCCGCTGCGGGCGGCCGACATCGAGGTGCCGGACCTGCGCGGCGGGTTCTCCCACCTCATCGCCGCGCTGGCCGCCGAGGGCGTCTCGCGGGTGCGCGGCATCGACATCATCAACCGCGGCTACGAGAACTTCATGGACAAGCTCGAGGCGCTGGGCGCGAAGGTCTCCCTCGCCGAGGCCCAGGGCCAGGTCGCGCTCGTCTGATCGCGGTGCACCGCGCGCCCTGCCGCCGTCGCTCGCGCCCGGCGCGGGTGCTCGCGGCATCGGCGCGCGGTGCACGACCCGCCCTCGCGAACGGGTGCGGTCGCCGAGAGCGGGCGCGCGCGGCGGGGCAGTGCGGCGTGCGGGCCGGGCGTGCGGGCCGGCGTCATCGCCCTGCGGAGCCGGCCACGTCCGGCCACACTGGGGCCATGAACACCGCTGAGCTGCTCATCGAGGCCTACTCTCGCGTGCCCGACGGCGTCGACCGGATCCTGGACGGGCTGGACGAGGCCGGGCTCACCGCCCGCCCGGACGCCCAGGCCAACAGCATCGCCTGGCTGGTCTGGCACCTCTCCCGCGGCCAGGACGCCCAGATCGCCGACGCGGCCGGCACCGAGGAGGCGTGGACCGCGGACGGCTGGGCCGAGCGCTTCGCGCTGCCGTTCGACGCCACGGCCACCGGGTACGGGCAGAGCGCCGAGGAGGTCGGCGCGGTGCGTGCGAGCGCGGCGGAGCTGCGCGGCTACCTCGGCGCGGTGCACCGGCGCACCGTGGAGTTCCTCAGCACCCTGGCCGAGGAGGACCTCGACCGGATCGTCGACGAGCGGTGGGACCCGCCGGTCTCGCTGGGCGTGCGGCTGGTGAGCATCGTCGCCGACGACCTCCAGCACCTCGGGCAGGCCGCCTATGTCCGTGGCCTGTACGAGCGGTCCTGAGCCCCCGACTACCATCGGGGGCGTGCAGGTACGCAAGCAGTCCGGTATCTACCGGTTCCTCGCCCGTGTCCTCCGACCGACGATGCGGGCGATGACCACCCGGACCTGGCGGGGCGGGGAGCACCTGCCCGACGGCGGCTTCCTCGCCGTGGGCAACCACGTCTCCAACCTCGACCCGCTGACCTTCGCGCACTACCTCTACGACCAGGGCGCCGCGCCGAAGTTCCTCGCCAAGTCCTCGCTGTTCGAGGTCCCGGTGCTCGGCGCGCTGCTGCGCGGCGCCGACCAGATCCCGGTCTACCGCGGCACCGCCCGCGCCGCCGACGCGCTCGTGGCCGCCGAGGCGGCGCTGGCGCAGGGGGAGTGCGTGGCCGTGTTCCCCGAGGGCACGCTCACCCGCGACCCCGCGATGTGGCCGATGACGGGCAAGACGGGGGTCGCGCGCCTGGCGCTGCGCACCCGCGTCCCGGTCATCCCCATCGCGCAGTGGGGCGCCCACTTCGTGCTCCCGCCCTACACCAGCCGCTTCCGGCCGTTCCCCCGCAAGCCCGTGACCGTCGTCGCCGGCCCGCCGGTCGACCTCGACGACCTCTACGGCGGCGAGCCGGACCAGCAGACCTTGCAGGAGGCCACCCGCCGGATCATGGCCGCCCTCACCGGCCAGCTCGCCGACATCCGCGGCGAGGCGCCGCCGGCCCGTGCCTACGACGTGCGCCGCGACGGCGACCCGCGGGCCACCGCCGACGGCGCGCGGGCCGCTCGGCGGGCGGGACGGCGCGGGCGGCTCGCGCGCCTGCGAGGGGGTCGCCGATGACCGCGGGCACCCCGGCACCGGCGGCGGGACCGGGCGGCGGGACGCGGCTGCGGGCCACCGTCCTGGGCACGGGCGCGTGGGGCACGACCTTCGCCGCCGTGCTCGCCGACGCCGGCTGCGCGGTGCGCCTGTGGGGGCGCAGCGCGGACGTCGTGGAGGAGATCGCCTCGACGCACCGCAACACCAAGAACCTCCCCGGCGCCGCGCTCCCGGCCTCCCTCACCGCGACCACCGACCTGGCGGGCGCCGTGGCGGGCGCCGACGTCGTCGTCGTCGCGATCCCGGCGCAGTCGGTGCGCCGGGCGCTCGCGCCGCTCGGCGGGACCCTGCGCCCCGACGTCGTCGTCGTCTCGCTCATGAAGGGCGTGGAGCTGGGCACCGACCTGCGGATGAGCCAGGTGCTCGCGGCGACGCTCGGCGTCGCGCCGGAGCGGGTGGCCGTGGTCTCCGGGCCCAACCTCGCCAAGGAGATCGTCGCCCACCAGCCGGCCGGCGGGGTCGTCGCGGCCGAGGACCCCGAGGTGGCCAAGGTCGTGGCCCGGGCCTGCGCCGCCCCCTACTTCCGGCCCTACATCGAGACCGACGTCGTCGGCGTCGAGCTGGGCGGCGCGGTGAAGAACGTCATCGCCCTCGCCGTCGGCATGGCGCAGGGGCGCGGGTACGGCGACAACACCAAGGCCACCCTCATCACCCGCGGGCTGGCGGAGATCAGCCGCCTAGGGGCGGCGCTGGGCGCCCGGCCGGCGACGTTCGCGGGCCTGGCCGGGATGGGCGACCTGGTCGCCACCTGCGCCTCGCCGCTCTCGCGCAACCACACCCTGGGGGCGCACCTCGGTGCCGGCCGCAGCCTCGAGGAGGCCATCCGGCTGACCGGCGGGACGGCCGAGGGCGTGAAGTCGTGCCGCTCGGTGCTCGACCTCGCCCGCCGCCACGGCGTGGACATGCCCATCACCGAGGCGGTGGTGGCGGTGCTGCACGAGGGGCTGCCGGTGGCGGAGATGACCCGGATGCTGCTCGACCGCCCGCTCAAGCACGAGCGCGCCTGACCCACCCCGCCGTCGGGCACGAGCGCGCCTGACCCACCCCGCCGTCGGGCACGAGCACCCCTGGCTCACCCGCCGTCGGGCACGAGCGCGACCGACGACCCCTCAGGGCGCCGCGGCTGCGGTTGCCGCCCTGCGGCGCCCACGGGAGGCTGGGGGCTCGCGTCCCCGAGAGCTGGAGGTCCCCATGGCGGAGAACGTCTACAAGGTCACCGAGATCGTCGGCACGTCGGCCACCAGCGTCGACGACGCGATCCGCGGGGCCATCGGCAAGGCGGCCGAGACGCTCCACGGGCTGGACTGGTTCGAGGTGGTGGAGGTGCGCGGGCACATCGAGGAGGGCCAGGTCGCGCACGTCCAGGTGACCCTCAAGGTCGGGTTCAAGCTGGACTGAGCGGCTTGGAGCGCGCGGGTCGTCAGCCGCGGCCGGTCTGCACGTCCACGACGACCCGGGCGGGGTTGGCGAGGTGGAACACGCGGAAGGGCACCTGCTCGTCGAGGCCGATGAACGCCTGGTTCTGCCCCTCGAAGATGCCCGCGACGTATACCTCGTCGATCGCCTCGGCGCCCTTGGCGGCGTAGGCGCCCCGGGCGAGCTTGCCGGTCTCGCTCGACTCCGGGTAGCGGAAGCCGGTGAGGACCACCTGGAGGACGGCGTCGCCGTCGACGTCGATCTCGTCGCCCTTGCCCTCGGTGATGGCGCTGTCGACGTACTCCACCCGCCAGCCGGGCGTGTCGGCGCCCTCGAGGTCGAACACGACGCGCTCGTAGCCGTCGTGCGCCCCGACCCGCACCCCCACCGGCAGCAGGTCGCCGCTGGACCCGGGCCAGTCGGCCGAGCTCTGCGGCTCGGTGCCGAAGGGCGCCCCGGAGCCCGGGTCGTCGGCCTCGTCGGCCGCGTCGGCGGGCTGGGGCGTCTCGCTCGGGGTCGCGCTGGGCGTCTCGGCGGGGGCCGAGGTCTCGGGCGCCGCGGAGGGGCTCGTCGTCCCGGCCGTGCGCGTCGCCTGCTGCCCGCCGGACGAGCACGCGGCCAGGGTCACCAGGGCGGCGGTGGCGGCCAGGATCACTTGCGGCGCTCTTCTCATGGCTCCTCCGTCACGTCGGGGCGGCCGGTGCCGCCGCGACCACCCTAGGGCGAGGGGCGTCGCGGACCTGGCAGGCGGGCCGTGTCGATGCACATCTGTGACCGGGGCGGCTGCGCCGTCGCACGCGGCGCCGCGGTGGCTGCGCCGTCGTGCGTGGGCACCTTTGAAGGCTGTGCCGGGGCGCGTGGCACCCCGGCGGCTACGCCGTCGCGCGCAGCGCCTGGTCGAGGTCCGCCCACAGGTCCTCGACGTCCTCGATCCCGACGCTGAGGCGCAGCAGGTCCACCGGCACGGTCGGCGCCTCGGCCGGGAGCCGCCGTCGCCGCTCGAGGCTGGACTCCACCCCGCCCAGGCTGGTCGCCGGCACCCACAGGGCCACCGCGCGGGTGAGGGCGTCGGCCGCCTCGGCGCCGCCGCGCGGGCGCAGCGTGATGATCGAGCCGAAACCGTCCATCACCGCGGCCGCCCGCTCGTGCTGGGGATGGGTGGGCAGCCCGGGGTGCTGCACCTCCGCCACGAGCGGGTGGTCGGCGAGGCGCCGGGCCAGCTCGAGCGCGGAGGCCTGGGAGCGCTCGACGCGCAGCGCCAGGGTGCGCAGCCCGCGCAGCGCGAGCCAGGTCTCCCATGGCCCGGCGATCGCGCCGCCGGTGGTGCGGCGGGCGTGGATCCGCGCGCGCAGCTCGGGGTCGGAGGTCACCGCCGCGCCCATGACGAGGTCGGAGTGGCCGGCGAGATACTTCGTCACCGAGTGCACCACGACGTCGGCGCCCTGGGCGAGCGGACGCTGCGCCAGCGGCGTCGCGAAGGTGTTGTCCACCACGGTGAGCACGCCGGCGGCGCTGGCGGCGGCGGCGAGCGCGGGGACATCGGCGACCTCGAGCATCGGGTTGGTCGGCGTCTCGATCCACAGCAGCGAGGCGGCCGGACCGTCCTCGGGGGCGAGCGCGGCGATGACGGCGTCGGTGTCGGCGATGTCGACCTCGCGCACCACCCCGCCCTCCCGGGCGGTGAGCTCGTGGGCGGCGGTCAGCGTGGCGAGGTAGGCGTGGCGCGGGGCCACGATGGCGGTGCCCGGCGTGGCCAGGTGCAGCACGGCGTCGATGGCCGCCATCCCGGAGGCGAAGACGAGTGCGGGCAGGTCGGCCGCCTCGAGCTGGCCGACCGCCTCCTCCAGGGGCTGCCAGGTCTCGGTGTCGTAGCGGGCGTAGAGCTTCTCCGGCCCCGGCACGCCGGTCGAGACGTACGTGCTCGTCAGCACGACCGGCGGGTTGACCGGCGCGCCCTGCTCGCGCGGCGGCCGGCCGGCGGCGACGGCCAGCGTGGCGGGGGACAGGCCGGTGTGCGGGCGGGACTGGGTGTCGGTCACGCGCCTCAGGGTAGGCCGGTCGGGCGATGCCGGGGCGGGGCGTCCGGCGGCAGGTACGCTCGCTGGCGATGAACACCGCACCCGAGACCGCCCCCGACGGCGCCGCCCCCGTGGGCCCGGCCGCCGCCCCCGCCCCCACCCCGGCCGCCGGCCCCGCCCCCACTCCTGCGGCCGGCCCGTCCGGCGGCAAGGTGCGCGTCGCCGTCGTCTTCGGTGGGCGCAGCGGCGAGCACCCGGTGAGCTGCGCCACGGCGGCGGGCGTGCTGCGGGCCATCGACCGGGACCGGTACGACGTGCTGCCCATCGGCATCACCCGGGCGGGGGAGTGGGTCCTCGTCGCTGACGACCCGGCCCGCCTGGAGGGCGGGCGCGCCGAGGTCAGCGCGGCCGACGCCCAGGTGCTCGTGCCGCTGGGCGAGCGCTCCGGCGGGCTGGTCGTGGCCGAGCCCGGGCAGGTGCCCCGGGAGCTGGGCGCGGTCGACGTCGTGATGCCGCTGCTGCACGGACCCTTCGGTGAGGACGGCACGCTCCAGGGCCTGCTGGAGATGGCCGGGGTGCGCTACGTCGGCTCCGGCGTCCTCGCGTCCGCGGCGGGCATGGACAAGCACTACATGAAGGTCATCCTCGCCGGGCACGGCCTGCCGGTGGGGCCCTACACCGTCATCACCCCGCGCACCTGGCGCACCGACAAGGCCCGCGCGCTCGACGCCGCGGCCTCCCTCGGCTTCCCGGTGTTCGTCAAGCCCGCCCGCGCCGGCTCGTCGCTGGGCATCAGCAAGGTCGAGCGGCCCGAGGACCTCGAGGCCGCGATCGCCGAGGCCCAGCGTCACGACCCCAAGGTCATCGTCGAGGCCGGCATCGACGGCCGGGAGATCGAGTGCGCGGTGCTCGAGGGCCACGGCGACGACGCCCCGCGCACCACGGTCCCCGGCGAGATCGTCCTGGACGCCCCCGCCTCAGGCTTCTACGACTACGAGACGAAGTACCTCGACACCGCGCCGCTGACCATGGCGGCACCGGCCGACCTGCCCGAGGACGTCGCCGCCCAGGTGCGCGCCCTGGCCGCCGACGCCTTCGACGCGCTGGGCTGCGAGGGCCTGGCCCGGGTCGACTTCTTCTACGACGGGCGGCGGGTGATCATCAACGAGGTCAACACCATGCCCGGCTTCACGCCGTTCTCGATGTACCCGCTGCTGTGGGAGAAGACGGGGCTGAGCTACCCGGAGCTCATCGACGAGCTCATCCAGCTCGCGCGGGAGCGCGACGCGGGCCTGCGGTAGGAGTCCGGCCGCCCGGGTGCCGGGCGGCCGCGCTCGCTACGGCACGTCCCCCACGCCCACGCAGGCCCGTTGCGCCGGGACCACCTCCGCGGCCGGGGCGAGGTCGACGAGGAAGGCGGTCGGCTGGCCGGTGACGTGCTCGGCGGGCACGACCACCTCCACCGCCGGGACGCGCCCGTAGGTCACGAACGCCCACGCGCCCGCGCCCTCGGCCGCGTTGGCGGGGTAGTTGGGGTCGTCGGACTCGAGCTGGATCCAGTCCACCGACGTCCCGTCGGGCCGCTCGACGTTGACGCACCGGTCCGTGGTCGGGCCCGTCGGCGCGACGCCGCAGCGCAGCGTGACGGCCGGGTCCGCGCCCCAGGCGGTGGTGGCCTGCGCGCTGGTCGACCGGCGCTCGAGGGCGCCCAGCCGGTCGGGGGTCGCCTGCAGCACCCGCGCGCACACCGGATCGGCGGCCGCCACGCCAGGCGCGAGGGTGACGGCCGGCGCGCCGCACCCGGCCAGGAGTCCGGCGCCGGCGACAAGGGACAGCACGAGAAGGCGTCGGTGGGGCACGGAGCCACTGTACGTCGGCCCGCCGGACAGCCCGGTGCGAGGCCGAGGGCCGCCGCCAAGCGTCGGTCCGGCCGTCGGGCGTCGCCCGGCCCGGTGGTCGGGCGCCGGCCGGGCCACCGGCGCGCGCTTGTCAGGGCGCGGTGTCCTGGATCGGCCCGCCCCGTCCGGGGCGCCCCGCGCACTCCGGCGGCTACCGTGGACGGGTGACCGTACCTGCCGACGTAGTCGCCGACCTCAGCGAGGACGAGCTCATCGCCTCCTTCCTCCCGCTGCTGCCACGCGGGGGCCGCACCCTCGTGCCCAACGGCGACGACGCCGCCGTCGTCGCCGCGCCGGACGGGCGCTTCTGCGTCTCCACGGACGTGCTCGTGGCCGGCCACCACTTCCGCCTCGACTGGAGCTCGGGCGCCGACGTCGGCTGGCGCGCGGCGATGCAGAACCTCTCCGACATCGCCGGCATGGGGGCCGAGCCGACCGCGATGGTCGTCGCCCTGGTGCTGCCGCCGGCCACCCCGGTGGCCTGGTTGCACGACTTCTGCCGCGGCATGGGCGAGGCGTGCGCGCCGCTGGGCGTCGGCGTCGACGGCGGGGACCTCTCCGCCGGGGAGCAGCTCGTCGTCGCCGTCACCGTCCACGGGGATCTCGGTGGGCGCGCCCCGGTGCTGCGGTCGGGCGCGCGGCCCGGCGACGTCGTCGCCCACAGCGGCCGGTTGGGGCGCAGCGCCGCCGGCTACGCGCTGCTGGCCTCCGGGCGCCGCGGGGGCGCGGACGAAGAGCTCATCACCGACTTCCTGCGCCCCCGCCCGGCGCTCGCGGCCGGCCCCGCCGCCGCCCGCGCCGGAGCGAGCGCGATGATGGACGTCTCCGACGGCCTGCTGCGCGACGGCCGGCGCCTCGCCCGCGCCTCGGGGGTCGTGCTCGAGCTCGGCCCGCTGGAGGAGACGGTGCCCGGCGCGGTCGCGCAGGTGGCCGACGCCGCCGCCCGCCTGGGCGTCGAGCCCGTGGACTGGCTGCTCAGCGGGGGCGAGGACCACGGCATGCTCGCGACCTTCCCGGCCGGGACCACGCTGCCCGACGGGTTCGTCGCGCTGGGCCGCGTGAGTGCCCCGACGGCGGAGCTCCCGGCGGGCACGGTGACCGTGGCCGGCGCGGTGCCCGACGTCACGCCGGGATGGGACCACTTCCGGCCCTGACCGCCTGGGCGGGGCCCACTACGCCGCCGGTCAGGGCCCGCTACGCCGCCGGTCAGGCCGGGGCGAAGCGCTTCTCGGCGCGGGCCCGGGCCCGCGCCGCCTCGACCTCGCGGTTGCGCGGCGGCGCCGAGGTGACGAGGTCGTCGAGGAGGTGGCGGGTGATGTGCGCGATCTCCTCCACGGCGCGGTCGAAGGCCTCGCGGTTGGCCTGGGACGGGCGGGTGCTCCCGCTGATCTTGCGGACATACTGCAGCGCCGCCGCGTGCACCTCGTCGTCGTTCGCGGCAGGTTCGAAGTTGTGCAGGGTCCGGATGTTGCGGCACATGGCGTCAATCTAGGGTGGCGGGTGGGGGCCCCGCAGCCCCTCGACGGTCCATACTGTCGGGATGATGCCCACCGTCGAGCTCCACCTCCACCTGGAGGGGACCTTCGAGCCCGAGCTGATCTTCGCCGTCGCCGAGCGCAACGGGATCACCCTGCCCTACGGCGACATCGAGGAGCTGCGCCGCCGCTACGAGTTCACCGGGCTCCAGAACTTCCTGGACCTCTACTACGCCAACATGGCGGTGCTGCGCCACGAGCAGGACTTCGCCGACCTCACCCGGGCCTATCTCGCCCGGGCACGGCGGGCCGGCGTGCGCCACGCCGAGGTCTTCTTCGACATCCAGGCCCACACCTCCCGCGGGGTGCCGGCCGAGGTCGCCCTCGGCGGGGTGAGCGAGGCGCTGGCCGCCTCCGAGCGGGAGTTCGGCATCTCCACCGGGCTGATCGTGACGTTCCTGCGGCACCTGCCCGCCGAGGACGCGCTGAGGTCGCTGGAGGAGATCCTCCGCCTCGACGTCCCGCTGCTCGGCGTCGGGCTGTGCTCGAGCGAGGTCGGCCCGGCCGCGCCGTTCAAGCCGGTCTACGACCTGGCCCGGGCGCACGGGCTGCGCCGCGTCGCGCACGCGGGGGAGGAGGGGCCGGCGGCCAACGTCCGGGAGGTCCTCGACGTGCTCGGCGTCGAGCGGGTCGACCACGGCATCCGCGCCCTGGAGGACGACGCGCTGGTGGACCGCCTCGTGGCCGAGCGGGTGCCGCTGACGCTCTGCCCGCTGTCGAACGTGCGCCTGCGCGTGCTCGACAACCTGGCGGAGTACCCGCTGCGCCGCATGCTCGAGCGCGGGCTGGTCGTGACGATCAACTCCGACGACCCCGCCTACTTCGGCGGGTACGTCGACGAGAACGTCCGCCAGCTCACCGACGTGCTGGGCCTGTCCCTGGACGAGCTGACCACCCTGGCCCGCAACGGCGTGGAGGCCGCCTTCGTCGACGACGCCCGGCGGGCCGAGCTGGCCGCCGAGGTCACCGCGTGGCGCGAGGCGCAGCTGGCGCACCAGGGCTGAGGGCGGCTGCGCGGCGCGCGGCGGGGGCGCGCATGCGCGCCGCCGGACCGGCGCGCCGCGCCGGACGCCCACCCGGGGGTCGCCACCGGGACGCCAAGGGCCGCGCACCTCGGTGCGCGGCCCTTGGCGTGGTGCGGGGTGCGTCAGACGGCGCGGACGACCTTGTCGGCCTTGAGGCACGAGGTGCACACGTTGACGCGCTTGGGCGCGCCGTTGACGAGGGCGCGCACGCGCTGGATGTTCGGGTTCCAACGGCGGCTGGTCCGCACGTGGGAGTGCGAGACGCTCTTGCCGAAGCTCGGGCGCTTGCCGCAGACGTCGCAGGTGGCAGCCACGGTCGTTCTCCTGATCTTCTCGCTGCGTGCACGACCGGGCGGCCGCACACTGAGGTTCTTAAGGCCCGTGAGGACGCAGGCGGGACCTGCTCGGGACGGGCAACCTGAACAGAGTACCCGAGAGCGTCGCCGCCGCCCAACCGTCCGGCCCCGCGGGGCGCCGTGGCGTCCACCACAGCCGGGGGGCCGGCGGAGGTGGCGTGTCGGTGCGGGCGACTAGCCTGCGGGAGAACCGTATCGCCACACCAGGAGGCCCCGTGTCCACGCCGCTTGCCGTGCTCGACGCCGCCGCGGTGCGGGCGTGGTTCGAGCACGCGCTGCGGTCGCTGCTGCTCGTGCGCCGCCAGGTCGACAGGCTCAACCTCTTCCCCGTCCCCGACGCCGACACCGGCACCAACCTCGTCCTCACCCTGTCCGGGGCCGCCGAGGCCGTGGGCGAGCTCGACCCGGCCGCGGACCTGGCCACGCTGACCCGGGCCGCCGCCGACGGCGCCCTGCTCGGCGCCCGCGGCAACTCCGGCGTCATCGTCGGTCAGTGCCTGCAGGCGCTGGCGGAGACCTTCGCCGGCGCCGACGAGGCCTCGCCGGCGCTGCTCGCCCGCGCCCTGACGGCCGCTGACGCGCAGGCCCGCGCGGCGATGGTGCACCCGGTGGAGGGCACCATCCTCACCGTCGCCCGGGCCGCGGCCGGGGCCGCCCGGGCCGCGGCGGACGACGGCGACCTCGCCGCCACCGTCGCGGCGGCCTCCCGCGCCGCCCGCGACGCGCTCGCCGCCACCGGTGGCGCCCACGGAGCGGCCCTCGACGCCGGCGCCGCCGGCTACGTCGTGCTGCTCGGCGCGCTCGTCGACATCGTGGCCGGCGAGGGGGATACCGGCACCCACCGGGCCGACGCCGTCGGGGCCCTGCTGGCCGGGCTCGGTGCGGCTGCTCCCGACGCGGCCGCTGCCGACCCACCCGCCCGCGGCCGGACCAGCCCCGACGCCGCAGGTGGCGGCTCCGGCACCGCTGTCGGTACGCCTCTCGCCGACGCCGCGGTGGACACCGACGACGCCGCGGGCGACTTCGAGGTCATGTACCTCCTGCGCGCGGACGCCGCCCGCGCCGCCGCCCTGCGCGCGACCCTGGCCCGCACCGGCCACTCCGTCGCGGTGGTCGGCGCGGCCGACGCCACCGGTGCGGGCGTGTGGCAGGTCCACGTCCACACCGACGCCCCGCTGACGGCGCTGGCCGAGCCGGCCGTCATGGACCAGGTCTGCGTGCGCTACCTGCGCCCGCTGCTCACCGGGCTGGCCCGGCCCGAACACGGCCACGCGCCCGAGAACCCGGCCGCGCCCGCGGGCTCGGCGTCACCGGAGACCCCGGCCACGGCCGCGGACCCGGCAGCCCCCGAGGTGACCGCCGCGTCGGCGGCGATCACCGGGGTGGTCGCCTGCACCCGGGCGCCGGGCTTGCTCGAACCGCTGGCCCGCACCGGCGCCGTCGTCGTCCTGGACCCGCCCGCCGACCCGGCCGGGCTGCTGCGCGCCGCCGCCGACACCGGCGCGCCCCACGTCCTCGTGCTGCCGTGCGACGAGGCCGCGGCGACGACGGCGCGGGCCGCCGCCCGGGCCGCCGAGGGCCGCGGCGCGCCGCACCTGGGCGGGCGCCAGGAGATGACCGTGGCCGCCACCCGCAACGAGCTGCACGTGCTCGCCGCGGCGGTGGAGGTCTCCGGACCCGGCGCGCCCGCGGCGGGGGCCCTGCTGCCGGCGCTCGCCGAGCAGGCCGCGCGGCGGGTGCGCACCGTGGCGCTCGACGCGGACGCCGCGGTGGCCCGGCTCGCCGGCGAGCTCGGGCCGGCCGACGAGCTGGTCACCGCCCTGCTCGGCGCCGGCGCCGACGACGAGGTCGCCGAGCAGCTGCGTGAGACGGTCGCCCGGGTGGCGCCGCAGGTCGAGGTCGTCGTCGTCCGGGGCGGGCAGAGCGCCCCGGCCGTGCTGGTGGGGGTGGAGTGAGCGAGCGAGTCGTGCGCGGGAGCCGGCACGTGCCGGCGGTGGCGGGGGACCGGCGGGGCCGGCTGTCCACGCCGCTGAGCAAGGCGGTCGGGCCCAAGACCGCCGAGGCGCTGGAGAAGCTGGGCCCGCGCACCACCGGCGAGCTGCTGCGCTACTACCCGCGCCGCTACGGCGACCGCGGCAAGCTCACCGACCTGGCGCACCTGCGGCTCGACGAGCACGTCACCGTCATCGCCCGGGTGGCGAAGAACGGCGGGGTGCGGCCCATGCGCAACCGCAACGGGGCCATCCTCAACGTCACCATCACGGACGGGCGCGCCGAGCTGCAGCTGACGTTCTTCGGCAAGCGCACCGGCCCGCTGCAGGGCCACGAGAAGCGCCTCCGTCCCGGCACGACCGGCATGTTCACCGGCACCGTCAGCGCCTACCGCGGGTCGCGGCAGCTGACCCACCCCGACTACGAGACCTTCGAGGACCTCGACGACGAGTTCGAGGCGGTGCAGAAGATCGACTGGCCGGTGCCCATCTACCCCGCCAGCGCCGCCATCGCCAGCTGGCGGATCGCGACCGCCGTGCGCACCGTGCTCGGGGCGCAGCAGGCGCCCGACGTGCCCGAGCCGCTGCCCGCCGCCTACCGCGAGACCCACCACCTGGTCGGTGCCCTGCCGGCGCTGCAGCTGGTGCACGAGCCGCACAGCACCACCGACATCGCCCGCGCCCACCTGCGCCTGCGGCACGAGGAGGCGTTCGTGCTGCAGACGGCGCTGGCCCAGCGCCGCTCCGCCATGCTGGCCCAGCCCGCCACCGCCCGCCCGGCCCGCGCCGGGGGGATCCGCGACGCCTTCGACGCCCGCCTGCCCTTCACCCTCACCGCCGGCCAGCGCGAGGTCGGCGACGTCCTCGAGGACGAGCTCGCCCGGCCCCTGCCCATGCAGCGGCTGCTCCAGGGCGAGGTCGGGTCGGGCAAGACCGTCGTCGCGCTGCGCGCCATGCTCCAGGTGGTCGACGCCGGCGGGCAGGCCGCGCTGCTGGCCCCGACCGAGGTCCTCGCCCAGCAGCACCTGCGCACCATCACGGCGCTGCTCGGCCCGCTGGCCGAGGCCGGGATGCTCGGCGGGGCGGAGGAGGCCACCCGGGTGACCCTGCTGACCGGCTCGCTCGGCGCCACCGCCCGGCGCAAGGCCCTGGCCGCGGCGGCCTCGGGCGAGGCGGGCATCGTCATCGGCACCCACGCCCTGCTCAGCGAGAACGTCCAGTTCGCCGACCTGGGCCTGGTCGTCATCGACGAGCAGCACCGCTTCGGCGTCGAGCAGCGCGACGCACTGCGGGCCAAGGCCGACGGCACCCCGCACCTGCTCGTCATGACGGCCACGCCGATCCCGCGCACCGTGGCGATGACGAGCTTCGGGGACCTGGAGACCTCCACCCTCAGCGAGCTGCCCGCCGGGCGCGCCGGGGTCGAGACCGTCGTCGTGCCCGCGTCGAAGCCGGCGTGGATCCAGCGGGTGTGGCAACGCATCCGCGAGGAGGTCGACGCCGGCGGCCGCGCCTACGTCGTGTGCCCCCGGATCAGCGCCACCGAGGCCGAGCAGGGCACCGAGGACGCCGACCTCCTCGACGACCTGCCCGACACCGGCGACCTGGTCGCGACCGGCGGCGAGCCGGCGCCGGCCCGCCCGGCCCTGGCCGCGGTGGAGGACGTCGCGGCCCTGCTGCGCCAGGAGCGGGCGCTCGAGGGGGTGACGGTCGGGGAGATGCACGGCCGGCTGAGCACCGAGGCCAAGGACGCAGCCATGGCCGCCTTCGCCGGCGGCGCGGCCCCGGTGCTGGTGTCCACCACGGTCATCGAGGTGGGCGTGGACGTGCCCGAGGCGACGGTGATGGTCATCCTCGACGCCGACCGCTTCGGCCTGTCCCAGCTGCACCAGCTGCGCGGGCGCATCGGGCGCGGCGCCAAGCCCGGGGTGTGCCTGGCGGTGACCACCGCCGAGCCGGGCTCCCGGGCGATCGAGCGCGTCGAGGCCTTCGCCGGCACCACGGACGGCTTCCGCCTCGCCGAGCTCGACCTGGAGCAGCGCCGGGAGGGCGACATCCTCGGCGCCGCGCAGGCCGGCCGGGGCTCTTCGCTGCGGCTGCTGCGGGTGACCAAGGACCTCGACATCATCGCCGACGCCCGGGCCGCCGCCCGCGAGCTCGTCGCCCGCGACCCCGCCCTGACCACCGAGCCCGACCTCGCCGAGGTCCTCGCCGAGAGCCTCGACGAGGAGACGGCGGAGTACCTCCAGCGCTTCTGAGCCGGAGCCGCCGCCTGGGCCGCCGCCCCGTCCGGCAGGCCGCCGCCCCGTCCGGCGGGGCGGCGGAGGGCGCCCCGGCCACGGCGCCTAGGCTCGTCGGCGTGACCCGTGCCGCGGCCCAGCCGCTCGTGCGCGCCGCCGGACTCGCCGTCGGCTACGGCGCCGCCGTGTGCCCACCGCTGACCTTCACCGTGCGCGCGGGGCAGGTCCTCGCCGTCGTCGGCGCCAACGGCACGGGCAAGTCCACCCTGTTGCGCACCGTCGCCGGGCAGCTCGAGCCGGTCAAAGGCCGCGTCGAGGTGCTCGGCCGGCCGGTGGACGAGCGCAGCGCGGAGTTTCGCGCCGCGGTGGCCGCCGACCTGGGCGACGACGTGTTCTTCCCCGCGCTCACCGCCCGCGAGCACCTGCTGCTGACCTGCCTGGGCCACGGCGTCGCCGAGGCGCCCGACGTCGTCGAGGACCTGCTCGAGGAGTTCGGGCTCACCGCCCGCGCCGACGCGCTGCCCCAGGCGCTGTCCTCCGGGCAGCGGCGCCGCCTGCTGCTGGCGGCCGCGTTCAGCCGGCCGCGCTCGCTGCTGCTGCTCGACGAGCCCGAGCAGCGCCTCGATACCCGGATGCGCGCGCACCTGGCCGGGCGGCTGGTCGAGGAGCGCGAGAGCGGCGGGGCGGTGCTCCTCGCCACCCACGACCCCGGCCTCGTCGCCCGGGTGGCCACCGCGGTGCTCCTGATCACCGAGGAGGCGGTGCGCCTGCTCGCGGCCGCCGACGGCGCGGACGCCGTCGCGCGGCTGTGAGGACCGGGCGGGCGGTACGCCGCTGGACCCGGCTCCGCACGGGCGGCCGCGCCGCGGGCAGCGTCACCGACCTGCTCGCCGACGTCTACACCGCGGCGCTGGCGCTCGTCATGACGGTGGCGGTCGCCCTGACGGCGGCCACGCACCTCGGGG
Source organism: Georgenia ruanii (assembly GCF_009193175.1). Classification (GTDB taxonomy): domain Bacteria; phylum Actinomycetota; class Actinomycetes; order Actinomycetales; family Actinomycetaceae; genus Georgenia; species Georgenia ruanii. The sequence goes on along the minus strand of NZ_VUKE01000013.1, from coordinate 110,380 downwards.
CCGAGCTCGCCGCGGCGCCCCCGACGGTCAGCGCCGGCGTCGCCCTGGCCCCCGGGTGGCTGGCGGTGCTCGCCGCCGTCGCGGCGCTCGGCGGGCTCGCCGGGCTCGCCGCCCGGCTCGGGCCGGTCGCACTGTCGGGCCCGCAGGCCCGCTGGTGGCTGCCGCTGCCGGTGGACCGGCGCTCCCTGCTCCGCCCCGCCGCCGCGCGCTGGCCCCTGCTCGCCGTCGTGCCCGGGGCGCTGCTCGGGGCGGCGGTCGCCCTCGTCGTCCGGCCGCGGCTGGGCGCCGGCGCGCTGGCGGCGGCGGCCGTGCTCGGCGCGGCGGCGGCGGTCGTCGCGGTGCTGGCCACCGCGCTGGCGCAGGTCTCCGCCGCGGCCCACCGGCGCGCCCGCCGCGCGGCGGACCTGCTCGTCGCGGCCGTGCCGGTCCTCGGCCTGCTCCTGGCCGTGGCCGCCCCCGCCGCGCCGCGGCTGCCCACCGCGCTGCCGGCCCTCGCGGCCGCCGTCGTCGCGCTCGCGGTGGCCGCCGCCCTGAGCCTGGACGCCCGGCTCGGGCGCCTGCGCGACGCCGTCGTGCGCGAGCGGGGCGCCGCGGCGGGCGAGGCACTGGGCGCGCTGCTCGCCCTCGACACCCGCGCCCTCGGCCGGGCGCTGGGGCAGGCCGCCGCGCCGGCGGCCCGGGCCCGCTCATCGCCCATGCGGTGGCTCGTCCGGGTCCCGGTGCGCCGCCGCGCCGCGGCCGCGCTGGTCACCGCCGACGCCCTGCTGCTGGCCCGCAGCCCGCGCCACCTGGTCCAGCTGCTCGCGGCCGCGTGCCTGCCGCTGCTCGCGCTCGCCGTTCCCCAGCCCGTCCCCGTGGTCACCATCGTCCTGCTCGTGGTCGGGGCCTACGTCGCGGCCCTGGCGACGGCGGACGGCGCTCGCCAGGCCCACGTCGCCCCGGCGCTGGACGCCCTGCTCCCGCTGGCCCAGAAGCACGTCCGCCTGCTGCGCCTGGCGGTGCCGACCGGGGTGCTGGTGGCGTGGTCGCTGGTGGTCTTCGCAGCCCTGGGATGGCGGTACGGCGACGCGGGGTCGTGGCTGGTCCTCGGCGTGCTTGGGGCGCCGGTGTGGGCGGCGGCGGTGGTGCGGGCGGCCTACCGGCCGCTGCCGGACTTCTCCGGCCCCCTGGTCCACACGCCCATGGGCGCGCTGCCGCCAGGCATGACCTCCGTGGTGGCCAAGGGCCCCGACATCGCGAGCCTCGGCGCCATCCCGGTGCTCGTCGCGCTGCTGCTGGGCGCGGTGCCGCCGGCGCTGCTCGCCGCCCAGGCGGTGCTCGCCGTCATCGCCGTGGCGGTCGCGGCCCGGCCGGGCCGGGCGGCGACCTAGTCGCGGATCGCGCCGCAAAGTCCGGCGCCACCTGAGCGACACGCCGACGACACGCCGTCCCCGATGCGCGCCCGGAGGGTGGCGGGCCGACTTTGTGGCGCGTTTCCGCAAGGGCGCCGACCGCGCGGCGGGTTGCGCGAGACGCTGCGCCCGCCGGCCGGGAGCACACCGGCGTCGGCCGGCGCTGATCAGCCGGTCAGCTCCCAGGCCCGGGCGAGCAGCTCGTACGAGCGCAGCCGCTGCGCCGGGGCGGCCGAGGTGGCGATGATGAGCTCGTCCGCGTCGGCGTGCTGGGCGAACTCCGCCACCCGGGCGCGGACCTTCTCGGGGGTGCCCACCGCGGAGTGGCGCAGCATCTGGCGCACCTGCTGGCCGGCGGGGGAGGCGAGCAGCGCGTCGGCGTCCTGCGGCGAGACCGACGCCCCGGGGCGGACCAGCCCGATGACGCGCTGGCGCAGCGTGTCCTCGAACACCGCCTGCGCCGCCGCGTCGGTGTCCGCGGCGAAGACGTTCATCGCGGCGATGACGTACGGCTCCGGGTGGTCCTCGGAGGGCCGGTACTCGCGGCGGTAGGCCCGCACCGCGTCCTCGAGCGCGGCGGGCGCGAAGTGCGAGGCGAACGAGTACGGCAGGCCGAGGGCCGCAGCCAGCTTCGCCCCGAACAGGGAGGAGCCGAGGATGATCAGCGGCACCCGGGTGCCCTCGCCGGGGATGGCGCGGACCAGCTGGTGCGGCGCCGGGTCCCCGAGCAGTGCCTGCAGCTCGACGACGTCCTGCGGGAAGCGCTCGGCGGACGCCCGGTCGCGGCGCAGGGCGACCATGACGTTGGGGTCCCCGCCCGGGGCGCGGCCCAGCCCCAGGTCGATGCGGCCGGGGTAGAGGCTGGCCAGCGTGCCGAACTGCTCGGCGATGACCAGCGGGGAGTGGTTGGGCAGCATGACGCCGCCGGCGCCCACCCGGATCGTGCTCGTCGCCCCGGCGATGTGCCCGATGAGCACGCTCGTCGCGGAGGAGGCGATGCTCGGCATGTTGTGGTGCTCGGCGAACCAGTACCGCGTGTACCCCCACCGCTCGGCGTGCCGGGCGAGGTCGACGCTGGCGGCGAAGGTGTCGGCGGCTGAGCCGCCGGGGGCGATGGTGGCCAGGTCGAGGATGGACAGGGGGACGGGCATGGCGCTCCCTCGGGGACGACGGCGACGCCGCCTTGCGGACGGCAGGATGACCTATCCCCACCGTACGTCGTGCGCGGAGCGGCCGGGATGTCGGAGGTGTCACCCCGGGCCCTGGGTGAGGTCGCGACGGCCCGGCCGGGTCGGGTCCCGCTGAGGCCCCGGGCAGGGCCCGCGCCCGCCCGGGTCGGGGCCCGCGCCGGCGGCTGTCTACGCTGGCCCCGTGACCAGGATCGTCGCCGGGAGCGCCGGCGGGCGCACCCTCCAGGTGCCGCGCAACGGGACCCGCCCCACCTCCGAGCGCGTCCGCGAGGCGCTGTTCTCCCGCCTCGAGCACCTCGGGGTCGTGAGCGGCGCGCGCGTGCTCGACCTCTACGCCGGCTCCGGGGCGCTCGGTCTCGAGGCCGCCTCGCGCGGGGCCGCCCGGGTCACCCTCGTCGAGTCCGCCAAGGCCGCCGCCCAGCTGTGCCGCCGCAACGCCGGGGCCCTGGGGCTGGGCGAGCGGGTCGACGTCGTCGCCGCGAAGGTGCACACCTACCTCGCCGCCCCGCCCCCGGCGGGCACCGCACCGGCGGACCTGGTCCTGCTCGACCCGCCCTACGACGTCACCGAGGAGGACCTCGCCGCCGTCCTCGCCCTCCTCGCCGGGGACGCCGGCACGGCGGGGACTGCGCCGCCCGCCGGCGCCGCCGGCACGGCCGGCGCCGGGTGGCTGGCCCCGGACGCCGTCGTCGTCGTCGAGCGCTCCAAGCGCAGCCCCGAGCCCACCTGGCCGGCCGGCCTCGCCCCGGTCGACGACCGCGGCTACGGCGACACCGCGGTGTGGTTCGCCGAGGCCGTGGAGAACCGGGGCTAACGTGTCGGCCATGCGCAGCGAGGAAGGACCGGCATGAGCCTGGCCGTCTGCCCGGGCTCGTTCGACCCCATCACCTACGGGCACGTCGACGTGGTCCGCCGGGCCCGCGCGATGTTCGACGAGGTGGTGGTCGTCGTCGCGCACAACCCCGCCAAGCGGTACCTCTTCGACGCGGAGCAGCGCGTGGCCCTGGCGCGCGCCGCGCTCGCGGACCTGCCCGGGGTGCGCGTCGAGCTCGTCGACGGCCTGCTCGCGCGCTACTGCGCCGACGTGGGCGCGGTGGCGATCGTCAAGGGCCTGCGCGGCGCCGCCGACTTCGACTCCGAGCAGGCGATGGCGCTGATGAACCGCCACCTGGTGGGCATCGAGACGGTCTTCGTCATGGGGGACCCCACCCTCGGGCACATCGCCTCGTCCATGGTCAAGGACGTCGCCGGCCACGGCGGCCCCATCGACGACCTCGTGCCGCCCGCCGTCGCCGCCGCGCTGCACCAGGCCCTGTCCACACCCGCAGGAGAACAGAGATGACGGCACCCACCACGCAGCAGCGCGCCGACGACGGCGCCTCGCTGATCTCCATCCTCGACGAGCTCGCCGCGATGCTCGAGCGCGCCCGGGCGATGCCGATGTCCGCCTCAGTGCTGGTCAACAAGGCCGAGGCGCTCGACCTGCTCGACGCCGCCCGCGCCGTCGTGCCCGCGGAGATCCACGCCGCGGACGACATCGTGGCCGACGCCGACGCCGTCCTGCGGCGCGCCCGCGAGCAGGCCGAGCGGATCGTCGCCGACGCCGAGGCGGAGGCCGAGCGGCTCGTCGCCGGCGAGCGGGTGGTGGCGCTGGCCAACGAGCGCGCCGAGCGGATCGTCGCCGAGGCCGAGGAGCAGGCGGCCAAGCTCGCCGCCGACGCCGACGACTACTGCGACCGCCGGCTCGCCCAGTTCGAGATCGACCTCGGCGCGATCACCGCCCAGGTGCGCGCCGGGCGCGAGGCGCTGGCCGCCCGCGGCGACCGTTCGCCGGGCGGGCAGGGGTAGCACCCCGGCGTTCGCCCAGAGGGAGCACGCACGCTGCCCGCGCCGGGGCGCGGGTAGCATCGAAGGCCGGTCCCGACCACGGGCGCGCCGCGGCCGGCGACCACCCGGCCGGCGCCCCCACCGGGCGACCCCACCCCACCCAAGGAGCCTTGATGGACCCGCGATCCCCCCTGGTGATCAGCACGCACGACCTCGGCCGTCGGGCCGGGGCGCTGCGCGAACTGACCCGCACCATGCCCGCCCCGGCGGACATGGGCACCGAGGTCATCGGGGTGCCCGCCAGCAGCGACATGGACCTGGACCTGCGCCTGGAGGCGGTGTCCGACGGCGTGCTCGTCACCGGCACGGTCGGCGTCGGCCTCCACGGGGAGTGCTCGCGCTGCCTGCGCGAGGTCGACGACGACCTCAGCGTGGGCGTCTCGGAGCTGTACTACTACCCGGGCAAGCGCGCCGAGCTGGCCGCCGACGGCGACGAGGAGGCCGAGGACCTGCCCGAGCTCGCCGGCGAGCTGCTCGACCTCGAGCCGACCCTGCGCGACGCCGTCGTGCTGGCCCTGCCGTTCCGGCCGCTGTGCCGGCCCGACTGCCCCGGGCTGTGCCCCGAGTGCGGCGTGCGGCTCGACGACGCCGAGCCGGGCCACCACCACGAGCAGCTCGACCCGCGCTGGTCCGCCCTCGGCTCGCTGTTCCCCGACGCGGAGAAGCAGGCGGAGCAGTGACGGCGGGCACGACGGGGGGAGCGGCATGAGCAAGAAGAAGCGCGGCCAGGTCGCCGAGGCGCCGGCCCGCCAGGACGTCGAGGCGCTGCTGCAGGCCCTGGGGACGACGATCGACCCCGAGCTGCTGGTCCTCGCCCTGACCCACCGGTCCTTCGCCCACGAGGCCGGCGGCATCCCCACCAACGAGCGGCTGGAGTTCCTCGGCGACTCCGTCCTCGGCGTCATCGTCACCGAGTACCTCTACCGCCACCACCCCGGCGTGCCCGAGGGCGACCTCGCCCGCATGCGCGCGGCCACGGTCAGCCAGCGCGCGCTGGCCGAGGTGGCCCGCGACCTCGCGCTGGGGGAGTTCATCCTCCTCGGGCGCGGCGAGCTCGTCACCGGCGGGCGGGAGAAGGACTCCATCCTCTCCGACACCGTCGAGGCCCTCATCGGCGCCACCTACCTGTGCCACGGCCTCGAGCACACCCGCGCCGTCGTCGAGCGCCTCGTCGGGCACCTGCTCAGCCAGGCCGAGCGGCTCGGTGCCGGGCTGGACTGGAAGACCTCCCTGCAGGAGCTCGCCGCCGCGCGCGGCCTGGGCGGCCCCGCCTACGTCGTCACCGGCACCGGGCCCGACCACGCCCGCACGTTCACCGCCGTGGTCGAGCTGGCGGGGGCCGAGGCCGGCTCGGGCGTGGGCAGCTCGAAGAAGGTCGCCGAGCAGAACGCCGCCGAGGACGCCTACGCCCGGCTCGAGGCCGCGGGCGTCGAGGCCGCGGCCGCCGCTCCCGCCGACGGTGCGCCCGGCGCCGGTGCGGACGACGGCGGGCCTGCCGCCGCGACCGGCGCGCCCGACGACGCGGCCGCCGCACAGGCCTGACCGCGCCGATGCCGGAGCTGCCCGAGGTCGAGACCGTCCGCCGTGGCCTGGCCGCCCGCGTGGTGGGCCGCACCATCGCCGACGTCGACGTGCTGCACCCGCGCGGCGTGCGGCGCCAGCCCGGGGGAGCGGCCGAGCTCGTCGCCCGCACCCGCGGCCGCGCGGTCACCGGCGCCGTCCGCCGCGGCAAGTACCTCTGGCTCACCCTCGGCGACGGCGCCGACGACGCCCCGCACGAGGCGCTGCTCGCCCACCTCGGCATGAGCGGCCAGCTGCTCGTCCAGGAGCCCGACGAGGCGCGGCGGAACGTCGCCGAGGACCTCGGCGGCCCCGCGGAGCCCTTCCTCGCCCCGGCCGGGGACCGCCCGGCCGACCTCACCGCGCTGCGCCCGCCCAGCCTCGTGCGCACCGTCCCGGCCACCACCGCCCACCTGCGCGTCCGGCTGCGCCTCGCCGACGGCGGGCAGCTGTGGTTCGTCGACCAGCGCACCTTCGGCCACCTCATGGCGGTCGACACCGTGCCCACCGACGACGGCGCCCCCGGCGGGCAGGGGTCCGACGCGCCGGTGCTGCCCGCGCCCGTGGCGCACATCGCCCGCGACGTGCTCGACCCGGCGCTGGACCGGCCCGCCCTCGTGCGCCGCCTCCGGGCCCGGCGCACCGAGGTCAAGCGGGCGCTGCTGGACCAGTCCCTGGTCTCCGGGGTCGGGAACATCTACGCCGACGAGGCGCTGTGGCGCGCGCGGCTGCACGGCACCCGCCGCACCGACCGGCTCCGCCCGGCCGCGGTCCGCGAGCTGCTCGACGCCGCCGCGGAGGTCATGGGCGAGGCCCTCGCCGTCGGCGGGACGAGCTTCGACGCCCTGTACGTCGACGTCGAGGGCGCCGCCGGATACTTCGCCCGCTCCCTGGCAGTCTACGGCCGCGCCGGCCGGCCGTGCCCCCGCTGCGGCGCGCCCGTGCGGCGCGAGCAGTTCATGAACCGCGGGTCGTTCTCGTGCCCGCGCTGCCAGCGCCGCCCCGCCGCCCGCTGACGCCGCACCCGCCCGGGCGACGTGGTCTGGCCGGGCGACGTGGTCTGGCCGGGCGTCGTGGTCTGGCCGGGCGTCGTGGTCTGGCCGGGCGTCGCGGTGCCGGCCGCCACGGAACCGGGCGCCGTCGTCCTGGAAACGCCGAAATCGCCGGAATCGTCCCACCCGCGCCGCGGGTGCCTTCGATAGGCTCGGGCCGTGTCGTACGAACAGCAGACCGGACGCGACATCCGCGTCATGATCATCGATGACCACGAGATCGTCCGGCGGGGGATCGCCGAGATCGTCGACCGCGCCGACGGGCTGACCGTCGTCGCCGAGGCGGGGTCCGTGGCCGAGGCCGTGCGCCGCGGGGAGCTGGTGCGCCCCGACGTCCTCCTCGTCGACCTCCAGCTGCCCGACGGCACCGGCATCGACATCATCACCACCCTGCGCGAGAAGATCCCGGACGCCCGTTCCGTCGTGCTGACCTCCTTCGACGACGACGACGCCCTGGCCGCCGCGCTCAACGCCGGCGCCAAGGCCTACCTGCTCAAGACCGTCCGCGGCGCGGAGATCGCCGACGTCGTCAAGGCCGTGGCCGCCGGCCGCACGCTCCTCGACGAGCGCACCGTCACCCGCCGGCGCGCCGACCACGACGACCCGACGGCGGAGCTCACCCCCTCCGAGCGCAAGGTTCTCGATCTCATCGGCGACGGGCTGTCCAACCGGGAGATCGGCGAGAAGCTCGGCGTCGCCGAGAAGACGGTGAAGAACCACATCACCGCGCTGCTGAGCAAGATGGGCCTGCAGCGGCGCACCCAGGTCGCCGCCTGGGTGGCGGGCCAGCGCGCCGCCGGCTGGCGCCAGTAGCGAGCGAGGACGCGGCGGGCGTCGCGGGGGCCCCGGTCAGCTCAGCGGCGCCTGCCAGCTCATCAGGCTGCCCTGGCCGCGCTCGTTCGCGCCCAGGGCGAAGGTGCCGCCGTGGCGGCGCGCCCGCGCGGCGAGGTTGGACAGGCCGGAGCTGCGGGTGACGCTCGGGTCCACGCCGGTGCCGTCGTCCTCCACGTCCACGACCACCCGCCCGGTCGGCCCGTGGCCGAGCACGCTCACGCGCACCTGCACCGAGGACGCCTTGGCGTGGCGGGCGGCGTTGGACATGCCCTCGCGCACCACGGCGACGACGTCGTCGGCGATGTCGGCGTCCACGCGGTTGTCGACCGTGTCGACGAGGTCGCTGTCGTCGTCGTCCCCGGCGATGACCACGCCGTCGACGTCGATGAGGAGCGAGGGGGCGTAGCCCAGCGCGGTGCGGGCCAGCGAGGCCTCGCGGCGCAGCCGCTCGACGAGGACGACGGCGGTGTCCGGCTGGCGCAGGGAGTGCACGATGGCGCGGATCTGCTTGACGGACTCGTCGACGCTGCCCAGCGACTGCTCGAAGAGGGTCGCCAGGGCCGCCTCGCCGCGCTCGGCCAGGTGCGCGCGGGCCGACTCCAGCTGCATGCCGGTGGCGAACAGCTGCTGGATGGCGAGGTCGTGCAGGTCCCGGCCGATGCGGGCGCGCTCGTCCAGGAGAGAGGCGACGTCCTGGGCGTGGCGGGCGGCGGCCAGCTCGAGGGCGAGCGCGGCCTGCCCGGCCACCGACTCGGCCATGGCGAGGTCGGACAGGTCGAACTCCTCGGCGCCGATGCGTCGCAGCAGGAGGATGACGCCGCGGCCCTCCCCGCGCAGCATCATCGGGGCGTACAGCGCCGGGCCGAAGCGGGCGAGCTCGCGCAGCCGGAGGGTCCGCAGCCGGGTGAGGGAGTCGACGATCATGCCGGACCCCTCCTTGAGCACCGTCATGGCACGCCCGTCCGGCGGGAAGACCAGCCCGATGAGCTCGTGGGCGTCCACGCCGTCGGCGATCTCGCAGGCCCACGCGTCGCCCACGGAGGGCAGGACGATGAGCGCGGTGTCGGCCTCGGCGACCTCGCGCAACCGCGCGGCGATCATCTCGAGGGCCTCCTCCTCCTCGGTGCCCTCGAGCAAGGTGGTGGTGATGTCCTGGCTGACGGCGATCCACCGCTCGCGGTTGCGCGCCTCGGCGTACAGGCGCGAGTTCTCGATCGACACCGCGGCCGCCTCGGCCAGGCTCATCATGTCCTCGGCGTCGTGCTGCGAGAAGCCGCCGGGCTTCTCGGAGAGGTACAGGCGGCCGAAGACCTGGTCGCGCACCCGCACCGGCACCCCCAGGAAGGAGTACATCGGCGGGTGGCCGGGCGGGAAGCCGCCGAAGTCGGGGTGCTGGGTGAGGTCGTCGAGGAGCAGCGGGCCGTCGACGGGGATGGCGCCGAGCACGCCGTGCCCGCGCGGCGGGTGGCCGAGGATCTCGACCTCCTCCTCGGTCACGCCCACCTGGACGAAGGCGGTGGTGTTGCCGCGGCTGTCGAGGACGCCGAGGGCGGCGTAGCGGGCGCCGGTGAGGCGGGCGGCGCGGTCGACGAAGTTGCGCAGCGCGTCGGTCGTGTTGAGGTGCGAGGCGACGTTGATGGCCGCGCCGAGCAGCGAGGAGGTGTCGGTGGCGATGGTGTGCCGGTCGCCGTCGGCGTGGGTGGGGCCCGTGCCCGCGTGCGGGTTGACCAGGCGGGGGTAGGTGAGGGCGTCGTGGAGGTCGGCGAGGTCGACGCCGTCGGTGGGTGTGCCGTGCGGGTCGGTGCGGCCGACCCCGGCCGGTGTGCCGTGCGGGTCGGTGCGGCCGACCCCGGCCGGTGTGCCGTGCGGGTCGGGGCGGCCCATCCCGCCGGCGGCGCGCGCGCCGTCGCCGTGCCCGGCCGTCTCGCCGTCGCCCGCGCCCGGCGTCATGCCGTGGGGGAACGGGCACCCGGGTGCCGTGCCGCGCTGGCCCTCGTCCGTCATCGTCGCTCTTCCTGCTCTGCCGCCCACCGGTAGGCGGGCATGGTGGCCAGGAGCTCCCGGTGCGAGCCCCTGGCCAGCACGGTAGCCGGTGCGCGCGCCGGGCCGGGTGCGACGTCGTCGTTCACCTCCTCGGGCCTGCCGAGCACGATCACCTCGTCGGCGGCGTCCAGCGCCGCCAGCCGGTGGGTGACGAGGACGACGCCGCGCCCCGGCCCGGACTCTGCGTCGCGGCCGGCCCGCAGCAGGTCGGTGACGAGCCGGTCGGCGGTGGCGGGGTCGAGGTGTTCGCCGGGCTCGTCGAGCAACAGCAGCGGCGCGGGGCTGGCCAGCGCGCGGGCGAGCAGGATACGGCGCCGCTCGCCGCCGGAGATGGTCGTGGCGTCCGTGCCGAGCATGGTGTCCAGGCCCTGGGGCAGGCGGGCGAGCCAGTCGCCCAGGCCGGCGCGGCCGAGCAGCGCGGCGGCCTCCGCCCGGGTCACGCTGCCGCGGGCCACGCGCAGGTTCTCCAGCACCGTGGTCGCGAAGACGTGCGCGTCCTCGGCGGTGAGCACCACCTGGTCGCTGACCGCGCCCCGGTCCATGCCCCACGCCGGCGCGCCGTCGAGGGTGGCGGCGCCGGCGCGCGGGGGCAGCAGCCCGGCGAGGGTGAGCAGCAGCGTCGTCTTGCCGATGCCGCTGGGGCCGACGACGGCGACCGCCCGGCCGGGGGAGAGGTCGAGGTCGAGCCCGGCGGCCACCACGGCTCCGCCCGGCCAGCCCACCGCGAGGTTCCGGGCGCCCAGGTGCGGGCGCGGGCCGGGGGTGACCTCGGCCGCCGGGATCGACGGCCCAGCGGCGGGGGCCGGGACCGCGTTGGCGGGTGCGGGAGCCGGCGTCTCGCGACGACCGGGACGGCCCGCGGCGACGGTGACGTCTCGCTGAGCTGACCTCTCGCCGCCGGGAGCGGCGGCGTCGAGCAGCTCCATGATCCGCAGCGCCGACCCGCCCGAGCGGACCAGCTGGATCGCGGCCGGGCCGAGCAGCGCCGTGCCCTCGAACGCCGCCAGCGGGGTGAGCACCACCACGGCGAGCTCGACCGGCGCCAGCGCCCCGGCGGTGGCGGCCGGGATGCCGAGCACCAGCGCCCCGAGGACGGCGACGCCCATCGCCAGGTTGTCCACCCCGGCGGCCAGCGCGGCCGGCCGGGCCGCGGCGTCCTTGGCGCGGGCCAGCGTGGCCTCGGTGCGGCCCAGGTGCGCGAGCAGCCGGGTCAGCCGGCCCGAGACGGTCAGCTCGGCGGCGCCGTCGACCAGGGTCTGCGCCGTCGCGGACAGGTCCGCCCGGGCGAGGAGCTGGGCACGCTCGGACAGCCGCGCCGCCCGCATGCTCAGCCACGGGCCCACCAGCCCGGCCACCAGCAGGCACACCGCGAGCAGCGCGCCGATTCCCGGGTGCAGCCAGCCCACGAGCGCCACCGAGCCGACGCCGACGACCGCCGCGACGGCGGCGGGCAGCAGGGCGCGCACGACGACGTCGCCGACCGCGTCGACGTCGGCGCCGGTGCGCGCGAGCAGGTCGCCGCGGCGCAGCCCGGCGACGGCGTCGACCGGCCCGGCGGCGAGGGTCTGGTAGACGTGCTGGCGCAGCGAGGCCATGCCGCGCAGGGCGACCTCGTGGGAGGCGAGGCGCTCGAGGTAGCGCATGAGCGCCCGGGAGATGCCGAAGGTGCGCACCGCCACCGAGGCGACGCCGAGCTCGAGGATCGGGGGCATCTGCGAGGCGCGGGCGATGAGCCAGGCGGCGGTCGCGCTCAGGGCGACCGCGCTGCCCAGGCCCGCGCTGCCGGCGAGCACCGCCCACAGCAGGCGCACCCGGTCGAGGTCGAGCAGGGCGACGGCGCGGCGCAGCGCCCGCCGTTCGGCGGCCGGCAGCACGCCGGCGCCGGGGCGGACGGGCGCGGCGGTGGTCGCGGTCACCGGGCCACCTCCTCGGGGGTCGCGGCGGCGTCCTGCGCGGGCGCCGCCGGCCCGCGGGCCGGCGCGTCGGCGGCGGTCGCGGCGGCGGCGGTCGCGGCTGCGTCCAGCGCGGCCGCCTCGGCCGCGGTGGCCGTGCGCGCGCGGACCGCCACGACGTCGTCGGCCAGGGCCACCACCGCCTCCCGATGGGCGATGACCAGCACGGTGCGCCCCGCGGCGCGCAGCGCGGCGAGGGAGTCGAGCACCTGGCGCTCGGCCGCGGCGTCCAGGTGCGCGGTGGGCTCGTCCAGGACCACCAGCGGCTCGGCGCCCAGCAGGGTGCGGGTCAGGGCCAGGCGCTGACGCTGGCCCACGGACAGCCCCGCGCCGCCGTGACCGAGGACGGCGTCCCAGCCCTCGGGCAGCGCGGCGAGCACCCGGTCGAACCCGGTGGCCGCCGCGGCCGCCTCCGCGCGGGCGTCGACCGGGGCGTCGGCGGCCCCGAGCACGTTCGCGCGCACCGTGCCGGGCAGGATGATCGGGCGCTGGGGCACCCAGGCGACCTGGGCGCGGTAGGCCGCGGGGTCGACGTCGGCCAGGTCGAGCGGCGCGCCCGCGGCCGGCTCGAGCCGCACCGCGCCGGCGTCCGGGCGCAGCAGCCCCAGGACGACGGCGGCGGCGGTGGTCTTGCCCGCCCCGGACGGGCCCGCCAGGGCCACCAGCCGGCCGGGCCGGACCCGGGCGTCCAGGCCCGAGGGCGCCCAGGTGGCCCGCCCCGGCGCGGCGACGCTCACGCCGTCGAGCACCAGCGTGGTGCGGCGCAGGTCGGGGGCGGGGGCGCTCCCGGCCGGCGGGGCCGGCCGCTCGAGGACCGCGAAGGCCTGCTCGGCGGCGGCCACCCCGTCGGCGGAGGCGTGGAACTGCGAGCCGACCTCGCGCAGCGGCTTGTAGATCTCCGGGGCGAGCATGAGCACGGCCAGCCCGGTGGTGAGGTCCAGGTCGCCGGCCACGAGGCGGGTGCCGATGACCACCGCGACCAGCGCGACGGAGATGGAGGCCAGGAACTCCAGCACCGCGCCGGAGAGGAACGCCACCCGCAGGGTCGCCATGGTGGTGGCCGCGTAGGCGCGGCCGAGCTCGCCCACCCGCCGGCCCGGGCCGCGCTCGCGGCCGAGCGCCTTGAGGGTGCTCAGCCCGGCGAGCAGGTCGAGCAGCTGGGCGCCGAGCCGGGTCATGACCTCGAGCTTCTCGGCGGCGTACTTCTGCGTGAGCAGCCCGATGAGCCACATGAACACCGGGATGAGGGGCAGCGTGGCCGCGATGATCAGCGCCGAGACGAGGTCGAGGCCGACCACGACCACCAGCGCCGCCGGGGTGACGGTCGCCGCGAGCAGCAGCTGGGGCAGGTAGCGCACGAAGTACGGCTCGAGGTCGTCCAGGCCGCGGGTGGCCAGGGTGACCACCTGCTGCCCGTGGCCCGCGGCGAGCCAGCGCGGCCCCTGGGCGACGGCGGCGGTGAGCACCTGCGCGCGCAGGTCGGCCACGACGTCGCGCGCGGCGCGGTGGGCGAAGGCCTCCTGGACCACCAGCACCAGGAACCGGCCCGCCACCACCGCCGCGAACGCCCACACCAGGCCCGCGACGTCGGCCCAGGCGGCCCGGCCCTCGATGACGGGGGCGACGGCGTGGGAGATCAGCAGCGCCTGAGCGACCACGAGGGCCGCGGTCGTGAAGCCCGTCGCGGCCGTCAGGGCGATGTAGCGGCGGGCGGCGCGGGCGTGACGGAGGAGGCGGGGGTCGAGCGGCTTCACCTGATCAGTGTGCGGTGGGCTCGAGCGGCCGGCCCTCGGTGGGCAGCAGGCCCTCGTCGCCGCCGATCTGGTCGGTGGTGATGCGCTTGCGGAACACCCAGTACGTCCAGCCCTGGTAGGCCAGCACGACCGGGACGATGAGCAGCGCGACCACGCTCATGACCTGCAGCGTCGCCTGGGAGGAGGCGGCGGCGTCGATCGAGAGGGAGAAGGCGGGGTCGATCGAGGACGGCATGACGTTGGGGTACATCACCCCGAAGATCAGCACGACGGCGGCCACGATCGCCACGGCGTTGAGCGTGAAGGCCCAACCCTCGCGCCGGGCCCGGGTGGCCACGACGACGCCCACCAGCGCCAGGGCCGCGGCGGCCAGCGGCACCCAGGTCAGGGTGTGCGCGGAGAAGGCCAGCTGGGCCCACACCGCCCAGGCGCCGGCCACCACGAGGGAGACCACCGACAGCCGGGCGGCCAGCTTCCCGGCCCGCTCGCGCACCTCCCCGCCGGTCTTCAGCGCCAGGAAGACCGCGCCGTGGGTGAGGAAGACGACGGCGGTCATCACCCCGCCGAGCAGGGTGAACGGCGTGAGCAGGGAGAAGAACCCGCCCACGAGCTGGTGGCGGCCGTCGACGAGCCGGATCTCGGTGCCCTGGACGAGGTTGGCGAAGGCCACGCCCCACAGCACCGCGGGCACCCAGGACCCCACGGTGTGCGCCCAGTCCCAGCGGTTGCGCCACGCCGGGTCGTTGATCTTCGCGCGCCACTCGATGGCGCAGACCCGCACGATGAGCGCGAGCAGGATGAGCAGCAGCGGCAGGTAGAAGCCCGAGAACATGGTGGCGTACCACTCGGGGAAGGCGGCGAAGGTGGCGCCGCCGGCGGTGAGCAGCCATACCTCGTTGCCGTCCCACACCGGGCCGATCGAGCGCAGCAGCACCCGGCGCTCCTTCTCGTCGCGGGCGAAGGGCTTGAGCAGCATCCCCACGCCGAAGTCGAAGCCCTCGAGGACGAGGTACCCCGTCCACAGGACGGCGATGAGGAGGAACCACAGCAGGGGGAGATCCATGGGGACGTCTCCAAAACTCGGTCAGTAGGCGAAGGACAGGGTGGGCTCGAGCTCGCCCGGCGCGCCGGTGTCGGTGGGGCCGGCGGCGCCGTCCCCGGGCAGGGGCTCGATGCCCTCGCGGACGTAGCGGCGGATGAGCAGGAACCACACCACGCCCAGCGCGGCGTAGAGCAGCGTGAAGATGACGAGGGAGGTGATCACCGAGCCGGCTGAGACGACGGTGGAGACGCCGTGCTGGGTGAGCAGGTAGACCTGGTCCACCGGGTTGGCGGGGTTGGGGTGGACCACCCAGGGCTGGCGGCCCATCTCGGTGAAGATCCAGCCGAAGGACGAGGCGAGGAACGGCATCGGCAGCGCGACCAGGCACAGCCGGGAGAACCACACCGAGTCCGTGACCCGGCCCCTGCGCAGCACCCACAGCCCGGCCAGGGCCAGGGCGGCGGAGAAGCCGGCCAGCCCGATCATGAGCCGGAAGCTCCAGTACGTCACGGCGAGGTTGGGCACGTAGTCCACGTCGGGGCCGAACTGGTCGGCGTAGCGCTCGGTGTACTCGCGCTGGACGTCGTTGACGCCCGGCAGGTAGCTGTCCGCGCCGGCGAAGTGGCCGGTGCCGAGGAAGGAGGTCAGGCCCGGGATCTGGAGGACGTGGTGCACGCCCTCGCAGGAGTTGGACAGGTCCCCGATGGTCAACAGGGAGAACGCGGCGCCCTCCTCGCCCTCGCACAGCGCCTCGGCGGCGGACATCTTCGCGGGCTGCTGCTCGTACATGAGCTTGCCCTGGAAGTCGCCGGAGATCCCGACGCCGACGCCGGCGATGAGCATCGTGATCAGGCCGACGTAGGCGCCGCGCCGCCACACCTGCCCGGCCTCGTGCTCGCGCCCGGCGCGCACCGAGCGCACGATCCACCAGCCGCAGATGCCGGCGACGAAGGTGCCGCCGACCAGGAACGCGGCGCTCACGGTGTGGGAGTAGGCGGCGATGAGGGTGTTGTTGGTCATCACCTCGAAGAAGCCGCGCACGCCGTCGAGCTCCGCGCGGCCGGTCTCGGGGTTGTACACCGCCCCGACCGGGTGCTGCATCCAGGAGTTCGCCGCCAGGATCCAGTAGGCGGAGAGGTTCGTGCCGATCGCCACCAGCCAGATGCAGGCGCTGTGCAGCCACTTGGGCAGCTTGCCCTCGCCGAAGATCCACAGGCCCAGGAACGTCGACTCGAGGAAGAACGCGGCCAGGGCCTCGATGGCCAGCGGGGCGCCGAAGATGTCGCCCACGAACCGGGAGTACTCCGACCAGTTCATCCCGAACTGGAACTCCTGCACGATGCCCGTGGCCACGCCGAGGGCGAAGTTGATGAGCAGGACCTTGCCGAAGAACTTCGTCAGCCGGTGCCAGCGCTCGTTGCCGGTGCGCACCCACGCGGTGTGCATGATCGCCACCAGGGGGGACAGGCCGATCGTGAGCGGCACGAGGATGAAGTGGTAGACGGTCGTGATGCCGAACTGCCACCGAGCGAGGTCGAGGGATTCCACCGGGGCGCCCTTCGTGATGAGAAGCGTGCGAGCAGCCGAAAACCGCGGCTGTCGTGCAGCCAACGTACGAGCGGCGTCTCGGGGCGGGCCGGGACCAACGTCCCGGAAGATGACGGCCCGTCACGATCGCCGGCGCGTCCGCGGGGCCGGTCGCGAGGCACTGTGAGATACTTCTTCCGGCCGGAGGGCAGCACCACACCCCGTTCTCCGGTCCGACGACGTCGCGACCGCACCGGTCCTGGCTCACCTCGCGCCGCCCCGCCTCACGGTGGGTGCGCTGCAGCAGGGGTCAGGGTGCCCGTGGCCGAGCAGCCATGAGGGCAGGTCGGCAGGCCGACCGCCGTCGGCGTCAGGTTTGCGCTTCACGGCGCGCCGGGCGTACCACATGGACTTCCGTCCGCCTCGTGCGGACGACTGAACCGCCCGCGGGCGCCGTGGGTGTGGGCGGCGGCCGGGGGCAAGGGGAGTACCCCGTGAACGACGAGACGATCGACTCCGGCGCGGAGACCGCAGCGGAAGACCAGAAGCCGGCGCGTCGCACCCGCTCGCGCCGCGCGACGAGCCCGGCGACGGGGCCTCAGGCGTCCGGCGAGGGCGCGCCCGAGACCGCCGGCACGCCGGCGGACCAGGGCACGTCCGAGGCAGCGCCCGCGCCCAAGGCGGGCACCGCGCCCGAGGCGGAGTCTGCGAAGGCGGACGCCGCCGAGACGGCCCCCAAGAAGCGGGCCACCCGTGCCCGCAAGGCGCCGGCGAAGAAGGCCGCGCCGGCCGACGGGCAGGCCCCCGCCGGCCAGGAGGCCCCGGCCGCGGCGGCCCAGGAGGCCCCGGATGCGGCCCCGGCCCAGGAAGCGGCGGCGAAGAAGGCGCCGGCCCGGCGCACCGCCACGCGCCGCGCCACCACGAAGAAGACCGACAAGACCGCCCAGGCCGCGGAGAGCGCCACGGCCGAGAACGCCGGCGCACCGGCCGAGGCCGCTGATTCCGCGGCCGCACCCGCCGACGCCGACCGGACGACGCCCACCGAGGCCGCCGGGGCGGCACCCGCCGCGACCGAGCCCGCCGAGGCGCCCGCGCCGAAGAAGACCCGCACGCGGCGCACCACCAAGAAGTCCATCGAGGAGCAGGTGGCCGGCCCGTCCACGGGCACCGGCAAGGAGATCCCCGGCCCGGCGCTCACCGGCGACACCGGCGAGGTCAAGGCCGAGGACACGACGGCCACCGCCGCCGAGGACAGCGCGCCGGAGACCCCCGCCCGCGAGCTCCAGGGTCCGGCGCTCGGGGAGGACACCACCGGCCTGGCCGTCGAGGACGCCTCCGACGGTGCCGGCGAGGCGGAGCAGGCCTCCAAGCGGCCCGCCCGTCGCAGCCGCCGCGCCACCGCCCCCGTCCGGTCTCCCGAGCAGAAGCTCGACGTCCTGGCCGAGCTCGGCGTCCGCCCTGCCGCCGAGGCCGCGGGGGAGCCCGAGGAGGAGGCGGAGGAGGAGCCGACCGACGAGGAGCTGGCCGAGGCCGCCTTCGAGGACGTCGCGGCCGCCGGTGGCGAGCAGCCCCAGGCGCCGGAGGAGGAGGGCGGGCCCCGGCTGCCTGCCACGGCGCTGTTGTTCCAGGCGCCCGACGCCACCAAGGCCCGCCGCCGCCGGCGGGCACAGGCCCCGGCCGGTGCGCCCGCCCCCGCCGAGGAGGCGCCCGAGACCGCCGAGCCCACCGAGCCCGAGGAGCAGCCGGCCGAGACCGCCGAGGGCGAGGAGGAGCACGCCGGCGGGCGTCGTCGTCGCCGTCGCGGCGGGCGCGGACGCCGCAACCGCAACCAGCACGAGGGCGGCGAGGAGGCCGCGGAGGAGGAGTCCGCCGCGACTCCCTCCGAGACCGAGGACGAGAGCGCCGAGGAGGCGGAGGCCACCGAGGCCGACGCCGACGCCGACGCCGAGGTCGAGGCCGAGGGCGAGGAGGGCACGTCGAGCTCGCGCCGTCGCCGTCGTCGCCGCCGCAGCCGCACCGGCGAGGCCGAGACCGGCGGGCGCAGCGCCCGCGACGAGGTCACCGCACTCAAGGGCTCCACCCGGCTGGAGGCCAAGCGTCAGCGCCGCCGGGAGGGTCGCGAGGCCGGCCGCCGTCGTCCGACGATCACCGAGTCCGAGTTCCTGGCGCGCCGCGAGGCGGTCAAGCGCTCGATGGTGGTGCGCGAGAAGGACGGGCTCAACCAGATCGGCGTCCTCGAGGACGGGATCCTCGTCGAGCACTACGTCGCCCGCCACACGCAGACCTCGATGGTCGGCAACGTCTACCTCGGCCGCGTGCAGAACGTGCTGCCCTCGATGGAGGCCGCGTTCGTCGACCTCGGCAAGGGCCGCAACGCAGTGCTCTACGCCGGCGAGGTCAACTGGGACGCCGCCGGCATGGAGGGCCAGCCCCGCCGCATCGAGCAGGCGCTGAAGTCCGGGGACTCGGTGCTCGTGCAGGTCACCAAGGACCCGATCGGGCACAAGGGCGCCCGGCTGACCTCCCAGATCACCCTGGCCGGGCGGCACCTGGTGCTGGTGCCGTCGGGGGCCATGACCGGCATCTCCCGCAAGCTGCCGGAGAACGAGCGCGCGCGGCTGAAGAAGCTGCTCAAGCAGATCGTGCCCGACGGCGCCGGCGTCATCGTCCGCACCGCCGCCGAGGGGGCCACCGAGGAGCAGCTGCGCGCCGACGTCGAGCGGCTCACCAAGCAGTGGGCGGACATCGAGGCCAAGGCCAAGAACGCCAAGAGCGCGCCGGTGCTGCTCAAGGGCGAGCCCGAGCTCGCCGTGCGGGTGGTGCGCGACGTGTTCAACGAGGACTTCGAGAACCTCGTCGTCGCCGGCGACACCGCGTGGCAGACGATCTCGCAGTACGTCCGCGAGCTCTCGCCCGACCTGGCCGACCGGCTTCACCACTGGACGGACCGCAAGGACGTCTTCAGCGAGTACCGGGTCGACGAGCAGCTCGCCAAGGGCATGGACCGCAAGGTCTGGCTGCCCTCGGGCGGGTCCCTCATCATCGACCGCACCGAGGCGATGACCGTCATCGACGTCAACACCGGGAAGTTCACCGGTTCCGGCGGCACGCTGGAGGAGACGGTCACCCGGAACAACATCGAGGCGGCCGAGGAGATCGTCCGGCAGCTCCGGCTGCGGGACATCGGCGGCATCATCGTCATCGACTTCATCGACATGGTGCTCGAGTCGAACCGCGACCTCGTCATGCGCCGGCTGCTCGAGTGCCTGGGCCGGGACCGCACCCGCCACCAGGTGGCCGAGGTGACCTCGCTCGGCCTGGTGCAGATGACCCGCAAGCGGGTGGGGCAGGGCCTCGTCGAGGCGTTCTCCACCCCGTGCGAGTGCTGCAACGGGCGCGGGTTCATCGTGCACGAGGAGCCGGTGGAGAAGACCGGCTCGGGCGACGGCCACGCGCACGCCGAGGAGTCCGGTTCCGGTTCCGGCTCGCGCCGACGGGGACGGCGCGGCGCGCAGCCGGCCGCCGAGCCCGCCCCCGAGGCGGAGGCGCCCGTGGAGGACGAGGCGGCGGTGGCCGCGCGAGAGGCCGTCAAGGCCACGCTCGCGACGATCGCCGCCGCGGCCGCGAACGCCCACCAGGAGAGCCACGGCACCAAGAAGGAGGCGCCCGCCTCCGCGCCCGCGTCGGCAGGTGAGCCCGCGGCGACCGGGGGGGGCTCCGACGAGGCCGGGGCCTCCGACGAGGCCGCGCCGGCGGCGCCGGAGAAGGTGGCCGAGGCCGCTCCTCAGGTCGCGGCCGCTGAGGTGGCGCCCGCCTCGTCTGCGCCCGCTGCGCCGCTGAAGACGGGCGTGATCGGCGCCCACGCGGCGGTGCCGCCCGCCGGTGAGGCGACGACCTCGCGGATGGCCCACGCGGATGTGACCGGTGCGGAGCGGACCGACGAGGGGCAGGGCGACGTGGTGGTCGAGCCGCCCGCGATCGCGGCACCGGTGCCGTCCACGGTCGAGACGACGACGGAGCCGGCGCCGAAGCGTCGGCGCAGCCGCCGGGCCGTCGCCAGCGGCGTGGTGACGCCGGGGGAGACGAAGATCGTCACGCTCGACCTGCCCGAGAAGAAGTAGGCAGCGCACGACAGTGGAGGGCCGGCACCCACGGGTGCCGGCCCTCCGCCGTCGTGCACCCCATTCCTCAGGGGTTCGCATCCACAGTTTCGCGAATCCCTAGCCGCTCGCCCGTGGCTGCCACTACCGTCGCCGCATGGCTCTGGGGGTGGAGCGTGGCGCGTCGGCCGGTGGCCTCGGAATGCTGGCCGCCACGGCGCTGCTCGCCGGGTGCACGGCAGACGCGGACCCGCAGCCCACGGCCGACCCGACGACGGCGTCAGCGGCTCCGTCGCCCACCGCGGCGGAGGGTCCCGAGGCCGAGAAGCCCGTGCCGCCCGACGCGATGCGCAGAGACGACGTGGCCGGCGCCGAGGCGGCCGCCCAGTACTTCCTGCAGCTGTACCCCTACGTGTATGCCACCGGTGACCTCACCGAGTGGAAGGCGATGTCGCACCCGGAGTGCGTGTTCTGTGCGGGTGTCGTTGAGAGCGTCGCGGCTTTGTACGGTTCCGGCGGCCATGCAGTCGGCGGAGAAATGTCCGTGGAGAAGATTGTGAGCCGCCCTCCCCGTGAAGGGAACGACTATTTTCGCGTCGATATCCGCGCCCGTGAGGCACCATCGAAATCTTTCGCGGGAACCAGCCTAGTTGACGAGCATCAAGGTGGTGTGAACGTGATCGTGTTCGCCGTCGGCCGTGACGGAGACGGGTGGAGGATCCGTGAGGGCCAGGTCGAAGATGAAACTTTCTCTAAGTGAAGCCGTCGCCACAGCTGTTGCGCTGGTCTTTATTGGCATGCTTGCTGCACAGCCGGCTTTTGCCGCGGATGGAACCCGTATCGGGGCAGAAGCAGGGGGCAGCGCCGTCACCGTTGTAGGCGACGAAAAGGTAAACGTGCGCGGGGCCGTGAACGCGAGGCCTAGATCGGAAGTTGACTGGAAGCGGGCGTTCAACCAAGCGGCCTGCGGTCAGTATGTGCAGATCGGCCCACACACCCATCGATACAAGCCCTGCGAAAACGAGATCGCCCTCAATCTTCCCGACGTCACCGCCATTCCTCCACCGGGTGACCCCAGCCAGCAAACGCCACCCGTCGTCGTGACGGCGCAGGACATCCAGCGCCTCCCGATCGCACCCGGCGGCCTTACCGTCCAGCCGGACCAGGGCTGGGTGCTCGTCAACATCGACACCATCGTCTGGACCGAGGCGGCGGCGCAGAGCTTCAGCACGGTCGTGCTCGACACGCCCGTTGATGTCCGGGTCAGGCCTGCCGACTTCACCTGGGACTTCGGCGACGGTGCGGGCCCTGTCCGGACCACCGACCCCGGCGCGCCCTACCCGAACCACACGGTGAGCCACGTCTACACCGGGGCCGCCGAGGGCCGGACGGTGACTGTGACGACGCGATGGGCCGGCGAGTTCCGGGTCGCCGGCTCGGGCGTGTGGCAGCCGGTGCAGGGGTTCGCCGTCACCACGGAGAGCTCCGCGCCCTTCGAGGTCCGCACTGCAAGGACGGCGCTGACCCGCGGCTGACCGCGCACAGTTCACAAGAGCGGGGCGCCGTCGTCCACGCGTCCGGTCCCGCAACGCAAGGCGCCCCTCGCCGGAGAGCTCCGGTGAGGGGCGCCTTGCGTGGCCGGTCAGGAGAGCTTGAGCATGACCTTCGACGAGCCCGTGCTGCGGTCGGCGGCGAGCCCAAAGCCGTGGGCCGCCTCGACGAGCTCCACCTCGTGGGTCATCAGCGGCGAGACGTCGACGCCGTCGGCCATGAGGCGCAGGGCGTCGGAGATCTCGTCGACGAAGCGGTAGGACCCGCGGTAGTCGATCTCGCGCGTGACGAGGTTGCCCAGCGCCGCCGAGACCTCACCGGCGGGCAGGTTGCCCACCTGGACGATGACGCCGCCGCGGCGCACCGCGGCGATGACCCCGCCCAGCGCCTTGGGGGCGCCGGAGGCCTCGAAGGCGACCTCGACGTCTTGCGGCAGCGCGTCGCCCGAGGCCGGGTTGACCGTGTGGTCGGCGCCCATCTTGCGGGCGATCTCCAGGGCGGCGGGGGACAGGTCGGAGGCGTAGATCGTGCCGGCCCCCTTCGCTCGCGCCGCGGCCACCACCAGCGCCCCGATCGGGCCGGACCCGTTCACCAGGACGGAGCGACCCGACAGGTCCCCGGCCCGGGCGACCGCGTGCAGCGCAACGCCGAAGGGCTCGGCGAGGGCCGCCTCCTTGGTGGAGACCCTGTCCGGGACGACCCGCAGCTGGTCCGGCCGGACGGTGCGCAGCCGGGCGAACCCGCCGTGCTCGTGCGGGCTGAACGCCGCGGAGCCGAAGTAGCGGACCTCGGGCCAGAGGTTGGTGCGCTCGGCGAGGTCGGCGGGCATCGCGTGGTCCCCGACCGGCGTCGCCGGGTGGATGGTCACGCGGGTGCCCTCCCGGACGCCGAGCCGCTCGGCCTCAGCGGCCGCACCGGCGCCGATCTCGACGACGTGCCCGGCCACCTCGTGACCGAGGATCAGCGGGTCCTTGAGCACCGCGGTGCCCGAGGCGCCGTGCTTCCAGTACGACACGTCCGAGCCGCAGATCCCGCCCCACTCCATCTCGACGAGGACGTCGTCGGGGTCGGTGACCGGGTCGGGCACCTCCTCCACGCGCAGGTCGTCCTTGCCGTGGACCACGACTGCCTTCATGACCAGTTCCTTTCTCGCGGTGCGGTGTCGTCTCAGCCGATCGAAACGCCGAGGAGGTCCAGCAGCGAGAGCAGCCCGACGGCGAAGACGGCGATCGAGGAGATGACGAGGTAGAAGGTGAAGCCCTTCCCGTCCTTGACCCGGGGGTCGGTCTGCGTGCGGCCCAGATACCAGACGGCGGCGACGATGGCCATGAGGTAGACCGCGTTGCCGATGCCGGCGAGGACGATCATCAGGACGGGGGACTGCACGAACAGGTAGAACACGCCCCACACGACGGGCAGCAGCACCATGAGCGTGCGCAGCCACTTGTTGCGGACGGTGAGGTTGTTCCAGTCGAAGGCGCCGAAGAGGGCGAGGGTGTTGGAGACCTGCCGGGCGAAGCCGGGGACGTTGGCGAGGATGGTCTTGATCAGGGCGGCGGCGGCGCCGACCAGGAAGATGACCTTGGTCCAGTCGCCCGCGACGTCGGTGAACATGCGGGAGAGGACCTCGAGGACCTCGGTGCCCTGGGGCACGAGCCCCTGCGGGTGCAGGACGGCGGCGCCCAGGATGTAGAAGGCGGCGGTCGAGACGGTGTAGATGATCCAGGAGAGGAAGGCGTCCTTCTTCATGACCGAGATCCAGCCGCGGGCGCGGTCGACCCACGCCTGGGAGCCGTCGTTCGGGCCGGCGAAGCGGGCGTAGCCCTTCTCGACCACCCAGTAGCTGTAGGCGGTGATCTCGCCGCCGCCCACGCCGGTCATGCCGAACATGGCCAGGGCCACGCCCATGGTGCCGACCTGGATCTTGAACTGCATGCCCTCGGCGATGTCAGTCGCGGTCCACGCGAAGGGCGTGAACTGCAGGCCGACGACCATGGCGATGACGCCGAGGGTGACCAGGGCGACCAGGATCGTGGAGACCCGCTCGATGACGCCGTACCGGTTGGTCAGGTGCACCGCGACGGCGAGCACGACGATGACCGTCACCCAGGTGGCGATGGAGACGAGCGAGAACGGGTCGCCCCCGACGGGCATGACCATGCTCAGCGCGAGCGCGCCGGTGCCCAGGACACCGCCCTGCCCGACGACGATCTGCAGGATCATCAGCAGGCCGATGTAGGAGATCCAGCCGCGGCCGGCAATCTTCGGGGTGACGTCGTCGTAGCCCGTGACCGAGGTCTTCCCCGTCGAGATGGACCAGCGGGCCAGCTCGATCTGCACGGCGACCTTGACGAACGTCGAGACGAGGACGAGCCACAGCAGAAGGAAGCCGACCTCGGCGCCCAGCGCCGTGGCGGTGATGAGCTCACCGGAGCCGACGACGGCGGCGCTGGTCACGAACCCGGGGCCGAAGAACTTCCAGCTCGCCCGCCACCCGCGCGGGGGATCGAGGATGTCCGCGGGATCGAGCTTGTAGGGGTCGCGTAGCGCCGCGGTCGCGGGCTCCGCGCCGTGGGGGCTTGTCGTCACTGACATCGCTGGTGGTCCTCTCAGGGATGAGCGCGCTGGAACGGGTCGGCGACGCGCGTCGTCGCTGAACGGCTCCCGGGCGGTGGAAGGAAGGGCGGTGGCGGTCGACGTTGAGACCACCATCACTCAATAAGCATGCTAATTACTCCGAATCATCCGTCCGCATGGTTGCAGGTTGTTGCCGCGGCGACGCCGAGACGCGAGGTCGGCGCGGTGGGTCCGCGCACGTGCGGGGGGAGAGGCGTGGCGGCCGAGGGACCGTCGGCGGGGGTCGGTGAGGCGCAAGGCGGCGGGCGAAGGGCCGACGGCGAGGGGTGGATCAGGGCAAGGTCGGCGCTGCCGCGGTGGCGGCGCGCGGGGATCGACGACGCCCCACGCCGGTCGAGATCCGGGCGCGTGGCACGGGGAGGGTGGATGCTCGGCCAGAATGAGTGCCTTGGCACCAGACAGGAGAACCGCATCATGAGCAGATCCGTGCGTCCCAAGCGCGTCGCCACCGGCGCCGCCGTGCTCGCGACCGCCGCGCTCGCGCTGGCGGCATGCACTCCGGGATCCAACACGGCCTCGGACCAGACCAGCGCCGGTCGGTCGCCCAGCGAGGTGGTCACCGACATCTCGAAGGTCGGCGACCAGACCCTCACCGTGTGGGACCAGGAGGTCCGCGGCGGCCAGAACGAGCAGATGGAGCGGCTCAACGCCGCGTTCGAGGAGAAGTACCCGAACATCACCGTCAAGCGCGTCAAGCAGTCCACCGACGACCTCAACACCACCCTGCGGCTGGCCCTGACCGGCAACGACGCTCCGGACGTCACGCAGGCCAACAACTCCCGCTCGCAGATGGGCCAGTACGTGGCCGCCGGGCAGCTCGTCTCGCTCGACGCCTACGCCGACGCCTACGGGTGGAAGGACCGCTTCTCGCCCAGCGTGCTGCAGTACACGAGCTTCAGCCCCGACGGGAAGACCTGGGGCGAGGGCTCGGTCTACGGCCTGCCGCAGGTGGGGGAGGTCGTCGGCGTCTTCTACTCCAAGAGCAAGCTCGCCGAGCTCGGCCTGGAGGTGCCCCAGACGTGGGCCGACTTCCAGGGCCAGCTGCAGACGATCAAGGACGCCGGACAGACCCCGCTGCTGCTGGGCAACATCGAGCAGTGGCCGGCGCTGCACGTCTTCGGCCCGATCCAGGGCGCGACCGTGCCCGCCGACAAGATCCGCACCCTCGGCTTCGGCAACACGGGGGCGAGCTGGACCTCGCCGGAGAACGTCAAGGCGGCGACGACGATCCAGGACTGGGCGAAGAAGGGCTACTTCAACGAGGGCTTCAACGGCACCGACTACGACGCCGCGTGGAAGTCACTGACCGAGGGCAAAGGCGTCTACCTCATGGGCGGATCCTGGCTGGCCGCCGACCTGCAGGCCGCCATGGGCGACGACGTCGGCTTCTTCGCGCCGCCGCCTGTCGAGGCCGGGCAGGGACCGGTGACCACCGGCGGGACCGGCATCCCGTTCGCGGTGACCGCGAAGGCCAAGGACCGCGACGTCGCCGCGGCCTACGTCAACTTCATCACGAGCGACGACGCCATGAAGGTGCTGGCCGAGACGGGCAACATGCCCGTGGTCAACACCGCCGCGCACACCCCGCCGTCGGGCGTGCAGGCCGACGTCTTCCAGGCCTACGGTGACGCTACCGAGAAGGGCCAGCTGGTGCCCTACCTCGACAACGCGACGCCGACGATGAACACCACGATCGGCCAGGCGCTGCAGGCCCTGATGGCCGGGCAGTCCACGCCGCAGCAGTTCACCGAGACCGTCGAAAAGGACTATGCGGACTTCGTCGCGTCCAACGGCTGACGTGCGGGAGCGGGGCGCCGCGGTGCGCCCCGCTCCGCCGGCGCGCCGGCGCAGCCGGTACGGCCTCACGCCGTACGCCTTCCTGCTGCCCGGCCTCGCCGTCTATGCGGTGTTCCTGCTCTACCCCCTGGGTCGGGCGGTGCAGATCTCGTTGTACGACTGGGACGGGCTGACGCTGGCGACGTTCGTCGGCCTGGACAACTATGCCCAGGTCGTCGCCGACGCCCAGCTGCGGGCCGCCTTCGGCCATGCCCTGGTGCTGATCTTCTTCTTCGCCGTCCTGCCCCTCGCGCTCGGGCTGGTCCTGGCCGCCGTCCTCACCCGCGGCCAGGTGCGCGGCCTGGGCTTCTTCCGCACGGTGGTGTTCCTGCCGCAGGTCATCGCCATGGTGGTCGTCGCGGTCGCCTGGCGGCAGATCTACGCCCCGGACGGCCTGCTCAACCAGACGCTGCGCGCCGTCGGTCTGGACGGATGGACCCGCACCTGGCTCGGGGACTTCACCCTGACGCTGCCCGCCGTGGGCCTCATCGGCACCTGGGTCTCGACCGGGCTGGTCACCGTGCTGCTCATGGCCGGGATGTCCCGGGTGCCGGCGGAGCTGTACGAGGCCGCGACGCTCGACGGCGCCGGGGCGGTGCGCCAGTTCTTCGCCATCACCCTGCCGTCGGTGCGCGCCGAGATCGTCGTCGCCCTGACCCTGACGATCATCGCGGCGCTGAAGACGTTCGACCTCGTCTACGTCACCACCTCGGGCGGCCCGGGCAACACCACCACGGTGCCCAGCTTCGAGGTCTACCGCCGGGCGTTCGAGCTCGGCCAGGTCGGGAGCGCGGCGGCCGTCGCCGTCGTGCTCACCGTCCTCATCTTCGCCATCAACCTCGCCGTCACCCGCATCGGGGAGCGGGAGCGATGAGGATCTCCGCCACCGAGCGGGCCGCGAACTACGCCATCCTGCTGCTCTTCGCCGTCGTCGCGCTAACGCCGGTGCTGACCATCCTGCGGACGGCGCTGGCCCCGGAGACGCCGCAGGACGCGGCGACCGGCGCCCCGGTGCACCTGGAGAACTTCGGCCGCGCCTGGCAGCAGGGGCACTTCGGCCAGTACATGCTCAACTCCGCGGTCGTGGCCGTCGTGGTCGTGGTGCTCGCGACCGTCTGCTCGATCATGGCCGGCTACGCGCTGGGCGCCTTCGCGTTCCGGGGCTCGCAGGCGATCTTCTACCTTTTCCTCCTGGGGCTCATGGTGCCCACCGAGGCGATCGTGGTGCCGCTGTTCTTCGACTTCCAGGCGGTGGGCCTGACGAACACCATCTGGGCCATCGCGCTGCCCCAGGTGGCCCAGTCGGTCGCGTTCGGCACCTTCTGGATGCGGGCGTACTTCCGCGGCGCCAACCGGTCGATCATCGAGGCCGCCCGCCTCGACGGCGCCGGGCACCACCGGGTGCTGTGGCAGGTGCTCGTGCCGGTCGCCCGCCCGGCGGTGGTCACCCTGGTGCTGCTGACGTTCATGTGGACGTGGAACGAGTTCCTCATCCCGCTGGTGATGTCGCCCAACGCCCAGCTGCGCACCGCCCCGCTCGGCCTGGCCCTCTTCCAGGGCCAGTACGTCCAGGGCACCACCCTGCTGGCCGCGGGCGCGGTGCTGGTGGCGTTGCCGGTGGTGGTCCTCTACCTGTTCCTCCAGCGGCACTTCATCCAGGGCATGCTCGAGGGTGCGGTCCGCGAGTGACCCGGTCGGGCGGCGCGGTCCCGGGCGGCCGCGCGGTGCCGCGGGTCCGCGGGAGCGCGCCGGCCGAGGCCGCCCGCGTGCCCGCCGATGGCCCGCGGGCGGTCTGAGGTCGTAACGTCGCGGGCATGAGAGTCGTCATCGCCGGAGGCCACGGCAAGATCGCCCGCATCCTCGAGCGCCAGCTCGCCGGCCGCGGGGACGAGGTGGTGGGCCTGATCCGCAACCCGGACCACGCCGACGACGTGCGGGCGGCCGGGGCCGAACCGGTCGTCTTCGACCTCGAGCGGGACAGCGCGGACGAGCTCGCGGAGCTCATCGCCGGTGCCGACGCCGTCGTCTTCGCGGCGGGCGCGGGCCCGGGCAGCGGCGCGGCACGCAAGGACACCGTGGACCGGGGTGGCGCGGTGCTCCTCGCCGACGCCGCCGAGCGCGCCGGCGTGCGGCGCTACGTCATGGTCTCCTCCATGGGTGCGGGCCGGGGCGGGGCCGGCATCGAGGACGAGGTCTTCGCCGCCTACCAGGACGCCAAGAAGGCCGCCGACGAGGACCTCATGCGCCGCGAGCTGGACTGGACCATCGTCCGGCCCGGCGGCCTGACGGACGAGCCGGGCACCGGCGAGGTCACCATGGGCGCAGAGACCGGCCGCGGCAGCATCCCGCGCGAGGACGTCGCCCGGGTCATCTGCGCGGCCCTGGACGACCCCGCCACCGCGGGTCTGGTCACCGAGGTCATCTCCGGTCCGACCCGGGTGGCGGTCGCTCTGGCGGAGCTGACCGACTGACCGGCGGGCCCGGCCCGGCCGCCAGCCGCGCCGCGGCCCGGGCCAGCGCCGCCCGCACCGCCAGCACCGGGTAGGCCATGCCGTCCACCAGGCCCGCGTGCTCGAGCCAGCGCACCAGCTCGGCGACGACGAGCAGCTGGATCCGGGCCGCGGGCGCGGTGGGGATGAGCCAGGCGGGGTCGAGGAAGCCGGGCAGGGCGGCGACGAGCACGGCCGGGCCGGTCACCCGGGCCACCGCCCCGGCCGGATCCACCTCCCGCTCGGCGGCGACGAGGACGCGGTCGTCCGGGCCGAGCCACCGCTCGCCCTCGGTGTCGAGGTACGTCTCGAGGTGACGGCGCACGAGCGCCGCGGTGTCGCGCACCGCCGGGCGACGCAGCACCCGGGCGTGCGCGAAGAAGCCGCTGATCGCCGCCGCGGCAGATACGGGCACGGTGGTGGGCTCCATGGCCGGAGACTGCCACCCGCCACTGACACCGAGGTCTACCCGGTACCATGGGGAAGCCGCGGATCTCGCGCGGCGCTGTGCCCGATCCCACACCGTCCGGGGCGGCCCGCCGGGCCGCGGACATTTGCCCCGGGGCGCGCCAGACCGTAACCTAGAGCGTCGGTGCGCCGCAGAGCAGCGCGCCGGACCCCAAGTCTTGCGCGTCCCCCCGACCGCCGTGTGGCCGGGCGCGGGTGCGTGAACAGTCAAGAGCCGAAACGACAGAGATGAGCAGCAACGTGGTGTACGCGATCGTCAAGGCCGGCGGCCGTCAGGAGAAGGTGTCCGTCGGCGACGTCGTCGTCGTCGACAAGCTGACCGGTGAGGTCGGCGAGACCGTCGAGCTCGAGCCGATCATGCTCGTCGACGGTGACAAGGTCACCACGGCCGCCGGCGACCTGGACAAGGTCAAGGTGACTGCCGAGATCGTGCGGGCCGAGAAGGGCCCGAAGATCTCGATCGTGAAGTACAAGAACAAGACCGGTTACCGCAAGCGCCAGGGCTACCGCTCCAAGCTGACCCGCCTCAAGGTCACCGGCATCAAGTAAGTTGCGGCCCGCACGGGCCCGTTCCTGACACGAAGACGAGAACGAAAGCAGGTTCGAGATGGCACACAAGAAGGGCGCCAGCTCCTCCCGGAACGGCCGCGACTCCAACGCCCAGCGCCTCGGTGTGAAGCGCTTCGGCGGTCAGGTCGTCAAGGCCGGCGAGATCATCGTCCGCCAGCGCGGCACTCACTTCCACCCCGGCCTGAACGTCGGCCGTGGCAAGGACGACACCCTGTTCGCCCTCGAGGCCGGCGCCGTGGCCTTCGGCACCCGCCGCGGGCGCAAGGTCGTCGACGTGGTGCTGGCCGAGGCCTGACCCACCGCGAACGCAGCCACAGGGGCGGACGGCGTGATGCCGTCCGCCCCTGCCGCATGTCCGGCCCGGGCCGGGGCCGCGGGGCACACTGGACTGGCGGGCCTCCCCGCCGGACGGGTCTCCGCATCGGACGGGCACAGGACGGCGGCCCCCGGCAGGGCCGGTAGCAGCAATCGGTAGTGCAGCAAGCAGCAGGGAAGAGGACGACGGCGATGGCCACCTTCGTAGACCGCGTGGTGCTCCACGTGGCCGCGGGCGACGGCGGGAACGGGTGCGCGTCCATCCGCCGCGAGAAGTTCAAGCCCCTCGCCGGCCCCGACGGGGCCAACGGCGGCAGGGGCGGCGACGTCGTCCTCGTCGTCGACCCGCAGACCACGACGCTGCTGGCCTACCACCACGCCCCGCACCAGCGGGCCACCTCCGGCACCCAGGGGGCCGGCGACATGCGCGCGGGCCGCAACGGCGAGGACCTCGTCCTCCCCGTGCCGGACGGCACCGTCGTGAAGACACCGGACGGCGAGGTGCTCGCGGACCTCGTCGGCGCCGGCACCCGCTTCGTCGCGGCCACCGGCGGGCACGGCGGGCTGGGCAACGCCGCGCTGGCCTCGCCGCGCCGCAAGGCCCCCGGCTTCGCCCTGCTCGGCGAGGAGGGCGAGCAGATCGACCTCGTGCTGGAGCTGAAGTCGGTCGCCGACGTCGCGCTCGTCGGCTTCCCCAGCGCCGGGAAGTCCTCGCTCATCGCCGCGATGTCGGCCGCCCGCCCGAAGATCGCCGACTACCCCTTCACCACGCTGGTGCCGAACCTCGGCGTCGTGCAGGCCGGCGGCGAGCGCTACACCGTCGCCGACGTGCCGGGCCTCATCCCCGGCGCCTCTCAGGGCAAGGGCCTGGGGCTGGAGTTCCTGCGCCACATCGAGCGGTGCGCGGTGATCGTGCACGTTCTCGACTGCGCCACCCTCGAGCCCGGCCGCGACCCGATCAGCGATCTCGACACCATCGAGGCGGAGCTGGGCGCCTACGCCGGCGACCTGGACATCGCCGGCGGGCGGGTGCCGCTCATGGACCGGCCGCGCATCGTGGTGCTCAACAAGATCGATGTCCCCGAGGCCCGCGACCTGGCCGAGCTCGTCCGCCCGGACCTCGAGGCCCGGGGCCTGCCCGTCTTCGAGATCTCGACGGCCTCCCACGAGGGCCTGCGCCCGCTGTCCTTCGCGCTCGCCGAGATCGTCGCCCGGGCCCGCGCCGAGGCCCCGACGCCGGAGGCCACGCGCGTCATCCTGCGGCCCAAGGCGGTCGACGACGTCGGCTTCAACGTCAGCCGGCGCACCGGCCCCGACGGGGTCTTCTACCAGGTGCGCGGCACGAAGCCGGAGCGCTGGGTGCGCCAGACCGACTTCAACAACGACGAGGCCGTCGGCTACCTCGCCGACCGGCTCGCCAAGGTCGGCATCGAGGAACAGCTCTACAAGGTCGGGGCCGTCGCGGGCGACACCGTCGTCATCGGACCCGTCGAGGGTGGCGTCGTGTTCGACTGGGAGCCGACCCTGCAGGCCGGCGCGGAGCTGCTCGGCCCGCGCGGCACCGACCTGCGCCTGGAGGAGAGCGCCCGGCCCACCCGCGCCGAGAAGCGCCGCGGCTACCACGACCTCATGGACGCCAAGGCGGCGACCCGCGAGGAGCTGTGGACCGAGCGCGACTCGGGCCGCTGGACCGACCCGACCGCCGACGAGGAGTAGCCCGCCGCCGGGCCGCTGGACCGACCGCCGCCGTCGAGTCGCAGTCGCCGGGCCGTTGAGCTCGCCCGGCGGGACGCTCCCAGGCCGCTCCCAGGGTGTGCGTCGTAGGGTGGATGGCCGCGGTGGAAAGGCTCTGCCGTGCACGGCAGGAGGCACATGTCCCAGGACCCGCGCGCCGCAGGCGGCGCCGACGCGACCAACGAGCCGGACCCCGACGTGACGATGCCGGACGGCGCCGGACCCGCCGAGGCGGAGCAGTCCGCCGCCCCGCGCACCGAAGCCGCGACGGCGGGTGGGGCGTCCGGACGCGCGGACGGGGCCGAGCCTGCCGGTGCAGCACGGGCCGGTGAGGCGCCGGCACTGGGTGATCAGGCTCAACCCGCTGGCGCGGCCGAGCCGGGCGGTGCGGCCGCGCCGGACGAGACGGCCGAGCCGGGCGGGACAACCGAGCCGGGCGAGGCGGCGGAGACGAGCGCGGAGGACGGCGGGGCCGCACCGGCCCCCGAGCACACGGGTGTCGGCCGGCTCGTCGCCGTCGCGCTGGTGACCGCCATCGCCGCCGTGTTCGCCATCGTCGCGCTCGTCGCGCCCTTCCTGGGCACCGTCCCGCGCAACGTGCCCGTCGGCGTGGCGGGGGAGAAGACCTCCACGAGCCAGATCGAGCAGCTGCTCACGACGCTCCAGCCCGGGGCCTTTCACGTGAAGACCTACGGTGACGCCGACGCGCTGCGCGCCGCGACCCTGCACCGCGAGGTCTACGGCGGGTTCGCCGTCGACAGCTCGAGCGCGACCGCCGTCGTCGCCACCGGCGCCAGCCCCGTCCTCGGGCAATTCCTCGGCAACATCGGCACCTCCCTGGGCGCCACCGTCGACGACGTCGCGCCCGGCTCGAAGGCCGACACCTCCGGGTACGGCCTGCAGGTGGCTGCCACGATCGCGACCCTGGCCGCCGTCGCCGGCGCCTGCGTCATCGCGCGAACGGCCGGTCGGCGCCTGTCGGCGCAGCTGACCGGGGCGCTCGCCCTGGCGGTCGTCCTCGGCATCGGGGTGGCGGCCGCGCTCCAGCTGCTCGGCTCCGTCGCGGGGGCCTTCCTCCAGGTGGCGGCGGTGACGGCGTTCGCGGTCCTCGCGGTCGAGGCCGTCGTCCTGGCGCTCGTCCGCCTCGGTGGCCTCGTGGCCGCCGGTCTGTTCACGCTGCTCATCGTCATTCCCGGGATCGGCCTGTCCGGGCTGACCTCGGCCCCGGAGATGCTCCCGAGCCCGTTCGGTGCCATCGGCCAGCTCCTCCCACAGGGCGCCTACGGCCGGCTCGTGCAGTCGGTGGCGTACCTCGGCGGCGGTGGCGCGCTGCGCCCGCTGCTGGTCCTGCTGGGCTGGCTGCTGCTCGGCGCCCTGCTGCTCTGGCTCGCCCGGGCGCGTGAGGTCGCCGCCGGCCGCAGCCGGGACACCGAGGCGCAGATCGCCTCCCTCGAGGCGGAGGCGGCCGAGGACGACGACGTCGACGCGGCGTCGGCCCCCAAGGGGACCGCGACGGGGACGACGGCGGACTCCGGACCTGCCACCTCCTGACCCTGCGCCGCGCGCGGGCGCAGCTCCGGCAAAAGGCGGTCGGTCCGCGACGGCGTCGCGGGTTGCCGATTCGCGACGGCGTCGCGCCGGCTCGGGCTGCCGGATGCCCCCACCGGTGCCACGGTGGAGCCATGACGGAGAAGGACGAGAAGAGAAGGCCCGGCGCCGCCGACCTCACCTTCGGCGGCGCGGATGAGGAGTCCGCGCTCGAGGACGACCTCGGCCGTTCGCCGAGCGTGCACGGCGACGAGGGCGGGGGAGACCCGGCCGCCGGCGCCTACCAGGACACGCACGAGGGCAACCGGGGTCGCACCAAGCGGCTCGAGCCCTGACGCGCGGTGCGGGCGGCCCGGCCCGGGCCACGCCCCGCTGAACCCTCCGGCGCCGTGACGACGCCCCGTCGGCCCGAGATCAGGTGGTCCCATGACGGCCCTCGGCGATCTGCTCGCGGCGCGGATGCAGATGGCCATGTCGCTGGGGTGGCACATCGTCCTCGCCTGCCTGGGCGTCGGCTTCCCGGCGCTGGTGCTGCTGGCCGAGTGGCGCGGGCTGCGCACCCGCGACGAGACGTGGACGCTCATCGCGCGCCGCTGGGCCAAGGCGCTCGCCGTGGTCTTCGCCGTCGGCGCGGTCTCCGGGACCATCCTGTCGTTCGAGATGGGCCTGCTGTGGCCCGGCCTCATGGGCACCTACGGCGAGGTCATCGGGCTGCCCTTCGCCATCGAGGGGATCGCGTTCTTCATCGAGGCGATCTTCCTGGGGATCTACCTCTACGCCTGGGGCCGCCTGCCGCCCCGGGCGCACCTGCTCGCCGGCCTGCCGATCATCGTCGCCGGGATCGCGTCGGCGTTCTTCGTGGTGACCGCCAACGCCTGGATGCAGACCCCCGTCGGCTTCCGGGTCGAGGACGGGCGGGTGGTCGCGGCCTCGCCGTGGCGGGCGATGTTCAACCCGGCCATGCCGCACGAGACCGTGCACATGATCGTCGCCGCCCTCATGGTCAGCGGGTTCCTCGTCGCCTGCGTGTACGCGGTGGCGCTGCTGCGCGGCCGCCGGGACGTCTATCACCGACGGGCGTTCGGCCTGGCATTCACCCTCGGCGCGATCGCGGCCCCCGTCCAGGTGGTCGTCGGCGACGTGGCGGCCCGCGCCGTGGCCGATCTGGAGCCGATCAAGCTCGCCGCCATGGAGGCGCTGCTGCGCAGCGAGCAGGGCGCGCCGCTGCAGGTGGGCGGGGTGCTCAGCGACGGGGAGCTGCGGTACGCCCTCACCATCCCGCACGGGTTGTCGCTGCTGGTCAGCGGCGACCCGAACTCGACCGTCCCCGGGCTGGAGACGGTGCCGCCGGTGCTGCGGCCACCGGTCATGATGGTGCACTGGAGCTTCGACATCATGGTTGGGCTGGCGTTCGTGCTGCTCGGCCTGTCGCTGTGGTTCGCCGTCGCCGCGTGGCGCCGGCGCGCGCTGCCCGCCTCATCGTGGTTCTACCGCCTGGCCGTGCTCGCCGGGCCGGCCGCCGTCGTCGCCCTGGAGTGCGGGTGGGTGGTGACCGAGGTGGGCCGCCAGCCGTGGATCGTCTACGGCTACCTCCTTACCGCGCACGCCGTTAACCCGGTGGCCGGCCTGCGCCTCGGCTTCTACGGGCTCATCCCGGTCTACGTCTTCCTCACCATCGCCGCGATCTACGTGCTGCGCCGGCTCGCCCGCACGCCCCTCCCGACCGGGGTGGCCGAGCACGTCGCGGACTACCGCGCCGTCGGCGGCCGGTCATGACCCTCGCCGACGTCGCCCTGGCGGTGCTGTGGCTCGCCGTCGTCGCCTACCTGCTCTTCGGCGGGGCGGACTTCGGCGCCGGCACCTGGGACCTGCTGGCCGGCCGCGGGGAGCGCGGCCGACCCGTCCGTGAGCTCATCGAGCACATCATCGGTCCGGTGTGGGAGGCCAACCACGTCTGGCTCATCTTCGCCATCGTCATGGCGTGGACCGCCTTCCCCCTCGCCTTCGCGTCGGCGGCGGCGACGCTCATCATCCCGCTCACGCTCGTGGCGGTCGGCATCATCTTCCGGGGCTCGGCCTTCGTGTTCCGCAAGTCGGTGCCGCCCGGACGGCTGGAGGAGCTGTTCGGGGTGCTGTTCGCGGCGTCCTCGGTGCTCACCCCGTTCTTCCTCGGCACCGTCGCCGGCGCGCTGGCCTCCGGCCAGGTGCCGTACGGCAGGTTGGGCGACGTGGTGGGCAGCTGGGTCAACCCGGTCAGCCTGTTCAGCGGCCTGATGGCGGTGCTCGTGTGCGCCTACCTGGCCGCCGTCTACCTCACCGGGGACGCCCGGCGCACCGGCGAGGACACGCTGGCCGAGTACTTCCGGACCCGGGCGCTGGTGTCCGGGGTCGTGACCGGCGTGGTGGCCGTGACCGGGCTGATCGTCATCGCCCAGTTCGCCGACCAGCTGTTCATCGGGTTGGTCGGCGTGGCGCTGCCGTTCGCCGTCGCCTCGGCCGCCGCGGGGCTCGCGAGTCTCGTGCTCCTGGCGCTGCGCCGCTACGGCGCCGTGCGGCTGACGGCGGCCGCCGCCGTGGCGCTCGTCCTGGTGGCCTGGGCCGCGGCGCAGTACCCACACCTCCTCCAGGCCAACGTGACCGTGCAGCAGGCGGCCGCGACCGACGCGGTGCTGCGCGCGGTGCTCATCAGCCTCGCCGTAGGCGCGCTCCTCCTGGTCCCGTCGCTCGTGTGGCTGTACTCGCTGTTCCAGCGCGAGGGGCGACGGCAGCGCGCGGACGTGTGAGTCTGGGAGGCGGCGGAGGAGAGGCGGCGTCGGAGATCGCGACCTCGTCCGAGACCTGCGGCCGGTGAGCAGCGCCTGAGAAGCGGCGCGGCTACGTCGGCGGGATGTTGTGGTTGAGGTGGAAGAGGTTGCCCGGGTCGTACCGGCGCTTGAGCGCGACCAGGCGCTCGAGCGCGTCCGGGCCCCACACCGCCGCCGCCTGCGCCCGGCGGTCGACCTGCTGCGCCCGGCGTTCGTCCGGCCCCGGGGCCTCGGCGCCGAGGAAGTTCGTGTACGTCCCGCCCGTGGCGAACGGTTCCATGTCGGTGGCGAGTCCGCGCACGAAGGCCACCCGGGCGCCGTCGTCGGCGGCGTCCTGCCAGTAGCCGTAGACGTTGAGCCAGAACCTCGCGGCGCGGGTGGGGAACGCCGTGGCGTCCTCGGGCACGCGGCCGTAGGCGCCGCCCATGTGGTGGATGTCGAACCCGGTGCCGCGCCAGCGCTGCTCGCCGGCGCGGAGCACGAGGGTCTCCACGACGTCGTCGGCCATCCGGTCGAAGGACGTGTTCTTCCAGTAGGCGCGCGAGCCGCGCGGAAAGAGCTCGTCCGCGACCGACTGCCAGGCGGTCCACGCCATCGGCCCGACCACCTCGCCGTCCGGCCGCGCCGCCGCGCGCAGTTGCGCCAGCACTGCGGCGCCCTCCGCGTGGTCCGGGCCGGCCCACGCGAACCGCACGACCATGAGCGGCTCGGACCCAAGCTCCCAGCTCGGCGGCGGCACGAAGAAGGTGACGATGGACTGCATGGCGTCGGGCAGCGCCCGGGTCCACTCCTCCCACGCCAGCAGCGCGTCGAGCCAGCGCTCCTCGCCGTAGACGAGGTTGCCGGCGAGCACCTCGTGCGGCAGCGGGTCGGCACGGAAGGTGAAGGCCGAGACGACGCCGAAGTTGCCGCCCCCGCCGCGGATGCCCCAGAAGAGGTCCGGGTTCTCCTCGGCGCTGGCGTGCAGCGTCCCACCCCCGGCGGTGACGACGTCGGCAGCCAGGAGGTTGTCGATGCTCAGGCCGTGGGCGCGGGTGAGCCACCCGATGCCGCCGCCGAGCGTGAGGCCGGCGATGCCGGTCGTCGAGACCACGCCGAGCGGGACCGCGAGGTCGTGGACGGCGGTGGCGGCGTCGACGTCGGCGATGGTGGCGCCCGGCTCGGCCCGGACCGTGCCGGACCCGGGGTCGACGCTGACGAAGTCGAGGCTGCCCAAGTCCAGGACGATGCCGCCGTCGACCGTGCCGTTGCCGGCCACGCCGTGCCCGCCGCCGCGCACGGCCAGCGGCAGCCCGGTCTCCTTGGCGAACTCGACGACGGCGCCGATGTCGCCCGCCGTGGCGGCGCGGACGACGGCGAGTGGCCGCCGGTCGACCATGCCGTTCCAGACCCGGCGGGCCTCCTCGTAGCCGGGGTCGCCGGCCCGGCACACCGCTCCACCCACGCGCCGGGTGAGGGCCTCGAGCTTCGGCCCGGGTGCTGACGTGCTCACGGCGACCACCGCCCTCGGTCCGCCCGCGGGTGTCGTACCCGCGTGGCGGCCGCCGATCGGTCCGTCTTCCTCGCCGGCCCCGCGACGACCGCCCGGCTGCTGTCGCGGCCGATTCTTCCCCGGGGACCAAAGGGGGACAAGAGATCCGAGCGGGGTGAGGAGGCGGTGCGACGTGGGGTCGGAGCGGGTGGCCGGTGTAGCGCCTGGACGCCGGGCGCGGACCCCGCGGGGGTGCCGCGCCTGGATGGCCGGCGCCGACCACGCCCGGGGGTGCCGCACCGGGACGGCCGGCGCCGACCATGCCGCAGGCGCCGCACCTGGACGCCCGGCGCGGACCACGCCGCGCGTGCGGGATGATGAGAGCCGTGAACCTGCCGCTGACCAGCCGTTCCGAGCTGCCGACCGCCGCGCGGATCGTCGTGAAGGTGGGGTCGTCCTCGCTCACGGCCCCGGACGGCCGCCTCGACCTGTCCGCCGTCCACCACCTCGTGCAGGTGCTGGCCGAGCGGCGCGCCGCCGGGCAGCAGGTCGTCCTCGTCTCCTCCGGCGCGATCGCGGCGGGCATCATGCCGCTCGGCCTGCCGGGCAAGCCCAAGGACCTGGCGACGGCGCAGGCCACCGCCAGCGTCGGGCAGGGCCTGCTCGTGGCGCGGTACACCGAGGCGTTCGCCTACCACGGCCGCCGGGTCGGGCAGGTGCTGCTCACCGCCGAGGACCTCATCCGCCGGACCAACTATGCCAACGCCCAGCGGGCGCTCGAGCGTCTGCTCACCCTCGGCGTCGTGCCGATCGTCAACGAGAACGACACCGTCGCCACGGACGAGATCCGCTTCGGCGACAACGACCGGCTCGCCGCGCTCGTCTCCCACCTCGTCCGCGCCGACGCGCTCGTGCTGCTCACCGACGTCGACGGCCTCTACGACGGGCCGCCCTCCCGGCCCGGCACCCGGCTCATCCGCGAGGTCCGCGGCAGCGCCGACCTCGCCGGGGTGGAGGTGACCGGGCGCGGCAGCGACATCGGCACCGGCGGCATGGTCACCAAGCTCGACGCCGCCTCCATCGCCACGGGGGCCGGCATCCCCGTGGTGCTCACCTCCGCGGCCAACATTTCGCCCGCGCTCGCGGGGGAGCAGGTGGGCACCTGGTTCGCGGCCACCGGTCGGCGCAAATCCGCCCGGCGGCTGTGGCTGGCGCACGCGGCGCAGGTGCGCGGCCGGCTGCACCTCGACGCCGGGGCGGCCCGCGCCGTGACCGACGGCAAGCGGTCCCTGCTGGCCGCGGGTGTCGTCGGCGTCGACGGCGACTTCGAGGCCGGCGACGTCGTGGAGCTGGTGGGGCCCGACGGCGTCGTCGCTCGCGGGCTGACCGCCTACGGCGCCGCCGAGATCCCGCACATCATGGGCAAGTCCAGCCACCAGCTCGCCGACAACTTCGACCAGCACCCGCGCGCCGTCGTCCACCGCGACGACCTCGCGCAGGTGCGGCCGCGCCGGCGCCGCTAGGAGGGCCGGGCTCGGCCCGCGGGTGGCCGCACGAGCCCCGGCCCGGACCACCACGCGAGACGCGCGGTCCGGATTGTTGACACGTGAACTTCGCCTCGCCTAGCGTCGGCCACAAGGTTCAGAGCACCAGTGCGCACCACGTGCGCTAAGCCCCGGCTTGCTGGTCGGCAACCCCCCACGTGCTGGGGGTGCCCCGGGTGATGACCTGGCCCCACGGTCCTCGTGGGGCAACGCACGGCACCTCCAGGTGCATGAGCACGAAGGAACCAGAACGACGATGAACACGCACCCGAGCCCCAGGCAGATCGCCCTCTCGCCTCGCCGCTCCATGTGCATGTCCATGTGCTGTCGTTCGCGAATGTCCGCCTGACGACGTTCTCCGCGATGCCCCGGCGCTGAGCCGCCGACGCATCACCCCTGCCCAGAGCCCCCTCGCCGGGTGCGTGACACACCGCGGCCTGGGACCGGCCGGGCAGGCCTCCTTCCTTGCTTCACCGCGCATCGCGCGACGACACCTTCTGGATGTGCACCCATGTCTATCTCCCTGCTGCCCACCCGCACCGCTCGCCCCTCCGCCGCCAAGGCCACCATCGGCCTCGACCTCACCGGTCTCGGCGTGAGCGGCGCGACCGACGGCTTCTCCGCCGACCTGCCCGTCGAGAAGGCCGACCTGGCCCGGCTGGCCTCGTACACCCGCTCCGCCCACCGCGGCGGGGTCTCCTTCGTCTCTCTCGGCGAGCAGTTCCGCCTGCGCAGCGACCGCGCGGTGCGGCACGACTCCTGGCTCGACCCGGTGGTCGCCGCCCGCCGCATCAGCCCCCACGCGGCCGCCGGCCTGGTGCCCAGCGTCCCGGTGCGCGGCGCCGACCTGTCCCTCGTCGCCGGTGAGCTGGCCCAGATCAGCTCGACCGGCGGTGCCTGGGCGGGCCTGCAGGTCAGCGACCACAACGGCGACACCGACGCGCTGGCCCGTACCCTCTCGGGCGTGACCGGCACGCTGCCGCGCCGGGCGGGCGCCGCGAAGGCGGCGCGCCCCCGCGTCTGTGTCCCGGTGAGCACCGAGTCCGAGGTGGAGCTCGCCGGGTCCTTCGCCGACGTCGTGCGCATCCGCGAGCAGGACCTGGAGTGGGCCCGCGAGCTGCGCTACGCCGTCCGCGCCGCGGCCCGGGCCGCGGGCCGTGAGGACGTGCGGGTCCTCGTCGACCTCCACGCTGTGATCTCCGCCGACCGGGCCAGCGCCGAGGCGCGGGCCGAGCTCGTCGCCGACATCGACGGCGACGACGCGCCCTGGCGGGGCGCGTTGAGCGCGGTGGGCACCCCCGGCGACGTCGCCGACCTCATCCAGACCTGGGTGCAGGGCGGAGCGGCCGACGGGTTCGTCGTCCTGCCCGGGTCCCTTCCCGCCGACGTCGTGGGCCTGCTGCGCGGGGTCCTGCCCGAGCTGCGCACCCGGGGTCTGGTGGCAGAGCAGGCGGTGGCGAACGCGCCGACGGCGCAGCGCCCCGCGGTCCGCGCCGCCGCCGCCACCCGTGGCGCGGGGGCGGACGCCGCCCGGCGCGGGCCGGTCACCGGCGCCCGCTGGACCGGCCAGCTCGCCGCCGTGCCCGTCGCCTGAGCCCGCCAGACCCGCGCGTCCGTCCCTCCGGCAGGAGGAGGGGACGGACGCGCGGCCGCGCCGCCCGCGGTGGGCCGCGGCATGGCGGGCGCGTGGTGCCGTGGGAGCGGCTCAGGCGGCCACGCCGGTCTCGCCGATGACGCTGCCGTCGGGACGCACGAAGCGCCAGCGGTCGAGGAATCGGTGGATCGCGATGCGATGCAGGTGCACGTAGTCGTGGTGGTACCAGCAGAGCAGGACGCCCTTGCCCACGTCGGTCGGTCCGTCGTGCGCGTACCAGTACAGGCTGTGGTGGATCTCGCCCTCGTACGGCGGGGCGTTGCAGCCGGGGTACTGACATCGACGGTCCCGGGCGATGATGGCGCGGGCCTGGGCGGCGGTGTAGAGGCGTTCCTCCCGTCCGAGGTCGAGGACCTCGGAGTCGGGGCCGAAGATCACGCGGTGAAGTTGGCTCTGGCAGGCCAGGCGGGCCAGCTCGGCGTGCGGGATCGGCGTGCCGTCCTCCAGCGTGGCTGGCTCGGCGCCGGCGAGGGCCTCCGGGTCCAGCTCGGCGGGGATGACGTCGAGCGGCTGCGGCTCCAGCGGCCCTGCCCCGAAGGCTGTCCCCGGCCGGCTTGGGGCTCCGTCGCAGTCGTCGGGCCGCGAGGCGGTGACCATGCGCAGCAGGGTGTCGATCGGCACGTGCACCGCCAGGTGCGGCCGGATCCGGGCGCCGGGCTTGAGCGTGCCGCCGTCGAGGGCGAGGCGGGCGAGGGAGCCCAGGGCGGCGGCGCGGCGCTGGGCGACGGTGCGGGTGTCGTCCGCGGCCGGCACGCCCACGCGCGCGTCCAGGGCCGTCACGAGGGCCATCCCGTCGATCTTGGAGAGCCAGCCGGCCAGGTGGTAGCCGCCGGTGGTCTCGGCGATGGTCAGCTCGGCGCGGTCGCCGTCGTCCTTCCACGCCCGGTCCGCGGCGTCGGGGTCGGTGCGGACGGCCCAGTGCTTGACGATGTGCAGGAAGTCCGCGGCGTCGAGCTCCCTGGCGCGCGCGACGAGGAACTCCTCGCCCATCTCCTCGTCGCCGAGCTGGTCCCGGCGGAGGGGGCTGTTCGTGGTGTGCCGGACCAGGGCGGCGACGTGGTCCGGTCCGATCTCGCCCTGGGCGAGGGCCTTCGCCGCGGCCGGGAGCCGGTCACGCAACACCCGGGCCTGGCGCACCTGCCGCCGCGCGGTGCTGGTGTGCCGGCCGCTGACGTT
This sequence comes from Georgenia ruanii, assembly GCF_009193175.1. Taxonomy (GTDB): domain Bacteria; phylum Actinomycetota; class Actinomycetes; order Actinomycetales; family Actinomycetaceae; genus Georgenia; species Georgenia ruanii. The sequence goes on along the minus strand of NZ_VUKE01000013.1, from coordinate 68,251 downwards.
GCGGTACCAGGCGGCGAACGACCGGGCGCCGGTGGTGGCCCAGAGCCCGTCCGCCTCGGCCGCGGCGAGGGCCTTCGCGTTGAGCCCCTCGAGCTGGCGCTGCAGCGTCTCGATCCGACCGACGGTGTCGAGCAGCGCCTGGGACGGCAGGGCTTGGAGGTCGACGGCGTTCAGGTCGGTCAGGAGGGCGCCCACCTGGTCCAGCGTGGCGGCGACGGCGGCGGAGGGGGCAGAACCAGACATGGTGGCCACACCTCCCGTCGCCGTCGACGTGTCGAAACTGTGTTCGACGATGGGTCCAAACCTATCCGCGGCCGGGGACACCGCCAAACAGGTCTGCCACAGGTGTGGATAACACGGCGTGAGGGTCGTGCCGGCGGAGCTGCTCAGCGTTCCTGTGCCGTGGAGGTGCTCACGGTTTCCTCGGCGGAGGCGCTCAAGACCCCTCGGCGGGGCGCTCATGACCCCTCGGCGGAGGCCCTCACGGTTCCTCGCGGCGCAGCACGATGATGAGGACGCGCAGCACGAGCACCACCGACACGAGGAACAGGCTCGTGCCGAGCACGGTGAACAGGCTCGTCTCCGCCGTCACCATCGGACCGCCCTTGATGGTGAACAGGACCACGGACATCATCCCCGCAGTCGCCGCCAGCACCGTCAGGAGCGTGCGGTGCACGAGGTTGGTGACGATGCGCCGGTCGCGGGCGTCGGCGAACAGGCGCACGTTGGCGCTCAGGCGCCCGTGCTCGACGGCGTCGGCGATGCGGTCCACCCGATGCGGCAGGCGCCGGAGGATCGGCAGCAGGGCGCCGAGCTCCTGCTCCATCGTGTCCTTGAGGTGGGTCGGGCCAAGCATCGCCGTCACCCGCTTGCGGCCCATCGCCTTGGCCTCGGTGACCAGGTCGTAGCCCGGGTCGATCGCCCGGAGCGTGCCCTCGAGCGTGGCCATGGCGCGGAAGACGGCCGCGACCTCGGGCGGCACGCCCAGCCGGAAGTCGTTGATGAGACCGAACAGCGAGGTGAACGCGGCGGCGCCGTCGACGCCGCCGCCGGCCGTGAACCGGAGGATGAGGACGCCCAGGGCCTGCTCCAGGCCGCGCTCGTCCACGGCCTCGGGCCGCTCGACGAGCTCGAGGAGCGCGTCGGTCGCCGCCATGGAGTCGCCGGTGCCGATGGCGGCGAGGAACTGGCTCATCGCGCGGCGGGTCTTCGCGCCGAGCCGGCCCACCGAGCCGAGGTCGAGCATGCCCAGACTGCCCTCCGCGCCGACGAGGACGTTGCCGGGGTGGAGGTCGACGTGGAAGATGCCGGTCTGCAGCAGCTGGTCGACGACGGTCTGGAGCAAGGTGTCGGCGATGCGCCGTCGTTCCTGCTCGCCGAGCCGGGCGAGCACGTGCTGTGCCGCGCCGAGGGGGACGCCGTCGAGCCGCTCCATGACCAGCACCTGGCTGCCGCTGAGCGGGGCGACGGGGACGGGCACGCGGATGTGCCCGCCGTTGCCGTCGGCCAGCCCGGCGGCGACGCCGATCATGTTGTCGCGCTCGATGCGGAAGTCCAGCTCCTCGCGCAGGGCGGCCGCGAAGCCGGCGGCGAGCTCGCGCACACCGAGCGCCCGCGCCCAGTCGGTGCGCGCGTCGAGCGTGGCCGCCAGCCGGCTGACGATGTCGAGGTCGCGGTCGACGTCGCGGGCGATCTCGGGCCGCTGCACCTTGACCACGACCCGTTCGCCGGTGCGCAGCCGGGCGGCGTGGACCTGCCCGATGGACGCCGAGGCGAGCGGGGTGGGCTCGACGTCGGCGAAGAGCTCCTCCGGGTCCCGCCCGGTCTCGCGGCGGATCTGCCCGCGGACCTCTTCCCAGGGGATCGGGGCGGCGCCGTCCTGCAGCTGCGCCAGCTCGGCGGTGAACTCGGCGGGCAGCAGGTCGTGACGGGTGGACAGCTGCTGGCCGAGCTTGACGAAGGTGACCCCGCCGTCCTCCAGGGCCCGGCGCAGCGCCCGGGCCAGCTCCCGGCGTTCGGCGCTCGTGCCCAGCGCCAGGTGGCGCCGCCCGCGGAGGAACCGTGCCAGGCCGTGGCGGGTGGCGATGCGCAGGATCTCGACGTACCGCCCCGAGCGGCCGAGCCGGGCCCGCCAGCTGCGCCACAGGTCCAGCGGGCCGGGGACGGAACCGTCCGGGACGAGCACCTCGGCGATCACGAGCAGCACCATGGCCACGACGAACGCGAACACGGTGAGCAGGGCGAGGTAGAGCAGCACCTCCGTCGTCGCGGCGCCGCTCGGCGCCTCCTCGGTGACCACCGGCTCGTCGACGAGGGAGTCGAGCAGCGGCCGGGCGATGAGCAGCGCCACGACGGCCGCCACCGCGGAGCGGAGGAACGACACGCGCACGCCGAGCAGGCGGCGCACGATCGCGACGAGGACGACGACGCCGACGACGTAGCTGACCGCGGCGAGGAGCCAGATGACGAAGCCCATGGGCGCAGTGTGGCAGCGAGGCCAGCCTGCGTCGTCCGGAAATCCGGTTTGAGGCCGACCCGCACGTCGCCGACGGCGCGACCGTCGCGAGCGGGGCCGGGGCAGCGCCGGGGCCCGGGGTGCCGCCCCACGAGGCCCGTGTCAGCCTGGGACCCATGGTGCGATTTGGGTACACGCTCATGACCGAGCAGAGCGGGCCGAAAGAGCTCGTGCGCTACGCCGTCGCCGCCGAGCGCGCGGGCTTCGACTTCGAGGTCTCCTCCGACCACTACTTCCCCTGGCTCGACGAGATGGGCCACTCGCCCTACGCCTGGACCGTGCTCGGCGCGGTCGCGCAGGCCACCGAGCGGGTCGAGCTCATGACGTACGTGACGTGCCCGACCATGCGCTACCACCCCGCCGTCGTCGCGCAGAAGGCGGCCACCCTGGCGGTGCTCTCCGACGAGCGGTTCGTCCTCGGTCTGGGCGCGGGGGAGAACCTCAACGAGCACGTGGTCGGCGAGCGCTGGCCGGCGGTGGGGGAGCGTCACGACATGCTCGAGGAGGCGCTGGTCATCATTCGGCACCTGCTCGACGGCGACCACCTCACCTTCGACGGCGACCACTTCCGGGTGGACTCGGCGGAGCTGTGGGACGTGCCCGAGCGCCCGGTGGAGATCGGCGTCGCCGTGTCGGGGGAGCAGTCGGTCCACCGGTTCTCCTCCCTGGCCGACCACCTGATCAGCACCCAGCCGGAGCCCGAGCCGCTGAAGCTGTGGCGCCAGCTGCGCGCCGACGACGACCTGCCCGCGTCCCGGGCCATCGGCCAGATCCCCATCTGCTGGGACCGCGACGCCGACGCGGCCGTCGAGCGCGCGCACCGGACGTTTCGGTGGTTCGGCGGCGGGTGGGGCGTCAATGCCGACCTGCCCACCACCCGGTCCTTCACGGACGCCACGCAGTTCGTCAGGCCGGAGGACGTCGCCGCCTCCATCCCGTGCGGGCCCGACCTGGACGCAGTGGTCGAGGCGGTCAAGGCGTTCTGGGAGGCCGGGTTCACGGACATCGCCCTGGTCCAGATCGGCGACGAGGGGCAGCAGGCGTTCCTCGACGAGGCCGCCGGGCCGCTGTTGGAGAAGCTGCGGGCGGCCGCGCCGGTCGAGCAGGGCTGAGTGGGCGGGGCGGCGCCGGGCAGGCCTGAGCGGGCGGGCGCGTCGGCCGAGCAGGGCTGAGTGGGCGGGCGCGTCGCCGGGCCAGGTTGACCGTCGAGCAACGTTGACGGCTCAAGGCTGAAGACCGGAGCCCGAGGGCTGTGAGAGACGGAGTCCGAGGCGGGCGCGGTGACCCGGCGCCGTCCCCGAACCCCCGGCGGCAGGTCAGGCGGTCTTCTTGGCCGGGGTCTTCTTCGTGCGGCTCGTGGTCTTCTTCGCGGCCGGCTTCTCCTCCGCCGTCTCCGCACTCGCCCGCTTGGCGGTGCTCCGCCGTGCCGGGGCCTTCTCGTCGGCGGTCTTGCTTGCCGTGGTCTTGTGTGCCGGGGCCTTCTCGGCTGCCGTCCTCCGGGCCGGCGCCTTCTCGGCTGCCGTCCTCCGGGCCGGCGCCTTCTCGGCCGCCGTCCTCCGGGCCGGCGCCTTCTCGCCCGCCGTCGCGGTCTTCTCCCCGGCGCTCTTCCGTGCGGGCCTCTTCGTCCCGGCGCTCTTGCCTGCCGGCTTCTCCTCATCGGCCTGGTCCGCGGGGGCCTCGTCGTCGGTGCCGGTGCGCCGCCCCTTGGCGCCGGTCTTCTTGCCGCGCGACGCCTCGACCGACCGGCGCAGGGCCTCCATGAGGTCGAGCACCTCCGCGCCCTCCTCCTCGCCGGTCTCGCCGAACGTCTTCTCGGTGTCGACGGCCTCGCCCTGCTCGAGCTTGGCCTGGATGAGCTGGCGCAGCTCGACCTGGTACTCGTCCTCGAACTCGTCGGGGTTGAAGTCGGACTCGAAGCTGGAGACGAGCGCGGAGGCCATCTCCATCTCCTTCGAGCTGAGCGTGACGCTCTGCTCGAGCTCGGGGAAGTTCGCCTCGCGGACCTCGTCCTCCCACAGCAGCGACTGCAGCACGAGGACGTCACCGCGCACCCGCAGCGCCCCCAGCCGCGTCTTCTCCCGCAGCGTGAAGTTCACGATCGCCGTGCGGTCCGTCTCCTCGAGGGTCCGGCGCAGCAGCACGTAGGACTTCGTCGACTTCGAGTCCGGCGCCAGGTAGTACGGCTTCTGGAACATGATCGGGTCGAGCTGGTCCGAGGGGACGAACTCCAGCACGCTGATCTCGCGGGACTTCTCCACCGGCAGGGCGTCGAAGTCCTCGTCGGTGAGGACCACCGTGCGGTCGCCGTCGTCGTAGGCCTTGGCGATGTCCTGGTAGTCGACCACCTTGCCGCACACCTCGCAGCGGCGCTGGTACCGGATGCGGCCGCCGTCGGCGTTGTGTACCTGGTGCAGCTCGACATCGTGGCTCTCCGTGGCGCTGAAGAGCTTGATGGGCACGTTGACCAGGCCGAAGCTGATCGACCCCTTCCAGATCGCGCGCATCTCGACGCTCCTCGTCCTCGACGCCTGTACCTCGTCCCAGTCAACCGGGCGGGCCGGGGCGGTGCCACCGGAATCGGGACGATTTGCGCGGAAGGGCGCGGCCTGCGGCGGGCCGCGAGGTCCTGCTCGCGGTGACGCGCCGATCGGCTGGTAGCAGCGCACGTTCGATCGGGCTCAACCGGCGGCGCCTGGACGACGGTGGAAGCGACGCGGGGCCCGAGGACGGCCGAGGCCCCGGCGCGCACGCAATGGTGTACATCCGTCCGGCTATATGCCTGACGAAGGTGACACCACAGCGACCTGCGGGGCCTTCACCGCCACCGGAAGGCGAAGCTGACGCCGGCGCGCGCCACTGCCGAACCGGCCCCGGCGCCACAGGGGCGCCGGGGCCGGCCGGGACAAAGGGCAGCGCGCGTCAGGCGCGCACCTGGCGCCGCGAGGAGATCACCCCGGTGTTGAAGCCCGCCAGGTGCAGCCCGCCGTGGAAGCGGGCGTGCTCGATCTTCACGCAGCGGTCCATGACCACCTCCAGGCCGGCCGCCTCGCCGCCGCGGGCGACGTCCTCGTGCCAGGACCCCAGCTGCAGCCACAACGTCTTGGCCCCGGCGGCGATGGTCTCCTCGAGCACCTGCGGCAGGTCGTCGTGGCGGCGGAAGACGTCGACGAGGTCGGGCGCCTCGGGCAGGTCCGCCAGCGAGGGGTAGACGGGCTGTCCCAGGATCTCCTTGGCGACCGGGTTGACGAAGTACACCCGGTACGGCGTGGAGGAGAGCAGGTAGGTCGCCACGAAGTACGACGCCCGGGAGGGCTTGTCCGACGCCCCGACGATCGCGATCGAGCGGGTGCGGCGCAGGATGGCGAGCCGTTCGGGGGCGGAGGGCCCCACCCAGGTGCGTTCGGCGGTGGCGGTCATGCGCGGGCTCCTTCTCCGATGGTGCAGGCGGCGCCCGCCTGGATGGACGCGGCGCCCGCCTGGACGGACGCGGCCTCGACGGGCACCGCGACACCCGCCGGCTCCCCGGCAGCCCCCGCCGGCCCCGCGTCGTCCCAGTCGGCGACGACGTCGGCCGGCGCGCCCTCGCGGGTGCGTCCGGTGGCCCGGGTCAGTGCCTGGTCGAGGTCCCACAGGATGTCCTCGAGGTCCTCGAGCCCGACGGAGAGCCGGATGAGGTCCCCGCGCACCCCGGCGGCGTCCAGCTGCTCGGCGCTCAGCTGCCGGTGCGTGGTCGAGGCCGGGTGCAGCACGAGGGTCTTGGCGTCCCCGACGTTGGCCAGGTGGCTGGCCAGCTGCAGCGACTCGATGAACCGCTCGCCCACGGCCCGCGCGTCCTGGCCGTCGGGCGCGGCCACGCCGAAGGCGAAGACCGACCCGGCGCCCAGCGGCAGATACCTGCGGGCCCGCTCGTGGTGCGGGTGCCCGGGCAGCCCGGCGTAGTTGACGTAGGCCACGCGCGGGTCGGCGTCGAGCCAGGCCGCCACCTCGGCCGCGTTGGCCAGGTGGGCGTCCATGCGCTGGGGGAGGGTCTCGATGCCCTGCAGCAGCTGGAACGCCGCCTGCGGGGAGAGCGAGGGCCCGATGTCGCGCAGCTGCTCCGAGCGCAGCTTGGTGAGGAAGCCGTACTCGCCGAAGTTCCCCCACCAGGAGATGTTGCCGTAGGAGGGCACCGGCTCGGTCATGGTGGGGAAGTTGCCGTTGCCCCAGTCGAACCGGCCGGACTCGACGACGACGCCGCCCAGGGTGGTGCCGTGCCCGCCGAGGAACTTCGTGGCCGAGTGGATGACGATGTCCGCGCCGTGCTCGAACGGGCGGATGAGGTACGGCGTCGACAAGGTGGCGTCGACGACGAGCGGGACGCCCGCCCCGTGGGCGACGGCGGCCAGCCCCGCGAGGTCGGCGACCTCCCCGGACGGGTTGGCGACGATCTCGGTGTAGATCGCCTTCGTCTCCGGGCGCAGCGCGGCGGCGAAGTCGGCCGGGTCGGTCCCGGCCACGAACGTCGTCTCCACCCCGAAGCGGCGCAGCGTCACGTCCAGCTGGGTCACCGTGCCGCCGTAGAGCTGGGCCGAGGCGACGATGTGGTCGCCGGCCTGCACCAGCGCGGCGAAGGTGATGAACTCCGCGGCCATGCCCGACGACGTCGCCACCGCCCCGATGCCGCCCTCCAGCGAGGCCACCCGCTCCTCGAGCGCGGCGACCGTGGGGTTGGAGATGCGCGAGTAGATGTTGCCGTACTTCTGCAGCGCGAAGAGGTTCGCGGCGTCGTCGGCGTTGTTGAACACGAACGACGTCGACTGGTAGATGGGCACCGCCCGGGCGCCGTGCTCGGCGTCGGGCGTGCCGCCGGCGTGCAGGGCGCGGGTGCGGAACCCGAACTGGTGCTCACTCATCAGGCGCTCACCTCCGTGAGGGTCGGGGCGGGTGTGGTTGTGGTCACGGCCGCCGCGGCGCGGTCGAGGTCGACGGCGGGCAGCAGGCCGGTGTCGAGCTCGGTGCCGTGCTTGCGGGCCAGGTCGGCCTCGAGCTCGCGGACGATCGGCAGGACGTCGCGGCCGAACGCGACGATCTCCTCCTGGAAGTGTAGGTAGCAGGTGAGGAAGAGGTTCACCCCGATCGCCTTGTAGGCCACGATCCGCTCGGCGATCTGCTCCGGGGTGCCGATGAGCTGGGTGCGGAAGCCGTCGTTGTACTGCACGAGGTCCTCGAAGGTCGAGTCCTCCCACATGCCCTTGCCGTCCTTCGTGGACTGGCCGGCCTCCTTCACGGCGGCAGCGAAGCCCTCGACGGCGGGGCGGTGCGCCTTGGCGACGATCTCGCGCAGCGTCTCGCGCGCCTCGCGCTCGCTGTCGCGGGCGATGACGAAGCCGTTGAGGCCGAAGCGCGGGTGCCGGCCGGCCTCGGCGGCCGCCCGGGTGACCCCGGCGATGTTCTCCTTGAACCCCTCGAGGTCGCGGCCGTTGGAGAAGTACCAGTCGGCGACGTGCCCGGCGGCACGCTGCGCGGCGGTGGAGTTGCCGCCGAAGAAGACCTCCGGGTGCGGCCGGCCCGGCACGGCCACCGGCGGCGGGTTGAGGGTGAAGTCGGTGATGTCGTAGTACTTCCCGGACTGGGAGTAGCCGGCTTCGGTCCACAGCCCGCGCAGCACCCGGATGAACTCCTCGGTGCGCACGTAGCGCTCGTCGTGCTCGAGCCAGGGCAGCCCGAAGCCCGTGAACTCGTCCTTGAGCCAGCCGGAGACGATGTTCACCGCGGCGCGGCCGTGCGAGAGCTGGTCGGCGGTGATGATGAACTTCGCCAGCACGCCGGGGTGCCACATCCCGGGGTGGACGGCGGCGATCACCTTCAGCCGCTGGGTGGCCAGCAGCAGCGCGAGGGAGAAGCTCGTCGCCTCGTGCTGCTTGTCCGCGCCGTAGCTCGCCGCGTAGCGGGTCTGGGTCAGGGCGTACTCGAAGCCGCTGTCCTCGGCGATGCGGGCGAGGGTGGCGTTGTAGTCGTAGTCCCAGCTGGTGCGCTGCTCGATGGTGGAGACGACCAGGCCGCCCGAGACGTTGGGGACCCAGTACGCGAACTTCAGCGGGGTCGCGTAGTCGATGGTGCTCATGAGTTGTCCTTCCAGCTGGTCACCGCCGCGGCGATGGCAGGGATGGCGGGCGCGTTCTGCAGGGAGGTGGTGTCGCCCAGCTCGGTGCCCTCGAAGAGCTGGGTGAGGAGGCGGCGCATGATCTTCCCGGACCGGGTCTTGGGCAGGTCCGGGACGATCACGACGTGCGCGGGCTTGGCGATGGGACCGATCTCGCGGCTGACGTGGGCCCGCAGCGCGGGCGCGACGTCGGTGAGGGGCACGCCGTCGTGCAGCACGACGAACGCCGTGATGGCGTGCCCGGTGCGCGCGTCCGCCGTCGGGGCGACGCCCGCCTCGACGACCCACGGGTGGGCCACGAGCGCGGACTCGATCTCGATGGTGGACAGGCGGTGGCCGGAGACGTTGATGACGTCGTCGACCCGGCCGAGGATCCAGATGTCGCCGTCGGCGTCGACCTTCGCGCCGTCGCCGGCGAGGAACCAGCCCTGGGCGGCGAAGGCGCGCCAGTAGGAGTCGAGGTAGCGCTGCGGGTCGCCCCACACGGTGCGGGCCATCGACGGGCCGATCTTGTCGACGACGGCGAGGCCGTGCTCCCCGGGCGCGACGGCGGCGCCGTGCTCGTCGACCACCCGCACGCTCACCCCGGGCACCGGCCGGGTGGCGCAACCGGGCTTGGGTGCGGCGCCGTCGTCGAACTGGGCGTCGCCGGGGCGCGGGGAGAGGATGGTCGCCCCCGTCTCGGACTGCCACCAGGTGTCCACCACGGGCGCGGTGCCGGCGCCGACCTGGGCCCGCAGCCACCGCCACGCCTCGGGGTTGATCGCCTCGCCGACGGAGCCGAGCAGGCGGACGGAGGAGAGGTCGTAGGTGGCAGGGACGCCGTCGAAGAAGGCGGCCATGAGCGAGCGCACCAGCGTGGGGGCGGTGTAGTAGGTCGTCACCCCGTAGCGCTCGATGATCTCGAAGTGCCGGCCCGGGTGCGGGGTGGTCGGCGTGCCCTCGTAGAGGACCTCCGACACGCCGTTGGCCAGCGGCCCGTAGATCTCGTAGGTGTGCGCGGTGACCCAGGCCAGGTCGGCGGTGCACCAGTGGACGGTGCGGTCGACCTTGACCGGATCGTTGACGGCGGCGAGCTCGTCGGGGCGGGCCACACCGTCATCGCCTGTCGTCTCGGGCAGCAGGTCGAACAGCAGGGCGTGGGTGTAGGCCGCCTGGACGAGGTAGCCGCCCATGGTGTGCACCAGTCCCTTGGGCCGCCCGGTGGTGCCGGAGGTGTAGATGATGAACAGCGGCGCCTCGGCGTCGAAGGGCTGCGGGACGTGGACGTCGCTCTGCCCGGCGAGGACGTCGTGCCACCAGAGGTCCCGGCCCGGAGTCCAGGGGATGTCCGTCTCGCCGGTGCGGCGCACCACGAGCACGTGCTCGATGGCGTTGTCGCCCGAGACGGCCTCGTCCGCGGCGGCCTTGACCGGCACGGCGGCCCCGCGGCGGAACTGCCCGTCGGTGGTGACCAGCACCTTGGCGCCGGTGTCCTCGACCCGGAAGCGCAGCGCCTCGGCGGAGAAGCCGCCGAAGACCAGGGAGTGGACGGCGCCGATGCGGGCGCAGGCGAGGGTCGCGATCACGGTCTCGGGGATCACCGGCAGGTAGATGACCACCCGGTCGCCCGCCTCCACGCCCAGGCTGAGCAGGGCGTTGGCGGCGCGGGCGACCTCCCGCTGGAGCTCGGCGTAGGTGTAGGTGCGCCGGTCGCCCGGTTCGCCCTCGACGTACAGGGCCACGTGGTCGCCGCGTCCGGCCTCGACGTGCCGGTCGACGCAGTTGTAGGCGACGTTGAGGGTGCCGCCCTCGAACCAGCCGATCTCCGGCACGCTCCAGCGCACCGTGCCGTCGGGCTCGGTGCCGACGGCGGTTGGCGGCTGCCAGCGGTGGGTGGTGTGCCAGGGCGTGGACCAGTCCAGGCGGCCGGCCTGGCGGGCCCAGAAGTCGATGCGGGCCTCGTCGGAGACGAGGGCGGGGTTGGGGGCGGGTGCGGTCGCGGTGGTTGTCATGGTGTCGGTCACGCCCACTTCTTGATCGCCCAGCGCTCGAAGACGCCGAGGACGGCGTCGGAGAGCTTGCCGAGCACGGCCAGCAGCACGATCGCGAGGAGCAGGCGGTCGGTGCGGCCGTTGTTCTGGGAGTCGGTGAGGAGGAAGCCCAGGCCCATCGACGCCGCGATGAGCTCGGCGGCCACGAGGAACAGCCACCCCTGGGCCAGGGCCAGGCGCAGGCCCGAGATGATCGCGGGGAGGACGGCGGGCAGCTGCACCGTGGTGAGCAGGGACAGCCCCCGCAGCCCGAAGGCCCGCCCGGCCTCGACCAGGTGGCGGTCGACGTGGCGCAGGGCCCCCGAGACGGTGGTGAACACCGGGAAGAACGCGCCGATGGCCACGAGGGTGACCTTGGAGTCCTCCCCGATGCCGATCCAGATCAGCAGCAGCGGCACCCACGCCAGCGACGGGACGGCGCGGAACGCGCCGACGGTCGGGCCGAGCAGCACCTCGGCCCAGCGGGACAGGCCCAGCAGCGCCCCGAGGGCCAGGCCCAGCGAGCCGCCGATGGCGAAGCCGAGGAGCACCCGCTGGGTGGAGATCTGCACGTGGGTCCACAGCTCGCCGCGGGCGAGCAGATCGGCGCCGGCCTCGAGCACCCGCAGCGGGGCGGGCAGCTCGACGGCGCTGAACACCCCGGCGGTGGACAGCACGTGCCAGGCGGCGACGAGCGCGACCGGCAGGAGCAGCCCGGCCAGGGCGACCGGTCCGCGGCGCGGACGGCGTCCGGCGTCCGCCGCGCCGGGGCCGTCCGGCCCGCCCGTGCCCGCCACGCTCGCCTCGCCCGCCGGGCCGGTGCCCGGGGCCGCGACGACCGCGGCGCCGGTGGCGTAGGACCCGCTGCCGGTGCCGGCGATGACGGTCTCGCGGGGCTCCGCGCTCACTGCTTCTCCAGCGCGCCGGCCACCCGGGATGCGTCGGCATGCTCGGCGAGGTCGGCGTGGACGATGGTGCCGAGGGCGTCGTCGACCTGTGCCTGGTTCTTGACGTCGCCGTTGGCGACGAAGAACGGGCCGATGCCGCGCAGGACGTCCAGCTGCTTCTGCCCCGGGACGTTGTCGATGTCGAGGTGGGTCCGCTGAAGCACCGCCGTGGCGACCTCCGGGTCGATGTCGGCCTCGGTGGCGAGGATCTGCGCCGTCTCCTCCGGGTGCTCCAGCGCCCACTGGCGGGCGTACTCGTAGACGTCCACGACGGTCTGGGCCACCTCGGGCTGGTTCTCCAGGAAGTCCTCGGTGGCGTTGAGGAAGCCGTAGGAGTTGAAGTCGACGTTGCGGTAGAACAGCACGTCCCCGCCGCGCTCGGCGTCGGCCATGATCGGGTCGAGGCCCGCCCAGGCGTCGACGTCGCCGTTGTCGAGGGCCCGGCGGCCGTCGGCGTGCTGGAGGTTCTGCACCGTGACGTCGCCCGGGGCGACGCCGGCCTCGTCGAGGGCCTGCAGGAGCACGAAGTAGGGGTCGGTGCCCTTGGTGGCCGCGACGGACCTGCCGGCGAGGTCGTCGACGCCGGCGACGCCCGAGTCCGGCCGGGTGACCAGCGCGGACCACTCCGGCTGCGAGAACAGGTCGATGACCTGGATCGGGCTGCCGTTCGAGCGGGCGAGCAGCGCCGCCGAGCCCGCGGTGGAGCCGACGTCGACGGCGCCGGCGCGCAAGGACTCGTTGGCCTTGTTCGAGCCGGCCGAGAAGACCCAGGTGACCTTGACGTCCTCGCCGAGCGCCTGCTCGAGCCAGCCCTTGTCCTTGATGACCAGGGACAGCGGGTTGTAGGTGGCGTAGTCGATCTCGAGGGTCTGGGCCTTGGTCGTGGTCCCGGACGCCTTGGCGTCCTCCCCGGCGGAGCAGCCCGCCATCATGGCGCCGACGGCGGCGAGGGCGGCGACGGCGGACACGGTGCGGGTGCGGGACACGGGTGGGCCTTTCGGGTGGGGGAGAGCCGGGCGGTGGCACCGCGCGGCGGTCGACGGCGCCGGGGCGGCGCCGTCGGGGGATCGGTGGGGGTCAGTGGTGGGCGCGCTCGACGCCCAGGGCGGCGAGGAGGTCGCCGCGCAGCGCGGCGAGGGCGGCCGAGGAACGGTCGCGCGGCCGGGCGCCGGGGACGGTGACCACGGAGTGGACGCCGGCCGGTCCGGCGGCGTCCTCACGGCCCAGCACGAGGATGCGGTCGGCGAGCTGGAGCGCCTCGTCGACGTCGTGGGTGACGAGCAGGACCGTGGTGGGCTCGGCGGCGTGGACGTCGAGGAGGAGGTCCTGCATCTTTAGGCGCGTGAGGGCGTCGAGGGCGCCGAACGGCTCGTCCAGGAGCAGGACGCCGGGGGTGCGGGCCAGGGCCCGGGCCAGCGAGGCGCGCTGGGCCATGCCGCCGGAGACCTCCCGCGGCCGGTGGCCGGCGTGGCCGGCGAGGCCGACGAGCTCGAGGAGGCGGTCGACGACGGCGCCGCCCGCCCGCCGCCCGGTGCCGCGGGGTAGGCCGAGGGCGACGTTGTCGCGCAGGTTGCGCCACGGCAGCAGCCGCGGCTCCTGGAAGGCGACGGCGCAGCGGGGGTCGATCCCGCTCACGGGCGTGCCGTCGACGCGGACGGCGCCGGCGCTCGCCGTCTCCAGCCCGGCGGCGATGCGCAGGAGGGTGGACTTGCCGCAGCCGCTGGGGCCCAGGATCGCGACGACCTCGCCGGGGGCGACGGCGAAGGAGACGTCGGCCAGGACGGTGCGGTCGACGCCGCCGCTGCGGAAGGTCTTCCCGGCGCGCTCGAAGCGGACCTCGAGGGCGCGCATGCCGGCGGTGCGCTCCTGGGCCGCGGGGGGCGTGAGCACGCTGGCGGTCATGGTCACCTCCGGACACCGGGCACGGCGCCGGGTGCGACGTGCATCGGTGGTGATCATGTCGTCGCTGACAGGGCTGGTGTCGCGCGCGGTGCGGGGAATCTCGCCATGTGGCACGGCGGGGGTGGGCAGGCCGCTCGGCTTCTCACCTGGAGGACACCGCGGCGGGGCAGCCGGAAGGGATGCGGCGCTGACTCGGCCGGGGGGAGGCGGCGGCTCAGCGGGAGGGCACGGCGGCGAGCCAGCCGGCCAGCTCCTTGGGCTGAGACAGGTAGGCGCAGTGGCCGCCGGGGACCTCGGCGGCGGTGAGACCGAGGCGCTCGCGGACCATCGCCCGGAGGAAGACGGCGGGGAAGAACCGGTCGTCGCGGAAGAGCACGAAGGAGGTCGCCACGTCGGGCCACGCGGCCAGCGGCCAGGGCTCGGTCATGACGGTCATGGTCTGCTTCCGGGTGCGGCGCAGCGCCTCGGCGGCCAGGTGCGGCTCGACGTCGTGGAAGAAGGTCTCGACCACCCACGCCTCGCCCTCGGCCTCCTGGATGCGGCTCGGGTGCTCGCCGTCGTCGGCCGCGGCGCCGGGCTCGTCGTCGTCGGCCGCGGCTCCCGGCTCGCCGTCGGCGGTCGCGGCGCTGGGCCGACGCGTGTCGTCCTCGGTGCCCGCCTTCATGGCCCGCATGGCGGCCTGGTACCCGGAGGCCTCCCACCACTCGCTCCCGGTCTCCCCGGGGCGGGGCACCATCGCGGCGGCCAGCGCGAGATGGTCCGCGCCCAGGCGGGCGGCGACGTGGGGCGCGGTGAAGCCGCCGAGCGAGTGCCCGACCACCACGAGGCGGTCACGGCCCACCCCAGCGCGCTCCACGGCCTGCACGACGGTGTCCGTGTAGGCCGCGAGCCCGGCGCCGTCGTCCTCGCAGGGCAGGTCCGGCGCGACGACGTCGTGCCCGCGGGCCTGCAGCTCGGCCGCCACCAGGCGCCAGTCCCAGCCGCTGCCCCCGGCCCCGTGGACGATGGCGTAGGTGGTCATGAGCGCTGGGGGAGCTGTCCCGCGGCGACGCGGCCGACGAAGTCGGCGACCACCGGCGCCACCGCCGCGGGCACGAGCGCGTGGCCCTCGCCCTCGACCGTGCGGTGCTCCGCCCCGAAGGCCTCGGCGGCGTGCCGGGCGGACTCGGCCAGCTCGGGCCAGGTGTCCCGCCCCGCGAGGACGAGGACGGGCACCGTCAGAGCACGGCGAGGTCCGCGGGCTCGCCGTGCTCTGCCGACACCGCCGTGTCGTAGGCGAGCGACCGGGCCATCGCCGTCATGCGGCTCCAGGACGGCGACTGCCGGAACTGCGCGACCATCTCCGCGGGAAGTCCCACGGCGTCGGTCTGGAACAGCGTCACGGCCTCGTCCCCGCGGCCGCGCGCGGCCAGGTCCCAGAGGCGGCCCGGCAGGTCCGGCGGGATCCCCCGGGCGCCGGGGCGGGGGAGGAACGGCGGCTCGAAGAGCACGACGGCCAGCACGGGCAGGCCGGACGCGGCGGCCACGGCCGAGAGGATGGCGCCCGAGGAGTATCCGAGCAGGACCACCGGGCCGCCGACGGCCGCGATGATCGCCCGCAGGTCCGCCAGCTCGCGGGCCACCGCGCCGTTCAGGGTGTCGGCGTTGTCGCCGCTGTCACCGCGGCCCCGCCGGTCGTAACTGACGGTCAGGCCGGCCGGCGCGAGCGCCTCGGCGAGGGCGGCGAGGTCCGTGCGGTCGGCGCCGGCGGGGGTGAGGAGAACGACCGGTGGCCGGCCGGGAACCGGCTCACCATGGCGCTCGAGGACGAGGTCGGTGCCGTCGGCGGCGGTGACACGTTCCACGACTCTGTTCCGTTCCGCTCGGCAGCTGGCGAAGAGACGTTCGGGCTCGACCTCGGTGGTGTCCGCCGACCGGGTCGACGGCTCGGCGGTGAGGGGTCGGGCAGATCACCACGGTAGCCGCTGCCGGGCCGGCGGGGGCTCGATCGGCTCTCAGCCCTGCGCCGGGGCAGCCTCCTTGCCCGCACGCGCGGCCCCGCAGGAGCGCAGCCGGTTCTCCGGGTCCAGCTTCGGCACGATCTTGTCGAAGATCGCCTTGAGCTGGCGGGTCTGGGCCGGGGTGAGGTCGTCGAAGATGAGCGAGCGTACGGTGTCGACGTGGCCCGGGGCGGTCGCGACGACCTTCTGCCAGCCCTCCTCCGTGAGCACGGCCATGGTGCTGCGGCGGTCGCCCGGGACGGGCTGGCGCTCGACCCAGCCGCGCTGCTCGAGGCGGTCGACAAGGTGGGACAGGCGCGACATGCTGAGACTGGCCATGTGGGCGAGCTCGCTCATGCGGATGGCGTGACCGGGGGCCTCGGAGAGCGCGGACATCGCGACGTACCCCGCGTGCGTGAGCTCGGCGTCGCGCTGCAGCTGGGCGTCCAGGGCGCCGGGGAGCAACAGGATCGCGGCCATGAGGGACCGCCAGGCCGACTCCTGCTCGGCCGTCAGCCACTGGGTCGTCTCGTCCATGCCCGCCAGTGTAGCGCCAAGAAAATTGAGCGTTCAAGCAACTGGACGTGGAGAAGGTAGTTGACGGCTCAAGCGACCCGGGTCTAGCGTCAAGGTTGTCGCTTCAAGCAATGTGCCTGGGCGGTCGGGCCGTCGGCGCACGCCGCGGCGTTCCGCTCGGCCCCCGCACGCCCGCCGACTAGGGAGAGAGCCCATGGGCCTGTTCGACCGCTTCCGCCGCAGGGAGACCCCCGCGGCGGCCGCCCCGGAGCCCACCACCGCACCGGAGCCCACCCCGACGCCGAGCCCGGCGCCGTCGTCCAGCACCACCACAAGGAGCAGCAAGATGACCGCCATCACCATCATCGGCGCGGGCAACATGGCCCGCGGCATCGCCACCCGCGCCCTCGCCGGCGGGCACGCCGTCCAGATCCTCGCCCGCGACGAGTCCAACGCCGGCAGCCTCGCCGGCGAGCTCGGCGGCGCCGCCTCCGGCTCGCTGGCCGCCCCGGTCACCGGCGACATCGTCGTCCTCGCCCTGCCCTACGACGCCGCGCTCGCCGTGGCCGAGCAGCTGCGCGACGCCCTCGCCGGCAAGGTCGTCGTCGACATCTCCAACCCGGTCGACTTCGCCACCTTCGACCGCCTCGTCACCCCGGACGACTCCTCGGCCGCCCAGGAGATCCAGAAGGTCGTCCCCGCGTCCAAGGTGGTCAAGGGCTTCAACACCGTCTTCGCGGGCACGCTCGTCGCGGGCGAGGTCGCCGGCCAGAAGCTCGACGTGGCCCTGGCCGCGGACGACCCCGAGGCGAAGGACGCCGTCGCCGCCCTGGTCGAGTCCTCCGGGATGCGTGCCATCGACGCGGGCCCGCTCAAGCGCGCCCACCAGCTCGAGGGCCTCGGCTTCCTCCACATGGCCGTCCAGGGCCAGCTCGGCAACACCTGGAGCACCGCCGTGAAGATCATCGGCGCCTGACTCCGCCCGGTCCGCCGTCGCACCGACGCAGCAACCCACTGGGCCGGTGCCACCATGGGTGGCACCGGCCCGCCCGGTGGGCGCTCACTGCCTGTCCCAGGGCCGCTCACCGGCCCGCCCCGGGGCGCTCACCGCCGCACCCGCCCCACCGTTTCGTCCACGCACCGCTCACGCCAAGGACCGTCATGAGCTCACTGCTGAACCCCGCCGTCCCGGCGGGCGCGTTCGACACCTACCTGCCCACCGCCGTCGCCGCGAGCCGCCGCCAGCGGCCGTGGACGCCCGCGGACGGCCCGCTGCCGTCGCTGTACCTCAGCCACGGGGCACCGCCGCTGTTCGACGACCCGCTGTGGATCCGGCAGCTGTCCGAGTGGGCCCTGTCGCTGCCCAAGCCCCGCGCGATCCTCATCGTCAGCGCGCACTGGGAGAATGCGCCGCTCGCGCTGAGCGGCTCCGACGCCGGCACGCCGCTCGTGTACGACTTCGGCGGGTTCCACCGGCGCTACTACGAGATGACCTATGCGACGCCCGACGCCTCGGAGCTGCTGCGGCGGGTGGTGACCGCGATGCCGGACACCGAGCCGATCCACCAGTACACGGGCCGCGGGCTCGACCACGGCGCGTGGGTGCCCCTGAAGGTCATGTACCCGCTGGCGGACGTGCCCGTCCTGCAGATGTCGATGCCCACCCACGACCCCGACGCCCTCATGCGCATCGGTGCCCGCCTGCGCGAGCTGCGCGACGAGGGCGTGCTGATCATCGGCTCGGGGTTCATGACCCACGGGCTGCCCTACCTCACCCGAGAGATGTTCGAGGGCGCCGTCCCCACCTGGTCCTCCGACTTCGACGCGTGGGCGGCCGACGCGCTGGCACGCGGCGACGTGGACACCCTCGCCGCCTTCCGGACCCGGGCGCCGGGCATGCCCTACGCGCACCCGACGGTGGACCACTACATCCCGCTGTTCGTCACCCTCGGCGCCGCGACGGCCGCCGACGCACCGGTCACCACCGTCATCGACGGCTACATGATGGGGTTCGCGAAGCGGTCCTTCCAGGTGGCCTGACGCCCCCGGGAGATGCCGGACCGCCCGGCCGGACGCATCATGGGTGGCACGCGTGGTGACGCAACGACGCGCCGCCGTGAGGAGGGGCTGCGATGAGGATCAGCATCATCGGCACGGGCAACATGGGCCGGGCGATCGCCACGCGGGCGGCGACCGGCCACCACGACATCCAGGTCGTCGACCGCGACCGCGAGCACGCCGGGGCCCTCGCGCACGAGCTGGGCGGCAACGCCACCGCGGCCCAGCTCGGTGACCCGCTCACCGGCGACGTCGTCGTCCTCGCGCTGTACTACCAGCCCGTGATGAGCGTGATCAAGGACCACGGCCCGGAGCTGGAGGGCAAGGTCGTCGTCGACATCACCAACCCGGTGAACACCGAGACCTTCGACGGCCTCGTCACCCCGCCGAACTCCTCCGCCGCGGAGGAGATCCAGAAGAAGCTGCCCGGCTCGCGCGTGGTCAAGGCCTTCAACACCACCCTCGCCGGGCCGCTGACGGCGGGGGAGGTGGACGGGTACCTGCTCGACGTCTTCGTCGCCGCCGACGACGAGGAGGCCAAGTCCGCCGTGACCGACCTCGTCGAGTCGGCCGGGCTGCGCGCGCTCGACGCCGGCCCGTTGCGCCGCGCCCACGAGCTCGAGGCGATCGGGTTCCTCCAGATGACCATGCAGGGGGCGCTCGGCAACACGTGGAGCACGGCCGTCAAGGTGCTCGGGGCCTCCTAGGAGGGCAGCCATGTCCTTCATCTCCCGCGGCTTCAAGGGACGCCGCCGCGCCGGACCGCCGGGCCGCCTGCCGCCCGGGCAGTACGACGTCGGCGAGGGCTTCCCGGTGCTCTCCGCCGGGCCCACGCCGCACACCCCGCTGGGGGAGTGGGACTTCAGCGTCCGGGGCGAGGTGGACCACCTGCGCCGGTGGACCTGGGACGAGTTCCGCCGCCTCCCGCGCGCGGCGCCGACCGTGGACATCCACTGCGTGACGAGCTGGTCCAAGTTCGACACCCGCTGGGAAGGCGTCTCGGTGGACACCCTCCTCGAGGGCGTGGACACGCCGGCCGAGTTCGCCGTCGCCTTCTGCGACGGCGGCTACACCACCAACCTGCCGCTGGCGGACCTGCGCGGCGGGCGGGCATGGGTGGTGGACACCTTCGACGGCGCGCCGCTCGATCCCCAGCACGGCGGCCCGGCGCGCCTGCTCGTGCCGCACCTGTACTTCTGGAAGTCGGCGAAGTGGGTGCGCGGGCTGACCCTCACCCTGCGCGACGAGCCGGGGTTCTGGGAGACGTTTGGCTACCACAACCGCGGGGACCCATGGCGCGAGCAGCGGTACGCCGGCGACTGACCTGGCAGCGCGCGGAGGTGCGCAGCACCGGGCGCGAGAGCGCCCGGGCCTGGCGCCTCGCGCTCGCGCCGCCGGACTGGCCCGGGCACGTGCCCGGTCAGCACCTCGACGTGCGCCTGACCGCCGAGGACGGCTACACCGCCCAGCGCAGCTACTCCATCGCCTCGGCGCCGCGGGCCGGGCACGTCGAGCTCGTCGTCGAGCGCCTCGACGACGGCGAGGTCTCGCCCTACCTCACCGACGTCCTCGTCCCCGGCGACGTGCTCGAGCTGCGCGGCCCGGTCGGTGGCTACTTCGTCTGGCCGGGCGACGGCGGCGCCGTCCAGCTGGTCGCCGGCGGCTCGGGCGTCGTGCCGTTCCTCAGCATGCTCGCGGCCCGGCGCGACCGGGGCGCGGGCGGCGAGGTCCGGCTGCTCTACTCCGCCCGGACCCTCGACGACGTCATCGGCCGTGAGGAGCTGGAGCGGCCCGCCGACGGCGCGCAGGTGCGGCTGACCCTCACCCGCGGCGCACCGGCGGGCTGGGCCGGGCTGACAGGCCGGGTGGACGGGCCGATGCTGGCCGCGCACGCGCTGCCCGCCGCGGCGCGGCCGTGGGTGCTGGTGTGCGGGCCGACGGGGTTCGTCGAGGCGGTGGCGCGCGAGCTGCTCGCGCTGGGCCACGACCCGGCCCGGGTGAAGACCGAGCGGTTCGGAGCGACCGGGGGGTAGTGATGGACGAGGAAACGCAGGAGCGCCGCCTCGACGGCAACGCGGCGGCCGGGCCGCTGGCCGAGCTGTTCACCGTCGACCTGGCCGCGGCCGTGTCCACCTGCGCGGGGTGCGGGGCGGCGGCGCCGCTGGCCGCGCACCTGCTCTACGCCGACGCCCCGGCGCTGGTGGTGCGCTGCCCGAGCTGCACGGCCGTGGTGCTGCGCTTCGGCTCGGCCGAGGGCCGGCTGCGCCTGGACCTCACCGGGGCGCGGCTGATCACCGTCGACCTCGGTACCGCCGCGGCCTGACGCCCCGATTCGCGGGCTACCGTTCGGCCAGTGCCGCCAGGGCCTCGCGGCGCCGCTCCTGCTCGACGGGGTCGGGCACCGGCACCGAGGCCAGGAGGCGCTGGGTGTAGGGGTGCTGCGGGTCGCCGAGCACCTGCGCGCCGGCGCCCTCCTCGACCAGCCGGCCGCGGTAGAGCACCGCGATCCGGTCCGCCAGCATGCCGACCACCGCGAGGTCGTGGCTGATGAACAGCGTGGCGAAGCCCAGCCGCGCCTGGAGCTCGGTGAAGACCTCGAGCACCTTGGCCTGCACGGAGACGTCGAGGGCGGAGGTCGGCTCGTCGGCGATGAGCAGCTCGGGGTCGAGGGCGAGCCCCCGCGCCAGGCTCGCGCGCTGACGCTGCCCGCCGGAGAGCTCGTGCGGGTAGCGCTGGGCGTAGGCGACCGGCAGGTGCACCGCGTCGAGCAGCTCGTGCACCCGCGGCCGGGCGGCGGCCACGTCGCGGGCGTGGCCGTGCACGACCAGCGGCTCGGCGATCGCCTCCTCGAGCGTGAGCAGCGGGTTGAAGCTGGTGGCCGGGTCCTGAAAGACGAAGCCGATGCGCGCGCGCAGCGGCCGGAAGGCGCGCTCGCGGAAGCCGACCATCTCGTGGCCGAGCACCCGCAGCGACCCGCCGGTCGCCCGGGTCAGCCCGGCGATGGCCCGCCCGATCGTCGTCTTGCCGGAGCCGGACTCGCCGACCAGCCCGAGCACCTCGCCCGGCGCGATCGCCAGGCTCACCCGGTGCACGGCGCGAAAGCCGCTCTGCCCGAGGCGGCCGGGGTAGACGATCTCCAGGTCGCGGGCCTCGACCACGGCCGGCCCCGCGCCGCCCGCGGCGCCCGCGGCGTCCGGCCGGGGCTCGAGGTGCCCGGCCGCGTCGTCGTCCTGGCGGTGCCGGGCGGCCGGGGCGGCAGTCCGGTCGCGCGGGGCCGGGTCGGCGCCGCCGCCGAGCCGGGGGACCGCCGCGAGCAGGCGTCGTGTGTACTCGTGGCGCGGGGCGGCGAAGAGCTCGCGCACGCCGGCGACCTCGACCAGCTCGCCCTGGTACATCACCGCCACGCGGTCGGCCAGGTCGGCCACCACGCCCATGTTGTGCGTGATGAGCACGATCGCGGTGCCGAACTCGGTGCGCACCCGGCGCAGCAGGTCGAGGATCTCGGCCTGCACGGTGACGTCGAGGGCGGTGGTCGGCTCGTCGGCGACGATGACCTTGGGGCCGAGCACGAGCGCCATGGCGATGACCAGGCGCTGCTTCTGCCCGCCGGAGAACTGGTGCGGGTAGTGGTCCACCCGGCGCTCCGGGTCGGGGATGCCGACCTTGCCGAGGATCTCGATCGCCTTGGCGCGCGCCGCCTTCTTGGAGTACTGCCCGTGCGCGCGCAGCCCCTCGGCGATCTGCCAGCCCACCGTGAAGACCGGGTTGAGCGCCGTGGACGGCTCCTGGAACACCATCGCCACGTCCCGGCCCCGCACGCCGCGCAGCCCGTCGCCGGTGAGGCCGACGACGTCCTGCCCGGCCAGGACGACGGCGCCGGAGACCGTCGCGCTGTCGGGCAGCAGCTTGAGGATGGTCTTGGCGGTCACCGTCTTGCCCGAGCCGGACTCCCCGACGATGGCCAGCACCTCGCCCGGCTCGACGCTCAGCGACACCCCGCGCACGGCGGGCACCGGGGCGGCGTCGGTGGCGAAGGTGACCTCGAGGTTGGTGATGTCGACGACGGGGCTCACGCCTGGTCTCCGTTCTGCGCGGTGGGGGCGGTGCCGTCGGCGGCGGGGACGGCGTCCGCGGCGGTGTCCGGCGAGGCCGGGGTGGGCGCGGGGGCGCCGGCGAGCCGGCGGGGCGCGCGCCGGCGGATGCGCAGGCGCGGGTCGGACAGGTCGTTGAGGCTCTCGCCCACCAGCGTCACCCCGAGCACGAGCAGCACGATCGCGGCGCCGGGGAAGATGCCGGTCCACCAGATGCCGCTGGCGACGTCGGCGAGCGCCCGGTTGAGGTCGTAGCCCCACTCGGCCGCCGCCGTCGGGTTGATGCCGAAGCCGAGGAAGCCCAGGCCCGCCAGGGTGAGGATCGCCTCGGAGGCGTTGAGGGTGACGATGAGCGGCAGCGACCGGGTCGCGTTGCGCAGCACGTGCCGGCCGAGGATGCGCGGGGTGGAGGTGCCGATGACCCGGGCGGACTCGACGAACGGCTCGGCCTTGAGGCGGACGGTCTCGGCGCGCACCACGCGGAAGTACTGCGGCACGAACACCACCGTGATCGACAGCGCCGCGGCGGTGATGCCGCTGAGGAAGCCGGACTGCCCGCCGCTGATGATGATCGAGATGACGATCGCCAGCAGCAGGGACGGCATGGCGTAGATCGCGTCGGCGACGGTCACCAGGACCCGGTCCACCCAGCCGCCGAGGTAGCCCGAGAGCAGGCCCAGCGCCACGCCGAGGAAGATCGAGGCGACGACGGCGAGCACGACCGTCAGCAGCGCCGTCTGCGAGCCCCACACCACCCGGGAGAAGACGTCGTAGCCGCCGACGGTGGTGCCCCAGACGTGCTCGCCCGACGGCGCGGCCTGGCGGGCGAAGTTCCCGTCCGGGCCGCTGAGCTGGTTGTACGAGTACGGGGTGACGAGCGGCGCGAGGACGGCGAGCAGGACGAACCCGACGCACAGCACGAGCCCGGCGACGAGCATGCCGCGCTGCAGGCCCACGCTGCGCCGCAGGTGCCAGATCACCGGCAGCTTCTTCCAGCGGGCCTCGGCGGAGGAGCCGGGTAGGACGACGTCGGCGGCGGCCGCCGCCTGGTCGACCTCAGGCCGCCCGGCGGCCTCGGAGCGGAGCTGGCTCATCAGTACCTCACCCTCGGGTCGACCAGCGCGGCGATGACGTCCACGACGAAGTTGGTGACGGCGACGATCACGGCGATGAGGGCGACGATGCCCTGGACCGCGACGTAGTCGCGGGCGCCCAGGTACTGGGCCAGCTGGAAGCCCAGGCCGCGCCACTCGAAGGTGGTCTCGGTGAGGATCGCCCCGCCCATCATGAGCGCGATCTGCATGCCCATGACGGTGATGATGGGGATGAGCGCCGGCTTGTAGGCGTGGCGGCGCACGAGGCGGGACTCGCGCACGCCGCGCGAGCGGGCGGCGTCGACGTAGTCCATGCCGAGCGTGCCGATGACGTTGGTGCGCACCAGGCGCAGGAACACCCCGGCGGTGAGCAGCCCGAGCGCCACCGCGGGCAGCACGGCGTGCGCCAGGACGTCGCTGATGAGGTCCCACCGCCCGGTGCGGAGGGCGTCGATGGTGTTGATGCCGGTCGAGCCGGAGATGCGCCCGAGGATGAGCTGGACGTCGGTGGAGGCCCGCCCGCCGAGCGGGAACCAGCCCAGCCAGACGGAGAAGACGAGCTTGAGGATCAGTCCGGCGAAGAACACCGGGGTGGCGTAGCAGAGGATCGCGAAGACGCGCAGGACGGCGTCGGGGAAGCGGTCGCGCAGGTAGGCGGCCAGCATGCCCAGCGGGATGCCGACGACGAGGGCGACCACCAGCGAGTAGAGCACCAGCTCCAGGGTCGCGGAGCCGTAGGTCACGAGGATCTCGCCGATGGCCCGGTTGTCGGTGATGGTGCGGCCGAAGTCGCCGGTGAAGACCTGGCCGAGGTACTCGCCGTACTGCACGAGGATCGGCCGGTCGTACCCGGCCGCGTGCAGCCGCTCGGCGAGCTGCGCCTGGGTCAGGCGCCCGCCCACGGAGGCGGTGATCGGGTCCCCGACCACGCGCATGAGGAAGAAGACCAGCGTCACCAGGATGAGCACGGTGGGGATGATGAGCAGGAAGCGGACCAGGATGTACCGGCCCAGTCCCGAGCCCCCTCCGGTCTTGGCGGTCGCCGTGGTGCCCACGGTCCGCTCGTCGGCGATCGTCACCGCGTGGGTGTCCTCTCGGTAGGTCGGAGGCGGCGGGGTGGCGCCACGCGGCACCGTGCCCGGCACCGGTGGCGCCGTCCCCGGCACCGCCCCCGCGCGCCGGTGGGTGGTCACGGCCGGGGCCGTGACCACCCACGGGTCTGTGCACAGCCGGCCTCGAGGGCCGGCCACGGCGCGGCGCCCGCGGGCACCGCGCCGTCGGTCAGCGGCCCAGGGCCGCGTAGCGGAACTTGAACGAGGCGTCGAGGGTGTCCTGGACGCCGGTGATGTCCTTGGCCGCGACCGCGACCTGGGCGCCCTGGAGGAACGGCACCGTGGACAGGTCCTGCGCGACCTTCTCCTGGATCTGCTCGATCAGCGCGGTGCGCTGCGCCGCGTCCGGGGTGGTGGCCTGCTGGAGGATGAGGTCGTTGACCTCGGCGTTGTCGTAGTGGTTCGCCAGGAAGTTCTCCTTGAGGAAGAACGGCGAGAGGTAGTTGTCGGCGTCGGAGTAGTCCGGGAACCAGCCCAGCTGGTAGGCCGGGTAGAGGTCGTCGGTGCGCTCGGCGCTGTAGACGGTCCACAGGGTCGACTGGAGGTTGACGTCGAACAGGCCGTCCGCCTCGAGCTGCTTCTCGACCATGGCGTACTCATCGTCGGAGGACTTGCCATAGTGGTCGGGGCTGAACTGCAAGTTGAGCTTCACGGGCGTGGTCACACCCGCGGCTTCGAGCGCCGCCTTGGCCTTGTCGGCGTCCGGGCCGCCGTTGCCGTCGCCGTAGAGCTCCTTGAGCGGCTGCGCCGCGCCGGTGAGGCCCTCGGGGATGTAGGAGTACAGCGGGGTGTAGGCGCCGTTGTAGATCTCGTTCGACAGCGCGTCGCGGTCGAGGAGGTTGGCGACGGCCTGACGCACGGCCAGCGCCTTGGCCGGATCCGCCTCCGGCGTCGTGGCGCCGTAGGGCTGGGTGTTGAAGTTGAAGACGATGTAGCGGATCTCCCCGCCCGGGCCGTCGTAGACCTTGACCTTCTCGTCCTTGCGCAGGTCCGCGAGGTCGGTGGGGCTGAGGCTGCGGGTGGCGACGTCGACGTCGCCCTGCTGGACCGCGAGCTTGAGCGAGGTCTCCTCGGTGAAGTACTGAGCGGTGATCGAGGCCGTCTTCGGCTTGCCCAGCAGGCCCTGGTAGCCGTCGTAGGCGGCGTACTTGACGAGCTCGTTCTCGGTGTAGTCGGTGATCGTGTACGGGCCGGCGAACGCCTTGGCCTTGACGATGTCCGCCGACGGCGTCAGCGCGGTGGCGGAGAAGGAGTCCTCGTCGACGATGGGGCCGACCGGCGAGGAGAGGATCTGCGGGAAGATCTGGTCGTTCTCGCTCTTGAGGTGGAAGACGACCGTGAGGTCGTCCGTCGCCTCGGTGCTCTCGAGGTTGTACAGCAGCGACGACGGGCCGTTCGGGTCGGCGATGGCGAGCTGACGGTCGAAGCTGAACTTCACGTCCGACGAGGTCAGGTCGTTGCCGTTAGCCCACTTCAGGCCGCTCTTGAGCTTGACGGTGTACTCGGTGGGGGAGGTGAACTCGGCGCTCTCGGCGATGTCCGGCTCGACGTCGGGGCTGCCGTAAGGGGAGTTGAGGAGGAACGGGTAGACCTGGTTCTGCACGGCGAAGGAGCCGTTGTCGTACGAACCGGCCGGGTCGAGGGAGGTGATTCTGTCCGTGGTGCCGACCGTGATGCCCGCGGAGCCGCCGCCGCCGCTCTTGTCGCCGCCGGTGGTGTCGTCGGTCTTGGCGCAGGAGGCGAGCACCAGGGCGAGGGCGGCGGAGATGCCGACCGCGCCCAGGGCACGGCGCCGGTGTCCAGCAAGTGCCATGTGAAGTTCCTTCGTCAGGCCCGAGCCGCGGTCGGGGACGCGGGGCGCGGGAGCCGGGGGCGCGCCACTGTGGCGTGCCTCTCATGTGGGGATACTTCCTAGCACACCGGTGTTTCATGAAAAGGCACCCGGCATCCCGGCGGGCGATCTGCAACCGTGTTGTGACCGAGCGGCCTGGGGAGGGGCCGCCGTCCCGACACGGCGCGACGACGCCTGGCGACGCGCGTTCGCCCGCGCGGCGACGCGGCTGCGCCCGCGCGGCGACACGGGTGCGCCCGCGCGGCGACACGGGTGCGCCCGCGCGGCGACACGGGTGCGCCCGCCCGGCGCGCGCGCCACGATGAGGCATGCCCGCCAGCGAGAAGCCGGAGACCGTCCTGATCCAGGGCCGCCGCCTGCGGCTGACGAACCTGGGCAAGGTGCTCTACCCCGAGACCGGCACGACCAAGGCCGAGGTGCTCGCCTACCTCACCGAGATCGCGCCGGTGATGCTGCCGCACTGCGCCGGCCGCCCGGCCACCCGCAAGCGCTGGCCCGACGGTGTGGGCACCGCCGGGCAGCCCGGCGAGGTCTTCTTCATCAAGAACCTCGAACCCAGCGCGCCCGAGTGGGTGGTGCGCGCCGACGTCGGTCACTCCTCCGGCGCCAAGAGCTACCCGCTGGTCGACGACGTCGCCACGCTGGTCTGGCTCGGCCAGGTGGCGGCCCTCGAGGTGCACGTGCCGCAGTGGACCTTCCGCAGCGACGGCGAGGCGCGCAACCCCGACCGGCTGGTGCTCGACCTCGACCCCGGGCCGGGCACTGGGCTGGCCGAGTGCGCCGAGGTCGCCCGCCTCGCCCGCGGGCTGCTCCGCGGCATGGGGCTCGACCCGGTGCCGGTGACCTCGGGGTCGAAGGGCATCCATCTGTACGCGGCGCTGGACGGGTCGAACACCTCCGACCAGATCAACACCGTCGCGCACGAGCTGGCCAGGGCCATGGAGGCCGACCACAAGGACCTCGTGGTCTCGGACATGAAGAAGGAGCTGCGCCGGGGCAAGGTGCTCGTCGACTGGTCCCAGAACAACGGCAACAAGACCACGATCGCGCCGTACTCCCTGCGCGGGCGCCCGCACCCCACCGTCGCGGCGCCGCGGACCTGGGAGGAGCTTGACGACCCCGACCTGCGTCACCTGGCGTACCCCGAGGTCCTCGAGCTGGTGCGCCGGCGCGGGGACCCGCTGGCGGCGCTGCTGGGCGCCTACGAGGTGCCCTACACCGACCCGGGCGAGCGCGCCGCCGACGCGCCGGCCCTCGCCTCCGCGGGCGGCGAGACGCCGGCTCCTGCCCGCTCGCGCGGCGAGACGCCGGCTCCTGCCCGCTCGCGCGGCGAGACGTCGGGTCCTCCGCGAGACCTCACGAACGCCGTCGCCGTCCGGCGCCGGCTGGACCGACTCGCCACCTACCGGGCCATGCGCGACCCCGCCAAGACCCCCGAGCCGGTGCCCGACGAGGTCCTCGACGACTACTCCGAGGCCGCCCAGACCTTCGTCATCCAGGAGCACCACGCCAGCCGGCTCCACTGGGACTTCCGCCTGGCGCACCGCGGCGTGCTCGTGAGCTGGGCGCTGCCCAAGGGCGTGCCGACCGACCCGGGCAGGAACAACCTCGCCGTCCAGACCGAGGACCACCCGATGGAGTACGGCACGTTCGCGGGCACCATCCCCAAGGGGGAGTACGGCGGCGGGGAGGTGGCCATCTGGGACTCGGGCACCTTCGAGCTGCGCAAGTGGCACGAGGGCCGGGAGGTCATCGTCGTCCTGCACGGCCGGGAGGGCGGCGGCCTGGAGACGCAGGGGCCGGGGCGCACCACGCAGGTGGCGCTCATCCACACGGGCGGGCGCGGGGGGCAGGAGCCGAACCAGTGGCTCATCCATCTCATGGACCCCGCGCGGGCCGGCGAACGCCGGACGCGCCGTGCCGCGGGCGCTCGGCCGTCCACCGTCGCGGCCGGCACGTCGGCAGAGCCGGAGCCGGCGCGCGCGCCCGGACCGCGCCCGTCGCGCCGTGGCGCGAGCACCGCGGCAGCACCGGGCCGGTCACCCGGCGGTGCCACGACGACGGCCGCCGCGGCGCCCGAGGGGCGCCCGGACGAGCAACCGGCGGCGCCCGAGGGGCGCCCGGACGCACAGCCGACGGCGCCAGCGCGCGCCCCGGGGGAGCGGCCCCCCGCGCCGATGCTGGCCACGCCGGGCACCGCCCACGACCTCTCGGGCGAGCACGAGTGGGCGCTGGAGATGAAGTGGGACGGCGTGCGCGCCGTCGTGGAGGTCGACGCCGGCACCGTGCGCCTGGTCAGCCGCAACGGCAACGACGTCACCCGCCAGTACCCCGAGCTCGGCGACGTCGCCGCCACCCTCCGCGCGCACAGCGCCGTGCTCGACGGCGAGATCGTCGCCCTCGACGCACGCGGCCGCCCCAGCTTCGGCGTCCTGCAGAAGCGCTTCGGGCTCGGCGACGACCGGCAGGTCGCCAGGCTGGCCGCGGCCAACCCCGTGCGGCTCATGCTCTTCGACGTCCTCGAGGTCGACGGCGAGTCGGTCGTGCGCCTGCCCTACGACGAGCGCCGGGCGCTGCTCCACGAGCTGGTCGACCCCGAGCGGCACCGGCTGGCGGAGATCCCCGCCGTCTTCGACGGCGACGTCGACGCCGCGATGGCCGCCAGCCGCGCCTGGGGCCTGGAGGGCGTCATGGCCAAGCGGCGCGACTCGCGCTATACCCCGGGCCGGCGCTCGCGGGCGTGGGTGAAGATCAAGCACACCCTCGCCCAGGAGGTCGTGGTGATCGGCTGGCGCCCCGGGCAGGGCTCGCGGGCCGGGGCCGTCGGCTCGCTCCTGCTGGCGGTGCCCGACGGGCCGGGCGGGCGGCTGCGCTACGTCGGGCGGGTGGGCACCGGCTTCACCCTCAAGGAGGCCGAGCAGTGGCAGCGCGACCTCGCCCGCGACGAGCGGCCGGACCCGCCCGCGCCGGACGTCCCCCGCGCCGACGCCCGCGACGCCCACTGGGTCACCCCGTCGCGCGTCGCTGAGGTGGAGCTGTCGGAGTGGACGACGGACGGCCGGCTGCGTCACCCCCGCTGGCGCGGGTGGCGTCCGGACAAGGCTCCGTCGGACGTCGTGCGGGAGGTGCCGGGCTGAGCCGCGCGCTTGCCGGGCCGGGCGGCGGGCGCGGCCGGGCGATTGGCGGGGCCGGGCAGCGGGCGGCGGGCGGGGCCGGGCGGCGGGCGCGGCCGAGCGGCGCGCGATCGAGTGTGGCGCCCGTCACCGGGACGGTGTCCCGATCCGGTGACGGGCCGCCGACTGCCTGCCAGGCTGCTGCCACAGGTCATGACACGAGGGGGAGGACCGTGATCAAGCAGTCTCGCGCGCCCAGGGGCGCCGGCCGGAAGCTGACGTTCGCGCTGCCCGCCGAGCACCCGGCCGGAACCGTCTCCGTGGTCGGCAGCTTCAACGACTGGACCCCGGGGGTGCACGTCCTCCGCCGCCGCAGCAACGGCACGAAGAGCGTGACGGTCACTGTGCCGGACGGGGCACGGGTGGTCTTCCGTTACCTCGGCGAGAACGGGCACTGGTTCGACGACCCCGACGCCGACGTCCTGACCCACGAGGGCGGCCACGTCCACACGTAGGCCCCCTGGCACGACGGCGCGGAGGCCGCGGCGAGGAGGATGCGGGGCACCCCGGTGAGGCACGCTGCGCACCCGGCGCCACGACGCCACCGCACGTTCACCCCCTCTTTGTGAAGCGGACGCCATTCGGTCGCAATAGGGGCCTAGCGTCGGCGCGGGCACCGCCCCGGTCCCCTCCGCCCGTCCCCTGCCGGGCGGCCGCGGCGGGTCCGACGGAGGATCTGTGATCACCAAGCGCGTCTTCGCGGGCGTGGCCGCTACCGCGGCCCTCGCACTTACCCTGTCCGCCTGCAGCTCGAGCGCGGAGGCGGGCGACTCCGACGCCGCGACCGCCACCAGCGCCGAGGACCTCGGCGGCTTCGACGCCCTCGTCGAGGCCGCGAAGGCGGAGGGGGAGCTCAACGTCATCGCGCTGCCCGAGAACTGGGCCAACTACGGCGAGATCATCGCGCTGTTCGAGGAGAAGTACGGCATCACGGTCAACTCGGCCGACCCGGACGTGTCCTCCGCCGAGGAGATCCAGGCCGCGAAGAACCTCAAGGGCCAGGACACCGCCCCCGACGTGTTCGACCTGGGCTCCGCCGTCACCCTGGACTCCACCGACCACTTCGCGCCGTACCAGGTGCAGGCCTGGGACGACATCCCCGAGGGGTACAAGGAGAAGTCGGGCCTGTGGGTCTACGACTACACCGGCCTGATGTCCGTCGGCTTCGACGCGGACGCGGTGCCCGCTCCCACCTCCCTCGACGACCTCCTCGGCGAGGAGTACAAGGGCAAGGTCGCGCTCAACGGCGACCCGACGCAGGCCGGCTCGGCCGCCGCGGCCGTCAACCTCGTCGCGCTGCAGACCGGTGGCTCCGCCGACGACATCCAGCCGGGTATCGACTGGTTCGCGAAGCTGGCCGACGCCGGGAACTTCCTCCCGCTCGACCCCACCCCCGCCACCATCGCCTCGGGCGAGACTCCGGTCGTCTTCGACTGGAGCTACAACAACCTGGCCGAGGCCAAGGCGAACGAGGGGCAGCGGGACTGGCAGGTGACCGTCCTGCCCGGTGTCGCGGTCGGCTCGTACTACAACCAGGCCATCAACGTCGACGCCCCGCACCCCGCGGCCGCCCGGCTGTGGCAGGAGCACATCTTCAGCGACGAGGTCCAGAACCTCTACCTCAAGGCGGGCGCGTACCCCGTGCGCCTGGACGCAATGGTCGAGGCGGGCACCGTGGACCAGGAGGCGCTCGACGCCGTCGGTGAGATGCCCGCGGACCTCGTGCAGTTCACCGCCGAGCAGACCGAGGCCGCCTCGGCCCTGCTGGCCAAGAACTGGGCCGCAGCCATCCAGTGACCACGCCTCGTGCGGCGCGACGGGGGTGGGCCCTGGCCGGGCTCACCCCCTTCGGCCTCTACGTCCTGCTGTTCCTCGCCGTCCCGACGGTGCTCGCCCTGGCCGTGGGGTTCGTCGACGGCGAGGGGTCGTTCACCTGGCACAACCTCGGTGGCCTGTTCGAGCCGGCGATCCTCAAGACCTTCGGTGCGTCCCTGGGGGTCGCCGCGGTCACCGCCCTGGTCGGCGCCGTGGTGGGCGCCATGATCTGCTACGCGCTGCTGGGCACCCGGCCCGACGGCGTCCTGCGCACGGCCGTCGACGCCGCCAGCGGGGTGCTCGCCCAGTTCGGCGGCGCCATGCTCGCCTTCGCGTTCATCGCCACCATCGGCATCCAGGGGATGCTCACCCAATGGCTGCTCACCAGCCTCGAGGTGGACATCTTCGCCGGCGGCGTGTGGCTCTACGAGGTGCCCGGGCTCCTGCTGCCGTACCTGTACTTCCAGATCCCGCTCATGGTGCTGACGTTCATGCCGGCGATGGAGGCGCTCAAGCCCCAGTGGGCCGAGGCCAACGCCACGCTCGGCGGCACGCGCTGGACCTACTGGGCGCGCATCGCCGCGCCGGTGCTGGCCCCGTCGTTCCTCGGCAGCGTGCTGCTGCTGTTCGCCAACGCCTTCTCCTCCTTCGCCACCGCCGCCGCGCTGATCAGCCAGGGCTCGCAGATCGTCCCCCTGCAGATCCGGGCGGCGCTGGTGAGCGAGACCGTGCTGGGCCGCGAGGGCATGGCCGGCGCGCTCGCCCTCGGCATGATCGCGGTCATGGCCGCGGTCATGGTCGGGTACTCGGCGCTGCAGCGCCGTGCCGCGAGGTGGCAACGGTGACCGGCCGCCGGGAGGCGGCGCCGCTCCGCACGGGCGCCGGCCGTGCCCGCGCCGGTGCACGTGGCCGCCGCGCCCCGGACGCCGGCGCGCCCTCCCGCGCCACCCGCACCGTCGTCCTCGGGGTGGTCGGCGTGCTCTTCGCCCTGCCGCTCGTGGCCATGGTGGAGTTCTCGCTGCGCACCGCGGGCGGCTACGGGCTCGACCACTGGGCCGCCATCCTCGCCCCGGAGAACGCGCGCACCTACCGCAACCTCTTCGCCGGCGTGACGAACTCGCTGGTGCTCGCCGTCGCGACGGTGGCCATCATGCTCGCGCTGCTGGTCCCGACCATGGTCCTGGTCCGGCTGCGGCTCCCGCACCTGCAACGGGCGCTGGAGCTGGTGTGCCTGCTGCCCATCACCATCCCGGCCATCGTGCTCGTGGTGGGGCTGGCGCCGGTGTACTCGGTGGTGGCGCGGGTCTTCGGCTCCGACGCGTGGACGCTGGCCCTCGCCTACGGCGTCCTCGTGCTGCCCTACGCCTACCGCGCCATCGCGGCCAACCTCGCCGCGGTCGACGCCGTGACCCTCGCCGAGGCGGCCCGCACCCTGGGTGCCGGCTGGCCCACCGTCGTCGTGCGCGTGATCCTGCCCAACCTGCGCCGCGGCCTCCTCGCCGCGTCACTGATCTCCGTGGCCGTGGTGCTCGGCGAGTACACCATCGCCTCGCTGCTCAACCGCGCCAACCTGCAGACCGCCGTCGTGCAGGTCTCGAAGTCCGACCCCTACGTCGCCGTCATCTTCGCGATGCTGGCGCTCGCCCTCGGGTTCGTCCTGCTGTTCGTCATGGGACGCGCCTCCGCCGCGCGGCCCGGGAGGAAGTCATGACCGCCACCACCGCCCGGGCCGTCGCGGCCCGACAGGGCACCCGCGTCGAGCTGCGCGGGGTCGTCAAGGAGTTCGCCGGGCACCGGGCCCTGGCCGGGGTGGACCTCGCCCTGGAGCCCGGGGAGCTGGTCGCGCTGCTCGGGCCCTCCGGCTGCGGCAAGACCACCGCGCTGCGCTGCCTGGCGGGGCTGGAGGAGGTCAGCGCCGGCAGCATCCTGCTGGGCGGGGAGGACGTCGCGGCGGTGCCGACGAACCGGCGCGACCTCGGCATGGTGTTCCAGCAGTACTCGCTCTTCCCGCACATGACGGTGGCGGAGAACGTCGAGTTCGGGCTGCGGATGCGCAAGGCCGGGACCGGCGAGCGTCGGCGGCGCGCGGCCGAGGCGCTCGAGCTGGTGGGCCTGGGACACCTGGGCGGGCGCTACGCCCACCAGCTCAGCGGCGGGCAGCAGCAGCGCGTGGCGCTGGCGCGTGCGCTGGTCACCCGGCCGCGGGTGCTCCTGCTCGACGAGCCGCTCTCGGCGCTGGACGCCCAGGTCCGCGTCCAGCTGCGCGAGGAGATCCGCCGCCTGCAGACCGAGCTGGGCATCACCACCCTGTTCGTCACGCACGACCAGGAGGAAGCCCTGGCCGTGGCGGACCGGGTCGCGGTCATGCGGGCCGGCGTCGTCGAGCAGGTCGGCACCCCCGAAGAGCTCTACTCCACGCCCGCCACGGCGTTCGTGGCCGGCTTCGTCGGGCTGAGCAACCGGCTGCCCGGGCACCTGGCCGACGGCGTGCTCACCGTCCTCGGTGCCGCGCTGGCCTGGGCAGGTCACCAGACCCCGGACGGGCCGGTCACCGCCTACGTCCGCCCGGAAGATCTCGGGCTGGACGAACACGGTCCCGTGGCGGGTACCGTAGTGGCCTCCAGTTTTCTCGGAGCGGTGCGCCGCACGCAGGTGCGCCTGGACGGGGGAGTTGTCGTCGTGGTGCAGCACGACGCCGCTGACGCGCGCCAATCGGGGGAGGGTGTGCACCTCACGCTGCGGAAGCGCGCCGTGGCCATCGAGCCGCGGGAGGCCACCGCCTCGGCGTGAGCACGGGGGAGGAGCAGGCCGCCGGGTCCGCCGGTGGCCTGCTCCTTGCTCATCGGCCCCCTGCGCGCCGGCAGGGGCGCGCCGGCAGGGGCGCGCCGGGCGAGGCCCGGCGCGCCGCGTCCACTGCCGCGCGGCCCGCGGTCCCCGGCCGGATCATGAGCCGGTGCTCGAGACCCTCGCGGTTCTCGCCCTGCTGCTGGCGGTGCTCGGTTTCGCCGTCGCCCGCCCGCGCGGGCTGCCCGAGGCGGTCGCCGCCGTGCCGGCCGCCGTCGCGGTGGTGGCGCTGGGCGCCGTCACCCCGGCCGCGGCGTGGGCCGAGATCCGGGCCCTGCTTCCGGTGGTCGCGTTCCTCGTCGCCGTCCTCGTCCTCGCCCACCTGTGCGACGCCGAGGGCCTGTTCGACGCGACGGGCGCGGCCATGGCCCGCGCCGCCGGGGGAAGCCCGCAGCGCCTGCTGGTCGCGGTGTTCGTCACCGCCTCGCTCGTGACGGCGGTGCTCAGCCTCGACGCCACCGTCGTGCTGCTCACCCCGGTCGTCTTCGCCACCGCGGCCGGCGCCGGGGTGCGGCCCAAGCCCTTCGTCTACGCGTGCACCCACCTGGCCAACTCCGCGTCGCTGTGGCTGCCGATCTCCAACCTCACCAACCTCCTGGCCCTGCGGGCCAGCGGCCTGTCCTTCGCACAGTTCGCCGCGGTGATGGCGCTGCCCTGGCTGGTGGTGATCGCCGTCGAGTACGTGGTGCTGCGCCGCTTCTTCGCCGTGGACCTGGCCCTGCGGGCGCCGCGCGCGGCCCGACGCGCGGCGCCGGTCTCCCGCCGGACGGTCGCCCTCGTGCTGGCCACGCTCGCCGCCTTCGTCCTCGCCGCGGTGCTGGGCCTCGAGCCGGCGTGGGCGGCCGCCGGCGGCGCCGCGGTGCTCGCCGTGCGTGCCATGATCCGCCGCCGCACGGGCCCGGCGGCCCTGGTCCGGGCCGCCAACCTGCCCTTCGCCGTCTTCGTCCTGGCCCTCGGCGTGGTCGTCAGCGCCGTGGTCGGCGGCGGCCTGGGCGACGCCGTGGCGGCTGTGCTGCCGCACGGCACGGCGTTCTTGCCGCTGCTGGGCACCGCGGCGCTCGCGGCCGTGCTGGCCAACCTGCTCAACAACCTGCCCGCGGTGCTCCTGCTGCTGCCGCTGGTGGCGCCCGCCGGCGGGGCGGCGGCGGTGCTCGCCGTCCTCGTCGGGGTCAACGTCGGGCCCAACCTCACCTACGTCGGCTCGCTCGCGACGCTGCTGTGGCGCCGCGTGCTGCGCGGGCACGACGTCGAACCCGGCCTGGGGGAGTTCAGCCGCCTCGGGCTCGTCAGCGTGCCGGGCGCGCTGGTGGCCGGCGTCGCGGCGCTGTCTCTCGCGCTGACGGTCGCGGGAGGATGAGCGCATGGACGTCGTGGTCTGGCTGACGGAGGCGACCTGGCCGGCGTGCGTCGCAGGGGTGCGCCGGCTCGTCCCCGACGACGCGCGGCTGACCCTGCTCTACGTCGCGAGCGCGGACCTGCTCGGGGTGGCGGGCGGCGCCGCCGCCGGACTGCTGGGCCGGGGGCGCCGGCCCTCGCAGCCGGGCGGCTCCGGGGCGCTGGACGACCTCGCCCGCCGCTCCGCCCACGAGCTGCTGGCTGAGGCGGGTGCGTTGCTGGGGCGGGAGGCGCGCCAGGAACTGCGCGCCGGCCGCGTCGAGCGCGTGGTGGTGGACGTCGCCGCCGGCGCCGACCTGCTGGTGCTCGCTCGGGACGGCGACGGCGCCCGCCTGGGCCCGCGCAGCCTGGAGCCGCCCACGCGCTTCGTCGTCGACCACGCCCCGTGCGACGTGCTGCTCGTCGCGCCGGACGGGTCGCCGACGCCGTCCGGGCGACCCGAGGACGGGCCCAGGACCCCGTCCGGGCGACCCGAGGACGGGCCGCCGGCCCCGCCATGACGGCGCGCTCGCCCCTGGCCCGCCGCCCCTTCGTCGCGTCTTCCCGCTCCGAGCGGCCGGCACCTGCTGCCGTTGCCGGGCGTACGTCACGGTGCTTCGCTGACTTGCATGAGCGCGCAGGAGGAAGGTCAGGCCACCACGCACGACGAGGGCCGTCCCGAGCCGCACCGCAGCAACCTCGCCCAGCGGCTGAACTGGCTGCGGGCCGGCGTGCTGGGCGCCAACGACGGCATCGTCTCGACGGCGGCGGTGGTGGTGGGCGTGGCCGGCGCGTCGTCGACGAGCACCGGCGCCATCGCCACGGCCGGTGCCGCGGCCGCCGTCGGAGGCGCCGTCTCGATGGCGCTGGGCGAGTACGTCTCGGTCAGCAGCCAGCGCGACACCGAGCACGCGCTCATCGACAAGGAGCGCCGCGAGCTCGCCGAGGACCCCGACGGCGAGCTGGACGAGCTCACCCGGCTGTACACCGCCCAGGGCATCTCGCCGGCCACCGCCCGGCAGGCCGCCGTCGAGCTGACCGAGCGCGACGCGCTGGCGGCCCACCTGCAGGCCGAGCTGGGCATCGACCAGGGGGACGTCGTCAGCCCCTGGCACGCCGCGGCGGCCTCGTTCATCTCGTTCAGCATCGGCGCCGTGCTGCCGCTGGTCGCGATCCTCCTGCCCGGCCCGGACGTGCGGGTGCTCATCACCTTCGTCGTCACCCTCGTCGCGCTCGCGCTGACCGGGTACGTCGCGGCGTGGATCGGCGGCGCCGCGCGCGGCCGGGCGTCCGCCCGGGTGGTCATCGGCGGGGCCCTGGCGCTGGCGGCGACCTTCTTCGTCGGCCTGCTCTTCGGGACCACGGGCATCGCCGGGTGACGCCGTCGCGGACGGGGCGGCGTCCTGAGCCGGGCGCCCGCAGCAGCCACGGCAGAGCGGCGGCCACCGCGGCGACGAGGGCGCTGACGGCGAGCGCCCCGCCTTGCGCCCAGGCGGCGAAGACGGCGAGGGACGCCACCTCCGCCCCTACGCCCGCCACGGAGGTGACCGTCGCCCGGCGGCCGCCGGGGATGCGCTCCTGCAGCCGGGCGCCGAGGGCCACCTGGACCAGCTGGCACAGCCCGTAGAACGCGGCGACGGCGAGCACGCCCGCGGGCCGGGCGAGCAGCGCCGCCCCGGCCAGCGAGGCGGCGGCGCCGGCCAGCGGGAGGACGAGCGACCGCCCCCGGTGCCGGGTGCAGACGCCGGCCAGCCCCGCGCCCGCGGCGCCGGCGAGCGGCACGGCGACGAGGGCGAGCGGCACGGCGGCCGAGGGCACGCCCCAGTCCTGGGCGAGCAGCCCGGCGTACTCCTCGACGGCGTCGAGGGCGGTCACCAGCGCGACGGCGAGGGCGCACCCGGCGGCGCCGGGCAGCGCCGCCGTCGCGCGCAGGTCGGCCAGGAAGCCGCTGGGGGCGGGGGCCTCCTGCCCGACGGGGCCCGGTGCGCCGTCGGACGCGACGTCCCCCGGCGGGGCGGGGGCGCCGTTGGCGACCGGTGGGGCCGGGCGCGGCTCGGGCAGGCACGCCGCGAGGGCCGCGGCGGCCAGGCAGACGACCACGCTCGCCCACCCCGCCAGGGCGTAGCCGCCTGCCCCGACCAGAACGGTGGCCAGCGCGGCGGCGGGGAGCTGGGCCAGCAGGCCGGCGGAGGTGACGCGACCGAGCAGGCGGGGGAACTGCCCCGGGGCGCCCAGCGCGGTCAGGGCGTCGAAGAGCAGCGCCTCGAGGGCGCCGGAGGTGAGCGCGCCCCCGACCGCCCACAGCGCGAAGCCCGCGGCGAAGCCGGGGAACCCGGGGGTGAGGAGCCAGAGCGCGAACCCGGTCGCCTGCACGGCGCCGGCGGCGGCGAGCGCGGCCCGGCGCGGGACGCGGTCGGCGAGCATCCCGGTGGGCACCTCGGCGAGGAGGGCCACCGCGGACCAGATGGCGAAGAGGGCGGAGATCTGCGCGTCGCTCAGGCCGGCGTCGGCGAAGAGCAGCGCGTAGAGCGGGTACAGCGGGATCGTCTCGGCGAGGAGGGCCCAGCCGGTGGCGAGCCGGGCGAGCCGTCGGGCCCGAGGGGGCGTCGAGGATCAATGTCGCATGGCGGCCAGGCTAGGCCCGGGCGCGCCGTCGGGCCAGGGCTTTCCGTGCGGACGAGCCGCACCGTGGGGGCCCGGCGAGCCGGCGCCGTCCTGCCGGACCGTCCAGACGCGGTCCTACCCCTGCCGCACGGCCCCGAGGCCGCTGATGCTGCTGGTGACCCGGGCGCCGCCGGTGTGGACGATCTCGCCCGCGCCGTCGACGGCGGCGCTGAGAGCATTGGTGACGTGGACGTGCGCGTCGCCCGCGCCGCCGATCGTCACGTCCGCGTTGGCGCTGGTGAGGTCCTCGCCCGAGTACCCGCCGACGCCGTCGATCTCCACGTCCTGCCGTACGGCGGTGCCGGCGAGGCTCACGGTGCCGGCCCCGTCGACGCGGACGGTGAGGTCATCGACGTCGACGCCGTGGGCGGTGATGTCGCCGGCCCCAGCGAGCTCGACGCGCAGGCGGTCGGTGGCCGCGAGGTCGGCGTCCACCGCGCCGGCGCCCTCGAGGCGGATCTCGTCCACCGCCGGCAGGACGAGGTCGTAGGTGATGCGCCCGGGGGTGCGGAGGAAGCGACCGTCGAGGTCGAGCACGAGGGTGCCGTCGCGCACCTCGCTGGTGACGCGGTCGAGGACCCGGTCGCCGGCCGTGATGGTGAGCGACGGCTCGGCGCCGGTGCGGATGTGGAGGTCGCCCACGGAGGCCAGTGTCACGGCGGAGACGTCTTCGATGGTCCGTCGCTCGGTGGTGGGGTCGCCGGCCGCCACGTCCAGCGCGGCGCAGCCGGTCAGGGCGAAGGGCGGGGCGACGGCGAGCAGGAGCATGGCGAGCTTGGGCAGGGTCATGACGGTTCCTGTTCTTCGGTCCGGGTTCCGGCCGCACTCCGGCCGGGCTGTGTCCAGCCTGGCAGCGGAGGACACCCGCCGGATATGGGGGTTCGCCCGGGTCGCCCCCTGAGATCGGTGGGGCGGTCCTCAGGGGGGCGCCGGGGCGCGGTCCCTGGGGGCACTCCGGCCCCGGCGGGGCCGCGTGGGCGCCGGCCCGTCGGACCCCCGGTGGGGCCGGCGCCGGCCCGTCGGACCTCGGCACCGCGCCTACCGCGCATTTTGGTCGTTACCCGGCGGCAACTGTGGGATCGTACGTGCCGTGCACCCCCCAGCCGCGGCGCGGACGCCGCTCGTGCGGAGGACGCGTGCCCGGCGCTCGCTCGCGCGCGCGGCGGGAGCCGGCCTCGCCGTCGTCGTGGCCCTGACCTTGGCCGCCTGCTCCCCGGCCCGGCCGGACCCGACCGAGGCGGCCGAGGCGCTCGCCGCCGCCCTCGCCGAGGGGAACCTCGACACGGCCCCGCTCGCCGCCGCCGACCGCGAGCGGGCCGCGGCGGAGCTGACGGAGGTCCTGGCCGGCACCGGCGAGGTGGACCGCGCCGTCGCCGCCACCGTGGGGGAGGTGCGCGAGGACGGAGAGACCCTCACCGCCCCGGTCACCCTCGAGTGGACCTGGGAGCTGGGCGAGCAGGACCTCGCCTACCGCACCACCACCACGCTCACGCACGACGGCGAGGAGTGGACCGCGCTGTGGTCGCGCGAGCTCGTGCACGCCGCGATCGGCGACGGCGTCCTCGCCGTCGAGACCGTCCCCGCCGAGCGCGGCCGGGTGCTGGCCGGCGACAAGACCCCGCTCGTGATGCCCCGGCCGGTGCTGCGCATCGGCGTCGACAAGGCGAACCTCGCACCCGAGGGCGTCGCGGAGGTCGCCACCAATCTGGCCGCGGCGCTCGGCTTCGACGACCCCCAGGCGTTCGCCGACCGTGCGGTGGCGGCGGGCCCGAGGGCCTTCGTCGAGGCGATCACGGTGCGCCAGGAAGACCCGGGCGACGTCGACCTCGACGCGGTGCGCCAGGTGCGTGGCGTGCTCCTGCTGCCCGACGTGCTGCCGCTGGCGCCCACCCGCCAGTTCGCCCGGCCCATCCTGGGCACGGTGGGCCCGGCCACGGCCGAGATCGTCGAGGAGTCCGAGGGGGCCGTCCGGCCGGGGGACCAGACGGGCCTGTCCGGCCTGCAACGCCAGTACGACGAGGTCCTGCGCGGCCGACCTGGTACCACCATGGTCATCCGCCGCGGCGACGGCAGCGCCGTCGACCTCTTCAGCGCCCCGCCGGAGGCGGGCAAGGACGTGACCGTCACCCTCGACGCCGCCCTGCAGACCGCGGCCGAGGAGATCCTCGCCGCGGTGGAGCCGGCCAGCGCCATCGTGGCGCTGCGCCCCTCGACGGGCGAGGTGCTCGCCGCCGCCAGCGGGCCCGGCGGGCAGGGGCTGAGCACCGCGACCCTGGGCGCCTACGCGCCGGGCTCGACCTTCAAGGTCGCCACCGCGCTGGCGCTGCTGCGGTCCGGCCTGACCCCGGACAGCCCGCTGCAGTGCACGCCCACGGCGACGGCGGATGGCCGCGAGTTCTCCAACTACCCGGGCTTCCCCGCCGACGACCTCGGCCCGACGACGCTGCGCGGCGCCATCGCCAGCTCGTGCAACGCCGCCCTGATCGCCCAGCGCGACCGCGTCGACGCCCGGGACCTCGCCGACGCCGCGGCGGCCCTCGGCCTCGGCGTGCCCGCCGCGCTCGGGGTGCCCTACGTCACCGGCGAGGCCCCCGCGGACGCCACCGGCACCGAGCACGCCGCCGCCCTGATCGGCCAGGGCCGGATCCAGGCCTCCCCGCTGGCGATGGCCACCGTGGCGGCGTCGGTGGCGCGCGGCGAGCGCGTCGCCCCGGTGCTCGTGCGCGACGCGGGCGGGCAGCCGCCGAGCCCCGCCGCCTCGCCCGACGCCGGCGCGCGGGACGCGGGACCGCTGACCGCGGCGGAGGCCGAGGCGCTGCGCTCGCTCATGCGCGCCGTCGTCGAGGACGGCACGGGCAGCTTCCTCGCCGACATGCCCGGCGAGCCGGTGCACGCCAAGAGCGGGACCGCCGAGTACGGCACCGGCGACCCGCCGCGGGCCCACGCCTGGATGATCGCCTTCCAGGGCGACCTCGCCGTCGCCACGTTCGTCGAGGACGGCATCGCCGGCGCGCAGACCGCCGGCCCGCTGCTCGAGGAGTTCCTCCGCCGCGCCGCCTGACGGGCGGACCGTCTGACCTCCGGCTGTCGGTGGCGGGCGCTACGGTCGGCGCCATGAGGTTCGGGCTGGTGGGCACCTTCGGCTCGGCCCGGCAGATGGTCGACCTCGCGGTGGAGGCCGAGCGGGCCGGCTGGGACGGCTTCTTCACGTGGGACGGCATCAGCGTGGGGGAGGTCGACACCTTCGACCCCTGGACGCTGCTCGGCGCGGTCGCCGTGCGTACGTCCACCATCCGCCTCGGCGCGATGATCTTCTCCCTGCCGCGGCGCCGGCCCTGGAAGGTCGCGCGCGAGGCCCTCACCGTCGACCACCTCAGCGGCGGCCGGCTCGTCATCCCCGTCGGCCTCGGCGCCACGGACGACGGCGGATACAGCCGGGTCAGCGGCGACGACGTCGACCGCCGCACCCGCGCCGAGCGCCTCGACGACGCCCTGGCGATCCTCGAGCGGGCGTGGACCGGCGAGCCCTTCAGCTACGCCGGCACCCAGTACCGGGTGCGTGACCTGATGTTCAGGCCCCGGCCGGTGCAGCAGCCGCGCATCCCGGTGTGGGTGGTCGCCTCCTGGCCCGTGCCGCGGTCCATGAACCGGGCCGTGCGCGGGACGGCATCCTGCCCTCCCGGCACGGGGACCCGTTCGAGCCGTTCTCGACCGACGAGCTCCGCGAGGTGGTGGCCTGGACCACCGCGCAGCGCGCCGCGGCCGGCCGGACCGCGCCCTTCGACGTCGTCGTCGAGGGGGTGCTGCCCGACGACCCCGCCGCCGCGGCCGAGCGAGTGCGCGAGCTCGCCGCGGCGGGGGTCACCTGGTGGATCGAGTCACGGTGGGAGGGGGAGGCGGCCACGCCAGAGCGCCTGCTCGAGCGGGCCCGGCAGGGCCCGCCGCGGAACTGAACCCGTCCCGCCGCGGAACTGACCGCGCCCCGCCGGCACCGCTCAGTGCTGGTGCGAGGTCTCGTGCTCGGCGATCTGCTTGCGCACGTCGTCCATGTCCAGGCCCTTGACGCCGTCGATGAGCTGCTCGAGGCTCTTCGCCGGCAGCGCGCCGGCCTGGGAGAAGACGAGGATGCCGTCGCGGAACGCCATGAGGGTCGGGATGGCGCTGATCTCAAGGCCGGCGGCGAGGGCCTGCTCGGCCTCGGTATCCACCTTGGCGAAGGTGATGTCGGGGTGCTCCTCGGAGGCCTGCTCGTAGATCGGCGCGAACATCTTGCACGGGCCGCACCAGTCCGCCCAGAAGTCGACGAGGGTGATGCCCTCTCCGCTGACCGCCTTCTCGAACTCCTGGGTGGTGAGGTTCTTCGTCGCCATGCTGCGTCTCCTTCACGGTTGCTTATCGGCTACAACAACGTGCCTGCGCCAACATTCCCGGGCGCGGGGGCGCGGGGGCGCGGGGGCGCGGGGGCGCGGCGGATCGCGCGGTACCGCTCGCCGCGCCTGGCCGGGGCCGCTCGCCCGGCCCCGCCATCAGCGCAGGAGGACCAGCTTGCCCCGGACGTGCCGACCCTCGCTGAGCTGCAGCGCGCGGCGCGCCTGGTCCAGCGGGAAGCGCTCGGCGATCTCCACGCGCAGGCGCCCGTCGGCCACCAGGCCGAGCAGGCGGGCCAGGCGCTCGCGGTCGGCGTGGACGAAGACGTAGGCGCCGCCGAAGCGATCCTTGACGCTGGGGTCGAGGACGGACGCGACCCGGCCGCCCGCGCGCAGCAACCGGTCCGTGGCGTCCAGCGCCTCGCCGCCGACGAGGTCGATGACCGCGTCGACGCCGTCGGGCGCGGCGGCCCGGACGTTCTCGACCAGGCCCTCGCCGTAGGCCACCGGGGTCGCGCCCAGCCCGGCGAGGTAGTCGTGGTTGCGCGGGCTGGCCGTGCCGATGACGGTGGCGCCGCGCAGCCGGGCCAGCTGCACGGCGAAGGAGCCCACGCCGCCGGCCGCGGCGTGGACGAGCACGGTGTCGCCGGCCCCGACCTGCGCGGCGTCGAGCGTCATGTCGGCCGTCATGCCGGCCAGCGGCACGCAGGCGGCGACGTCGAAGGGCACCCCGTCGGGGATGTGCGCCCAGGACCGCTCCGACACGGAGACCACCTCGGCGAAGGTGCCGTCCTGGATGTGGTCCTTGCGGGCGTACGCGGCGACCCGGTCTCCGGGGGCGACGCCGCGCACGGCGGGCCCGACGGCGACCACCGTGCCGGCCACGTCCCAGCCGGGCACCACCGGCAGGTGATGGTAGAAGGCGCCCCGCAGCCGGCCGTGGAGGATCTGCCAGTCGACGGGGTTGATGCTCGCCGCCGCCATCTCGACGAGGAGCGTGTCCGGGCCGAGGGGCGGGGCGTCGAGCTCGGTGATCTCGAGGGCGTCGGGGCCGTCGAAGGACTGGATCGCTGCTGCCTTCATGCCCCCGAGCCTCGGACGGCCGGGGAGCGGCCGCAACCCGGTCGCTCGGCGTCCGCCGGCGTGCTCGGCCGGGGCCGGGGTCCCCAGGGCCGGGAAGGCCAGGCCGCGACCGCGGCCGCGAAGACTAGACCAGGGCCGCGGTCACCACGCCGCGGCCGGCGTCACCACGCCCGTTCGGCGGGGTGGATGCGCTCGAGGAAGTCGGCCAGCACGGCGTTGACGGCCTCCGGCGCGTCGAGGGTGGCGAGGTGGCCGGCGTCGGGGATGACGACCTGGCGGGTGAGCTCGCGCGGGGCCCAGCGGCGCATCGAGCTGTCGACGGTGCCGGTGTGGTCGGCCTCCCCGCGCACCAGGCACAGCGGGACCGGGGTGCGGTAGAAGCGCTTGCGCGTGCGGAAGCGCCAGGTGGCGGTCCACTCCTCCAGCAGCCGCTCGGGCTGCATCCGGGCGTAGGCCTGGGCCGCGTAGGTGCGCCCGGCGCGGCTGGTCGCCGAGCGCTGGGCGAGCACGCGGCGCAGCCGGCCCGGCGGCATCCGGCGCAGCAGCTGGCCCTTGACGGCGCCGGTGACCCGCTCGGTGAGCGTCACCCGGCCGGCGTTGGAGCCCGCGCCGATGACGACGAGCGCGCGCACGTGGGCGGGGTAGCGCCGGCTGTACTCCTGGACGATGGTGCCGCCGAGGCCCTGCCCGACGAGGACGGGTCGGACCAGGCCGAGCACCTCGAGGAGCCTCGCGAGGTCCTCGGTGGCCCGGTCGACGTCGAACGGCGCGTCCCACGGGCCGGACTCGCCGCTGCCGCGGCGGTCCCAGGCGATGACGCGGTGCCCGGCCTCGGTGAGGAAACGCACCTGCGCGTCGAAGACGGTGTGGTCGGTGCCGGCGCCGTGGGTGAGCACCACAGGGCCGCCCTCGCCGTGGTTCCAGTACCGCAGGCCGCAGCCGCTCACCTGGAGGGTCTCGCCGAGGTCGGACAGGGATGCCATAGCCGAAATCTAACGAACTTCCGGCGTGCGGCCTCGCCGTGCCCGCGCTGCGGACGACAACCGACCGGATCGATCGGGCAGATGTTGGGCCCGGAACCGGAAAGGGCGCGTCGCGGCGCGCGCCCTCCCGTGCCCAGTTG
Organism: Georgenia ruanii; assembly: GCF_009193175.1. Taxonomy (GTDB): domain Bacteria; phylum Actinomycetota; class Actinomycetes; order Actinomycetales; family Actinomycetaceae; genus Georgenia; species Georgenia ruanii. The sequence continues at coordinate 23,588 of NZ_VUKE01000013.1, read as the reverse complement.
GTGAGCAGCGTCATACCGGTACTCGGGCGGTCACCGTACGCTGTTGGCCATGAGCGACACCCTTGTCTCGCCCGCGCAGGAGCCGGCCGCGTCCGCCGTCGACGTGCGCGCCGCCGTCGTCGACGTCGCCCGAGCCGCGAAGCACGCCTCGCGGGCGCTCGCGACCGCCACCCGGGCCCAGAAGGACGCCGCGCTGCACGCCATGGCGGACGCCCTGGTCGCCGGCGCCGCGCGCATCATCGAGGCGAACGGCGCCGACCTCGAGCGCGGCCGGGACGCGGGCATGAAGACCTCCCTGCTCGACCGGCTGGCCCTCGACGCGGACCGCATCGGCGCGATCGCCGACGCGCTGCGCGAGCTCGCGGCCCTGCCGGACCCGGTGGGCGAGGTGGTGCGCGGCTCGACGCTGCCCAACGGGCTGCGCCTGCGTCAGGTGCGGGTGCCGATGGGCGTCGTCGGGATGATCTACGAGGCGCGGCCCAACGTCACCGTCGACGCCGCCGGCCTGGCGCTGAAGTCCGGCAACGCCGTCATCCTGCGCGGTGGCTCCGCCGCCGCGAGCTCGAACGCCGTCATCGTGGAGATCCTCGCCGACGCGCTCGCCGCCCGGGGCCTGCCCCGCGAGCTGGTGCAGTCCATCGACGCCCACGGGCGGGCAGGCGCGGTCGAGCTCATGCGCGCCCGCGGGCTGGTCGACGTGCTCGTCCCGCGCGGGGGCGCGGACCTCATCCAGACGGTCGTGCGCGAGTCGGTGGTGCCGGTCATCGAGACCGGCGTGGGCAACTGCCACGTCTACGTCGACGCCGGCGCCGACGTCGCGCAGGCGGTGCCGATCGTGCTCAACTCCAAGACCCAGCGCACCGGCGTGTGCAACGCCGCCGAGACGCTCCTGGTCCACCGGGACGTGGCGGGGGAGTTCCTCCCGGCGGTGCTCGAGGCGCTGCGGGCGAAGGACGTGACCATCCACGGCGACGACGCCACGGCCGCCGCGGCGCCCGCGGGCCTGCGGCTCGAGCCGGCCACCGAGGCGGACTGGGAGACCGAGTACCTCTCGCTCGACCTCGCCGTGAAGGTGGTGGACTCCCTCGACGAGGCGCTCGAGCACATTCGGCGCTACTCCTCGGGGCACACCGAGGTCATCTGCACCCGCGACCTCGGCGCCGCCCGCCGGTTCACCACCGAGCTGGACGCCGCCGCGCTCATCGTCAACGCCTCCTCCCGCTTCACCGACGGCGGCCAGTTCGGCCTCGGCGCGGAGATCGGCATCTCGACGCAGAAGCTGCACGCCCGGGGTCCGATGGGGCTGGCCGAGCTGACCACGACCACCTGGATCGTCGAGGGCGACGGGCAGATCCGCGAATAGCCCGACCCCGCCGCGCCGGGCGTCACGGCCGGCGCGAGGCGCCGCACAACGCACCTCCCCAAAATCGGACGGCGATTACGGTTTCGTCGAGGGGCCCCATGGGGGACCATCGGCCCATGGAACCGGCCGTCATCGGGGACGTCGACACCGCCCTGGACCACCTGCACGCCGTCGTCGGCGACGTCCACCGCGCCATGACCACCGTGGTCCAGGGCAAGGACGAGGCGGTCCGCACCGCCCTGACCGTGCTCCTGGCCGGCGGTCACCTGCTCATCGAGGACGTGCCCGGCGTGGGCAAGACCCTGCTGGCCAAGACGCTCGCGCACACCATCGACTCCACCGTCCGGCGCATCCAGTTCACCCCGGACCTGCTGCCCTCGGACGTCACCGGCGTCAGCGTGTTCAACCAGGACACCCACGCGTTCGAGTTCCGCCCCGGCGCGATCTTCGCCAACGTGGTGGTCGGCGACGAGATCAACCGCGCGTCCCCGAAGACCCAGTCGGCGCTGCTGGAGTCGATGGAGGAGCACCAGGTCACCGTCGACGGGCGCACCTACCCGCTGCCCGGGCCCTTCATCGTCATGGCCACCCAGAACCCGCTGGAGATGGAGGGCACCTACCCCCTGCCCGAGGCCCAGCGCGACCGCTTCATGGCCCGCATCTCCATGGGGTACCCGTCCCCGGCGGCCGAGCTCGCCATGCTCGACACCCACGGCGCCGGCTCCCCGCTCGAGGGCCTGGCCCCGGTCACCGACGCGGCCACCGTCGCCGGCCTGGTCGGCGTGGTCGAGCGGCTTCACGCCAGCCCGGCGGTGCGGCAGTACGTGGTGGACCTGGTCACCGCCACCCGCGCCAGCCGGTACCTGCGGCTCGGCGCCAGCCCCCGCGCGGGCCTGCAGCTGCTGCGCGCGAGCCGGGCCCGCGCCGCCCTCCAGGGCCGCGACCACGTCCTGCCCGACGACGTCCAGGAGCTCCTCGTCCCCGTCCTCGCCCACCGGGTGCTGCTCGCCAGCGAGGCGGAGCTGAGCGGCATGGGCGCCCAGGACGTGCTCGGCGCCGTGCTGGCCGACGTTCCCGTCCCCAGCCGCCCGCGATGAGGCCGCTGCGGCTGACCACCCGCGGCCTGGCCTTCCTCGCCGCCGGGCTGGCGGCCGTGCTCGCCGCCGTCGTCCTCGGCTACCCCGACATCACCCGGATCGGGGTGCTCCTGGCCGCCCTGCCGGCGCTCGCCGTGCTGACCGGGTGGCGCCGCACGCCGCGGTTGGGCGTGCGGCGGAGCGTCGCCCCGGACCTGCTCTGGCCCGACGGCGAGGCCACCGTGACCCTCGAGGTGCGCAACGAGGGCCGGCGCCCCACCCTGCCGTTCCTCGCCACCGAGCGGCTGGACCCCGCCCTGGGCGACGCGCCGCGCCTCGTGCTGCCGCCCCTGCGGGTGGGCGAGCGGCACGCCGCGACCTACCGGCTCCATCCCGCCCGGCGCGGGGTCTACGCCCTGGGGCCGCTCGCCCTGGAGCTGCGCGACCCCTTCGGCCTCACCCGCGCCGGGCTCGAACCGGGGGACCCCGCCGAGCTCGTCGTCCTGCCGCGGGTGCACGAGCTCGGCGGCGTCCGCCTGCGCCGGGAGGGGGACGCGGGCGACTGGCACGTCCCGCACAGCGTCGCCCCCCAGGGCGAGGACGACATAAGCACCCGCCACTACCGCTACGGCGACGACCTGCGGCGCGTGCACTGGCCGGCCACCGCCCACCGCGGTCAGCTCATGGTGCGCCAGGAGGAGCGCCCGGCGCGCCGCCGCGCGACCCTCGTCCTGGACTCGCGCGCCAAGGCCCACTGGGGCACCGACGAGGACGGCTCGTTCGAGTGGGCGGTCAGCGCCCTCGCCTCCGTCGCGGTCCACCTCGGCCGGCAGGGCTGGTCGCTGTCCCTGGTCAGCGCCGACACCGTCCGGGAGGGCACCGCCGCGCGGGTGCTCGGCGCCGACGCCGTGCTGCGTGAGCTGGCCCGCGCCCGGGTGCACTGGGGCGACCTCGACCCGGTGCTGCGCGCCGCCCGGGAGCTGCCCGCCGGCGCGGTGGTCGCCGTGGCCACCGACCACGACGAGCCGGCGCTGCGGCGCCTGGTCCCGGCCCGCCCGCACGGGGCCGCGGGGGTGCTCCTGCTGGTGCGCGCCGAGACCTTCGCTCCCGGGGCGCTGGCCGACCCGCCCGGCCCCGGCGCCGCGGACCGGGCGGACCGCCTCGCCCGGCTCGCCCGCGCGGGGGGCTGGCGCACCGCGGTCGCCCGTGCCGGGGACCCGCCGAGCACGGTCTGGCGCGCCGCGACCGCGGCGCCGCCCGACCGCACGGCGGCCCGGACGGTGCCGGCCGCGACGGCCCCCACCGCCGCGGTTCCGACGGGGACGGCGACGGGGACGGCGGAGCCGGCCGGGACCGCCGCCCCGCCGGCGGTGGCCCGGTGAGCGCGGCCGACGTCGCGCAGCGGGTCCTGGTCGGGCTCCGCTCCGACCGGGCGCGGTGGCCCCAGGCGGGGCTGGCGGCCCTGACGACCGCGGTGGCGAGCTGGCCGGTCACCCTGCTGCTGAGCGACGCGAGCTGGCTGCTGCCGGCGCTGACCGGGCTCGGCGTCATCGCCGTCACCGGGGCGCTGGCCCGCGGCGCCGACCGCTCCGGGCCCGCCGTCGTCGCGCTGCAGGCGGCGGTCGCCGCCCTGGTGCTGTCGTGGATCCTCGTGCCGGGATACCACTGGCTCGGGCTGCCCCGGCTCGCGGCGGTGAGCGAGGCGGCCCGGCTCGTGGGGGAGGGCATCGCCACCATCCGGGACGAGACGGTGCCGGTCACCGCCCGCCCGGGCATGGTGCTCGTCGTCGTCGTGGCGATCGCGCTGGTGGGGCTCGCCGTCGACGCGCTCGCGGTCACCCGCCGGTCCCCGGCGCTGGCCGGGCTGCCGTTGCTGGCCGTGCTGACCGTCAGCGCGTCGGGCACCGGGGTCGCGCTGCACCCGAAGTTCTTCCTCGCCCCGGCGGCCGCCTGGCTGCTGCTCGTCGGCCGGCAGGGGGTGGGCGAGATCCGGGCCTGGCGCCGCGGCGAGACCCGGAGCGAGAACGGATCCAGGAGCGAGGGCGCAACGCAGAGCGAGGGCCGAGCCCGGGGCGAGGCGGCCCGGGGTGAGCACGAGGACCCCTTCAGCCACGACCGCGCCGAGGCCGAGCGCGGCGTGCGCCAGGGCGCGCAGGGCTACGCCCGCTGGGGCCGGGTGGTGGGCGCCGTCGCCGTCGTCCTCGCGCTGCTCGTGCCCGCCGCGCTGCCCCACCTGCCGCCCACCGTCCTGGCCCAGGGACTGGTCCGCGCCGCCGGCCAGGCCCAGGACGGCCCGGTGACCTTCACCGACACCCTCGACCTGGCCGCCGACCTCGCCAGCCGCAGCACCCGGCCCGTGCTGCGCTACCGCACCGACGACCCGATGGGCACCCCGCTGCGCGTCGCGGTGAGCACCACCTACGACGGGCGGCGCTGGGTGCCCGGCCCGGAGGAGCCGCCGGTGCAGCAGGGGTACCCGCTGCCCCCGGGCGGCATCGACGTCGAGCAGCACTCCCTGACGGTGTTCCACAACGAGCTGCGCGCCCCGCAGGTCGCGGTCCCGGCCACGCTCACCAACGCCGACTTCGGCTCGATCCGGTGGGGCATGCGGCCGGCGACCGGCGCCGTCGTCGTCGCCGAGCGCCCGGAGAGCTACGGGGCGAGCTACTGGCGCCTCCTCGGCGCCCTGCCCGAGGGGATGGGGCAGGGCGGCCCGCCGCCGGACGCCGATCCCGCCACCCTGGCCGTGGACCCGGCCTCCGCGCCGGTGGCGACGGCGCTCGCCCAGAAGCTCACCGGGGGCGCGACCAGCCAGGAGCAGGCCGGCATGGCCATCCAGTCCTACCTGCGCGGCAGCGCGTTCCGGTACTCCCTCACCCTGGCCGACCCGGTGCCCGGCCCGGACGGGCAGCCGCTCGACCCCATCAGCAACTTCCTCGAGACCAAGGTGGGCTACTGCGTCCAGTTCGCCACCGCGATGGTCATGATCGCCCGGGCCGCCGACATCCCGGCCCGGCTCGCGGTGGGCTTCCTGCCCGGCGAGAAGGGCGAGGACGGCGCCCGCACCGTCGTCGCGGCGGACGCACACGCCTGGCCCGAGCTGTACATCACCGGCCTGGGGTGGACCCGGTTCGAGCCGACCCCCGGCGCCCGGTCCGGCACCGCGCCCGTCTACCGCACCCCCGGGGCGCCGATCCAGCCCGCGCCCGCCCCCGCCCCGACGGCGGCGGCCGAGCGGCCCAGCATGGGCACGGGCCTCGGCGACACCCCGGTGCTGGACGAGCCGGCCTGGTGGGACGGGGCGCGGCGGTTCGTGGCGGGCGCGGGCGTCGGCGTCGCCCTGGTGCTGCTCGGCGCGCTGGTCCCGCTGGCCGGCCGGTGGCGGCGCAGGGGTGCCCGGCGCCGGGCCGGCGACGACGCGGCCGCGGTCGAGGGGGAGTGGGAGGCCCTCACCGCGACCCTGACCGACCTCGGCGTGACCGCCCCGCGCGCGGCCACCCCGCGCCAGCTGCGGGCCCACTACGCGCGCGCCGCGCCGCTGGACGCGGACGGCGCCCGGGCCCTGGCCCGCGCGGCCGGGCGGGTGGAGGCCGCGCGGTACGCCCCCGGCGGCGCCGCCGTGGGAACCATGGTCGACGACGTGCGCGAGGTGACCCGCCAGGTGCGGGCGGCCGCCCCCTGGCGCGCCCGGGTGCGGGCGGCGCTGTGGCCGCGCAGCGGGACCACCCAGCTGCGCGAGGCCACGGGGCGCCTGGGCCAGGTGCTCGGGGTCGGTGCGGCGGCCCGGGCGACGGAGAGCCCGAGGCGGCGCGCCGCGCCTCAGGCGCGACGGGCGGGGCGGAGCCTCACCAGGCGGTAGGCGCCGCACCGGGTCACGACGGCTCCGCCACCGGGGCCGCGGCAGGCGCGACCGGCGCACGCGTGCGGAGGGCCTGCGCCCCCAGACACACGCCCAGCGCCACCAACCAGGCCATGCCGCCGACGGCACCGATGCCCGGCGTGATCCACGCCAGCGCGACGAGCACCACCGGCAGCCCCGCCCACCCCAACGCCCGCGGGAGCCACCGCGACCGCAGGATGGCCAGGCTCGTCGCACCCACCAGCGCGGCCACCGGCGCGGCGAGAGCGAAGGCGCCGTCGTACGAGACGGCAAACACCACCCGGGCGATGGTCGCGTCACCGCTCTCGGCGACCGTGGTGGCGGCCAGCGAGAGCAGGACCTGGATGAGCACGCCGGCACCGAACAGCCCGCCGGCGATGACCACCACGGTGGCGAGGACCCGGCCCGGCGCCACCCGGCGCAGCTCGCCGTACAGGTAGGCCAGGAACCAGACGAACAGGAACAGGGCGAGCAGCTCGGCGTAGGCGGCCGCATAGAACTCGCGCTCCCGCTCGGTGAAGAGACGGACCAGGGTCTGGTCGGACGATCGCAGGGACGCCTGGCACGCCAGGCACTGGACCGTCGGCACGGTGATGAGCACCGCCATGGAGGCCAGGCCCGCGAGCGCGGCGAGGACGCCGAGAAGAGATCGGGACATGCGCCGGAGCCTAGGGCGGCCCGTCATGGGGCGGGCGAGGAACTGCCCCAGAAATTCGGGAATGACCGGAACGGATGACGTTCCTAGGCTCGGGGCGTGCAGGCGGTCGACGACGACCGCCCCGGACGAACGGACCCCTCCATGCTCAGGACCATCGGCACCCGCGTGCTGGCCGGCCTGCTCGCCGCCGTGGCGGTCGGCGTGCTCGCCGGTGCGATGGCGCGGCTGCTCATGCGGCTGGTCGCCCTCCTCGGCGACGGGGAGACGCGCTTCTCGGCGCTCGGCACCTTCTTCATCGTCCTCGTGTTCGTCGGTGCCATGCTGCCCGGCGCGCTGACCACGGCCCTGGGGGCCCGGCGGACCGGCTACGGGCTGCTGGCGCTGGGCGCGGCGTTCCTCCTCTTCGAGGCCGTCAACATCGCGGTGCAGGACGACGCCGCTGAGCTCGTCCGGGCCGGCGGGTCCCGGCTCCTGCTGGTGGTCCTCGTGCTGGGCGCCTTCGTCGTCGTCGCCGCGGGGGAGGCCTGGGGCATCGCCCGGCTCGCCCGGGCACTCGCGCGGCGCACCGTCGGCGGCGGCGCGCCGCTCACCGGCGTCCCCGTCCGGGAGGCGGCGGCCGGCTGACGCCGGCGCGACCGCCTGCGCGTCCCGGCACGGCGGCGCGCCCCCGTGCCGACGGCGGCGGAGGGGCCGGTCAGCCGAACGGCACCCCGCTGCCCTCGAGGAGCGGGCGCACCTCGACCGCGCCGTACGAGGCGACGGGGTGCTGCGCCGCCACCTCGAGGGCCTCCGCGTGGCTGTCGCACTCGATGAGGGCGTAGCCGGCGATGACCTCCTTGGCCTCCGTGTAGGGCCCGTCGGAGACCTGCGGGCGGCCGTCGCGCACGCGCACGGTCCGGGCCTCGACGTGCGGACGCAGCTGGCTCGTGTGGCGCATGACGCCGCGACGCACGGTGTCCTCGCTCCACGTGCCGCAGCCGGGCGGGGTGACGTCCGGGCGGTCCTCCGCCTCGGGGACGGCGATCAGCAGCAGGTACTTCACGGGTCCTCCCTTGGGTTCGGAGCCGAGCATGGCACCTCCCGCCCACACCGGGGCCGCGGGCGCGCTACTCCGCCGGGCGGGGGGCGGCCGGCTCGACGCCCGGCACCGCGCAGACGCCGTCGACGCACACGCCCGCCCCCGCCTCACCGAGCGGCTCGAGCCCGCCGACACCCTCGAGCCCGGGTAGGCCGCCGAGCCCGCCGACACCGCCGAGCCCGAGGAGGCCGCCGCGGTCGGACAGAGACGGGCCCCCCGTGCTCGCCGGCGTCGCGGTCGCGACCTGGCCGGCGCGCGCCGGTTCCGGGGCGCTCACCGGGCCGCCTGGCCCGCGGGCTCCCCGGCGTCGCGCTCGGCGGCGGCCCGGCGCAGCGCCTCGGCGAAGACCTCGGGGCTCTGGGCGCCCGAGACGCCGTACTTCTCGCCCACGACGTAGAAGGGCACGCCCTGGATGCCGAGCTGGCGGGCGGCCGCGATGTCGGCCTGGACGTCGGCGCGGTAGGTGCCCTCGGCGAGGACGCGGCGCGCCTCCTCCGGGTCGAGCCCGGCCTCGGCCGCGAGGGCCACCAGGTCCTCCTCGTGCCCGACGTGGCGGCCCTGCTCGAAGTAGGCCGAGAAGAGTCGCTCGGCGACCTCGAGCTGCAGGCCCTGGGTCTTGGCGTGGTGCAGGAGCTCGTGGGCCTTGAGCGTCTTGGTGTGCTGCACCTTGTCGAAGTCGTAGGCCAGGCCCTCGGTGGCGGCCAGCTGGGTCATCTGCCCGAGCATCTGGGCGACCTGCTCACGCGGCATGCCCTTGTGGCCGGCGAGGAAGTCCACCTCGCTGCCCTCGAAGTCCACCGGCGTGTCCGGGGCCAGCTCGAAGGAGTGGTAGACGACCTCGACCTGCCCGTCGAAGGCGGCGGCGGCCGACTCGAACCGGCGCTTGCCGATGTAGCACCACGGGCAGGCGATGTCGGACCACACGTGCACGGAGATGGGTTGGCTCATGCCGGGTCAACCCGGCGGCCGCGCCGAGCATTCCGTGCCGGTGCCGTCCGCGCTCGCGTCACCCGGCGTTCACCGCCCCGTGGGTTACCGCTCTGCTGGGTCCGATAAGGTCCCCGCCGCCCATCGACCCAGGAGGACACGTTGCCCATCTCCCGCTCCCTCGTCGGCGCCGGCCTGGCCCTGGTGGCCGCGCTGTGCGCAGCGCCGGCGTCGGCCGCGCCCGCCCCGCAGGCGCCCGCTTCGCACGCCGCGCCCACCCCGGCGCAGCACGCGCCGTCCCAGGACGCCTTCAGCTTCGCCGTCATCGGCGACGTGCCCTACGGCACCGCGGCCGGCGCGGCCTTTCCCGGCCAGATCCGGCAGATGAACGAGGACGACCTGCGCTTCGTCGCGCACGTCGGCGACATCAAGGACGGCTCGTCCGAGTGCTCCGACGCCTACTTCGCCGGCATCCGATCAGCGCTGGACACCTTCGAGCACCCGCTCGTCTACACCCCCGGCGACAACGAGTGGGTGGACTGCCACCGCACCAACAACGGCGCCTACGACCCGCTCGAGCGGCTGGCCACAGTCCGCGAGGTCTTCTTCCCGGTGCCCGGCAAGACCCTCGGTGCCACCATGCCGGTGCGGTCCCAGGCCGCGCTCGGGCTGCCGGAGAACGTCACCTTCGGCCACGACCGCGTGGCCTTCTCCGTCGTGAACGTCCAGGGCAGCAACAACGCCCTCCAGCCGTGGGCCGGTCGCGGCCTGTCCGAGCCGACGACGGCGCAGCTCGCCGAGGTCGAGCACCGCACCGCCGCCGTCGTCGCGCAGCTGCGGACCACCTTCGCCGAAGCGACCCAGCGGCACGACCGCGCCGTCGTCATCCTCACCCAGGCCGACATGTTCGACCCCGCCCAGCTGGCCGGCGCCCAGGCGGACCCCGCGGCCGTCAGCGGCTCCCGGGAGATCGTCGCCGCGCTCGTGGCGGAGACCAACCGGTTCGACGGGCCCGTGTACCTCATCAACGGCGACAGCCACGCCTACGCCGTCAACGCTCCGCTGGCCGCGGGGTCGCCGTGGCTCGCGGTCTACGGCGCGGCCCCGGCCGACGACCTGCGCCGCGTGACGGTCGACGGTGCGGCGAACGCCACGAGCTACCTGCGTTTCACCGTCGCGCCGAACGCCGCCCGCACGGACGAGGTCCTGACCTGGGAGGCCGTCCCGTTCGCGTCGTGACGGCGCCCGCCGATCGAGGCCGCACGGGCCGCGGGCGGAGCGGAGGGGCAGGGCCCGACCGCCGCGGCGGGACCTGCTCCTCGGCCGGAGGCGCGCACCGTGGTGCGGGCCTCCAGCCGGGTCCTCATCAGCGCGTGAAGACGCTCATGAGGATCTCGAGCACCATCCGCTGGAAGCGGTTGAGGCGCTCGCTCGCGTGCCGGGACTCGTGGCCGGTGGCCTCCTCCGCGCGCTCGGCGCCGTCCGCCGCCGCCTCGGCGGGGTGGTCGGCGGTCTCGCTCGGCGTGCCGGCGTGGTCCGTGGCGGCGCCCTCGGCGGCCTCGGGCGTGGGCTCGGCGGACTCGTCCGCGGGGGACGCCGGGGTGCTCGGGGCCGGCGCGGGGGTCTGACCCGCCGTCGGGCCGGTGGCGGTCGGCCGCTCCGGCTGCGGCGCGGGGGCCTGGGGCGCGGGCGCCGGAGCGCTGTCCGTCGTCGGCGACGGGGCCGGCGTCAATGGTGCGGCCTTCGGGGCGGGCGTCAATGGTGCGGCCTTCGGGGCGGGCGTCGGCGGTGCGGCCTTCGGGGTGGGCGTCGGCGGTGCGGCCTTCGGAGCCGGAGACGACGGTGCGGGCTTGGGGGTGGGGGACGCCGTGGCGCGGTCGCCGGAGATCCCCCCCGCGTAGCGGCCGAAGTTCTGCGTCGCGTACACCTCGCCGGCGGCGTTCTGGGCGATGCCGACCCCGGTGTGGGTCATGTTCGCGTCGAGGATGTTGCGCCGGTGGCCGGGGGAGCCGATCCAGTCGTCGACGAAGACCTTGGCCATCTCGCTCACGCTGTAGCCCTGCAGGTAGGCGACGTTCTCGGCCCACGCCGAGGCCCCGGCGGGCATCTGGTCGGCGTAGCGGGGGTTGTGCGACATGGTGCCGCGGTCCGCCTGGTTCTGGCTCCAGCCGCGGGCGACGGAGTCGATGCCGCTGTTGCGGGTGAGCGGGGCGACCCCGTTGGCGGCGCGGTAGGCGTTGACCTGGGCGACGATCGCCGCCTCGAGCTGCGCGGCCGTCGAGGCCTGGAGCGCGGCGGGGGCGGCCGTGACCGGGGCGGCCGTGGCCGGGGCGGCGGCCAGGCCGGCGGGGATTGCGACTGCGGCGGCGGCCACGGCGGCGAGGGCGGATCGGCGCTGGCGGGAGGACAGGACAGTCACGGCTGGTTCTCCTGGGGAGGGTGAAGGACGGGCGTCAAGGTAACAGTTCGATAACGTCCGTTGTTGGGCCGGTCCAGGGACGGCCGCCGCCGGGGCCGGGTGTGGCGCGGCACTGCCCCGGAATCCCGGCCCTACCAGCGCTGACGCGCCATCGGTGCGGGCGGCCGGATCGACGTGAGAACGGCGACGAAAGTCGCGCCCGGGTTTCTCCGGGCGAGCGGCGGAGGGACACTGGACCCATGACCTCCTCCGGCAAGCGTCCGCATCTCGCCAACAGCCCGTTCAACGCGGCCCGGGAGGCGGCAGCCGCGCAGGCGGCCCCGATCGCCGTCGGCGAGCAGGTCAGCCACGACCGCCACGGGCTCGGCCGCGTGGTCGCCCTCGACGGACCCGCCTCGGTCATCGTCGACTTCGGCAAGGGCGAGCGCCGCCGGGTGGCGCTGAACAGCCCGCGCCTCGAGCGCCTCTGACGCACCGCGCGCCGGGACCGGGTCCGGTCTGACGTACCCGCGCGCCGGGACCGGGTCCGGCGCGCCGCAGCTCACCCGCCGCCGCGCTGACCTCGCACCACACCGGGTCTCCTCGCGCGGCGGTGCCGAGGTGCGCCCATTTGCCATCGCTCGTACGGTCGGAGCACGGACAGCAGCCCCCGGCCCACCAGGAGGACGCATGGCCGAGACCGCGATCGACGACGAGCTCTGGGACGAGTTCCACGTCCTGGTGAACATGACCTCGGCGGAGCTGCGTGACTGGCTCACCACGTCGGCGGCCGGCGAGGAGGGCGAGGTTCTGCCCGACCAGGCCGGCAACGAACGGTCCCGCACGGTGCTGGAGGTGCTCGGCAAGCGCCGCACCGACCTCACCGACGACGACATCGTGGTGATGCGCGACGTCGTCGAGCAGATCCGCGCCGCGCGCGGGGAAGAGCCCGAGCCCACCGCCGGGTCGGAGGCGTGGCGGCACCGTCTCATGTCGCTCGGGCACGACCCGCTCAAGCCCAGCTGAGGAGGAGACGATGGCCTCGAAGAGCCACACGACCACCGACCACGACGAGATCCGCACCTGGGTCGAGCAGCACGACGGCAAGCCCGCGAGCGTGCGGGGCACCGAGAGGTCCGAGACGGCCGGCGTGCTCCGCATCGACTTCCCTGGCGGGGCCGGCGCCAAGGAGCTCGAACACATCAGCTGGGACGACTGGTTCGCCAAGTTCGACGAGGAGAAGCTCGCCTTCCTCTACCAGGAGCAGAAGGCGGACGGCTCGGACAGCACCTTCTTGAAGCTGGTCGCCCGCGAGGGTTGACCGGGCGGGCGCGCCCGACATCGGAGCCGGGCGGATCGTCGGCGCCGCGGCCGGGACCGGTCGCGGCCACCTACACATGAGGGGAACGCACCGATGAGCACCAGCGAGACCGGCGAGGTCACCGGCACCAAGGACAAGGACTACAACATCATCTGGTTCACCGAGGCGTGCCTGTCCAACGCCCTGCGGTTGGAGACCTACATCCAGGACGCCGAGCGCGAGGGCGACAACGAGCTCGCCGAGTTCTTCCGCAAGGCCCAGCACGACAGCCGCAAGGGGGCCGAGCAGGGCAAGGCGATGCTCGCCAAGCGGCTCTCCGCCGGCAGCTGACCGACCAGCCCACGTGCGCGCCCCGTCCGTCGGCGGGGCGCGCGCCCCTGCCGGAGGGAGACCGCATGACCGCCGCCCCCAACCCCGCCTGGCCGCCCGCCGCCTTCGAGGCCCGCCGCGTCGTCGTCACCGGCGCCGACTCCGGCATCGGCAGGGCCACCGCCGTCGCGCTGGCCGCGCCGGGCCGCCACATCGCCCTGACCTGGCACGAGGACGACGACGGCGCCCGCCGCACCGCCGCGGAGATCGCTGCGCACGGGGCCACCGCGCACGTCCGGCGCCTGGACCTCACCGACCCCCGGGACGGCGCCGCGGTCGTCGACGCCCTGGTGGGGGAGATGGGCGGCTTGGACGCCCTGGTGATGTGCTCGGGCACCGGCAGCGCCGAGCTCCTTCTGGGCATGGACTACGACCGGTGGCGCCAGGTGGTGGGCGTCGACCTCGACGGGGCGTTCTGCTGCCTCACGGCCGCGGCCCGGCACATGGTCGACGGCGGCACCGGCGGGCGCATCGTCGCGATCACCTCCGTGCACGAGCACGCCCCGCGCGTGGGCGCCGGCCCGTACTGCGCGGCCAAGGGCGGGCTCGGGCTGCTGGTCACGGTCGCGGCCCTCGAGCTGGCCGAGCACGGCATCACGGTCAACGCCGTCGCGCCGGGGGAGATCGCCACCCCGATGACCGGGCAGGAGGACGAGAGCGTGCTGCAGGGCAAGGACCGCCCTGGCATCCCCGTCGCCCGGCCGGGCGACGCGCGCGAGATCGCCGCCACGGTGGCGTTCCTGTGCGGCCCGGACGCCGGGTACGTCACCGGCGCGTCCTGGGTGGTCGACGGCGGCATGCTGCAGATGGGCCCGCAGGCGGGCTCGCACCTGACGAGCGACGACTGGCGCCGGCCGTGACCGCCGCGCACCGCAAGCGCATCGGCTTCCTCTCCTTCGGGCACTGGCAGGCCGTGCCCGGCTCGCGCACCCGCACCGCGGCCGAGGCGCACCTGCAGACCGTCGAGCTGGCCGTCGTCGCCGAGGAGCTCGGCCTCGACGGCGCCTTCGTGCGCGTGCACCACTTCGCCCGCCAGCTCGCCTCGCCGTTCCCGCTGCTGGCGGCGATCGCGGCGCGCACCCGGCGGATCGAGCTGGGCACCGCCGTCGTCGACATGCGCTACGAGAATCCCCTGTACCTGGCCGAGGAGGCCGCGGCCACCGACCTGATCAGCGGCGGGCGGCTGCAGCTGGGGATCAGCCGGGGCTCGCCCGAGCCGGCCCTGCGCGGCTACGAGTCCTTCGGGTACGTGCCCGGGCACGGGCGCAGCGACGCCGACATGGCCCGCGAGCACGCGGAGATCTTCCGCGCCGCGGTCGCCGGGACGCCGGTGGCGCGGGCGGACCCGCAGATGACCGGCTCGGCCGGCGGGCTGGCGATCCAGCCGCACTCCGCGGGGCTGGGCGAGCGGATCTGGTGGGGGTCCGGGACCCGGCGCACCGCCCGGTGGACCGCCCAGCAGGGGATGAACCTCATGAGCTCGACCCTGCTCTCGGAGGACACCGGGGTGCCCTTCGACGAGCTGCAGGCCCAGCAGATCGCGGCCTACCGCGAGGCGTGGCGGGCCGCCGGGCACGAGCGCGAGCCGCGGGTCTCGGTCAGCCGCAGCGTCATCCCGCTGACCACCGACGAGGACCGGGCCTACTTCGGCGGCCGCGCCGAGGAGAACGAGGACCAGGTCGGCTTCCTCGAGGGGGTCGTGGCCCGGTTCGGCAAGAGCTACACCGGCGAGCCGGACGTCATCGCCAGGGAGCTCTCCGGCGACGCCGCCGTCCAGGCGGCCGACACCGTGCTGCTCACCGTGCCCAACCAGCTCGGGGTGGACTACAACGCGCACCTGCTCGAGTCCGTCGCCCGGCACGTCGCCCCGGCGATCGGGTGGGCGCCGGCGCCGGCCTGAGCCCGCGGGGCCACCTCGCCTCCGCGCCCCCGGAGGCACGCGACGTCTCGGTGCGCCGCCCCGTCCCCTCCGCGGCGGGCCCCGCGCTCGCCTCCCCCGGCGCCGGTCCGCGAGGATGCCCCCATGGGCTGGCACGAGCACGCGATCTTCTGGCAGGTCTACCCGTTGGGCTTCCTCGGCGCCGAGCCGGTGCTCGCCGAGGATCAGGCGGTGACCCACCGGCTGCCGCGGCTGGTGGACTGGCTCGACTACGCCGTCGACCTGGGCGTCTCGGGCCTGCTGCTCGGCCCGGTGTTCACCTCCTACAGCCACGGCTACGACACCATCGATCACTTCGCCATCGACCCGCGCCTGGGCGATCTGGACGACTTCGACGCCCTCGTGGCCGCCGCGCACGCGCGCGGGCTCAAGGTCGTCCTCGACGGGGTGTTCAACCACGTCGGCTCGCGCCACCCGCTCGTGCGGGCGGCCCTGGGCCGGCCGGGCGCGCCCGAGGGCGGGCTCTTCCACGTCACCTGGCCGGCGCAGGGCGAGCCGACCTACGCCACCTTCGAGGGCCACGGGGGCCTGGTGGCCCTCGACCACGACGCCGCCGCCGTGGCCGAGCTCGTCGGGGAGGTCATGCGCTACTGGCTCGGCCGGGGCGCGGACGGGTGGCGCCTGGACGCCGCCTACGCCGTCCCGCCGGCCTTCTGGGCCCAGGTGCTGCCCGGCGTGCGCGAGGAGTTCCCGGAGGCGTACGTGGTGGGCGAGGTCATCCACGGCGAGTACGCGGCGATCGTGGCCGAGTCCGGGATGGACGCCGTGACCCAGTACGAGCTGTGGAAGGCCATCTGGAGCTCGCTCAACGACCGCAACCTGTGGGAGCTCGACCACGCCCTGGGCCGGCACAACGCCATGCTGGACACCTTCGCGCCGCTGACCTTCGTGGGCAACCACGACGTCACCCGCCTGGCCACCCGGCTCACCGACGACCGCCACCTGCCCCACGCGCTCGTCGTGCTGCTCACCGTCGGCGGCACGCCGAGCCTGTACTACGGCGACGAGCAGGGCCTGACCGGCCTCAAGGAGGAGCGCCTGGGCGGCGACGACGCCATCCGCCAGCCGTTCCCCGCCGCGCCCGCGGACCTCCCCGACGAGGGGTGGCCGGTCTACCGCCTGCACCAGGAGCTGATCGCCCTGCGCCGGCGCCACCCCTGGCTGCACCGGGCCCGCACCCGCACGCTGACCCTCACCAACGAGGTGCTCGCCTACGAGGTCACGGCGCCGCGGGGCCCCGCGGCGGGCCGCCTCCTCGTCGTCCTCAACCTGGCCGACGGCGACGCGGAGGTGGCGTACGAGGCGACGCCGGCGCCCGCGGTGCTCGCCGGGCACGCGGCCGCCGGCGACGGGCTCGTCCGGGTGCCGGCGCACGCGTGGGCGGTGCTGGGATAACCGCTCACACCAGCCGCGGCGCCGAGAAGGGGCGGAAACGGTGCATCTCGTCGTCGCCGTCGGGACGGATCACGCCCCAGCGCGACTCCGGCACCTCGTGCCACGCCCCGGGCAGGTCGCGCAGCGGCTCGGAGACGATGAGGCGGGACTCCTCGCCCAGCAGCCGAAGCACGGGCAGCTCGGGGTGCAGCTTGCGCATCGTCGCCACCTCGGCGGAGTAGAACAGCGACCGGGACTTGCCCACGCTGGAGTACCGGAACCCCCACACCGACTCCCCGTCGGAGGTCGCCACCGTCATCTGGACCGGGTGCATGACCCGGTGCCGGGCGGCGACGTCCTCGACGAAGCCGACCGCCCGCTCGACCGCCGCGGGCGGGTCGTCCATCAGCCCCATGGTCAGCGCGAGGTAGAAGAGCACCTCCGAGTCGGTGGAGCCCTCGATGTACGGGTACAGGTCGGGGTCGACGACGGCGTCGAGGTCGCGCTTGAGGTGCGGGAAGCCGGTGATGCCGCCGTTGTGCATCCACATCCAGCGGCCGTAGCGGAACGGGTGGCAGTTGGTGCGCTGGACCGGGGCTCCGGTGGAGGCGCGCACGTGCGCGAAGAACAGGCTCGTGCGGATCTGGCCGGCCACCTCGCGCAGGTTCTGGTCGTTCCAGGCCGGCTCGATGCTCTTGAACAGCGCGGGGGCCTCGCCCTCGCCGTACCAGCCCAGCCCGAAGCCGTCCCCGTTCGTCGTCGTCGCCCCGAGCTTGGAGTGCAGGCTCTGGTCGATCAGTGAGTGGGTGGGCTTGAAAAGCAGCTCCTCGGCCAGGACCGGCGAGCCGGAGTACGCCAGCCAGCGGCACATCGTCCTCACCTCCTGGGAGGCCAGTGAACCGGCTCGGTGCGCGGCGCGCACGACGGGCCGCGCCGGCGGAGCGCGGCCCGGCGCGGCCCGGCCCGGCGCACCCCGGCCCGGCGCCGGCACCGCCCGGGGCCGTCCCCGGGCGGCGCCGGGCTCACCAGCCGGTGGCGGCCAGCAGCCGTTCGCGCATGTCGGCGGCCAGCGTGGCGGAGTAGTCCGCGGTGAGGTGGTTGTCGTCGAGGTAGACGTGGACGTTGCCGATGACGGGCCGGCAGACGCCGTCCGGGCAGAGCCGGTCGGTCAGGTCGACGAGATGGACGCCGGGGATCGCGTCGAGGGGCACCGCCGGGTTGGTGGGGGCGAGGGCCGTCTCGAGCGGCACCTCGCACGCCGCCGCGCCGCGGTCCTCGACGCACTGGTACATGTTGAAGGTGAACCGCGGGTTGTCCCGGATCCCGACGACCTCGATGCCGCGGCCGGTCAGCTCCCGGACCAGCTGCTCGTACCCGGTGACCTCACGTTCGTCCGGGGCGCTGGGCGCCGCCGCGGTGGCGACGGTGAACACGGCGTCGGGCTGGACGTCGAGCACGTAGTCCTTGGCCGCCGCGAGCCAGCCGGCGCAGAAGTCCGACTGGCCGGCGGTGGGCTCGCCGAACGCGCACCCGCCCTTGAGCAGGCCCACGAGCTGCCAGTTGCGCTCTCGCGCCACGGGCTCGAGCGCGGCCATCCACTGCTCGGCGTGGGAGTTGCCCACGACGAGGACCACCTTGCTCGGCTCGCCCTCGACGAGGGTCTGGGTGCACTCTTCCAGCCGCGGGTCGGACGGCGCGAACCGGCCCTGGCACTGGTGGTCCAGGTGCACCCACTGCCGGTCGAGCTGGGTCGCCAGGGGCAGGGTGGGGGCCGACGCGTCGCCGGGGACGCCTGTCCGCAGGGTCAGGGCACCGGGGTTGGTCGCCGCGCCGCTGACGCCGGCGGCCTGGGCGGTGCGGGTGAGGTCCGTCTGCCAGGCGGCCGCGGGCACCGCGACGACGGTCAGGCACGCGGCCACGACGGCCGCCATCCGCCACCGACGCGCCTCGGTCCAGGCGGCGCGGCGCAGCGGGGTCTCCACGAGGCGGGTGATCAGGTAGGCGGCGACCACCGAGGCGGCGATGATGGCCAGCCCGGCGGCGAGGGAGGCGCGGGCCTCGCCGGCCACGGCGAGGTAGGTCGTGAGGATCGGCCAGTGCACGAGGTAGAGGGCGTAGGAGACGTTGCCCATCCCGACCAGCGGGCGGGCCGAGAGCAGCCGGTCCGCGCCCAGCCGCGAGCCCGTCTGTCCGGCCACGATGACCAGCGCGGCGGCACCGATGGGCCACAGCGCGACGACGCCCGGGAAGGACTGGCCCACCGGCAGCAGCAGCCCGCACGCGAGCATGGCGACGACGCCCGTCCAGCCCAGCACCACCCGCAGTAGGCGCGGGGCGCGCAGGTACGGCAGCGCGAGGGCCAGCAGCGAGCCGGCGGCGAACTCCCACAGGCGGGCGCGGGTGTCGAAGTATGCGAAGGCCTGATTGGTCGCCGTCTCGTGGACGGAGAAGGCGAGGGAGGCGACGAAGACCAGGCCGAAGGCCACCGCGAGGACGGCGCGGTAGCGCCAGCCGAGGCGGCGGCTCAGCCACGCGCCGCCGGCGAGCACGAGCGGCCACAGGAGGAAGACCTGGCCCTGGATCGACAGGGACCAGAAGTGCTGGAGCGGGCTGGCCAGGGAGTCGTCGCTGGCGTAGTAGTCCACCGAGGTGGCCGCGAGCAGCCAGTTCTGGGCGTAGAGCAGAGATGCCCAGGCCTGGTCGAGCACGGCGGCCCAGCGCGACGGCGGCAGCCACAGCCAGGCGGCCGCGAGCGTGCCGACGATCGTGACCGCGGCGGCCGGCATGAGCCGTTTGAAGCGGTGCAGCCAGTGCCGGCCGAGGGCGAGCGGCCGGTCCTCCTCGACCTTGCGCGTGAAGGACAGGGTGAGGAGGAAGGCCGAGATCATGAGGAAGATGTCCACCCCGCCGGAGACCCGGTCGAGGAAGACGTGGTAGGTCACGACCATCAGCACCGCGAGGGAGCGCAGGCCCTGGATCTCGGGACGGAAGCGGCGCGGCGCCGGGGCGCGAGGCGCCACCCGGGGCGGCCCGCCCGCCTCGGGGCGCGGGGAGTCCTCGAGCCCCGGGCGCGCGGGGGCAGCCGGCACGGCGGAGTTTCGGGAGAGACTTAACGACACCTGTCGATGGTATGGTCCCCCGTCGTGGGGGCGGCCGTGAGAGTGGTCTCATTGCCGGGCTTCCCGGTCGGGAACGTGCCCCGGAACGGTCGAGAACCGGAGGGTTTTCGAGCAAGGCGGCTGAGCCGCGGCGCCGGCGGGCGGCCGGCCGCTCGAGGTGCGGAAATTCGTGACTGCCGTTTACTGCCGACATGACCCGAAACTGGCGCCGGCTGCGTGGCCTGCTCGCCGGCCTGCTCCTGGCCGGCCTCGCCGCGGGCTGCTCCGCCACCATCCCGACCGACCCCGACGGCACCCTCGAGCGCGTGCGCGGCGGCGTCCTGCGGGTCGGCGTCTCGCCCAACCCGCCGTGGACGATCGTCACCGCCGAGGACGCCCCGCCCTCCGGCACCGAGGCGGTGCTCGTGGAGGAGTTCGCCCGGACCCTCGACGCCGAGGTCGACTGGACCGTCGGTGGGGAGGAGTCCCTCGTCGCGCGGCTCGAGCGCGGCCAGCTCGACCTCGTCGTCGGCGGCCCGACGGCCCGCTCGCCCTGGGCGCAGAAGGCGGCGCTGACCTACCGCTACGCCGAGGCGGTGGGCCCGGAGGGGGCGAAGGAGCTGCACGTCATGGCCGCGCCGAAGGGGGAGAACGCCTTCCTCGTCGAGCTCGAGAGCTTCCTCCTGGGCAAGGAGCTAGCATGAGCGCGCGGTTCGGGAACACGGAGCTGCCCGCCGAGCAGGAGCGGGCCCTGCGCCGGGCGATGCGGCTGGAGTGGGTGTCGCTCGTCTACCTCGTCACCGCCGTCGTCCCCGTCTACCTGGTCATGGGCTCCTCGCAGGCGATGAAGGCCGCCTGGGCCGAGGACATGCTCTCCTTCATCCCGCCCATCGCGTTCCTCGTCGCGGTGCGGGTGACCCGCCGCGCCCCGAGCCCGAAGCACCCCTTCGGCTACCACCGCGCGATCGGCGTGGGGCACCTCGTCGCCGCCACGGCGCTGCTGAGCATGGGCGCCCTGCTCGTGTGGGACTCCGCCACCCGACTGGTCACGGCCGAGCACCCGCCCGTCGGCCTCATCGACGTCGCCGGCCACGCGGTCTGGTCCGGCTGGCTGATGATCGTCGTGCTGGCCTGGACCGGCATCCCGCCGGTGATCCTCGGCCGGCTCAAGCTGCCGCTCGCGCGCACCCTGCACGACCGGGTGCTCTACGCCGACGCGGACATGAACAAGGCCGACTGGATGACCGCCGGCGGCGCCGTCGTCGGCATCCTCGGCATCGGGGTGGGGCTGTGGTGGGCCGACGCCGTCGCCGCCCTGTTCATCGCCGCCAGCATCGTGCGCGACGGCGTGTCGAACCTGCGCGTGGCGGTCGCCGCCCTCATGGACGCCCGGGCCTCCACCTACGACGGCGAGGAGCCGCACCCGCTCGTGCGCGAGGTCGACGCCCGGCTCGAGGCGCTGCCGTGGGTGGGGCAGGCGCGCTCGCGGGTGCGCGACCTGGGCCACGTCTTCCACGTCGAGTCCTTCGTCGTGCCGGCCGGCGGAACGGCGCCGATGCTGGCCGAGCTGGTCGACGCGCGCGAGCGGGCGGTGGCGGCGGACTGGAAGATCCAGGACCTGGTGGTCGTCCCGGTGGTGGAGCTCCCCGAGGAGTTCCTGCCCGGCGTGCACGAGGTGGTGGCCGGGCACGACGCCGGCCGGTAGCACGCCATCGGCCGGTGGCGCGGCTACGCCTCGTCGTCGCCCGGCGGGCCCAGCACCGCACCGCCGGCGGCCGCGGCGCCCCGCGGGCGGTACGTCGCGACCCGCACGGACACGGTCACCGGCGCGGGATCGGGCAGGGCGGCCACCCGCCGGCGCCGCTCCTCCGCCGGCAGGTGGAAGGCGCTGGGCCCCATCCCCACCAGCGCCTCGACGTCCGCGCGGCCCAGCCGCAGCTCGTACGCCACCTCCTCGACGGCGGCGCGCTCGAACCCGGCCAGCCGGGTGGCGAGGCGCTCGTCCTTGGCCTCGTCCACGCTGACCAGGCCGAGCGGGCCGACGAGCTCGCGCAGGTGGTCCGCCGTCGGCGCGACGACGACGAACACCCCCGTGCGGCTGAGCACCCGCTCGACCTCCGCCGCCGGCCGGGGCCCGAAGGTGCTGAGGACGACGTCGGCCGCGGCGTCGCGCAGCGGCAGCTCGCCCAGGAGGTCCGCGCCGATCGCCGCGGCCCGCGGGTGGGCGCGGGCGGCCCGCTTGAGCGCGGGCACCGAGACGTCCAGGCAGGCCCCGTCCCAGCCCGGGAGCTCCCCGAGCACCCGGGCGAGGTAGTACCCGGTGCCGCCGGCCAGGTCGACGACCAGGCCGCCCACGGTCGCCGTCGTGCGCGCCACCGCGTCCGCCAGCGCGGCCGCCACCGGCGCGTAGTGCCCGCCGGCCAGGAACGCCTCACGGGCGAGGACCATCGCGGCGGTGTCCCCGGTGACGTGGCGGCGGCCGGTGACCAGGTTGAGATACCCCTGCCGGGCGAGGTCGAAGGCATGGCCGTTCGCGCAGCGCACCGGGCCGGCGGTGAGCTGGAGCGTGCCGGCGCACACCGGGCAGCGCAGCCGGGGGAGCACGCCGACAAGCGCCGGGGGGATCGCCGTCGTCATGGCGGCATCCTGCCCGCGGTCCGGGCGGCGCGTCACGCTCACCACGCCCGGCGGGCCCTGACGGCGCCGGGGGGCGCAGTCGTGACACACTAGGCCCCTGACCGCCGGGACTGGAGAAAGGACCCCCATGACCAGCTCGCTCGTGAGGTTTGCCGCAGAGACGCAGACCACCAGCCCCACCCTGACCGTCGAGCCGTGGGTGCTCGGCGTGCTGACCTTCGGCGTCTTCGTGCTGCTCCTGCTGCTGACGTTCGCGTTCCGGCACACCTACCACCGCCACGCGGTGAACAAGGTGAACGCGCAGGCGCCGCAGCACCACTGAGCCACCGAGGGGACGAGGGACACGAGCATGGCGTGGGGCGCGAAGCAACGGCGCCGGATCGGTGTCATGGGTGGCACGTTCGACCCGGTGCACCACGGCCACCTCGTGGCTGCGAGCGAGGTGCGCGACGCCTTCAACCTCGACGAGGTCATCTTCGTCCCCACCGGTGAGCAGCCCTTCAAGCAGGGCAACGAGGTCACCGCGGCCGAGCACCGCTACCTCATGACCGTGATCGCGACGGCG
Source organism: Georgenia ruanii (assembly GCF_009193175.1). Taxonomy (GTDB): domain Bacteria; phylum Actinomycetota; class Actinomycetes; order Actinomycetales; family Actinomycetaceae; genus Georgenia; species Georgenia ruanii. The sequence goes on along the minus strand of NZ_VUKE01000013.1, from coordinate 905 downwards.
TCCAACCCGCGCTTCACCGTCTCGCGCATGGAGATCGACCGGCCCGGCACCACCTACACCATCGACACCCTGCGCGACCTGCGCCGCGACCTGCCCGACGCCGAGCTGTTCTTCATCACCGGCGCCGACGTGCTGCCGCAGATCCTCACCTGGAAGGACGCCGACGAGCTCTGGTCGCTGGCCCACTTCATCGGGGTCACCCGGCCCGGGCACGACCTGGACATGACGGGCCTGCCCGCGGCCGGGGTCTCGCTCATGGAGGTCACGGCCATGGCCATCTCCTCCACCGAGTGCCGGGCGCGGGTGCGGGGGGGCAAGCCGGTGTGGTACCTGGTGCCCGACGGCGTCGTGCAGTACATCGCCAAGTACGGGCTGTACCTGCCCGAGGACGACGCCGGCGTGGGCCGGGAGACGATGGACCGGGACGTCGCGGCGACGCGCGCCGACGTGCCGCCCCGCATCGTGGAGGCAGCGAAGTGAGCCAGGAGCCGAGCACCGAGACCGGCGGGCTGGGGGAGCGGCGCCGCCGGCGCGAGGCCGAGCGGGCCGCCGCCGCCCAGGCCGAGCGCGAGGGGCGGCCGCTGAGCCGCAAGGAGATCCGCCGCCGCCAGCTGGAGGAGGAGGCCCGCCGGGAGGCCATCGCCACCGGCGAGCTGCAGCTGTTGGACGAGCAGGGCAACCCGCTGAACTCGGACCAGGCCGCCGCGCGCGCCGCCGGGTCGGCGGACGCGGCGCCCGTGCGGCGGCGCGAGCGCCGCGAGGCACCCGCCTCGGGCGCGCCCGCCTCCACCGGGCCCGCCCGCGCGCAGGCCGGCGCCGTCCAGGACGCCCCCGCGTCGGCCCGCCCGGCCGAGCCCGCGCCGGCGCCCGAGCCGGCCTTCGCCGGCGCCCCGGCCCGTCGGGCT
>NZ_VUKE01000012.1 GCF_009193175.1 Georgenia ruanii | reverse complement strand
CGGCCCTCCCGGCCATGACCGCCCTGCCAGGACCGCCCTCACCGCCTCGAGCACTCACGATGTTCGCGAACCGACCCAATGACCGCGGTCAGCGCGTCGCCATGCCCTTACCGACCCACGCTCCTAGCCTCCGAGTCAAGCGACTCGGCCCACCGGGCCCCCTCGACGCCCCGCTCGAGGGCGCGCGAGGCGATCCGACCAATGCGCGCCGGCCACGGTCGCTCCGGGCCTATTGACTTTTTTTGAGCGCCCCATCAATATTGCGTTGTTTCCGATATGGGATCACTCACGACCTCATATCGACCGTGCGGTCACGGCCGACCGCTCGAGCGCTCGTCACTGTGCCGCACCGGTGCGGCACACCCGTCCCCCTCCCCCCTCACTCCAAGGAGGTGCTCAGCATGGCGTCAAGCTCGCTCGCCGCAACCGATGTGGCTGAGGCCAGTACCCCTGCGCGCACCCTCACGACCTGGAAGATCGTCGTCCTCATCATCGCCGCGATGACGCCGCTGGCCGTCGTCGTCGGCACGCTGCCGCTGGGCCTGGCATTCGGCGGGCCCTCCATGACGCTCATGTTCGCCGCTTCGGGAGTCATCATCTGGCTGTTCTGCGTCGGCTACACGCAGATGGTCCGGCGCATCACCCGACCCGGGGCCTTCTACAACTACATCGCTCGGGGCCTCGGCCGGCCGGCAGGCGTCGGCGCCGCCATGATCGCCGTCGTGGGCTATCCGGTCGGCCTGATCGCCTCGTTCGCCATCCAGGCCTTCGTCATCCAGGAGACCCTCGTCGCGCTCTTCGGCGTCACGTTCCCGTGGCAGGTGATCCTCCTGGCCGAGGCGATCATCGTCGGGACGCTCGCCTACCGGCGCATCGATCTCAACGCGGCCGCGGTGCTGGCCGTCGTCACGGCCGAGGTCCTCCTCATCGGCTCGCTCGTCGTGTCCATCATCGCCGACAAGGGCCTGGGCGCCTTCCCGGCCGAGGCCGTCTCGTTCGACGTGCTCAACGTCGGGCAGTGGGCTGTGGCCTTCGTCTTCGCGATCCTCTGCTTCCAGGGCTACGAGTCCGGCGCGCTCTACGCCCCGGAGGCGAAGCGGCCCGAGAAGACCGTGCCCCGCGCCCTCTACGGTGCCCTCATCATCATCGTGGGGCTCCTGGCGCTGACGACCTGGGCGCTGACCTCCGTCACCGGAGTGCAGGACCAGCAGCAGATCGTCCAGGATGCCGGGATCGTGGGCTTCATCTTCGCCACCGTGGAGCAGTATCTCGGCTCGGTCGGGCTGTGGATCCTCTCCTTCGTCGCCATCCTGGCCGGCCTGGCGTGCAACCTGGCGATCGCCAACTTCATGTCGCGGTACCTGCAGAGCCTCGCCGCCGAGGACCTGCTCCCCCGAGCGCTCGCGAAGCGCAACAAGCACGATGCTCCGGGGGTCGCCCTGCTGACCCTCGTCATCTCCGCGGTGGTGGTCATTCTGGTCCTGTCTTTCGTGGGGATCGACCCGTACACCCAGATCACCGCCGTGGGCTTCGGGATCGGCGCGCTCGGCGCGACGGCGCTGCAGGCGCTCGCCTCCGCCGCCGTGGTGGCGTACTTCCTCAAGCAGCCGGCGTCCGACCGGCACTGGTGGCGCACGCTCGTCGCGCCGGCGCTGTCGACCGTGCTGCTCGCGGCCGCGCTCGTCGTCGAGATCAGCGCATTCAGCTGGATCACCGGGATCGAGGCGCCGTGGACGGCGGCACTGCCCTGGGTGATCCCGATCGTCCTGCTCGGCGGGACCGGCTTCGGGTTCTGGATCAAGAAGAACCGGCCGCACACCTACCAGGACCTTGCCGCCGGTGACACCGCCGAGGAGGCGGAGATGCTGCGCACCGCGAGGCTGGCACGGCAGGGCTGACGACCGCGCTGTGCGACGAAGGGGCTGAGGGGCCCGCAGGCCCCTCAGCCCCTTCTGCTGTCACGCCAGGGAACGCTCGATCCGTGCGGCCGCGCGGATCAGGTGCGGTTGATGCTTCTCGAGGTCCCCCGCGCGGAATGTCGGCGCGAGAATGGCGAGGCTCCCCACGACCCCCTCACGACGCAGCGCGACCGCGATCCCGCTCACGCCCTCCTGGAGCTCGTCGGAGGTGGTGGCCACGCCGGTCTGGCGGATGTGCTCGAGGCGCCGCGCCAGCGTGCCGTCCTCGTCGTCGGCCGAGCGAAGGATGCGTTCCGTGTCGCGCGCGTCGAGGGCGGCGAGAATGGCGAGGCCGGAGGCGCTCAGCGTGAGCGGGCTCCGGGAGCCCACGGTGTGACGCGCCTGCAGCGCGATGGAGGACGGCTGGACGATCTCGGCAATGACGACCGCGGTGTCGCCATCGAGCACCTGGACCACGACGGTCTCATGGGTCTTCGCCGACAGTGCGGCGGCGTGCGGCGCGGCGGCACGACGGAGCTCGGGCTGCACCGCGGCGGCGAGGCGGCGCAGCCGTGGGGACACCGCATACTCGCCGTCGACCCGGGTGACGAAGCCACGCCCCACAAGGGTCGTGAGGAGTCGTTGCACCACGGTCCTGTTCATCTTCACGCGCGCGGCGAGCTTCTGAGGGGTCGCCATCCCCTCCTCGGCGAGCTCGACGAGGAGGGCGATCGCCTTGTCGGCCGTCTTGGAGATCTCGCTCATCGGCCCGTCCCTGCCGTTGCCATCCCGTCCACCGCGTCGTCATGCTGCCTGTACGCGCGCCCGATGCGCGCCGCCGTCTCGACGACGTCGTCGAGGAAGCCCTCCAACCGCGTGGCCCGTGCCGAAGGCACGATGATCGCGATCGAGCCGACGACGCCGAGCTCGCCGGCCAGGATGGGAGCGGCGATTCCGACCATGTGCGCGCGGAGCTGCCCCTCGGAGCGCGCATACCCCTGCTCCCTGATCTTCGCCAGCGCGGGAAGGTCGGAGGCGGCGACGTGGCGGCGCGCGGTCGCCTCATCCAGGTGAGCGAGGATCGCCAGGCTGCTGGCGCCACGGTTGATCGGCTGCCGGAAGCCAACCTCGTACTCGACCCGCAGCGGGCTCGAGCTTCCGTTCTCACGCGCGACGACGACCGCCTCGGCCCCGTCCCTCGCGGCGACGACGACGGTCTCCTGCGCTCGTCGCGCGAGCTCGCCGACAAGCGGGGCGCTGACGATGGACAGCTCGTGGGGAAGTCGCTCGGCCAAGGCGATGAGAAGCGGCCCGAGCCAGTAGCGCCCCTCGAGATCCCGCGACACCGCCGCACGGCGGTGGAGCGTGGTGACGATCCGCTGGGCAACGGTCCGGTTCAGCGAGAGGGCGGCAGCGAGCTGCGACACCGTCTGACCATCGCTGCGTTCGAGCTCGAGCAGGGTGAGCAGTGCGTAGTCCGCGGTCTGCGCGGTTTCCATCCCGCTCCTTCATCGTCGGTGGATTGATCGACTATCGAACTCGTGATGCTAACCATGGCCGTGACCGACCGGCGAGAGCCAGGGCACTCGGGCTGACGTGGGCCGGGTTCCGCAACGTCGCCTCTGGTCACGTCGCGCCCGGACGTGTGGAGCCCCTCGGGCCGCCGACGCGGCCATCCCCGCGGTGCCGATCGGCCGCCATTCGCCGTCATGGCGAACCCTATCGCCCGGATAGCGGGCGGCGCACGCAGCGGTGCGCACCGGTGGCAGCGCGGACGAACCCCCCGTGCCGTCGTCTCGCCGTTGCCGCCAAGCCCGGGTGTTGTGTACGGTATTCGTGGTTACAAACCCGATTATCGACGGCTAGCACCGTCGCAAGTACGTCGACGCTGACGGAAGGAACAACAATGACGGTCACGGGGAAGGTGGCTCGGCTCGGCCACGTGGGCATCGCGGTGGCCGACCTGGACAGGTCGGTGGACTTCTACTCGAACGTCCTGGGGATGCGTGTCACGGAGATCTTCCGGTACGACGAGAGCACGGCTGGGCACGGTGTCGCGGTGCTGTCTGGAGCCTTCGTCCGGGGCGACAAGGACACGATCCACCACCGGCTGTCGATCTTCACCCTGCGCAACCCCGCGGCGAAGGTGCCCGGGGCGCAGACCCTGGGGTTGCACCACATCGCGTTCGAGTTCGACACGCGCGAGGACCTCCTCATGCTGTACAAGCGCTTCAAGGACGAGGAGATCCCGATCGTCAACGCCCGCATCGGCGGCCCGGGCAACCACACCCGGTTCTATGGCCTGGACCCGGACGGCAACGTCCTGGAGTTCTACTGGAACATCGACCAGATCGGCTGGGACGACAGGGCGCACGTCTACCCGCCCATCCAGGTGGTCGAGCTCGACGACTTCGACTTCGACGAGTACCAGCGACTGCGCGAGACGCTGGACGACCCCGCCTGGGCAAGCCTGGACGCGTCCACCCTGCGCGCGTCGGCCAAGGACGCCGCCCCCGAACCCATCCCCACGAACTAGAACGAGCTCAGGAGCACACAGACACATGACGCAGATCGCACGTTTCCGCCACGCAGGCACCGACCGGCTCGGCGCGGTCCACGGGGAGCACTACATCGACGTGACCCGCGCCTACGCCGCCGCCCAGGCGGCGAAGGGCGCGAGCAACGGCGACGCCCTCGCCGCCGCCGTCCTCCCGCCCGACGCGCTGAGCTTCTTCGAGGGCGGCGAGGCAAGCCTGGCCGCGCTGCGTGAGGCGCTCGTCCACGCCCGCTCCCTGGAGACGGCGCAGGCGGTCAACGACGGGGTGCTGGTCCCCCGCTCCGCGACCAAGACGCTCGTCCCGATCCCCAACCCGCCCAAGATCGTCTGCGTGGCCCGCAACTTCGGCAAGCACGCCGCCGAGGCGGGCCTGCAGATCTCGGAGATCCCGATCCTCTTCCCGCGCTTCGCCGCGACCCAGGTCGCGGACGGCGACCCGATCATCGCCCCGTTCGTGTCCCACGAGCTCGACTGGGAGGGCGAGCTGGCCGTCGTCGTCGGCAAGGGCGGACGCCACATCGCCAAGGAGGACGCCTTCGACCACGTCGGGGGCTACACGATCTTCAACGACGTCACGGTCCGGGACTACCAGTTCCGGGTCACCCAGTACACCGGTGGCAAGAACTTCCACGCCTCGGGCCCCGTCGGCCCGCACATCTCGCTCGTCGACGAGGGGCTCGACCCGCACAACCTGCGCATCACCACCACCGTCAACGGCGTGGTGAAGCAGGACGCCAGCACCGAGGAGTTCATCTTCGACATCCCGACGATCATCGAGCACGTCTCGGAGTTCATCGAGCTCGAGCCGGGCGACATCATCCCCATGGGCACGCCCGCCGGCGTGGGCTTCAAGCGCACCCCCCCGGAGTACCTGGCGGACGGGGACGTCATCGACGTCACCGTCGAGGGCATCGGGACGCTGAGCAACCCGGTCCGGGCCGAGGCCCGCTGAGAGAGGAAGGACGGACATGACCGAGTCTGGATTCGAGCGGGGCCTGCGCATCCGCAAGGACGTCGTCGGCGAGGAGTACGTCGAGCGCTCGTTCGCGAACGCCGGCGAGTTCGGCCGGGACTTCCAAGAGCTCGTCACCGAGTTCTGCTGGGGGGCCTCCTGGGGGCGCGAGACGCTGAGCCGGCGCGACCGCAGCCTGCTGAACCTCGCGATCATCGGCACCCTGGGCCGTACGGCGGAGTTCCGCCTCCACACCGAGGGCGCGCTGCGCAACGGCGTCACACCCGAGGAGATCAAGGACGCCCTGATCCACCTCTCCGTCTACGCGGGCATCCCGGCGGGCGTCGAGGCCTTCCGGATCGCCGGCGAGGTGCTGGCCGAGAACGCGGCGGCCACCCAGCAGCCGGAAGGCCCCGGCTCGTGACGGCCGTCGAGACCGCCGTGCGGCTCCCCCGCCTCGAGCTGTTCATCGACGGTACGTGGCGCGCGTCGTCGGACGGCGGGACGATCCCGGTGGTCGCCCCGGCGACCGGGGAGGTCCTGGACCACCTGGCGGCGGCCACGGAGGCGGACGTCGACAGCGCCGTCCGCGCCGCCCATGCGCAGTTCGAGGGCGGTGAGTGGGCGCGCCTGGACGGCGCCGAGCGCGGACGGCTGCTCTGGAAGCTCGCCGACCTCGTCGAGGCCGACATCGACAACCTCGCCCGGCTCGAGGCCGTCGATGTGGGCAGGCCGTTCGGTGAGGCGCGCTTCGCCGAGATCCCCCTCGTGATCGACACGCTGCGCCACTTCGCCGGCTGGGCGGACAAGATCACCGGCACCACGTTCTCCCTGCCGCCGTTTGCCGGTGCCGACCGCTTCTCCTACACGTTGCGCCAGCCGCTCGGCGTCGTCGGGGCGATCACGCCGTGGAACGCGCCGACGATGATCCTCGCGTGGAAGATCGCCCCCGCGCTGGCGGCCGGGAACACGATCGTCATCAAGCCCGCGGAGGACGCCTCGCTCACGACGCTGCGCATGGCCGAGCTGGCCGCAGAAGCAGGTTTTCCGCCGGGCGTCATCAACGTGCTCCCCGGCCGCGGTGCGACCGCCGGGGCGGCGCTGGTCCGGCACCCTCTGGTGGACAAGGTGACCTTCACCGGGTCGACGGCGGTCGGCCAGGAGATCGCCGCGGCCGCCGGCCCGGCGCTCAAGAAGGTCACGCTCGAGCTGGGCGGGAAGTCACCCCAGATCGTCTGGCCCGACGCCGACCTCGACCGCGTCGTGCCCACCGCCGCGCTCTCCCTGTTCGCCAACCAGGGGCAGACCTGCGCCTCCGGGTCGCGGGTGTACGTCCACCGCGACATCATCGACAGCTTCACCGCCCGGCTGAAGGCGCACGCCGAGAGCATCGTCGTCGGCGACCCGCTCGCCGAGGACTCCCAGATGGGCTCGTTGATCAACGAGCAGCAGCTCCAGCGAGTGCTCCGTTACATCGCCACGGCACGCGAGGAGGGGGCCGAGCTGCTCACGGGCGGCGAGCGCATCGGGGACACGGGGTACTTCGTCCAGCCCACCGTGTTCGTCGGCACCAACGACCTGACGATCGCGCGGGAGGAGATCTTCGGCCCCGTCGGGACGGTCATCCCCTTCGACGACGACGACCAGGTCCTCGCCTACGCCAACGGCACTGACTACGGCCTGACGGCGGTGCTGTGGACGAACGACTCGAGCCGGATCAACCGGTTCACCCGGGACATCCGCGCCGGTGTCGTGTGGGTCAACGCCTGGGGCCCGCCGCACCCTGCGCTCCCGTGGCTCGGCGTGAAGTCCAGCGGGATCGGCGAGGAGCTCGGGCTTGCCGGACTCCACGCCAACACCCAGCTCAAGACCGTCAACATCCTGTCCGCCCCAACGGCGTAAGCACGCATCCTGTCCGCCCCAACGGCGTAAGCACGCCCCACCGGCTCCCCGAGCCGGTGGCACACCTGCATGCGCCACCGTCGAGGTCCTCCGGTTCGGTTTCGTCAGTCGCGACCGATCCGGAGGACCTCGACGTCTGTGCACCTACGTGCCGGACGTCGGCGGATCGCCGACCGATCGCCGTCGGCTCATCGGTATTCGGGCTACAGCACACGAATACCGAGCACTAAGGACTATCCAGTTGGATAGTTTCCGTGTAGCGTCAGCGCTACTTGCCCGCATGAATCGCGAAGGAGCGCCCATGGCCTATCGAGCCAGGAACATCTCGCACTGGTACGCCGAGATGTACGGAGACGACGGCACCATCCCGTTGCGTGACCGTCTGCCGGGAAACATCAAGGCCGACGTCGCCATCGTCGGCGCCGGGTACACGGGGCTGTGGACGGCGTACGAGCTGTTGCGCTCGGATCCGGGCCTGAAGGTCGTCCTCCTCGAGGCGAGGTTCGCCGGCTACGGCCCCTCCGGCCGCAACGGTGGAGCCGTCATCTCCCAGCTGGTCGGCTCCCGGGAGTTCTGGACGAAGCGTGGTGGGGTCGCGGGCGCGATCGCGATGGAGCGCGCCGTCCAGGCCGGCGTCGACGAGATCGGCGCTGTCATCGAACGCGAGCAGATCGATGCCAAGTTCGCGAAGGCGGGCGTGCTGATGGTGGCGCGCACGCCGCTCGAGGCCCGCAGCTTCCGCGAGAGCGTCACGGAGGACCGCGAGTACGGCTTCGACCCGGACGACACGGTGTACCTGGACCGAGAGCAGGCAGCCGAGCGCATCCGCGTCGCCGGCCTGCTCGGCGCCAAGTACAACTCCCACTCGGCAAGCCACGACCCGGCCCGGCTCGTCCGTGGGCTGGCCGAGGTCGTCGAGCGGCTCGGCGGCACGATCTACGAGCAGACGCGGGTACAGTCCATCGCCCCTCATCGCGCGGTCACCGAGCACGGCACGGTCGAGGCGCGGTACGTCATCCGCGCGACCGAGGCCTACACCCGCTGGCTGGACGGGCACGAGCGCCAGATCGTCCCGGTGCACACCACGATGATCGCGACGGAGCCGATCCCGGAGAGCAGTTGGGAGGAGATCGGCTGGTACAACCGCGAGACCGTGCTTGCCGAGCACCCGTTCCTGCATCTGCAGCGCACCCACGACCACCGGATCACCATCGGTGGGGACGACCCCCGTGTCCCGTACTACTCCGGGTCGAAGACCTCCTTCGACAAGGAGCCGCCGCGCGAGCTGCAGCAGCACTACTACCGACAGCTGATGAAGCTCTTCCCCTCGCTCCACGGCGTCAAGATCGCGCACGCGTGGGCCGGCGTCTTCGGCGCCCCGCGGGACTGGGCGCCCTCGGTCGGCGTCGACCACAAGACCGGCCTCGGGTGGGGCGGGGGGTATGTCGGTGAAGGGGTCGTGCCCTCGAACATGGCGGGACGAACGCTCCGGGACCTCATCCTCCAGCAGGACACGGAGATGACCGCGCTGCCGTGGGTGCGCCGGCACCCGCGCAACTGGGAGCCGGAGCCCCTGCGGACCGTCGGCGCGCAGGTGATCTTCCGTGGTCGGGTGCTGGGCGAGGCGAACGAGGAGCGCTCTGGGAAGCCGTCGAGACTGCTGCAGGTCGCCAACCGTGTGGCTGGGTTCAGTGGTCACCTCGGGTAGCGGGGCCGCATGGGGAGGCTCGCGTCGCTCCCACCCGGCGTATGGCGAGGGGGTCGCCGCGATCCGGGCGGCGGCCCTCGCCATCGCCACCGAGCGCGGCCTTCACGCGGTGACGCTGCGCGCAGTGGCGGAACGGGCGGGGGTGAGCCACGGCCTCGTGCGCCACCACTTCGGCACCCGAGACGGGCTCATCTCCGCCACCGTCGCCGAGGCGGCGAGCCGCACGATGTACCTGGAGATCAACGACGAGGCACCGCTGTCCTCGCGCATCGATCGCACGCTCGGTGAGCTGCGGGTGCAGTACAGCACCATGCTCAGCGAACCCGGGACGGAGGCGATCGATGACGTATACGCGCAGTACCGCGCGGAGGTCGGTCAGTGGCTCGACCGACACGGTGCAGCGGCGGACGAGGACACGGTTCTCCTGGTGGTGGCGGCGCTGGACGGGCTGGCCCTGCAACGTCTCAGCCGAGGAGATGAGGTCGACGTCGACGGCGCCTTTGCGGCTCTCAGTCGTCTCATCCGGCAGCTCGGACGAAACGATTGAGCAGTTGGCCACGCCTCGCCCCGGGGTTGTCGAAAGCGGTCGCCTGCTGCCCTCCTACGTCTACATCCAACGTTCGTTGCTGAAGGCCCAGCGCGGTTTCCGGCGCGGATATGACCGACCCGGGGCGACTTCTTTGAAACCGCGGTCCCGCACGCGACGATCAAGCAGCGGGATGTTCGCGTTCATCGCGACCCGGCACGCCGCGAGAGCGCTGCCCGCATCGATGAAACCGGTCGCAGCTGGCATCGGCCACCAGCGCTCGGCAACGGGGCTCATCGATCTCGCGCGAAATCCTGACGAACCGTAGAAGTTCTTCTCTGTTTCGGTGACCAGAGGCCCGCGCCAGTTGGAGCCGTAGAGATTCGAACCGCCGACCTTCTCACGGCCGGAGGAACTCCGGCCCTGCCCAGCCAAGGCGCTGTCCTCATCGCCCTTGAGGCGCAGAAACCGGTGGAACCCCGCGCATCTCGCCCCCATTGACATGTACTTTCGCAGACCTCACAACGGTACGCATCACACGCGAAGATGCTGGCTCGACCCGTGGCACAACCGTGGCACACGGTGATTCCGTGGCACAACCGTGGCACGAACTCGTCCGCTATGACGTTTGGTCACTCTGCCGTCCACGACCTCGACGTTGGTGATTCGAAGCCGACGACAGCCGAGTAGGGGTTCGCCACCGCCTTCACCTAGCCGGACTGGCGGTGCCACCCGACCGGTCACGCACGATGTTCTTGATCATGAACAGACGGCGCCGCCGTGAGGACGGGATCCGTCCGCACGGCGGTGTTGCCCGCCACAACTACCCGCAGCCGAGCGGCTGGGCCTCGTTGTGGAGCGGCAGAACCTCAGGCGGAAGCGGGCTCCAGAGCCTTCAAGCCGAGCATCTGGCGCGCTTCAGCCGGCGTGGCGGGCTCGTGTCCGAGCTCACGCACGATCCGGACCGCACGCTCGACCAGCTGGACGTTGGTCGCCAGCTCGCCGCGCCGGAAGTAGAGGTTGTCCTCGAGGCCCACGCGAACGTGCCCGCCGAGCAGGATGGAGTGAGCGATGACCGGCAGCTGGTTGGGGCCGATGCCCGAGACGCAAAGCTCGGCGCCCACCGGCAGCTCCTCAACCATCTGCTGCAGGGCCGCCGGGGTGTAAGGCATGGCCCCCTGGAAGCCCTTGTCCACCCCGATGACGATGTTTATGTAGTAGGGCTTGGAGTCGAACCCAGCGTTGATGAGCCGCTTGCAGTCCTGGGCGATGTTTGCGTGGTTGAACACCTCCCACTCAGGCTTAATCCCCCGAGCCGCCATCTTTTCGGCCAGCTCGTCGCACTGAGCCGGAGAGGTCTTGGACAGGTATTCCTTGCCGTTGTGTAACCCGATGATCGTCTGGCAGTCGAACGTGGCCATCTCCACCAGTGGGGCCTCTAAGCCCTTAAGCCGCTCATTCCAGTCGATGCGCAACTCGCCGGTGTCGTACTCCTTTATCATGTCCCCACTGATGCCCCCGCCCGTGGAGTTATTGATCACGACGTCGCACCGCTCGCGGACGAGTTCGTTGATCCGCCCGTAGATCTCGGGGTTGCACGTGGCCAGGCCGTCGGGCCGACGGGCGTGAATGGCGGCGACGGACGCGCCAGCCTCGACGCACGCCGCGATGTCGTCCGCGATCTCCTCGGGCTGGGTAGGCAGGTTCGGGTTCTGGTCTTTGCCCGCCATCCCGCCGGTCGGGGCGACCGTGACGATCACCTTGCGGGGCTTGATGTCTGCCTGTCGTGTCGTGGCCATGGCCACCTACCTCCTTGTGTCGTGGTCGGCACTGTGTGTTCCGGCGAGAGAGCCGGTGCTTGTGGCGGCTCGCAGCCGCGTGGATGTGCGGTCAGGGCAGCTCCGCTGGCGCGGCTTCGGCCTTGGCATTGCCGCCCGCCGCGTGGGCGACGGTGGTAGCCGCCGTGAGAACGGCCGAAGACACGGCAGCGCGGGTACGCATTCTTGGCCTTTCTCAAGGCTGGTCGCCATTGGTCGAAGAAATTCCATCATGGTGGACGGGCCCACCCGAGACGGCCGCCCTAAAGGTCTCGGGCCAAGGGCTGGCGCGCCCCACGTCATCGGTGAAGACAGCTACGTGGCCACCTTCGATGCACAATTCGTCGCCGGAAGTCACCGTCCACGCATACGTGATCGAGGTGCGGCCGAGGTGCGCGACGGACAGCGTGAGCGTGTAGGCGTCCCGGAACGCCAAGGGCCGGTGGTAGTTGGCCTCGACTCTGCGTCGCGGTATTCGCTCGATGGCGAGGCCTGGGTCGAGGCGGTAGCACAGGGCGTGCTCCGCGGACTCGGCCCAGCGGAAGACAGCTGTGTTGTGGATCCGGCCGCTGGCGTCTGTCTCGGCCCACGTCACAGTGCCGTCGACCGTATGGCTGTGCATGCACGTCTCCTGGTCGTGAGCCCGTCCGTTGTGAGGGGCTGGTCGGGTGGTCAGCACCTTGAAGTCGGCTCCGCGAAGGGACCCTCGGTGCCGTGGCGGCGGTGCGTCTCCATGTCCGGACCTCCTCGTCCCGATGGTCGACGTCGATGTGACGTGGACACACAGCATGTGTCATCTGGCCGACGGTCGTCAAGCGTGCCGCACATAACATTGGTGGGTGTGCGCTAGGCGCGTGACAACGTGTGAGCCTCCTGCTGCGAGGAGAGCGGGGAGAGACTGTGCTGGACTGGCGCTGGTCGGTGCGGTGCCACCGGCGATGATCCCCCGCGAGCCTGTTACGCGCCGCCGACGCCGGGACCTGCTATGTCTCACGCACATCGTCGAAGTTGATGCTCGAACGGTTGTCAACCCCGTTGGTGTATGGAGAACTACCGGTCTTAATCCTTCGGGAATTAGAATCAACTATTGATTTAGAGATGCCGTGTGATCAGTGTCGCCGTCCATTTGTCGCACGGACGCGCCTGCCATCCCCTGATTAGGCGCATCGGCCGGACCGACCAGGGTGACAGTGCCTCCATCACACGGTCTGCTTCATTGGTATGCCTCAGGTTTGGAGGAGCAGGGCCTCGCCCTGGCCGCCGCCGCCGCACAGGGCGACCGCGGCGCGGCGGACGCCGTCGGTGGCGAGCTGGTGGGCGGCGTGGACGACGAGGCGGGCGCCGGAGGCGCCGATGGGGTGGCCGATGGCGATGCCGCCGCCGTGGGGATTGACCTTGTCCGGGTCGGCGCCGAGCTCGGCGACGGACTGGGCGACGACGGCACCGAAGGCCTCGTTGATCTCGATGAGGTCGAGGTCGGCGGTGTCCCAGCCCTGCCGCTTCAGGGCGGCCTCGATGGCGCGGGCGGGCTGGGCGTGCAGGGAGGTGTCGGGGCCGGCGACCTGCCCGGCGGCCCGGATCGTGGCCATGACCGGCCAGCCCCGTTCCTCGGCTACCCGCCGGGTGGTCAGCACCACGGCGGCGGCGCCGTCGGAGATCGGCGAGGCGTTGCCGGCGGTGATCGACCCGCCCTCGACGAACGCCGGCCGCAGCCTCGTCAGGGTCTCGACGGTGGTGTCGGGGCGGATGCCCTCGTCGCGGTCCACGAGCGTCTCGCCCTTGCGGGTCGTCACCGTCAGGGGCACGACCTCGGCGGCGAAGGCCCCGGCCTCCCAAGCGGCGGCGGCGCGCTGGTGGGAGGCGGCGGCCACGGCGTCCTGCTGCTCCCGCGTGAGGGGGTACTTCTGCGTGGTGTACCGCTCGGTGGCGGTGCCCATGGCCTCGTGGTCGAAGGCGTCGGTGAGCCCGTCGTGGGCGGTGTGGTCCAGCAGCGTCACCGGCCCGTAGGCGTACCCGGCCCGCGAGCCGGGCAGCAGGTGCGGGGCGTTGGTCATGGACTCCATGCCGCCTGCCACGACGACGTCGGCCTCCCCCGAGCGCAGCAGGCGGGCGGCGTCGATGATGGCGGTCAGCCCGGACAAGCACACCTTGTTCACCGTGGCGGTGTGCGCCGACCAGGGAATCCCGGCGCCGATGGCGGCCTGCCGGGCGGGGTTCTGCCCCACCCCTGCCTGCAGCACCTGGCCCAGGATGACCGCCTCGACCTCACCGGGGTTGATGCCGGCACGCTCGAGCGCGCCGCGGATCGCGGCGGCGCCGAGCTGGACGGCGGTGCAGGAGGCGAGCTGCCCGCGCAGCTTGCCCTGCGGGGTCCGGGCCGCCCCGACGATGACGACGTCGCCCGGCTCCGCGGCCGGCGGGTGGGTGCCGTTGCTGTCGTTGGTGTTCTCGGTGGTGCTCACGGCTGGGCCTCCTCGCTCGCGGTGGACGACGTGACGGCGAACGACATGATGGTGGGCGGCCGTTGGGCGCTCATCCCCGCACCTCCACGGCGCTCAGCTCCTCGGACACAGCCAGCTCCGGCTCGGTGCGCGCCCGGACCTCCTCGACGCTCACACCGGGAGCGGTCTCGACCAGTACCAGGCCCTCGGTGCGCACGTCGATGACGGCGAGGTCCGTGATGATCCGGTCGACCACGCCCCTACCGGTCAGCGGCAGGGAGCACTCGGAGACGATCTTCGCCGCCCCGTCACGCGCGTTGTGCTCCATCAGGACGATGACCTTCCCGGCGCCGTGGACGAGGTCCATCGCCCCGCCCGGGCCCTTGACCATCTTCCCCGGGATCATCCAGTTCGCCAGGTCCCCGCTCTCGCTGACCTGCATCCCGCCGAGGATGGCGACGTCGATCTTCCCGCCCCGGATCATCCCGAAGGACAGGGCCGAGTCGAAGTACGCCGCCCCGGGCAGGGTGGTGACGGTCTCCTTGCCCGCGTTGATCAGATCCGGGTCCACCGCGTCCTCGGCCGGGTAGGGGCCGACGCCGAGGATCCCGTTCTCCGACTGCAGCACCACCTCCCGACCGTCCGGGACGTAGTTGGGCACCAGCGTGGGCAGCCCGATGCCAAGGTTGACGTACGCGCCGTCGGGCAGCTCCAGGGCCGCCCGCGCGGCCATCTCCTGCCTGCTGAGAGTCATCAGACTTGCCCCTCCTTGCGCACGGTGCGCTTCTCGATCCGCTTCTCGATGTTCTTACCGACGTGCACGACCCGGTGGACGTAGATGCCGGGCAGGTGGATCTCGTCGGGGTCGAGCTCGCCGGGCTCGACCAGTTCCTCGACCTGGGCGATGCACACCCGCCCGGCCATCGCCGCCAGCGGGGAGAAGTTCCGCGCCGCCTTGGTGAACACCAGGTTCCCGTGCCGGTCTCCCGTGGCGGCGTGCACCAGGGCGAAGTCGGTCGTGATGGCCTCCTCCAGGACGAACTCCCGCTCGGCCCCGGCGAAGGGGAACGTGCGGGTCTCCTTGACCGGGGAGGCCACCGCCACCCCGCCGGAGCCGTCGTAGCGGCGCGGCAGGCCGCCCTCGGCCACCTGGGTACCCACCCCGGTGGGGGTGAAAAACGCGGCGATCCCGGACCCGCCCGCGCGCAGCTTCTCCGCCAGGGTGCCCTGCGGGGTCAGCTCGACCTCGAGCTCGCCGGAGAGGAACTGCCGCTCGAACTCCTTGTTCTCCCCCACGTAGGAGGCGGTCATCTTCGCCAGGCGGCCCGCGCCGAGGAGCAGCCCCAGGCCCCAGTCGTCCACCCCGCAGTTGTTCGACACCACCTTGAGGTTGCCCACCCCGGTGGCCAGCAGCGCCTCGATCAGCGCCATCGGGTTGCCCGAGAGGCCGAACCCGCCCACCGCCAGCGACGCGCCGTCGCCGATGTCCGAGACCGCCTCCGCGGCCGAGGCCACCACCTTCCCCAGGCCTCGGGGTCTGTCGCGGGTGTCGAGCGTCGTCTGCTCTGCCATGTCGTGCCATTCCTTCCGTCGGTGGATGGGCGGGCCGTGATGCCTCCCGGCGGTCGTCCGGATGTCGCCCGGTGAGATGGGTGTCAACTAACCGAGGCGGTCACCTATGGCGGCGAGCCGGTCGGCGCTGCCACCCGCTGCTAGGTCGAGATCGAGGTCGTCGAAGGGTTCGGTATCGTTGCGGTGCAGGTCCACAGCAAGCAGGGCTCCGGTCGCCGGGTCCAGCCAGCCGGTGACTGTCAGCTCCGTGTGAAGGGTGTCGCCCACCCGTTCCGGCAGCTGCATGGCTATCCGGGAGGCCCCTGCACGCCAACGCGTGGAACCCGTGACGAGGCGGGTGCCGTCGATGGTCTCCACGCGCCAGTCGCCGTCGGCACCGTGGATTGCCCTGAGCCGGTCGGAGAGCGGCAGCCACCGCTCGCCTTCGCCGAGCCCGCTGGGCGGCACGTCGGGCCCGACCTGCCCCAGCGGTGCCACAACGTCCTCAACGGGGCGACCCAGACGTGCCGCGCGTGCCTCGTGCCGCGCCTGCTCAGTGGCCGGCCGGTCCCATCCGCTGACGCGTCCGTCGGCCTCGTACTCGAGGACCACGCCGTAGGTCGAGCTGGCGGCCGACACACTCACGACCCGGCGCCGCACGTCGTGCAGCACCTCGGCGGGGTCGCGGTCCAGCGGATCCCCGATCCCGCCGCCGCCCTGCCAGGTCACCGCGAAGACGTCCTGGTCGGTGATACGGAAGGCACCCGGCTTAGGGCCGAGGTTCTCGAACGCGGGGATCCTGTCGGTGCGCCCGCCGTGCAGGCCCACCAACGCCTTCTCGGGTCCGGTCTCGTGGCGACCGTCACGCGCGAGGGACTGATGGATCGTTCCGCCCGGCAGCCCGCCGGACAGGCCGGAGGAGTTGGGCACCTCGGCGCCATGGGTCATCACGAGGGCCTCTGCCTCGGGGACGGAGATGGACAGGGCGATCTCCGCCCCGACGCCGCCCCGGCGACGTCCCGCGCCGCCGGTGTCCTCAGCGAGCCGCCGGTACAGGTAGAACAGCGGCGTCCCCTGCTCGTTGACCTCCACGTCGGCGATGGAGGGGCACGGCGTGTTGATCGGACCTGCCGCATCTTGGCCGTCATGGCTCACGTACGCCCCGAAGCCGCCGGCGAGCGGGTCCATGAGGTGAAGCCCGAACCGTTCACCGAACTGGTTCCACCCGCTCATGTTGTAAGTAGCCATGGTGCCGCTGCTGACGGCCTGGGCCCGGTGCGCGTACTTGGGGGTCGCCGCGAGGAGCCGGTTGAGGGCACTGGCGACGACGTTGCTGACCACCCAGACGGTCTCGACCGTCGCGCTGCCCACCGGTGCCGGCGGGATCGCTGTGCAGACGAGTCCGTTGGGGGCGACGATCTCCACCGGCCGGAGCAGCCCGTCGTTCCACGGGATCTCAAACCCGAGAGTCGGGATGAGCGCCCCCGCGACGCCGCCCGTGAGCCCGGCACGGGAGCAGTTTACGAAGCCCTGCGCCTGCTCGGAGGACCCGGAGAAGTCGAACCGGAGACGGTCCCCCTCCTTTGTCAGCACCAGATCGACCTCGTAGAGCTTGTTGGTGTGGCCGTCGTGCTCGAGGAAGTCGTGGGTGTGGACCACCCCGTCCGGCAGTTCGAGCAGCCGTTGGCGGAGCTTGCGCTCGGAGTCGTCGACCATGGAGACCATGGCGGCCTGCACGACGTCGGTGCCGTACCGGTGGCAGAGCTCCACCAGCCGCTCGGCGGCGACGTTGAGCGTCGCGATGAACGCGCGGATGTCGAGCCCGACCTGCGCGGGCAGGCGTGTGGCGGAGAGGACCATCTCGAGCACGTCCTCGCGGAGCTCTCCACCGGAGACGAGCGTGACGGCCGGGATCCGCAGGCCCTCCTGCCAGATCTCCTTCGCCTTGGGCGACCAGGACGCGAAGTCCATGCCGCCGATGTCGGTCTCGTGCGCCATCACCCCGGCCCAGGCGACGATCTCGCCGTCAACGAAGAGGGGTGCACACATCTGGAGGTCGTTCTGGTGCAGGGCACCGACGAACGGGTCGTTGCCGATGATGCGGTCCCCGTCGCGCAAGGTGCGGCCGCTGTCGAGCAGGTGCCGGATCAGGGCGCCGACGGGCGGGGCCTCGAACGTGACCTGGTGGCCCATGGTGGCGAAGGAGCCGTCCGGCAGGTAGAGGCCGGTGAAGAAGTCACTGGCCTCGGTCACGGTCGGGCTGCCGCTGACCGACTGCAGGGCCATGCGCATCTGGTCGGTGATCGCCACCAGGCGGCTCCGCACGACCTGTGCGATGACCGGATCAGCCATCCCGGTCCGATCCTCGGCAGCCGTCGCGGGCCGCGTCTGCAGGGTACTCATGCTGCGTCTCCTACCTTCACGTGGATGTTTCCGCCGTCGTCCGTGCGTGCCGTCCCACCGGGCGGGACGACCACAACGCAGCCGGGCAGCTGGATGAGGGCCGGGCCGGAGATCTCCTGGTCCGCCGCGGGCCAATCGCACCCCAGCACGACGGTCTCCTCGGGGGTGTGCGGGTCGTCGAAGACGACCGGGCGGACGTCCCGCACGGCCAGCTGCTCCCCCGTGGTCGACGCCGACGCGTCGGCGGTACGGACGGCGGCGACGGCGCGGACCGAGAGGATCTCGAAGCCCGCCTCGCGGAAGCCCGCACCCTTGCCAAACAGCAGCTCGTACTCCGCCTCGAACGCCGCGAGCAGCGCAACCAGCGCGGCGGCGTCCGGCTCCGGGTCGACAGGAATGTCGAGGTGGTGGGTCTGGCCGCGGTAGCGCACCGCCGCGGTGTAGACGACCTCGGCGCGCTCAGGGTGCGGCATGGCGTCCAGGGCGCGGCGCCCGGCGTCCTCGAACGCCGCCGTGAGGATGGCGGCGTGGTCGTCATCGGGCACGGTCCCGGGTGAGAGCCGGACATAGCAGGTGCGCGAGGCAGTGGTGCGCAGGTCCGACGTGCCGGCCCCGAAGGCGGATTGCGCGGTGGCGGTCGCCGGGACGATGAAGCCATCCAGGCCCAGCTCGCGGCACAGCTTCCAGGCGTGCGACGGCCCGCTGCCGCCGCCGGCGACGAGGGTGAACTCGCGCGGGTCGTGACCGCGTTCGATGGTGACGGAGCGAACCAGGTCGGCCATCGCAGCGTCGAAGACCTCCCGCACCGCGCGCGCCGCCTCGATGCCGGTGAGCCCGAGGGGCTCACCAATCTTCTCGGCGAGGGCCGCCCGGGCGCCGTCGACGTCGAGCCGGATGCCGCCGCTGCCGAACCGATCGGGGTCCAGCACGCCCAGGACGAGGTCGGCGTCGGTGGTGGTGGGCTCCGTGCCGCCCTTGCCGTAGCAGACCGGCCCCGGCTCCGCCCCGGCGCTGCGCGGGCCGACGGTGAGGATGCCGTCGTTCACGGCGGCGATGGAGCCTCCGCCGGCGCCGATGCTGGCGATGTCGACGCTGGGCACCCGCATGTCGGCACCGCCGAACGTCACCTCCTCCCGCAGCAGGGGGGCACCGTCGACGACGACGCCGACGTCGAAGCTCGTCCCGCCGACGTCGAGAGTGAGGACCTTCGGCCGCGCCAGCGCCACACCGAGGGCCTGGCCGGCCACCACGCACGACGCGGGTCCGCTGAGCAGGCCGCGGACGGGCACAGCGGTAAGGGCAGCCGCCGGGACCACGCCGCCGGCGCTGGTGGTCATCATGATCGGGGCCGTCATCCCCAGTGCCTGCAGCTGCGCCTGGAGGTTGCCCAGGTACCGGCCCGCGACCGGGCCCAGCGCCGCGTTCGCCACGGTGGTGGAGGCGCGTGCGTACTCCCCGACCGTGGGCGCGACGTCGTGGGAGACACTGATGAATGCTCCGGGCAAGATCTCCTCCGCCAAGCGGGCGACCTCGAGCTCGTGCGCGGGATTCTCGGTGGACCACAGCAGGCAGATCGCGACCGCCTCGACCCCCTCGTCCCGCAGCGCCTCCAGGGCCCGGCGCGCGGAGCCCGTGTCGAGCGGGGTCAGCACCTCGCCCTGCGGATTCACGCGCTCGGCCACCTCGACGACGAGCTCGCGCGGCACGAGAGGCGCCACCTGACCGCGCAGGAAGTAGTTCCCGAGGTCGAGCCCCTCCAGTCCGGCCGTGCCCCGCCGCAGCCGGCCGATCTCGAGCACGTCACCGAACCCGAGAGTGGTGACGAGGCCGACCCGCGCGGTGCGCCCGGTGAGCAGGGCGTTGAGCCCGACCGTAGTACCGTGGCCGAACCGGTCAACCTTGCCGCAGAGCTCCTCGGTGCTGACGCCGGCGGTCCGCGCCGCGATGTGCAGCGCGTCGATGACGCCGGTGACGACGTCGGCGGTGGTCGGCGACTTGCACACGAACGAACGCCCGTCATCGGTGCGCAGCCACAGGTCCGTGAATGTGCCGCCCACGTCCGTCCCGATGGCCCAGCCGAGGCTCCCCTCGCAGTCGGTGCCGACAGGTCCTGGCCGATCGTCGGTGATGGCAGTCAAGTCCGTGCTCCTTCGCAGCTGTGCGGCGTGCCTGGCGAAGGCCAGACCGCCCGGTGGGGCCGTCGTGGCCCGTTTCCGGAACTGTAGAAGCGGGGAAGTAATCTCTTCAAACAATGGTTGCCAATGACTCACATCACCGTCACTGATGCCCAGTAGCCCCTCTCAGCCATGTAACAAATTGATAACGAACGGTGTCGACATGTTGCATCTTGGCGTGCACTGCTCTCACGATTGCACGCAATCCGGTTCATGCTGGATCCGGTATGGCGGCACGCGGCGAAGGAGCCAGCCGACGATGCCGGGCAACAACGACGCGCGAGCTGCGCTGCCACCTGCACATGGGATTGGCGATCGCGACCATGCATCTACGAGCGCATCCGCTCATGGCGCACCACGCGGACGTGGACCCGTTACCCGTGTTCACGTCCGCAGCGAAGGGAGAGGTGGACGGCGTGCGGAACGTCTGTGTGATCGGAGCCGGGATCGTCGGGACCTCGGTGGCGTTCCATCTGTCGCGGTTCGGGGACGTACGGGTGTCCGTCGTGGATGCCGGGTATCCCGGTGCCGGCACGACCGAGGCCGGCACGGGATGGATCTCCGCTCGCGGCAAGTCGGACCCGCACTACCGCGAGCTCCGACTGCTTGCCATGGAGGAGCACCACCGTCTCGCCGAGTCGTTCCCCTCGAGCCCGTGGATGACCACCGGCGGCACCCTCCAGGTGGAGGACTCGGCCGACGAGCTCGACTTGCTGGTCGAGGAGTCTCACGCTGCCGGCTACCCGGTCGAGGTGCTGAGCGCGGCCGAGGTGAACGCGAGGCTGGAGCCCCATGTCGCGTTCGCGCGTCCCGACCTGCGCGTCGCGCACTTCCTGGACGAGTTCACGGTCGCCGGCTCGCTGCTCGCGAGGACGTTGTTCCAGGCGGCGGTCGACAACGGTGCGATCGGGCACTTCGGCTCACGGGTGCTTCGCCTCGAGCAACTCCCGGGCGGTCGGCACCGCATCGTCCACGACGACGGCACCGCGCTCGAGGCAGACGCGGTGGTCAACGCGGCCGGAGCCCGCGCCGGCGAGGTCGCGGCGTCCTACGACATCGCCATGCCGATGAGTCCTCAGCCCGGGATGGGTATCCACGTACGGGCGATCGGGAACCCGTTGCGCCGGATGATCACGGTGAAGGAGCTCGCCGCCAAGCCCGAAACGGACGGCATCATACGGCTGCGGAGTCTCGTCGGGTGGAAGACCGGCGAGGTGGCCTCCGCACGGGACGAGGGTTTCACCGGCGGGATGGAGCGCAACGCGTTCGTCGCGCACGTCCTCGCCCAGGCGGAGCAGCTGCTCCCGTCGATGGCCCCGATCCGCCCGATCGCCACCAGGGTCGGTGTCCGGCCCATGCCGGCGGACGGGCTCCCCCGGGTCGGCACGGTGGACTCGGTGCCCGGCTACTTCGACGCGGTCATGCACAGCGGTGGCGTCCTCGGCCCGCTCGTGGGCCGCCTCCTCGCCGAGGAGATCGTGACCGGCAAGCAGAGCCCGTTGCTCGCCGGTTACCGCCCGGACCGGTTCCTCGGCTCCCCGGCCCCGTCCGCACACCTCGCCGGCGACGCCGCCGGCTCGACCCTGACCTGATGGAGATGCGTATGCGGTCGACGACGACCCGGCACGAGACGCCGCCAGTGGACCAACTGCTCGGACTACCCCATAAAGGGCGCTTCGACCTGGTGCAGTGGGTGATCCTGATCGCGGTCATCTACATGGTGGCGGTGGTGGGGAACCTCCTGATCTTCAACGAGTCGTGGAACTGGCCGCTGGTCGCGTCCTACCTGTTCTCGCAACGGATCGTGCTCGGCGTGTTCAACACGATCTGGCTGACCGTCCTTAGCCTCACCTTCGGCCTGCTCGTGGGGCTCGTGGCATGCGGGGCCAGGCTGTCGCGGTTCGCCGTCCTGCGCACGATCGCGTTCGGGTACGTGTGGCTCGTCCGCGCGACACCACCGCTGGTCATACTGCTGCTCATCTACTTCCTGGGCGTGCTGAAGCCCACCCTCGGTATCGGGCTGCCGTTCCTGCCCTACCTCGTCGCGTGGCCGACGAACGACCTGATCACGCCTTTCACGGCCGCGGTCGTCGGACTGGCGTTCTACCTGGGCGGGAAGACGGCCGAGATCTTCCGCTCCGGGTTCCTCGCCGTCGGCACCGGGCAGCGCGAGGCCGTCAGGGCGTTGGGTTTGAGCCCGTGGACGGCGCTGACCCGGGTGACCGGCCCGCAGGCGGTCCGGGTGCTGATCCCACCGATGGCCAACGAAGTTGTCACGATGTTCAAGAACACGTCGCTGGTCTCGGTGGTCGGCTTCGCGGAGCTGCTGACGACCACGCAGCGCCTGTACGCAACCAACTTCGAGACGATCCCGATGCTGACGGTGGCGTGCATCTGGTACCTCGCACTGACGAGCGTGCTCATGGCCGGGCAGCTGCTCCTCGAGCGCAAGTTCGCCCGCGGGTTCGACCGTCGTCCCAACACGAAGCTGTCCAAGGAGAAGGGCCTCGGGCCCGATGTGCCGTTCCCGGTCCCTGTGCCGGTGTCAGAGACCGTGAGTGAGAAAGGTGGTGTCCGGTGAACGCGTCCTCCGTGCCGATTCTTGAGCTGGTCAAGGTGGAGAAGTTCTTCGGGTCGTTCCAGGCGTTGCACGGCGTGAGCCTGGAGGTCCCCGCGGGGACGGTGACCTGCATCGTGGGGCCCTCCGGGTCGGGAAAGTCGACGCTGCTGCGCACCGTCAACATGCTCGAGTCGATCCAGGGCGGTGCGATCTTCTTCAAGGGTGAGCTGTGCGGCGAGGAGGTACGCAACGGGTACCGCGTACCCGTGTCGCCCGCCAAGGCCCGCGAGCAGGTCCTTAGCTTCGGCATGGTCTTCCAGTCGTTCAACCTGTTCCCGAACATGACCGCGCTGCAGAACGTCACGCTTGCTCCCCGGACCGTCCGCGGACTCTCACGGGCGGAGGCCGAGCGCATCGGCGTCGAGCACCTCTCGCGGGTGGGGCTGGCGGACAAACGCAACAACTACCCCAACGAGCTGTCCGGCGGGCAGCAGCAGCGCGTCGCGATCGCGCGGGCACTGGCCATGGAGCCCGAGGTCATGCTGTTCGACGAGCCGACCAGCGCGCTCGACCCCGAGCTCGTCGCCGAGGTCCTGGAGGTCATCCGGTCGCTCGCGAACGACGGCACCACCATGGTGATCGTCACCCACGAGATGAACCTTGCCGCGGAGATCGCCGACCAGCTGGTCGTCATGGCGGACGGCCGGATCATCGAGCAGGGCCCACCGCGAGAGGTGCTGGCCCATCCGAGGACGGAGCGCGGGCGAGCGTTTTTCGCCGCGGTCAACGGGCAGATTCACCCGGCAGAGCAACAGGCCTCCGCGGACCCGCAGCAGGGCGAGGTCGTCGCGACGCCACGGACGAGGAGCTAGGTCACATGGCCAACATCGCAGAGGCAGTCGACATCTTCCACCTTCGTGAGCTCGCCAAGAAGCGCCTGCCGCGAGCCATGTTCGACTCGCTCGACCACGGCAGCGAGGACGATGTCGCGTACCGGCACAACCGCGACGTCCTGGACCGGATCAAGCTCGTGCACCGGGTGCTGAACGACGTGTCCGACCGGGATCCCTCGACCGACCTCTTCGGGCACCGGCAGGCCCTGCCCCTGATCATCGGACCGACGGGCATCACGAGCTGGGTGTCTTACCGCGGCGAGGTGGCGCTCGCCCGGGCCGCGGCGGAGGCGGGCATCCCGTTCGTGCTCACGAGCACCACCGCCACCCCGATGGAGACGGTGCTCGAGCAGGGCGGCGGGCGCCAGTGGTACCAGGCGATCATCTGGCGGGACGTCGAGGCGGCGCTGAGCGGGATCATCCGCGCCAGGGACGCGGGCTTCGAGACACTGATCCTCACCGTCGACTCGACCATCCCGTACAACCGTCCGTACGACCAGCGCAATCGCCTGAAGTTCCCGCTGAAGCTCCGGCCCAGCCACTTCCTGGAGCCGCTGCGTCATCCAGGCTGGACGTTCACCACGCCCGTTCGGTATCTGCTCAACGAGCGGCGGCTGCCGCAGATGGTCAACATCGACGTCCCGAAGGGCGTCTCGCGAGGCGCGGGCAGTCCCTTCTGGGTCAAGGCCGACTCCCTGACGTGGGACTTCCTGCGCCGCGTGCGCGCCCTCTGGCCGGGCAACCTGGTCGTCAAGGGCATCCTCCACCCCGACGACGCGGTCAAGGCCATCGACTGCGGTGCCAACGGCATCGTCGTCAGCAACCACGGGGGCGGCACCAACGACGCGGCGCCGGCCCCGCTGGAGATGCTGCCCGGTGTGGCCGCCGCGGTGGCCGGACGGGTGCCGGTGCTGGTCGACAGCGGGTTCCGCCGTGGGAGCGACGTGGTCAAGGCGATCGCGCTGGGTGCCGACGCGGTGCTGGTCGGCCGCGCCACCCTGTACGGCCTGGGCGCCGGCGGACAGGCAGGCGCGCAGCGTGCGGTCTCGATCCTGGGCAACGAGATCAGACGAATGATGGGGGTCCTGGGCGTATCGGAACTGTCGTCCCTAGGCCGGGACCATCTCATGCTCCCCGGCGACCTCGCCCACCTCGCACGCGACGCCGCGCCGTGGAAGGGCCCCAACCTCGCCCTGGCCTCGCCGGAGCTCGAACCGGTGACGACCCCGTGACGGGCACGGCGACGAGGAACCGACGAACGACCGAGCGACGAGCGAGGAGCGAGGAGCAGTAGATGAGTCTCATCATCGTGGGAGACGCCGAGCGCACGCTGCCGGTGGCTGCCGTCGCCTCGCTGGCGAGCGGCGAGCGCGTGATGTTCACCAGCGACGAGGACCTGGGGGAGCTGACGGTCCCGGTGACGGGGAGCGGGCTGTCCGGGACCGCCGTCATCGCCTCGGTCTCGCCGGACGTCCCGTTGGATGGGGGCAGCTTCGTGGTCACGGCGCCGGCGATGGACCTCGAGCGCATCTTCTCGGCACGACCCGAGCAGTTCGCGGGCAGGCCGGTGCTCCTGGCTCCGGGAGGCTTCGCCGGGGCGCTGCTGTCGGCGGAACGGTTCCGGCAGTGGGGTGTACCGCTCCCCCGCTTCAGCGAGGTTCCCGGCTGGATGTTCGGTGGACGGCTCACACACGGCCGGGTGCAGCTGTTCATGCGCAAGCGGAACCTCGATCTGGCGGCGCCAAGCGACGAGGAGACGTCCGCGGCACTGGCACACTTCGGCCGCTACTTTCCCGACGTGGTCCCGTCCGACCTGGTGACGACCTCGCTGTCCAACATCAACGCACTCATCCACCCGCCGCTCGCGATCCTCAACGCCACCCGGATCGAGAACCGGGAGGTGTGGCACTACTGGGACGAGGGCTTCACACCGGCGGTCGAGCGGCTCATGGTGGCCATCGACCGTGAACGCCGTGCGGTCGTCGAGGCGTTGGGCGGACGGGCCGACACGATCCTCGAGATGGCGCTCGCCGCGTACGGAGACGACGGCATGCGGGGCGAGTCCTACTACGAGACGGTGAAGTCATTCGCGGGTTACCGCAACCGGCCGGGACCCACAGACTTGGACAGCCGGTTCCTGACGGACGACGTGCCGTTCGGCGTCGCCGGCTACGAGCAGCTCGCAGCACGGGTGGGGCTGGACCACACCGCCCTGACCGCGGTGCGAGTGATCTCCGAGATCATCCTCGGGCGTGGTCTCCGGGCGGACGACGAGGCGGTCGAGGCTCTCGTGGCGTACGCGCACGAGCGGAGTGCGCTGCGCGTCGGCGCCGGCACCAGGGAAGGCTGAGTGATCCGCATGCAGATGACCATGCAGGCCGGCTCGGCGTCCGCGACCGTGCTGGACCACGAGCAGATCGCGGCGATGCCGGTCCGACGACGCTTCGAGATTTCCCGGTGGGTGACGGCGGCGGCCGGGATTCTCCTCGTGCTCCTCCTTGTCGACTTCCTCCTGAGCCCGGGGTGGAATTGGCACATCGTCGCCCAGCACCTGTTCGCCGACAAGGTGCTCGCGGGCGTCGGAAGGACTTTGGGTCTGACTGCGCTGAGCCTCGTGGGCGGATGCCTCCTCGGGCTGCTGGTGTGCGCGGCGCGGCTGTCCCGGTACCCGCTGCTGCGAAACCTGGCGCTCATCTACATCTGGGTGATCCGGGCACTGCCGATCATGGTGGTGCTGCTGTTCATCTTCTTCCTGGCCGCTCTGGTCCCCACCCTCGGGTTCGGGATCCCGGGCCTTCCGCCGCTGTGGGAGGTGGAGACCAAGCGGGTGGTCACCCAGTTCGGATCGGCCCTGCTGGGTCTGTCGCTCTACTTCGGCGGGAAGGCGGCGGAGATCTTCCGGGGCGGGTACCTCGCGGTCGCCTCCGGCCAGCACGAGGCGGTGCGAGCGCTGGGTCTGACGCCGTGGACGGCACTGACGCGGGTCAGCGGGCCTCAGGCGATCCGCGTGCTGATCCCGCCGATGGCGAACGAGGTCGTCACGATGTTCAAGAACACCTCGATCGTCACGGTGATCGGCTACGGCGAGCTGCTGACGACGGTGCAGAAGGTCTACTCGCAGACCGGGGAGACCATCCCCATGCTCACGGTCGCGTGCGTGTGGTACCTCGCCCTGACGAGCGTGCTGATGGTCGGACAGATCTGGCTGGAACGGAGATTGGGGCGCGGCTTCAACCGGCGTCCGAGCATCACGCCCGTGAAGGCGTGACCCGACTCCCGACGTCCCGCACAGGCCGTGGGCGTCGGTGGGGGGCGAGGAAATGATCCGGCGGCCCCGATCGCCGCTGGAGGAGCAGGACAACGGCGCGGGCCGTCGGCCCGCCGCGCGTCACACACAGTTGTGCCCAACGAGAGGAATTCACGATGTTGAGGAAGAAGCTGGTCACCGCGGGGGCGTTCCTGGCACTGCTCGGCTTGAGCGCATGCTCGAACCCGAGCTCGGGCGACACCCCGGACGGCGCGACGTCGGGCCAGGAGGCGGCAGGGGGCGAGGCCGTGCCCGAGATCGCGGAGATGGTGCCCGCGGAGATCCGCGAGCGCGGCACCCTGCGGATCGGGGCTACCAGCACCAACATGCCCGCCCAGTACACCGACGAGGACGGCGAGCTCACCGGCGTCGCGATCGAGATCTACGAGGCCACGGCCCGGGTGCTGGACCTCGAGGCCGACTTCGACGTGGTGACGTTCGACGCCCTCCAGCCGGGGGTCGAGTCCGGGCGCTACGACCTGGCCACCATGGGCGCCAACAAGGAACGCATGGAGCTCTTCGACATCATCTCGCTCTACCAGAACGGCTTTGCGACCATCGCCCACGCCGGCTCGGAGGACGACGAGGTCGACTACAAGGCCGACCTGTGCGGTCGTTCGGTGGCGGTCACCAAGGGCACGCTCGTCGAGCGGCTCATCAGCGGGGACATCAACACCGCGTGCGTCGACGCGGGTGAGCCGGAGATCCAGGTCAACTCCTACGTCGACAACGCCGGAGTCGCGCTCGCCGTCACGAGCGAGCAGGACGAGTTCGGCGTGCTCGAGATCGTCGTCGCGCTCGCCTACGCCGACCGGGACCCGGACGCCGTGAAGGTGGTGGACACGGACGTCACCCTCTCGAGCGGCGCGGCGATCAAGCAGGGCAACGACGAGCTGCTCGACGCGGTCCACGCCGCGATGCTGCACCTCGTGGACACCGGTGTGTACGAGCAGATCATGACGAAGTACGGCATCGCGGACATGATGCTCCCCGAGCTGCCGATCGACCTGACGATGTAGCGCACCCGGATGCCGTCGGGAGATCCCTGTCCGGGCACGGGCGGGGATCCCCGCGCCTCGCACGACGGCCGAGCCCACGGTCAGGCCGTCAGCGCCAGGAGGCGGAGGAGCCGGGGCATGACCGCACACGAACTGGACCCCGACCGCGCACCCCAGCCTGTGAGACGACCGCCGGCGAATGGACCGCGATGCCGAGGAGGTACCCCCTGGAGCGCACGGCCATGGGCCTCGCGCTCGGTGGGAACGCACGCGCGGGCCTCGTGGACACGCTGTACCTACGCCGGGGTGAACTCTCCCCGGGCAGCACCCCCGCTCATGGAACGCGCTGTCCGGCTCGCGCGGGACCTGGAACGCGGCGGGTCCACGGTCGAGGAGGCCCGGGTCGCGCTCCGCCTCAGGCCGCCCCACGAGACGCTGCCCTCGGGCACCGCGGGCGGCGAGGAGCCGGCACGGCAGGGCGTCTGGTCCTAGGCTCCGCTGAACCGCGCACGCTGCACCAGGCTGCGCCGCAACAACTGAACATGCCGTTCGACCCGTGGCGGGAGAGTCCCGCCCGTCGGCGGGCGCCGTAGGAGCAACTCCTCCCCAGGAATCTCTCAGGCATCCACCACCGCCACGGGAAGGCACCTCTGGAAAGCAGCATGCAATGCTCACCGAAGGGGCAGGCCGGCAGCAGCCGGTGAAATCTCTCAGGTCCAGCTACAGAGCGGGGAGGAACTCGTTCAGGCGTGCCGGTCGGCACGCCGCAAGACCCGGGAGTTCCTCATGACACCACCACCCACTGCCACCATGTCCAGGCGCACGACGGCGCCGGCACCTTTCGCCCACCGGCACGTCGGGACCGGCAGCGACGACCAGCGGATCATGCTCGCCGCCATGGGCATGGACGACTGCGGCGCCCTCACTGACGCGGCCGTCCCCACGGCGATCCGCCAGACGACGCCCCTCGAGCTTCCGGCTCCGCTCAGCGAGCCCGAGGTGCTCGAGCGGCTGCGCCAGCTGGCGGCGAAGAACATCTGCAAGGTGCAGATGATCGGCCAGGGCTACTACGGCACCGTCACGCCCGGGGTGATCCAGCGCAACGTGCTCGAGTCCCCTGCCTGGTACACCGCCTACACGCCCTATCAGCCGGAGATCTCCCAGGGACGGCTCGAGGCCCTGCTGAACTTCCAGACGGTCGTCGCTGACCTCACCGCCCTGCCGGTCGCAAACGCGTCCCTGCTGGACGAGGCGACCGCCGTGGCGGAGGCCGTCCTCCTCATGCGCCGGACCAACAAGGCGGCGGCCGACGGGTTCGTCGTCCTGGACGCCGAGCTGCTCCCGCAGTCGATCGCCGTCGTCCGCGGGCGGGCGGAAGCCCTCGGGTTCGAGGTCGTCGTCGCGGACCTCGACGTCGGCCTGCCGGACGGGGAGATCACCGGCGTCGTCCTGCAGCAGCCGGGCACCTCCGGACGCATGCGTGACCAGTCCGGCATCATCGCCGCAGCCCGCGCCCGTGGAGCCATGGTCACGGTTGCGGCGGACCTGCTGGCGCTGACCCTGATCACCCCGCCGGGCGAGCAGGGCGCGGACATCGCCGTCGGCTCCGCGCAGCGTTTCGGGGTGCCCCTCTTCTACGGGGGGCCGCACGCCGCCTACATGGCCGTCAGGCAGGGCCTCGAGCGCGCCCTGCCGGGCCGGCTCGTCGGCGTGTCCAAGGACGCCCTCGGCACTCCGGCCTACCGCCTCGCACTGCAGACCCGCGAGCAGCACATCCGCCGTGAGCGGGCGACCTCGAACATCTGCACGGCTCAGGCCCTGCTGGCGATCGTCGCCGGGTTCTACGCGGTGTACCACGGTCCGGAGGGGCTGCGCCGCATCGCCCGGCACGCGCACGACGCCGCCCGCACCCTGGCGGCCACCCTCACCGACCAAGGGGTCGAGCTGACGGCGGAGCACTTTTTCGACACCCTGACCGTCCGGGTGCCCGGGCGGGCGCGCGCCGTCGTCGCCGCGGCGGACGCCGCCGGCGTGAACCTGCGCCTCGCGGACGCCGACCACGTTGGCATTTCGTGCGACGAGACCACCACGCCCGCCCATCTTGCGGCCGTCGTCGCGGCCTTCACGGGAGAAGACGCCGCGGGCCTCGACACCCCGACCGACGAGGCCTTCGCCCTGCCGGCCGGGCTGGTCCGCTCCACGGAGTACCTCACCCACCCGGTCTTCCACCAGCACCGCTCCGAGACCCAGATGCTGCGCTACCTGCGCCGCCTGGCCGACCGGGACCTGGCGCTGGACCGCACGATGATCCCGCTGGGCTCGTGCACCATGAAGCTCAACGCAACCACCGAGATGCAGGCCATCACCTGGCCCGAGTTCGCCTCGATCCACCCCCTCGCCCCGGACCACCAGACCGCGGGCTGGCGCGAGCTCATCGCCGACCTCGAGTCGTGGCTGGCGACGATCACCGGGTACGACCGGGTCTCCATCCAGCCCAACGCCGGCTCGCAGGGCGAGCTCGCCGGGCTGCTCGCCATCCGCGGCTACCACCGCTCCCGCGGTGAGCACCAGCGCACCGTGTGCCTCATCCCCGCGTCCGCCCACGGCACCAACGCCGCCTCCGCGGTGCTCGCCGGCATGCAGGTCGTGGCCGTCGCCACCGCCGCGGACGGCACAATCGACCAGGCCGACCTGAGCGCGAAGCTCACCGAGCACGGCGACCGGCTCGCGGCCATCATGATCACCTACCCGTCCACGCACGGGGTCTACGACACCGACGTGCGCGACGTGTGCGACGCGGTGCACGCGGCCGGCGGGCAGGTCTACGTCGACGGCGCGAACCTCAACGCCCTCGTGGGGCTGGCCCAGCCGGGCCGGTTCGGCGGCGACGTCTCGCACCTGAACCTGCACAAGACCTTCTGCATCCCCCACGGCGGCGGCGGCCCCGGCGTCGGCCCGGTGGCCGTGCGCGCGCACCTCGCGCCGTTCCTGCCGGGGGACCCGGCGCCCGCCGCGGGCAACGCAGAGGCCGGGCTCGGCGCCGCGATCTCCGCGGCACGGTTCGGTTCCGCCGGGGTGCTGCCCATCTCGTGGGCCTACATCGCCCTCATGGGCGGCGAGGGACTGACCCGGGCGACCGAGAGCGCGCTGCTCGCCGCCAACTACATCGCCCGCCGCCTGGATCCCTACTTCCCGGCGCTCTACACCGGCGAGAGCGGCCTGGTCGCCCACGAGTGCATCCTCGACCTGCGCCAGCTCACCGCCGCCACCGGCGTCACGGCGGAGGACGTGGCCAAGCGGCTGATCGACTTCGGCTTCCACGCCCCCACCCTCGCGTTCCCGGTGCCCGGGACCCTCATGGTGGAACCGACCGAGAGCGAGGACCTGGCCGAGCTCGACCGGTTCATCGACGCGATGATCGCCATCCGCGCCGAGATCGACCAGATCGCCGCGGACGGCTTCCCCGTCGAGGCCAGCCCCCTGCGGCACGCCCCGCACCCTGCCACCATCGTCGCCGCCACCGACTGGGACCGGCCCTACACCCGCGAGCAGGCGGCGTTCCCGCTCGCGACCCTGCGGCGGGACAAGTACTTCCCCCCGGTGGCGCGGATCGACGGCGCCCACGGCGACCGGCACCTCGTCTGCTCATGCCCGCCCGTCGCCGACTTCGCCTGACCCCGGAAGGACCAACCCGATGACCGAGACGATGACCCTGCGCACACCGCTGTATGACGAACATGTCGACCAGGGTGCCTCCTTCACCGACTTCGGCGGCTGGCAGATGCCCCTGAGGTACACCTCCGAGCTTGCGGAGCACCACGCGGTGCGTCGCGCCGCCGGGCTGTTCGACCTCAGCCACATGGGCGAGGTCTGGGTGAGCGGCCCGCAGGCCGCGCAGTTCCTGGATCATGCCCTCGTTGGCAAGCTGTCCGCGGTGGCGATGGGGCGGGCGAAGTACTCACTCCTCTGCGCCGAGGACGGCGGCATCATCGACGACCTCATCAGCTACCGGCGCGCCGAGGACCGATTCCTGGTGGTGCCCAACGCCGGCAACACCCCCGCAGTCGTCGCCGCGCTGACCGAGCGGGCCGCCGGATTCGACGTCGAGCTCGCCGACGCCACGGCCGAGACGGCGCTCATCGCGCTCCAGGGCCCCGCCGCCGAGGCGATCCTGCTCGAGCTGATCCCCGCCGAGCACGCCGAGACCGTGACCTCCCTGCGGTACTACGCGGCCACCGAGGCCACCCTGGCAGGGCTGGACGCGCTGCTGGCGCGGACCGGCTACACCGGGGAGGACGGGTTCGAGCTGTACCTGCCCGCCGCGCAGGCGCCGGCCCTCTGGCAGGCGCTGCGGGCCACCGGCGCCGGCCGCGGCCTCCTCCCCGCCGGGCTCGCCTGCCGGGACTCGCTGCGCCTCGAGGCCGGCATGCCCCTGTACGGCAACGAGCTCTCCCGCCACACCGACCCCTACACGGCGGGCCTGGGCGCCGTCGTCGCACTGTCCAAGCCCGGGGACTTCGTCGGCCGGGCGGCCCTGGAGGCGGCCAAGACCGCGCACGACGCCGCGACGGCGCCGGGCGCCGACCCGCACGGGCGCCGCGTGCTCGTCGGGCTCAAGGGGCTGGGCAGGCGGGCGGCACGCGCCCACCACCCGGTCCTCGCCTGCGGCGCGGTCGTCGGCGAGATCACCTCCGGCGCCCCCAGCCCCACCCTCGGGCACCCGGTCGCCCTGGCCTACGTCGACCCCGCCCACGCGGCCGTGGGCACCGCCCTCCACGTCGACGTACGCGGCACCGCACACCCCTTCGAGGTCGTCAAGCCGCCGTTCTACAAGCGCGCCGCCTAGCCTCACCGATCCCCCGAAGCCCGTCCGTCCACACACGGCACCGGCGGGCCCCCAAACCCGAACGCGCACCCACGCACCGGCTCCCGTCGAACGCGCACCCGCGCGCCAACTCCGAAAGGCCATCATGACCGAGAAGATCCTGTCCGACCTGCGCTACTCCGCCGAGCACGAGTGGGTAGACGACGCCGCCCCCGCCCGCATCGGTATCACCACCATCGCTACCGGGGCGCTCGGCGACATCGTCTACGTCGAGCTGCCTGCCGTCGGCGCCGAGGTCGTCGCCGGTGAGCCCTGCGGCGAGGTCGAGTCCACCAAGTCCGTCTCGGAGCTCTATGCGCCCGTGTCAGGCGTGGTCACCGCGATCAACGACGCCGTCGTCGCCGACCCCTCCCTGCTCAACGCCGACCCGTTCGGCGAGGGCTGGCTCTTCGCCGTCGACGTCGCCGAGGAGGGGCCGCTGCTCTCCGCCGCCGAGTACGCCGGAATCACCGGGGCCGAGCTCTGAGCGCACCCGCGGACCGGCTGTGGCACCAGACTGCGCTGCTCGCCGAGCTCGACCCCAGGTCGCCGCGAGCATCGACGCCGAGCTGCGTCGCAGCAGGGCGGCCCGGAGATGGTCATGCAGGCACAGGGTTCGGCGCTCACCCATCACGTACGCCGAGGGCTACCCCGGCCGGAGCTACTACGGCGGCTGCGAGCACGTCAACGTCAGCGAGCAGCTGACGATCGACCCGGCGAGGCGCTCTTCGACGCCCGTTCGCCAACATCCAGCCCCACTCCGGCGCCCTAGCCAAACCCCGCGGTCATACGCACCCTCCTGCGGCCGGGCGACACGATCCTCGGCCTGGACCTGACCCACGGCGGCCGCCTCACCGACGGCATGAGGATCAACTTCTCCGGCCGCCTCTACGACGTCGTCTCTCACCACGTCGCCGAGGGCACCCACCGAGCGGCCATGGCGCGACCGGCCGCTGGCCCTTCTGCACTGCAGCCAAGCTGCTCACCCACTTTGCCGCACGAGGGCTGAACGTAAGCGAGTGGTGCTCACTAACGAGCTCGCCCGCGCACCGAGGAGATACGTGCTGGGCTGCTGCACACGTCATGGACGCCCGCGTGGCCTCCTCGCTCACCCGCGACGGCGTCCGGCCCGGCGGGCTCGGTGTGCGGCGTCGCGCGCGGGCGTGGGCGTGGTACGAGCGTCTGCTGGGCGAGGCGCCCACCCGGCGACCCGCGCTACTGGAAGGAGTGGGTCAACCCAGTGGCGCTGGCCGCCAACGAGGAGAACGCCTCGGGCCGCCGGGTCGTCACCGCGCCGACCAACGGGGCCCGGGAATCGTGCCGGCCGTGCTGCACTACGCCACCTACTACGTGCCGGCCGTGGCCGACGGCGGACCGCCGCGCGGGACAAGGCCACCGTGCGGTACCTGCTCGTGGCCGGCACTATAGGTGTCCTCTAAAAGGACCATGCCTCCATCTCCGGAACCGAGGTCGGCTGGCAGGGCGAGGTCGGCTCGGCGTCCGCCGGGCTCGCCGAGGTGCTTCGGCGGCATCCCCGAGCAGGTCGAGAACGCCGCCGAGATCGCCATGGAGCACGACCTGGGCCGGACGTGCGACCCGCTCTGCGGCTGCGTCCAGGTGCCCCGCATCGAAACGCGACGCCGGCGCCGCCGCGAAGGCGATCAACGCCGCCATGATGGTCCTGTATGGCGACGGCCGGCAGCGCGTCTCGCTGGACGAGGTCATCGTGACCAAGCGCGAGACCAGCCACACGACATGAGCGCCAAGTACCAAGTACCAAGTACCAAGTACCAAGTACCAAGTACCAAGTACCAAGTACCAAGTACCAAGTACCAAGTACCAAGTACAAGGAGACCCCGACCAGCGAGCTCGCCGTGAACATTCTGGAGTGCTGACCCGAGCCGGAGGTCACTGCCCTTCCGTCACGCCTCGCCGCCGAGGATCGCCACTGCCCGGGTCCAGCCGGCGGAGGCGCCGCGGACCTTGGCCGGGAAGCAGGCCACGGTAAAGCCCGTCGCGGGCAGGGTATCGAGGTTGTGGAGCTTCTCCACCTGGCAGTAGCCGACCTCGGCGCCGGCCTTGTGCCCTTCCCAGATCAGCGAGACGTCTCCGGTCTCGGCGTACCGCTGGGCGGTTGCCCTGAACGGTGCGTCCCAGCTCCAGCCGTCGGTCCCGACGACACGGATGCCACGGGACGCCAGGTGCAGGGTGGCCTCCCGGCCGAACCCGCAGCCGCGGTCGACGTAGTCGTCACTGCCGTAGGCCGCGCCGGCGGAGGTGTTCATGAGAACGATGTCGTAGGGCTGGAGCTCGTACCCGATGTCCTCCAGCGCGGCGTCGATGTCGGCCGGCTGGACGACGTACCCGTCGTCGTACGCGCGGAAGTCGAGCTTGACCCCGGGCCTGAAGAACCAGTCGAGTGGCACCTCGTCGATGGTCCAGGCGCGTGCGCCCCCGTCCATGGTGGGGTGGTAGTGCCACGGCGCGTCGACGTGCGTGCCGTTATGGGTGGACATCGTCACCCTCTCGACGGCCCAGCCCTGCCCCTCGAGGAGGTCCTCGGCCGCGAGGCCCGGAAAGAGGCCGGCGATGTCGTTCGCGGTCTCCTCGTGCCTTGCGTACTGGATGTCGAGTCGCTGGAACGGTGGATCGGCCGCGACGTCGTTCTCGAACGGAACCGAGAGATCGACAAAGCGAGGTGTCACCTGGGTCATAGATTCCTCCGTCGCAGCTGCTCCCTGAACTCTTGCGGGCCCCCGGGGCGGATTGATCTTGGGCCGCCCGGGACGTGCCGTCCGGACCGCCCCCTCATGCTTCCCCTGCCGAGCCGGCGGCCGCACAGGTCGCCGCCGGTCGGGCAGAGGCATGCAAGTCATGCTCGTGGCCGGGCACGCCGGTCACGAGCAGCGGACGGGCTAGGCTCCCTGATTGAGCGGGAACTCGGGGAGAGTCAGCTCCCCGATGCCATAGGCCTCGAAGATCTCCTGGTAGACGCCCAGCTCCGCGAGGTGGAGCAGGGCGGTGTGGAGCACGTCTCGGAACTCCGTGTTGCCCTTCTTGACGGCGAACCCGCTGAAGTAGCCGCCGACGTCCTCCCCCAGGTCCCGGTCCACCATCTTCAGGCCCTCAGGGTCCTTCGAGACGTACGCCAGCCCGATGACGGCCTCGATGAAGCCGACGTCGTTCTGCTCGCTCTGCAGCGCCAGCACAACTCCTGCCTCGTCGAGGTAGGAGTTCATCGCGATCGCGGGCTCCCCCCGGGCCTCGCACTCCTCGGACAGGCCAACAAGGACGTTCTCGGTGAACGTCGCCTTCGTCACCGCGGTGGACACGCCGCACAGCTCCGTCTTGTAGTCGAGCTCGTCGAGCTCGAACCCCGAATGCGCGATGACAGAGAAGCCGTTGTTGAACGTGTCGATGAAGTCCATGGTCTTCTGGCGATCCGCGTTGTCGCCCCTCGTCACGGTGTCATACCGGCCGGACGCGATACCGCTGTCGAACGCGTCGTTGGTCACCACGTCGATCTCGACCGGGATATCCAGCACCGCTCCCACCGCCTGGATGAGCTCGACCTGGGCCCCGAGGATCTCACCGTCCTCGTCGACGTACTGGGCCGGCAGGTTGGCACTCGTGGCGGCAAAACTGAGGTGACCGCGGTCCCGGATGGCGTCGGGCAACGCGTCCGCCAGCTCCTGGACGGGCTCGATCCCCGTCGCGGCATCGCCGGGCCCGGCCTTATCCCCGCCTCCGGCCGTCGTGCTGGTACAGGCGCTCAGGCCGAGCACCCCTGCGAGGCATCCTGCGACGAACAGCTTCCTGGTACTCAATGCGGACTCCAATCATGGTCGAACACCGGGACGCTCCCGGCACTGCGGATGGAACGTGATACCAAGGTGACTTCCCTTGCCCTCGGGGCGACGGCGGTGTCGCCTGTTTGTCGACCGCCCTCACGCCCGCGCCTGCGAGGTGCTAGGCGCGCTTCGGCGTCGCCCCTGGTTCTGCGGCGTCGTCCGGGACCGGCGTCGCGGCGGTCCGCCGCTGCGCGTACGTCAGGAGTGCTTCGACCGCGTGCGGGTCCGCCTCCAGCTCACGGCCGAGGACGATCTCGGACAGCACGCGGACCGCCTTGAGCGTCTCGTGCGCCAGCCCGAGCCGTGCTGCGACCTGCTCCCACCCGGCGATCCCGTACGGCACGTCGTCCGTGAGGAACCTGGTGTCCAGCACGGTCGGCCCCGGCCGGCTCCGGTAGTGCTCGCTCGACCTGATCTCCTCGTAGAGGGGGGCGCTCGCCGACGCGCCGTCGCCGCGCCATGACAACACCATCTCCCGCAGCCGCGGCGACGTGCCCTGCAACGCCTCGACCAGGTCCAGCCGCTCACGGTCCACCGCCTCCATGAGCCGCTCCACCGCCGCCGTGAAGCCCTCGTCCCAGTAGTGCCACACCTCGCCGTTGTCGATCCTGGTCGCGTTCAACAGCGCCAGCGGCGGATGGACCATGGCATTGATGCCGCCCAGCCCGGTCGAGACCAGGTCCGACGCCACCAGGTCGGGGAAGTACCTGCCGAAGAGCCCGAGCGCCGCGTAGGTCTCCTCCTCACTTGCCGCGGCGAGCGCCAGGCGTTGCCTCCGCAGCACTATCCGTACCCGGCCCTCGTGGAGCCCGCCGCCGACCATCCACCCCGGTACCTCACTGAGCCGCGGTTCTGCCACGCCCCACTGCCGGAACCGTTCTGGGACCACGAGCACCGCGCCGAGACCGCCCGGGGCGAGCAGGACCGGCTTCCCCGCGAACGCCTCGGGGCGTGCACCGAAGAAGCCCTCGAGCTCCTCGGCGGTGCCGGTTGCGACGAAGTTGTCCCCGGCAAACGCGGCATCCGGGGAGATCGCCTGTATGACAGCGGTCCCGGAGAAGCCGCAGCCCTCGATCGGGGCCGTCAGCTGCCCGGAGACCTCCTCGCTCGTGAACAGCACCCGCTCACCGCTGGAGACCGACGCCACTGCGGCCACGGGCAGCGTGCGTTCGGCGGGTCCGACAACGACCAGCATGTCCTCTTCTCCTCTCAGCCTGCTGCCTGCCGCCGGCTCAGCGGACTCCGGCCGGGGACTCGACGTCCACGTGCGAGCGCGCGGCCATCGCCGGTCCCTTCCAGGGCATGCCGGGACCCGCGAAGTGCTCGAGGTCGCCGGGGAGCATGAGGTGGTCGCGACCAAGCTCCGACAGGCCGGACAGTCCGATGACGCCCATCATCCGGGTGATCTCCTGGCCGAGGAGCGACAGCGCATGGTGCGCACCGGCCTCCCCGCCGGCGGAGAGGCCATACAGCGGAGCCCGGCCGACCATGACCGCGTCTGCTCCCAGCGCGAGCGCCTTAAGCACGTCGCTGCCGCGCCGGAATCCGCTGTCCACGAGCACCGGGACGCGGCCTGCCACTGCCGCGACCACACCGGGCAGCATCTCGACCGGGGAGGGTGCCGCATCGTTTGTGCCACCCCCCTGGTTGCTGACCACGATGCCGTCGGCCCCGTACTCGACGGCCCGCTGCGCGTCGTCCGGGTGCAGGATGCCTTTAATCACCATGGTGCGCGGCCACACGTCGCGGACCCGGTGCAGGAATTCCCACGTCAGCGAGTCGTCCTTGACGAAGAACTTCTGCTTGTCGGCCCGCGACAGACCTTCTGGCACCGAGATGTTGGTGAAGGCCGGCAGGCGCCTCTCGCGGAGCAGGTACCGGGTCGGGGTGCCGAACGTCCAGCGCGGGTGGCGCACCGCCTCCAGGAGGTTGCTCGGCCGGATGTTCATAGGGAACGTCACCCGGTTGCGCTGGTCATGAGGCCGGTTGTACGGCACGTTGGAGTCGACGGAGAGCACGAGGGCGTCAAAGCCGGCGTCCCGCGCCCGCGCGACGCCCCGGAGCGACGCGGCGGTGTCCCGCCAAATGATGGGGTTGTACCACTGGGTCCCGCCCCCCTCATTGAGGACGTTCTCCATCGGGGTGTCCGTAGTGCTCGTCAAAGTGAACGGGATGCCGGAGCTCGCCGCGGCGCGCGCCAGCGCGACCTCACCGCGGAACGCGATCCAGCTCGAGATGCCGGTGGGCGCTACCACCAGCGGCAACTGGTGCCGCTTGCCGAACAACGTCACCGCGGGGTCCCTGTGCGACACGTCGTTCAGCACCCGGTGGACCAACTTGATCCGCTGGAGGACCTCGCGATTGTGCTGGTAAGCGACGTCGTCCTCGCTGCCGTGGTCGAGGGCACCGAACAGCGCCGCCGGCAGCCGTCTCCTGGCCAGCTCCCTGAGGTGCGAGATGTCGACCGCCTGCGTCGCGAGAGATGATCCTGCCACCTGCGCCAGCTCCCTTCGTCGCGCCTTTCGCGACGGGAAGACCACGCCGCACCTGACTCCGTTGTCCAAGCAGCGACCGCCATCGATATGTCGCATACATTGCATTGACCCGTGGTGGCCGCCGAGCGGAACGTAACACAAACATGTCGACCGTCAAGTACTTGACACTTTCAGCCGCCTTCGGGATCGTTCAGCGGGGCGCCTCCGTCTGCGGCTCGCTGGCGCCCGTCCGTGTCCGGCGAGGGGACACCTGGACTCGACCTCGAGGATGAGTGGTGCGTAATGCGAGACGTCTGCGTGATCGGGGCCGGCATCGTCGGAGCGTCGACCGCGTTCTATCTCTCGCGGCTCGAAGGCCTCCGGGTGACGATCGTTGACGTCGGCTACCCCGGCGCCGCGACGACGTCTGCGGGTACCGGGTGGATCACCGCGCGCGACGAGCGGGACCCGGAGTACCGCCGGCTCGGACTGCTCGCGATGGACGAGCACCACCGGCTCGCCGCCCTCTTCCCTGCCAGCCCATGGCTGACGGTGGGCGGGACGCTGTGGACCGAGGACGCCGCGAACGACTTCGGGACGCTGATCGAGGACTGCGAGCGGACCGACTTCCCGGTCGAGGTCCTGACAGCGGCGGAGGTTAATACGCGGCTGGAGCCAAACGTCTCGTTCGAGCGCCCGGACCTGCGCGTCGCGCACTTCCCGACCGAGCTGACCGTGACTGGCTCCCTGCTGACCCAGGTCCTGGTCGAGGCAGCGACCGACAACGGTGCGATCAGCCACCTCGGCTCTCGAGTCGTCGGCCTCGAGCAGGTCCAGGGCGGCCGGCACCGGGTCGCGTTCGATGACGGCGCCGCGCTCGAGGTTGACGCGGTCGTGAACTGCGCCGGGCCCGGCGCCGACGTGGTCGCTGGGTTCTACGACATTGCGATGCCGATGCGACCCCAGCCCGGCATCGGCATCCAGGTGCGGGCAGCAGGAGATCCTCTCCGCCGAAGCGTCTTCACGAAGGAGTTGGTCGCCAAGCGCGAGGCCGAGGGCGTGATCCGCCTGCGGAGCATGCTCGGTTGGAGAACCAGCGCGGGGGTCTCGGCACCGGACGCCGGCTTCACGGGCGGTCTCGAGCGGAACGATTTCGTTGCTCACGTCGTCGAGGAGGCGAAGAAGCTCATTCCGTCGGTATCGCTCCGGCCGATCGCCACCTGGTCCGGCGTGCGCCCGATCCCGTCCGACGGGTTTCCGAGGGTCGGCGCCGTGGAGTCGGTCCCCGGCTACTTCGAGGCCGTCACGCACAATGGTGCGATATTCGGCCCCCTCCTGGGCCGCCTCCTTGCCGCGGAAATCGCGACAGGAGAGCAGAGCCCACTGCTTGCCAGTTACCGCCCGGCACGGTTCCTCAACTAGCGACTTACGCCGCAGGGAACAGAGGGCGGGTCATCGATCCGAACTGCTCAAGCCCATCTCGGCGGGCTCACCCACGGCCCGGCACAAACGCGACAGGAGAATCAGCAAGATGCCTTATCTGAAGACCGACGACGACGTCGAGCTATATTTCGAGGACTTCGGGGACGGCGCGGCCGTCGTCTTCGTGCACGGCCTCTCGGAGACCCACGCGATCTGGGAGCACCAGGCCGCCGACCTTGCCGACGAGTTTCGGACAGTCACCTTCGACTGGAGGGGGGTGGGTCGCTCGTGCAAGCCACGGGCCGGGTACACCCTCGACGCGGTCACCAGTGACCTCATCTCCCTGATCACTCACCTCGACAGCGGCCCCGTCACCCTGGTCGCGCAGGGAACCGGCAACAACGTCGCGCTCGAGGCGACCTATCGACGCCCCGACCTCGTAGCCGGGCTCGCCCTGGTGTGCGGTGCGCCATGGCGCTCGGGCACCCGGGACGGCGTCGACGGCGGGCTGACCGAGGAGTTCGTGGCCTGGGCCTCGCAGAACCTCGGCGGCAGCTCCCTTCGCCCGAAGGCCAATGCCGAGCTTTACGACCGCTACATGTTCTTCGAGGACC
This sequence comes from Georgenia ruanii, assembly GCF_009193175.1. Lineage (GTDB taxonomy): Bacteria > Actinomycetota > Actinomycetes > Actinomycetales > Actinomycetaceae > Georgenia > Georgenia ruanii. The sequence continues at coordinate 125,705 of NZ_VUKE01000012.1, read as the reverse complement.
CCGGGCCAGCGGTCAAGGAGTGGTATCTCAACATGGCGTTCGAGACGCCGCTCCACGTCCTCAAGACCTACAACCGCAACGTGGCCGGCGCCGACCACCGCGGACGCCTCTCCGAGGTCCGCTGTCCGGTGCTGGTGGCGCACGGGCGTCACGACAAGAAGCAGCGGTACGAGGGCGCGCAGTACTTCGCGGAGCACATCTCCGGTGCGCATCTCGTCACGTTCGAGAACAGTGCGCACCAGCCGCAGCTGGAAGAGGTGGCCCGCTTCAACGAGGAGCTACGCACATTCCTGGGGGGCACCTGAACAACCGACGTGCTCGCCCCTTTCGGCTCCCGGCCACTACGGGCCGCCGGAGCTGACCCCTTACGACTGATCTCCAAGTCCGATCGAGACCACCTCGGCTGAGCTCATCACGTGTGCGATCACGGCCTCGCGGGCCGCCCCCGCGTCACCGCGCTCGATGGCCTCCCGGATCGCACTGTGCTGAGCGACGTTGGTCTGCATCAGCCTGGGGTCGCGGCTGAGCTCGTTCCAGGTGAGGTTCCTTGGCAGGGTCAGGTGCAACCACTCAAGAGCCGCTGACAGCGTCCGGTTTCTCGCGGCATCGAGAATGATGTCGTGGAACCGGTCGTTGGCACGGGTCCACCGTTGCCGGCCCTCCTCCAGGCCTTCCTCTCCAGCGACGACGTCCGCGACTGCAGTCTCGAACAGCCGTTCCGCCTCTCGCAGCTGCTCGATCTGGTGCTGGGTGGCGTAACGGGCGGCGATCGAAGCCGCCAGACCTTCGAGCTCGGCGCGCACCCGATACCCGTCCTGGATTTCGCGGACAGTCGGTACCCGGATCCGTGCACCTCGATTGGGAATGAGTTCCGCCACGCCGGTCGCGGTGAGGGCCTGGATCGCCTCACGCACCGGCGTCCGGCTGGTCCCGAACTCCTCCGCTATCGCGCTCTGCCGCAGCCACGACCCGAGCGGAAGCTCACCGCTGGCCACCTTGCGTCGCAACCCCGCCGCAATCCTGTCCGCCGCACCGACGGTCTCCTCGTCGGCACGCACACCGTCCACCACCGCACCCTCAGCCACGACCCGATCCTAGTCGCGCCATCCGGTACCGACATACGAAAGCAACTGGTTCGCGTGCGCGTACTGCCGAATTGCATGCGATCCATGGCTGAAGCCGGCGAGGATCGCCCCGGCCCAATAATCGGGCAGCTTGCCCTGACTGCATGCAATCAGTAAGGTTTTGCATACGCACCTGGATCAGTGCCGCGCGACGTCGTAGTTGCCCGTACATCCGGAAGCCCCTGACCCTGAAGGGAACCCCATGTCCTGGGCCGACGTCCTCCTTCTCGTGGTAGCTGGCACAGCCGCCGGAACGATCAACGCCGTTGTCGGATCCGGCTCGCTCGTTACCTTCCCTGCGCTGCTGATGGTGGGGCTCCCGCCGGTGCTGGCCAATGTCACCAACAACATCGGCGTCCTGCCAGGGAACATCTCCGGTGCGCTGGGCTACCGCGGTGAGCTGCGTGGCAACGGCGGGACCGCCTGGCGCCTCGCGATTGCTTCGGTCGCGGGTGGCGTGGCCGGGGCACTGCTGCTGCTCGTGCTGCCCGAGGAGGTCTTCTCCTGGGTGGTGCCGCTGCTCATCGTGCTCGCGTGCGTGCTCATTATCGCCGGCCCGCGGATCAAGACCTGGCTTTCCGCACGACGGGTGGCCCTCGGCGCTCCGCGGACGGTGAGCGGCAAGCTCGCGCTCGGAGTGGGTCTCACCGGCGTCTATGGCGGCTACTTCGGGGCTGCCCAAGGCGTCATCCTGCTCTCGGTCCTCTCGATTGCGCTGCCGGGTGGGATGCAGCGGGCCAATGCGCTCAAGAACGTCCTGGCCGCCGCCGCCAATGCTGCGGCCGCCGTTGTCTTCGTGCTGATCAGCGAGATCGACTGGGCCGCCGCAGGCGTCGTAGCGCTTGGCGCGATCATCGGTGGGCAGATAGGCGCTCGGGTCGGCCGGCGGATCCCCGACCTGGCCTTTCGCGTCGTCATCGTGGCGATCGGCATCGTCGCCATCGCGCGCATCTTGTTCTTCTGAGGTTGTCGTCCCGGTGGGCTTACCCTTCAAGGCCCACTCGGAGCCCGTAGACGGTCCCGTCGCTACGCGGGAGGAGAGCCATCCCCGGTCAGCAGACCCTGGACTCACCACCCGCCTCCAAGCACGTCGGCTCGCCACACGTGGCCGACGGCGATCCGGCCAAGTACCGAGTGCCCAGAGAAGCCGCCAACGCGCTTCGAATCCCTGGTTATGAAGCGGCGCCGCAGGACCAGGCATCTGACTGTTCGCGATCAGCCCACGTACGTGGTGCATCAATGCGAGAGGAGTTTGGGGGTGCCCACGACCTATTTCTGAGTTGACTCACACGGGTCCGGTGGGGGCATGTTGACTTGGACGGTCAGAATTAACCCTTAGATCGGCGCTCCGGGCCGGTGACAGGGTGCCGCTTCGGATCTGAGCTGCCCACCGCCAAACTTCTCACTCCAGCATTCGCCGTACGGCCGGCACCGGGCGCCGTGGCGGGGCCGACGCGCAATCACCGCTCCCGCGCGAAGAGCTCCGAATCCGCGGATGCTAGGGCGGCGATGTCCAGTTCCTCCTCGAAACCGCCCCATGCAGCGCGGAGCCGGAGAACGGTCTCGACCGCCCGGGGATCGATCGACGTCGAGCGCGCCAGACCGGTGTCGGACAGTTCTGCACCCACGATCGCTTCGCTTCGCTCCACCGGAATCCCTCGCGCTGCAGCGACCTGCGCGACGACGTCGGTGCGGTTGACGGGGTCCAGAACGAACCGCAGCGCCTCTTCGTACGCCGCACGGAACCGCGACGCGAGCTTGCCGTGGCCATCAAGCCACGCATCGGCCGCGGCGATCACACCCCCGAGGTACGGCGTGACGACGTCCTCGTAGCGCGCCAACCGGTTCAGGCCCCGAGCCATCGCGACAAGCTCGAGCCCGTTGCTGAGCAGTGTGGCGGATGCGTCGCCGGCGAGCAGGCGGTCGAAGCGCGACGCGACACCGCCGTGACGGACGACCTCATAGTCGACGTCACGTTCGAGGCCTGCCGACGCCAGGATGTCGAACAGCACGAACGCGAACCCCGTGTCGAGAGCGTCGACGGAGACGACGCGGCCCCGAAGATCGGCCAGGGACTCCACCTCCGGGGCACCGACGACGGTGAGGTCCATGCCGCGGTCCAGTGCAAACACCACGCTGACCTGGAAGCGGTCGCCAAGTGGGTTCTGCCTGTTCAGCCGGTAGTTGGGGACGTTGTCGAACGCTGTGTGCACGAACTGGTAGCGCCCACCCGCTAGATCACGGAACTGGGCTTCGGAGGACTCCACACGCTCGTACGTGACTGCGAGGTCCTGGGCCGCGAAGAACCCGGCGGCCTGTGCGACCACCATTGCTGCCGATGGCACGAAGATACCCACGTTGAGCCGATCCATGGTACTCCTCTCGTTCGGCTTAGATCCGACGACCTCCGCCTTATTCCAGCGACCGATGTGCCTACGTCATTGCATGGTTATTTGCGAACAGCAGAGTTTCCCGGGCTTACCCGCTCGGGGACGCGCGACCGACAGGGGCTATCCTCCGACCCTGTGGGGCCTCAGAGGTGCCGGACTCCTCCTCAGTCGAAGATCTCCGAGATCGCACCCCACCGGGGTACTACGCCCTCGCCCGACGGGGCTCGCAGCGCCTTCGCATACGTGAACTCGAGCAACGTGTCCGCCGAGTGCTCGCGACCCGAGCCGCTGGCCTTCGTGCCACCGAACGGGGAGCCCAGAAAGGCGCGGAAGTAGTTGTTGATGAACGCCACCCCTGCTTCGACACGCCGCGCGACGCGTGTCGCCACGTCGCTGTTGCGAGTGTAAACGGCCGAGACAAGGGCGTACCGAGTGCCGTTGGCAATCTCCACCGCCTCGTCCTCGGTGGAGAACCTCATCACGCAGGTGACCGGCCCGAAGATCTCCTCCTGGGCGATTCGCATCCCCGGCTCGACGCCGGTGAACACGGTCGGCTGCACGAAGAACCCGTCGCGAAGGTCCTCGTCGTCGGGAAGGGCCGCCTGCGCCGTGATGGTGGCCCCCTCGCCAACGCCCACGTTGATGTACTCGGCGACTTTCGCCTGCTGCTGCCGGCTGACCAATGGGCCCACATGCGTGCCGTCGTCACGACCGTCGCCGACCCGGAGCTTGGAGACGGCGTCGGCGAAGCGGCGCACGAACTCTTCGTGGACACCGTCCTGCACGAGGATGCGGGACGCCGCAGTGCATGCCTCGCCCTTGTTGAAGAAGGCGCCCTCGACGGCGTCGTAGACGGCGCGATCAAGATCCGCATCGTCGAACACGATGAACGGGTTCTTCCCGCCGAGTTCGGTCAGCACAGGGACATGGCGTTCCGCCGCTGCCTTCAGCACCGCGGTCCCGGACTCCGGGGAACCCGTGAAGGAGATCATGCGCACTAGCGGGTGCGCAGTCAGCGCGATCCCCACGGCGGCACCGCCCGCCACTGCGGAGACCACACCGGCGGGCAGGACTTCATTGAGAATCTCCACGATGCGCAGGATTGTCAGTGGGGCTTGCTCGCCGGGCTTCAGGACCACCGTGTTGCCGGCCGCGAGCGCCGGGGCGACCTTTCCGCCGAGGTGGATCGGGGGCCAGTTGAACGGGATGATCCCGGCGACTACCCCGAACGGCTCACGGACGGTGCCGACGTTGACCGAGCCCTGCGTCAGAAACGAGCCGGGCAGCTTGTCGGCAAGGCCGCCAAAGAACCGGAACGATCCCACGAGCATCTGCAGGTCGAGTTCCTTGGCGTCCCTGACGGGCTTCCCGTTCTCGGCGGACAGCAGCTCGGCCAGCTCGTCGGTGTGGGCACCAAGGCTGTCCGCCGCCCCAAACAGGTACTGACCTCGCTCCCGGCCTGTCAGTTCACGCCACGTCAGGAACGCGTCGTGGGCGCGTCGCACCGCGGCACCGACCTCATCCGGACCGCTGCCCTGCACCCGAGCGAGCACCGCACCCGTCGCGGGGTCCTCCACATCGAACGCGTCCTCCTCGTTCGCGGAGGACCAGGCGTTACTGACGATGTTCTTTGACGCGGTGCTGGCCATTTCCACCTCTCCACTCCATCGTGCCGACAGTGAGCACACCACCGCCGAACGGCAGCGAGGGCGCCCCATTTGTAACGTAACAGCAACTCGTCGCTCGGTAACGGAACGTCTGGTTCCACAGGACGGACCCGCGCCGAAACACCGCAGCAGCCGGCAGTTCGCGGCGTTCGCCCAGGCCCGCCCCAACCCCGGCGGAGGACGCGGCGAGCCATTTAGGAGATTCCATCAATGCCCTCCGCACCTTTCCCGCACGGTGATCGCGTAGGGCCCACGAAGCCGCGGGCGTCAGTTCTCGATCGCAGTGATCACGGCATCGAGCGCGATCAGCCCGTCGTGGGTGAGCCGCAGCGGGTTGATCTCCAGACTCTGCAGGCCGGGATCGGCAGCCAGCTGTGTACCGAGGGCACGCACCACACGAGCCAGCTCGCCTCGGTCCAGGCGCGGGCCGGAGCGCCATCCGTCGAGCAGGGCCGCACCGAGGAGCTCGTCCGGCATGGCGGCGGCCTCGGCCGTGCTCACGGGAACCAGGCGCATGGTGACGTCGGCCAGGGCCTCCGCCTGGGTGCCGCCCAGGCCGAGAAGCACGATGGGCCCGAACACCGCGTCGCGGTGAGCGCCGACGATGAGGTCGACACCGGACGGGGCCATTGCCTCGACGAGGTAGCGGGACGCTCCCGCTGCGCGCAGCGCAGTCAGCGCGTCGTCGAGCTCGGCGTGCGACCGCACGCCCAGTTGCACCCCGCCGATCTCCGTCTTGTGCAGGACGGCGGCGTCGAGCAGCTTGACGGCGACAGGGCCGCCCAGGGCGTCGAGCGCTCGGTGGGCCGACTCCTCGTCGTCGCACGCTCGCCGCGGCATCGCCCGCAGCCCTAGGTCCTCGATGACGGACTTCGCCTGGTCCTCGTCCCACGCACGACCGACGAGAACCGACCGGCCATCGAACGCGCCCTCCGCGTCGGGCTGTTGCGCGAGGTGCGCCAGCCGGGCGTCCTCGACCAGGGCGGCCACGCCCGTCGCGAGCGCGGTGGGCGACAGGTGCGACGCGACGGCGGCGGCGTGCAGCTGATGCCGCAGCTCACCCGCCTCGGTCGGGCTGCCACCCAAACCCGCCACGACCGGTGCACCCTCCGTCGCCGTTGCAGCCGCCGCGGCCGCCAGCTGCTCTGTGCTGCCGAGCTCGGCCAGCGCGTACGCGGCCACGACGTCCACGCCGGCATCGGCGGCCACGGCGGTCAGCACGTCGCCGAACGTCTCCCCCGGGCGGCCGGTGTCGACGGGGTTGCGCTGGAACGTCATGGGCGGCAGCAGCCCGGCGATACGCGCCTGCGTGTCCTCCGTCAGCGTGGGGGTCCGCACCCCGGCGCCGCGCAGCGCGTCGAGAAGGATCAGCCCGGGCCCCGCCTGGGCGGTGACGATGCCTACGCCCGGGTCGGGGTTGGGCTGCAGGCGGCTGTGCGAGAGGGTGGCGACGGCGTCGACCAGGGCGCGCTCGTCGTCGACGAGGACGGCGCCGGCCTGGCGCAGCACGGCACGGGTGGTGCGCCAGGAGGTGGCCAACGCCCCGGTGTGGGATGCGGCGAACTCGGCGACGTCGTTGCGCCCGACGACGAGCGCGACCACGGGCTTCGTGCGGGTGAGCCGCCGCACCGCCGCGTACAGCCGGGGTCCATCGCCCACCGACTCCACGTGGAGAGCCACCGCCTCGGTGCTGTCGTCGCCGACCAGGTGCTCCAGGACGTCGGCGGCGTCGACGTCGGTGGCGTTGCCCAGGCCAACGGCCAGGCTGACGCCGACACCGGCGTCGGCCAGCAGGAACGCGAGCGCGTGGTTCACTCCGCCGCTGGCGGCGACCACGGCGACGGCGCCAGCGGGCACGTCGCCCACACCGGGCACAAAGCTGGCGGTGAGGCGGCGGTGCGGGATGAGGAACCCGGAGGTGTTGGGGCCGAGCAGACGCACACCGCTCGCACGCGACGCGGCCACGAGCCGCTCCTGATAGGCGACGCCATCACCGCCCGCCTCGGCGAACCCGCCCGCGCACACCAGCGCCGCACGCACGCCGGCGGCCGCAGCGTCCTTGAGCGCGTCCGCGCACGCCCCGGCGGGCACGCACAACACGGCGAGGTCCAGTGGCTCCCCCAGTGTGTCGGCGGCTGCGGCGACAGAGGGGTACAGCCCGACCGCAGGGTCGGGGTTGCGGGCGTTGACCAGGGCGAGCGGCCCGCCGAACGCTTGCAGTGACCGCGCCATCACGGAACCCAGCTTGGTGCCCGTCCGGGAGGCGCCCACGACTACGACGCCGCGGGGCGCGAAGAGTGCGGACAGGTCGGCGTCGACCCCGGTGGCCGTGGTTGTGCCCATGGTGACCAGCTCAGGCATGTGCGCGCTCCCTCGCGACAGCGGGGACCGCGACCAGGTCGGCGCGGCCGGAGAGCAGCAGGGTGGTGACCCGGTCAGCGTCCGGCTCGGCCTCGACGACGGCCGCCGGGACACCCTCGACGAGTCGGGCCTGCTCAGCAACCAGGACCCGGGTGAGCGCGGTGCCGCCATGGACAACGACGGCGGCGGGAGCGGTCGCCAGGTACCCGCGGAGCCGCTCAATGGCGGTCGGCAGGCCGCTCTCGGTCTCCGGCGCCTCGAACCAGAGACCCCACGGGCCCCGCCCCGGCACGGTCGACGCAAGCTCCAGGCGCGTGCCCGCGCATTCGAGACTGGGGCCGGAGCCCTCCTCCACGAGGTCGACGACACGCTTCGAGAAGTGGACATCACCGAGAGCCATCGGGGTGTGGCGGGGCTCCGCCCCGTGCCGCGCACGCCAGTGTGCGTCGACCTCGGCGATGAAGCCGGGGTCGCGGCGGGCGATCTTGTCCCGGCCGATGCTCCGGCTCATGAAGTGGAACGCGAATTGGGTGGGCTCGAACGCCTCGTGGTAACGGCCGAAGTGCTCCCACCACGACAGGCTCGGGCGGGCCGAGCCCTGGATCTTCTCGACCGACGGACGGGCGGCGGACTCGTAGGCGCGCAGGGCCGTTTCCAGGTCGTCGTGCTCGGTGAGGGCGCGGGCGAGCTCGATGGCGTCCTCCATGGCCATCTTGGTGCCCGAGCCGACCGAGAAGTGGGCGGTGTGGGCGGCGTCGCCCAGGATGGCCACGTTGCCGGCGTGCCACGTGCGCGCACGCCGGGTGCGGAAGTTGGCCCACCGGGAGTTGTTCACCAGCAGCCCCTGGCCGTCGATCTCGTCGGCGAACAGGTCCTCGAGGAACGCCCGCGTCTTCTCGTCGCTGGGCCCGGGCGGCTGCGTGGTGTCGAACTCGTCGAGGCCGGCGGCCTGCCACGTCGCCTCGTCGGTCTCGACGATGAAGGTGCTCACGTCTGCCGAGATCGGGTAGCCGTGGACGGCGAAGGTGCCGTACGGGCTCTGCTTGTGCACGAAGGTCAGGCCCTCGAACATGTAGGGAGTCCCGAACCAGATGAACTTCGCGGTGGCCTCGTCGAACGACGGCTCCAGCTCGGCCGCGAGCTCCTCGCGCACCCGGGAATTCGCCCCGTCGCTGCCAACCACCACGTCGTACCCGTCCAAGGCGCGCAAGCCGGGCACCTCGGCCTCGAAGCGCAGGTCCACACCCACCTCTCGCGCCCTGTCCTGCAGAAGCTGCAGGAGGGTCTTCCGGGAGATTGCCGCCATCCCGTTGCCACCGACGCGCAGCCGGTCGCCCTTCAGGCGCACCTCGATGTCGTCCCAGTGCCGGCCCTGGTCCTGCAGGCCACGCAGCAGAACGGGGTCCGCCTCGTGGATTCGCGCCAGCGTGGCATCGGAAAACACGACCCCAAAGCCGAATGTGTCGTCCGACCGATTGCGCTCGAACACCACCACCTCGGCCGCGGGGTCCCGCTGCTTGAGCAAGGTTGCGAAGAACAACCCTCCTGGACCACCACCGACGCACGCGACCTTCATGACTACCTCCCGGGAAACGACGTGAGGTGCCCATCGTCACGGGAGGCAGGACATGTGTCAAGATTCTAGCGGCCGCAACAGAGATGCATCACGACGAGACATGATGGCGTCGACCTGAGCCTCCGCCGCCTCACGGAGCAACTCACGCGCCTCAAGGAACATCTCGTGGGCCTCGCCACCGCGCCAGCGCGGAGGCAGCAGTTCCTCCGGCAGGTCGGGGTCTCGGAACGGGAACTGCCGGTACTCCTGAATGAGCCGGGTGCGTTCGACCAGCGCCTCACGCGGCGGGATCCGGCCGGCGCGGAACCGGGGCATCCGAGCCCGGTACCGGTCGAGGAAGTCGCCGTAGTCGGCATTGAGCCCGGACAGGTCCCAGCAACGCTCTGCCATGTCGCGGTCGTATGTCAGTCCTCGCGACCTCGCACGCAGCATGTCCAGACGCAGCATCGGCGTACCACCGAACTTCTCCTCGACGGCGGCGAGGCGGTCATGGGGGGAGAGCCACGTTGAGGCGGCAAGCGGACCGAAGCCGAGCCAGGCCAGCTCACGGCGCAGGCGCTCACGGACCGCGCGCTCCGCCTCGGGGACGTAGTAGATCACCATGTGCCACACACCGCCCCACTCCCCGTCTGCCCGGTCGAAGATGCGCACACGCCCCTCGTCGAGCATGTGCCAGCTCTTCTCGGTCAGCCGGTAGCTCACCTCACGGCCCTCGGGGATGGTCTCGAACCAACCGTCCTTGCGCAGCCGCGCCAGGGTGACCCGCGCCGTGCTGGCGCCGACGTCGAAGCACTCGAGCAGGGCGGTGAGCTCACGAAGACGGGCCTGGCCGCCGCGGTAGCGCAGGTAGTCACCGAAGAGGTCGATCAGCAGGGCGCGAGGCTTCATCGTGCAATCGTTTCACATCTGTACCGCCCGTCACCTGCGACCCGGATGGCTCGGCCGCGCCGCGGGCCCTTCTTAGGCTGGGCATGGACAGGTAGGGGCCCGCGGTGCGCCGACACGCGCTCGACGTCGGGCCTCCTCGTTTACCTCACGGGTCGGGTGAGGTCAGCAGGCGCCACGACCGTTGACGCTCGTGGGAGTATCACGTCGGCCGCCGCCGTTACAACTTGGAAGCCGCACGAACCACCTGACCGCACCCGACACACCCGACATGTGACAAATCTTTGACGCCACGCGTCGCATTGTCTGATGATCGGTCTGGTTCGCCCAGAGCTGCCTGGGCCGGGTCCGACGGTGGACCGCGCGCCTGAAGACGGCATGGCAGCGTCACGCTGCCGACAGTCAACCCCGAGAGGAACCCATGCGCACACATCTTGCGGTCGCGGTAGCTGCGCTCGCGGCGGCGGCCACCCTCCTAACCGCTTGCGGCTCCAGCGGCACCGCAGCCCAGAGCTCGCAGACGTCCGCTGGGGACGGCTCTTCCGAAGGCTCCGGGGGCACGACCAAGGTCACGGTGGGCGTCATGCCGATTGTCGACACTGCACCCATCTACCTGGGCGTCCAGGAAGGCATCTTCGCCGAGCACGGCCTCGACCTTGATCTGCAGACGTCGAGCCAAGGTGCGGCTGCGTTGGTGCCCGGCGTGGTCAGTGGCCAGTTGGACTTCGGCTTTGGCAACGTGGCCGCGCTGATCACGGCGCACTCCCAGGGGCTGGCGCTTCCCCTCGTCGCATCTGCGTCCAGCTCGACCGGAGTCGATGGCAACGACACCTCGGGCATCATCGTCGCCGGGGCCAGCGACATCTCCGGGCCCGCGGACCTCGATGGAGCTCGGGTGGCCGTAAACACGATGAACAGCATCGGAGACGCGACGGTCCGGGAAACGGTCGACAACGCTGGTGGTGACGGCTCCTCGGTCACCTTCGCCGAGATCGCCTTCCCGGACATGCTTCCCTCCATCGAGAGCGGCCAGGTCGAAGCGGCATGGGTGGTGGAGCCGTTCCTGACCATTGCCCTCGATCAGGGCGCGCGCCTGCTGGCCTCCAACTACGTCGCCACGACGCCCGACCTGCTGATCGCGAGCTACTTCACTTCCACCGGGCTGATGGAGTCGGAGCCGGAGGTCGTCGAGCGATTTAGCGCGGCCATGGAGGAGTCTCAGGCCTTCGCCCAGGAGAACGAGGACATGACCCGGGACGTCCTCGGCACCTACATGACGATCGATCCCGCGATCGCCGAAAAGCTGGTGCTGCCACGGTTCAATGCCAAGGTCACCAGGTCGGAGCTGGAGTTCCTGATCGACTTCGCCGAACGGCAGGGGCTCATCTCCAACCCGGTCGAGGTCAGCTCCTTGCTACCGAAGGCCTGACGCAGGCTAGCCGACGGCGGGGCCTCGGGCTCCGTCGGTGCTTGGCGATGACCCGCCGCCCACAGGCCCAGCCCATGGTGCCTTCAGTCCTCCTGCATCATCTCCTGCGCGAAGGCGGCGACGCGCTGCCGGAACCAACGGTGCCCGGGGTCGTGCTCGGCGTGCCGGCCCCAGACCATCACCATCGTCACGGGTGCGAGTTCCACAGGGGGCTCGACAAGCCGGAGGCGTGCCGCCTCGTCGAACGCCCGCCCCAGGCGCTCTTGGATGATCGTCACCCTCCGGGTGCCGCGCAGCAGGTACGGCGCCACCGTTGGGGATTGGATGCTCACTTGGGTGTTGCGCGCAATCCCCTGGGCGTCCAGCTGGAGTTCGACGTGTGAGCGCAGGAGACCCACGTTGAACGCCACGTAGGGCAGCTCGGAGAACTGCTCCAGGGTCAGCACCTCACCGACGTCAGCGTTGTCGGCATCGACCGCACAGACGTAGCGGTCCTGGAAGACCACCTCGTGGGAGTACTGGGTGTGCCCGGGAAAGACCTGGCTGGGAATGATCAGCAGGTCCGTCTCCTCGCGGCTGAGCCGGGTCTCGTAGTCGTCCCGCACCGCGTTGATATCGAAGGACAGGTTGGGCGCCTCGGCCGCGAGCACCTCCAGCAGTGGTTGCAGGAAGACTCGCGTCACGTAGTCGTTGGCCGTGACCGAGAACGTCCGCCGCGTGGTGGAGGGCTCGAACGTCTGCCGCGCCGCGAACACCGCCTCGACATGCCGGATCACATCCCGGACCGGTTCGATTAGCGCCTCGGCGACCGGCGTGAGGATCATGCCGCGCCCCTGCCGCAATAGCAGCTCGTCATCGAAGAGCTTGCGCAGCCGCACCAGCGTGGCACTCATGGCCGGCTGACCAACGGACAATCTGTCGGCGGCGCGGGTGACGCTGCGCTCGGTCAGCAGCGCGTCCAACGCCACCAACAGGTTGAGATCGATCCGGGAAAGCTCCATCCGACACAATCCTCCCGACGGGCCCGCTGAACAGATCGTATCGGCCAGCGCGAGCCGCAATCGTCTAGAGGGTGGTGGCGCGCGCCGCCCCGGCGGATGGCGCCGACAGGCCCAGCTCGTCCACCGGGAGCCCAAGGCCGGTGGCAATACGGGCGAGCTCTGCGAGCGTCTGCGCGGGCAGGGGGATCCCGTCGGCGGTCCGGACTCCGCGGGTCTGGCTCTCCGGCTCCCCTGGCAGCAGGACGGCGTCGAAGCCGGGCGCGGCCGGGACATCGGTGATGCGGCGGGTGACGCTGTCCATGGCGTGGAGGTAGTCGGGCTCGGGCCGGAAGGCGTCGCTCGCCACAGCGAAGATGAAGACGCCGGTCTCCATCACGGCTCCCGAATAGCGGTCCGCGCCGGTGAGCGGACCCGCGAGCAGGTCCGCGATCACCGCCAGCGCATATCCCTTGTGGCCGCCGAAGGGCAGCAGGTGACCGCCTGCGAAGTAGTCCTCCGGATCGGTGGTGGGCGCACCTTCGCGGTCAACGATGGCCCCCTCCGGAACCGGCTCGCCCTTTGCTCGCGCGAGCATGAGCTTGCCATTCGCGATGGCGGAGGTCGCGTAGTCGAGGGTGACTGGGGCATGCGGCCCGCGCGGCAATGAGAACGCCACCGGGTTCGTGCCGAGCGAGGGCTCAGCCCCCCCGTACGGCACGGTCATGGGGGGCCCTCCCCTGCCGACCGTCATGAACATGACCACCCCACGCCGGGCTGCACGCTCAGTGAAGGCGCCCAGCCGGCCGGTGTGCCCGAGATCCACGACGCTCACGGCAGCGGCGCCGTTCTCCTTCGCCTTGGTGGTGGCCAGGTCTGTGGCGGCGAGCGCAACGGACTGGCCGAACCCCATGTGACCACGGATCAGCGCCGTGCTCGTTGTCTCGGCCAGCACCTCGGGGCGCGCGTGCGGCACGATGCGCCCCTCGCGGATCCACTGCAGGTACTGCGCGATCCGCAGGACGCCGTGGGAGTCGTGTCCGGCCAGGTGGTTGTCGACCAGCACCTCGGCGACGTCGGACGCGATGTCCTCCGGTGTGCCGACCGCCTTGAAGACGCTCGTGGTGATGCGGTGGAGCACGGCTGGGTCAGTTCGTCGCATCGTGCGGTCCTTCCTCTCATCGGCTGCCCGTCCTGGGACCAGCCTCCGTCAGCTGTTCAGGTGCCCGTCAGCGGTCCGGCCGGTGTTCCCTGGCGTCTCCTGTGGCACCGACGCGTGCTGCGAGCGAGCGGTCGTCCACCGGCCTGGCGGCGAGGTGCACGAGGAGCGCCGCGCCCACCAGTGCCGCGGCCAGGAAGAACCCCCCGCCGTCCACCTGCCGGTGGGCCGGCAGGAGGATCACCGGAGCGAGTCCCATCCCGAAGAAGCGGAAGGCCTGCACGAAGGAGATCGTCGACGGTCCGCCCGGGGTGCCGAGCACGTACTTGTTGATCGCCACGCCCACGCCCTGGGCCCCTGCCGACGCCGCCGCCCACAGGGCCGCCAGTGCCAGCGCCGACGTCGCCCCGGTAGGCACCAGCGCGATGCAGCTCGCGCTGGTGAGCAGCGCGGCGCCGCCCACACGCATCGCGCCCCAGCGGTCGAGCCCAGCACCGATGAGTGGGGCGAGCACCAACGACGCCACCCCGCCACTCATGAGGATGATCCCGCGCTCGGCGGACCCAGAGCCGAGGGTGTCGTCGGCGAAAAGAGCCACGAGGAAGCCGAGCCCGACCACGCCGGTCCCGACCATGAGGTTGATGCCGCACAACCACAGGGTTCGGCTTCGGCCCGCCACCGGCACCGGTACCACGTGGGGCGCGCCCTGCCCGGGTGCGGCCGGGACGCCGACGAGGCGCAGCGCCAGGGCCGCCACCGCCAGGCACACGAACGCGTAGCGCCACGAGAACTGGGCGAGCATCCCGCTGACGAGCGGGGCCGACAGCGTGCCGGTCGCCGCCAACGCGCCCATCGTCCCGAGCACCCTGCCGAGGCGGGCCTGCTCGGTGACCTTGGCCAGGACGGCCATGATCAGCGGCGTGGTGAAGGCGTTGAGCACCCCCAACGCCATGAAGGACGTCAGGAACACCCACCAGACGGGCGCGACAGCGCAGGCGAGGGCGGCGACCACGAACAGCGAGTAGGTCCGTGCGACGGTCCGCTCGACGCCCCACCGCTGGCCGAGCCGTCCCGAGAAGAGCATCGTCGCGGCGAACGGCAGGGTGTAGGCCATGACGGAGAGCGACGCCGTGTCGGCGCCGACACCGAAGGAAGCGCCGAGCTCCGGCAGCACCGAGGTGGTCATCAGCCCAGCGAAAGGGCCGATCATCCCGCCGGCGAGCAGTGCGGCGCGGTGCGACCTGCGCACCGCGCCGCTTGCCGGGCACCGGTCAGCCACGCAGGCGCCGATCGGGCGACGCGGCGGGGGCCGGCCTAGGCATTTTTTGTGCGTTCCATGATGTACAGCCCGCCGCCGTGCCGGTCCGTGACGTAGACCCGCCCGGCGGCGTCGACGATGAGGTCGTTCATGTGGATGGGACGGTCCCCCGTCGGCGCCGGCGGCACGTGGTAGGCGATCTCTCGCGGGGAGAAAGGGTCGCTGATGTCGTACACGCGCACGCCGGCGTTGAAGTAGGTGACGAAGACCTCATCGGGGTTCTGGTACGTGCCCGGGCGGCGCTCGTGGAGGTTGTGCGGTCCGAACCGGCCACCCCGATGGGCGAAGTCGCCCTGGGGCTCGGGCAGGATGCTGATCTGACGGGGCCGCTGCTCGTCGGCGATGTCGATGACCCGCACGTACTTCTTGTAGCTCGCGACGCCGTCCTCGAGTTCCTCCTCCGTCACGATCAGCAGGTTCTTCTCGGGGATCGCCATCACCGTGTGGACCGAGCCCGCTACGCGCGGGGGCGCGCTGAGGTCGTCGAACGTCAGGTGGCTGACCAGGGTCGGCCGGGTCTTGTCGGAGATGTCCAGGATGATGACTCCGGCGTCCCACCAGGCGCAGTAGGCCCGGTCACCGACGATGTGGGCGTGATGGTTCCACACCCACCGGTCCGGGTGCCAGGTCGGCGTCTCCCCCGCCCCGGTGTTCATACCGGGGAACCACCAGCGGCTGACCTCCTTGGGGTTCGCCGGGTCGCTGAGGTCGATGATCATGAAGGTCTGCCGGTCCTCGTGGAACCCGGTGTCGCTGCCACTGACATAGCAGTAGGGCATCTCGGTGAACTTCATGCGGTGCACGCCCTTGCCGGGCATGTGGTAGTAGGCGAGCTCACGGGGGTTCACCGGGTCCTCGAGCGAGAAGACCTTGAACCCGGTCGCCAGGGCGGGGTCGACCGGCTGGAAGGGGTAGCCCTCATAGTTGACGACGAGGAGGTCGTCCACGACGGCGACCTTGTGGGACCGGACCCCGTCCGGCTTGGTGAGCTGGTTGACCACGACAGGGTTCCGCGGGTCCGAGATGTCGACCACGGACGTCCCGATCTCTGTGTCGCCCATGTGCCCGACATAGGCGTACTTGCCGTTGCGGTGGAAGTTGATGTGCATGGCGTCACCGGACCCGTTGAGGTCCGTCCAGCCGATGACGCGCAGTCCCGACGCCTCGGCGTTCATGACGTCCGGGTTCCATGTCGTCGTGGTCAAGATGTCTCCTTGTTCAGTGGGCGGGAAAGAATTCGCTTGTCATGCCGGCGGTGCAGAGACCGCAAAGGTGGCGCTGACGGGGCCGGGAAGGTGGCACGCCACCCTCCCGCCGTCCGGCAGCTCGCGGGTGGCTGGGCGCTGCTGAGCGCAGACGTCCATGCGGTGCGGGCACCGGGTGTGAAAGGTGCACCCGCTGGGCGGGTTGGCCGGGTCCGGTATCTCCCCCGCGATGACGACCCGCTCGCGCTTGCGCTGGGCGACCGGGTCGGGGGTCGGCACCGCCGTGATCAACGACGCCGAGTAGGGGTGTGCCGGGTCGCCGTAGAACTCATCGGCGGACCGAATCTCCACGAGCCGGCCGAGGTAGAGCACGGCGACCCGGTCCACAAGGGCTCGCATGGCCGAGAGGTCGTGGGAGATAAAGAGGTAGGACAGCCCGAGCTCTGCGCGCAGCCGCACGAGAAGCTCGATGATCTGGGCCTGGCTGGAGACGTCGAGCGCGCTGATGGCCTCGTCCATGACGACTAGCTCGGGGCGTCTGGCCAGTGCGCGCGCGATGGCGATCCGCTGGCGCTGACCGCCGGAGAACTCGTGCGGGTACCGGGTGGCGTGCTCTGCGCGCAGCCCGACCAAGCCGAGCAACTCGGCCACCCGGTCCTTCAGCGCCTTCCCCCGCAGGCGGTCCGTGAGCGCGACCACCTCCGCGATCGACTCCCCGATCACCATGGAGGGGTCCAGGGAGGAGTAGGGGTCTTGGAACACCATCTGGACCTTGCCGCGGTGCTCGCGCAACGCCCGGCCGTGCAGCCGTCCTAGTTCGACGCCGTTCACGCGGATCGTCCCATCGGACGGCCGGACGAGTCCCGTGATGGCCCGCGCGCACGTGGACTTGCCCGAGCCCGACTCGCCCACCAGGGCCAGTGCCTCGCCACGCTCGACCGTCAGGCTCACGCCGTCGACGGCCTGCACGCGCCCACCGCGCCATCCTCCTGCACGCACACGGAAGGAGACGTGGACGTCCTCCATCTCCAGGACCGGCGTCTGTGCACCGTCAATCACGGCTCAGCTCCTTCTGCGGAATGAGGGCGAGATCCAGCTCTTGGCGCCGGATGCACCGTGTCGACCCGGTGGCGGTCGGCTCGAGCAGGACAGGGCTGGCGGCGCACGCGTCGCTCGCCCAGGCGCAGCGCGCGGCGAAGCTGCAGCCGGGTGGAAGTTCGTCGAACTGCGGGGGGCCCCCGTGCAGCGCCGCGACTGCGGGGGCGATCGTGTCAAGGCGGGGTGTCGCGTCGTGAAGAGCGCGGGTGTACGGATGAGTCGGCCGGGCGAAGATGTCCTCCACCGCCGCGGTCTCCACGATCTGGCCCGCGTACATGACCGACACGCGGTCACACACGTCGGCGACCACCCCCAGGTCGTGGGTGACGAAGAGGACCGCCATGTTCAGCTCCTGGCTCTTCTCCTTGATCAGGTCCAGGATCTGCGCCTGGATCGTCACGTCGAGCGCCGTCGTCGGCTCATCTGCGATCAGCACCTTCGGATCGCACGAGAGCGCCATGGCGATGACGCACCGCTGGCGCATGCCGCCGGACAGCTGGTGCGGGTAGCAGTCGGCGATACGGCTAGGGCTGGGGATGTGCATGAGGCGCAACATCTCGACGGCCTTCGCCCAGGCCACCCGCCGCGAGGCGCCGGTGTGCCTGCGGACGCTCTCGGCGATCTGCTCGCCGACCTTGAACGATGGGTTGAGGCTCGACATCGGGTCTTGGAAGATCATCGCGATGTCGTTTCCTCGCACGTCCGCCATCGCCCGGCTCGACAGACCGCGCAGGTCGCGCCCGTCAAGTGCGAACCTCGCCGCCCGCATGCGGGCGGTGTCGGGCGGGATCATGCCCATGAGTGCCTGCCCTGCCATCGTCTTGCCGGATCCGGACTCCCCGACAAGGCCGTGGATCTCACCAGGCGCCAGGCGCAGGTCCACGCCTCTGAGGATGGGCGTCCATCCCGACTGGGCCAGCACGCTCACCCGCAAGTCCGCGACCTCCAGCACGGTGTCGTCGGCAGCGGGCGCCTGTTCCGAGGATGGTGGGATCACGGCCCTGGCGGTGGAGCCCGCCGGCGCCGGGGAGCCGGCCGCGGCAACGGCTGCGGCAGCCTCACCAGCAACGGGGGCCCCTCGGCGTCGAACCCGCCGCACGCGGCTCTCGATGCCGAGCGCGTCCGTGAGCCCGTCACCGACGGCGTGGAACGCCAGGACCGTCAGGCCGATCGCCACGGAGGGCCACACCACGAGCCAGGGGGCGAGGAAGATGCCGCGGTATCCATCGGAGAGGATGTTTCCCCAACTGGGATCCGGGGACTGCACGCCGAGACCGAGGAAGCTCAGTGCTGCTTCGGCGCCGATTGCGTTGCCAGAGGTCAGCGCCATCTCCACGAGCAAAGGCCCCCGGATGTTGGCCAGGACGTGCCGGGTGATGATGCGGCGACGTGGCAGCCCGGCCACGATCGCCGCCTCCACATAGCCCTGGTGCCGCACTGAGATGGTCGACGCCCGGGCCAGCCGCGCGAACCGGGGCGCGAAGATCACCCCGATGATGAACAGCGCGTTCATGAGCCCGGGCCCAAGAACGGCGACCGCAGCCATAGCTAGGATGATCGCCGGGAAGCTCATGACGCCGTCGACGACGCGCATGATGACCTGGTCGAGCCGGCCACCCCAGTACCCGGCGACGACGCCGACCGGCACGCCTAGGCTCATCGCCACGAGGAGAACCACCGAGGCAGTGACGGCGGCGACCTCGGTTCCGCCCCACATGCGCATCAGGACGTCGCGGCCAAGGCTGTCTGTGCCGAGCAGACCCGCCGCGCCGAGGGGCGCCTGGAATGGCATGCCGTCCTGGTTGGTGGCGGCCCCTCCGGGGATGAACAGGCCGTACACGGCGGCCATCAATGCCATGACGGCGAGCGCGGCGAGACCCGCGATGGCCATGGGCTGTCGCATGAATCTCCGGATACCGGCCCCGCCCCAGCGGTTCCGGCCCTCGTGCTTGGTCATCACGCAGTCCTCACCTTCGGGTCGAGCGCCATGTGAACGATGTCGACGAGGAGGTTGACCACGACGACCCAGATGCAGCTCACGAGGACGACGCCCTGGATCATGGGGAAGTCACGCTGCTGGATGGCGCTGACAGCCAGCGAGCCGAGCCCGGGGAGGCCGAACACCACCTCGATGAGGACGGAGCCGCCGATCGCGAACGCGATTTGCAGGCCCACCGAGGTCACGACTGGCACGGCGGCGTTTCGCAACGCGTGCTTGATCAGCACCTGCTGAGGCAGGAGACCCTTCGCCGTCGCCGTCCGCACGTAGGGCTGCCCCAGCGCCTCGATCAGTGAGGCGCGGCACTGGTTGGCCACGAAGGCGAAGATCCCGATCCCGACCGCCAGGCTTGGCAGGATCAGGTGGCGCATCCAAGCGACCGGATCGACGGCCGGTGAGACGTACCCCGTTGCGGGCAGCAGGCCCAGCCGGATGCTCACCACCGAGACCACGATGATTGCGAACACGAACCCGGGCACCACATACCCGATCGTGGCCGTGAGGAGGGTCGCCCGGTCGATCCAGGTGTCGCGGAACCGTGCCGACACGATGCCCGCCGGAAGGCCGAGCACGAGCGCGACCACGATGCCCCCGCCGATGAGCGATGCCGTGACCGGGACCCTGGCCGCGAGCGCCTCCGTAACGCTCTGCGAGGAAGGCAGGAACGAGGCACCCAGATCGCCCTGCAGCGCGGCCAGCAGCCAGTTCCAGTACTGCAGCCACAGCGGGTCATTGAGGCCGAGCATCTCGCGTGCGGCGGCGATCTGCTCGGGCGAGGCGAAGTCGCCCGCGACTAGAACGGCGGGATCCCCGGGCACCATGTGCACCATGAGGAACACGACGACGCTCACGACCGCGAACAGCGGCACCACACTTACGAGCCGTCGGAGGACCACAACTGCCATGCCTGCCTCTACCTCTCGGTACGCGTTGCGGCGACCGCCTGACGCCCACCGACGGTGAGCTGCCCGATGACCGCTCTTGTCACCTCGGCGCCGGTGGCCTCGCCACCGAGGTCGGCGGTGAGGTGACGGCCCTGCACGAGCACCCGCTCGACCGCGTCCTCGACCGTCACTGCCAGCTCCTCCTCACCGAGGTGACGCAGCATCATCGCGGCGGTGAGGATGGCCGCCATGGGGTTTGCGATCCCTCGGCCGGCGATGTCCGGCGCGGTGCCGTGCACGGGCTCGAAGTAGCTGCCGTGCGTGCCGACGCAGGCGGACGGTGCGATGCCGATGCCGCCGGCGACCCCGGCCGCCACGTCGGAGAGAATGTCCCCGAACGCGTTCGTGGACAGGACGACGTCGAGGCGTTCGGGGTGCTCGACCATCTCCATGGCGCATGCATCCACGTTGCGAAGCTCGAGCTCGACGTCCGGATACTCGTCGGCAACCTCGCGGGCGGCGGCGACGAACATGCCGTCAGACAGGGGCAGCGCCCCGAGCTTGTGCACCACCGTCACCTTCTTTCTTCGTCCCGCGGCGGCCTCGAAGGCGACACGTGCCGCTCGGGAGGACGCTCCTCGGGTGATGACGCGCGCCGCACGGACCTCGTTCTGCCCGACGTACTCCTCGATGCCGGCGTATAAGCCCTCAGTGACCTCCCGGACGACTACGAGGTCCACGCCGTCGAACCTGGAGGGCACACCGCGGAAGTTCCGGCTGGGCCGCACGCTCGCACGGACCTCCAGCCGTTCCCGGAGCGTGCGCGTCGGTTGGGCGACGTGCTCGGGAAAGCTGACGGTGTCCACTGCGCCGACGAGCACGCCGTCGGCGGTCAGTGCCGCTTGGATCGCCGTCTCTGAGAGGGGCTCGAAGCCGTCGCTGTAGGCCTCGTGGCCCATCCGGTGCTCGTCGAACGAGAGGTCCACCGCCCCAGACATGCCGGCCACCGCGGTGAGCACCTCCCTCGCGGCTCCGATGACCTCGGGGCCGATGCCGTCACCGGGCATCAGACAGATGGAGTAGCTGCGCATGAGACCTTCCTCAGCTCGCTGAGCCGACGGTGACGCCTCGGAACTCCAGCTTGTTCGAGACGTACTTCTCCAGGCCGTGGACGTCCTTGGTGAAGGCGAGCGGAGCACGCTCGAAATAGAGCGGGATCGGCACCGCCGAGTTCTCGACCATCTCGGCGCTGATCTCCCGGACGAGGCCTGCCTGCTCGTCAGGGTCGGCTGCCGCACGCGCCTGGGCGTAGAGCTCCTCGCGCTTGTCGCTCAGGTGTGCGTCGCCCAACACGCCGAACCCGCCGTCGATGGTGAAGTGCGCAATGGTCTGCAGCGCGCTGGGCCGGCCGGCGAACGGTGCGCCGAGGGCGGTGATCTCCTTGGTGTCGTTGAGGAGCCCGATCGCAACGGACGACTCCACGGGGTTGAGCTGGGCGTTGATGCCGACCTCCTTCCACATCTCCACCACGGCCTGGGCGAACTGGGTGTTCGCGAAGTCGTCGGACATGTGGGAGAGCGTGAGCGTCCACCCGTCCGGGGCGGCCTCCTCGACCAGGCGGCGCGCCTCGTCGGGGTCGTATGCGCAGGGCTCCAGCCCCATCTCGGGGTCGTGCTCGGCCATACCCTCGGGGAACCACTGGCAGGTCGGCTCACCGGCGCCCAATGCCAGCTTGTCGACCAGCGCCTGCCGGTCGATCCCGACGTTGATGGCGCGGCGGAGCCGCGCGTCGTCGAGCCCCTCACGGTCGGAGTTCAGGCTGATGATGGTGACCCCGACTGTGGGCTTGTCGTCGATCTGGAGCCCGACGGCGCGGGCCTGCTCGGCCTGCGGGATGTCGATGGGCGCCGCGTTTAGCTGCCCCGACTGCAGAGCGCTGAAGATCGCAGAGCTGTCGGTCAGGAAGCTGAACTCGAGTCCCGCCAGGCCCTGGGCCTCCTTGTCCCAGTAGTCTGCGAAGGGCTTGAGAGAGAGGCCCACACCAGGCTCGTACCGGTCGATCTCGTACATCCCGGAGCCGGCCACGTGGTCCGATCCCTCGGACATCTCCGGGCTGGGCTGGATGCCGGCGCGGTCGGAGAGGATGGCGGGGAGGTTGGAGACGGGCACGGCCGTCATGAACCTGACGGTGTAGTCGTCGACGATCTCCACGCCGGTGACGTCGGCCAGGTCCGTCACGATGGAGCCGGTGCCCTCGGAGATGGCGCGCTCGTAGTTTTTCTTCACTGCTTCCGCGTTGAACGGCACGCCGTCGTGGAAGGTGACGCCCTGACGGAGCTTGAGCTCGAGGTAGGACATGTCCTCGGCGAACTCCCAGGACTCGGCCAGCCCGGGAACGAGCGTGTAGTCGGGCGCGACGTGGACCAGACGGTCGTAGAAGGCGAAGTAGAACTCCAGGTCCTTGTTCGCGACCGAGAGGTACGGGTCGAGAATGGGGAGCTCGCGACCGAGAGCGACCTTCAGGACACCCTTGTCCTGGGAGTCCCCCGTGGACTCCGACTCCGTCGACTCGGCGCCGGCGGCGCATCCCGCGAGGAGGATGGCAAGCGCCGCCACAGAGACGGCCACCCGTCGGTGTGCACGGACACCCGGGACCTGCGGTCGAGCAATCATGGTTTTGCCTCTCATTGTCGAAAGTTGAGTTGCTGAGCGATCCGATGGCGGTGGTGCTGAGAATCGGTGCGGCCGCTCGCTCCGGTGCCGGCCCACGCGGGACGCTCCGACAGCCGGGTGGTGCGCGGGGGAACCATCAGTGATTCCGAGAGGGGCCTGGCGAACGCCTTTTCGGCGGGGCGCGAAACCTAGGGCCCGGCGGAGCCGCGCGTCCCAGTTGACGCTGTGGACTCCGGCCAACCTTCGTTCATCCCGAGAGCTTGGGAGGTAACTCGACAATCACAGTGCTCGCTCCTTCGCGGCGATGTGGCTGCGAACCGGCCGTGCTATTTCTCCGTCGACCGTCTGTGATTCAGCACACTAGGAGGCCGCGTGGGATTCCTGCAAGCAATGGGAATCGATACATCTCATCATTCAACGTGATGTGGGCGTGCCGGCGCAGGGGCGCTGCCGTGAACGCCGCGCACCCCCACTCACAACGGGGGCGAACCGGACTGGCCGTGGGCCATCGGCACCCTACGACTGATCACTAGCGTTGATGCGACCTATCGACACGCATTACTTGTACAGATCAAGCCGTGAGCTCTAATGTTGCGGATCACATGCGGCCGCCACCGACTTATGCAATGGAGGAGGATGGGCTGGACGGCATGTCCGATAGCCAGAGATGGACTGCGGACGCGAGGGTGCGCCCATCGATTTGACCTACCGCGGATATCAGCCGTCTGATTCTTCGTCTCTTGGGTACAGCGGTTATCGCACCTCCCGCTCAACCCCGGCATCTCCCACGCGCCGAGCCGCTACAGGTGGACAAGTCTTAAGGAGTCACAACATTGTGCGAGACACACAGGAGCCGGTCGTGAGCGAGGCGCAGCCGCAAGTGATCGGCGACCGCCTACCGAACGGCGCGGACAGCCGTGCGTCGACGCCGACGGGTGGCCGCAGCTCACGTGAGCGGGTGCGTTCGGGACGATCGCGCGCCGGTAGTCTGCGAATGGTTCGGGCGCGGACGGCGTTGGCGGTCCTGGGGCCGCTCGCAGCGTTGGCCATGTGGTGGTGGGCGGCGCAGAACAGCTCGCCCCTGACGGTCCCCCAGCCGCTCGACGTGGCGCGGCGCACCATCGACTTGTTGTTCACCGCCGAGTCAGTGCACACCTGGACCTCGATGGTGCGCATCCTGGCGGCGGTGGTGCTGGCGCTGTTGATCGGCAGCGGCCTGGTGTTCCTCGCCCGGCTGGTGCCGGTGACGGAGTCCTTGGTGACCAAGGCCTTGCTGCCGTTCCTCAACAGTGTTCCCGCGCTCGGGTGGGCAATCTTGGGCGTGATCTGGTTCGGAGTGGGGAACTCGGCCGTGATCGTGGTGGTCACGCTGATCCTTATCCCGTTCTGCATGGTGAACATGTGGGAGGGCATGCGCAACCTCGACGCCGGCCTGCAGGAGATGGCCCGTAGCTTCACCAGGTCCCGGGTGAAGATGCTGTTCCGCATCCAGGTGCCGCTGCTTATGCCCTACGTGCTGGCGGCCGTCCGGTTGTCCTTCTCGGTCGGCTGGAAGGTGGCCTTGATCGCCGAATTCTTCGGCGCCCGGTCGGGCCTGGGCCTGGTGATGAACCGGGCCCGGCAGGCCTTCGACACCCCGACGGTATTCGCCACGATCGTGGTGGTCCTGGTCATCGTCACGGTGGTCGAGCGCTTCGTGTTCGATCCGATGTCTCAGATGTTCGCCCGGCGTAGCGGTGGAGGAGCAGCATGAGCGCCCCAGCAGTGAAGATCGAGGACCTGAAGGTGCAGTACGGCACCGAGGTAGTCCTGAACCACATGAATCTCACGATCGAGCAGGGCCAGTTCGTGTGCCTGCTCGGCCCGAGCGGGTGCGGAAAGTCGACGATGCTGCGCATCATCGGTGAGCTGACCAGCCACCACGGCGGGGAGGTGCGAGTGGGCGAGCGGCCTACCTGGGAGGCGTGGGACCGGCTGGCGTACGTCTTTCAAGCGCCCCGCCTGGTGCCGTGGCGCAACGCCTTGGACAACGTAGTGCTCGGCATGCAATTGCGCGGGATGCCCGGCAGCAAGGACGAGCTGCGCCAACAGGCCCGTGAGGCCCTGGCGACCGTGGACATCGAGCACTTGGCCAAGCGCCCCGCCCACGTTCTCTCCGGCGGCGAGCAGCAGCGGGTGGCTATCGCCCGTGGCCTGGCAGTCAAGCCCGAGATCCTGCTCATGGACGAGCCCTTCAGCGCCCTGGACGTCCAGACCCGACACCAGCTCCGCGACGAGATCGTGCGCCTGTGGGAGCGCACAGGCCTGACGATCATCTTCGTCACTCATGACGTGGACGAGGCGATCATCGTGGGCAACCGGATCGTGGTCTTCTCCCCCAAACCCACCACGATGCTCGCCGACATTCCTGTCGACCTTTCCCACCCCGCCAACCCCCTCTCCCCGCAGTTCCAGCTCATTCGGAAACAGATCGTCGCCAAGTTCGGCGACGACCCGGCGGTCGAAGAGCTCACCGAGAGCAACCTCGGATAGTCGGCGGGGCCCGGGCGGGCTCGACAGCGAGCCCGCTACTGCCTGGCGCAACGGCTCCTGCGGCAACGCCAATCACGACGATCGTGGCCCGCGGCTAGGTTTCCCGGGCCGGGAAGGAAGACTGTTCCATGGATGTCGGATCGCAAGCTGCGGCGCCGGTGACCCCACGGGCCGGCCACTCGCCGCTGCACCTGCTGGGCCACGGCGCCGAGACGTACACCGTCGAGGTCATGGGCCTCGAGGGCTTCCACAAGCGCGGACTGGTCGAGACGACATCGACGGGCCGCATGTGGCGCCTCGAGGCCGACGAGGGGACCTACCTGCGCGGCACCAACCTGGCACCCGCTCCGCTGATGTACTGGGGTGCCGGCCTGCATGCCGACATCCTCACCAGAGTCGCCGCTGCGGCCCGAGAGCGTGGCGTCACGCTCACCTCCCTGAGCGGCACGGTGCGGCAGGGGTTCGCCGCCACCGGCTCCTTCGTCCGGGCTCAGGCGGTGGCGAAGGTCTTCGACCTGCGGATCGACGTCGCCGTCGACGGCGCGGCGACCCCGGCCGAGCTCGACGCGCTCGTCGCGCACGCCATCGCCACCTCGCCCGCGGTCGCCGCGGTGGCGACTGCCCGCGAGGGCCGGTTCGGGCTGCACAGCAACGGACGCCCGACGGCGGTGCACGGCATCCCCGCCCTCCACGGTGCCCCCGCGGTGGACCCGCTGCGGAAGTACGCCGAGGTACCCGAGCCGACGGACGAGCAGCTGGGGGATGTCGTCGGCTTCGAGCCGGGACATCCCGACCGGACGCACGTAGTGACCGACGACAGCGACGGTGCGGTGGAGTTCCACGTCGAAGCCCGGGGGAAGCTCGATCCGCGGCTGGGCACCGTGCGCACCACTGTCGGCTTCCCCGAGGTCACCGGCGACCGGTGGTCCCTGCTGTCCGACCCCGCCGACACCGTGGCGCCCAGCCCGCTGGCGTATTTCAGCATCGGGACGGCCTTCTGCTACCACACCCAGCTGTGCCGGTACGTCGCCGTCCGCCGCCTGCCCCTGGAGCGGGCGCGGCTGACCCAGGTAAGTCGTTTCGAGATCGACCGCACGCGTGCGACAGCGGACCCGCTGGCCACCCACGTCTTCCTCAACGGCCGCTGCGAGGACGCCCAGACGACGGCACTGATGACACTGGCCGCGAACATCTGCTACGCCCACCGGGCACTCGCGAGCAACGTCGAGGTCAGCTTCGGCGTCGACGCGACCGCTCGCGTGCACTGAGGGGCGGCACGCCACCGGCACCGAAGGAGCCGGCCCCCACCACGCTGGGCTGTGGTGGGGGCCGGCTCGTCGCTGGGCGGGAGCAGCGCTCCTGACCTCAGTCGACGACGAGCGCCTCCACGTCAAGGCTCTCCGGGTAGAGCCCGTGTTCGGTCATGACGTCGTAGAAGGCCTGGGCCGACCTGACCCACTCCCCGTCCAGGCCGCCGTAGAACATGTAGTTCTCGTCCGTCGACCAGTAGTAGTCGAGGTACTCGGGCGACACGCCGGTCGCCTCGACGATCTCGTCGGCGAACTCGGTGTAGTGCTCCTCGGCGTACTTGGTCGACTCCTCGGCCATCCGCTGGAACTCCGCCACGCACTCCCCGTTGGCCTCAATGTACTCGTTCTCCGCGATGATCGCTGAGCCGAAGGCGACCGAACCGTCGGTCGCCTCGGAGTACAGGGCGTCGAGCTGGCCGATGTTCTTCAGCGCCGTGTCCTGCTCGGCGAGCCAGCCCGCCTGGTAGGCGAGCACTGCGCCGTCGACGTCACCCTCCTTGACGGCGTTCAGCAGGGTCGGTGGGTCGAGCTCCACCCACGTGATGTCCCCACCCTCGAGCGGGAATGCCAGGCCATAGGTCTCGGCGAGCACTAACTGCGCCTCTCTGGCGAACACCGAGGTGAATCCCTGCACGCCGAGGGTCTTGCCGGCAAACTGCTCGGGTGAGGTGATGTCGCTGTCGGCCTGGACGTAGAAGGCGGGGCCGTTGCCGCCATACCCGCTGCCGAAGCCCAGGAAGCGGAAGTCGATCCCTCCGCTGGCCCGCGCGAACGGCACCACCGCGAGCGATGCCTGCATGATCTGGTACTCGCCGGTGCCGGCGGCCTGCGCCAGCGCGGGCAGTGCCAGGTAGGAGACGTCGAACTCCGTGAGGATGTCCGACTCGATCAGGCCGTTGGTCAGTGCGTACCACCCCACGCGGTGGGCGTCGTCGTCGATGGTGGCGAAGTTGATCGGGTCACACACCTCGCCACCGGCCTTCCCTCCGGCGCCCTGGGACGTCGTTCCCGGATCCGGAGCCGCGGCACTCTTGCCCTGGCCGTCGCCGCCGGAGCAACCGGCAGCAACCAGTGCGATGCCGAGGGCTCCTGCCACGGCAAAGATACGGTGCCTCATCAGTCCTGTGCGTCGTTGCATCGGGTCATTCCTCTCGGTCGTGGAGGGCACGTCGCTGGGGTGGAGCCCTCGGCAACGCGGACCGCCCGGCTGTCCCAGTTGGTCCGTACACCACCGCGGCCCGACCACCCTGCCGGACGCTTCCCGTCCATGATCGAGTCCGCCCGGGAGTACGTCAATGATGTTGCCACACTTCCGTGCCGGTCGTTGCTCTAATGCAACATAGCGAGGCATCACCTCACACCGGTGTTCGCCGCGGCGGCAGGACGCGACAGTCACTGCTTCCGATCGACGCTCTCGGCTCGGGTTGGCGGCATCTCCGCTCCCCGCACTCTGCCGTCCGGGCCGATCCGGTCCTCCCGATGGCGCCCGACGGCTGCCTTCATCGAGGGATTGTCAGCCCTGCCCACTGCCCGTCAAGCAGCTGACACACCCCGTGGGACGCGCCTCGGGCCGTCGCGGCCGCCGGGCGCCGCTGGCACTCGTGGGCACGAGCAGAAGCTGCGGTTCATGAACTACTCACGGCACACCGGCGCCCGCATTGCGGGCAGGGCAGCCCGGCGCGGCCATACACAGCGAGGGACCGGGCGCAGAACCGGCAGCACCTTCGACGTCGACGTACAACCCGTCGAAGCTCGTCCCACCCACCGCCAGCGCCTCACGCATGACCACTACGACCGCAACCGCGACGAGGGCAAGAGACACAGCCAGGCCCTCATCGCCCTCGCCCGTCGACGCGTGTGGGCCGAGGGCAGGGACAACCTCGTGGAGCGCGGGCGCATCAAAGGTGTCCGGGGGTATGCCCGGTGAGCAGCGTGAACGCGTGTTTCGGGTGATGGCGTAGATCGTGTGGGGGTACGAAGTGAGTGATGCCGCGCGGCCAGCGTGGTGGCCATGGACTACACGCCCGGACCGGCGAGCTGGATTCCAGCGGCGGCGGTAGTCGCGCAGCGCCGGATCGAGGGGACGCAATTGGCCCCGGGGCAGGAGGGGCGGAATCCGAGGCTGGGGCGAATCGCCCCGGCCGTGGAACGGTCCCGGATGAACCCCGCGGGGGCCCGTAGTCTTGACCGCCTGCGCCGATGCAGGCATCGACCACGGCCAATAAAGGGGCTCACAAGCTCAGCCGCGGGCCGTTGTCGCGCCGCGGTATGTTGACGGTCGCGACATCGAACCTTCGCAGGGTCCACGTGGCGCGTGCTCGGTCGAGGCGCTGGGCATCCGTGGCCGGCTGTCCACCGAGAGGTTGTGCTGTGGCGACGCCGTACCGGTCGCGGTAGGCAGCGACGGTGATGGTGCCCTCCGCCCAGCGGACGGACGCGGCTCGATCGGTGGGCTTGGGACCGAGTGCTCTGATCCACGGTGTCCTCGTGCTGAGGGCCTCCTCGGCGAGCGCCCGGGCGCGCTGTTCGATCAGGTCGCGGCGTTCGTCAAGGGCCTGACGCATCTCGGGCTCCATCGGGCCGAGGGCTTCGGGGATCAGACCGACGATGAGGCGCGGGCGCCGGGCGCGGCCACCGGCTCGTTGGTTGGTGCCAAGGTGCACCCGGTGGCGCAGGACCGCGGCGATGTCGTCGGCGTCGCGCAGCCCGTGGCGCGCGACTGCGGCCGGCAGGAGGCGGTCGACGTCGTGGCCGTTGGCCTCGGCGCGGCGCAGTTCTGCGGCGAGGGGGCCGAAGGCTTCCGAAGCGAGCACGTCGTCGATCTGGTCCTCGGTGAGCTCGCAGGACCGGAGCAGGCTGGCCCAGCGGTCGCGTTGCGCGGCCGCGGCGAGGGTTTCGTACTCGGCGGCGAGCTGAGCAATGGAGCTCCACGTTTCGTGCTCTGCCGTGATCGTCTGGTGGGCCGAGAGTTCGGCTCCGCGGTTGGCGAGCACGCGGAGCAGCACCGATCTCGCGGTGACCTCCTCGCCGAGCGGTGCGCCGTGGTTGTCGTCGGCGGCCTGCGTGACGACGTAGGCCTGGTTGTGGTCGCGGCCCCGGGTCATCGCGACGTAGAGGTTCTCCCGCGTCGTGGCGTCGGAGACGACGACGTGGGCGGTGTCGACGGTGATGCCCTGGGAGCGGTAGGCGGTGATGGCGTAGCCGAGGTCGACGTGCGCGGCGACGTACGCCGCTGGCAGCACGACGGCGCCGCCGGCCTTCCGGTCGAGGCGCCGGACGACGAGGGAGCCGTCGCCGCACACGGCGCTGACGCACCAGCGGTCGCCGTTGCGGACCCAGCCGGAGCGCAGGGTGCGCAGGCGGCGGTCGTTCTTCCGGGTGATGATCCAGTCGCCGGCGGAGGCGTAGGTGCCGTCGACGAGGCGGACCTCGGGGCCGGTGTGGGTCTGTCCGGTGAGGAGGCGTTCGCCGCGGGCGCGGGCGTTGAGGTCGCGGACCGTGTGCGACGTGTCGGCGATGAAGACGCTTGCTCGGCCGGCGGTGATGTCTTCGCGCCAGGCTCGGTAGGCGGCATCCGTCATGGCATCGGCGTCGCCCTCGCTCACCCGATCGTGGGCGAGATAGGTGTCGATGGCCTCGGGGTGGCCGTGACGAAGGTCGAGGGAAGCGGTCTTCTCCCAGGCGTGGGTGAAGCGGTGGATGTCGACGAGCTCCGGGGCGTTGCCGCGGGCGTCGGCCAGCATCGCGAAGGCTCCCCCGGCGTCGACCGAGTGCAGCTGGGCCCAGTCACCGACGAGCAGCACCTTGGCTCCCGCGGCGGCTGCGTGGCCGGTGATCAGGTCCAGGGTGAGCGTGCCGGCGAGGGTGGCCTCGTCGATGACGACGAGCTGGCCCTTCCGGAAGGCCGTCCGCCCATGCTGGTGGTCGTGGAGCCACTTGGCGGTGTTCTCGCAGGGGATGCCGAGGTCGTCGGCGAGCACCGCGGCTGCGACGGCACTGGGTGCCAGGCCGATCACGCTGCCCCTGCCGTGCTGGCGGGTCCAGGCACGGTAGAGCGCAGTCATGGCCGTGGTCTTGCCCGCGCCCGCCGGGCCGACGAGGAGGTCAACCTGACGGCCGGACACCGCGATCGTCGCGATGGCCTGCGCCTGTTCGGGGCTGAGTCGGTTGCCCTTGACCGGCTGGGCGGTGATCGCGTCGACGATTTCGATCGCCACGGTGGGTGCGGTCATCGCGGCGGCGCGTTTGAGCAGCCGGTCCTCGGCCGCGAGCAGGTGCTCGGAGGAGAACACGGTGGAGTACTTGGGCCGGAACACGCTGGTGCCGTCATCGCGCCTGAACGCCACTGGGCTGGTGGCGAGCTCCGGCGGGGTGAGACGCAGCGAGCCACGCTCGGCGGCGTCGACGACGAGGCCGGTGATCGCCTCCCGGTCGACGGTGCTGGCGAACCGCCACCCGAGGGTCTGGCGGGCTGCCTCGGCGTAAAGGTTGGCACGTCGCCAGGTCGACCGCTTCTCCTCGACCGTGACGACGACGCGGCGGCCAACGTCCGCAATGACGTCGAGCGGGACGTCGTCTGCGCGCAGCAACCGAGCCGGTGGGTTCGTCGTCGAACGCCGCGCCCAGGCGACCGGGTCGGTGCCGAGGTAGTCGGCGGTGCGGCGCCGCCAGAGCCCGGTGAGGTCGGCGAGCGAGTGGATCTCCTTGGAGGGGCGGGTGGACAGGGTGGCCTGCTGGCGCAGCCTCATGATCGTCGAGCGGCGGGGACGGCGGCCGTGGTGGGCGACGTAGTCCTCGATGAGGCGGTCCGTCTCGGCGTCGATGCCTTGGGAGCGGCGGGAGAACTCCTCGACGAGCGAGTGCGGGACACCGGTGATCTCCCAGGCGGGGTTGCGGTCGCGGCCGCGCGGGCGCCGCTCCCAGCCGACGCCGAGGGCCCGGGTGAGGTGGTCGCTGAAGGTGGCCTCGTGCAGCTCGGAGAGTGCAACGACCCAGGCGTGCAGCGCGGTGCCGTCGATCGTGCGCCACTTGCCGTCACGGACCGTGTTGACCTTGTTGGAGATGACGACGTGCGTGTGCAGGTGGGGGTCATTGGCGCGGGAGTCGTAGTGGTCGAAGGCGGTGGCGAGCACCCCGGTGACGGCGACCTGCGCGACGGCGCCCTTCGGCCCCTTGGCGCCCACGCGGGTGGCGACGACCTCGCGCTCGAGGAAGTCGAGCGCCTCGGCGACGGCGGCGTGGTGGGCGTCGGCGATGATCGCCTGGGTCCCGGCGTCGGCGACTCCCCACAGGATGCTGGCGGACTTCGGGATCGAGAAGGTCAGGTCGTAGCCCGCGACGGCATGGCGGAGCTGGCCGGCTGCCGGTTTCTGGAAGACCCGGTACCTACCGCCGAGGGGCTCGCCGGTGACGGGATGGGCGCCGTGCCCGATCAGTCGCCTGAGCTGGTCCTCGGTGACCTCGTCACCGGCGTCGATGCCGGAGGCGAGGCTGGTGAGGCCGGAGCCCATCCATCGTCCCGGTGGCGTGCCGGCCTCGGTGTAGTACCTAGTCAGTGGAGTGGCCAGCGACCTGTCTCCGTCGCCCGCGGCGACGGTCCGCAGCAGGTATTCGTACCCCTTGCCCGCGCTCATCTTGCGGATCGTGACGGTCATCGCCCCACCTACCTTTAGGAGGTAGGTGTGCGGGTCCCGCCGGGTGCTCGGGGGCGCTCAGCCCTCGGTTGCAAGAGGCGTGGGGATACCTGGACGAACCATCACGCCGTCCACTCGAACTCGGCTCTGCATCCACCGCGGGGCCGCCCGCTCCGCGGCCGACGGTCCGTGCGATGGCGGCGCCGTCGTGCACAAGACGGGCGTGCTCTCGGGGGCGACTGGCTGCGGCGGGGTGGAAGGCGGGCCGTAAGGGGGTCGAAATTGCGTGCCGTCAGTCGAAGAGTGCTCGTTGCCGCGGGCGGCTGCTCGGCGCTGCTCCCCGCGGCGTCGCTTCGGGGGTCTGGGCGGCCTCGTTCTGGCTGTTCGCACGGCCGTCAGTGAGGCCGGCCACTTCGTTGGCGCGGAACGCGCCGTCGTCCGACAAGTCTTCCTCCCGCCCGCCGGACTCCTCCGCCCGCGCCTCGGCCTCCCCGATCTCGATCAGTGCCTGCAGCACCTCAGAGGTGTCGGGGGCGAGCTGCAGGCGCTCGATGTAGTGCCGGCCGGTCACCCCGGCGTTGATCTTGTGCCCCAGGAGCGCGGCGGCGTCGGCCACGCCCTGCTCGCGGGCGACGAAGGTGGCCACCGTCGAGCGCAGCAGGTGCGGGTGGACCTCGCCGGGCATCTTGGCCAGCTCGAGCGCATCGCGCAGCGTCCGCCGCACGTTGTGCGTGGTCTGCGGCTTGAGCGCCACGGTTCCGTTCTTGAACCGTCGCGCCGGGAAGACCGGCATGTCGTCGGTGGTGGTCGCGGGCCGGATCGCCTTCAGCGCCTCGACGGTGAACTTCGGGATGATGATCGTGCGCCGGCCCGCGGCGGTCTTGGTGTGCGCCTGCCGCACCGTGCCCTGGCCCTTGATGTCCACCATCGTCGAGGCGACCGAGATCGTCGGCAGTCCGTCCTCCGTCAGGTTCACGTCGCCCCACAGCAGCGACATCACCTCCCCGATCCGCAGGCCCGTGCCGAGCATGACGTCGACCGCGGCCGGCAGGTGCCCGGTCGGCTTCGGACCCGGTCGGCCCTTCCGTGAGGTCTCCCAGTCGCGCACGGCCCTGCGCAGCCGATACACGTCGTTGACCGTCAGGGCCTTCGGGTCCGGCTGCTTCCGCTTGGGCGTGGTGATCTTGTCGGCAGGGTTGTAGCGCATCGCGTCGTGGACGATCGCCCGGTCGAGGACCTGACGGAATGCGCCACGCACCTGAGCCGCGGTCACCACCAGATCGTGTGGGCCGCTCTTGCCCTTCTGGATGAGCGCGTTGATCCAGTCCTGGCAGACCGCAGGCGTCAGCTCGTTCAGGCGTAGCTTGCCCAGGTACGGCACGAGGTGGTTGGCGAGCAGCCGCTCGTACTCGTCGACCGTCTGCGGAAGGATCGGGGGGTTGGGCCACGTCGACTGCTCGCGCAGCTCGTTAATCCACTGCCGGGCGGCGAGCCCGACCTTGCTGGCTGGCCTCAGAGCGCCGGACCCCTGGGGCACGTCGAGCCGCTCGGCCAGGGCGGCCTGGACATTGAGGCGCGCAGCGTCGGCGGACCTGCCGACGCGCGAGACCTGGGTCTCGGTGCCGTCCATCAGCCGCAGCCGGGTCTTCGCCCGCCACTGCCCGCCCGGCGTCTGGTAGATGAAGATCTTCCCGTGCTCGCCGGGCTTCAGCCGTTGCCGGGCCACGGGGTCACCAGCCCGTCTCGTCGTCGCGGGCGGCGAGATCGGCGGTCGTGCCGGTCGTCTGCCTGGCCTCGAGCCAGGCGCGGATGTCGGCCTCGTCGAACATCAGGTGCTTGCCGACCTTGTACGCCTTCGGCGCCGTGCCAGCTCGTCGCCACCCGTGGACGGTCCGCGGAGAGGTGCGCAGCTTCTCGCACAGCTCCTCCAGCGTCCACAAGGGCGTGGGGGCCAGGGGCTCTGGGGTCTCGATGTCCTCGCTCATGCCCGTCAGGTGTGCGAGGCACACCGGCCGACAACGCCCGTTCGCGCGCCCCCGGCGCTGACCATTCCGTGGCACAAACCGTGGCATCGGCAGGTCACCGTCCTCGATGTCGGCGCCCTGGCTGGAAAGCAAAAAGCCGCTGACCTGCACTTTCGTGCGGTTCAGCGGCCTTCACCGGGTGGAGCTAGGGGGATTCGAACCCCCGACCTTCTCATTGCGAACGAGACGCGCTACCAACTGCGCCATAGCCCCATCGCCCGCTCAACGCGAGCATGACGAGTTTAGCACCGGCTCGCCCCGTCGTGCGAAATCGGAACGGGCAGGCTCGAGGTGGCGTTCGCCACTCACTCTCCCGCGGCGCGGCGCCGGGCGAGGACGGCGTCCAGGTCGAGGGTGACGGCCACCGGCTCGGTCAGCGAGGCCGCCGCGGCGGCGGGCGAGGCCGTGGTGGGCCGCTGGGGCACCGCCGCCGTGGCACCGACCGGCGCGTCGACGTACGGGTCGACGTCGCGGCGCGGCGCCGTCGGCTTGAGCGTGTAGGAGGGCACCGGCACCGGCACCGGCGTCCACGGGCTGGCCGGGGCCGGGACCTCGGCCTCGCCGTCGAGCGCCGGACCGGCGACCTCGGCGGGCGATGAGGCCGACACTGCCGCGGTCCCGGGAGACGCCGCGACCGCGGGCGAGGGGGCGGAGAGAGCCGACGGCGGCGACATCGGCGAGACGACGACGGCCGGGGAGGCCGCAGCGGCAGGCGAGGCGGCAGGCGCAGGGGAGACCGCAGCCGCCGGGGAGCCAGCACCAGCCGAGGCCGCAGTCGCCGGGGAGACGGTGGCGGCAGGAGACACCGCGGCCGAGCGCGATCCGGCGCGGGCCGGCGAAGTGACGGACGGCGATCCGGCCACACCCGGGGATGCGGCGGCGGGCAAGCCTGCCACAGCCGGAGAACCCGGCGAGGCCTCGGCGGCCGCTCCGCCATCACCGGCGGGCGCCGACGCCGCGCGGGCCGGGGTGACCACATCCGGGCGCGCCGCCGGCCGGGCCCCAGCTCGGGAGCGCACCGGGGCCGTCGAACGCGCGGCAGGCCGACCCGCCGGACGGGCGCCCGGACGCGGCTGCCGCGGCGCGCCGTCGCCCTCGCGGGCGGACAGGGCCCGCAGCCGCTCCTCCAGCCGGGCCATCTCAGCGCGGTCGCGCCGGTCGTGGGCGCGGGCCTTGATCGCGGTGCGCCGGCCCAGCTCGAGCACGGTGACCAGCAGCAGCGTCGGCGCCGCCGCGATCACCCAGGGCACGCGGCCGAGCCCCACGCCGACCCAGCCAGCGACGGCCAGCACCAGCAGCACCGCCGTGAGGATCCGGCGCCGGCGGATGGCGGCCGCCCGGCGGGAGACGCGGGCCGCGCGCGCGGCGCGGGCGGCCGCCAGCGCACGGGCGTCGTCGCTGGGACGCCCGGTGCGGGCGTGAGGCCTGTTCACGGCGGGTGCCTCCGGTCGTCGGGCAGGATCGTGCAGGTACGGCCGCGCCGCGGGCTGGCCGTGGTGCGGTGCGTGGCCGGCGGAGGCCGCCCCCGGCGCGCCGGCCCCGGCCGTGGCCAGGACCCGCAGGTCGCCGGAGAACCGGTCCTCCACGCGGGAGTCGAGCAGGAACTGCCGGCTGCGCACGAGCTGCGGCAGCAGGTAGCACAGGAGCATCAGGGCCAGCGCGGTGACCACGTATCCCTGAAGCTCCACGGTCCAACGCTAGGCGCGCCGCACCGCGCGAAACGTGACCTATTCCGGCGTGTCTGCTTACGTTTCGGGCACGACCGCGCCCCAACCCTCCCGGCGTGCTGACCAGGGGCTTCGGTGATAGGGCACGGGCCCCCCTACCGGACCCCGCCGCCCTGCTCGCGCCAGCGGCGCAGCAGCCCGCCGGGGACCTCCTCGGCGGTCAGGGCGTAGGAGCGATGGTCGCGCCAGTCGCCCTGGATGTGAAGGAACCGCAGCCGCAGCCCCTCGTCGCGGAAACCGAGCTTCTCCACCACCCGCCGGGAGGCGTGGTTCTCCGGCCGGATGTTGATCTCGATGCGGTGCAGCCCCGCCTCGAACCAGCAGTAGTCGCAGGCCATGGCCACCGCCGTCGGCATGACGCCGCGCCCGGCCACGTGCCGGCTCACCCAGTACCCGATCGACGCCGAGCAGAAGGAGCCGCGCGTGATGGAGGAGACCGTCAGCTGGCCCACCATCTCGCCGTCGAGCTCGACGGCGAACGGCAGCGACCGGCCCTCCCGGGCCTGGCGGTTCAGCGCCCGCACGTACCCCCCGAACGACGTCGGCGGCGCCCCGCTGGGCGAGGTGGCCTCCCAGCGCTCGAGCCAGGCGGCGTTCTGCCGGCGCAGCCGGTCCCAGGCGTCGCGGTCGCGGCGCCGCAGCGGGCGCAGCACGAGCCGGTCCTCGGCGAGGGTGAGCGGCCAGCGCAGCGGCCAGGCGTCGGCGCTCACGAGTCCAGCAGGAGGCAGTGCAGCCGGTCGCCGGCCCGCACGTCGGTGACGTCCTCGGGCACGACGGCGAAGGCGTTGGACCGGGCGAGCGCGGACAGCAGCAGCGACGCCGGCGCCCCGACCGGCTCGGCCCGGTAGCCCTCG
Source organism: Georgenia ruanii (assembly GCF_009193175.1). Classification (GTDB taxonomy): domain Bacteria; phylum Actinomycetota; class Actinomycetes; order Actinomycetales; family Actinomycetaceae; genus Georgenia; species Georgenia ruanii. The sequence goes on along the minus strand of NZ_VUKE01000012.1, from coordinate 88,880 downwards.
GCGGGCGTCCCGGTCACGTGGGCGCGCACGAACTCGCGCCGACCGTAGGGCGAGTACCAGCCGCCGGTGACCGCGGCCGCCACCGAGGGCCGGTACAGCTCGGCGTAGCCGGCCATGGCGCGCAGCGCCGGGCGCACGAACGCCTCGAACGCCACCTGCACCGACACCGGGTCGCCCGGCAGGCAGAAGATCGGGGTGCCGTCGCCGATGTGCCCGACGCCGAGCTGGCGCCCGGGCCACATGGCGACGTTGTCGAACCGCACCGTGCCCAGCGGCGCGAGGACCTCCTTGACGGTGTCGTTCGCGCCGTAGCTCAGCCCGCCGGTGGTGATGACCAGGTCGGCGCGCACCAGCTGGTCCTCGAGCGTCTCGCGCAGCGCGCGCCGTTCGTCGGGCACCGCCGCCACCCGGAACGTCGCCGCCCCGGCGTCCTGGACGGCGGTGGCCAGGGCGTGGCCGTTGGCGTCGAACACCTGGCCGGGCTGGGCCGGGCGGCCCGGCTCGACCAGCTCGTCGCCGACGGAGACGATGACCACCCGGGGGCGCGGGTGCACGCTGACCCGCCCCCGGCCGACGGCGGCCAGCAGGGCCACCTGCCGCGCGCCGACCCGCTCCCCCGCGGGCAGCACCACCTCCCCGGCGCGCAGGTCCTCGGCGCGCCGGCGCACGTTCTCGCCGCCGACGACGGCGGTGCGCACCGCCACCTCGGCGGTGCCGAAGTCGGTCTGCTCCACCGGCACGACGGCGTCGGCCTCCACCGGCATGGGCGCACCGGACGCGATGCGCACCGCGGCGTGGCTCACCAGCCGCAGATGGTCGACCTGCCCGGCGCGCAGCTCGTCCGTCACGTGCAGGGTGACCGGCCGGTCCGGCCGGGCCTCGGCGACGTCGGCGGCGCGCACCGCGTACCCGTCGAGGCCGGCGAGGTCCGCCACGGGCAGGTCCTCGCCGGCCACGACGTCCTCGGCGAGGATGCAGCCGACGGCGTCGGGGAGCACCACGTCCAGCGGCGGCAGCGGTCCCACGGCCGCCAGGCACGCGGCGAGGTGCTCCTGGACCGTTCTCACCGGGCGCTCGGCGTGCCCGGGCTCGGCTCGGCGGCGCGCCCGGCGGCGCCGGCGTCGGACCCGAGCTCCACGCGGCGCCCGGCGACGAAGGTCTCCAGCCAGGCGCCGAAGTCCGGGCCGAGGTCCTCGCGGTCGACGGCGAGGCGCACCACGGCCTTGAGGTAGTCGAGCTTGTCGCCGGTGTCGTACCGGCGGCCGCGGAAGACCACCCCGTAGACCCCGCCGCCCTCGGCCGGGTCCATGCGGGCGAGGGTCTGCAGCGCGTCGGTCAGCTGGATCTCGCCGCCGCGGCCGGGGGGCGTCTGCTCGAGCACGGCGAAGACGGCCGGGTCCAGCACGTAGCGGCCGATGACGGCGAGGTTGGACGGGGCCTCCTCCACCGCGGGCTTCTCGACGAGCTCGGTGACCTGGACGACGTCGCCCTCACCGAGGGAGCCGATACCGGCGGCGCCGGCGACCGGCTCGACCGCGGCGCAGCCGTAGAGGTTGATCTGGGCCGGGTCGACCTCGAGCAGGGCGATGACGGACCCGCCGAGCCGCTCGCGCACGGCGATCATGTCCTGGAGCAGGGTCTCGCGCGCGTCGATGAGGTCGTCGCCCAGCAGGACGGCGAAGGGCTCCCCGGCCACGTGGTCCTTGCCCTGCAGGACGGCGTGGCCGAGCCCCTTGGGCTCGCCCTGGCGCACGAAGTGCAGGTGCGCGAGGCCGGTGGAGGCCTGCACCGCGGCCAGGCGCGCGTCGTCGCCCTTCGCCTCCAGCTTGCTTTCGAGCTCGGGGGCGGCGTCGAAGTGGTCCTCGATGGCGCCCTTGCCGCGGCCGGTGACCATGACGGCGTCGTCGATGCCGGCGGCGGCGATCTCCTCCACGACGTACTGGATCGCCGGCTTGTCCACCACTGGGAGCATCTCCTTGGGGATGGCCTTGGTGGCAGGGACGAAGCGGGTACCCAGTCCGGCGACCGGGACCACCGCCTTCCGAACGGGCACGGACGTGGGCGAGGTGTTGGCTGCCATGGGGCCGACATTATCGGCCTGGCGCCCGGGCGCGCGCTGCGGACGGCGGTCGTGGCGTGGCGCCGTCAAGGTTGTCCGCTCCGGGCGGAATGCCAGCCGTTCGAGCGTCGGTCGCGGGACCGGCTGGGAAACTGGCCGCATGCAGCGTCCGCAGCTCTCCCTGCCCCGCACCGATGGTTACGAGGCGGAGGACGCCAAGCAGATGCTCCGCCAGCTGGTGCGCGAGGCCCGCGCCCAGCGGCCGGAGAAGGAGCGGCTGGCGGCCGCCCGGGCCTTCGCCGACCACGCGCTCGAGGCGGTCGGCGACGCCCGGTGCGTGGCGGCCTACGTCTCCCAGGGCAGCGAGCCGAACAGCCTGGAGGTGCTCGAGGCGCTGCGCCGCGCCGGGATCCGGGTGCTGCTGCCCGTGCTCGGCCCGGGCCTGGCCCGCACCTGGGGGGTCTACCAAGGCCCGGACGACCTGCAGGTCCGCGCGCCGGGCCGCCCGCCGGAGCCCTCGGGCGAGGTGCTGCCGGCCGAGGCGATCGCCCAGGCCGACGTCGTCATCGCCCCCGCCCTGGCGATCGACGCCGCGGGGACCCGGCTCGGGCAGGGCGGCGGCTGGTACGACCGGGTGCTGCGCCACGCCCGCCCGGGCACCCCGATCTTCGCGATGGTCTACGGCGAGGAGCTCGTCCGCGACGTGCTGCTGCCCCAGGCGGGGCACGACGCGCCCGTGACGGCCGTGATGACCCCCGAGGAGTGGTTCCTGCTGGAGAAGTCCGTCTTCCAGACCGAGGCGCTGGCCGAGCAGGCGGACGAGGTGGCCTCGCTCGAGGACGACGCCACCGACCGCTGAGCCGGACGCCCGGGGCCAGGTGTTCGCACCGACCCGTCGGTCCGGCTACTGGTTCGCCGGGGGCCGCAGCGTGAGCGTCTCGGTGGCCGCCTTCTCCACGGCGTCCCGGCCGAACGCCCAGGGGAAGGTCTCCCCGCGCGCCCAGGCGCGCAGCTGGTCGGTGTAGTGCGGCGACCCGGGGTGCCCGGAGTTGCCCGGCCCGGCGACCCAGGTCGAGGCGTCCCGGTCGGCGAGGTCCACGACCATCCGCATCGACGGCCCGGCGGTCACGGTGAAGTCCGGCCGGCCGAGCTCGTCGCGGGCGGCGGCGTTGTAGCCCATGGCGTTGACCACCGCGCTGCCGCCCGGCACGCCGATGGGTGCCGGGTTGACCAGCCGGCGCACCGGCTCGGGCACCGTGGGCCCGCCGAGCACCGGGTGCTCCAGGCGCAGCTGGTGCACGCGGCCCCACGTCCAGTCCCGGGGGTTCTTGCCCATCGAGTTGGTCAGCTGGTGGCGGGCCGAGACCAGCGCCTGACGCAGGATCTCGTCGCGGCCCTCGACGACGTTGACCGTCGTGCGGTCGTCCCACCAGGGGTTCTGCGGGTCCTCGAGCAGGATCTGGACCACCCGCAGCCACCGCGCCCCGCCGTCGGGGGCCTGGGACGCCGGCAGGTCGTCGGCGAAGGTCAGCTGCAGCAGCGCCGACCACACGGCGTTGAAGTAGGCGGCGCCCGCGGAGTCGGTGTCGGTCGGGAAGCCCGCGGCGGACCAGCTGCGCAGCTCGTCGACGGCCTGGGCGACGAAGTCGTCGTCGACGTCGACCTGGAGCAGCGCCGGGACGAGCACCGGGCCGAAGGGGCTGGCGTCGTCGGTCATGATGGCGTTCATCGCGGCGACGTCGAACGTCTTGCCCTCGTCCAGGCGCCGCTCGATCAGCGCGCGGATGCGGCCCGCGCGGTAGCCCTCGTCCCAGTCGGTGGTGAGGAAGGGCCCCTGGCCGCGGGCGGTCACCGCCTGGTTGGCGGCGACGATGAACCCGGCGGCGGGGTTGCGCTCGGCCGGCATGTCCTGCGGGGCGACGAAGCCCTGCCAGTCGTAGCGGGAGTCCCAGCCCGGCCGGGGCCAGGACCCGTCGGAGGGCACCGGTGCGTCCGGCACCACCGCGCGCACCGGGGTGCGGCCGGAGGACTGGTAGCCGATGTCGCCGGCGGCGGTGGCGTAAAGGATGTTCTGCGCGGGCGCGTCGAGGAGGGCCGCCGCGGCGGCGACGTCGTCGGGGGTGGCGGCCCGGTCGAGGGCGAGGACGGCCTCCGCCGTCCGCCCGGGCGTGAGCGCCGTCCACTGCAGGGCGACGGCGTAGCCGGAGAACCCGGCCGGCGGGGCCCCCTCGGGGACCGGCACGGTGCCGGCCACGCCCGTGCTCGGGAGCACCTCGGAGACGATGGGGCCGTGCGCGGTGCTGCTGACCGTGAGGGTGACCGGGTCGCCGCCGTTGACCTCGATGGTCTCGCGCCGCTGCTCGAGGGGCACCCGCGCGCCGTCGCGCAGGTAGGTGCCGTCCTCGTAGATGCGCTCGAGGGTGAGGTCCATGACGTCGGTGCCCTGGTTGGTCAGGCCCCAGGCGAGGTCGGCGTTCTGGCCGATGACGATGCCCGGCATGCCGGAGAAGCTGAAGCCGGCGACGTCGAAGGTGCAGTCCGGCCGCTTCTCGGTGCAGTGCAGGCCCACCTGGTACCACACGCCCGGCGCGCTGAGGGCGAGGTGGGGGTCGTTGGCGAGCAGCGGCTTGCCGGAGGCGGTGTGCTGGCCGCTGACCACGAAGGAGTTGGAGCCGATGTTGTCGCCCTCGCCGAGCAGCGTGGGCACGGCGTCCAGCGCCGTGGCGGCGTGGGCGAGCGCCAGGGTGGCGCCGCGCCCGGCCTCGGGCACGCCGGCCGGGGCCGCCGAGGCGCCGGCCGGGCCTGACGCGGCGGCCGGGCCTGACGCGGCGGCCGGGCCTGACGCGGCGGCCGGGCCTGACGTGGCCGACCCCGCCGCGGGGGCCGCGCGCCCGGCGGGAGCCGGCGCGTTGTCGATGATGGGCGGGTTGAGGTCGTACGGGTAGTCCGGGTAGAGCTGCTCGACCCGGCCGACGTCCTCGCCCAGCGGACGCAGCGCCGCGGCCCGCCCCACCTCGGCGTTGAAGTTCTGGCTGAGGTCCCACGCCATGGCCTTGAGCCAGGCGACGGAGTCCACCGGGTCCCACGGCGCGATGTCCCTGAGGGTGATGCTCGTGCCCAGCACCGTGTACTCCACCCCGAGCTCCGACGCCTCCCGCCCGCGCAGGTAGGCGTTCACGCCGTCGGCGTAAGCGGCGTAGAGGTCCTTGGTGCCCTGGTCGAGCTGCTCCCACTCCTGCTCGGCCACGCGCCGCCAGCCGAGGGTGCGCACCACCTGATCGGCGGCGAGCGCCGCGTCGTTCTTGCCCACGAGCTCGGAGAGCCGGCCGGCGGTGACGTGGCGGCGGTAGTCCATCTCGAAGAAGCGGTCCTGGGCGTGCACATAGCCCTGCGCCCGCATGAGGTCGGCGTCGGAGTCGGCGTAGATCTGCGGCACGCCGCGCGCGTCACGCACGACCTCGACCCGGGAGCCGAGGATGCTGAGCGACTGCGTGCCGGCCTGCTCGGGCAGCGGCCGGCGGACGAGGAACATGCTCAGGCCGGCGGCGACGACGAGGGCCACCACGACCAGCCCGACGACGCCGACGGTCACCTTCCGCGGCAGAGACATCCGTTGCACGTCCGCGAGCGTATCCGGGGGTGGGAAGCATCACCGGGTGCGGCGCGTTGACGGGAGTACGATTGGCACTCGATGTGGTGGAGTGCCAACGCTCGCCCGCGAGTCCTTGGAGGTTCAGGAGTGCCTACCTATTCCTACCGCTGCACCGTCTGTGGCAACGAGTTCGACATCAAGCAGTCCTTCAGTGACGAGGCGCTGACGGTGTGCGACCAGTGCGGCGGCGCGCTGCGCAAGCTCTTCTCGTCCGTCGGCGTGGTCTTCAAGGGCTCGGGTTTCTACCGCACGGACTCCCGTTCCACCTCGGCCTCCTCCAGCCCCGCCGCGGCGGCCAAGGAGTCGAGCTCCGGCTCCGCCTCCTCCAGCTCCGGCTCGGCCTCGTCCAGCTCCAGCTCGGCCTCGTCGTCCAGCTCGTCGAGCTCCTCCACCTCCGCGCCGGCTCCCGCGGCTGCCGCGAACTGACCGCACCATCGGCAGTCGCCGAAGACTGCCCCTTGCCGGCCGCAGCGAGCTGAGGCGCGCCAGACTTCAGCGCCCGAATCGCGCGCCGACCCGCCTGGCGGGCCGGGGCGCGACGGCGTATCGCCTCCGTGCCGGGCGGTATCGCGTGCCAGGCGCCGGCGCGTGTTGAGCCAGCGGCAGATGGGCGAAACGGGACCAGACCGGTGGCCGCCGGGGATGGCCAGGAGCTACTGCGACCCTGGCGTCCACAGGCACGGCCGAGGCGATCCTGCCGCCGCCCCGGCGCGCCCTAGCGTCGGCGGATGCGCACCCCGCCCGCCCCGCCCTCCCGCTCCCTGCGCAGCCGGCTGCGGCGCGGACTGTGGCGCGGTCGCCACGCCCTCGCCGCACTGAGCCTGGGGCTGGCGGCGGCCACGGCGCTCGAGGCCGTGCGCCCGCCCGCCCCGCCCCGCGAGCAGGTGCTCGTCCTGGCCGACGACGTCGCCGCCGGCATCGTGCTCAGCGCGGCGGACGTCGCCGTCCGGTCCCTCCCCCGCGGCGTGGTCCCGCCCGAGGCGCTGCGGGCCCCCGCGGAGGCGACCGGCCAGCCGCTCGCCGTCGGCCTGCCCGCCGGCACACCGCTGCTGCCCGCCATGCTCGCCGGTCCCGGGCTCGCCGCGGGCGCGCCGCCGGGCACGGTCGTCGCCGCCGTCCCGCTCGCCGACGCCGCCTCGGCCCGGTTGGCCCAGCCGGGCCGGCGGGTGAGCCTGGTGGCGGCCACCGCCGACGCCGCCGGCTCCCCGGGCGAGGCCCGCGTGGTGGCCCGCGGCGTCGTCGTCCTGGCCGTGCACGAGGACGACGCCGGCGGCGGGGTGCTGAGCGGCGGCGTGCCCGGAGTCACGTCCGTCTACGTTGCCGCGCCGGAGCGGGTCGCTACCGTTCTGGTGGGTGCGGCCGCGTGGGCGCCCCTGCGTGCGGTCCTCGAGGGGCCGCCGGGGGCCGGGTAGCGCATCGACCGGGCACGGCCGGCTCCAGAGCCTGGGCGCACGCCGGCGTCGAGGGCGCGGTCGCACGCCGGACACGACGCGCACGGCCATCGGCCGGCACCGTAGGGCCACCGGCCCCCACCGAAAGGACAGGCATGCTCAAGGGCTTCAAGGAGTTCATCTCGCGCGGGAACGCGCTCGACCTGGCGGTCGGCGTGGTCGTGGGTGCCGCGTTCACCGCCGTGGTGGACTCGATCGTCAAGCGGGTGCTCAACCCGCTGATCGCCGGGCTGGTGGGCAAGCCCAACTTCGACGACGTGCTCGCCTTCAAGATCAGGGACGCCGTCGTCCAACCGGGCGCCGTCGTGACGACGCTCGTGAACTTCCTGATCGTCTCCGCGGCCATCTACTTCTTCGTGGTGCTGCCGATGAACCAGCTGGCCGCCCGCCGCAAGGTGCAGGCCGCCGAGCCCGAGGCACCCGCCGAGGACGTCCGGGTGCTCACCGAGATCCGCGACCTGCTCGCCGCCGGGCGCGGCGCCGGCGACCTCGGCGAGCCGGACGCCCTGGACGCGTCAGGGGCCCGTCACCGTGACGAGTCGGCGCCCAGCTGGGGTGGTGCCGCGACCGACCGCCGCTACTGAATCGCCAGTACTGAACCGCCGCCGAATGCTTGCCGACTCCTAGGCGCGGAACGGCCCGCGGTCCTGGCTCGGCCGGGACCGGGCCGACCGGTCCAGGGACGCCCTCAGCGCTTGCCCCAGTGCGGGGGCACGTCGCGCAGCAGGCGCGCGTCGTTCTCCCCGGTCCCCTGCTGCGGCTCGGCCGAGGGCGTCACCGGCGGGGCGTCGCCCTGGTGCAGCGCGTCGACCGCGCTCGTCAGCTCCCCGGCGGCCAGGCGGCGCCGGTCGGCCTCGGACAGCGCCACGACGCGGTGGTGGTGCCCGCGCCGGCGCGGGGCCGGACCGCCCGCGCCCGGGGCCTCGCCCGGGCCCGCGCCCTGATCGCTCATTGCGCCCGCCGCCGCACCACGTGGCCGAGCACCGCGTCGATCTGGTCCCCGCGGCGGGTCAGCGCCAGCTCCGCCCGCAGCGCCTCGACGAGCTCGTCGTCGGTGCGGTCGGCGCCGTCGGAGACGATCCAGGTCAGCAGGTCGTCGAGCTGGTCGTCGCCGTAGGCGGCCAGCGGCAGCCCCGGCGCCACGGGCGGGCGCGCGCCGCGCGGGCGGACGGGGCCGTCGCCGTCACCGGGGGCGGCGTCGCCGTCGGCGGGCGCGGCGTCGTCGTCGTCGGGGCCCTCGTCGAGGACGCGCGGGACCTGGACCACGGACGCGACGGCGCGGCTGGCCCGGCGCTCCTCGACCACCCCGGTGACCTCGGCGAGGATCGCCTCCGCCTCGGCCTGCGGGTCCATGAACACAGCCGTCGAGAACGCCATGTGCACCCGCCACCCGCGGGCGGTCAGGCGCTGGACCCAGTGCCGGTCGCGCCGGCGCAGGCTCGGCTCGGCCACGTACTCGGCGTCGTCCGTCAGGACCGCCAGGACCAGCTCCCCGGGCAGGTCCGGGTGGCCGATGGCGAGCGGGATGCGCACCCCGCCCTCGAGGCCGTAGCGCGGTACCACCGTCAGGCCCAGGCGCCACAGCCGCTCCGCCAGGTCGACCAGGAGCTGGTCGGGGCTCTCCTCGGGGGCGCTGGTGGGCGTCTCCCCGGTGAGCGTGCCGACGGTGGCCTGCTCGAGCAGGTCGGCGAGGAGCCGCGGGCCGGGCTGGCGCAGCCGCTCCTTGTCGATCTCCCCCGGGCCGATGCAGCTGACGATGACGAGCTGGTGGCGCACCGCGTCGAGCGCGTCGACCAGGCAGGCCAGCCCGTCGGGCCCGTCCAGGGCGCCGAAGCGGTGCAGCACGCGCCCGTGCGGGGTCTTGCCGAACCCGACGGCGAGGAGGACGACGTCGCGGCGCAGCCCGGCGGCGGCGTCGACCTCGACGACGGTGAAGGGCTCGGGCCGGTCGGCCCGGAAGAACTCGGCCAACGCGGGGCTGCCGGCCGCGGCGGTGGTGACGGCCTCGCGCACCCGGTCGGCGTGCCGGGCGTTGAGGGCGACCACCGCGAGGGAGGCCTCCGTGGCGCCCAGGGCGTGCTCGATGACGAGGTCGACCACCCGGTCGACCTCCGCCTGCACGCTCTCGATGGCGTCCGAGCCGGGCGCGGGCATCCCGAAGCCCTCGACGACCTCCAGGCGCATGCGGGAGGTCGACGGCGGCGCCGGCACCGACCGGATGACGTCGCCGTAGCCGTGCTCGGCGAGGAAGGCGGTGATGCCCTCGTTGCGCTGGGCCCGCCCGGTGGGCAGCGTGACGGCGGGCAGCAGCGGCGCCAGGGCCCCCACCAGCCCGTCCCCGCCGCGGCGGGAGTCGCCGACGAGGACCACCTGGCGGGCGCGGGCGAGGATGGCGACCGCCTGCTCGACCGGCAGGTGCTGGACGCCGTCGAGGACGAGCAGGTCGACCACGCGCCCCTCGGGCAGCAGCTGCGGGACGAGCATGGGCGCGACCAGCCACGCCGGGCGGACCGCGCCGACCACCTCGGGGTAGGCGGCCAGGGCGTCGCGCAGGCTGCCGCCGCCGGCGCCGAGGGCCCCGAAGAGCGCGGCGGCCTCGTCGCGCCGGCCGCGCACCGCGGCGGCGAGGTGGTGGACGACGGCGCGGCGCACCGGCCCGGCCAGGCTCGCGACCTGGGCGGCGTCCAGCTCGCGGAACCGCTCGGCGAGCGCGGCCAGCGCCGGCCCGTCGTAGCCGGCCAGCGCCGGGTCGGTGCGCAGGATCTGCTCGAGCACCGAGCTCCACCAGGCCAGGTCCAGCTCGGCGCCGACCAGGGCGGTGTCCACCCGCCGCTCGGTGAGGTCGTCCACGAGCGGGCCGAGCCCGGCCGCGCGCAGGTCGCGCAGCAGCGCGGTCCGCTCGGGCAGCAGCCGCAGGGCCGGGGCGTCCAGGCCCAGCTCGCGCATCCGGTCGGTGAGCGCCTCGAGGCCCAGCGCGAACAGGTCGTCCTTGCCGGCGCCGGCGCCGATGACGCCCTGGAGCGCCTCGACGTCGGCGCGGACCTCGCGCTCGGTGGCCTTGATCTCGGCGAGCCCGTCGGGCAGGCGGGGCCAGCCGCCCTGGGAGTTGTAGCGCCGCCAGATCTCGCGCTGCTCCTGGACGTGGATGAGCTCGGCGTGCAGGTCCGCGACCGGGCGGCCCGGCCGGAGCAGGTCCTTGGCCTGCTTGCGCAGGCGGCGGCGCACCGAGGCCTTCATCGCCACGCCGTGCTCGCGCCGCCAGGCGCGGGTGGCGGTGGCCACCACCATGTCGGCGGCGGACCGCTCGAAGATCTGGGGCAGGAACACGTCGAGGGCCTCGGCGACGCCGTCGAGCATCTGCAGCTGCTCGGTCCACCCGGCCAGGGTGGCCGCCGGCTCCAGGCCGGTCTGCTCGGCCACGCGCTGCACCTGGGCGCGCAGGGCGGGCAGGCTCAGCTCGCCCAGGCGCTGGGTGCGCTCGAGCGCGGCCGAGGCGGCGGCGGGGTCCGTGAGGGCCGCGCCGTACCAGGGGGTGTCCTGGGGGCGCAGCGTGAAGGCGCCCAGCCCGGCCGCGCGCGCGAGCCGCTCGCGGGCCTGGTCCAGGCCGCCACCGGTCAGGCCCCGCAGCGCGGCGGCGTCCAGGCGCACCCGGGTGCGCGGGCCGGGGCGGGCGGAGGTCAGCCGGGCCAGGGCCTGGAGGGCGTCGTAGGCGGAGACGCCCCACGGCTCGTGGCTGGCGTGCAGCCCGGCCACGTAGCCGGCCAGCTTGCCGTGCACCTCGGTGAGCTCGGCGCGCAGGGCGTGCACGGCGTCGTCGTCGACGACGACCTCGGCCGGGCTCAGCCCGGCGCGCAGCTGCCCGGCGGCGCGGGCGCGCCAGGAGGCGTCGGTGGACAGGTCGAGGACGACGTCGCCGAGGCCGAGCTCCTCGATGCGCCCGAGCAGCGCCCGCCCGGTGCGGCGGGTGCCGGGCACGTACAGCACGCGCCGGCCGGAGGCGGCGGCGTCGGCGACGACGGCGGCCAGGGTGCCGGGGACGTCGGCGCCGGGCGGGGCGTCGAGGAAGACGTGCGCGCCGGCGGCGACGGCGTCGACGGCGTGCTGCTGGTCGACGTCGAGGTCGCCGGCGCCGCGCTCGGCCTCGGGCGCCCGGTCCCCCGGGACGCGGGCGGGCAGGTCGGCGGCGAGGGCGGCGCGGGCGCCGTCGTCCCCGGCCAGGGCGGCGACGACGTCGGCCCCGGCGAGGGAGGGGCGCATCGCGTCGAGGTCGTCGACGAGGACCTGCCCGGGGTGCACGAACGGGCCGACGACGATGCGCTCGGTCATCTCGAAGCCGGGCAGGTTCTCCCGGCCCAGCTCGGCCAGCGCCGTCAGCGCGGCGCGCGGGGAGAAGCCGTGGTCGCGCTGGGTGGCCCGGGCGACGGCGGCGAGGTCGAGCCGGACCCCGGCCGCGCGCAGCGCGCGCACGAGGACCGGGTTGACGTCCACGGCGGACTCGAGGTCGAGGTCGAAGTCGGACTCCGGGCCCGGGTGAGCGGTCAGCCGCACCGGGCGCAGCAGGACGGGGGCGTGCACGGTGCGCACCTGGGCCGCGGCGGCCTCGGGCGCGGCTCCGGGCGCGGCGGGTCCCGCCGGGTCGTCCCCGGCCGCCTGGGCGCGGTCGGTCAGCGCGGCGCCGGGGTCGGCGGAGACCTCGAGCGCGACGTCGCGGTGGTCGTCGACGTCCGGCTCGGGCGGGTCGGGCAGCGCGGTCCAGGTGGCCACGCCGATGGCGAGGTAGGTGGGGGCCAGGCCGTAGCGCTGGGCGAGCTCGTCGGCGCGGGCGCGCACGATGCGGGCGCTGCGGCGGGCGGCGAGCTGCGCGCTGCCCTCGCGGACGAGGTTGCTGAGCCGCGTGGTGCGCCCGGCGTAGAGCTGGGCGATGCCGGAGGGATGGGCCGCGGTGAGGTCGATGACCGCGTCCCCGAGCAGCGTCATGTCGGCGAGCGTGCTGGTCCCGCCCAGCTGGACGAGCGAGCGGCGCCACTGCCCGGCCGCGCGGGCGACGACCGAGGCCCGCCCCGCGGAGACGTCGGGTGCCGCCCGGCCACCGAAGGCCGGTCCTGAGGGCGGGGGCGCCACGGGCGTCGGCTGGTCCTGTGCCGCCGCGGCGGTCCGGCGCCGGCCGGACGCGCCACGGGAGAAGAGCGCAGGGAGTGTCATCCCACCAAGGTAGGCAGCCATGGGCCGCTTCGCGGGGTGCCGCGCCGGACGGGCCTCCGGAGAGGCGGCGCGGCGGGAGGTCGGGCGACTCGCGACAGCGCGGGCCCGGAAGTATAGAACGGAGCGCGGCGCGCAGGGGGGGCAGGCGTCGCGCTCCGTCCGCCCAATCATGGGGCCTGCGGACGGCCGGGCGCAAGCACCGCGACCAGCCCGAACACCCCTGCCGTAGCCACCTCCAGGGCGCCGGCGACCTCCCCCGGGTTGCGGGGCGTTGAATTTTGGCCGAAAGTCGACCTCATCCGTGCGCCCACGGCGCACCGATGTGACGTCGATCACATTTCCGGATTCCGGACGCCTGGTGCGCGAACCGTCCTCGCGGGCGGGGGCCCACCGCCGCCGGCGGGCGTGCTGGCGGGGCGGCGGCCGGCGGTGCGGACGGGGAGTCAGGCGCCCGTGCCGGGCCGGCGGAGCCGGCGCCCGGAGACCTCCGCCGCCCGCAGCACGACGGCGAACTCCTTCTCGCCGGGCGCCCACGGCGAGGGCTCGGCGAGCCACGCGCCGGCGTCGGGATCGGTGTCCTCGACGAGGCGGACGGGGCCGCGCACCACCACCGACCAGCCGGTGCGGGCCGCGGTGTCCAGGGCGCTGACCGCCAGGGCCACCACCGCGCCGCGGGCGGCGGCCGCGAGCTTGGCGCCGTAGCCCGAGCGGATCACCAGCTCGTCGCCGTCGAGGGCGAAGTTCACCGGGACCGCCTGCGGCTCCTCGCCGGCGCAGAAGGTGAGCCACCCGACGGGGACTGACCGCACGAGCCGCAGGGACTCCCCGCGGTCGAGGACCTCGCCGTAGGGCTGGGTGTCCACCGCGCCTCCCACAGACTGCCGATCGGTGCCCCACGCGCCGCTCCGGCGAAGGGGCGGCGCGAGGCCGTGTCATCCCCACGTCACCACGCCCGGTCCTGGCGGGCCAGGGACGAATGGCCCGCCCGCGCCGACTCGGCCCGGCGCTTGATCCCCAGCAGCATCGCCCGCTGCATCACCGTGTCGCCGGTGCGCAGCACCACCGCCAGGCGCAGCATCCAGGCCGGGTGGTACCGCACCCGGGTGCGCAAGAGGAGCCGCACGGCCTCGCCGGCCGGCGCGAGGGCGAACGCCCAGCTGCAGTCGAAGTAGCTCCGCGGACGGGCCGGGAGGAACCGGACCTCGCGCCCCGTGAGGGTCCGGGAGCTGAACAGCACGAGGTGACGGTCGGGGGCGACGGCGCGCACCCACCACGACCCGATCTCCTCCGAGCACCTCGCCCCGTCCAGGAGCACGTCACCGACGGCGAGGCGCTGGTGCTCCGGGAGCAGACGCGTCGCCGCGGACCGGCGGCCGCGGTGCCCGGCGGGGTCCTGCCACCAGGGAAAGTCGCTGTACCAGCCGCCGCGGCCGTAGCCCATCTGCGCGAGCCACGGCCACACCTGGCCGGGCGGCGCGGTGATGGTCACGGCCCGGGTGGTGGACCAGTTCGGCCTGCGGACCAGGTCGTCGCCCGGCAGCGCGCGGGCCTCCTCCTCGGCGGTGGCGCCCGAGCGTCGCCACTCCGGATGGGTGGCCGCGTAGGCGGTCTCGAGCGCGTACTCGCCGAGCACGACGACGCCGTCACGCGCCCGGGCGACGGTCTTGCCGAGGTTCATCAGCGGCCTCCCCCGGTGGAGGTGACTCGGTGGTCCCGGGCCGCCGCCGCCGTCGACCTCGGGCCGGAAGGCCTCGGGCTGGTGCCCTCGGGCAGATTCGAACTGCCGACACCCGCTTTAGGAGAGCGGTGCTCTATCCCCTGAGCTACGAGGGCGGGGACGCACACCAGGGTAGCGGGCGCGACCACGCGCACCGAAACGTGGCTCTCCGCCGGCGCAGCTCGAGCCGGCAGCGATCTCGCCACGCCGGCTCGCGGGGGCAGGGGGGAGGTCGCGGCGGGCTCGTCGGCTGCCGCACGAGCGGACGACGTCGTCGGCGCGCTACCGGCCGCCGCGGACCCGGACGAAGTTGTCGGCGACCGCCGCTGCCGCGCGTTGCAGGGCCTCGCGGGTGGGCCGGCGCAGCTGCCCGACGGCGGTCTGGGCGCCCTTGTCGAGCATCTCGTCCCACGGCACGGTCAGCACGTGCGCGCACCGCTTGGTGAAGTGGGCCTCGATCTTCTCCAGCGGTACCCCGACACCCGGCCGCACCGCGTTGACGATGACCACGGCGCGCTCGACCAGGTCCCCGTGGCCGTGCTGGTCGAGCCAGTCGAGGGTCAGCGCGGCGGCCCGGGCGCCGTCGAGCGCGGGGCGAAGGACGAGGACGAGCTGGTCGGCGTCGGTGATGAGGCCCTGGTTGGCGCTGTCGAGGATGCCGGTGCCGGTGTCGAGCAGGATGAGGTTGTAGAAGGCGTCGAGCAGCCTGATGACCCGGTGGTAGGACGCCCGCGTCAGGGCCAGGGAGATGCGCGGGTCGTCGTCGGAGGCGAGCACCTCCAGCCGGGACTCAGGCGCCTGGGAGGTGTAGCCCTGCAGGTCCGCGTAGGTGTGGATGCGGTCCATGTCGCCCAGGACGTCGGTGATGGACCGGTCGGTGGGCCGGGTGCCGCTGCGGGCGAGCCGGTGGGCGAGGTTGCCCGCGTCGGGGTTGGCGTCCACGGCGATGACCCGGTCGCCGCGCTCGAGCGCGAAGGTGCTGCCGAGGGCGAGCGCCAGGGTGGTCTTGCCGACCCCGCCCTTGCGGCTCATCACCACCACTCGGCGCGAGCCGGCGATGGGCGCGCGGACCCGCTCGAGGACCTCCAGATGGCGGCGCTCCGCGGCACCCGGGCGGGGGCTGATCCGCCCGCCGGAGAGCGCGTGGACGGCGTGCTGCCAGCCGAGCGTGGCCGCCGGCCGCGGCGCGGGGAACATCTCCGCGTCGGTGAAGGCCGCCGCCGTCAGCGGGAGGGGGTGGCCGGCGCCGGGCAGGTGATCGGCGTCCGACGGCGCCGCCGCCGGGCCGGGGGGGCGGGGGGGGGGGGGGGGGGGGGGGGGGGGGGGGGGGGGGGGGGGGGGGGGGGGGGGGGGGGGGGGGGGGGGGGGGGGGGGGGGTGCGGGGGCCTGCTGGGCGGGCCGAGCCGTGATCGGGGGCGCGGCGGCGTCGGCCGGTCGTGCGGCCGGCGAGGGCGCCGCCGGCTCGGCCGGCGGGGCGGGGGCCGGCGAGGGGACGGCGGCCTCGTCGGCCGGGGCGCCCGTGTCCGGGGGCGGCGCGGGGGCGGGCACCGCGGGCGCCACCGGGACGTCGGAGCCGATGATCCGCCAGCCGTCCCAGCCCCCCTGGCCGGCCGGCAGGGGCCGGGCGGCGGGCCCGGACGGGCCGTCCGCCGTCTGGGGCGCGGCGGTGCCGGCGGGCGCGCCGGGGGCGCCGGTGCTGCCGGGCCGGGGGTGGACCATGATCGGCCTCCGTGTCGTGGTCGCGTGACGACGCACCTTGGTGATGGGTGCGGGGCGCGGGTGGCGGGCCCGCCAGGCCCGGGCCGCCCGGCGCGCGGGGAGCAGCGCCATGACCGCGGTGCGCTCGACCACCAGCGCCGCCCCCACGGCGGGCAGGGCGAGGACCACCATCGCGAAGACGGCGCCGAGGAACGGCAGGGGCGCGCCGTCGGCGACGGCCTGCTGCGCCGTCGCGAGGTGGATGCGCACGGCGTCGAGCGTCACACGCACGATCTCGGGCAGGTTCGACACCAGCAAAGCCAGCCCCACCGCCAGCGTCGGGACGACGACGAGCACCCAGGCCGTGACGAGCCGGCGGGCGCGCGGGCGCAGCTCGACGACGCGCGGGTGGGCCGCCCGCCCCGGCACCAGGCTCCGCATGACCGGGCCGACCCGCGAGAACAGGTCGGGCACGCCGGCGAGGTCGGCGAGGACGTAGTAGCCGTCGAAGCGCAGGGTGGGGATGAGCTGCTGGATCATCTGGACGTGCGTGATGAGCACGTAGAGCACCAGCACCTGCGGCCCGCCGAGCAGGTAGGCGCTCCCGGCGGCCAGCAGCCCCCAGACGTTGAAGTACAGGCCCCCGAGGTCGGTGCGCAGCCGGCCGGCCCGGCCCAGCCGGTAGGAGTCGGTGACGTCGGTGTAGAAGGCGGGGAAGACGAGGTACACCCCAGCGCCGATCCGGCCGGGCGTGGCGCCGCCGTACCGGCACGCCGTCGCGTGACCGAGCTCGTGGACGAGGATGCCGAGGGCGGTGAGCACGTAGAGCGCCACGAGCAGCCCCGGCGTGGCGAGCGTGGCGGCCAGCGCCGCGAGGGCGTCGCTGCGCACGAACAGCACCACGTCCATCGCCACCAGCGCGGCGAGCGCGAGCACGACGACGGGCGGCCAGTACAGCGGCGCGAGCGCCCCGGCGACGAACCGGACGGCACCGGCCGGCAGCAGCGTCACCTTGGCGCGCAACGCGAGCAGCGGTGTCGCCCGCGGGACCGGCCGGGCCGCCGGGGCCGCGGCGTCGGTGACCAGCCCGACGGGCGCGAGCTTGGTCGTCACCAGGCGGTCGAGGCCCTCGACGCTGAGGCGACGGCCGAACGCGGCGCTGACGACGTCGGCGGCCTCGGCCGGGCTGTGGTCGGCGCTGAGTGCCATGAGGACGAGGTGGACGAGCTCGGAGACCTGGACCACCTGGCCGTCGCCGCGGCGCACCAGGAACGCCGGCGCGGTCAGCCCCGAGTCCTGCACCTGCCCGAGCGACTCCACGCCGTCGGCCCGGCGCCACCGGCGCGCGGCTTCCGGGGCGCCGTCCGGAGCGGCGCCGGCGGGCGCGACCGGCGGGGCGGCGGGCCCGCGGGTCTGGGTCGACATCCCCGTCCCCCCTCGTTGCGAGAAACCGCCGCCCGGCGGGCACGCCACACGCGGCGCACCCACCGGGCGACGGACCGGCCGGCTCCTAGCGCTGGAAGGTGCCGAGCCACTGCTGGGCGTTCGCCGCGGCCACCGAGTGGGTGGAGAACGCGTTGACGGCGATTGCCATGTTGACCCCGATGACCGGCGCAACGTTGATGTTGAGCCAGAGAGTCTCCCGAGCCGGGAGGACCTCCACCACCTGGTCGTCGAGCTCGGGTTCCAGGATCGCGTGATCCGTCATGACCACTCACCTTTCGCAGACGTCGGGCCATGCAGGTCACTCTTGGTTCACGCCGATCCACTGCTGGGCGTTGGCGGCAGCGACGGAGTCCCTGGTGAAGAAGTTCACCGCCGTGGCCGAGTTGTGAGCGAACACCGCCGAGAAGTTGTTGTTCTTGAAGTAGAACAGCGTCTCCCGCTCCGGCAGCAGCTCCACGTCCTGGCCCTCGATCTCGCTGATGGTCAGCTCGCGCATCTTTGTCACCCCCCCTCGTGATCTCCGGTACGTGACGAACGTGCCCAGTGAGCCGGGTTCGCTGTTACTGGCGCGTGACAGGTCCGTGACCGCGCCCGCACCGCCGCCGGGCATCGGCGCCATGACGGGGCTTCGGCAGACCGCCCGATCCGCGATTTCATCCTTGACGGTGGAGTGACAGGTGGGGATCGTGATGCTGTCGACCGGTCGGCGACACGTGAGGCCGGGCGGCGCACGCCGCGGAGTCGGGTCGAGGGGGACGCACCGACGATGGACAGCGACGCGATCGCGACCACCGGACCACGCTGGTCGCTGCGGCTCTTCGACGGCTGGCAGCTGCGGGACGGGGACGTCGCGGTGGTGGTGGCCTACCGCGAGCGCCGCCTGCTCAGCCTGCTCGCCCTGCAGGGCGAGCGGCCCCGGGCGCACCTGGCGGGGCTGTTGTGGCCGGAGAGCGAGGAGCCCCGCGCGCACGGGAACCTTCGCGCCGCCGTCTGGCGCATCCAGCACCTGCACGACGGGGTGCTCGAAGAGTCCCAGGGGATGATGGCACTGGCCCCGGGTGTCCATGTGGACGTGCACGAGCTGCGCGAGATCGCCCACCAGGTCACCGCCGGCCAGGGCCCGCCGGACACGTCCCGGGCGCTGCTGGTGCTGCGGCGCGGCACCCTGCTGCCCGGGTGGTACGACGACTGGGCGCTGGAAGAGCGCGAGCAGCTGCACCAGCTGCGGCTGCGGGCGCTCGAGGCGCTGGCGGACCGCCTTCTCGACCACGGCGACCTGGACGGGGCCCTGCAGGCCGCGATGGGGGCGGTCCAGCTCGAGCCGCTGCGCGAGAGCGCGCACCGCGCGCTCATCCGCGTCCACCTCAAGGACGGCAACCACGTCGAGGCGGTGCGGGTCTACCGGGCGTTCAAGGAGCGGCTGAACGAGGAGCTGGGCATCTCGGTGTCGAACCAGATCGTCGATCTCATCCGCCCCCTGCAGGCGGCGCACGCACGCGACGACCTCCCGCCGCCGGATCCGGCCGCCTGAGACGCCGGGATCGCGGACCGGCGTGCCGACGCCGGGCCCCGGCGAGCGTCAGGCCGCGTAGACGCGGGACTCCCAGGCCGCCAGGCGCACACGGTCGCCGTCCGCGGGGGCGCCGTCGGGATGGGTGGTCAGCAGCAGCTCGCCGGCCAGCACAGCGGCCTGCCCCGCCAGGTCGACGGCGGCCGGTCGGCTGGACATGTTGGCCACGACGAGGAGGATCCGCGGCGCGCCCGTGGCGGGATCGCCGTCGGCCGCGAGCCGGCCGTGGTGGCCGTCGGGTGCGGCGTCGTCGGGTGCGGCGTCGTCGCCGGGCCGCCCGCCGCGGGCCTCGAGGGTGCGGGTGTAGGCGAAGACCTGCTCGTGCTCAGGCAGGAGCAGGTCGAACCGGCCGTCCACCACGACGTCGAGGCGGTGGCGCAGCTCGATCAGGCGGCGGTAGTGGTGGAACACCGAGTCCGGGTCGGCGACCGCGGCGGCGGCGTTGATCTGGGGGTAGGCGGGGTTGACGCTCAGCCACGGGGTGCCGGTGGTGAACCCGGCCTGCGGGGAGTCGTCCCACTGCATGGGGGTGCGGGCGTTGTCCCGGCTGACCGGGCCGATGCCGGCCATGACCTCGCCGTCGCTCGCCCCGCCGGCGACGGACTCGCGGTAGTAGTTGAGCGTCTCGACGTCCTGGTAGTCGCCGATCTGGGCCCAGGACACGTTGGTCATGCCCAGCTCCTCGCCCTGGTAGACGTAGGGCGTGCCCTGCTGCAGGTGCAGCACGGTGCCGAGGGTCTTGGCGGAGGCGACGCGGTGCTCCGGCGAGTCGTCGCCCCAGCGGGAGACCACGCGCGGCTGATCGTGGTTGTTCCAGTACAGGGAGTTCCACCCCGCCCCGGCCAGCCCCTCCTGCCACCTGGCCAGGTTGGCCTTGAGGTCCGGCAGGCGCAGCGGCCGCAGCTGCCACTTCCCGCCCGGCCCGTGGTCGACGCCCATGTGCTCGAACTGGAACACCATGTCGAGCTCGCGGCGGGCCGGGTCGGTGATGGCGCGGGCCTGCTCCAGGGTGACGCCGGGGGTCTCCCCCACCGACAGCAGCACGGCGCCGTCGCGCGCGCCGCCGGCGAGCACGGCCTGGTGCATCTCGTGGAGGAACTCGTCGAGCCGGGGCCCGTTGGTGTAGTGCGGCGCGCCGTCGCCGTACCGGGACGGGCCCGGCAGCGGGGCACCGTCGGGCAGCGAGCCGTCGGGGCGCACCGCCTTCGAGAGGAGATTGATGACGTCCATCCGGAAGCCGTCGACGCCCCGGTCGACCCACCAGCGCATCATGGCGAACACGGCCCGGCGCACCTCGGGGTTCTCCCAGTTGAGGTCCGGCTGCTTGCGGTCGAACAGGTGCAGGTAGTACTCGCCCGTCGCATCGTCCCACTCCCAGGTCGAGCCCGAGAAGAAGCCGTGCCAGTTGGTGGGCTCGGCCCCCGGCGCCCCGCCGCGGAAGCCGGGGCGCGGCGGGCGCCACCAGTACCAGTCCCGCTTGGGCGCATCCTTCGAGGCGCGAGACTCGGCGAACCACGGGTGCTCGTCGCTGGTGTGGTTGACCACGAGATCCATGACGAGCTTCATGCCGCGCGCGTGCAGGCCCGCGATGAGCTCGTCCAGGTCCGCCAGAGAGCCGAAGGCGGGGTCGACGTCCTGGTAGTCGGAGATGTCGTAGCCGTTGTCCGCCTGCGGCGAGCGGTAGATCGGGGAGAGCCACACGACGTCGACGCCGAGCGCGGCGATGTAGTCGAGCTTGCCGATGATGCCGCGCAGGTCGCCCACGCCGTCACCGTCGGAGTCGGCGAACGAGCGCGGGTAGACCTGGTAGACGACGGCGCGGCGCCACCACTCCCGGCCGGGGCCCAGCGCGCCGGTGGTTACGGACGTGGAGCGGGCGGTCATGTCCCTCAGGCTAACGACGGCGCCGAGTCCCGCCAGCGGTGCCCCACCCGGAGCCGGAGTGCCAGTCCGGTCGCAGCCAGAATGGCGTCCCGGTCGCGGCCGGAATGACACAGTGGTCGCAGCCGGAATGGCGTGGTGGTCGCTGCGGTGCTCCGGTGTTCCGATTGCCGCGCCCCCACCGGGGCCGCAAGGTGGTCCGGTGACACCTGACGTCGACGCGCCCGCCCGCCCCTCCGCCTCGTCGCCCCGCACGGCGGCGCCGCGCCCGGTGCGCGCGTGAGCGCCTCCACCCTGGAGCGGCTGCGCGAGGCCGCCCGCGACACCTTCGACTGGGCCACGCTCAAGCCCGGGCAGCGCGAGGCGATGGAGGCCGTCGTCGCCGGCCGCGACGTCCTGGCCGTGATGCCCACCGGGTACGGCAAGTCCGCCATCTACCAGGTCTCGGCGCTGCTCCTTGACGGCCCGACCGTCGTCGTCTCGCCGCTGATCTCCCTGCAGCAGGACCAGGTGGCGGCCCTGGAGGAGGCCGGCGCCGGCGCGGAGGCGGTCGCCGTCAACTCCGCCCAGGACCGGCGCGAGAACGCCGAGGCGTGGCGCTCCGTGGGCCGCGGGCGCGCGGAGTTCCTCTTCCTCTCCCCCGAGCAGCTGGCCAAGGAGGACGTCACCAACCGGCTCCAGGCGCTGCGCCCGTCGCTGTTCGTCGTCGACGAGGCGCACTGCGTCTCCTCCTGGGGCCACGACTTCCGGCCCGACTACCTCGCCCTGGGGGCGGCGGCCGAGCGGGTCGGGCGGCCGGTGGTCATCGCCCTCACGGCCACCGCGTCCACCCCGGTGCAGGCCGAGATCGTCGAGCGGCTGGGGCTGCGCGACCCGCTGGTGGTCAGCCGCGGCTTCGACCGGCCGAACATCTTCCTCGACGTGGTCCGCCACCCCGACGACGCCGCCAAGCGGCGCGCCGTCGTCGAGAACGTGGCCGACCTGCCCGGGCCGGGCCTGGTCTACGTGGCCACCCGCAAGGACACCGAGCGCTACGCCGCCGCCCTCGCCGAGCGGGGCCTGCGGGCCGCGGCGTACCACGCCGGCCGGGCCGCCGCGGAACGCGAGGAGGTGCACCGGGCCTTCCTCGAGGACGAGCTCGACGTCGTGGTGGCCACCTCCGCCTTCGGCATGGGCATCGACAAGCCCAACGTGCGCTTCGTCGTCCACGCCGACGCCCCGGACTCCCTGGACAGCTACTACCAGGAGATCGGCCGCGCCGGCCGGGACGGGGAGCCGGCCCGCGCCGTGCTGCACTACCGGCCGGAGGACCTGGGGGTTCGGCAGTACTTCGCCACCACCTCGGTCGACGAGGAGGCGCTGCGCGCGGTCCTGACGGCGGTGCGCCGCGCCGGTGAGCTGGCGCTCAAGGACCTGCGCGAGCGGACCGGGCTGGCGGCGCGCAAGGCGGCCGGGCTGGTCAATGTGCTCCAGGAGGTCGGCGCCGTGCGGCGGGAGCGGCGCGGCGTGGCGGCGGTGGGCGCCGAGGCGCCGGCCGGGGTGGTGGACCGGGCGCGGGAGCTCACCGACTCCCGCGAGCGCATCAACCGCTCCCGGGTGGAGATGGTGCGCGGCTACGCCGAGACGCTGCGCTGCCGGCGCCAGTTCCTCCTCGGGTACTTCGGGGAGCCGCACGCCGGCCGATGCGGCACGTGCGACGTGTGCGCGGGTCCGGAGATGCGGGAGGACGACGGCGTCGAGGACGTCATGGCGGACACCGACGTCCTCGCCGGCACCGGCGGGCTCGAGGGCGCCGACGCACTCGGCGGGCCCACCCCGCCTGCGGGGCGCATCCGGGCCGCCGGCCCCCTCCCCGCCGCCCCGGACGGCGACAGTGAGGACCCCTTCCCCCTCCAGGCGGCCGTCGAGCACCGCGAGTGGGGCCGCGGCGTCGTCATGCGCCACGAGGGCGACCGCATCACCGTCTTCTTCGAGCGCGAGGGGTACAAGACCCTTGGCCGGGAGCTCATCGCCGCCCAGGACCTGCTGCGCCGGGTCTGACCGGGGCGCCATCCGGCCGTGCCCGCCGACACGGCGGGCAATCGGCGAACCAGCAGCGGACCGGCGAACCAGCAGCCGATTCTCGGCGACCTCGGCGGGATGTGGCGAGGGGGCGCCGGGCGAAATAGCCTCCCGCCATGTCCCGCCTGAGCCAGGTGCGCCGCGGCCGACTGCTCTTCGACGTGCGCGACGAGGGGCCGGTGGACGGGGAAGCCGTCCTGCTGCTGCACGGGTTTCCCGAGGACGCCACCAGCTGGGACCGGGTGGTGCCGCTGCTGCACGGGGAGGGTCTGCGCACGCTCGCGCCGGACCAGCGCGGCTACTCCCCCGGCGCCCGCCCGCCCGAGCGGGCGGCCTACCGGCTCCCGTTCCTGGTCGCCGACGCCATGGCGGTCCTCGACGCCGCCGGCCTCGGCCGGGCGCACCTGGTCGGCCACGACTGGGGCGCGGGGGTGGCCTGGGCCGCGGCGGCGAGCCAGCCGGCGCGGGTCGCCTCGCTCACCGTCCTCACCACCCCGCACCCGCGGGCCTTCGCCTGGTCCCTGACCCACTCGGCCCAGCCGCTGCGCTCCTGGTACATGGGCTTCTTCCAGCTGCCCGCCTTGCCCGAGGCGCTCCTCGGCCCGCGGCTGGAGGGCCTCCTGGCGGCCGGCGGGCTGCCGGGAGCGGACGCCGCGCGGTACGCCGCCCGGATGCGCGAGCCCGGCGCCCTGAGGGCGGCGCTGAACTGGTACCGGGCGATCCCGCTCGCGGGCCGCCCGTTGCCGGGGGCCGTCGAGACCCCCGCGACGTACCTGTGGGGCGTGCACGACCCCGCCGTGAGCGCGGCCACCGCCGACCGCACGGAGCACTACATCAGCGCCCCGTACCGGTCCGTCGCCCTCGACGCGGGCCACTGGCTGCCCGAGACGCGGCCGGAGGAGGTCGCCGAGGCGATCCTGCATCGCGCCCACGCGGCGGCGCGCTGAGCACCGGCGGCCCGGGGGCGGTGCCCGCGGGCCCGCTACGACGCGGCAGGGGCGTGCCGCGGCCCCGCTACGACGCGGCGGAGGCGTGCCCGCGGGTCCGGGCGAGCTTCTCGCTGAGGGCAAGCCGCACGGTGGGCCACTCGCTGGCCAGGATCGAGAAGACGACGGTGTCGCGCAGCGTCCCGTCCCGGCCGATCTGGTGGCTGCGGAGCACGCCGTCCTGCTTGGCCCCCAGCGCCGCGATGGCCCGGCGCGACTGCCGGTTGTGCCAGTGGGTGCGGAACTCGACGGCGATGCACCCGAGCGTGTCGAAAGCGCGGGCGAGCAGGTGAAGCTTGGCTTCGGTGTTGATCCCCGTGCCCTGGGCACTCGCCGCCAGCCACGTGCTGCCGATCTCCAGGCGCCGGTGCTCCGCCACGATGTGGAGGTAGGTGGTCATGCCGACGGCCCGGCCGTCGCTGGCGCGGCGGACCGTCCACGGCACCACCTCCCCGGCGGCGTGCAGCGCCAGGCGCCGCTCGATCTCGGCGTGCATCTGCTCGGGCGCCGGGATGTTCGTGTACCACCGCTTCCACAGGTCCCCCTCGGCAACGGCCTCAGCCAGCTCGTCGGCGTGCTCGAGCGCCAGCGGCTCGAGGGTCATGAGGGTCCCGGGCAGGGTCGGGACGTCGCGGAAGCTCACGGGACAGGGACGTTACAACCCGGCGCGGGCGCCCCGGCGTGCCGTTCCAGGGCCGCGTTCCCACACCGGCCAGGGGCCGCGTGCCCTTACCGCCGCCGAGGAGCCGGGCACGCGCCGTCGTGGCCCGTCGTCGAGCCGCCCGTCCGGCAGAAATCCGGCGCATAGGACTCTTATCCCTGCACCGTGAGCCGGGACACGCCATGATGCAGTCATGACCATCGTTGTGGGGTACACCACCAGGCCGGAGGGCCGCGCCGCGCTCGAGAAGGCGATCGTCGAGGCGAAGACGCACGGCGAGTCCCTCGTCGTCCTCAACGTCTCCGACGGCGACGGGATGCGCGACCCGCTGCTCGCCTCCGAGGACGACCTGAACGAGGTGCGGGCGCACCTGGCGCAGGCGGGCGTCGAGGGCACCGTCCGCCAGCTGGTGCGCGGCAAGGACGCGGCCGAGGAGATCGAGGCCGTCTCCGCGGAGGTCGGTGCCAGCCTCATCGTCATCGGCCTGCGCAAGCGGACCCCGGTGGGCAAGCTCGTCCTGGGCAGCAACTCCCAGCGGATCCTGCTCAACGCCGCCGTGCCGGTCCTCGCCGTCAAGGCCTGAGACGGCGCGAGGGCCGGCGGCGCGGTCTCCCGCACCACCGGCCCTCGTCCGGCGCGGCCCCTGGCCGCCCGCCTCAGCGGCTGGCCATGAGCTCCGGTTCGCGGGTGGCGACGTCGGCGTCGGCGTCGGCGTCGGCGTCGTCCTCGGTGAAGAGGTCCTCGGCGTCGGCGCCGCGGTACTTCTCGACGTCGAGGATGCCCTCGCGCTTGGCCACCACGATCGGCACCAGCACCTGCCCGGCGACGTTGACCGCGGTGCGGCCCATGTCGAGGATCGGGTCGATGGCCAGCAGCAGGCCCACGCCCTCGAGCGGCAGGCCCAGGGTGGACAGGGTCAGGGTGAGCATCACCGTCGCGCCGGTCAGGCCCGCGGTCGCGGCGGAGCCGACCACCGAGACGAACGCGATGAGCAGGTAGTCGGTGACGGAGAGGTCCACGCCGAAGAACTGCGCGACGAAGATCGCGGCGACGGCGGGGTAGATGGCGGCGCAGCCGTCCATCTTGGTCGTCGAGCCGAACGGCACCGCGAAGGCGGCGTAGGCGCGCGGGACGCCGAGGTTGCGGTGGGTCACCCGCTCGGTCACCGGCATGGTGCCGATGGAGGAACGGGAGACGAACGCCAGCTGGATGGCCGGCCAGGCGCCGCGGAAGTAGCTCATCACCGGCAGGCCGTGCGTCCTGAGCAGCACCGGGTAGACCACGAAGAGCACCAGGGCCAGGCCCACGTAGATCGCGACGGCGAAGGTGCCGAGGTTGGCCAGCGAGGACCAGCCGTAGGTGGCGATGGCGCGGCCGACCAGGCCGAGGGTGCCCAGCGGCGCCAGGCGGATGATCCACCACAGCACCTTCTGGATCACGGCGAGGACCGAGGCGTTGAGGGTGAGGAACGGGTCGGCCTTCGTGCCGACCCTCAGCGCGGCGAGGCCGACCACCAGGGCGATGACGATGATCTGCAGGACGTTGAAGCTCACGCCGGTGGTCACGGCGGTGACGGCGCCGTCGGCGCCGGTCTGGAGCGAGGACGAGGCGCCGAGGCCGAGGAAGTTGGCCGGGATGAGCCCCTGGACGAAGTCCAGCCAGGTGCCGGTCTTGCTCGGCGCGGCGGCCTCCGCGGCGTCCACGCCCGCGTTGGCGCCCGGCTGGAGCACCAGGCCCAGGCCGATGCCGATCGCCACGGCGACCAGGGAGGTGACGGCGAACCACAGGAGGGTCTGCCCGGCGAGCCGGGCGCCGTTCGTCAGGCCGCGCAGGTTGGCGATGGAGGCGACGATCGCGGTGAACACCAGCGGCGGGACGACGGCCTTGAGGAGCGTGACGAAGGAGGAGCCGATGGTGCTCAGCGTGACGGTGAGCCAGTTGTCGGCGTCGTCGGCGGTCTTGCCCAGGCTCAGGGCGATCCAGCCGAGGACGACGCCGAGCGCGAGGCCCAGCAGGATCTGGACGCTGAACGAGGGCATCCGGAGGCGGCGGCCCCGGGAGCGCTCGGTGGTGGTCGAGGACACGGGTTTTCTACCTTTCGGGTCTCGTCCCGGCGGCGCGCGGGGACGACGGGAAGAGCGGTGCCGCGCGGCGGCACGCGCGCGAACGCGGGCCGCCGGGGCAGGGCGCGGCGGGAGGGAGCGGGGCCCCGGTCAGCGGGGCATCAGCAGGTGCCGACGGTCGTCGTCGGCGGCGTGGTCACGGCTCAACAACACGTCCCGGACGCACACAGCATGCTGGCCTGACGACGAAGGTCGACGTCGTGGCGCATGGTGAGGTTCCAGGGGTTGAGCACGCTCGCTCCAAGAAGAAGGACCGCCCGCGGAGCGCGGGACGAGGCCAACGTACTCCAGACGACCGGTTCCTGAAAGTGGTGGGTGGCGGCTGTGTGCGGCCTCACGACGCGGCCGGCCGAGCACCGCGTCTCCATTCCCCTTCCGCCGGGTGACCGCCTGCTCTACCGTCCGTCATGAGACCAGGGAGGCCACGTGCTCCACGACGGGCAGGTTCGCACCGGCACCAACGCGTCGTCCGGGTCGGGCACCGCCCCGCCGGCCACCGACGGAGCCGCGGCCGCGGCGCCCGCCCTCGCGCCCAGCGCGCTCGCCCACAACTACCACCCCCTGGACGTGGTGCTCGCCGCCGGCGAGGGCTCGTGGGTCACCGACGTGCGCGGCCGCCGCTTCCTCGACTGCCTCGCCGGGTACTCCGCCCTCAACTTCGGCCACCGCCACCCCGCCCTGGTCGCCGCGGCCACCGCCCAGCTGGGGAAGATCACGCTCACCTCCCGGGCCTTCGACCACGAGCTGCTCGGGCCCTTCGCCGAGGCGGTGACGCGGCTGACCGGCACCGAGATGCTGCTGCCGATGAACACCGGCGCCGAGGCGGTGGAGACGGCGGTCAAGGCCGCCCGCAAGTGGGGCTACGACATCAAGGGCGTGCCGGACGGCCGGGCGACCATCGTCGTCGCCGAGGGCGCGTTCCACGGGCGGACCACGACGATGGTCTCGATGAGCTCCGACCCCGAGGCCCGCGACGGCTTCGGGCCCTACACGCCCGGCTTCCGGATCGTCCCCTACGGCGACGTCGACGCCGTCGCCGCCGCCGTGGACGAGACGACCGTGGCGGTGCTCGTCGAGCCGATCCAGGGCGAGGCCGGCGTCGTCATCCCGCCGGCGGACTACCTGCCCCGGCTGCGCAACCTGTGCACGGCGGCCGACGTGCTGCTCGTGCTCGACGAGGTCCAGTCCGGGCTGGGTCGCACCGGGACCACCCTCGCCCAGGACCTCACCGGCGTGCGCGGGGACCTCATCGCGCTGGGCAAGGCGCTCGGCGGCGGCATCCTGCCCGTCTCCGCCGTGGTCGGCCGGCGCGACGTGCTCGGCGTCCTCACAGCGGGCACGCACGGGTCGACCTTCGGCGGCAACTCCCTGGCGTGCGCGGTCGGCCTGGCCGTGATCGACCTGCTCGCGCCGGGCGACCTGCAGGCCCGGGCGGCGGCGCTGGGCGCGGAGCTCCGCGAGCGGGTGGACGAGCTCGTCGCGCGCGGGCTGCTGGCGTCCGGGCGCACGGTCGGGCTGTGGGCGGGGCTTGACGTCGAGCCCGCGCTGGGGCTGAGCGGGCGGGCCACCTGCGAGCGGCTGGTCACCCGCGGGATCCTCGTCAAGGAGACGCACGGGACCACCATCCGGCTGGCCCCGCCGCTGACCATCTCCAGCGACGACCTGCACCTGGCCCTCGACACGCTCGGCGACGTCCTCGAGGAGGAGGCCGCCGAGGCGGCACGCCCGCGTTCGTGACGTCGCCGCCCGTTCGCACAGCGGCCAGCCCGCCTGCCCACCGAACCGTCCCGCGGTTCCGTGTGCGCCCGGACGTGCGGCACGCTTGGATACTGCACAGCGGGAGCGCAGGCGCCGGGGCGGGGAGCGGCCCGCCTGCCGCCCGCATCGACCATGCGCACCAGTGCGCCCTGGGGGCGTGCCGATCGTGGTCGGCGGCACGCGCAACGGGAGGGTGCGGCGGGTTGTCCCACCCGCCGCACCCTCTCGCTCGGCCCGCGTCGGGCCAGTGCGCCCCTTCCGGCTACGCGTTCCAGGGCACGTCGGACGGCGAGCGGCCCTCGTCCTTGACGCGGCTCGGCACGACCATGACCGGCGAGGCGGCGTGGTGCAGCACGGCCTGGCTGGTCGAGCCCAGCAGCAGCCCGGCGAAGCCGCCGCGGCCGCGCGTGCCCACCACGATCAGCTCGACGGCGGTGGAGAACTCGGCCATGAGCGCCGCGGCGTTGCCGTCCAAGGCGTGCTGGCGCACCCGCACCGGGCGGTCCCCCACCGCGCCGGCCACGGCCACCCCGAGCCCCTCGCGGACGTCGGCGAGGACCTCCTCGCGGTCCACGGTGGCGGGCAGCCACGCCATCGCGCCGGCGCCGGTGGCGATCGGGACCGCGGCGACGGCGGTCAGCTCGGCGTCCCACACCGCCGCCTCGTCGACCGCGCGTCGCAGCGCCACCCGGGCCGACTCCGAGCCGTCGACGCCGACGACGAGGCGCCGGATCGGCATGTAGGTGCGGCCCTCCCGGACGGGGACGACCACGACCGGGCAGTGCGCGTGGGCGGGCAGCGCGGAGGAGACGGTCCCCAGCAGCCGGTCGGTGAAGCCGCCGCCGCCGCGGGTGCCGACGACGACGAGGGCCGCCTCCCGGGACAGGTCGACGAGGACGCCGGCGGGGTCCCCGGTCTCCAGCGCGGAGGTGACGACGACGTCGGCGTCGCCCACGCGGACGACCGCCTCCTCGACCACGGCCTGGGCGCCCTGCTGGATCGCGGTGTCGTCCATCGCCGCGTAGCCGCCGTCGAGCGAGGCCGCGGTGAAGGAGGGCAGGGCGTAGGCGCACACGATGTGCAGGCGCATGCCCGCCTGCTTCGCCTCCGCCACCGCCCAGTCGACGGCGGCGAGGCTCGCTTCCGAGCCGTCGACCCCGACGACGACCACCTTCTGGTTCGCCATGACCCGCCCCTTCCGTTGGTTGGTCATCCGTTGACCTTCATTGTGCCGCCATCGATGGGGTGGTGGGCCGGGACCCGCGGGAACTGTCCGGAACTCGCGCCCCGGGCGTCGGAGCCGGGGACGACGGCGGCCCGCCCCCGGGGTCGGGGACGGGCCGCTCGGCGCGCGCGAGGGTCAGAGCACGCGGACGTAGGTCGGGTTCGCCTTGTAGATCGGCGTCTCGGCCAGGGGCGTGCCCGGGTTGCGGGCCGCGATGTGGTTGCCGTTGCCGGTGTAGATGCCGACGTGGCCGGGCCACACGACGAGGTCGCCGGGCTGCGCCTGGGCGGCGGAGACCTGCTTGCCGGCCGTGCCCTGGGCGCCGGAGCTGCGCGGCAGGTTCACGCCGAACTTGGCGAACACGTACTGGGTGAAGCCGGAGCAGTCGAACCCGGCCGGGGTGGAGCCGCCGTAGACGTACGGGGTGCCGATGAACTGGCGGGCGTAGTTGATGACCGCGCTCGCCGACGCGGAGGCCAGCTGCGGCGCGGCCTCCTGCTCGGCCGCGGCGAGCGCCGGGCGGTCGGTGCTGCGCGACGCCGTCGACGCCTCGCGGTCGACGGCGGGGGCCGCGGCGGCCGGGGCCGGCGCGGGCACGGGCTTCGGCTTGGGGGCCGGGGTGGCCTTGGCCGTGATGGTGTCGGTCTCGACGCTCCACGTGACGTCGGCGGGCACGGTGACCGTCGGCGTGGTGACGACCGCGGCGGCCTTCTGCGCGGCGGCGGCGACGTCGGCCTTCGGGGCGGCGACGGTGTCGGCGCCGGCGGTGGCGGCGGTGGCCCCGGTGGCCGCGGCCGTGAGCACGAGGCCCGACGCCGCGATGGCCGCGAGACCGCGGCGGGTGCCGGCGGTGAGGGTGGTCAGAGGGGTGCTGGGGCGACGCGCCGCGCGGTGCTTCGCGTCAGTGGTGGTGCTGATGGTCACGAACTACCTCTCCTGGAAGCCTGCGGGGTGAGCTGTCGGGTTCGGGTGTGGAGTTCACCCGGCGCGTCCCGGTGGGCCGCGCTTCACCCCAAGGTCCTGGCCGGGCCAGGACCGGATGTGGGTCCCCCGCCCCTGCCGCGGTGCGTAGTCGAACGGCTCCGGACGGCGGCAGGGTTCGGTGCCCGTCCAGAGGCTTTACGGGGAGGGTTTCCGCAAAGCGATAGCGAATCTACGTGGCGCGAACTCGATTGTCACGTTTCTATAACGGACCGTGGGGGACGTCACGCGGTGCCGTTGCCCGTCGAGCCGCGCGACGGCGTCGTCGCGGCCGCGATGCCCCAGGTGAGAGCTGTGTCAGGCCTCCACGTGGCGGAGTGCCGGGCCAGCTGACGGGGGTTCCGAGGTCCGAGAACCCCTGAGGACGATCGCACGGGACCGGGCTCGGGAGATGCGGACCTCCCGCGACGCCGTCCTGCAGCCGGCGATCGAGGGTAACGGACCGGCCGGACCGGGTGAGGACTCGGCTGCGGGGACGAGTCCGGTCCGAAGTGCGTGGCACCGGGCGGCGCGGGGCTCCGCCGCCCCAGCGCTCCGTCTCAGGTGCGCAGTGGAACTCGGCTCACACGGGTGCATCGGCGCATCGAGCCAGCGGCGCGCCCCCGGCGCCCCCTGCGCGCCGGACTCAGCCGGGCACGGTCACGCAAGCGCCGCCGGCCCCGGCCGCGCCGCGCTCAGGCCACCACGAACAGGTGGCGTGCAATGTCCTCCGGCAGATCGAGCACCACGTCCGAGCCCGGTGCGTGCAGCGAGATCATCTCGTCCGGGTGCACCGTGACCTCCACCCGCAGCCCGGGCCGGAGCCCGGCCTCGGCCATGCGGCCGAGGAGCTCGACGTCGACCTGCAGGGGCTCCCCGATGCGGGCGAGCTCGACGGTGAAGGAGCCCTCGGGGGCGCCGGCGGGCTGGCCGGGCGCCGCGGCGGGGGCCGCGTGCGGCACGGCCGCGCCGGTCACCGCCGCATGCACGATCGGCCGCGCCGCCCCGGGGGCCGCACCGAGCCCGGCGGGCACGGACTCCGCGGCGACGTCGGCGAGCGAGCGCACCTCGGGGTGGGTCGCCGCCGAGCCCTGCTCGCCCAGCTGGTCGAGCCCGGGGATGGGGTTGCCGTAGGGGTCCATGTGCGGGTGGCCGAGCAGCTCGACCAGGCGGCGCTCCACGCGCTCGCTCATCACGTGCTCCCAGCGGCAGGCCTCCTCGTGCACGAAGGGCCACTCCAGCCCCACGACGTCGGTGAGCAGACGTTCGGCGAGGCGGTGCTTGCGCATGACCATCGTCGCCCGCGCCCGGCCTTCGTCGGTCAGGCGCAGCTGGCGGCTACCCGTGAGCACCAGGAGCCCGTCGCGCTCCATGCGCGCCACGGTCTGGGAGACGGTCGGCCCGGAGTGGCCGAGCCGCTCCGCGATGCGGGCGCGCAGCGGGACGACGCCCTCCTCCTCGAGCTCGTAGACCGTCTTGAGGTACATCTCGGTGGTGTCGATCAGGTCGCTCACGCGTCCGCCGCTCCTTCGTACGTGGCCCCGGCCGGCGCCCGCCGTCCGGCCGGCGCGCACCCTTCTGGCCTCAGGATAGGGAGAATCGCCCACATCTCGGCAGACTCGCCGCCTTCGCGGCCCCGTCGCCGTCGCCAGTCATCTCCCGGCGTCGGTGGCAGAGCGGGCCGGCGCCATCCGCCGGTCACCGCCAGACGCCGTCGTCCCGCGCCGCCGGCGCCCAGTCGCCGACGGGGATTCCTCGTTGGCGGCCGCCGCGCCCTATCCTGCCCGAGATGGTCACCACACCTGCCGACCAGACGGGGGCTCCAGAGCCGGCGATCTCCGCCTTCGAACCGGGCACGGGCACGCCGGTCTACCGCGGCCACCCGCTACCCCACCTGCTGGGCTCCCCGTTCGAGCGGGTCTGGGGCCTGCTCGTCGACGGCGCACCCACGCCCGGCCTGCCCCCGGCGGAGCCGTTCAACCTGCCGGTGCGCACCGGCGACGTGCGCGTCGACGTCATGTCGGCGCTGGCCCAGCTCACCCCGGTGTGGGCGTACCGGCCGCTGGCGGAGATCGGCGCGCAGCAGGCCCGGGAGGACCTCGCGCGCGCGTCGGTGATGGCGCTGAGCTTCGTCGCCCAGTCGGCGCGGGGCGAGGACGTCCCGGCCGTGCCCCAGCGCGAGGTTGACCTCGCCGCCACGATCACCGAGCGCTTCCTCGTGCGCTGGCGCGGCGAGGCGGACCCGACCGCCGTCGAGGCGCTGAACACCTACTGGCTGGCCCTGGCGGAGAACGGCCTGTCGCCGTCGACCCGCACGGCCCGGCTCGCCGCCGAGGAGGGCGCCGACGCCGCCTCCTGCCTGGCCGCGGCCGTGGCCGTGGGCAGCGGGCCCAGCAGCGGCGGGGCCGGCGCGCGGGCCCTGGCGCTGGTCGAACGGGCCGAGCGCGACGGGGACGCCGCCGCCGTCGTCGCCGAGCACCTCGCCCGGCACGGCGCGCTGCCCGGCTTCGGCGACCCGCACCTGCCCGAGGACGCCCGCGGGCAGCTGCTGCGCGCGGCGTGCGTCCGGCTCGGGGCCGCGCGCCTGGAGGCCGCCGATGCCGTGGCCGCCGCCGGCGAGGAGGCGCTGCGCACCGCGGGCGACGGCGCCCCGGACGGCCGGCCGCGCGCCGGGGCGCTGTTCTGGGGGGCGGTCCTGCTCGACGCCGCCGGAGTGCCGGCCTCGCTGCACGGCGCCCTGTACCTGTGCGGGCGCACCGCGGGCTGGTCGGCCCACGTGCTCGAGGTCCAGCGCGCGCTGCGCGGCTGAGCCGCCGCCGCCGTCAGCCGAACAGCTCGTGCTGGTACTTCACGACGATCGCCGCGGCCAGCAGCACGAAGATCACGACGACGACGGCGTGGTCGACGCCGGTGCGCAGCAGCGACGCGGTCCGCTCGTACGCCGGCGGGCGCAGGCCGAGGGTGTTCTGCACGAGGTTGACCCGCAGCAGGCTCGTGAACACCGTCGTGGTGGAGGCCGTCACGAGCAGGCACCACGGGCACAGCGCGCCGATGACGACGTAGGACTGGGCGAACAGCCAGTAGGCGAAGACCAGGCCGAGCAGGTAGACCGCCTGCGCGGCCAGCATGAACCAGCGCGGGAAGCGCACCCCGGTCAGTGCGGCGACGGCGATGGTGATGACGACCGGCTCGGTCACCAGCCCGAGGAAGGCGTTGGGGAATCCGAACAGGCTCGCCTGCCAGGCGACGGCGACCTTCCCGCAGGAGATGGCGGCGTTGATGTTGCAGCTCAGCGCCACGTCCGGGTCCGCGGCCAGCCGGACGGCGTCGACGGAGAGCACGAAGGAGGCGACCAGGCTCAGCAGCGACGAGGCCAGCATGACGGCGAGCGGGCGCCGCACCAGGCGCCCCGCGGCCGGGTCCGGCGCGTCGTCGTCGGACCCGACGGCCTCCGGCGCGAGGTTCGTGGTGGTCACATCGGGCTCCGGGAATCGGTCGTGGGCGGTCGCACCAATCCTCCGGTTCGTCCGGGCCGCGGGGCGGGACGAAGGGCTCAGGCGCCGCCCATGGACACCCCACCGGACCGCCCGGCCGCGATGGGATGATCCGCCCCATGGAGACCGTCACCATCCCCACCGACCTCCTCCCCGCCGACGGCCGGTTCGGCTGCGGCCCGAGCAAGGTCCGCCCGGCCCAGGTGGACATGCTCGCCGCGCTGGGCACGACCCTGCTCGGCACCTCCCACCGGCAGGCCCCGGTCCGCTCGCTCGTGCGCCGGGTCCGCGAGGGCGTCGCCACGCTGCTCGGCGCGCCGGAGGGGTACGAGGTGGTGCTGGGCAACGGCGGGTCCACCGCGTTCTGGGACGCGGCGACGTTCTCCCTGGTCCGCGAGCGCGCCCAGCACGCCGACTTCGGGGAGTTCGGGCACAAGTTCGCCACCGCCACCGACCGGGCGCCGTTCCTCGCCGCCTCGGACATCCGCACCGCCGCGCCCGGCACCCTGGCGCGCTGCGAGCCCGCCGACGGCGTCGACGTCTACGCCTACCCCCAGAACGAGACCTCTACCGGGGTGCTCTCCCCGGTGGAGCGGGTGGCCGCGGACGGCGCGCTCACGGTGGTGGACGCCACCTCCGCCGCCGGCGGGGTGGCCGTGGACCTCGAGGCCACCGACGTCTACTACTTCGCCCCGCAGAAGAACTTCGCCGCCGACGGCGGGCTGTGGCTCGCCGTCCTCTCCCCCGCCGCGCTCGCCCGGGTCGAGGAGCTGACCGCGGCCCGGTGGGTGCCGGACTTCCTCAACCTCCAGCTGGCGGTGGACAACTCGCGCAAGGACCAGACCCTCAACACCCCGGCCATCGCCACGCTCGTGCTGCTGGCCGAGCAGGTGGACTGGCTCAACGAGAACGGCGGGCTCGCCTGGGCCGCCGCGCGCACCGCCGAGTCGTCCCGGATCCTCTACGACTGGGCGGAGGCCCACGCGCTCGCCACCCCGTTCGTCGCCGACCCCGCGCACCGCTCCCCCGTGGTCGGCACCGTCGACCTCGCCGAGACGGTCGACGCCGCGGCGCTGGCGGCCACCCTGCGCGCCAACGGCGTGGTCGATGTCGAGCCGTACCGCAAGCTCGGCCGCAACCAGCTGCGGGTGGGGATGTTCCCCGCGGTCGACCCCGCGGACGTGCGCGCGCTGACCGCGTGCGTGGACTACGTCGTCGACTGCCTGGGCTGACCGGGCCGGTCAGCGCACGCTGAACGCGGCATCGAACGCGGCCGCGGGCTTGTCGAAGGCCAGCGTGCGCACGAACGCCAGCGCCTCGGGCGCGCCGACCAGCCGGTCCATCCCGGCGTCCTCCCACTCCACCGAGATGGGGCCGTCGTAGCCGATGGTGTTGAGCATCCGGAAGCAGTCCTCCCAGGGCACGTCGCCGTGGCCGGTGGAGACGAAGTCCCAGCCGCGGCGCGGGTCCGCCCAGGGCAGGTGGGAGCCGAGGCGCCCGTTGCGCCCGTTGCCCACCCGGCGCTTGGCGTCCTTGCAGTCCACGTGGTAGATCCGGTCCCTGAAGTCCCACAGGAAGCCCACCGGGTCCAGGTCCTGCCAGACGAAATGACTCGGGTCCCAGTTCAAACCGAAGGCCTCGCGGTGCCCGATCGCCTCCAGCGCGCGCACGGCGGTCCAGTAGTCGTAGGCGATCTCGCTGGGGTGAACCTCGTGGGCGAAGCGCACCCCCACCTCGTCGAAGACGTCGAGGATGGGGTTCCACCGGTCGGCGAAGTCCCGGAAGCCGGCCTCGACCCACTCCTCCTTCACCGGCGGGAACATCGCCACGTACTTCCAGATCGAGGAGCCGGTGAAGCCGACGACCGTCTTGACCCCGAGCCGGGCGGCGGTGCGGGCGGTCAGCTTCATCTCCTCCGCGGCGCGCCGGCGCACGCCCTCGGGCTCGCCATCGCCCCAGATCCGGTCGGGCAGCATGTCCCGGTGCCGCTCGTCGATCGGGTCGTCGCACACCGCCTGGCCCTTGAGGTGGTTGGAGATGGCGTAGACCTTGAGGTGGTGGCGCTCGAGGATGTCGAGGCGGTCCTGGATGTAGGCGTCGTCCATGGCGCCGCGCCAGGGGTCGAGGTGATCGCCCCAGCAGGCGATCTCCAGCCCGTCGTAGCCCCACTCGGAGGCGAGCCGGGCGACCTCCTCGAAGGGCAGGTCGGCCCACTGGCCGGTGAACAGGGTGATCGGTCGCGTCATGGTCCCTCCTTGAGGACTGTGCGCCGCCGTGGCGGCTAGGACTGTGCGGCCGCCGCGTGCGCGGCGATGTCGGTGTAGACGCTGCGTGCGGCGCTGGAGCGCTCGACGGCGTCGAGCACGCGCTGCACGGCCAGGCCGTCGGCGAAGGACGGGGTGGGCTGCTCGCCGGCGGCGACGGCCCGGACGAGGTCCACGGCCTGGTGGACGAAGCCGTGCTCGTAGCCGAGGCCGTGCCCCGCCGGCCACCAGCCGGCCATGTAGGGGTGCTCGGGCTCGGTGACGAGGATCCGGTGGAACCCGGCGGTGCGGGCGGGCTCGGTGGCGTCGTAGTACTGCAGGACGTTCATGTCCTCGAAGTCGAACGCCAGGGACCCGGTGCTGCCGTTGACCTCGATGCGGATGGCGTTCTTGCGGCCCCAGGCGAAGCGGGTGGCGTCGAACACCGCCGGGGCGCCGCTCGCGAGGCGGGCGGTGAACATCGCCGTGTCGTCCACGGTCACCGGTCCCCGCGCGCTGCCGCCGACCCCGTGCAGGCCGTCGAAGCTCTCCGCCACCGGCCGCTCCGCCACGAGCGTCTCGAGCATCCCCGACACCCCGGCGACCCGCTCGCCGGTGACGAAGTGGGTGAGGTCGACGATGTGGGCGCCGATGTCGCCCAGCGCCCCGGAGCCGGCCTTGGCCTTGTCGGTGCGCCAGGACAGCGGCGCCTCCGGATCGGCCAGCCAGTCCTGCAGGTACTGGCAGCGCACCTGCCGGACCTGGCCGATGCGGCCCTCGGCCACCAGCTGCCGGGCGAGCTGGACGGCGGGCACCCGCCGGTAGGTGAAGCCCACCATGGACAGCACCCCGCGGGCGGCGGCCTCCTCGGCCGCGGCGGCCATCGTCTCGGCCTCGGCGAGGGTGTTCGCCATCGGCTTCTCGACCAGCACGTGCTTGCCGGCCGCGAGCGCCGCGCAGGCGATCTCGGCGTGGGTGTCGCCGGGGGTGCAGATGTCCACGAGGTCGACGTCGTCGCGCTCGAGCACCCGCCGCCAGTCCGTCTCCACCTCCTGCCAGCCCAGCCGGTCCGCCACCGCCTGCGCCGCGTCGGCGTGGCGGCCCACGAGGACCTGCATGCGCGGCTCCGACGGCAGGTCGAAGAAGCGGGGGGCCACCCGCCACCCCTGGGAGTGCGCGCGCCCCATGAACGCGTAGCCGATCATGGCCACGCGGAGCGGCCGTGCTGCCTGACTCATCAGAAAATCTCTCCTCACCTCTCCTGGGCGGGCCGCCCGGCGGGTGCCGCCGGGCGGCGTCGCGTCAGGACTGGAACGCCGTGGGCAGGTACTGGTCGACGTTGTCCTTGGTCACCACGGGCGCGTGGAGCTGGACCGTGCGCGGCACCTCGACCTCGACGAGGTCGCTCATGGACTTGCCCTGGGCGATGAGCCGGGCCATGCGGATGCCGTCGGCGGCCTGCGTGGACGGGTAGATGACGGTGGCCTCGACGACGGAGCCGCCGGCCTTGATCATGTCCATCACGTTCTTCGAGCCGGCGCCGCCGACGAGGAAGAACTCGTCGCGGCCCGCGTTGTCGATGGCGGCGAGGACGCCGACGCCCTGGTCGTCGTCGTGGTTCCAGATGGCGTCGATCTTCGGCGCGGCCTGAAGCAGGTTGGAGGTGGCCGTCTCCCCGCCCTGGACGGTGAAGTCGGCGGCCACGCGGTTGGAGACCTTCAACCCGCAGTCCTCCAGCGCGTCGGCGAAGCCCTGGCTGCGGTCCTGGGTCAGCGGCAGGTTGTCGATGCCGGCGATCTCGGCCACGACGGCGTCGGGCTTGTCGCCCAGGCGCTCGCAGATGTAGGTGCCCGCGGAGACGCCCATGCCGTAGTTGTCACCGAGCACGGTGGTGCGCGCGGCGAACGGGCTGGAGAACTCCCGGTCGACGTTGACCACCGGGATGCCGGCCTCCATCGCCTTGGTGGCGACGTCCGTGAGGGCGGCGCCGTCGAAGGGCAGCAGGACGATGGCGTCGACCTTGTCGTTGATGAACTGCTCGACCTGGCTGATCTGCACGTTGACATCGTTGGTGCCCTCGGCGACCCGGAGCTCGACGTCCTTGTACTTCTCCGCCTCGGCCTGGGCGGCGGAGGTGATCGCGCCCATCCAGCCGTGGTCGGCGGCCGGGGCCGAGAAGCCGATGGTGACCGTGTCGCCCGGCTCGTCGTTGGCCCCGGCGGGCGCCGGGGCCGCGCTGCCGCCGCCGCTGGTCTCGGTCGGCGCGGGAGTGTTCGAGGTGCAGGCGGCCAGCACGGCGGCCCCGGCCAGGACCGCCAGCGGGGCCATGACCCGGCGGCGCAGCGTCTTCGGTGCGGACATGCTTTCTCTCCTTGGGAAGGGGGTGGGCGTCAAACACAAAGGGGTGGGGCTGGGACAAAGGGTGCGGTCGAGGGCGGACGGGGGACGGAGAAGCGACAAGCGAGCGGGACGGCGGGTGCGGGCCGAGATCGTGCGGGACAGGTGCGGCCGGGCGACGCGCCCGGCCCCGCCTCAGGTGCGGCGGGAGAAGCGCTGCTGCAGCAGCACGGCGGCGACGATGATGGCCCCCTTGGCCACCGACTGCGCCGACATGGACAGGTTGTTCTGGGTGAAGATGTTGGTCAGCGTCGCGAGGATGAGGACGCCGAGGACGGTCCCGACGATGGTGCCGCGCCCGCCGATGAGCAGCGTGCCGCCGACGACGACCGCTGCGATGACGTCGAGCTCCAGGAGCTGGCCGTGCGTGGACGAGCCAGAGGTGGTGCGGGCGACCATCATGACAGAGCCGATGCCGACGGTCAGGCCGGCGAGGGCGTAGATGTACATCGTGTGCCGCTGGACCTTGATGCCGGCCAGCCGGGCCGCCTCCGGGTTGCCACCCACGGCGACGGTGCGCCGGCCGAACGTGGTGCGGTTGAGCACCACCCACCCCGCCACGGCGACGACCACGAAGATCCACACGATCATCGGGATGCCGAGCACGCGGGCCTGGAAGAAGTCGAGGAAGGGCCGGACGGTGACGACCTGGGTCCGCTTCTGGGCGATCATCTCAGCCAGGCCGCGAGCGGCGATCATCATCGCCAGGGTCGCGATGAAGGCGACGACCTTCCCGTAGGCGACGAGGACGCCGTTGATGAGCCCGGCGACGGCGCCGACGGCCAGGGCGGTGAAGACCATCACGACCCAGTGGGTGTTCGCCGCCATCGTCTGGGTGGCGACCGTCGTCGCCCACACGCTGGCCAGGCCCAGGACCGAGCCGACGGACAGGTCGATGCCGCCCGAGGTGATGACGAACGTCATCCCCACGCTCACCACGCCGGTGACGGCGGCGAGGCGCAGGATCGTCATGAGGTTGTCGAGGCTGGCGAAGCGCTCCCCCGCCGTCGCCACGCCGATCGCGACCAGCAGCGCCAGGGCGATGACGAGGCCAAGGTTGTGCCCGAGGCCGATGCCGCGCCAGCGGGCCGGGGCCGCGGCGGGCTTCGTCTCCGCCCCGGCGGGGAGCAGGTCCCG
This sequence comes from Georgenia ruanii, assembly GCF_009193175.1. Lineage (GTDB taxonomy): Bacteria > Actinomycetota > Actinomycetes > Actinomycetales > Actinomycetaceae > Georgenia > Georgenia ruanii. The sequence goes on along the minus strand of NZ_VUKE01000012.1, from coordinate 49,159 downwards.
GTTGGACGGCGGCAGCGCCGCCGCGCTCCCGGTGGTCTGCGGCTCGCTCACGAGTGCGCTCCTTCCATGACGAGGTCGAGCACACCGTGCTCGTCGATGAGGTGGGACGGGCCCTGGTGGACGATGCGGCCGTCGGCGACGACGAGGACCTGGTCGGACAGCCCCAGGACCTCCTCGATCTCGCTGGAGACGACGACGACGGCGGCCCCCTCCCCGGCGAGGCGGCGGATCAGCCCGTAGATCTCTGCCCGCGCCCCGACGTCGACGCCGCGGGTGGGCTCGTCGAGCAGGAGGACCGAGCAGCCGTGGACGAGCCACCGGGCGAGCATCGCCTTCTGCTGGTTGCCCCCGGAGAGGGTGCGGATGGCCCGTTCGGGGTCGCTCGGGGACAGCCGCATCGCCCGGATCTGCTCCCGGGCCGCGACCCGCTCGGCGCGCTCGTCGACGAACCCCGAGCGGGCGAAGCGCGCGAACGTCGAGAGGGTGATGTTGCGGTACACCGGCTCGTCCAGCAGCAGGCCCTGCCCCTTGCGCTCCTCGGGGGCCAGCCCCACGCCGTGGGCGACGGCGTCGGGCACGGAGCCCGCGCGCAGCTCCCGCCCGCGCACCCGCACGCTGCCGGCGGTGCGCCGGCGGGCGCCGTAGACCGTCTCGAGGATCTCGGACCGGCCGGCGCCCACGAGGCCGGCGAGGCCGACGATCTCTCCGGCACGCACCGTGAAGGAGACGTCCTGGAACACCCCGGCAAGGGCGAGGCCCGCGACCTCGAGCACGGGCCCGCCCTGGACCTCTCGGGGCTCGCCGCCGAGGGCGGGGTCCACGGTGCGGCCGGTCATGAGGCGGATGAGCTCGCGGGTGGGGGTGCCGGCGACGTCAAGGTTGGCGGCGACGGTGCGCCCGTCCTTGAGGACGGTGATGCGGTCCCCGAGCCGGCGGATCTCCTCGAGGCGGTGGGAGATGTAGACGACGGCGACGCCCTCGGCGGTGAGCGAGCGGACCACCCGGAAGAGGTTCTCCACCTCCTCGGGGTCGAGCACCGCGGACGGCTCGTCCATGACGATGACCTTGGCGTCGCGGGACAGGGCCCGGGCCATGGAGACGATCTGCTTGCCGGCCGCGGAGAGCCGGCCCACCTCGCGGCCCGGGGCGATCTCCCGGTGCCCGAGCCGGCGCAGCAGGTCCCGGGTGCGCGCGTGCGCCTCCGACCGGCGGAGGAACCCGCCCCGCGCCAGCTCGTGGCCGAGGAAGATGTTCTCGGCGACGGTGAGGCCGTCGACGACGTCGAGCTCCTGGTACATCGTGGCGACACCGAGCGCGAGCGCCGCCTGGGGGCCGGCGATCGTCACCGGCTCCCCGAGCCAGCGGATCTCCCCCTCGTCCGGCTGGTGGGCGCCGGCGAGGATCTTGATGAGGGTGGACTTCCCGGCGCCGTTCTGGCCCAGGAGGCAGTGGACCTCGCCGGCACGGATGTCGAGGTTGACACCGTCGAGGGCCCGCGCGCCGGGGAACGTCTTGACGATGTCGCGCATCTGCAGCAGCAGCGGGGGGTCGGCGGTGACCATGGGCACAACATAGGGAGGCTTCTGATGGCCGTCAAGCAAAAGATGACGTCCATTTTTCCTAGTTGTCTCGTGATGACGTGCGGAAGTGGCCGTGGTTTACTCGCGGCATGGCGCTCGCTGCCCCCAGAACGGCTCCTCTCTCCTCACCCGACCAGGCAGGCCGGGCTGCCGTGCGCCCGAACAGCGCCGGCAGCCTCTTCCAGCTCCTGCGTGACGGCCAGCCCCGCACCCGCGCGGACCTCGCGGCGACCACCGGGCTCGCCCGGTCCACCGTGGCGGCACGCATCGAGGACCTCCTCGCCACCGGGCTGCTCGCCCCCACCGGCGAGGCCGCCTCCACCGGCGGGCGCCCGCCCGCGACCTTTGCGTTCAACCCGCGCGCCCGCGTCGTCGTCGCCGTCGACCTCGGGGTGAGCCATGCCCGCGTCGCGGTGACCGACCTGGGCGGGCACGTCCTCGCGGAGGACACGCTGGACCTGGCGATCGCGGACGGCCCGGAACCGGTGCTGGACCGCGTCGTCGAGGTCGCTCGGGCCCTGCTGCGCGAGGTCGGGCGGCCGGAGTCCGACGTCGCCGGCATGGGGGTCGGCCTGCCCGGGCCGGTCGAGCACGCCTCGGGCCGGCCGACGAGCCCGCCGATCATGCCCGGCTGGGACGGCTTCGACGTCCCCGCACGGCTGGGCGAGGCCTTCCCCGTCCCGATCCTCGTCGACAACGACGTCAACATCATGGCGCTGGGCGAGCACGAGGCGGTGTGGCCCGACGTCGACGACCTCCTCTTCGTCAAGATCGCCACCGGCATCGGCGCGGGCATCATCAGCGACGGCACGCTCCAGCGCGGCGCCCAGGGCGCCGCCGGCGACCTCGGCCACATCGCCGTCCCGGGCGGGGCGCAGGCGCCGTGCCGGTGCGGCAACCTCGGGTGCCTCGAGGCGGTCGCCGGCGGGCCGGCGGTGGCCGCCGCCCTGCGCGAACAGGGCCTCGAGGTGCCGTCGAACGCCGCGCTGGTCGACCTCATCCGATCGGGAAACCTCGAGGCGACCCTCGCCGTCCGGCAGGCCGGTCGGGAGATCGGCGCGGTGCTGGCCACCTGCGTCAACCTGCTCAACCCGTCCGTGATCGTCATCGGCGGCGCCGTGGCGGCGGCCGGGGAGCACCTGCTGGCGGGCATCCGCGAGGTGGTCTACACCCGCTCGCTGCCGCTCGCCACGCAGCATCTGCGCATCGTCGCCTCACGCACCGCGGGGAGGGCCGGGGTGCTCGGGGCCGCCGCGATGGTGGCCCAGCACGTGCTCTCCCCCGAGCAGATCAACGCCCTGGTCGGCTCGGCGGACTAGGTCCGGGCGCCTCCGCACGCCCGGAGCGGGACTACGTCCACCGGCGCCCCATGCCGCCCCGGCGAGGGCGCTACTCCCCCACCGTTGTGGGGCCGAACAGGCTGACGCTGTCGGCCAGCGCCGGGAACACCCAGGCGAACAGCACCGCCACGACCGCGAGCGCGAGCACGACCGCCTCGAGCGCCTTGAGCCAGCGCGGCCCGGGCAGCAGCCGCCAGATCGCCGCGTACATCAGTTCCCCTCCAGCAGCTCGGCCGGCATGCCCTCGGCGCGCGGATACCACTCGGTCAGCTCGCCATGGGTGATCCACCGCTCCGCCACGCTCCACAACGGGTGGCAGGTGGTCAGCGTGATCGTCCGGGCGGTCGGCTGCGCCCCCGGCTCGCCGGGCACCGGCGCGATGACGTCGACCTCGTCGGGGGTGACGACATCGCTGTCGGTCACCCGGTACACCAGCCACGCGTCCGCCGTCTCCACGACGAGCGGGTCGCCTGGCCGCAGCTTGTCGACGCCGTGGAAGGCCGCGCCGTGGGTCTGCCGGTGCGCCGCCAGGGCGAAGTTGCCCAGCTCGCCGGGCATCGCGGTGCCCGGGTAGTGCCCGGCGGCGCCGGTGTTGAGCACCGTGCGCAGCCCGACGCCCTCGGCCACGGCCACCTCGTAGTCGCTCCCCCACCGCGGGACGTGGAGCGTGGCGAAGCCCTGCCCCTCAGGAACGGGGGCCACCGTGGGCGGCGGGTCCGTCCGGGGTTGCGCCGTCGCCTCCACCGCCGGGGCCGCGTAGCTCTCCTTGAGCTGGGCGACGACGGTGTCCTGCTCGCGACCGGCGACGACGTCGGTCCACCAGACCTGCCACACGACGAACAGGCCGAGCAGCACCCCGGCGGTGAGCAGCAGCTCGCCGAGCACGCCGACGATGCGTGCCCCCCGGCTCGGGCGCCGCCCGCGATGCCGGGCGGGCGATCGCGCCGGGCCGGGCTCGGCGATCACCGTGCTCATGGGTGCCTCCCTCGCCGCCGGTCTCACACCTGACGCCCCGTGACCCTATTCGCCGCCGCGCGCGGCGTCCCGGTGTCGGCACGACGAGCACCTGCCGGTCGGTCAGCGTCGACAAGGTTCGCGCCGGCGCCGGCCGCGCGGGCGCCTCCTGGGCGGCGGCTGCTTGCCACCGTGCAGGACCTCGCGCCATGCTCGGCCGGCATCGTCCGAGACGCCCACCGCCGAAGGAGCCCATGTGGTCACGCCGCCCGCCACCGTCGCGATCCACCCGGCCGACGCCGACCGGTGGCCCGACGTCGAGCGCCTCTTCCGCGGCCCCGGCGATCCACGCAACTGCTGGTGCGCGTGGTGGCGCCTGCCCCGGGCGGACTACAGCGCGACATCGGTGGCCGATCGTCGCGCGCTCCTGGCCGAGCGGGTGGCGCGGCCCCCGGCGCCGGGGCTGCTGGCCTACGCCGACGGCGTCCCGATCGGCTGGGTGGCGCTCGCGCCGCGGGCGGAGTACCCGCGCATCCCCCGCTCGACCGTCATCACGTACGAGGAGGTGCCCGGCTGCTGGGCCGTCACCTGCTTCTACGTCCACCCCGACCACCGGGGCCGGGGCCTCCTGCGCCAGTTGCTGGCCGCCGCCGTCGAGCACGCCCGCGCCCACGGCGCCGAGCACCTGGAGGCCTACCCCGTCGAGCCGGGTCCCGGCCAGTCCGACTCCGGACTGTTCCGCGGGCCGCTCGAGCTCTTCCTGCGCGCGGGGTTCGTGGAGGTCGGCCGGCGCCGCGGCCGGCCCACCGTGCGCCGGGCGCTCGACGGGGCTGAACCGAGCCACTTCTCTGCCACGCGGCCGGGCCATGCCACGCCGGCGACACCCGCCGCTGGCCGGAACTTCCCGCGCCGTTCTGTCACGAAATGACCAGAGCTGCCGAATGATAGGGCAAGACCAGCCCGGCCACCATCGGAGACAGGATGCCCCCGGCCCGACGCCCCGCCCTCGCGGCGCTCGGCGTGCTCGCGGTGCTCGGCCTCGCCGCCTGTTCGGCGGGGGCGCCGTCGGTGCTGGTGGCCAACGAGGCGGTGGTGCCCCTCCCGTCCCCGGCGCCGTCGGCAGAGCAGCCAGGAGACTCGGCCGCGACGACGCTCTCCGCACCAGCCGAACCGGCGCCCGAGGCGCGGCCCACCGTGGGTGACGGGGTCGTCATCGAGGACCTGGGGCTGCTCCGCAGCGGGCCGCACGACCTCGCGTTCGGCACCGTCGTCAACCCCACGGGATCCGCCGTGCGGGTGACCGTCGAGGTGTCCACCTACGACGACGCCGGCGCCGTCCTGTCGCAGGACAACACGGCGGAGGTCGAGGTGGCGGCCGGGGGATCGACGCTCTTCGTCGCCGAGGTCATCTCCCCCGAGGGGACGACGGTGGCCCGCATGGACGCCGCCCACTCGGTGGTAGCCCCGGTCTCCGCCTCCGCCGGGCCCACGTCCCTGAGCCCGGCTCTGAGCGTCACGGGCCGCACCATCCACCCCGACGCGCACAACCCCACGGTCACCGGACGCGTGCGCTCCACCCACCCGCGTGCCCTCGAGGCGGTCCGCGTCATGGCGGTGTGCACCACCGACGGCAGGCCGGTCGCCGCCGGGTTCGGCCGGGTGCCCAAGGTGCCCGCCCACGGCGACGCCGCCTACGAGGTGACGTTGTACGGCGCCACGCCGGAGAGCTGCGAGGTCACCGCGACGCGCTGACCGTGGACGGCGCCGCTGCCCGAGGATTCACCCGCCAATCCGACCCGAACCGGCCGGTCCCTGCCCTATGTTCCGGCTGATGGTTCCTGGGAGGGAGGGTGCGAGATGAGCACCGGGACCGTGAAGTGGTTCAACGCCGACAAGGGCTTCGGCTTCATCAGCCCCGACGACGGCGGCCCGGACGTGTTCGTGCACTACTCGGCGATCATGATGCGCGGGTACCGCACGCTGGAGGACGACCAGAAGGTCGAGTTCGACGTCGCGGAGAGCCCGAAGGGCCCGCAGGCGGAGAACGTCCGTCCCTCCTGAGCCGCAAGCGCTGCCCGCCGGCGGCGCCGCGGCGGGACGCGGCCTAGGGCATCGGCGAGCCGGGGCCGGCGATGTCCCCGCCCTCCCCCTCGGCCTCCATGTCGGGCCGGCCCTCGCGCTCGGCCTCGGGCGTGTTCGCGACGTCGACGTCCTCATCGACCGCGTCGTCGTCCCGCGGCCTCGCCTCGCCGAGGTTCTCCGCCGCCGCCTCGGCGAGGTCCTTGGCCTCGTCGGCCTTCTGGCGGCCGCCTCCCAGCGCGGACTCGTTCATGGCACTCCCTCCGGGGCTGGATGGGCCCACCCTGTCCCGGCCCGTGGGGTGCCGCAACGCGAAGGGCGAGCCGCCCGCCTCAGGCGCTCGCCGTGCGCTGCTGCGCCTCCTCGGCGCCCATGGCGACCTTGGCCAGCTCCCGCTCGGCGCGCTCCACCTGCCGGGTGTACCGCTCGCCCGGCCCGACCACGGCCAGGTGCGGGCGGTGCAGCAGCGAGTAGCTCACCCGCATGTGCCAGTGCCGCTGGACCCACGCGGCGGCCCCGACCGCCACGAGGATCGAGGCGATCGCGCCCACCCCGACCGACCAGCGCGGACCCCACTGCTCGGAGATCCAGCCGATGATCGGCGAGCCGATGGGGGTAGAACCGAGGAACACCATCATGTACAGGCTCATCACCCGCCCGCGCATGGCCGGCTCGGTGGACATCTGGATCGTGGTGTTCGCCGCCGTCATCATGGTCAGGGAGAACAGCCCCACCGGGATGCACATCAGCGCGTACAGCTCGTAGGTGGGCATCAGCGCCTGGATGCCCGCGGACACGCCGAAGGCCAGCGCCGCGCCGACCACCAGCCGCACGCGCGGCCGCCGGCGCCGGGCCGCGAGTAGCGCCCCGGCGAGCGTGCCCAGGGCCATGACGGAGCCGAGGACGCCGTACTCCCCCGCGCCCTTGTGGAACACCTCGCGCGCCATGGTGGCGGAGGTCAGCTGGAAGTTCAGGCCGAGGGCGCTGACGACGCCGACGACCACGAGGATCACGACGATGTCCGAGCGACGGCGCACGTACTCCACGCCCGCGCGGACCTGCCCCTTGCCCCGCCCGGCGTGCGGCAGGACCTTCAGCTCCCGCGCCCGCATGAGGGTCAGCGAGAAGATCGTCGCGCCGAAGGAGACGGCGTTGATGATGAAGATCCACCCCGGCCCGACGGCGGCGATGAGCAGACCGGCGAGGCCCGGCCCGATGAGCCGGGCGGCGTTGAAGGACGTGGAGTTCAGCCCGACAGCGTTGGGCAGGTCCTTGGCGGGCACCATCTCGGCGACGAAGGTCTGGCGCACCGGGTTGTCGAACGCCGTCACCACGCCCAGGGCCAGGGCGAAGGCGTACACGTGCCACAGCTCGGCGACGCCGGTGAGCACGAGGACGCCGAGCCCGGCGGCGAGCAGCCCGAGCGCGGCCTGGGTGGCCACGAGCAGCTTGCGCCGCGGCAGCCGGTCGGCCACCAGCCCGGCGACCGGGCTGAGCACCAGCATGGGCAGGAACTGCAGGCCGGTGACGATGCCGACGGCGAGCCCGGAGTCGTTCGACAGGACGGTGAGCACCAGCCAGTCCTGCGCCACGCGCTGCATCCACGTGCCGACGTTGGCCACCAGGGCACCGACGAACCACAGGCGGTAGTTGAAGTACCGCAGCGAGTAGAACGTCCGGGTCATTCCTCCACCACCTTCCGCAGGATGACGGCGGCCTGGGCGACGATCTCCCGTTCCGCCGGCGTGAGCTTCGCGAGGCGCTTGTCCAGCCACGCGTTCCGACGTCGCTTGACCTCCCGGATGAGGTCGCGCCCGGCGTCGGTCACCGCGACGACCACCTGCCGCTTGTCGTCCGGGTGGGCCGCGCGCGTCACCAGCCCCCGCTCCTCCAGCGCCGCCACCGTGCGGGTCATGGACGGCCGCTGCACCTTGTCGTGCTCGGCGAGCTGGCCCGGGCTCATGGGCCCGAGGTGGCACAGCGCCGAGACCACCGAGTACTGCGCCTCGGTGAGCTCGCCGGACTCGCTGCGCAGCCGGCGCGACAGGCGCAGGACGGCGATGCGCAGGTTGGTCGCCAGGTCGGGGCGGCGCTCGGCGCGGGACGGGGTGGGAGAGGTCTGAGTCATACCGTTCGTTAGTCTAGGTCATTAGCATTGCTAATTACTAGGGGTAACGAACGTGAGGCGGGCCACCCCGCACCGAGGGCGGGAACACCCTCGCGGCCCGAGCCCGACCCCCGGCGGCTCCCCGGCGCCACCGGCGGCAGCCCTCGACCGGCCTCCGGCGGTGCCCCGGCGCTACTGTGAGTGACGCCCGCGGTCGACGACGACCATCGGGGCCTGGGGAGGACGCATGAGCACGACCACGGAGCTCGCCGCCGTCACCATCCGGCTGCGCCCGGACGACGACGTCGCCATCGCCACCCGCGACCTGCCCGTCGGCGCCCGCCTGACCACCGCCGACGGCGAGCTCACCGTCACCGCCACCGTCCCCCGCGGGCACAAGGTGGCCGTCCGGCCGGTCCCGCGCGGCGGCCAGGTGCACAAGTACGGCCAGTCCATCGGCCGGGCCACCGCCGACATCGCCCCGGGCGACCACGTGCACACCCACAACCTGGGCATGGACCACGCCGAGCGCGCCCACGAGTTCGGCACCGCCCGGGTCACGATCCCGCCGGCGCCGCCGCGGGTCTTCCTCGGCTACCCGCGCGCCGACGGGCGGGTCGGCACCCGCAACGTCATCGGCGTCATCACCTCGGTGAACTGCTCGGCCTCCTCGGCGCGGATCATCGCCGACCAGTTCCGCGGGCTCGGCGTCCTCGACGAGTACCCGAACGTCGACGGCGTCATGGCGCTGACCCACCAGTCCGGCTGCGGTCTGGTGCCCGACAGCGTCGGCGGCCAGCTGCTGCTGCGCACCCTGCGCGGCTACGCCCGCCACCCCAACTTCGGCGGCCTCCTCGTCCTCGGGCTGGGCTGCGAGATGATCCCGGTCACCTCGCTGGTGGACGGGCTCGACCTGCCCGACGGGCTGCTCGTGGACACCCTGACCATCCAGGACGCCGGCGGCATCCGGGCCACCGTGCGCGCCGCCGTCGCGAAGATCCGGGACATGCTGCCGGTGGTCAACCAGCGGCGCCGCGAGCCGGCGGACCTGTCCCACCTGGTCCTCGGGCTCAACTGCGGCGGCTCGGACGGCTACTCCGGCGTCACCGCCAACCCGGCGCTCGGGTACGCCTCGGACCTGCTCGTCGGCGCCGGCGGGACGTCGGTGCTCGCCGAGACGCCGGAGGTCTACGGCGCCGAGCACCTGCTCACCCGCCGGGCGGTGAGCGAGGCCGTCGGCCGCAGGCTGCTCGACCGGATCGCCTGGTGGCAGGACTACGCCGCGGCCGGCGGCGGCACGCTGGACAACAACCCCTCCCCCGGCAACAAGGCCGGCGGGCTGACGACCATCCTCGAGAAGTCCCTCGGCGCCGTCGCCAAGGGCGGCACCGCCGAGCTCACCGCGGTGTACGAGTACGCCGAGCCCATCACCGACCACGGGTTCACGTTCATGGACACCCCCGGCTACGACCCGGTGTCGGTGACCGGGCTGGTGGCCGGCGGGGCCAACGTCGTCGCCTTCACCACCGGCCGCGGGTCGGTGTTCGGCTGCAAGCCCGCACCGTCGATCAAGCTCGCCACCAACACCGAGATGTACGAGCGCATGCGCGAAGACATGGACCTCAACTGCGGACGCATCGTCGACGGCACGGCCACCCTGGAGGAGGTCGGCGCCGAGATCTTCGAGAAGATCATCGCCGTCGCCTCAGGGGAGCGGACGGTCAGCGAGGAGCTGGACCTGGGCCAGGAGGAGTTCGTCCCCTGGCAGCTCGGCACCGTCACCTAGCCCGACGGCGGGCCCGGGTTTCCGTGCCGACCTCCGCCAGGACGGACGACGGCGGACCTCGCGTCTCGGCGTCGACCTCCGACGACGGCGAGCGCGCCTGGTCAGACGTCAGAATGTCAGCAACAGCCGCCCGCGCGTCCCGCCCGCCTCGAGCGTCCGGTGCGCCTCGGGCGCCTGCTCGGCCGGGAAGGTCCGGGCCACCCGCGGGGTGAGCCAGCCGTCCTCGGCGTCCCGGCGCAGCTCCTCGAGCCAGTCCGTGCGGCCGGCCACCTGCGCGACCATCACCCGGTGGAGGCGGATGCCGCGTCCCGGGTCGCCGTCCCCGCCCCTCGCCCGGCCCGGCCCGGCGTGCGGCTCGGGGAGGTCGACGACCTCCATCTGGTCGGGACCGCCGAACTCCGTGACACCGATGGCGCGCTTGTTCGGTCAACGCCTCTGTCCGGACGTCATTCCCCGGCGGGGGTGGCGCTGCCCGCCGCCGTCGTCGGGAACCGGGGGCGGGCAGCGCCGTGGCGCATCCGGTCAGCCCTGGGCCGCGGCGGCCCACATGGTCTCGAAGTTCTCCTCGTACTGCTCGTAGATCCCCTTGTCGCGCAGCTCGAGCATCGTCTCGTCGTTGCGGTGCAGCGACGTGGTGTTGAAGTTCGGGCTGCCGGTCAGCACCAGCTGGCCGCCGGAGCGGGTGCCGGTGGCGCCGTCGACGACGAGGTACTTGGAGTGGATGCGCCCCGGCAGCGTGCCGCTGTTCAGCGCGCGCAGCTCGATGCCGGCCGCGGTGAGAGTGTCGGCGACCTCCTGGTCCATGGGGCCGTGCACGACCCGCACGGTGCACCCGCTCTCCGCCATCTCCACGAGCCGGTCGGCGATGCCGAGGCGGGTCGTGTCCCACTCGGACATGCCGACCCGGATCTCGGTGGTCCCGTTGTTCTTGCAGCCCAGCTCGGTCAGCCGCTCGAGCGCCGGGTCGGTGTCGGCGCTGGGGAAGAAGTGGGCGGTGACCGGGCCGCCGGGGCCGGCGGTGGCCACCTGGCGGTAGTAGTCGGGGTCCTGCACCTCGGCCGCGAGGTCCTCGAAGTAGGCGTTGTACGCGTCGTAGAGCCGGTGGTTGCCCGGGAGGACCACCGCGTTGTTCCAGTAGGTGCGCGAGTTGACGTCGGTGAAGTTGGCCGAGGACTGGACGACGACGTTCTTCGCGCCCCCGGTCTCGGAGAACAGGTAGAACTTGTTGTGCTGGCCCTTGGTGCCGATGCACGAGGACGTGTTGCCCTCCGGGGAGACGTTCCCGCACACGTGCACCCAGGAGTCGGCGGACTCGTCCTGGCCGAGCCCCTCGATGAGGGCCACCGAGGCCGGGTTGGCCACCTGCCAGCCGTCCAGGACCACCTGGACGTCGACGCCGCGGTCGCGCGCGGCCAGCAGCACGTTGGTGAAGTCCATGCCGGCGGAGCCGGAGATGACGAAGTGCGCGAGGCGGATCTGGGAGCCCGCGGGGGCCTGGGTGACGAGGCTGCAAATCTGCTCGACGACGCCGGTCGCGTCGCCGGCCGCGGGGTTGTTGAACGCGGCGCCCGTGGTGACGGGCGTCGGCGGGGCCTCGGCGCAGGCGGTGGCGGGCGTGGCCGCGGCGGCCGTTACCGCAGGGGACGCGACAGCGGCGGCCGTGGCGGCCGCGCCGGCGGGCAGGGCAGTGGCGGCCACGGGCAGGGCCACCAGTGTGGCGGCAGCCAGTCCGGCGAGACGGGACATCGAACGTGACACAAGCGTTCCTTCCGACGGCGGTGATGACCAGGCACGTTACGGACGCTTCATGGCGTCAATGTGGCCACGACGTGACGGCGCGGTGGCCGTCCGACGGCGCGCGTCTCACGTGCGCGAATGGCCGACAGATGTCGCTCGAAACGCCCCTGGCGGCCCCCGGCGCGGACTACCTTGAGCGCGACAGCGGCGAGGGAGGAGCCATGGCGGTCTCGGAGCGGTGGAAGGTCCTGATCGGGCCGTTCTACACCTCGGTCGATCTGGAGTGGTGGCTGGGCCTGAGCGAGCGGCGCATCCGCCGCCGGGTCCGCGCCGGGGAGCTCCTCGCCGTGCGCGACCGCTCGGGCGAGGCGCACTTCCCCGTCTGGCAGTTCCGTCCGGACGGCCAGGTGATCGAGGGCCTGCCCGACGTCTGGCGCGCCCTCGGCGAGCGCTCCGGCGTCGAGAGGGCGCGGTGGCTGCGTCGCTCCCGGCCCGACCTCGGCGGCCGCTGCCCCGTCGAGGCGCTCCTGCACGCCCGCCCGGCCGATGTGCGAGCGATCGTCGAGCTGGCCGAGGCGGACGAGATCACCTGGGCGACATGACCGCCGCCGTCGCGGACGAGGTGCCCGACGCCGACTCCTGAGGCGTCTTCCCCAGAGCGGCCGAGGGGCGGTCAGCCGGGAATGAGGGCCGCGACCAGGCCGGGAGGCAGGGCAGCGACGCTGCGTAGGATCACTGCCGCCACGACCGAGAACCCAGCGATCCCCACCACGATCCTGCGCCGGCGGGCCGCCCGGACCGTCCCGTCCAGCCGGTCGAACCACGCCCGCAGCTCCATCGAGTCCTCCGGCGCCGGTTCGAGGCCAGGCACGAGCCGCGTCCGCCAGGTGCGCGGGTCCTCCGCCGCCGATCGGATGGCCGCCGCGTCCTCCTCGGTCAGTCGCGGTCGCTGCTTCGCGAGCCACCGCGTCAGGTGGCGCACCGTGAGAACCTCGACGTCGCGCGGGCGCCGGCGGATCGTGACGCGCTTCGCACCGTGGATCGCGACGATGGGTCGGACGACGACGGCCCGCCCGGTGGCGGCACCGAGCAGCCGGGCGGCCCGTCCGGCCTCGTGGCGGGAGTTGCGCAGGTGGTCGGTGCGCTGCCCGGACACCCAGAGCGCCTCGGAGACGGCGACGTCCTGGCCGGCGTGGTGCTTGGTGTTGATGGTGTAGACGCCGGCGGGGCCGATGGCGACGTGGTCGATGTCGGAGTCCGCCGCACCCACGGGGACGGCGTGGAGGACGAGCCAGCGCGGTCCGAGCCGTGCGAGCTCCCGCGCTGCCGCGATCTCGCCCAGCGCGCCCTGGTACCAGCTGCGGCCCTCCCGGCTGAGGGCGCCGAGGCCGAGCAGTCGCCGGAGGAGGCCGCGGCGCGACCGCCCCGCCTCCAACCGGCGCAGCTGGGCCATGGCGGACTGCCCCGGCGCCCGGGAGCGCAGCGACGTGCCGGTCTGGTGCACGTTGGCGGCGCCGCGGCGTCGCGGACCGATGTCGCCGCCGCCGCCAGGATTCGGAGGCATCATGGCAAAACTACATCCGGGTCGTCGGCGCAGGCGGCGGAACGACGGCGCGGAGCCGTCCGGGACCGGCCCACCGCTCTGCCACGTTCCGCTCCCCCGCAGACGCACGGGGCCCCACCCGAGAGCGGCGGATGGGGCCCCGTCCCGTGCAGAGCTCGTCAGAGACCGAGCACCGCCTGAATGGGCCCGAGGGCGAAGTAGAGGACGAACAGCGCCGAGACGACCCACATGAGCCAGTGCACCCGCCTCGCGCCACCCTTCATCACGACGGAGAGCAGCACGTAGGCGATGAAGCCCGCGCCGATGCCGGCGGTGATCGAGTAGGCGAACGGCATCATCACGATGGTGAGGAAGGCCGGGATGGCGATGGACAGGTCGCGCCACGGGACCTCGACGACCTGGGTCATCATGAGGAAGCCGACGATCACGAGGGCGGGGCTGGCCGCCTCGAAGGGCACGAAGGCCACGAGCGGCGAGAAGAACATGGCCACCAGGAACGCCAGCCCGGTGACGACGGCCGAGAGACCGGTGCGCGCGCCCGCGCCGACGCCGGTCGCGGACTCGACATAGCTGGTGTTCGACGAGACGCCGGCGGCACCACCCGCGGCGGCGGCGAGGGAGTCGACCACGAGGATGTTGCGCGTGTTCGGCGGGTTGCCCTCCTCGTCGAGCAGATTCCCCTCGGCGCCGATGGCGACCATCGTGCCCATCGTGTCGAAGAAGTCGGCGAGCATGATGGAGAAGATCAGCAGGATCGCCGCGAGCGGACCCAGCTTCTCGAACGCCCCGAAGAGGGAGAACTGGCCGAGCGTGCTGAAGTCCGGCAGCTGGACGGGCGAGCCACTCAGGGTCGGGGCGCTCAGCGCCCAGCCGGCCGGGTTGGCGTCGCTCTTGGTGCCGATGTGCGCCACCGCCTCGATGATCGCCGCCAGCACGGCGGCCGCGACGATGCCGATGAGGATGGCGCCCCGGACCTTGCGGACCATGAGCACGGCGATGAGGAACAGCCCGAAGACGAACACCAGAGCGGGCCAGCCGGCCAGCGAGCCGTTGATGCCGAGCTCGAGCGGCGTGCCGCCGGGACGCACGATGCCGGCGTTGACCAGGCCGACCAGGGTGATGAACAGGCCGATGCCGACCGAGATGGCGACCTTGAGCGTGTGCGGCACGGCCTTGAACACCGCGGCGCGCAGGCCGGTGAGGACCAGGACGAGGATGACGAGCCCCTCGAGGACCACCAGGCCCATGCCGTCCGCCCATGTCATGCCGGGCAGCTGGACGACGGTGAACGCGAGCAGGGCGTTGATGCCCATGCCGGCGGCCAGCGCGAGGGGGTAGTTGGCGGCCACGCCCATGAGGATCGTCATGATGCCGGCCACCAGGGCGGTCGCGGCGGCGATGGCGGGAATGTTGGGCGACGTGCCACCGCCGAGGTAGGCGCCGGTGGAGTCCGGGCCGGAGAGGATGCCGGCGTTGACCACGAGGACGTAGGCCATCGCGAAGAACGTGGCGAAGCCGCCGCGGATCTCGGACCCGACGGTGGAACCCCGTTCGGTGAGGCGGAAGAAGCGGTCCAGACGACCGAGGGACGTGGGGGGCGCGCTCGGCGCTGTGGTGCTCACGTTGCCGAATCGTCCCACTCCGCGAGAAAGTCAGCCCCTCCGGCTCAGATACTGGGAACCGTGTCTCACATCACGAACACCGGCCGCTGCCGGTGTCCTGGTGGAGCCGACGCGCCGCCCGCCCGGCCTACGATCAAGCCGTGCCCGAGCCCCGCTTCTTCGAGCGTCGCCCCGACCCGCCGCCCGCGAAGGTCAATGCCATCACGCTCACCGTCACCGGCACGCTGGTGTGGGCCGTCGCGACGGCGGCGGTCGCGGCCCTCATCGTCGCCGGAGCCGTCGACGCCGCGCTGCTCGACGTCTGCTTCGCCGGCCTCGCCATGGGCGTCCTCGCCATCGGCTGGGGGTACGTCCACGAGCGCCGCGCCCGGCGGTCCCGGGCCGAGCCACGGACCGAGCCACGGCAGTGAGCCGGTGAGGCGTCACGCCGAACGGGCCCACAGCCGCAGTGCGCGGCGCTGAACCGGCCCCCGTCCGCGCCGTCACATCGTCGCCGTGCACCTGGAAGAGGTCGTCCCCCCACGCGGCCGGACAGCGTCCGCGGAACTCTGCGTCGCTCCAGCGCGCTGGAGGCGGAGGACGGGTCAGTCGGGAGGACGGGTCAGTCGGGCCAGACGACGCCGTCGGCGGTGTAGTGCTCGCCGTCGTCGCCCACGAGGTTCGCGCCGAGGGCGGCGGCCAGGGGCAACAGCTCGCGCGCGCCGTCCTCGTCGGCGAGTCCCTTGACCGCCACGGCCCCGTCGTCCCACGTCAGCGAGACGGGGTCGCCGCCGGCGGACCGGTACTCGTAGACCGGGATCTCGGTCCCGTCCGCCCACCCGATCCGGCCGTTGACGGTGAGATCCGCGCGCGCACCCGCGAAGGCCAGCCACTCGCTCAGATCGATCGGCCGCTCGGCGCTCTCCCAGGGCAGCTCTGCCCGGGTGAGGTGGACCTCGTAGCTCATGCCGGCTCCCCACTGGTTTGCGGACGGCGTCAGCGTAGAGCCTCGGACGGCTCCCCGGAGGGGTTTGCGCCGCCATCTCGCCACGGCGAACGAGAACCGTATGAGAAGAAACCTTGTCGAAACGTGACCCCCGCTACACTCCCCCATCACCGGACAGCGTCGTCCGGTTCGGACATCACACTAGGGGGAGTTTTCTTTGTCTCGTTATCTCTCGCGCCGCCGTCGTCTGGGCGCCGGCGCCACCGCCGCGGTGCTCCTGGGCGCCGCGTTCCTCGCCGGGCCGGCCAGCGCCGCACCGACGGCGGAGCCGCCGTCCACGCCCGTCCCCATCGCCACGCCCGACGGCAAGCTCATGAGCTACGTGGTCAACGCCAAGCAGGCCAACCCCGGGCAGACCCGCCTGGTGGAGCGGGCCGTCGAGGACGCCGGCGGCGTCGTCGTGCAGTCCTGGCCGCAGATCGGCGTCGTCGTCGCGCACTCCACCGTCTCGACCTTCCGCCAGGACGTGCTCGCGGCGAAGGCGGCCGTGCAGTCCGTGGGCGCCACCCGCACCGTCGCGGTCTCCGAGGGCACCCCGGCCACCGCCGACACCCCGCGGACCCCGGGCTCGCGCGGCGCCGCCGCCTACAAGAAGGCCAACGGCCAGCCGCACCTGAACGGCTTCGCGGCCGGCGAGGTCTTCGACGTCGCCCCCGCCACCGACCCGGGTGAGGCCCAGCAGTGGGACATGGCGCAGATCAACGCCGACGACGCCCACGCCATCACCGACGGCGCCCGCAGCGTCCTCGTCGGTGTGCTGGACAGCGGCATCGAGTCCACCCACCCCGACCTCGCCGCGAACATCGACGCCGCGAGCTCGGTCAGCTGCATCGACGCCGGCCGGCCCGACACCTCCGCCGCATCCTGGGAGCCGACGACGTCGTCGCACGGCACGCACGTGGCCGGCACCATCGCCGCGGCCCGCAACGGCACCGGCATCGTCGGCGTCGCCCCGAACGTGCGCCTCGCCTCGGTGAAGGTGGTCAACGACGACGGGTTCATCTACCCCGAGTACGCCGTGTGCGGGTTCGTCTGGGCCGCCGAGCACGGCATGGACGTGACCAACAACAGCTACTACGTCGACCCGTTCGAGTTCTGGTGCGACGACCAGAGCGACCAGGCCGCCGCCAAGGAGGCCGTGCGCCGCGCCGTCGCCTACTCGCAGAAGAAGGGTGTGGTCTCCGTCGCCGCCGCCGGCAACAGCGCCTACGACCTGGCGAACAAGACCACCAACGCCTCCAGCCCCAACGACGCCCCGAAGCCGGTGGACCGGGTCATCAACAGCGGCTGCCACGACATCCCCACCGAGCTGCCCGGCGTGGTGACCGTCTCCTCCACGACGAACACCGAGGCGCTGTCGTCCTTCTCCAACCGCGGCCTGGGCGTCATCGACGTCGCGGCCCCGGGCTCGTCGATCCTGTCCACCGTCCCGGGCGGCAAGTACGCCCTGATGAGCGGCACCTCGATGGCCTCCCCGCACGTGGCGGGCGTCGCGGCGCTCCTCGTCTCCGCGCACCCGGAGTACACGCCCGAGCAGGTGGTCACCGCGCTGCGTGAGCAGGCTCGCGACCACTCGTGCACCACCACCACGCGCGGCGCCGCGTGCGTGGGCACGGAGCTGAACAACAGCTTCTACGGCGAGGGCATCGCCGACGCCCTCAGGGCTATCGGCTGACCGGCTGAAGCCCACGCTCAGGCCGCGTCCCGTTCTCGGGGCGCGGCCTGAGCCCTCTTCGCAGGCCCTGCTTCCGTGCTCTGGCCCAGGCGCGGTCAGGCCGGCGCGGCCGCTCGATGCCGGCCGGCAGGCGCGTAGTCGTCGGCACGGCGGGCCACGTCCTCGCTCGACTCGGCCCGGTGCCGGGCGCGCGTGACCCTCGGGGCGGCGGGCTGCGGCTCCGCGGCGGCGTCGGCGAGGGGCGTTCCGAACGCCGCGCGCAGCGCGGCCAGCAGGCCCCTCATCGGGGCTCCCCGAGCAGCCGGCGGGCGAGCACGCGAGCGGCGGTGAGCCCGGCGACGCCGGCGAGGACGAGGACGCCCAGCGCGAGCGACTGGTAGCCGACCGCGAGGCCGGTGGCCGCGAGCGCCGCGGCCGAGGACATGTCGGATCCGTACATCTCATGCTCCTTGCGTGACGTGGTGCCAGGTGCCCTCCTGGCGCCTGGCGTGCTGGACGACGGCGGCGACGAACGCGGCCTGGAGGACGAGGGCGTAGGTGAGCTCGAACAGGACGACGACCGCTGTGAGTCGGGCCTTCCACCCCTCGTCCCACACCGTCACCACGCGCTCGAGGACGAAGACCAGCCCGACCGAGAGCCAGAACGGGTCCACCCGGAAGCTGCCGGTGACCAGGGCGATCGTGGTGAGGACGAGGTAGGTGGCCATGAGCGCGACCGAGACGGTGAGCATGACCTGCTGGCCCCAGTAGGGCGCGGTCACCCGGTTCAGTCCGCAGGCGGTGACGTTCTGCAGCGCCCCGAGGTACCACCGCCGGCGCTGCAGGAACAACAGTCGGAGGGTCGGCATCATCTCGGTGGTGGCGCGGCACTCCACGGGCGAGGTCACCCGCCAGCCGAGCTGCTTGAGGTCGAGTGTGAGGCGGGAGTCCTCGGTGATGGAGTGCGGGTCGTAGAAGTGGCCGCGCGCCTCGCGGACGGACACCAGCGCCTCCCAGCGGATCAGCGCGGCCGTGCCCGAGAGCACGAACGTCTTGCCGGTCCGGGCGATCTGCTCGGCGTAGCGGGCCCACTCCAGGTGCTGCATGAACTGCAGGTAGCCACGCGGGTGCTCGCCGCGGAAGACCGCGCCCACCGCCCCGACCCGCGGGTCGCGCAGATCCTCGAGCGCACGCGCGACGAAGGTGGGGACGAGCTCGGTGTCGGCGTCCATGACGAGGACGAAGTCGCCCGGCGCCAGGTGCAACGCGGCCAGGGCCTGGTTCAGCGCCCCGGCCTTGCGGTGGGTGTTCCCCCGGGTGACCATCGTGCCCGCCCCGGCCTTGCGGGCGGCGACGACCGTGCGGTCGGTGGAGTTGTCCGACACGACGAGCACCCGGTTGACCTTGATGGTCTGCGCGCGCAGCGAGCGGACGGTCCGGCCGACGGAGGCCTCCTCGTTGTGGGCCGGGATGACGGCGACGACGCTCACCGGGCGACCTCGGCGAGGGTCGTGCGGCCAGGCCGCCCGCGGTGCGCGCCGGGCCGTCCCGGGACGACCCACGGCGCGAGCGTGAGGCGCGCGTGCCGGTCGGCCATGGCGTCCCTCCCGTCCCTGGTGTGCTCCGTGCGGTCCCCACAAGCACACCGCGGCGGCGTCACCGGCGGGTGGGGGCCCGAGGGTGAAGGGCAGAGGATTTCGGAGGACTCACCCTGGGATCAGGGGCAGGGCGAGGGAGGGTGACCCTCGAGCATGGGCGGGCCGGAGTCAGCGCACCGGCCGCCAGCGGGCCCCGGCCCGGCACTCCAGCCGGACGTGACCGGTCCCGGCGAGCGCGGCCACGGCGGCGGCCACCCGGAAGGCGACGTGGTCGGCGTCGTCGTCGTCGTCGGCGGTGAAGCGCACGCTCACCAGCGGCTCACCGCGCACGAGGGCGACGTCGCGGGCCTCGACCGTGGTCAGCGCGGCGGCCGCGTCGGCGGCGGCGGGCAGCACGGCGGCCGGATCGACGCCCGGGTGCAGCAGCCCCACGCCCACCCTTACCCGGTACGACGGCACCGCTCTCCCTTCGGCCCTCGGCCGGCCCCTGACGGGCCGGCAGCGACGATACGGCAGACGGCCGCGACCGGGAGCACGGCGCTGAGCGGTGCCGATCAGGTGGCCGACAGGGCCTCCGTCTGGCCGCTGCCGCGGGACGTTGCCTCGAGACAGGTCGCGAGCAGGCCGGCGTAGGCGGGGCGAAACGCGGTGAGGTCGTAGGCCATGGCCCGGTCCAGCATGAGAGCGGGGTCCGGCGGCTGCCTCAGGAGCGCCTCCAGCGCCGCCGCCCACCGTGCGGCACCGGCGCTCGCCGGGAGGATCATCCCCGCGCCATCGCCGAGCAGCTCGCGGCTGCCCCGGTTGGCACGCGCGAGCACGGGCGTCCCGGCGGCCAGCGCCTGGACGACGGTCTCAGCCATGCCCTCCCGCCGGCTGGGTGCGAGCACTGCTCCGGCGCCCGCGACCCACGCGGGCATCGTGTCGGCGCGGTCGATCAGGGTGAGCCACGGACGGGCGCGGGCGAGCTCCTCCAGGCGCCCGCGCAGCGGCCCCTCGCCGATCACCACCAGGCGGAGGCCGGGAAGGCTGACGTGGGCGCGCTCCACGGTCTCCACCGCCAGGAGCGGGTCGGTGTTGGCATCGAGATCGCCGCAGAAGAGGACGTACGGAACCCCGGCGTGCGCCCGGCGAGGCGCGTCCCGGAAGCGGTGGACGTCCACCCCCGCCCCGGGGAGGCTCCAGACGATCGCCGGCCGCCGGTGTGGCGGGAGCGCCGAAAACCAGGCGTGGTCCTCGCGGCTGACGGTGGCCACCGCCAGGGAGCGCGGGGCGAGGAAACGTTCGACCGTGCGGCTGGCGGCGGACGCCAGGCTCCTGTCCCCGTCCTGGAAGGGGAACCCGTGGGCGACGTAGAGGGTGCGGCGGCGCAGGCGCTCGGGCGCCACCAGCCGCCACACGGCGGCCGCGACGGGCGCCTGGACCTGGACGAGGTCCCAGTCCTCGGCCTCGCCCAGCCGGGCGAGGGCGCGGCCGAGCCGCACGAGCGCGGCGGGGCCGAGGGAGGGTGGGGCCGGCAGCGGCACGAAGGTACCCAGGGCGGTGAGCCGCTCGCTCCACCCGTCCTGAGCCGCGGCGAAGGTGAGCCGGAGCCCCTGCTCCCGCGCGATCTGCCACGCCGCCGGGCCCTGCATGACGAGGTCGCGGGC
Source organism: Georgenia ruanii (assembly GCF_009193175.1). Lineage (GTDB taxonomy): Bacteria > Actinomycetota > Actinomycetes > Actinomycetales > Actinomycetaceae > Georgenia > Georgenia ruanii. The sequence goes on along the minus strand of NZ_VUKE01000012.1, from coordinate 28,507 downwards.
GACCGTGGAGATCACGAGCATCCGAGAGTCCATGAAGCGTCCCTTCGTCCCAAGGACCACCGCGACGGTGCGCAGGAGGACCCGAAGGGCGAACCGGGTGACCGGTACGCCCGCGCGGGTACGCGCCAGCCCAGAAAACCGGCCGGGCTCCCCGTGCTCCTCGAAACGGACGGATGATCGCCTGATGATCCGGCGGGGTGGACCCCGCCACGGGTGGGTGATGCCGGGGGCGCTGGGGTGAGTCCAGGGTGATGCAGCGTCTCAGACGCGGATCCCGGCCCGGCGCCGGGTGGTGCGGTTGGCGTGCACCGACCACCGCGGCACCCACCGCCCGAGAGCCCCGGCGGCGCCGAACCCGAGGGCGCCGGTCACCCAGATGCCGGCGGCGAGCGAGCCGAGGGCGGCCCCGGCGGAGACGACCAGGGGGCCCAGCGCCATCCCGCCGTCCTGCAGCACCCGCCACAGCCCCAGGAACTTCGCGCGGGCGTGCGCCGGGGCCACGTCGGAGCCGAGGGTCATGAGGATGCCCGAGCCCATGCCGTTGCCCAGCCCCATGAGCCCGGCGACGACCGCGACGGCGGCGAGGCTGGTGGTGAAGGGCAGGAGGACCATGGAGACGGCCATGACGATCATGGACGGGATCCCGATCCAGAGCCGGCCCATGCGGTCCATGACCTTCCCGGCCGGGTAGAACAGCAGCATGTCGACCGCCCCGGCCAGGCCGAAGATCAGCGAGGTGGTGCTGGGGTCGAAGCCCAGGTGCTCGGTCCACAGCGGCAGCACCGTCTGCCGGGCGCCGCGCACGGCGCCGACGAGCAGCACGGCCACGCCGAGGGTGCCCAGCACGGCCCGGTGCTCGCGCAGCACCTGCACCATCGTCGGCGCGGTGTGCGCGCGGCGGGCGGCGCGGGCGGCGGCGGCGCGCTCGCGCAGGGTGCCGGAGACGGGCACGCCGATCCGCTCGGTCTCGTCCCGGGCGAAGATGACCGTGACGGTGGCGGCGACGGCGGTGACCGCGCCGAGGAGGTAGGCGTGGTGGAGGTCGCCGCCGTGGATGACGGCGGCGCCGACGAACGGGCCGAGGAACTGCCCGATGCGGTGCACCCCGGCCAGGGTCGACAGCACCCGGGCCCGACGCAGCGGCGGGGTGATCTCGGTGAGGTAGGACTGCCGGGCGAGGTTGAACACCGCCGCCGCCGCGCCGGTGGCCAGCACGGCGACGGCGAGCAGCAGCAGGCTCGACGACGCCGCCGCCCCGGCGAACGCGAGGGACGCGACGACGCCGGCGAGGATCATCGCGCGCCGGTCGCCCACCCGGGCGGCGAGCGCCCCGGCGGGCAGGTCGGCGACGATCTGCCCCACCGGCAGCAGGGCCGCGACCACCCCGGCGACGGCGAGGCTCGAGCCCAGGCCCACCGCCGTCGGGGCGATGATCGGGAGCATCGCGCCCACGCCGATCTCGAAGACCAGGGAGGGCAGCAGGGCGCCGAGCACCACGGTGCGGAAGGGGAACATCGGGCCGTCGCCGTCGCGCGACGTGGTGGGGCGGGCAGTCATGATGGCCCATCATGGCGCGCCCCGCGGAGGCGCTCAGCCCGAGGCCACGGAGCGGTCGCCCGTCAGCGCAGCACCACGGTCCGGTTGCCGTGCAGGAACACCCGCCCCTCGCAGTGCCACCGGACGGCGTTCGACAGCGCCTTGCACTCGGTGTCCCGGCCGGCGGCGACGAGCTCCTCGGGGCCGAAGGCGTGGTCGACGTCCTGGACCTGCTGGGAGATGATCGGCCCCTCGTCCAGGTCGGAGGAGACGTAGTGGGCGGTGGCCCCGACCGTCTTGACCCCGCGCTGGTAGGCCTGGTGGTAGGGCTGGGCGCCCTTGAAGCTGGGCAGGAACGAGTGGTGGATGTTGATCGCCCGCCCGGTCAGCCGCCCGGCGAGGTCGTCGCTGAGGATCTGCATGTAGCGGGCGAGGGCGACGAGCTCGACGTCGAGGGCGTCGACCAGCTCCAGCAGCCGCGCCTCGGCCTCGGGCTTGGTGGCCGCGGTCACCGGGACGTGGAAGTACGGGATGCCGTGCCACTCCACGAGGTCGCGGTGGTCGGGGTGGTTGGACACCACGGCGACGATCTCGGCCGGCAGGTCGCCGGTGCGGGTGCGGAAGAGCAGGTCGTTGAGGGCGTGCGCGAACCGGGACACCATGACCAGCACGCGGGTCCTGGCCCCCGCCTCCCGGATCGTGAACCGGGCGCCCAGCTCCGCCGCGAGCGGGGCGAAGTCCGCGCGCAGCCCGTGCGCGCCCGGGTCGGGATGCCCCTGGCCCACGACGAAGTGCAGCCGGAGGAAGAAGTGCCCGGCGCGGAAGTCGTCGAACTGCTTGAGCTCGCGGATGTCCCCGTGGTGGCGCAGGAGGAACCCGGTCACCGCGTGGACGAGGTTGGGCCGCTCGGGGCAGTCCAGGGTGAGCACGTAGCCCGGCGCTCCCTCAGCACTCGATGACGTTGACCGCGAGGCCGCCACGGGAGGTCTCCTTGTACTTGATCTTCATGTCGGCGCCGGTCTGGCGCATGGTCTTGATCGCCTGGTCGAGGCTGACCTTGTGCGTGCCGTCCCCCTGCCGGGCGAGCCGGGCGGCGTTGATCGCCTTGACCGAGGCGATCGCGTTGCGCTCGATGCACGGGATCTGCACCAGCCCGCCGACGGGGTCGCAGGTGAGCCCGAGGTTGTGCTCGATGCCGATCTCGGCGGCGTTCTCGACCTCCTCCGGCCTGCCGCCGAGGACGGCGCACATGCCGGCGGCGGCCATCGAGCAGGCCGAGCCCACCTCGCCCTGGCAGCCGACCTCCGCCCCGGAGATCGAGGCGTTGATCTTGAAGAGGATGCCGATCGCGGCGGCGGTGAGGAGGAACTCGACCACGCCGTCGTCGTCGGCCCCCGGGACGAACCGGGTGTAGTAGTGCAGCACCGCCGGGATGATCCCGGCCGCGCCGTTGGTGGGGGCGGTGACGATCCGTCCACCGGAGGCGTTCTCCTCGTTGACGGCCAGGGCGTAGAGGTTGACCCACTCCATGGCCCACAGCGGGTCGGTCATCACCCCGCCGTCCTTGGTGGCCTCGGCCTCCTGCGCGCGCAGCCGCTCGCGCAGCCGCGGGGCGCGGCGCCGCACCTTCAGCCCGCCCGGGAGCGTCTCCTCGGTGCGGGTGCACCCGTTCTCGACGCACTGCTGCATGACGTCCCAGATGGTCAGCAGCTCGGCCCGCAGCTCCTCCTCGGTCCGCCAGCTCAGCTCGTTGGCGAGCATGACCCCGGCGATGGAGGTGCCCGCCTCCCGGCACCGCTGCAGCAGCTCGGCGCCGGTGCGGAACGGGTAGGGCAGCGCGGTGGCGTCCTCCACGATCCGGTCGGCCCCGGCGGCCTCGTCGTCGACGACGAAGCCGCCGCCCACCGAGTAGTAGGTCCGCTCGCGCAGCAGGGCCCCGCCGTCGTCGAACGCCTCGAACGTCATCCCGTTGGGGTGGGCCGGCAGCGCCTTGCGGCGGTGCAGGACCAGGTCCTCGTCGGGGTCGAAGGCGATCCGGTGGGCGCCGCCCAGGCGCAGGCTCTGGTCCTGCTTGAGCGCGGCGACGCGGGCCACCGCGTGGTCGGTGTCGACCGTCTCGGGGACCTCGCCCTCCAGCCCGAGCAGCACCGCCCGGTCCGACCCGTGCCCGTGCCCGGTGGCCCCGAGCGAGCCGAACAGCTGGGCACGGACCCGGGCGGTGCGCTCGAGCAGCCCCGCCGCGGCCAGCCCGGCGGCGAACCGCTGCGCGGCGCGCATCGGGCCGACGGTGTGCGAGGAGGACGGACCGATCCCGATCGAGAACAGGTCCAGGGCGGAGAGGGCCATCAGGCGTACTCCCGCATCCCGTCCAGCAGCCAGCGCACCACGTGGGTGGTGAAGGAGGAGCGCACGAGCACCCGCCAGGTCTGCTCGGCCGTGCGCCACAGGATCGCCGGGGTCGCGCCCAGCTGGGTGGCGAGGGCGGCGCCGACCGGGAAGACCCGCGGGTGCAGGTCGAGCCGGCAGGCCTTGTCCAGCACCCAGCGGGCGGCGGGCCCGGACAGCTCGAGCGTGGTCCGGTTGGCGGAGAGGTCCACCACCTGCCCGCGCCGGTCGCCCAGCGCCGCCGCCAGCCGGGCGGCGTACTCCGTCGTGAGCACGCCGGAATCGGCCTCGTCGGGCGCGACGGCGAGGAACTCGTCGGGGGCCAGCCACAGCACGAACAGCCCGCCGGGCCCCTCGGTCACCTCGCCCACCCGCCGGGGCAGGACGGCGCCGAGCGCGGCCTCGAGCGCGTCCCCGCCGGGCGTGCCCGGCTCGGTGCGCAGGGCGACCTGGGTGAGGAACGCGACCTCGCGCAGGGCGACGGCGGCGGCGGAGCCGGCCGCCATCTCGGCGCGAAGGTGGTGGGCGGGGCTGCGCCGGTGGCCCAGCACCTCCGCGCCGCGGGCGGTCGGGTCGTCTGCGAGCGTCAGCACGTCAGCCATCTCGCCTGGCTCCTTCCTTGTCGTAGAGCACCGGTTCGTCGATCCGGACCTCGGCGAAGCGCCCGCCGAAGGAGGCGAGCAGGGTCTCCCCCACCCGCGCCCGCCCGTCCGTGACCAGGGCCAGGCCGAAGCTGCGGCCCAGCGCCTGGCTGTGGTAGCTGGAGGTGACGTGCCCGAGCATGGGGATCGGCCGTTCGGGCAGGCCCGCGCCGGTGTAGCCGCCGAGCGCGTCGGCCGCGACGAGCTGGGTGCCCTCGGGCAGCCGCAGCGAGGCGTCGACCGGCAGGACCGAGACCAGCTCCTTGCGCCCGCCCTCGGCGTGGGAGGCGCGGGCGTAGGACCGCTTGCCGATGAAGTCCTTGGTCTTGGACACGATCCAGTCCATCCCCAGGTCCTGCGGGGTGACCGTGCCGTCGGTGTCCTGCCCGACGATGGGGTAGGCCTTCTCGGCGCGCAGCACGTGCATGGTCTCGGTGCCGTAGGGCGTGATGCCCAGGTCCGCGCCGGCGGCGGCGATGTCCTCCCAGACCTTCAGCCCGTACCAGGTGGCGACGTTGACCTCGAAGGCCAGCTCGCCGGAGAAGGTGATCCGGCAGATGCGGGCCGGGATCCCGGAGGCCAGGACGGTCTCGCGGAACTCCATGAAGCCGAAGCCCTCCGTCGACACGTCCAGGTCCGGGGCGATCCGGGCGATCACCTCCCGCGAGCGCGGGCCGACGACGGCGGTGGTCGCCCACTGCTCGGTCACCGAGGTGAACGTGACGTCCAGGTCGGGCCACTCGGTCTGGGACCACTCCTCCAGCCAGTCGAGGACCTTGGCGGCCCCGCCGGTGGTGGTGGTCATGAAGTAGCGGTCCTCGGCCAGCCGGAGGGTGACGCCGTCGTCGAAGACCATGCCGTCCGGGGTGCACATGACCCCGTAGCGGCCCTTGCCCACCGCGAGCTTCTTGAACGCGTTGGTGTAGACGCGGTTGAGGAACTCCCCCGCGTCGGCCCCGCGGATCTCGATCTTGCCCAGGGTGGTGGCGTCCATGAAGGCGACGTTCTCGCGGGCGGCGCGGCACTCCCGGGCGACGGCGGCGTCCATGTCCTCGCCGTCCTGGGGGTAGTACCAGGGCCGCTTCCACTGCCCGACGTCCTCGAACCGCGCGCCGTGGGCGACGTGCCACGGGTGCGCCGGGGTGGTGCGGGCGGCGTCGAACAGGTCACCGCGGTGGCGCCCGGCCAGGGCGGCGAAGGCCACCGGGGTGAACGGGGCCCGGTACGTGGTGGTGCCGATGTCCCCGGGGGACACGCGCCCGCCGGCCTCGCCCGCGAGCGCCCGGGCGAGCAGCCCGATGGTGGTGACGCCGGCGATCTTGCCCTGGTCCAGGCCGGTGCCGATGGAGGTGTAGCGCTTGACGTGCTCGACCGAGCGCATGCCGGCGCCGGTCGCGCGCAGCACGTCCGCGGCGGTCTGGTCGCGCCCGGGGTCGACGATGTGGGTGTCGTAGGCGCCGTCGCGGCCCTCGACGATCCACAGCTGGCGGGTCGCGCCGGCCCGGGCGCGCCGCTCGGCCGGGTCGGTCCCGGCGCCGGCGGGGTCGGTCTCGGCGGCGTCGGCGGAAGCGGCCGCGGCGTCGTCGACCGCGCCGAACCCGGCAGCCGCGGCGGCCGCCGCCCCGGCTCGACGGCCCTCGGCCACGCACCCGGCGGTCCAGGACGTCCCCGTCACCGCCCCGGCCAGGTGCTGGCCGCGGACCGGGGCCGCGGGCAGGAAGCCGGCGAGGGCGTCGTCCCACGTCAGGGCGCCCTGGCGCTGGCTGTGCAGGTGGACCACGGGGCTCCAGCCGCCGGAGACGGCGACCAGGTCGGCCGCGACCCGGTCCGGCTCCACGGTGGGGCGGCCGTCGGCGTCGATCGGCGCGACCCAGGCCGCCTCGACGGCGGTGGTGCCGTCGACGCCGACGACGGCGGACCCGGAGCGGATGGCCAGCCCGGCCGCGACGGCCCGGTCGCGCGCCGCGGAGGGCTCGGACGCCTCGCGGGCGTCGACCACGGTCACCTCGGCGCCGGCGTCGCGCAGGGCGTGGGCGGTGGCGTAGGCGGAGTCGTTGGTGGTGAACACGACCGCCGCGCGGCCGGGCCGGACGGCGTAGCGCCCGAGGTAGGTCTGCACCGCGGAGGCGAGCATGACCCCGGGGACGTCGTTGTCGGCGAAGACGATCGGCCGCTCGCTCGCGCCGGTGGCCAGCACCACCCGGCCGGCGGTGACGCGCCAGACCCGCTGCCGGGAGACCCCAGGGCGGGCGGTGCCGCCGAACTGCGGGCCCCGCTTCTCCAGGGCCATGAGGTAGTTGCCGTCGTAGCTGCCGAAGACCGAGGTGCGGGTGAGCACGCTGACCTCGGGGGCCGCCTCGAGCTCGGCGCGCACCGCGGCGATCCAGTCGGCGGCGGGCACGCCGTCGACGGTCTCGCCCGGGTCGGCCAGCAGGGACCCGCCGAGCAGAAAGTCCTGCTCGAAGAGCATCACCCGGGCACCGGTGGCGGCCGCCGCGCGCGCCGCGGCCAGGCCGGCGGGGCCGGCGCCGACGACGGCGACGTCGGTGTGGACGTTCATGGTGTCGTACTCGGCCGGGTCCGGGCGCTGGTCGAGCACCCCGATCCCGGTGAGCAGGGTGACGTCCAGGCCCTCGGTGATCTCCACGGTGGTGGCCGGCAGCATGGACTCGTCGTAGTCGCCGCGGATGCGCACGAGGGCGTTGGGCTCCTCCACGCCCGCGGTGAGGATGCCGCGGGGCCGGGAGAGGTAGATCGAGTCGCCCACGCGCGCCCGCCCGGCGGCGAGCAGGGCGGAGGCGACGGTGTCGCCGGCATAGCCGGTCACCGGCGCGCCGTCGACGACGAACTCGACCGGCCGGGAGCGGTCGATGGCGCCGCCGGCGTCCAGTCGCAGGGTCTGGTCGGTCCCCATCCTCAGGCTCCCTTGCTCGTGACGGGTCGTGGCTCGGTCATGGTGTAGACGCGGGCGATCTCGTAGGTCCGGGTGTCGCGGACGGCGTTGAACCACTTGCGGCAGCCGGCCGAGTGCACCCACCGCTCGGCGAAGTCGCCCTGGGGGTTGTCGCGGTAGAAGAGGTACGCGGCCCACTCCTCGTCGGTCAGGGCGTGGGGGTCCTCGGGGTAGGCCACGTGCGCCTGGCCGCCGTAGCCGAACTCGGTCTCGGGGCGCGGCCCGCAGAACGGGCAGTCGATGGTGAGCATGCTGGTCCTTCCGGAAGGCCGGGTCAGTGGGCGACGGCGGCGGCGCCGTGCTCGTCGATGAGGGCGCCGGTGACGAACCGGTCGAGGCTGAACGGGCGGTTCAGCGCGTGCGGCTCGTCGTGGGCGATGGTGTGGGCGTAGGCCCAGCCGGCGCCGGGGACGGCCTTGAACCCGCCGGTGCCCCAGCCGCAGTTGACGTAGAGCTGGTCGACCGGGGTCAGGCCCATGATCGGGGAGGCGTCGAGGGTGACGTCGACGATGCCGCCCCAGGTGCGCAGCAGGTGGGCCCGGGAGAAGGCCGGGAACAGCTCGACGGCGGCGGACATCTGGTGCTCGATGATGTGGAACGAGCCGCGCTGGCCGTAGCCGTTGTAGGCGTCGATGCCCGCGCCCATGACCAGCTCGCCCTTGTGCGCCTGGGAGACGTAGACGTGCACGTGGTTGGACATCACCACGGTGGGGTGGATGATCTCGTGCAGCTCGGAGACCAGGGCCTGCAGCGGGTGGGACTGGATGGGCACCCGGAAGCCGGCCCGCTCGGTGAGCACCGAGGTGTGCCCGGCCGCGGCCAGCGCGACCTTGCCCGCGCCGATGCGCCCGCGGGTGGTCTCCACGCCGGTGACCCGGTCGCCGTCGAACGTGAAGCCGGTGACCTCGCAGTTCTGGATGAGGTGCACGCCGAGCTCGGCGGCGCGGCGGGCGTAGGCCCAGGCGACCCAGTCGTGCTTGGCGATGCCGGCGCGCGGCTGGTAGGTGCCGCCCATGACCGGGTAGCGGATGTCGTCGGCGATGTTGACGATCGGGCAGACCTCCTTGACCTGCCGGGGGTCCAGCCACTCGGCGTCGACGCCGTTGAGCCGGTTCGCCTCCACCCGGCGGACGGACTCGCGCACGTCCTGCAGGGTGTGGGCGAGGTTGAGCACGCCGCGCTGGGAGAAGAAGACGTCGTAGTCGAGCTCCTCCTCGAGCCCCTCCCACAGCTTCAGGGCGTGCTCGTAGATGGCGGCGGACTCGTCCCACAGGTAGTTGGACCGGATGATCGTCGTGTTGCGGGCCATGTTGCCGCCGGCCAGCCAGCCGCGCTCGAGCACCGCGACGTTGGTGATGCCGTGGTTCTTGGCCAGGTAGTAGGCGGTGGCCAGGCCGTGGCCGCCGGCGCCGACGATGACGACGTCGTAGCTGCTGCGCGGCTCGGGGTTGTCCCAGAGGAACTCCGGGTGCGGGGGCAGGTGGCGCTGGTTCATCGGACGGCCTTCCCGACGGTGAGGTAGAGGGGGAAGCGGGCGGCCAGCGCGCTGACGCGGTCCCGCAGGGCGGCGACGTCGGCCTGCGGGCCGGCGGTGAGCGCCGCGGCGATGACGTCGGCCACCTCGGCGAAGGCCGCGGCGTCGAAGCCGCGGGTGGCGAGCGCCGGGGTGCCGATGCGCAGTCCCGAGGAGACCATCGGGGGCCGCGGGTCGAACGGGACGGCGTTGCGGTTGACGGTGATGCCGATCGAGTGCAGCAGGTCCTCGCCCTGGCGGCCGTCGAGCTCGGAGTGGCGCAGGTCCACCAGGACGAGGTGGACGTCGGTGCCGCCGGTGAGCACGGTGATGCCGCGGTCGGCCAGGTCCGGGGCGGACAGGCGCTCGGCGAGGATGCGGGCGCCCTCAAGGGTGCGCCGCTGACGCTCCCGGAAGGCCTCGCCGGCGGCGACCTTGAACGCCACGGCCTTGCCGGCGATGACGTGCTCGAGCGGGCCGCCCTGCTGGCCGGGGAAGACCGCGGAGTTGATCTTCTTGGCGATATCGGCGTCGTTGGTGAGGATCACCCCGCCGCGCGGCCCGCCGAGGGTCTTGTGGGTGGTGGAGGAGACGACGTGGGCGTGCGGCACCGGCGAGGGGTGCAGCCCCGTGGCGACCAGCCCGGCGAAGTGCGCCATGTCCACGAACAGGTAAGCCCCCACCTCGTCGGCGATCTGCCGGAACCGGGCGAAGTCCAGCTGGCGGGGGTAGGCCGACCAGCCGGCGACGATCATCCGCGGGCGGTGCTCGCGGGCCAGCCGCGCGACCTCGTCCACGTCCACGAGGTGGGTGTCCTCGCGCACGCCGTAGGCGACGACGTCGTACAGCCGGCCCGAGAAGTTCAGGCGCATCCCGTGGGTCAGGTGGCCGCCGTGGGCCAGGTCGAGCCCGAGGATCGTGTCGCCGGGGGTGAGCAGCGCGTGCATGACCGCCGCGTTGGCCTGGGCGCCGGAGTGCGGCTGGACGTTGGCGAAGGCCGCGCCGAACAGGCCCTTGACCCGCTCGATGGCCAGCGTCTCGACGACGTCGACGTGCTCGCAGCCGCCGTAGTAGCGCCGGCCCGGGTAGCCCTCGGCGTACTTGTTGGTCAGGACCGAGCCCTGCGCCTGGAGGACCGCCACCGGGGCGAAGTTCTCCGAGGCGATCATCTCCAGCGTGCCTTGCTGGCGGGTCAGCTCGGCGTCGATCGCGGCGGCGACCTCGGGGTCGACGACGCCGAGGTCCGCGTCGAGCACGGACCGGGACAAGGTGGTGTCAGTCATGGGGATCTCCAGCAGGTCGGGCGCACGACGTCGTGTCGACGGCTGATATATCAAGTGATGCGCAACACTAAGGGGACAATCCCGGCACGGTCAACACTCTGATCGACGGTTCGAACGAGGAGGAGGGCGCATGGCCCGCCAGAGCACCGAACGCAGCTACGACTCGCTGGCGGAGCGGGCCTACCACGAGCTGCGCGACCAGCTGGTGCTGCTGGACATCGCGCCGGGCTCGCCCATCAACGAGGCGCGGCTCGCGCTCGAGCTCGGCATCGGCCGCACGCCGATCCGCGAGGGCCTGAAGAAGCTCGAGCAGGACCACCTCGTGGTCTCCTTCCCGCGCCGGGGCACCTTCGCCACGCGGGTCGACCTCACCGACCTGGCCGACATCAGCGAGCTGCGCCAGGTGCTCGAGCCGGTGGCGGCCGCGGGCGCGGCGCGCCGCGCGGGGCCCGAGCTGCGCGCCCAGCTGGCGGCCAAGGCCGAGCAGATCGGCGCGATGGACCACGATCCGGCCGACCGGCGCGGGCTCATGGAGTACGACCTCGAGGTGCACCGGCTCATCTACCGGGCCGCCGGCAACCCCCACGTCGAGGAGACCCTCGTCCGGCTGGACAACCTCGCCACCCGGATCTGGTGCCTCGTCCTGGACCGCCTGCCCGACGTCGCCGCGCACATCCACGAGCACGTGGGCCTGCTGCGGGCGATCGTCGACGGCGACGCCGACCGGGCCGCGACGCTGGCCGGCGAGCACGTCGCGCGGTTCGAGGAGTCGGTCCGCCGGGTGCTGTAGCGGCGCCGCGCCGAGCGCGCCTCGCCATGCGGGTGTCCCCGCCACGGGCCGTTCCACGCGCCACACCCGGGTGGCGCCCGCTGCCGGCGCCAAGCCGCTCCACCCCCGCGACGCGGCCCGTTCCGCGGCGTCCGCCCGTCGATGACACCCGCCCCCTCACCTCGGGGACTCCGCACCCTTGACGCTCGTCAGAAGCCGTGGGCATACTTCCGCAACATCGTTGCAATGGGTGCAACGAGGACGGATCGGACAGTCATGACCGCCACCCACGCGTCACCGGCCCCGACTCGACTCGCTGGGGCCCGGCCGACCACGGCCGCGGACCTGGATCCGACGGACACATATCCCTCGCCCCGGCCGGGCAGCACCGCCCCGGCCGGCACGCCGGCTCAGCGCTGAAGCCCCGGCGCCGACCGACACCTCCCATCCCAGCGGCACTGGGCATCCCGGCAGCGCCGCGTGAGACGAGCACGGCACCGCCGCCTGGCACGACCTCCATCCCGAAAGGACACCGACAATGACCGCCACCAACACCCCGGCCTCCGTCACCGAGCTGGAGCGTCTCAAGGTGCTGCACAACGGCACCAAGCAGCCGCTGACCTTCTCCGACGCCGAGTTCGAGCGTCGCCTCTCCGGCCTGCGCCAGATCATGGCCGCCAAGGACCTCGACGCGGTGATCCTGACCAGCTACCACGGCATCAAGTACTACTCGGACTTCCTGTTCACGTACTTCGGCCGCTCCTACGCCCTGGTCGTCACCGCCGACGACACCGTCACGATCACCGCGAACATCGACGCCGGCATGCCGTGGCGCACCAGCTACGGCGAGAACATCGTCTACACCGACTGGAGGCGCGACAACTACTACCACGGGCTGCAGGAGGCCCTGCGCCAGCGCGGCGTGAAGGCCCGCCGGCTCGGCGTCGAGGACGACTCGCTCCCGCTGCTCAACCGCCAGCGGATCCAGGCCGCGTTCGACGGCGTGGAGCTGGTCGACGTCTCGCAGGACGCCATGCGCCAGCGCATGATCAAGTCGGCCGAGGAGATCGAGGTCATCAAGCACGGGGCCCGCATCGGCGACCTGGGCGGCGAGGCGATCAAGGCCGCGCTGCGCGAGGGCATCAGCGAGTACGAGGTCGCCCTGATCGGCACCGAGGCGATGACCCACGAGATCGCGCGCACCTTCCCCCACCGGGAGGTCCGCGACACCTGGGTGTGGTTCCAGTCCGGCATCAACACCGACGGCGCGCACAACTGGTCCACCACGCGGAAGCTGCGCAAGGGCGACATCCTGTCGCTGAACTGCTTCCCGATGACCTCCGGCTACTACACCGCGCTGGAGCGCACCATGTTCCTGGGCGAGCCGGACAGCCGGTCCCTGGAGCTGTGGAACATCAACGTCGAGGTGCACCGCGCCGGGCTGGAGCTGATCAAGCCCGGCGCGGTGTGCAAGGACATCGCCGCCGAACTCAACAAGATCTACGTCGGCTACGGCCTGCTGCCCAACCGGACCTTCGGCTATGGGCACTCCTTCGGGGTGCTCTCGCACTACTACGGCCGGGAGGCGGGCCTGGAGCTGCGCGAGGACATCGACACCGTGCTCGAGCCCGGCATGGTCGTGTCGATGGAGCCGATGATCACCGTGCCCGACGGCGAGCCCGGCGCCGGCGGCTACCGCGAGCACGACATCCTCGTCGTCCACGAGGACGGCGCCGAGAACATCACCAAGTTCGGCTTCGGCCCGGAGCACAACATCATCCCCTGCTGACGACCGTCCGTGCCGGGGGTGGTCACGGCCGACCGCCCCCGGCCCCCGGGGGGGGTGGTCACGGCCGACCGCCCCCGGCCCCCGGGGGGTGGTCACGGCCGATCATCGCCCCCGGTCCGCCGGGGCCGACCGGTCCCGCGCCGCCCCCAAGAAGTCCCGGGCCGGGCTTCCGCGTGGTGCTCGTGGTGAGCATCGGCGCGGTGGCGCTGCTGCTGCTCTCCCTCGGCGGGACGGCCGTGGTGGACACCGTGCAGACCGGCACGATCATCGGCGCGTTCCCGTTCTCCTTCGTCATCCTGCTGATGATCGCCACCCTGGTGCGGCGCCTGCGCTGCCGGGACAAGGCGGTCCGGCAGCTCGAGAAGGAGGTCAACGACCCGCGCCACCGCCCCGGCGACGACCTGGTCGACGCCGACGGCCTCCCCCTGGCGCCGGAGGCGGTCGCTGCGCCAGGATCCGGTGCCCAGCACACCGCGCCCGCCGTCCCCGCCCCGCCCACCTCCCCCACCCGCAGCTGACAGGAGCATCATGACGACGCACGACAACCCCCAGGTCAAGCTCGCCCACCTCGACGCCCACAGCTTCGCCGACTGGGTGGGAGCCGGCGACGCGACCGTCCTGGTGCCCGTGGGGGCGCTGGAGCAGCACGGCCCGCACCTGCCCATGGGCACCGACGCGATCCTGTCCGAGCGCATCGCGCTGGCGGTGGCCGCCGCCACCGGGGCGCGCGTGGCCCAGCCGATCACGTACGGCTACCGCTCCCAGCAGAAGTCCGGCGGCGGGGACCACCTCGTGGGGACCACGAGCGTGGACGCGGCGACGCTGATCGGCCTCACCCGCAGCCTCGTGCGCAGCCTGCTCGAGCAGGGCGTGCGGCACGTGGTGCTCGTCAACGGCCACTACGAGAACTACCAGTTCCTCTACGAGGGCGTCGACCTCGCCGTCCGCGACCTGGGGATCGGGGCCGACGACGCCCGGTGCGTGCTGCTGCTGTCCTACTGGGACTACGTCTCGGAGGAGACGCTGGAGGCGGTCTACCACGGGTCGTTCCCCGGCTGGGACGTCGAGCACGGGGGCGTCCTGGAGACGGCGCTCATGCTGCACCTGGAGCCCCAGCTCGTGCGCATGGACCGGGTGGTGGACCACGACCCGGCGCAGCTGCCCCGGTTCGACCGGCTCCCCGTGGTGCCCGCCCGCACGCCGTCGTCGGGGTGCCTGTCCGCGCCCCGCGGGGCCGACGCGGCGAAGGGCCGGCTGCTGTTCGAGCAGGTCGTGCGCGATCTCGCCGCCGACCTGGAGGCCGAGCTGGGCGGGCGCCCGGTGTCGGCGCCGGGCGCTGCGCCGTCGTCGGACGCGGCGCCGTCGTCGGCCGCCGCAGTCGGGTGAGCTCCAGCACCACCGGCCGCCACGATCAGGTGAGCTCCCGCACCACCCGCCCGGGGCCTGCCATCATGGGTCCCTCGCCCGGACGGACGGCGAGCCGGCCCCCGCAGGGCCGGTCACATCCCGGGGGCACGGAACGGAGGCGCGGTGTGGCAGGGGCGACGACGCAGCCGGCCGACCTGAACGGCGAGGGGGCCGGGCCACGGTCGGCCTCGGTCATCGTCAACGTCATCGACGTGCTGCGCTGCTTCACCGTCGAGGAGCCGCTGCAGGGGGTGACGGAGATCGCCGCCCAGGTGGGCCTCCACAAGTCCAGCGTGTCGCGGATCCTCGCCACGCTGGAGCGCGAGGGCATCGTCGAGCGGGACGAGCTGTCCCGGAAGTTCCGCCTCGGGCTGGGGCTGATCGCCATCGCGGGCCCGCTGCTGGCCAACCTCGACGTGCGGCGGGTCTCGCTGCCCATGCTGCGGGACCTTTCTGCCGCGACCGAGGAGACGGTCGCGCTCGTCGTGTGGGACGGGTCCGAGGCGGTGACGGTGGAGCAGGTGCCGAGCACGCAGAACATCAAGCACACTGCCCCGCTCGGGACCCGGTACGCCTCGGCGCTCAACGCCTCGGTGCAGGTCTTCCTCGCCGACATGTCCGAGGACCGCGCCCGGGAGCTCCTCGCCGGCGCGGCAGCGCCGCCGGCGGGGTCCGGCGTGGGCACCGACGAGGTGCTGACCTGGCTGGCCCGGACCCGCGAGCGCGGCTTCGCGGTCAACTACGGCGACACCTACCCCGAGGAGGTCGGCCTCGCGGCGCCGGTGCGCGACCTCCGCGGGGAGACGGTGGCAGGGGTTCTGCTGGCCGCGCCGCGCTACCGGGTCGACGAGCGGCGCCGTGAGGAGCTGGGCCGGGCGTGTGCGCACACCGCGGCACAGATCTCCGCGCGCCTGGGGGCCGTGCCGGCCTGAGCCGCACCATCCTCGCCCGGGCTCAGCGGCCGCCTACCGCGGTGGTCACGGCGCGGTGCGGACCGCGCTCGGGTCGAGCACCGGGGCGAGGGCGGACTTGGTCGCGGCCACCAGCTGCAGCAGCTCGGGCAGCGCGTCGCGGGCGGGGCGAAAGTTGCCGCGCCGCAGGGCCGGCTCGAGGGAGTCGGCGAGCTGGCCGAGCTGGTGCGCGCCGACGACGGTGCTGGCCTCGCTCAGGCCCCGCAGGGTGACCAGCGCGCCGGCACTGTTGTAGGCGGCGACCGCGCCGCGCAGCATGTACAGCCGCTCCTCGAGCGTGGCGAGGTAGCGCGCGACGATCTCCCGGGCGCGATCGGCGCCGGCCTCCTGCTGCAGCGCCGTCAGCACCGCGGGGTCCACCACCCGATTCATCGCGCTCCCTCTCCCCCTGCTCGGCACGACGTTGCGCCCCCTATCGGGGATGCGCTTCAGCACACCACCTGACCAATTTGGGAAAATGCCGACGCGTAGGTGAATCCCAGATGATTACCGCCGTTCACCCCGGCTGTTTTCCGGGGTGAACGGCCCTGGCTCCGGGGTGACGCCACCGGCAACGTCTCCCACCGGGACCAGCCCTCCGTGCCCTGCGACCTGCGGCGACATGGGCGCACGGAAATCGAATGCGGGTGTCGGGCCCGTAGTAATCTCCCGATTGATGTCCGGATTCGTGGAGCACCGCACGGCGGTCGTCGTCGAGGACGACGACGACATTCGCGGGCTTCTCGTCGCGGTGCTGACCCAGGCCGGGTTCGTGGTGCACCCGGCGGCGACCGGGCACGCGGGCGTCGAGCTGGTGCGGAGCCACGAGCCGTTGGTGACCACGCTGGACATCTCCCTGCCGGACATCGACGGCTTCGAGGTGGCCCGGCGGATCCGGGCGTTCTCGGCGACGTACCTCGTCATGCTCACCGCGCACACCGACGAGGTGGACACGCTGCTGGGCCTGGAGTCCGGCGCGGACGACTACGTCACCAAGCCCTTCCGGCCCCGTGAGCTGCGCGCCCGGGTGGAGGCGATGCTGCGCCGGCCGCGCCACCTCGGGACCACGCGCGCCGCGGTGGCGCCCGCGCGGCCGAGCCTCGCGCTGGCCGCACCGAGCCTCGCGCTGCCCGCACCGAGCCTCGCGCTGCCCGCACCGGGCGCCGTGGCGGCCGCCCCCAGCCCGGCCGCCACGGCCCCATCGGTATCCCCCGGCCCGATCACCGCCAGGGCGCCGAGCCCCGGTCCGGTCGCCGCCGTGGCGTCGGGCCTCGGCCCGATCACGGCTGTCCCACCGCTTGTTGCCACCGCGGCCGCGTCCCGGACGGCGACCCTGGCTGCCCCCGCCGGCCTGCGCCTCGACGTCGACGCCCGCCAGGTCTTCGTCGACGGCGCGGAGGTCCACCTCACGCCGACCGAGTTCACGCTGCTGGCCGCCCTGCTCACGGCCCCGGGCGTCGTCCGGGCCAAGACCGAGCTGGTGGAGTCCCTGTGGGGCACCAGCTACGCGGCGCCCCTCGCGGGCGCCGACCGCCGCAGCCTCGAGGTCCACATGGCCAACCTGCGCCGCAAGCTCGGCGACGATGCCGCCCGCCCGCGATTCATCGAGACCGTGCGGGGCGTCGGCTACCGGCTGGTGCCGGCTCGCTGAGCACGGCGAGGAGCACGCCGGTCGTGGCCGCCGCGCTCAGCATGAGTTCGGGCAGGGCGGCCCGGGCCGGGCCGTCGCTGCCGTTGGCGAGCGCGGGCTCGACCTCCCGGACGATCTCCGCCAGCTGCTGCGCGCCCACGAGCGTGCTGGCGCTGCCCAGCCCCCGCAGCGCGATGAGCGCGCGTTCGGTGTCACACGCGACCAGCGCGGCGCGCAGGTGATACACCCGCTCGTCCAACGTGGCGAGGTAGCTGCCCACGATGGTTTGGACCCGCTCGGTACCGATGTCGTCGACGAGCGCGGCCAGCGCCCCGCGGTCGATGATCTCCTCCACGCCACGCCTTTCATGTCCGGTCGTACGCGGCAATACGGCCGCGGACGGGTCCCCCCGGCTACGACAGGACACCAGGACGGCCACCCGCCGATTTGTCGTTCGGCAAGGTGATCCGAGGATGAACGACCGTGTTCACCCTGCGGGGATCAGGGTGAGGGCGGGCATGGCGCCGGGTGAGTCGGGCCGCGGGCGTACCAGCTGCGACGCGTCAGCCAGGACGCCTGAGCCCTGAGCGTCAAACAGCGGATGCGTCAAACAGCGAGATCCCGGGCTTCGCCGGCGTCAGGCGCCCGCGCCGACCGGGATCGCGGCGGACGCGCGCGCCACCAGCGCGCCGGTGGTCACCGCCGCGACCACCTCGACCTCCGCCACCGACTCCCCCACCACGGACCCGGCGACCGTCGGCAGCGCGGCGACCGTGCCCGCGAGCGCCTCGGCACCGATCATGGCCGAGGTCGTCTGCAGGCTGAGCGCCGCCTCGCGGACACCGGTGGCGTCCGCCGTCTCCGCTGCCTGGCGGAGGTTGCCGACCCGCTGCTCCAGGAGGGCCAGGTATCGCCCGGCGAAAAGCTCGGCTTCGCCGGCTCCGACATCGGCAGCCAGCGCGTCCAGGGCATCGGTGCGCAGCACCGATGTGACGCGGGGCGGTTCGTGCCAGCCGGGCTCGTTCATCGCCGGGAGCGTACCGCCGTCGTCCGGAAGGGGCATGCGCGCACGCGCCGCGACCGCCGGCGCGTGCGCCGTCGCCCGGTGCCTCGACACAAAGCCGAGAACACCACAAGTGGTGCGGGTGAGGCGGCCGGAGGCCCTGATCTCCGCCACATACGTCACTCCAGCCCCACTTGTGGCGTTCTGAGGTGCGCTTCCCTCGGTAGGCCGTCGTGGTGCCGCACTGGCGAGATCTCCGCCGCTCTCCCAGGAGTTTTTCGGAAGCAGCAAGTAGGTTGGGTCCATGGAGGACTGCGAGCCGCGGGCGGCAGTGGTCGTCGAGGACGACGGGGACATCCGCGAGCTCCTCGTCTCCGTCCTGACGCAGGCAGGGTTCGCCGTGCACGCCGCGGGCACCGGCACCGCCGGCGTGGAGCTGGTGCGCGAGCACAGCCCGCAGGTCACCACGCTCGACGTGTCCCTGCCGGACATCGACGGGTTCGAGGTCGCCCGCCGGGTGCGCACCTTCTCGGGGACCTACATCGTCATGCTCACCGCCCGCGACGAGGAGATCGACACCCTCATGGGGCTGGACGCCGGCGCCGACGACTACGTCACCAAGCCGTTCCGGCCGCGGGAGCTGCGGGCCCGGATCCAGGCCATGCTCCGCCGGCCGCGGCAGTTGGCCGGCCCGGCCGCGCCCGCCTCCGCGAGCACCGCCCCGGCGCCGATCGCGCTCTCGGAAAGCGCCGCGACGCCCGTCCAGGTCGTGCTCGCCCAGCCCGACGGCGACGGCGTCCTCGCCCACAACGGGGTGCACGTCGACGTCGGCGCCCGCACCGTCGACCTCGACGGCGCGCCGGTGCACCTGACGCGCACCGAGTTCGACCTGCTCGCGGCGCTGCTCGCCGCCCCGCGGCGGGTGCTGCCCAAGAGCGAATTGGTCCGGGACCTGTGGCCGGAGGACTACGGCACCGGCGCGGTCGTCACCGGCGCCGACAAGCGGGCGGTGGAGGTCCACATCGCGAACCTGCGTCGCAAGCTCGGCGACAACGCCAGTCGGCCGCGGTTCATCGAGACCGTCCGGGGCACCGGCTATCGGCTCACGCCCGCGCGCTGAGCGCGACGGGGGCGGGCGGCGCGAGGAACGCGGCCAGCGCCTGCGCCGTCGCCCTCGCCAGCGACGGCACGTCGCACAGGGCCAGCCGCGCGGCTGTCACCGCGCCGGTCCGGAGCTGTGTCGCGAGCGCGCGGGCGACGTCGGCGAGCGCCTCGGCCCCGATCATCGCGCTGGCGCTGTGCAGGCTCAGCGCCACCACCTGCGCCGCCTCGACGTCTCTACCAGCGAGCGCCGCGGTCAGGTCCCGCACCCGCCCGTCGAGGAGGTCGAGGTAGCGGCGCACGAAGGAACAGACCGCGGCGGCGCCCAGGTCGTCGGAGAGGGCGCTCAGCGTGCCATGGCTGAGCACGACGCTCATCAGGCGGCGTCCGCGAGCTCGCGTGTGCTCGTGCGCTCCTGGGGCGTGCGAAGGCTGCTGGTGCGTGCGCCGGCGTCGCGGTCGACGGTGCCGGCCGGGGCGGCTGCGCCGTCGTCGGGGCGGGCGGCGGCGGGGGCGACGCCGTGGTCCCCTGAGGGCTCCGGTGCAACGCCGTCGAGCGTGGACGCGGCTTCGCGGGTCACCGTGCCGGCGGTGGCGTCGATGCCGGCCGCCGCGACGGGCGCGGGACGGCGGTGCTGGCGGAGGGCGCCGAGCAGCTGGACGACGGCGTAGGCCAGCAGCGCGGCCGCGGCGAGCCCGACGCCCGTCTGCTTCTGCGAGCCGTCCAGCGCGGTGGCGAGGTAGCCGGCGTAGGGCACGTGGTACTCGACGACGCCGCGGATCTGCGTGGCGGTCAGGGTCCACTCGTCCGGGGCGTTGTTCGCGTCGCCCTGGGTGGTGAAGGAGACCGTGCCGTCCGAGCTGAGGGTGCGGGCGACGATGCGGTGGGTGACGAGAGTGGGGTCGTCCGGGTGGGGCATGAAGGTGATGACGTCCCCGATGGTCAGCTGCGCGGCGTCCGCCTCGCCGTCGACGGTCTCGACGACCACCTGGGAGCCGGCCGGGATGGTGGGGTCCATCGACCCGGTCAGGATCGTCAGAGGCACCCACCCCATGACACGGGGGATGAGCACCATGACGGCGGCGAGCGCGGCCACGGCCGCGAGGACCAGCCAGAGCACGACGTTCCCCGTGAAACGGGCGATGGAGGTCATGAAGTTACTTCCCTTCCGTGGCGGGCACGGTGGTCGCGTCGGTGGCGGTCGCCGGGAGCGTGAGCGTCGTGGTGGTAGCGGTCGCCGACGGGGCTGGCGTGGGAGCGGGCGCGGCGGTCGCCGCCGGAGCCGGTGTGGCGGATGCCGACGGGGCGGTGCTCGCCACGACCGGGCCGGACGTGGATGCGGCATCTGCAGGCGCTACGTCGGCGGCTGCTGGGTCAGCGGTAGCCCAGTCCAGGCCCTCGCAGACGACCTTCTCGTTCCTCGGGTGCTTGGCGGTGAATGTGAAGACCTGCGTGCTGTCGACGAAGACGGTGTCAGTGACGTAGACGCGCACCTTGACGTCCTCGGCACTGTTCTCGGCCGGGCGGATCGTGGTGGAGCGCCGGTCACCGGGCAGCAGCTGACCCGGCGGAACCTTCGGGTGGTTCCCCGAGGGGTCCTGATCCTTACCGAGGGACACCCACTCGCTGCCCTTCCGCTGCAGGACGTCCCAGCCCTTGGCTTGGCCAGTCCAGGTCCAGCTGATCTCCGCTGTCTTCTCGTTCGGCGACTTGACGTTGCAGGCGCTCAGGCCGGGCGGGGTCAGGGCTGCGGCGGGGACATGGAAGGTCGTCGTCCAGGTGGCGAGGGGCGCGGTCCAGGTGGCCGGTTCAGCCGCCCGGGCCTCAATGCCGGTGGTCAGAGTCAGCGTCTGGCCGGGGTATCTGGCGAGCAGCTCGGCTCCTGGTTGGATGCTCAGGCACAGGGCTGTCGAGGCACCCGGCGCCAACGTCTCACTGCGGCTAGCCCCGGCGGCCGGGATGATCGTCAGGTCGGCCCCAGCCATCCACCGGGCTGTCACGCTGAGGCATGCTCCTGCAGACGCGAGGCCATAGGAAAGGGCCGTTCCCGCCAGTGCGGCGGCGGGCAACGTTCCGCTGCCGGTAGCCACCGTGAGGGCGGCGGGTCTCCACGTCACCGCCGTCGCCCGGGCGGTGTTGGAGATGGTCGTGCCGGGCTCCGACGTGGTTGCCGGAACCGAGAGCGCCACCTGGTCCATGGTCGCGGCGGGCGTTTGCGCGATCGCCTCCGCGTGCCACCGTGCCTGAGTGCCGGTCGTTGGGGCCATGAGGATGGCGAAGACACCGGCGGCGATCGCGGCGAGGAGACCGGTTCGGACGGCGGAGCGCCGGTTCGTCCTGAGGTCGCGCGGAGTGGGGGTCATGCCTGCGTCAGGGTCCATCGGATGGTGCCCGGCTCGAGGGTCCGTCCCTGATGCTCGCCGCCGAGCGACTCCGGGATGGTGACCGTGACGATACCGGTCACGAGCTTGTCGTGTAGCGCAGGAGTGACGTGCCACGGGCCGGGGGCGGCGGGGAGCAAGCCTTGCGGCCGGGTCTCGACGCTGACCGAGGGCGAGCCCACGACGTCGCGCAGAGGGCCGACGACCAGCCCGCTGACGTCGAGTGCGAGGGTGGCCTCGAGGTGCGTGCCCTCGAGAACTGGCGTCACGGGGACGCGGTACGTCAGGACGTCGCCGGGACGCAGCGCTTCATGACACAGGGTCGTGGAGACGTCCCTCGTCGTTCCCTCGCGGCTGAGCGTGATGGTCATCGGGTCCTGCGTGAGGTCCAGCTGGCCGCTCGTGACCTGGCCCGACGACATGGAGGCCTGCGCGGACCACAGTGCAGTGCTGCCGAGGCTGCTGCTGAGCAGAACGACGACGAAGGCGACCGCGACAAGGCCACGGATGGCGTAGGCGCGCATGATCATCCTCTTCAGCTGCTCAGCAGCTTGGGGCAGTAGGCGGGGAGGGAGCCGGGTTGGGGGGCGTCCGGCTCCCTCCCCAGATCAGGGGCGACTCAGTTCGCGTTCGCGACCTGAGTGACGCGAATGCCCGCGTCAGTGAAGGTGAGGTTCTTATTCTTCGTGCTGTTGTCCGCGTCCGTGTCGAACGTGAAGGTCGTGACCACGGACATCGCGGTATCCGAACCAGCCCGGGTCTCGATCGACATAGGCTTACTCTCACGGCCATTCCAAGTTCGCTCGAAGTCCGGCCCGGTGACCTTGACGCTGTACGTGACGCCCTGCAGGTTCCCCACAATTCCCGGAGCGAGCGGTTCCAGATTAACGGACATGGCGCGCTTCTCGGCCGACAGCGTTATGTTGTCGCGATAGGTGAGCTTGTCACCAGGGACAAGCTTGAGGTCGGCGACCTTCGTTATCCCGACAATGTCCGCGTCGTTCAATTGCCAGTGGGAGATCGGTTCACCCTGCCAGCTGCTCTTCAAGCTCATCGTGCCGGAAGAAATCCTTCCGCTGGTGGTCCAGTCGGCACTCCACGTCGCGAACGACGCCCCTCCACCCGCGAGCAGCGCAATGCCAGCAATGCCGGCAATAACGCCCTTGCGCATCTTTCTGGCGGAGCTACGGGGCTGAGCGGGCGCGGTGCGCGACATCGGTATTCCTTCGGGGTGACGGGCTGGCGAGCGGCTGCGTCCGCTCCTTGCGACGTCGGCAACGATGCCCGTTCAGCCTCAACACGCCGTCCGCGCCGGCTTCAGGTCCCCTCAAGGTCGGCTCAAGATTGCCGCCACTTCCTCAAGGCCGGACACATCGCCTCACCCGGGGCGCTCGGAGCGTTCCTCCGTGCCCGCCGCCACGACCCGGTTCCCGCCGTCGCCCACAGCCCGCTGCGCCGCTGCCCGCGCGGCGTCGCACAGGTCTCCGAGCTCGTAGCCCGCCGCGCGGGTCGTGGCGACGCCGGCGCAGGCGCCGATGCGCACATGGCTGCCGGGCACCTCCACGGTCGTGGCGATGAGCTCTCGGCGCACGGCCGTCGCCCACTCCGCGGCGTCGTCCGCCTCCCAACCAGGCAGCAGCACCTGGAACGACGCCTGCCCGTCCGGGTCCAGGCCCATCAACGCCCGGGGCGGCAGCAGCATCTGCGCGACCTCGCCGCAGGTCACGAGCGCGCGCTCGGCGACCTCGCGACCGAACGCGACCTCGAGCGCGTCCGTTCCGTCGGGCACGAGATGAACCATCGCGACCGGGGCCAGGGTCTCGGCGGACCGACGCAACTGCGCCGCCGCGCGCGGCTCGAAGGAGTGGCTGGTGCGGGCCCCGGTCATCGGATCGAAGTTGCGCCCCTCCGCCACCTTCGCCCGGGCGGTGCGGGCACGCATCGTCACCGCGGCGAAGGCGGCGGCGTTGACGAGCAGTGTGTTGAGAACAGTCGTAAATGCGGTCCCGAGGTATCGCTCGAAGCTCGGTGACGTCGGACCGGCGAGGACGAACACCGCGAACCGCACCGCGTAGAACAGACCGGCGAGGAGCAGGATGACCGCGAGGACAAGCGTCGCGCGCCCCGCCCGCAGCCGGCCGTACAGGAGCGCGACGCCACCGGCCAGGCCGCCGGCTGCGGTGGCGCCCAGGGCCACCGCCCCACCGGCCCAGGGACCACCACCGGGTCCGTGGAGCAGCACGGCCGCCGCCGCCGCGAGCGCCAACCCCGCCGATAGGACGATGCGGGGCGGCCGGCGCTGATAGGCCCGGATGCCGCTCCACATCGCCCACACGCAGAGCACGCTCGCCCCGTTGCCGATGGCGTTGGCCCACCAGCCCTCGGGGGCGAGCGACCCGACGACGTACGCGAGCGCCGTCGTGATCGCGGCGGCGAAGGACAGGGTCCAGAGCCGGTCGACCAGGTCACCCGTGCGCGCCCATGCCTCGGCCACGAACATCCCCGCCGAGGTGAGGATGACGAGCGCCGAGACGACGAGGAGGGAGAAGAGGTCCAGCGTCATGGCCGCGTTTCCCGTTCGCCCGGACCCGGCGTCGGCAGCAGGATCTCCACGCTCGTGCCCTCGCCCAGGACCGAGGTGAGTTCCATGGTCCCGCCGTGGGCCTCGACGATCTGGCGGGACAGGTACAGTCCGAGCCCGGTGCCGGGCACCGAGCCCTGGCGCACCGCCGGCGCACGGTAGAAGCGGGCGAAGAGCTTCTCCTGGTCGGCGGCCGCAATGCCGATCCCGGTATCGCGGATCGTCAGCCGGGCCACGTCCGGGCCCGGCCACAGCGCCACCTCGACCTCCCCTCCCCGCGGGGTGTACTTGATGGCGTTGGACAGCACGTTGTCGATCACCTGACCGAGCCGGGTCCGGTCGCCGAGGAGCCGGCACGGCTCCGTGAGGTGGTGACGAACCTCCAGGCCCGCCGAGCGGGCGTGCGGGAGCTGGCTCTGGACCGACTCGGCGACGAGGTTGCGCAGGTCGGTCATCGAGCGGTCCAGCTCGACCCCGCGCTCGCGGGTGCGCGCCGCGAGGAGGAGGTCCGCGACCAGGTGGAGCAGCCGCTCGGCATTGCGTTCGGCCACCCGCAGGTGGGTCCGCACGCCCTCGGTGGCCGTCGGCTCGTCGGCGGCAAGCTCGAGGTAGCCCAGCACCGACGTCAACGGGGTGCGCAGCTCGTGTGACACCGAGGAGACGAAGTCCTCGCGCTGGGCCAGCGCGGCCATCTCGGCCGTGAGGTCCTGATAGACGACGACGGCGCCCGCGCGCCTTCCGGCCCCGTCGGCGAGCTGGGCCGCGGAGACCCGGTAGGCGATCCAGCGGCCCTCGCCGTGGTCCCACCAGGTCAGCTCGCGGTCGATGTCCTCACCGCGGCTCGCGCGCACCAGCGGCGAGCCGCCGGCGCCCAGCGGGGTCTTGCGGTCCGCGGCGTAGCCGTCGATGCCGCCGTGGACGCTGACGTGGTCGCCCACCTTGAGCCGGCCCTCGACCGCGGCGGCGTGAGCGCGGTTGAGGATGGTGATGTACCCGTCCTTGTCGAGGGCCACGACGCCGACGTCGATGGTGTTGAGAATCGAGTCCAGCAGCCGGCTCTGCTGGTGGGAGTCCGCCAGGGTCTCCTCGATCAGGGCGCTCTGCCGGCCGAGCAGATCGAGCCGGGCAGCCGAGCGACGTTCAGAGAGGTAGGTGCCGACCCCCACGGCGACGAGGACGACGGGCAGCAGGATCAACCGGGGCAGGTCGCCGAGGGCGATGGAGGGCGCGTAGAGGTTGCCACCCCACACCGCCAACGTCGCCGCAGCCACCGAGACGACGACGCCCGCGGCGCCGTGGACGGCGGACATCCACAGCACGGGCAGCACGAGGAGGAAGCTGGCGCGGTATCCGCCAGCGACCACGAGCCCGACCGCGACGATGTCGGCCATGGGCACCAGCACGGCCGCCGGCGAGGGAAGCCGGTGCCACGGCACCACGATCGCCAGCACCGAGGCACCGATCGCCACGAGCAGCCCGGCCCCGAAGCGCGGCTGGCGCAGGTACACCGGGTCGTAGGCCACGACTGCCGCCAAGAGGACCAGGCTGACCGCCAGGAACGGGAGCTGTCGATAGAACACCGTGTGTGGCGAATAGCCCCGGCGAGGAGCGGTCTTCGACGGACCCTCGCGCAGGTCCTGCGGCCCGCCGGCAAACCCGCTCGGCGAGAGCGTCTGTCTCGGCGTCCCCCGCCGAGCGCCCTGGGCGTCATCGGATGACCGGCCGCCGTCCGGAGGGTCGGGCATAGCGGCGGACCCGGACCGGCTGGCCGGCGTCGCGGCCCCTGCTGGTGGGGCGGCGGCACGACCGAGGGACTCCTCGCTCTCGGTGTCTGCCTCCGGCATGCGCCGAGCCTAGCGAGGAACCGGCATTTGCGACTGCCTGAGGCGGTAAGTAAGAGGCCTGCTCACGGGCCTGGCGGCCGCCACATGCCATGGCGGGTTGTCGCGCGCGACCCCAACAGTCGGGGTAGGTTGCAGGCTCCGGCCCGAGCCACGACTCCGCGCCAGGAGGGGATCCGCCATGGCACGTCACCGCCAGCCCACGACCGGCCTGCCCGCCCCGGACGACGAGGAAAAGTACCGCGTCTTCGACGCACTGGCCGATCTCGCCCTTGACGGGGTCATCTCATACGAAACGGCCTTCGAGCTCTATCGCGAGCTCCGCCCCAGCGGGATCCAGGACACCTTGCCCTTCGACGACGAGCACTGGACCGCCCATGACCATGAGTACGACGCCAACGTCGGCGAGCTGTGGTGCAGGCAGTGCAACCGAACGGCCACCAACTGCGAGCAGGTCGTTGCGGAGCGTGACAAGTAGTCGCTTAGGACCGCGGCCGTGATGGCTCAGCACAGACGCACTTCACGCGGGCCGCACGGGGCCGCGTCATGCAACGCATGTGCCCTGAGTTCGGTCATTCGCTTAGTGCCTGAGATTTCCCGGTCGTGAGGGTGTCGATGATGGCTCGTCGGTCGGGGTCGATCTGGGGTGGGATGGTCTGGGTGGCGCCGTTGGCGGTGATGGTCGCCGAGCGCAGCGGGCGGAGCTGGCGGATGACGTTGCGGATCGCGAGCCCGGAGCGTCGCTGGACCTCGCGGGAGACGGCCAGGGCGGTGAACACGATGGTCAGGTGGGCCTCGATCGCGTCCCGGGTCCGCACGAACATCGGCCGGGCGCCAGGTCGGTCTTGGACATCCGGAACGACTGCTCGACGTGCCAGAGCTCGTGGTAGGACCCGATGACCTCACCGGCCGGCATCAGCTGGGCTGGGATGTTCGTGACGTAGCCCTTCAGGCCGACCAGGCGGCGGGCGCGGGCCAGGGCGGCCTCGTCCAGGCTGCGCGCGTCGCCCTTGGTCTTGACAAACCGCGGGGTGCGGGCGGCCTTCTCCCCGGCGATGACCGCGCGGGCCCGGTTCTCCTGGAGCGTCAACGTCTTGGCGTCTCGGGCCGCCCGCTTGGCCGAGTACGCCCAGACCGCCCGCCAGGACCCGGGATGCTGCTGGGGGTCCCAGACCGGCTCAGCCCGGACCGCTTCGTTGTTCTCGCTGCGGTGCCGCCCGGTCCTGGGGGTGATGGTGTCGATGACCTGGGAGTCGGTGAACGCATCCCCGTGCCAGCGGAAGTGCGAGGCTAGGTCCAGCGGCGCCTTCGTCACCCGGGAGCCGACGATGAAGCGCAGGTGCGCCTCCTCCAGGGCGGTCAGGTTGGCCGCCGAGAGCATGCCGGCGTCCGCGACGACGACCATGTCCTCGATGTCGTGCCGGTCCTGGAACTGCTTGACGATCGGCACGATCGTGGCCGTCTCGGCCTGGTTGCCCTCGTAGCAGCCGATCTCGAGGGGGAACCCGTGCCGGTCGACGAGCAGCCCGACGACGATCTGGGGGTCGACGCGGCGTTCCTTGGAGTAGCCGACCTTGCGCAGGTCGTCCTCCTTCTCCGCTTCGAAGTACAACGTCGTCACGTCGTACAAGCACAGCGAGACATCACCGCTGGTCACCGCGTGGGTGAAGCACAGCGCGGCGACCTGGTCCCGGTAGGCGCCCGGGCCCTCGCCGGCCGCGGCCCGGGCCAGGGTGCGGCGCATCGTCTTCTCACTGGCCGGCCTGACACCGAGCTCGGTCAGCACCCGGGCGGTGTCCAGGATCGAGGTCGGCTCCACGATCCGGGCGATCACCAGGTCCCGGAACACCGCGTCACCGAGGGCGTCGAACCCCAGATCGGTGAACACCGCGGCGAGCGCGTCGTAGAGCACCCGCGAGGCGGTGCCAACCACCCGGGGTGTCGTGACCGGTCCCCGCTCACGTACCGGTGAGCCCGCCTCGTCGAAGAGGGCCGGCACCCCGGGCCGGCCGATCAGCGGCGTCCTGGGCGCTGCGGGCTCGAGGCCGAGGTCGAGCTCGCCCTGGCCGGGGTTGTCCAGCAGTTCCCGTGCCCGCTCGAGGAGCAGCCCGAGCTCGGCCTCGGTATGGGCCGAGCCGACATGGGCGACGATCCGCCGACGGCCCTTGACGGACTCAGCGATCTGCACGGCCGTCGCTCCCGAGGCCGTCCGCACCCGCCGAATCCACGCCACGAACCCCACGGTAGAGCACCAATTAGTGCCTCAAAACCGCCCCCCGCGCACCCATCACCCCAGGTCAGCGAGGTGCGCGATCCTGGATCGCGCAGCGGTGACCAAACTCAGGCTTAGGACCGCGGCCGTGATGGCTCAGCACAGACGCACTTCACGCGGGCCGCACGGGGCCGCGTCATGCAACGCATGTGCCGGCGAAGTGTTCGGCTATCCGCAGAACATACGCGAAGCCTTCGGTCCGCGAACAGCAGAACAGCAGTGTCGAGTGCTCCGCAGAACAATTGAAAACTTGCGCTCGAAAATTGTTAATTCACCCGCCGGGCGGCACCCGCGTCCGAAGCGCGTAGACGCAGAAAGGCCCCCACGGGTGTGGGGGCCTTTCTGGAATGGGTGTTCGGCGGTGTCCTACTCTCCCACACGGTCTCCCGTGCAGTACCATCGGCGCTGAGGGGCTTAGCTTCCGGGTTCGGAATGGGACCGGGCGTTTCCCCCTCGCTATGACCGCCGTAAC
>NZ_VUKE01000011.1 GCF_009193175.1 Georgenia ruanii | reverse complement strand
TCGAGGGCGGCCTCGCCCTCGGCCCGGTAGCGGGCCAGGAGCTTGTAGACCCAGGAACGGTGGACGTTGTAGGTGGCGGCGACCTCGGCCACGGGACGCTTCTGGGTCACGACCGCGGCGATGACCAGGCGGGGCAGGCTCGACATGCCCCACCGGTAGTGCCTCCAGGCACTGTCGCCGATGTCCTGGGAGACGTGTCGCCGATGTCTTGAGAGACCTGTCGCCTATGTCTTGAACCACGACACCTCTAGCTCCACCGAGGATCTACCAGGATCCAAACCCCCGAGCCACACGGTTCGGGGGTTTTCTCGTTCTCCGCCGTGGGGCCCGAGGCGCCGTCTGCCGCGGGCATCGGCCGCGCAGCGCAGCGGCCCCAGGGCGCGAGCGACTCGGCACCCAGGCGCTCAGTCGACTCGGCACGCAGGCGTTCAGTGCACACAGGCGTTCAGTGCACGAGGGCCTTCAGGGCGATGAGCACCGCGGCGATGGCCGCGACCGCGGCCGCCTCCAGCAGCGAGCGGGCCATCCCGGCGCCGGTGAGGCGTGCGGCCAAGAACCCGTAACCGGCGAGGAGGGCGAGGCCGGACCACTTGGCGACAACGAACGCCGTCCCGTACGCCATGAAGCCGAGCACGACGGCGAGGAAGAACACGCTGGGGAACGCGACCCCGATGGCGACGGCCACCGCGTTCGCGGTGATGACGCGCGGCGGCTCGCGGTGCCCGCCCATGCTCGCGCGTGCTCGTCCGCCAAGGTGCTCGCTGTACATCTCCGCGAGCGCCACGGCCAGGGCGGTCGCCAGGAGCGTGCCGACGGCGGCGGACGGCGTGGGCGGATGGGCCTCGAGCGTCAGGACCAGCGCGAGGCCGATGATCGAGCCGTACACCACCCGCGAGACCTGCCCAGAGCCGAGGTGGCTGAGGATCCGCGGGTGCACGGTCATGGACGTTCCTCCTCGGGCGGGACCCGGCGTCCGCCGGGTGCGGCACCACGAACGGCACCGCGCCACGCCCGTGGTCAGGCCGCGGCCAGCAGCGGCCGGAACGGCAGAAGCTCGGCCTCCCCGGGCCGCACGAACCCGCAGGAGGACTCGGGGACCTCGTTCCAGGCCCCGCTGAGGTCGCGCAGCGGCTCGGAGACGATGAAGCGCGCCTCGGTGCCCAGCTCGTGCAGCACCTCCACCTCCGGGTGCAGCGCGGCGAGCTTGTCCACCCGGGTGGAGAAGTACAGCGAGCGCGCCTGACCCGAGCTGGCGTACCGGAACGCCCACATGCCTACGCCGTCCGTGGTCGCGACGGTCATCTGCACCGGGTGAGGCACGCCGTGACGGGCGGCGACGTCCTCGACCAGGCCCACCGCGCGTTCGACCGCGGGGATCGGGTCCTGCTCGAGCCCGAAGGTCAGGGCGAGGAAGAAGAGGAGCTCGGAGTCGGTCGTCCCCTCGATGTCCGGGAAGAGGTCGGGATCGACCGCCATCACCAGGTCGCGCCGCAGCTCGTGGAAGCCGGCCACCATGCCGTTGTGCATCCACAGCCAC
Source organism: Georgenia ruanii (assembly GCF_009193175.1). Classification (GTDB taxonomy): domain Bacteria; phylum Actinomycetota; class Actinomycetes; order Actinomycetales; family Actinomycetaceae; genus Georgenia; species Georgenia ruanii. Next base: position 166,957 of record NZ_VUKE01000011.1, on the reverse strand, counting down.
CGCCCGTGACGGAAGGGGTGGCAGTTGCTGCGCTGCACCGCCGTCCCGGTGGACGCCCGGATGTGCGCGAAGAACATCCCGGTCCGGACCTGGCCGGAGATCTCGCGCAGGTTGCGGTCGTTCCAGGCGGGGTCGACGCCTTTGAACAGGGCCGGCTCCTCGCCCTCGCCGTACCAGCCGATGCCGAAGCCGTCGCCGTTCGTCGTCGTCGCCCCGAGGCGGGAGTGCAGGCTCTGGTCGATGAGGGAGTGCTCCGGCTTGAACAGCAGCTCCTCGGCCAGGATGGGCCGTCCGGAATACGCCATCCATCTGCACATGCGCCGACCGAACCACGAGCCGCGACGGTGTGGCATCATCCGGCCGGGGTGAAGCGGCCGATCGGGGACGTGGCCGCAGAATGCCTGGCAGCGAACGAGGCAGGTGCCGGCCGCACGTGTCCGGTGTGGGTGAGAAGCGGCCGTGACAGAGAGCTGAGGACGAGTCCGACGATGACGACCTCGACGGCGCCGACGCCCTTCACCGGCGCTGACTACGCCAGCCGGCTCACGCGTACGGCCCACGCGGCGCACGAGGCGGGGCTCGACGGCGTCCTCGTCGCCCCCGGGCCGGACCTCGTCTGGCTCACCGGCTACCAGCCCCCGCCCACCGAGCGGCTCACGCTCCTGCTGCTGCGTCCGGACCAGGAGGCCACCCTGGTCGCGCCGACCCTGGAACGGCCGGACGCCGAGGCGGCACCCGGCGCGGACATCTTCGAGGTCGTCGGCTGGGCCGACGGCGCCGACCCCTACGGCGTCGTCGCCCAGCTGCTCCGGCCCGACGGGCGCTTCGCGATCTCGGACGGCACCTGGGCCCTGCACCTGCTCGGCCTGCAGCGCGCGCTGCCCCGCACCCGGTATCGCGGCCTGAGCGAGTGCCTGCCCATGCTGCGCGCGGTCAAGGACGCCGCCGAGCTCGCCCGGCTGGCGGCCGCCGGCGCCGCCGCGGACGCCACCTACGAGGAGATCGTGGGCGCCCGCTTCGCGGGCCGGCGCGAGGCGGAGGTGGCCGCAGACCTGGCGGACCTGCTGCGGGCCCACGGGCACGAGCAGGTGGACTTCACGATCGTCGGGTCCGGACCCAACGGCGCCAACCCGCACCACGAGGCGGGGGAGCGGGTGATCGAGCCGGGCGACGTCGTCGTCCTCGACTTCGGCGGGCTCATGCACGGCTACGGGTCGGACACCACGCGCACCGTGTCCGTCGGCGAGCCGGGCCTCGAGGTCCGGCGCGTGCACGACGTCGTCCGGCGCGCCCAGCAGGCGGCCTTCGAGGCGGTCCGCCCCGGGGTGACGTGCCAGGAGATCGACCGGGTGGCCCGCCGGGTCATCACCGAGGCCGGGTACGGCGACCGGTTCATCCATCGGGTGGGCCACGGGATCGGCGTGACCACGCACGAGCCGCCGTACCTCGTCGAGGGCGAGCACCACAAGCTCCGGCCGGGCATGTGCTTCTCCATCGAGCCGGGGATCTACCTCCCGGGTCGCTTCGGCGTGCGCATCGAGGACATCGTCACCGTCGACGACGACGGCGGCCGGCGGCTCAACACCACCGAGCGGGACCTGCGGGTGGTCGCGTAACCGCCGGACGCGGGGGAGGAATCACCCGACGCGGGGGAGGTACCGAGACGGCGCCGGCGCGACGCTCGTCGTGTCTCCGCACACGGGAAGGTGGTCCGGATGGACTTCTGGTCGCAGTTCTGGCAAATCCTCTGGTGGACCCTGTGGTTCACCCTGTTCATCGCCTACCTGTGGGCGCTGTTCGCGATCATCACGGACATCTTCCGTGACCGCCGGCTCAACGGCTGGTTCAAGGCGCTGTGGCTGCTCTTCCTGCTGTTCTTCCCGTTCCTCGCGGCGCTGATCTACCTCATCGCCAGGGGCCGGGGGATGGCCGAGCGGAACATGCGGACGATGGAAGCCCAGAAGGCGGCCACGGACCAGTACATCCGGGATGTCGCAACCACGAGCGCGGCCGACGAGATCGCCAAGGCCAAGACCATGCTGGACTCGGGGGCGATCACCCCGGCGGAGTACGAGGCGCTCAAGGCGCAGGCGCTCGGCGGGAACCGCCAGACCTCCACGCCGGCCTCGCCGGCCGGACAGGCCTCCACACCAGCCGGGCAGCCCTGACCCACCGGAGGACCGCGGCCGGCCCGCCCGCACAGGGCAGCGGGGGCGGGCCAGCCGCGTCGGTGTGTCCTGACAACGGCGTCAGGACTGCTCGGCGCCCCCGCCGGCGACGTTGACCAGCCAGCGGATGCCGAACTTGTCGGTGCACATCCCGAAGTAGTCGCCCCACGGCGCCTTCTCGAGGGGCACGGTGACCTGTCCGCCGTCGGACAGCTTGTCCCAGTACCCGCGCAGCTCCGCCTCGTCGTCGCCGCTGAGCGAGACGGCGAGGTTGTCGCCGGGGGTGAGGTCCATGCCGTTGGGGGTGTCGGCGGCCATGAGCACGAGCCCGCTGGGGGTCTCGAGCATGGCGTGCATGATCTTGTCCTGCTCGGCCGGGTCCTCGCTGGCGTGGAACTCGCCGAAGGTGCTGGTGTTGAGCTCGCCGCCGAACACCGAGTGGTAGAACTCCATGGCCGCCTTGGCCGTGTCGCGGAAGTTGAGATACGGGTTGAGCCGGACGGTTGCCACGATCGGTCTCCCTTGGTCGGTCGGGGTGGTGGCCCGATTCTTGCCCAGGCGCGTGCCCGGAGGAAGGGGCTATCCCGGGAGCCCTCATCCTGGGACTGTCCCGGCCCGCCCGGGGCCTGTTCGGACAGCCCCCACCCCGGGGGCCAGCCGGAGCTCATGACGAGCGTACGGCCCGTCCTGCTGACACCATCCGCCCATGGTCCAGCGCACGCCCGTCCTCACCGCGGAGGACGACGACGATCCCGTGACGCCCCACCGCCGTGCCGGCCGCCGCACCCGGGTCGGTCGCGCCGTCACCGCCGCGACCGGTGGCGTGCGCGTGCGGCGCTGGCAGCGCTACGGCCAGGACCGCCTCTATGTCACGGCCGCGGACGGCGCCCTCGTCGGTTGGTACGACCTCGTCACCCTCACCGCGCACCCCGCCGCCCCGGGCCAAGCGGCCGCCCTCGGCGCCGCCCTCACCGCCTGGCGCGAGCGGGCCGCGCCGGTCCCGGGCCCTGACGGCGCGGGCACGGTGGGCGGGGCGTGGACGGACCTGGCCGGACGCCGGCCCGGCACGATGCCCCGCGCGCAGGCCGCGGCGCTGCGGCGGGAGGCGCCGGTGCGTACCTTCTTCGCCCGGGTGATCGGCCTGCCCACCCCTGAGCGGGCCCGGCGCGTGGCGGCCCGGGCCGAGGAGCGCGTCGCCACCGGCCTCGAGCGGCTGGTGCGCCGCGACCCGCGCTGGCGCATCCTCCACGCCGTGCCGGTCGGCCCGGACGGCTGCGACATCGACCACGTCGTCATCGGCCCGGCGGGGGTGTTCACCATCAGGGCCGCGTACCACCCCGGGGCCCGGGTGTGGGTGTCCGGCGACAACCTGCTGGTGGACGGCGTGCCGCAGCCCTACGTGGGCCAGGGCAGGGCCGAGGCGGCGCGCGCCGCCCGGCGGCTCACGGCCGCGTGCGGCTTCGAGGTGGCGGTGACGGGCCTGGTCGTGCCGGTGCGGGCCAAGGAGGTCGTGGTCCGCGCGGGGCCGGCCGGCGCCGCCGTGGTGGAGCGGGTGCGGCTGGGCCGCTGGCTGGCCGGGCGGCCCGAGGTCCTCGACGGCGTCCGGGTGGCGGCGATATACGCCGCGGCCCGCCGATCCTTGACGTGGACCGCGGCCACAGGGGCTGCCGCGTCGGCGTGAGGCGCCGCCGGGCCTGCGTGCATGGCGCCGCTAATGGCCGCCGGGGAGGTCGGTGTACTTGGCGTTGGACCCGCGCGAGAGCTCGACGGGGTACTTCGCGGCGTTCTTGTCGATCTTGGCGTGCACGGCCGCGCCGAGGTCGATGCCGAGGGAGTTGGCGACCTCGACCAGGTAGGTGAAGACGTCGGCGAGCTCGTCGGCGAGGGCCTCCCGGCCGGCGTCGGTCGCCGCGAACGCCCGGACGTCGTCGTCGCTGCGCCACTGCATGAGCTCGGCGAGCTCGCCCACCTCGCCGACGAGGGCGAGCGTGAGGTTGCGGGGCGTGTGGAACTGGTTCCAGTCCCGCTCGTCGGCGAAGGCACGCAGCCGGGCGTGCACGTCGGAGATGTCCATGGCACCTGTCTACCGCAGGCCGCGCCCCTCCCCGGGCCGCGTCACGCCGGCCGCCCCGCCCTTGCCTCAGCCGGGTGCGGCAGGCGGCGGCAAGGGCGGTGGTTGCGCGCCGGGTGCGCGCACGCTCACGCTGGTGCGGTGACGCGACGGGGCGACGCGAAGCCCGGGTCCTCGGCGGGTCCGCGCGGTGCGGCGCCGGGGTCATCGGCGGGTCCGCGCGGTGCGGCGCCGGGGTCATCGGCGGGTCCGCGCGGTGCGGCGCCGGGGTCATCGGCGTCCCGACCCCAGCCCCGCGCCGGTGTGCTCACCCGCGAGACGAGCGAGTTCGAGCGGGGCCTGTCCTTCTTCGACGCGATCTACGCCATCGCCATCACCTTGCTGGTCGTCACCATCGACGTCCCGCCGCCCGAGGCCTGGCAGAGCCTCGCCACCCTGGCCGCCAGCGGCGTGCCCCGCCAGTTGGCCGGCTTCGCCCTCAGCTTCGTCGTCATCGCCGCGTTCTGGCGCGTCAACGTCCGGCTGATCCAGGGCATCTCCGCCATGGACCCGGCGACGACGAGGGCGAACCTCGTCGCCACCGCGCTGGTGGTCCTCGTGCCGTTCACGACGCAGGCCATCAGCGACCCGGGCTCGGCGTCGTATGCGCTGCCGACGGCGCTCTACGCGTGCAACATCGCGTTCGCCGCGCTCGCCCAGCTGACCATGTTCGAGGTGGCCCGCCGCCATGGCCTCGAGCGCGCGCGGCTGTCCCGGCGGGAGCACCGCGTCTGGCTGGTCGCCGGCCTGGTGACGCCGGCGGTCTTCCTCGCCTCGGTGCCGGTCGCCTTCCTCTGGGGCGGCGACGTCGGCAAGCTGTTCTGGCTGGTCTCGGCCGTCCTGTCGCCGCTGGCCGGGCACGCGGCGCGGCGGCGGACGTCGCGCTGAGCCGGCGCCGGACCGGTAGATGGGCGGCCCGCCCAGGCGGTGGGCCGCGCCACGGAACCGCCGGTGAGCCACCGTTTCTCGGGCTGCCGGGCGCACCCGCCAGCTCTACCCTGGAGACGGTGACCGGGCACACCCCCGCCCGGCGCCGCCGCATCCACGAGATGACGAAGGAGTCGTCGTGAGCCTCCTCACCCACCCCGAGCTCGACCCGACCACCTCCGAACGCACCACCGTCTTCCGCGCCCCGGGCCCGTTCGACCCCGAGCACGGCCACGAGCAGGTGGTCTACTGCCACGACCGCGCGAGCGGCCTGCGGGCGATCATCGCCATCCACAGCACGGCCCTCGGCCCGGCCCTGGGCGGCACCCGGTTCTACCCGTACCCCACCGAGGAGGACGCCCTCGCCGACGTCCTGCGCCTCTCCCGGGGCATGACCTACAAGTGCGCCCTCGCCGGGCTCGATCACGGCGGCGGCAAGGCCGTCATCATCGGCGACCCCGCCACGGACAAGTCCGAGGCGCTGCTGCGGGCCTACGGCCGGTTCGTGGAGTCTCTCGGCGGGCGGTACGTCACCGCCTGCGACGTCGGCACCTACGTGGGCGACATGGACGTCATCCACCGCGAGACCGGACACGTGGTCGGGCGCAGCGAGGTCCACGGCGGCTCCGGCGACTCCTCGGTGCTCACCGCCTTCGGAGTGTTCACCGCCATGCGCGCGTGCGCCGCGCACGTGTGGGGCAGCGACTCGCTGCGCGACCGGACCGTCGGCGTGGCCGGGGTCGGCAAGGTCGGCCACCTGCTGGTGGGCCACCTCCTCGACGCCGGCGCGCAGGTCGTCGTCACCGACGTCAGCACCCGGGCTGTCGAGCGGGTGCGGTCCGAGCACCCGGAGGTCGACGTCGTCGCCGGCCCCGACGCCCTGGTGGGCTCCGCGCTGGACGTGTACGCCCCCTGCGCCCTCGGCGGGGCGCTGGACCGGGCCACCGTGGACGCGCTGAGCGCGAAGATCGTCTGCGGCGCGGCCAACAACCAGCTCGCGGACGACGGCGCCGGTCACCTGGCCGAGCGGCTGCTCGAGCGCGGCATCACCTACGCCCCGGACTACCTGGTCAACGCCGGCGGGGTCATCCAGGTCACCGACGAGCAGGAGGGGTTCGACATGGCACGGGCTCGGCACCGGGTCGAGGGTCTGTTCGCGACCACCGAGGCGGTGCTGGCCCGGGCCGCGGAGCAGGGGATCAGCCCGGCGCGGGCCGCGGACCACCTCGCCGAGGAGCGCATCGCCGCGATCGGGGGCCGGTTCCCGTACCTGCGCCGCTGAGCGGGGCATTCCCGCTCCGGCTCCGAAGGGCCCGCGACGGGTGGGGGTGACCGCGCGTTCGGCCTCATGGGGCGAACGGCGGCCGCCCCCATGGGTCGCCCGCGCGTGCGCTCAGCCGAGGTCGCGGCGTCTCACGAGGGTCAGCGCGACGACGGCGAAGACCACCAGGTACGCGGCGAGCAGCCACGCGGCCGAGGCGCCGTCCAGCACCGTGAGCACCCCCGGGGTGCCCTCCCCACGCGGGTCCTGCCCGACGGCGCCCAGCGCCCCGGCCAGCGAGCCCGCGGCCGAGCCGGGCAGCCGGTCCGTCAGCGTCGCCATCCCGTCCACGAGCCCGGACACCCCGCGCAGCAGGTTCTCCACCACCAGCGCCCACACCAGGCCGAGCCCGGCGGCGAGCGCGGGGCCCTTCGCGAGGGCGCCGACGAGGACCCCGCCCGCCGCCCACATGCCGAGCACGAGGAGGCCCGCGGCCATCGCCTGCACGAGGTCGCCCGCGGCCGGGCCGGCCGCCGAGCCGCCCTCGACGGCCGCGACGACGTGCGCCGTGGCGAGGTCGGTCGCCGCGGTCAGCGCCACGATCCCCACGACCGACACCGCGAGCGCGACCAGCGTGCCGCCGAACGCGGCCAGACGCCCCGGCCCCTGCGTCAACACGGTCTTCCACGTGCCCCAGGCGTAGCCGTTGCCGATCGCCAGGGCGCCGAGGAGCATCACGATCGCCCCGCCGAACATCGGCATGCCCTGGACGAGGGTGCTGGGCACGTTCGCGGGGAGCAGCCCGGCGAGCAGCGCCTGAGGCGAGGCGCCGGCCGCGGCGTCCGGCCCGCCCCCGCCGCTGTAGCCGATCCACGGGAAGGCGTAGGCGAAGAGCAGGTTGAGCACCGTCCAGACCCCCACCAGCACCCAGGTGGCGGGCCAGCGCCACAGGCGGCGGAGCTCGGCGCGGGTGCTGCGGGCCAGTGCGGTCAGGGCGTTCATCGGGACACCTCCAGGGCAGGGGCGGCGGAGGCGGTCATCTCGAGGAAGACCTCCTCCAGGGAGCGTTCGACCGGGCTGATCTCATGGATGTCTAGGCCGGCGGCGACCAGCGCCCGGGTCAGGTCGGGCACCGCCTCGGCCCCGGCGGTCAGGCGCAGCGTCCGGTCCCCACGGTCGCCGTCGACCAGCTCGACGGCGTCCGGGCCCAGGACGCGGGCGGCGACGGCGGCGGCGGCCTCGAGGGGGAAGGCCCGCAGGCGCAGGCTTGCCCCGCCGCGCAGGTCCGCCACGGTGCTCTCGGCGAGCAGCCGGCCGTGGGCGACGACGCCCACCCGGTCGCAGATCTGCTGGACCTCGGCGAGCAGGTGGCTGGAGAGCAGGACGGTCTGCCCGCCGGCGGCGATGTCGACGAGGAGGTCGCGCATCTCCGCCATCCCGGCCGGGTCGAGGCCGTTGGTGGGCTCGTCGAGGACGATGAGGTCGGGCTCGCCCAGCAGGGCGGCGGCGACGCCGAGGCGCTGCTTCATCCCGAGCGAGTAGGTGCGGAACCGGTCCCGGCCCCGCCCGGCCAGGTCCACCCGGGCCAGGGCGGCGTCGGCGGTGCGGGCGTCCAGGCCCTGGTAGGCCGCCAGGACCCGCAGGTTCTCCCGCCCGGAGAGGTAGGGGTAGAACCCCGGGCCCTCGACCAGGGCGCCGACGCGCGCCAGCGCCGCCGGTGTGCCCGGCGGGGCGCCGAGCACGGTGGCGGTCCCGGCGGTGGGGCGGACCTGGCCCAGCAGCATCCGCATGGTGGTGGTCTTGCCGGCCCCGTTGGGGCCGAGGAAGCCGTAGACCTCCCCGGCCCGGACGGTCATGGACACGGCGTCGACGGCGCGGCGCTGCCCGTAGACCTTGGTGAGTCCGTCGGTGGCGACGATCGTGGTGTTCATGCCCACCAGCGTCCGCCGGGGCCCCCGCCGCGTCGTCAGCCGCGTGGCGGCGCGACCGTACGAGGTTTCGTGACGGTCGGGCCCGCGCCCGTACGCGCCGTGGCGGCCCGGGCGCGGTCCGTGTACGCGGATCTGCGTACGCCGGCCACCGCCGGGAGGTGGACGCGCGGCGGGCCGCCCGGCCCTATCGTGGGCGCCGTGACGGCCCACGAACGGCCCGGGACCCGGCCCGGCGACGTGCTGCTCGCCGTCGCGCTGGCGCTGTTCGCGGCGGCAGGGACCGCCGGCGCGGGCCGGGACCAGCCCCAGGCCGCCCCGCTGGACGCCTGGACCTACGTGCTCACCACGCTCGCCGCGGCGTCGCTGGTGCTGTGGCGCGGGCGCCCGCTCGCCGTCTTCGCGGCCACGAGCGCGGCCGTCGCCGTCTACCTCGGTCTCGGCTATCCCTACGGCCCGATCATGATCACGGCGGCGGTGGCCGCGGGGCTGCTGGCCGCGTCGGTGCCGCTGCGCACCGTCGCGATCGCCGGGGTGGCGGACGCCGTCGTGCTCGTGGCGGTCCTCCTGGTGCGCGACGTCGTGCGCGCGTGGCCCGAGGCGCTCGCCCACGTGCTCGGGGTGCTCGTGTGGACGGCGCTGCCGCTGGCGATCGGGGTCGCGGTGCGCACCCGCCGGGAGGCGGCGGCGCGGGTGCGCGAGGAACAGGCGCTGCGGGCGGTGGCGGACGAGCGGTTGCGCATGGCGCAGGAGCTGCACGACGTCGTCGGGCACGGGCTGGCGGTCATCGCCATGCAGGCCGGGGCCGGGCTGCACGTGCTCGCGCGCGATCCGGCCAAGGCGCGAGCGGCCCTCGAGGCGATCCGCACCGCGAGCCGGGACGCGCTCGACGGGCTGCGCGCGGAGGTGGTCGCCCTGCGCGGCGGTGCCCCGCGGGCCCCGCTGCCGGGGCTGGCCGACCTCGGCCCGATGGTCGAGCGGGTGCGGTCGGGCGGCCTGGACGTGCGCCTCGACGTCGATGAGGTCGACGGGGTGCCCGACGACGTCGCGGGGGCCGCGTACCGGATCGTGCAGGAGGCGCTGACCAACGTGCTGCGCCACGGCGGACCGTCGGCCGGGGCCCTCGTGCGGGTCCGGCGGGCGCCGGGCCGGCTCGTCGTCGAGGTCGGCGACACCGGGAGCGGCCCACCGGCCGACGGGCTGGTCGAGGGCAGCGGCATCGCCGGCATGCGGGAGCGGGCGGCGCGCACCGGCGGGTCCGTGGCGGTCGACGGCCCGCCCGGCACCGGGGTGCGGGTGCGGGCGTCGTGGCCGCTGGACGACGACCGGCCGGACGGCGCGGCGGCCCCGTGACCGCGGGGAAGGCGTGGAGCAGGCAGGTGCCGTGGCGATGCCGGGAGGTGGTCAGGTGATCCGGGTGCTCGTGGTCGACGACCAGAGCCTGGTCCGGGTGGGCCTGCGCACCATCCTCGAGGCCGAGGACGATCTAGAGGTGGTCGCGGAGGCGGGGGACGGGCGTGAGGCGCTCGCGGCGGTGCGCGCCACGCGGCCCGACGTCGTCCTCATGGATATCCGCATGCCCGGCGTCGACGGCCTCGCCGCCCTCGCCCAGATTACCGCCGATGTCGCGCTGGCGGACGTGCGGGTCGTCATGCTTACCACCTTCGAGCTCGACGAGTATGTCTTCGAGGCCCTGCGCGGCGGGGCGAGCGGGTTCCTCCTCAAGGACGCCGACCCGGGCGACCTGCTCCGCGCGGTGCGCGCGGTGGCCGACGGCGGATCGCTCCTCGCCCCGTCGGTCACCCGCACCGTCATCAGCCAGTTCGCCCGGCAGGCGGGGCCCACCCACGCCCCGCGCCCGGGCCTGGAGCGGCTGACCGAGCGTGAGCGGGAGATGGTCGCCTGGGTGGCCACCGGCCGGTCCAACGACGAGATCGCCGCCCTCCTGACCGTCAGCCCCGCGACCGTGCGGACCCACGTGGGCCGGGCGATGCTCAAGCTCGGCGCGCGGGACCGGGCGCAGCTGGTCGTGTTCGCCTACGAGTCGGGCCTGCGGGTCGAGGGGTGAGGGCCGCGCCTGCGCGACAATGGAGCCCGCAACCCGATCTGCCCCCCCCACCGAGGAGTCCCCGTGCCCGCCCTGCCCGCCGCCGACGTCGGCGCCCTGCGCGCCGACTGCGCGAGCTGCTTCGGGCTGTGCTGCGTCGCGCTGCCGCTGACCGCCTCCGCCGACTTCGCCGTCGACAAGCCGGCCGGCGAGCCGTGCCGGAATCTCCATACCGACCACCGCTGCGGCATCCACAGTCGCCTGCGCCAGGAGGGCTTCCCCGGCTGCACCGTCTACGACTGCTTCGGCGCTGGCCAGCGGGTCTCCCAGGCCACCTTCGAGGGCCGCTCCTGGCGGCAGGACCCGGACACCGCACGGCGCATGTTCGCCGTCTTCCCCGTCGTGCGCCAGCTGCACGAGATGCTCGTCTACCTCGCGGAGGCGCGCACCCTCCCCGCCGCCCGCTCGCTCCGGGCGGAGCTGGCCGCCGCGGAGGCGGCGACCCAGCGGCTCGCCGCCGCCGGGCCCGACGAGCTGCTCGCCCTCGACGTCGCCGCCCACCGCGCCCGGGTCAACCCGCTGCTGCTGCGCGCCAGCGAGCTCGCCCGCGCCGGTGCCCGCGGGCGCCGCCCCGGCCGCCGGCTGCGCCACGCCGACCTCCTCGGCGCGGACCTGCACGGCGCGGACCTGCGCGGGGCCGACCTGCGCGGCGCCCTCCTCATCGCCGCCGACCTCCGCGGCGCGGACCTGCGGCGGGCCGACCTCATCGGCGCCGACCTGCGCGACGCCGACCTCGCCGGCGCCGACCTCACCGGCGCCCTCTTCCTCACCCAGCCCCAGGTCACGGCGGCCAAGGGCGACGGCGCCACGCGCCTCCCGCCGACGCTCACCCGGCCGGCCCACTGGGGCGCCTGACGGGTGCATCCGCCCGCGGCGCCGGCACGTATCACAGGCGTGACCACCCAGGCCCCCGAGCAACACGACCTCGACGCCCTCATCGTCGAGGCCCAGCACGCCCTCCGCGTCATCGTCCCGAACCTCGCCCCGCGGGTGACCGTGCGGGTGTTCGCCGCGCCGGACCGCGGCCGGTACGTCGGGGTGGACACGCACCGCCTCGACCCCGAGTCCGCCGCCACCGTCCAGCGCATCGTCTCCTACGTCAAGCAGTGCCGGGGCGACCGGGGCGCGACGGGCGTCAGCTGATCCGCTCCGCGGCCGGCGCGGGCGGCTCCGTGCCCGCGCCAGCTTCCGGCGGGCGCGCCTCGGTCCTCCCGCCGGCCCTTGGCGTCCGGCGGGCCGGCAGGCGCACGTGCCCCTGGCCGACGACGATCCCCAGGATGACGAGGACGGCGCCGACCGGCTGGTTGAGCGTGAGGCGTTCGCCCAGCACCAGCGCGCCGAGCACCACGCCGACCACCGGCGTCAGGTAGGTGACCGTCGATGCCGCGGTGGCGCCCCAGGCGCGCACGACGTCGAAGTTCCAGATGTACGCCACCCCGGTGCTCAGCGCCCCGAGGGCGAGCACCGCGGCGACGACGCCGCCGTCGACGGCCACCGGCGTGCGCGCGACGAACGGGGCCAGCACGAGCATGATCAGCGCGCCGATGCCCACCTGCGTGGCGGCGACCGTCACCGCGTCGTAGCGCACCCCGGCGAGGAAGCGGCGCAGGTAGACGAAGCCCGAGCCGTAGCAGGCGGTGGCGCCGAGGGCGGCCAGCTGACCGAGCCCGAAGTCCTCGCCGTGCGGGGCCCCGCCCAGCGTCCACGGCGCGGCGATGACGACGACGCCGGCCGCGGCCAGGGCGAGGGCCGCCGTCCGCACCGCGGTGAGCCGCTCCTGGGGCAGCGCGACGAGCGAGACGAGCAGCGTCATGACCGGCGTCGTCGCGTTGTAGATGCTCGACAGGCCCGACGGGATGTGCTGCCCGGCCCACGCGAAGAGCAGGAAGGGCACCACGCACAGCAGCACCGCGACCACCGCGAGGTGGCCGAGCACCCGCCGCTCGCGCGGCCAGCGCCGCCGCGTCAGCGTCATGATCAGCGCCAGGGTCGCCGCGCCGACGAGCAGCCGGCCCAGGACCACCTGCGCCGGGGCCAGCCCGCCCACCGCCACCCGGATGAACAGGAAGCTCGAGCCCCACATCAGGGCCAGCGCGCCGAACTTGATGGCCGTGCCGCGACCGGTCGTGCCGTGCGCCATGCGGTGCTCCCTTCTCTCGCGCTGCCCTGGGACGGGCTGCTCGCGCGGACGTCAACACCGAGAAGACGCCGCAGCGTCCCGCGGTGTGAGTGCGGGCGCCCCTCACCCGGCCGGTGATCCGCCGGGGGCTTCCCCGGCCGGGCCTCGGCGGCCACAGTAGAGCCACGGACACGATCCACGTACGAGGAGAGTGACATGCGGGCTCAGCGAGGAGACCACATCGTCGTTGCGGGGACGCACGTCGGCGAGGCGGTGCGCGACGGCGAGATCATCGAGGTCCGGGGCGGCGACGGCGGGCCGCCCTACCGGGTGCGGTGGAGCGACGGGCGCGAGGGGATCATCTACCCGGGCGCGAGCGCGGAGGTGCGCGCCCAGCACGGCGCGGAGGCCCCGAGCGGCGTGCCCGCCGACGTGCAGGGCCGGCTGGTCCGCGAGTGGGACATCCGGGTGTCGATCTACGCGTTCGGCGACGACACGACGACGGCGAAGGTCGCCGTCGTCGCGGGCGAGGCCGGGATGAGCGCGGCGGGGGAGAGCCGGCGCAGCAGCCGGGATCCCGCCGTCCCGCGCATCGGCGACAAGGTCGCCGTCGCCCGGGCGCTGCACCACCTCGCCGACGAGCTGCTCACCGGAGCGGCGGAGGACGTCGAGGGGTCCACCGGCGAGCACGACGTGACGATCTCGCCGCGCTGACGCCGGCGCGCGGGCAAGGGGGCCGACGCTGCCCGGGCCGGCGAGCCGTCAGGCGCCGGTGATGGCCTCGGCCTCGAAGGCCGGCGCCTCGTGCACCGGGTGATCGGCCGGGGCCAGGATGCTCCGGAAGATGGCGAGCAGGGCCGCACCGACGAGGGCGGTGCTGGCGGCGAAGAGGAACGGGGCGCCCGCGCCGAAGGCCGCCAGGGAGGTGCCCACCGGGGCGCCGATGGCGCCGCCGAAGAAGCGGACGCCGGAGTAGGCGGAGGAGGCCACGGTCCGCGGCAGGTCGGTGGCCTCCATGACAGCCTCGGTGAGCACGGTGTTGGCCGTCCCGATCTCGAAGCCGAGCATCACCACGCAGACGACGAGCCAGGGGGTGTGCCCGGTCAGCTGGGACGCCGCGACGTGGGTGGCGGCGAACACGACGAGGGTGACCGCGAGCACCCGGGTGGGGGAGAACCGGTGCGTCAACCGCGGGGCGAGGACGATGCTGGTCAGTGCCAGGCCGATGCCGAAGCCCGTCATGACGAGGCCGATGCCGACCGCGGGCATGCCCAGCGGGTAGGGCACGTAGGCGAGAGTGACGAAGAACGAGGAGTTGTAGAAGAACGCCACGATGCTGAGTACGAGGAGCGAGCGGATGCCCAGGGCCCGGAAGGGCGCCGATGCGGTGCTCCGCTGCGCCGACCGGCCGGCCCCGCGCACGAAGACGATGATCGCCACGAACCCGATGGCGAGGAGCGTGGCCGTGCCCCAGAAGGGCACCATCCAGGAGATGTCCCCGAGCAGCCCGCCGACCAGGGGGCCGACGGCCAGGCCCAGGCCCAGCGCCGCCTCGTAGAGGATGACGGCCTGGCCCGCCGTCCCGCCGCTGGCCGAGACGATCGCGGCCAGCGCGGTCGACAGGAACAGGGCGTTGCCCAGGCCCCACAGCGCCCGGAAGGCGATGATGCCCTCGATCCCGGTGGACAGCGCGCAGCCGACCGCGGCGACGGCAATGACAGCGAGCCCGACGAGCATGGTGTTGCGCGTCCCCGCGCGGGAGGAGAGCCAGCTCGTGAAGAACATGACCACGGCCGTCACTACCAGGTAGCTGGTGAAGAGGAACGAGGTCTGCGTCGGCGTGGCGTCCATGGCCTCGGAGATCGACGGCAGGATCGGGCCGACGAGGCCGATGCCCATGAAGGTCACCATCGAGGCGAAGGCGACCGCCCACACCGCCGCCGGCTGGCGGAACAGGGGCGTGGAGGCCGGGGTGGCGGGGGCTGCCGCGGGGGAGGCCCCGGCGGCTGGCGCTGCGGTGGGCGCGGGGGACTGGGCGCGGGTGATGAGTCTCTCCGAATCTCGTCGTGGGAAGTTGGGCGTCCGCGGTGGAGGGAGTCGTTACCTCCGGTGGGACGGACGTGCCCCTCATCGCTGGGTGGGGGACGCCGAGATAGTACACGAGTAAAACATTGGTGAATCACCTGGGGTGGGACCTGTAGGGTTGGGGGCATGGCTTTGCCCGCCGCGGGGGACGACTTCATCACTCGGCTGCGCCACAGCTGGCAGCGCACGCTGCCGGAGCTCGACACGACGCCGGTGGAGCTCCTCGGGCGCATCAACCGCATCAGCGCGCTGTCCATCCAGCAGCTGGACCGGGTGCTGGCCTCCAGCGGGGTGACCCGGTCGGAGTTCGACGTCCTGTGCGCCCTGGCCCGCAGCGACCGCCCCTTGCGGGCCAGCGAGGTGACCGCCCAGACCATGCTCAGCGGGGCGGCGACGACGAAGCTCACCGCCCGCCTCGAACGCATCGGGCTCGTGGAGCGGAAGAAGCTCGAACGCGACGGCCGCGTGGTGCTGCTGCAGCTCACCGCGGAAGGTCAGGACCTGGTCGAGCGGGAGTTCCCCCGCTGCGTGGCGCACGACCGCGAGCTGCTGACGGGCCTGGACGAGAAGGAACAGGCAGCGCTCGCCGCGCTCCTGGGGCGGATCTCGGAC
The DNA here is from genome assembly GCF_009193175.1 of Georgenia ruanii. Taxonomy (GTDB): domain Bacteria; phylum Actinomycetota; class Actinomycetes; order Actinomycetales; family Actinomycetaceae; genus Georgenia; species Georgenia ruanii. Next base: position 151,640 of record NZ_VUKE01000011.1, on the reverse strand, counting down.
AACGCCGAGCGCACCCGCTGACCCTCACAGACGACGGCGTCGCCACGACAACGGCGCCGGTGCCATCCCCCCGGGGACGACCACCGGCGCCGTCGTGCGGGGCGTCGCCGTCAGAACGGGTAGCGCTCGATGTCCTGCTGCATGGTGATCCACTGCGTCTCGGTGAACGTCTCGAGGCCCGCGTGCGGGCCGCCGAACCGGCCGCCGACGCCGGAGGCCTTGGAGCCGCCGAAGGGGGCGGTCGCCTCGTCGTCGACCGTGGCGTCGTTGATGTGGATGGCGCCGGAGTCGATGCGGTCGGCCAGCTCGTAGGCCGCGTAGGGGTTGGAGGTGAGGATGCTGACCGACAGGCCGTAGTCCGAGCCGTTGATGAGCTCGATGGCCTCCTCGACCGTGTCGTAGGCGACGACCGGGGCGACGGGGCCGAAGATCTCCTCGGTGTAGGCGGGGCTGTCCGGCCGGACGTGGCTCAGCACCGTGGGCCGGTAGAACAGGTTGGTGTACTCCCCGCCCGCGGCGAGGGTCGCGCCCTGGTCCACCGCGCCGGTGACGATGGCGTGGATGCGGTCGCGCTGGTGGGTGTCGATGATCGGGCCCAGGGCGTTGGTCGGGTCGGCCGGGTCCCCGACGGGGAGGTTCTTCGCCTTGTCCGCCAGCGCCGCGACGTACTCGTCGGCCACCGAGGAGTGCACGAAGTGGCGCCCGGTGGTCATGCAGATCTGGCCCTGGTGGAGGAAGGAGCCCCAGGCGCCCACGGACGCGGCCGCCTCGATGTCGGCGTCGGGCAGCACGAGCAGGGCGTTGTTGCCGCCGAGCTCGAGGTGGACCTTCTTGAGCAGCGGCCCCGCGGCCTCCCCGATCTTGCGGCCGGCCGTCGTCGAGCCGGTGAAGGACAGGCAGGGGATGCCCGGGTGGGCCACCACGGCGGCGCCGAGCTCGGCGCCGCCGGGCAGCACGTGCAGCACCCCGGCGGGCAGGCCGGCCTCCTCCAGCAGGTCCGCCAGGGCGAAGCCGCCCGCGATGGTGGTGCGCGGGTCGGGCTTGAGCACGACGGCGTTGCCCAGCGCCAGCGCCGGGGCCACCGAGCGCATGGACAGGATGCCGGGGAAGTTGAACGGCGAGATCACCCCGACGACGCCGACCGGCACCCGGCGGGCGACGGACAGGCGCGGCTTGACGGAGCGGAGCATCTCCCCGTACGGGTGCGAGGCGAGCGCGGCGGACTCCTGCAGCTCGGTGGTCACCAGGCCCACCTCGAAGGCGGCCTTGCCCTGGCCGGAGCCGGCCTCGGCCACCAGCCAGCGGGCGAGGCGGTCGGGGTTCTCCTGCAGCAGCTGGGCGGCCTTGAGCAGGACGGCGGCCCGCTTGTCGTAGGGCAGCGCGGCCCAGTCCCGCTGGGCGGTGCGCGCCTGCGCGACCGCGGCGTCGAGGTCCGCGGCGGTCGCCGAGGCGACCTCGGCGAGCCTGTCGCCGGTGGCGGGGGAGCGGACCTCGAGGCGCGGGCCCGACCCGGCGACCCAGCCGCCGGAGTAGAGCTTGCCTGACCACTGGGTGGTGACGTCGGTCGTCATCGTCCTCGTCTCTTCTCTCCTTCGAAGGTCACCCCGCTGAGCAGGGGCGTCCAGATGGTGGGTCGGTGTCGATCGTGCCACAGCGGGTCTCGGCGCGGACGAGCCGCCCTTCCGCCCTGCGCGAGCAGCGGCGGCACCTTCGCGACGTCGTCGACGAGGTGGGTGCTGCGTGCCAGGTCCCGGCCCCGCGCCAACGGGCTGAGGCGGCGTCGTGCAGGTGCGGCCAAGCGCGGAGGGGTGTGCGCGCGCCGGCCCCGAGCGGCTCGGGCGCCGGGCATGGCGAGAGGCCCGGGTCCGAAGACCCGGGCCTCGTACGCGTCACCTCGGTGGGCCGGCTTCTCGACCTCTGCCCGATCCTGGGTGGTGCCGGTGCTGACTGCGCATCAACGGCCAACGGATCGCAAGGTTCGCCTGGCGGCCGGGGTAACGGTGTATGGCTTCCACACTGCTACGCATCACCTGGCCTGGTCCGCTGGGCACCGCGGTCCCTCCGCCGATGGACGGTGTGCACCGCCGCCCGATCGCCCGGGGGAGTCGCGGTCTTGTGTGACCAGAGTAACCTCATCGCCCCTCGAGTGGGGGGTCGAACGTCCCTCGACGTGCGGCAATCTCGCCCGCGCCCGGCACGCCGCCGCCCATACTGGGCCATGGCCTGGCCCTCTGCGGACTACGACGCCCCGCTCGAGCACGCCCACCGTCACGCCCGGGACTGGCTCGGCACCCTGGCCGACCGGCCGGTGCCCCCGCGCGCGGACGTCGACGACGTCGTCGCCGCGCTGGGCACCGAGCTGCCCGCGGAGCCGACGGCGCCGGCCGACGTCGTCGACCACCTCGCCGCCGCCGTCGACGCCGGGCTGACGGCGATGCCCTCGGGGCGGTTCTTCGGCTTCGTCATCGGCGGGACGCTGCCCGCGGCGCTGGCGGCGGACTGGCTGGTCTCGGCCTGGGACCAGAACGCGCTGCTGCGCCGGCTCTCCCCGGCGAGCGCCGCCGTCGAGCAGGTCGCCGCGACCTGGCTGCTCGACCTGCTCGGCCTGCCCGCCGACGCCGCGGTCGGGTTCGTCACCGGCGGCACGATGGCCAACTTCGCCTGCCTGGCCGCCGCCCGCGACGAGGTGCTGCGGCGGGCCGGGTTCAGCGTGGCCGAGCAGGGCCTGACGGGCGCCCCGCGGCTGCGCGTGCTCGCCGGGGCCGAGCACCACGAGTCCGTCGCCGTGGCCCTGCGCTACCTCGGCCTGGGCGCGCCCGCGGTGGTGGCGGCCGACGACCAGGGGCGGCTGCGCCCGGACGCGCTCGCCGCCGCCCTCGACGCTTCGCCGGACGGCCCGGCGATCGTGTGCCTGCAGGCCGGCAACGTCCACTCCGGCGCCTTCGACCCGTTCGCGGAGGCGGTCGCCGTCGCGCGCGAGCACGGCGCCTGGGTGCACGTCGACGGCGCCTTCGGCCTGTGGGCCGCGGCCTCCCCGCGCACCCGGCCGCTGCTCGCCGGGCACCACCTCGCCGACTCCTGGGCCACCGACGCCCACAAGACCCTCAACGTGCCCTACGACTCGGGCCTCGCCGTCGTCCGCGACCCGGCCGCGGCCCGCGCCGCGCTGGGCATGCGCGCCGACTACCTGCTCACCGGCGCGACGAGCGAGCCCATGGACACCGTGCCCGAGCTGTCCCGCCGCGCCCACGGGGTGCCAGTGTGGGCGGCGCTGCGCAGCCTGGGCCGGTCGGGCACCGCCGAGCTGGTCGAGCGGCTGTGCGACCACGCGCAGGCCTTCGCCCGGGGGCTGGCCGCCCTCGACGGCGCCGCCGTCCTCAACGACGTCGACTTCACCCAGGTGTGCGTGTCCTTCGGCGACGACGCGCGCACCCGGCGGGTGGTCGAGGGCCTGCTGGCCGAGGGCACCACCTGGATGACCGGCTCGCGCTGGCGCGAGCGGGAGGTGCTGCGCATCTCGGTGAGCAACTGGTCCACCAGCGACGACGACGTCACCCGCAGCCTCGACGCGGTGCGCCGGGTGCTCGCCGGCCTCTGAGCAGCGACCGGATTGTCATTGCGGCTGCGACCGGAATGGCGGACCGGCCGCGCGAAGGGCCCGGGCGAACTGCCCGGCAGGTCGGGACGCTCGCCCCTGCCGCCCGGGACGCCGGGCGGCCCAGGCTCAGTGCCGAGCCCGAACCGGTCACGGTGGCCGGAGCACCCCGGGCAGAGCCAAGGAGTCCCCTTCCATGTCCGCCTCCGCAGTCACGTCCCCCACCACCACCGCGACCCGCCGCGCCGCGGCCGGCAGCCGCGGCTGGGCCGCCGCCGGCGTCGTCGCCGGCCTGGCCGGGGTCGCCAGCATCTACCTCTCGCTGAGCCTCAGCCCCGCCTACGACCGGGACAACCCGCCGACCCCGGAGCTGATCACCGAGCACCTGGGCGGGGTCATTCCCCAGCTCATCGGCTTCCACGTGGCTACCGTCGTCGCCGCCCTGCTGCTCATCCCGTTCGCCGCCGGGCTGTACCGCCGGCTCGCCGGCCAGTCCCCGGCCCGCTCGGTGCTCCCGGCGGTGGCGGCCACCGGGCTGGGGGTGCTCTCCGCCGTCCTCGTCCTCGGCTCCGGCCTGGACACCGAGTTCGTCTTCGGTCTGTCCGACCCCGCGCTCATGACGGCCACCGACGTGTCGATCTACTCGCACTGGGTCGCCACCATCGCCTGGCTGTGGGTCACCGCCGGGGTCAGCGCGCTCGCGCTCGGGATCGCGGCGCTGCGCCACGGCGCGGCCGGCAAGGCCCTCGGCGTGACGAGCGTGGTGCTCGGCAGCCTCATGGTCCTGTTCGGCGTCTCCCCGCTGCAGTACATGGCCGGCTTCATCGGCCCGGTGTGGCTGCTGGTCAGCGCGCTGGCGCTGCTGCGGGGCGAACGCGCCGCCCGATAGCACCTCCCGCAGGCCGGATCCCCCTAGATTGCCGCCATGACCGACCGACACCCGCATGACTGAGCCGATCCGCCAGGACCCCGGACGCCCCGCGTCCGGGGTCCTCGGGGCCGCCCGGGGCGGAGCCCCGGCCCTCGCCCTCGCCCTGGGCGGGACCGCCTGGCTCCTCTCCCTCGCCGGGCTGGCCCTCTACCTGGCCTCGGGCCCCCGCCTCACCCCCGACGAACTGTTCCTCCTGGTCGACGTCACCGTCGGCCTCGTCTACGGCGCCGTCACCGCCCTCGTGCTCACCCGCCGCCGCCACGTCGTCGGCTACCTCCTCGCGCTGACGAGCATCGGCGGCGCCGTCTCCGCCTTCGCCGGCGGCTGGCAGGTCTTCGCCCTGGCCCGCGGCGTGGACGCCGGCGCCCTCGCCGACCCGTTCGGCTGGGCCTGGGTGCCCGGCACCCTCGCCATGTTCCTCGTGGTGCCCTGGCTGGTCCGCGAGCGGCCGCTCGGGCGCGCCTGGTGGGGCCCGGCCGCCGGCGCCCTGGTCGCCCTCGCCGCCCTCGCTTGCTCCCTGCTCGGCGCGTACGACCTGCTCATGCCGGCGCTGGCGGCCGCCGTCGTCCTCGGTCTGATGACCGCCGCGGCCACGGAGGTCCGACGACGGCGGGCCGGGGACGCCGAGGCGGTCGGGCTGGACTGGCTCGCCGCCGGCACCGCGGTGCTGGCCGCCTCCTTCGTGCCGCTGCTGCTGCCCGAGGGGCTGGTCGCCCCCTGGCTGACCCCGGCGCTGCACCTGGCGAGCCAGGCGCTCTTCCCCGCCGCGATCCTGTCGGTGGTGCTGCGCCAGCGGCTGTGGGGCGTCGAGGTCGCCGTCTCCCGCACGCTGCTCGCCGGGGCGCTGACCGTCGGCCTGGCGGCGATCTACCTGGTCGTCAGCGTGCTGCTCACCGGGCTGGTCCCCGGGCAGGGGCTGGCCCAGGCGCTCGCGGCCGCGGCCGTCGTCGTCGCCGTCCAACCCACCCGGCTGTGGCTGCAGCGCCGGGTGCGGGTGATGGTCTACGGCGTCGCGCACGACCCCTGGCGGGTGGCGGGCCGGATGGGCACGGCGCTGGGCCGCTCGCCGGACCCGGAGGCGCTGCTCGCCTCGCTGGTGGAGAGCGTCGGCACCGCGCTGCGGCTGGAGTCGGTGACCCTGCTCGCCGGCGGCCCCGGGGAGGAGGCGGTGATGACGGCGTGGGGGACGGCTTCGGCCGGTGCCACCCGGGTGCCGCTGACCGCGGGCGCCGAGCAGGTGGGGGTGCTGGCAGTGACCGCGCGGCCGGGGGAGGCGCTCGACGCGCGCACCGGCCGGGCGCTGGAGGAGCTCGCCGCCGTGGTGACCTCCGGCCTCGTCCTCGCCCGCACGGCCCAGGAGCTCGCGCGCACCCGCGAGCGTCTGACCACCGCCCGGCTGCAGGAGCGGCGGGTCATCCGCCGCGAGCTGCACGACGGGCTGGGGCCGTGGTTCGCCGGGCTGCGGCTCGGGCTGCAGGGCGTGGCCAACCTGGTCGAGACGGACCCGGCGGGCGCGCGGGAGATGCTCGCCGCGCTGCGGGCCGAGCTCGACCAGCGGGTCGAGGACGTGCGCGGCCTCGCCCGCGCCCTGCTCCCGCCGGCCCTGGAGGAGCTCGGGCTCGAGGCGGCCCTGCGCGAGGCCGCCGCCCGGCACGGCGAGAACGGATTCGAGGTCCGGCTGGCCTGCGACGTCCCGCCGGAGCTGCCCGCGGCGGTGGCCGCGGCCGCGTACGGCATCGCCGGGGAGGCGATCCTCAACGCCGCCCGGCACAGCGGCGCGGCCGGCTGCGACCTCGAGGTCGCGCTCGACGGCGCCGCCCTGCGGCTCTCCTGCCGCGACGACGGCGCCGGGCTCGCCGCTGACGCCACGCCCGGCGTCGGCACCCGCGCCATGCGCGAGCGCGCGGAGGAGCTGGGCGGGCACGTCGAGATCCGCGCGCTGGTGCCGCGCGGGACGTCGGTCGTGGCCGTGCTGCCGGTGGGCGCGCGGTGAGCGGGGCGATCCGGGTGGTGGTGGTCGACGACCACCCGGTGTTCCGGCTCGGCATGGTCGGGTTGCTCGGCTCCCTGCCCGGCATCGAGGTGGCCGGGCAGGCGGCCGACGCCGCCGGGGCCCGCGCCGTCGTCGGCGACGAGGTGGACGTGGTGCTCATGGACCTGCACCTCGGGGCCGACTCCGGCATCGACCTCACCCGAGAGCTGGTCGGCCACCACCCGCGGGTGGCGGTGCTGGTGGTGACGATGAACGAGGACGACGCGTCCGTCGTCGCCGCCGTGCGGGTGGGCGCGCGGGGGTACCTGCTCAAGTCCGCCGGACCGGACGCCGTCGAGCGGGCCGTGCGGGCGGTGGCGAACGGGGAGATGATCCTCGGCCCGCAGGTGGCCGCGCGGGCGATGTCCTCGCTGGTGGGCGGGCGGACGGCGGCGCGCGTGCCGTTCCCCGAGCTCACCGACCGCGAGCGGGAGGTGCTCGACCTCATGGCCCGCGGGCACGACAACACCGCCATCGCCCGGCGCCTGGTGCTCAGCCCCAAGACGGTGCGCAACCACGTGGCGAACGTGCTGACGAAGCTGGCCGTGCCTCACCGCTCGGCGGCCATCGTGCGGGCGCGGGAGGCGGGGCTGGGCGCGGAAAGCTGACCGTGCGGCGTGTGCTGGCCGACCGAGGCAGACAACCGGGCCACGTCAGGTTGACCAACCGGGCCTGGTCAGCCTGGTTCCATGCTCGTAACGTGCAGTCATGGCCGAGACCGTGAACGTGCAGGAAGCCAAGAGAAGGCTCTCCGAGCTCCTCGCGCGGGTCCAGCGCGGCGAGGAGATCATCATCGCGCGGGCCGGCGTCCCGGTGGCCAGGCTGGATCCCATCGCGAAGCCGCCGGCGCGGACCTTCGGCACCATGGCCTTCCACGTCCCAGAGACGTTCTTCGCGCCCCTGCCGGAAACAGAGCTTGAGGCATGGCAGTGAGGTACCTCCTCGACACCCATGTCGTCCTCTGGCTGCTCGGCGAGCCGGCGATCATCCCTCCGGAGATCCGGCACGAACCCGTTTGATCGCCTCCTGGTCGCGCAGGCGATCCAGGGCAACCTCATCCTGGTCACCACTGACGCGGCGGTCCGTGCACTCGGTGGGCTGCGCACGCTCGGCTGGTAGCGATGTGGAGGACCGCCCCGCTCAGGTCCATCTGCGAGGATCGGGGTAGTCGGCGCTCAGCCCCTCCGCCAGCCCTCGAGCACCGCCGCGACCGACGCCCGCACCTGCGTGCGAGCGTCGGCGCGGGAGGTGCCGGCCATGAGCATCTCGTCGTACTCGGTGTCCTCGTGACGTACCGAGGCCGCGACCGCCCGCTCGACGGCGGAGGCCTCCAGGCGCTGGCCCGCGGCGGTCCGACCGATCCGACCGCTGCCTCGCACGCTGGTGTGCAGGGCGATCAGGGCGGCCCGTTCGGGCGGGCATCCCGGGAACATCTGGCTGATCTCGGTGGCGAGCCGCTCGGCGAGCTCGCCGTCGGCCGTGCGCCGTCGCTCCTCGTCACGGTCGCGGCGGCGGGCGCGCGCCTCGGCGTCGGCGAGGCAGGACGTCTCGGCCCCCTCCAGCGCCCGCTCCTCGACGAGGGCACCTTGGCGCTCGTAGCGCCCGCGGGACCGGCTGAAGCGGACCACGACGGCCGTGAGGCGGCTGGCCTTCTTCGCCCGGCGCGTCAGCGTGGCGTTGCCTGCGGGCAGGAAGGTCAGGTGGTCGAGGTCGGCGCAGCGCAGGCAGAGCGGGGCGTCGTCCTCCATCAGCAGCAGGTCCCCGGTCCCGCGGCACCGGGCGCAGGCCCAGTCGCCGAGCGGCGAGATGACGACGAGATCCGGCGGCCGGCTGGCCTTCTCCTGCAGGCGCGCCCGTTTGGCCTCCGACAGGGCCGGGGAGACCCAGTGCGTGCGGTACGCCCGCTCGATCTCCGGCTCGCCGCCGGCGGAGAATCGCAGCGTCCTGCGGTCGCGGGTACGGGCCACGTAGGCCGTCTCGCTGGGCTCCAGCCCCTGATCACGGGCCCACCGCCGCATCGCCGCCATCGCCGTGGCGATTCTTCCCTGACCGGCCTGCACCACCTCTTCCAGGCACGGCACGCGCCCCTGGCGCCAGTGGTCCCGGTGCACCGGCTGCAGCCAGCCGATGCCGACGAGCACATCGACGGGCGCCACGTAGCCCTCCTCACGCAGCGCCTCCTCGGCCGCGCGGGTGACCCGCTCCTCGATGGAGGCCACGGTCGTTCCTATCGCCACGCCGCGAGGTCCGGCACCGCCGCGGCGGCCAACGGGGCCGCCGTCACCGCGCCGCCCCGCTCGACCGGCAACCCGTAGGCATCGGTGGTCCTCTCCACGCCGGTGACCTCGACGGCCCCGAGCTCGGCGAGTGCCCGGCAGATGTGCCGGACGTCGCTGTCGAGAAGGCGGCGGTGCCCGCGCAGGTGCTCCTCCTCGAGGTCGTCGAGGACGAACGACGCCTCGACGAGCTGCCACAGCCGCTCCTGGAGGTCGGCGAGCGGCACGGGTTCGCCGACGGCGAGCAGGTGGGCCAGCAGGCCGGGGACCTCGCCGTCGAGAAGTTCCTTCCAGCAGGGGTTCACCCAGGTCGCGTGCGCAAAGCGGGGCACGTGACGCAGGATAGGGCCGACCGCGACGGCATCGCATCCTCGGTGTTCATTGCTGTCTCCCGCACGGCCGCAGACCGTCCGCACGAACGCGGCGGCCGGCCCCCGGTGGGGACCGGCCGCCGTCGTCAGACCGCCCGATCAGGCCCGGCGGATGTCGATGGCGCTGACGACCGGCAGGTTCTTCATGGCCGTGAAGCCGATCTCGATGCCTTCGCCCCCGGTGGTGGTCACCCTGGTGGTGAGGTCGTACGGGGCGTGCTGGCCGACCTTGGCGACGAGGTCGAGCGCGGTCTCCGCCGGGGTGCCGTTGACCGTGACGTCGAAGACCCGCCACCCCACCGGCACGTCGACCGTGCCGTCCGGGGCGGGCACAGCGGTCCCGTCGCCGCCGGTGTCGCCGGCCGAGGTGATCTCGGCGAGCCGCAGGGTCACCTCGTAGGTGCCGTCCGGCACGTCGAAGCGGTAGGCCGACATGCCCTTGCGGTAGGTCTGGTACAGCGGGTCCTCGTCGCTGCCGTCCACCCAGTCGTTCTTCATCCACCCGTAGCCGGCGGTGAAGTCGTCGGCCAGGGCGCCGAAGCCGCCCGGGGCATACTCGCGGTCCTCCAGCCACACCGTGCCGTCGGCGTCGGTGTACTGCACGACCGCCCCGGCCGAGAGCGCAAGCCGCTCGAAGGGCACCTCCGGGTCGGCCAGCCGCGGGGCGTGGTAGGTGAAGTGGACCGTCGCCTCGTCGGTGAGCTTCGTACCCGCCGGGGCGATCGCGAACGCCGAGAGCCGGTTCTCGCCGTCGACGAAGGGGACCATCCAGCTCACGTGCCCGATGGAGTCGGTCGCCTTCGCCCCGAGGGGGGTGTCGTTGTGGAAGAGCTCGACGCGGTCGGCGTTGGAGTACACCGTCACGGTCTGCTCGACCGGCCGGTACCCGGTGGCGCCGTCCGGCCCCACGCCGGCTCGGCGGTTCCACAGGTCCGTGGCGATGTGCAGGACGTCGACGCCGCGCCAGGCCTGCACGAGGTGGTAGACGGGCTTCGGCGTGCGGTCGGCGAGCATGAGGCCCTTGGTGTTCACGTGCGGCACCGACCCGGTGCGCGACTCCGACCCGAAGTCGAACTGCGACCAGTACGTTGTCCCGGCCAGCCAGGGGCGCTCGTCGATCTGACGCAAGTAGCTCTCGAGGTAGTACTGCTGGTACTCGATGGACTGGTCCTGGTAGTTGGCCTGGCCGGCGAGCCGGAGCAGGTCGCCCGGCACCACCCGGTGCAGCCGCGCGTCGGAGTCCGCGCCGAACTCCGAGACCCACACCACCCGGTCGGGGTAGCGCTCGTGCTGGGCGTCGAGCCACGGCCCGAACTGCTCCGCCCGCCCGCCGTACCACCCGTGGTAGAGGTTCCAGCCCCAGATCATCGGGATGTCGGCGATGCCCGCCTCGTTGTACGACTCCTGCTGGTGGCCCACCATCGCCGTCAGCCGGTCCGGGGCCTCCTCGCGCAGCACGTCCTCGCCCCGCTGGAGCATGTCCCGGGTCCACTCGAGATAGTTGTCCGGCTGCGGGCTCGGGCGGCGCAGGAAGATCTCGTTCATCGACCCGAAGACGACGATCGCGGGGTGATTGTAGTGCTGGCGGGCCATGTCCCGGATGTTGCCGAGGTGGTTCTCGACGAACTCCTCGGTGAGGATCGCCCGGTTGACCATGGGCGCCTCCTCCCAGATCACCAGCCCGAGCTCGTCGGCGGCCTCGAGGACCGCGGGCGCCTGCGGGTAGTGCGCCAGCCGGACGACGTTGGCGCCCATCTCCTTGATCAGCCGCAGGTCGCGGATGTGGTCGGAGTCGGCCAGGGCGTTGCCGCGGCCCACCTCGTCCTGGTGCCGGTTGGTGCCGCGCAGCGGGTACGGCTCGCCGTTGAGGAAGAAGCCGGCGTCGGGGTCCACCGAGAACCAGCGCACCCCGAGCGGGGCGTCGACGCGGTCGCGGCGGCCCTGGCCGGCGTCGACGACGGTGGCCACCCGGTAGAGGTACGGCGACTCCGGTGACCACAGGTGCGGGCGGTCGATGGCCGGAAGCGTCAGCTCGAACTCGGCCGCGGACCGGGCGGCGAGCCGCACGTCGGTGCCCGCCTCGGCGACGGGCGCGTCGGTGGCGTCGAGGACGGTGCTGCGCACCCGGGCGGTGACGGCGGCGCCGGTGTCGTTGACGACGCGGCCGCGCACACGCACGACGGCGTGGGCGGCGTCGGCCGCCGGGGTGTCCACCCGCACGCCGGGCGCGGCGTGGTCGAGGACGTCGAGGTGGACCTCCTCCGTGGTGATCAGCCAGACGTTGCGGTACAGCCCGCCGTAGAACGTCCAGTCGCCCGAGTACGGCGGGATGTTGTCGTCGTGGGTGTTGTCCACCCGGACCGCGACGGTGGCCGCCTTGCCGGGACCGACCCGGCGCAGCTGGTCGGTGATCTCCACGCTGAACGCGGTGTAGCCGCCGACGTGCCCGCCCACGCGGTCGCCGTCGACGTAGACGTCGGCCACCTGGAAGGCGCCCTCGAAGTACAGGAACACCCGCTGCGATTTGTGCGCCCCGGTCACCTTGATCGTGCGCCGGTACCAGCCCGGGCCGCGGTAGAAGCCGGGCTCGTCGTCGAGAGAGTCAGTCGCGTTCCAGGTGTGCGGGACCGACAGCTCCTGCCACCCGGCGGTGTCGAACGCGGGCCGTTCGGCGCCGGCCGGGTCACCCAGCGTGTGAACCCAGCCCTCGTTGAGCAGCTGGCGCTCGCGCTGCCGGGCGGCCTGCGGCGGGCGGCGGTTCTGCGCCTGTGCCGGTTGGGCCAGCACGGACAGCGCGGCGCCGGCCGCCAGCCCGGTCAGCACGCTGCGGCGCGTGGGACCGGTCGGTATGGCGGGAGTGGTCATCGTCGAGCTCCTCTCGGGCGCACGCCCCCGGTGCGCCGCGCCCCGACCCTGGCGGCATCGGACGGGAGCCGACAAGAAGTTGCCGGGATTTGCCGCCGATGTGGCCCCGGTCACGGGGTCCCCAGGACCGAGGGGCGTCCGCCTCGGACCGGGCGGATGATGGTCGTCGGCCACAAGCGAGCGACGAGGTGGCGAGGAGCGATGAGCGTGCTGGCGGACCTGTGGGGGTACGTCGGGATCAGCCCGATGGGGGCGCTCGCCGTCGTGCTGGCCACCACCGTCCTCTACCTGGCCTTCATCGCCCTGACCCGGTTGCTCGGTAGCCGGGTCCTCGCCAGCCTGTCGAGCTTCGACCTCCTGGTCGTCATCGTGCTCGGCGCGATCCTCGGGCGGGCGACGATGGGGGACAGCCCGACGCTGGCCGGCGGCCTCGTCGCCCTGGTCACGCTCCTCACGCTCGAGGCGCTCATCGGCCAGCTGCGCAAGCAGCCGCGGTGGGAACGGTTCGTCGCCAACCAGCCGGCGGTGCTCATGGCCGGGACCCAGATCCTGCACGGGCAGCTGCGCCGACAGCGCATCACCGAGGCCGAGCTGCGCTCGCGCCTGCGCCAGGCCGGCATCCGGTCCGACGCCGAGGTCGCGGCGGTGGTGCTGGAGCCCTCGGGCACGTTGAGCGTGCTGCGCCGCGGCGAGCCGCTGGACCGGTCCATGCTCGCCGGGGTGCGCGGCGCCGAGCGGATTCCGCCGGAGGTGTTCGCCGGCGGACCCACGACTCCTCGCACGCCGACGGAGCCGCGCGCGCCGTCAGGTTCGGCGCCACCTGGGAGCGAGCACGGTCTGCCCACCGGGACGGGCGACGGCGTCGCACCCTGGCCGCGGGCGTGACGCCCGCCGCCGGGGGCTGAGCGGCGGGCGCCGGGGGCGCGGCGCGGGCCGATCAGGCGCTGCGTCGGTGCAGCTTCCTGGCCGCCCTGATCCGCCCAACCGGTCGGAGACCCGGTTCCGCCCCGCGGTCGCCGGGCCGGTCGGAACCGGGCGAGCCGGCCAGGACGAGCGTCTCCGGGCCCGGGACGCCGTTCGCGCTGTCACCGACCGATGCCGTGTGCGTCGCACGCGCGGGGCGACCCGGCTGCTTGGCGTAGGGCAGGGCCAGGGAGGGGTAGAGGCGGCTCAGGGTCCAGGCCTGGTACAGCGCGGCCACCCACCCGGCCGGACCGGCGACGGGGTCGGCGCCTGCGGAGGCGGTCGGCCGCGAGGGGTCCTCAGCGCGGACCAGCTCGTCGCCCAGCCGCACCATCTCGTGGGTGAGGTCGCCCGGCTGCGGGGCCGGACCGATCCCCGGCAGCGCCAGCTCGTCCGACGTGCCCCAGACGGCGACCGAGGGGTGGCTGGAGCGTTGACGCACCATCTCCCGCACGGAACCGAGGTGATCTGCGGCGAACGAGCCGGTCAGGGTGGCGCGGCGGACGGGCGGCAGCTCCTGCCACACGAGCAGGCCGAGCTCGTCCGCGGCCTCGAGCACCGTGGCGGACTGGGCGTCGTGCGGCATCCGGACCACGTTGACGCCCATGCCCTTGAGCGTGCGCAGCCCCTGGATGCGGGCGGCGTCGGAGTGGGGGTGGCGGCCCATGGCGCCTTCGTGCAGGCCGGTGGGCGCCAGCCGGTACGGGGCGCCGTTGAGCCGGAAGCCCGTGGCGTCTGCGGCGAGGTGTCGCAGGCCGAGCGGGACGTCGACGCGGTCCCGGCCGTGCCCGGAGTCCACGACCGTGCTCACCCGGTACAGGTAGGGCGTCTCGGTCGACCACAGGTGCGGGTGGGCGATGGCGGGCAGCTCCAGCTCGAACCGCGCCGTGGCCCGTGCGGCCAGCGCTACCTCGCTCTGGGCGTCGGCGACGACGACGCCGCCGGCGTCGAGGACGCGGCTGCGCACCCGTGCCGTGGTGGCGGTATCGGCGTCGTTCACGACACGCCCGCGCACCCGGACGAGTGCGCGGGCGGCGTCGAGGTCGGCGGTCTCCACCTGAACACCGGGGGAGTCGAGCAGGTCGAGGTGGACCTCCTCGGTGGCGACGAACCAGACGTTGCGGTGCAGGCCCACCCGGTGTACCGCGGGGCCAGGCTGCGCCGGGGCGGCGACGCGGACGGTGACGGTCGCCTCGGCGCCGGGCGCCCGCAACCGCAGCGGCTCGGTGACATCGAGGCTGAAGGCGGTGGCGCCACCGGCGTGCCCGCCCGCCCGCACGCCGTCGACGTAGACCTCGGCGACATCGCCGGCGCCTTCGAAGTGGAGGAAGAGTCGCCTGCCCCGCCAGGTCTCGGGCATGCGCAGGTTCCGCCGGTACCAGATCGGGGTGGCGGCCCCGCCGGTGGTGTGCCCGGCGTCCAGGTGCGGGACGGGTGCCGGCCGCCAGGCGATGGCGGCGTGATGGTGGGCGGCGTCGCCGTCGTCGCGGGCGAAGAGCCAGCCCTCGTCGAGCAGTCTCCGCGCCCGGCGCCGGATGGCGTGCGGCGGACGGCGGTTCTGCGCCGACGCCGGCTGCGCGAGGACGGACTCCGCGCGCCCAGCGGTCAGGCCGCTCAGCACGCCGCGGCGCGCCGGGCGGGCCGGCGTCTGGGAAGTGGTCACGGTCGGTGCGTCTCCTCACGGGTGCACGCCCCCGGTGCCTCCCCGTTCGGCCGTGACCGTACCGGACGGATCGAGAAAGAAAACGGACGGATTATGCGGCAGGTGGCCGGAGCCGCAACTTGAACGGCGTCGCGGGTGATGTCGGCAACGTGGAGGGTGTGGAGGGTAAGGCCGGGAAGGGCTCGTCCCCGGGGTTCCGTTCAGGGGCTCGGGAGGCCCGGAATCCGTAGGAGAACGCCGCTTCTGACCGTCCCTGAGCGGCCCGTGCCGGGTGCCGTGCGGGGCGTGGTCACGAGCTCGTCCCAGGGTGTTGCGCGCTGTCGCTGCCATGGGGACTTCTCCCCATCGGGCCACGCCGCGCGCGCCGGCCGCGCCGGTCTGCGCAGTGGTTGCGCCGGCGAGCTCACGGCACAGAGACCGGACGCTTCCTCCGCGCGGAGACGTCAGCGCTTCTTGCGCGTCTCCTTGGCGTTGGCCTTCTCGATGGCGTCGACCAGCTGGTCCTTGCTCATCGAGGACCGGCCCGGGATGTCGAGCTTCTTGGCGACGTCGTACAGGTGGGACTTCGACGCGTTGGCGTCCACACCGCCCTTCGTCTCGCCCTTCGACCCGCGGGTGCCGGCGGCCTTCTTGTCCGACGGGCCCTTCTCGTCCTTGGCCTCCCAGTGGTCGCCGACCTTCTCGTAGGAGTGCTTGAGCGCGGAGTAGGCGGTGCGGTTGGCGCGCTCGCCCTCGCCGTAGCTCTCGGCGGCGGAGTCGTGCGCCTTGGCGAAGGTGCGCTGGGCCTTCGCGGGCGACTTCTTCAGGGTGCTGGGCAGTTCGCTCTTCTTGGCCGAGCCGTCCTTGTTCGTCTTGGGCATCGCGGTTGTCCCTCCTGCCGGTGACGCGCGGGCGCGCCCGCGCGCGCTCCTGCCCCCAGCGTGGCCGCACCCCGGCCGGTGCGCACCCGCAGCGGCTGGTCTGCGCCAGAATGCCGACCGGCCGGGGCTCTCGGTGACGCTCGGGGTGCGGAGATCTGGGCGGCTTGGGCGAAACGCGCCACAAAGTCGCAACGGAGGGGGCTGCAAGTCGCCCCGGGAGGCGCTCATCCGCCTCTGCAATCACCTCGCGCGGAGAGTTTGTGGCGCGTTTTGCGCGGGTTGCGGGTCCCGTTTGCCCTCCCTCACCGCCGGGGCCACACTCGCGGCAATCGATCCATGACGGCGTGGGGCGGACGTCGATGGCGGCGATGACCGGCGGGCAGGGCGACGGGGGCTTCCCCCGCGGTGTCGCGCGCACCACCGGCCTGCGCGGGGGGCGCCGATGAGCGACGACGAAGCGCGCACCGCGGCGAGCCAGGAACCGCACGACGCCACCCACCCGCGAGGCCCCGAGCTGCTCCGCGTCGAGGGCCTGGGCAAGCGCTTCCCGGGCGTCGTCGCCCTCGACGGGATCTCCTTCGACCTGCACGCCGGCGAGGTGCACGTGCTCCTCGGCGAGAACGGCGCGGGCAAGTCCACGCTCATCAAGTGCCTGGCCGGGGTGTACCAGCCCGACGCCGGGGAGATCGTCGTCGACGGCACGCGCGTGCACCTGCCCACCACCGCCGCGGCCGAGGCGCTCGGCATCGCCACGATCTACCAGGAGTTCAACCTCGTCCCGCAGCTGAGCGTGGCCGAGAACGTCATGCTCGGCCGCCAGCCGCGCCGCCTCGGCGTCGTGGACACGCGGCGCATGAACGCCCTGGCCCGCGAGGCCCTCGGACGGGTCGGGCTCACCCTCGACCCGCGCACCCCCGTCGGGCGCCTCGGCGTGGCCCGTCAGCAGCTCGTCGAGATCGCCAAGGCGCTGAGCCTGGACGCCCGCGTGCTCATCCTCGACGAGCCGACGGCGGCCCTGACCGACGTCGAGGTCGACCGCCTGCTGCGCCTCATGGCCGAGCTGCGCGAGCGCGGCGTGGGCCAGATCTTCATCTCCCACCACCTCGAGGAGATCCGCCGCATCGGCGACCGGGTCACCGTGCTGCGCGACGGCCGCTCGGTGGGCACCGTCCCGGCCACCACCAGCACCGACGAGCTCGTGCGGATGATGGTGGGCCGCTCCATCGCCCAGCAGTACCCCCGCGAGCGCACCCCGGTGGCCGAGGAGCTGCTCGCCGTCGAGCGCCTCACCCGCCCGGGCGTGTTCGAGGACGTCAGCCTGGCCGTGCACGCCGGGGAGGTCGTCGGCCTCGCCGGCCTGGTCGGCGCGGGCCGGACCGAGGTGCTGCGCGCGGTCTTCGGCGCCGACCCCTACGCCGCGGGCAGCGTGCGGGTGCGGGGCGCGGAGCTGCCCCGCCACGACGTCCGTGCCTCGATCGCCGCCGGCCTGGGCCTGGTGCCCGAGGACCGCAAGACGCAGGGCCTGGTGCTCGGCGCCACGGTGGGGGAGAACCTCGCCCTCGTCCAGCTGCGCCGGGCCACCCGCGGCGGCGTGGTCGACCTCGGCCGGCTGCGCGACGTCGCCACCCGTGCCGTGCGCGACCTGGGCATCCGCACCCCCTCCATCGCCGCGCCGGTGCGCAACCTCTCCGGCGGCAACCAGCAGAAGGTGGTCATGGGCAAGTGGCTGGCGGCCGACCCGGCCGTCCTGCTGCTCGACGAGCCCACCCGCGGCGTCGATGTCGGTGCCAAGGTGGAGATCTACCAGCTCATCAACAAGCTCACCGCCGCCGGCCGCGGGGTGCTCATGGTCTCCTCCGAGCTGCCCGAGGTCCTCGGCATCTGCGACCGGATCCTCGTGATGGCCCAGGGCCGCCTCGTCGGCGAGCTCGCCCACGCCGAGGCCACCCAGGACGCCGTCATGGCGCTGGCCGTGCAGGAGGTGGAGTCCACCCGTGTCCACTGAGACCGCCGCCCGCCCGCGCGCCGGCGCCCTCGGCGCCCGCGCCCAGGGGCTGCTCGGCCAGAACGGCACCCTGGTCGCCCTCGTGCTGCTCGGCGTCGTGCTGGCGTTCCTCAGCCCGGTGTTCCTCAGCCCGCAGAACCTGCTCAACATCGGCGTGCAGGCCGCCGTCGTCGCGATCCTGGCCTTCGGGCAGACGTTCGTCATCGTCTCGGCCGGCATCGACCTGTCGGTGGGCTCCGTGGCGGCGCTGGGTGGCATCGTCACCGGGTACACGGCCAGCACCATGGGCGTGCCCCCCGCGCTCGCGATCCTCCTGGGCGTGCTCACCGGCGTCGCCTGCGGGCTGGTCAGCGGCGTGCTGGTGGCCTACGGCCGGCTGCCGGCGTTCATCGCGACACTGGCGATGCTCTCCATCGCCCGCGGCCTCGCCCTCGTGCTCTCCGGCGGGGTGCCGCTGAACCAGCCCCCCGCCGTCGCCGCGCTCGGGCAGACCATCGGCGGGTGGCTGCCGGTGCCGGTGGTCATCATGGCGGTCTTCGGGCTGCTGGCGGGGTTCATCCTCAACCGCACCTACCCGGGCCGGGCGATGTACGCCATCGGCGGGAACGAGGAGGCGGCGCGCCTCTCCGGCATCAACGTGCGGCGTCAGCAGCTGATCATCTTCTCCCTGGCGGGCTTCTACTCCGCCGTCGCCGGGCTGGTGCTGGCCGGCCGGCTCGCCTCCGGCCAGCCCCAGGCCGCCACCGGCTACGAGCTGGACTCCATCGCCGCCGTCGTCATCGGCGGCGCCAGCCTCGCCGGCGGGCAGGGCCGGGCGTTCGGCACATTCGTCGGCGCCCTCGTGCTGGCCGTGATCCGCAACGGCCTGAACCTCCTCAACGTCTCCTCCTTCTGGCAGCAGGTCGCCATCGGCGTGGTCATCGCGCTCGCCGTGCTGACCGACACCCTCCGCCGTCGCCGCGCCTGACGACGGCGGGAACGTCACCGGCCGGAACGGCCCGGCCCGACGAAAGGAACGACCGTGATGCGCAAGCCCCTCGCCCAGATCGCCGCCCTCGGGGCGGCGGCCGCGCTCGCCCTGGCCGCGTGCGGCAACCAGAACTCCGGCAACCCCAACACCAACGCGAACACCGGCGGCACGGCCGCGACCTCGGGCGGGCAGAGCGTCGGCCTGGCCCTGTCCACCCTGAACAACCCGTTCTTCGTCTCCCTGCGCGACGGCGCGCAGAAGGAGGCGGACGCCGCCGGCGTCAAGCTCACGGTCACCGACGCCCGCGACGACGCTACCCAACAGGCCAACCAGATCCAGAACTTCCAGACTCAGCAGCTCAACGCCGTGATCATCAACCCGGTGGACTCCGACGCTGCCGGGCCCATGATCGCCCCGCTGGTCGGCGCCAAGATCCCGGTGGTGGCCGTGGACCGCGCCGTCAACGGCGCGGACGTCAGCTCCTTCATCGCCTCCGACAACGTCGACGGCGGCCGGATGGCCGCCGACCAGCTCGCCAAGGCCATCGGCGAAAAGGGCAAGATCATCGTCCTGCAGGGCGTGGCGGGCACCTCCGCCTCCCGCGAGCGCGGGCAGGGCTTCGACGAGGCCATCAAGAAGTACCCGAACATCGAGGTGGTGGCCACCCAGCCGGCCGACTTCGACCGCACCAAGGGCCTGGACGTGACCACCAACCTCATGCAGGCCCACCCCGATGTCACCGGCGTCTTCGCCCAGAACGACGAGATGGCGCTCGGCGCGGTCCAGGCGCTCGGCGACCGGGCCGGCAAGAGCGTCTACGTCGTCGGCTTCGACGGCACCCCGGACGCCCAGAACGCCATCAAGGGCGGGACGATGTACGCCTCGATCGCCCAGCAGCCCGAGGAGCTCGGCAAGACGGCGATCGACTCCGCGGTCAAGCTCATCAAGGGCGAGGGGGTGGACAAGACCATCTCCGTGCCGGTGGTCGTGATGACCAAGGAGTCGCTGTCCGGGGGCGCGGGCAGCGCGCCGCCGAGCGGCTCGGCCACGCCGAGCATGTCGCCGTCGGCCTCGCCGAGCAAGTGATCCGCCGGGCGGGTCCGGCGCCGAGGCGGGAGGTCTCGGCGAGCATGTGACGTCTCGAGAGGGAGGTACGGGTGCCCAGGATCGTCGTCATCGGCTCGGCCAACGCCGACCTCGTCCTCGACATCGACCACCGGCCGGGGGCGGGGGAGACCGTGCTCGGCTCCGACGTCGTCGTCACCGCCGGCGGCAAGGGCGCGAACCAGGCGGTCGCGGCCGGCCGGCTCGGCGGCGACGTCGCCTTCGTCGGCTGCGTCGGCGACGACGGCTACGGCGAGCTGCTGCGCCGTTCCCTGGCCGACGCCGGCGTGGACGTCACCCACCTGCGCACCGTGCCCGGGGCCAGCGGCAACGCCATCATCCTGCTCACGCCAGACGGCGAGAACTCCATCATCGTCTCGCCCTCGGCCAACCGGCGGGTCACCGTGGAGCTGCTGGAGGAGAGCCGGGCGGCGTGGGCGGGCGCCGCCGTCGTGGTCCTCCAGCTCGAGATCCCGCTCGCCACGGTGGCGCACGCGGCGACGACGGCGCACGCGGCCGGGGCCCGGGTCATCCTCAACGCCGCGCCGGCCGCCGCGCTGCCGCCGGAGGTGCTCGCCGCCGCCGACGCGCTGGTGGTCAACGAGTCCGAGGCGGCGTTCCTGCTCGGCGGCGTCCCGGCACAGGCCGCCGAGCCGGGCGGCGCCGCGGCCACCGCGGTGGCGCTGCTCGACCTCGGGCCGCGGTCGGTGGTCCTCACGCTGGGGGCCGACGGGGCGGTGCTGGCCGCGCGCGGCGCCGAGCCCGGCCACGTGCCCGCCCGGAAGGTCACCGCGGTGGACACCACCGGCGCGGGCGACGCGTTCGTCGGTGCGCTCGCGGTGGAGCTGGCGGACGGGCGCGACCTGCGCGCCGCCGTCGAGCTGGCCACCGACGTCGCCGGCGTCGCGGTGGGCCGTCGTGGCGCCCAGGCCGCCTACCCGGCGCGGGAGGAGGTGCGGTGAAGAGGGCTGGCATCCTCAACGCCGACCTCGCCGCCGCGCTGGCCCGGCTGGGGCACACCGACCTCGTCGTGGTCGGCGACTGCGGGCTGCCCCGCCCTGCCCCCACCATTAATGGACGCGACACTCCCGCTTCATGGCCCAGTCATCGCGGCCGCCTACGGTCAGGCGAGCTCAGCGAGACGAAGGAGAGCCATGAACGGCCAGCACCAGACCACCCCCACCGGCACATCCCGCCGCGCGGTCCTGTCCGTCGGCGCGCTGGCGGCGGCGACCGCCCTGGGGTCGGTGGGCCTCGGTGGCACCGCTGCCGCGGCGCCGAGGGGCGGCCGGGGCCGCGGCCCCAAGGCCGGCGTGCTCTTCAGCGAGTCCTTCGACGACGTCGTCCGTCCCACCGGGTACACCCACGAGGCGCCGAAGGGATGGACCACCGAGGCCCACGGATTCCGCACGGGGGAGGGACGCTGGGCGGGCTGGACGTTCACCGGCGTGCGGGACTGGACCTGGGCGGCGGGCACCGACCAGCGCCACTACTTCACCGGCGGCTTCGGGACCTTCGCCGTCATCGAGAGCGAGCACCACCGCCTCGACCAGGAGAGCGCGGACACCCTCAACGCCTCCCTGACGACGCCGAAGATCAGCCTGCGCGGCGAGGACGAGATCGAGCTGGCGTTCGACTCCCACTATCGGCAGGGACGTCCCGAGCAGTCCGCGGCCGTGACGGCGTCCTTCGACGGCGGCGCCGCCCAGGACCTCGTGGTCTACCGGGCCGACAAGTACTCCAGCCACGAGCAGCTCCGTGTGCAGGTGCCCGCCGGCGCCTCCAGCGTGCGGTTCTCCTGGGAGTACCGCAACGGCCACAACGACCGGTGGTGGGCCATCGACAACATCGAGGTCCGCGTGCCGCTGCCCGCGCTCCCGGCCGACAGCGCGCCGCTGGTCACCATCGACGTCGTCTCGGACATCCACGTGTCGGACTCTCACGATCGCTACGACCGGGTCGTCGAGCAGCTCAACGCCATGACTCTCCAGGCCGGCGCGCTGGTCATCAACGGTGACGCCGTCGAGCTGGGCCTGCAGGCCCACTACGACGCGCTCGCGGCCGCCCTGGCGGGCAACCCGCACCGCTCCGGCAACGTCCTGCTGACCGTGGGGAACCACGAGATGCTCGGCGCCGAAGGCTCCGACGTCTACCTGGCGCGCTACCTGAAGGTCGCCGGCGAGTCCACGCCGTACTTCGAGCGCGTGGTCGACGGCGTGCCGCTGATCGTCGTCGGCACCGAGTACTTCGGCGACCGCGAGCGCGAGGGCCGCGAGCCCTACAACAACTTCTCCGACGCGCAGCTCGCCTGGCTGGACGGGCGCCTCGCCCACTGGCGCAACAAGGGTCAGGTCGTGCTGCTCTTCAACCACTTCCCGCTGCCGTACACCGTGTCCCAGACGCACAGCTCGTGGGAGCAGAACAACTACGAGGACATCGACGCGTTCAACGCCGTCGTCGGGAAGTACACCAACATCCTCATGTTTACCGGTCACACCCACGACGACCTCAACCTCAACGACTGGTGGGGCACCTACCGCGTCGCCGATCCGAAGAACCCCGCCGGCTTCCCGGTGGTCAACACCGGGGCCGTGCTCAACGCCTACGTCCCCGACGGCGACGTGGACACCGCGCGGGTCGACGGCGATCAGTCGACGGGGTTGCGTGTTCACCTGTTCGACGACCGCATCCGGGTGGAGGCGCACGACTTCGTCGCGCGCGGGCCCATCAAGTTCCACGACTTCGCCCTCAGCGCGCTCGCCGGCCGAGGCTGACACCGTTCGAGGCGGGGACGGGCGCGCCGACCACCGCTCAGCGTGCGTCCGGTCACGGTGGTGGCCATCGTGACCGGGTGGATGCCCTGACGATCCTCGTCGCGCTCGGGCTGGCTTCGGTGCTCCTGGTCGGCCTGGGGGAGCGGCTGCGCCTGCCCTGGCCGGCGCTCATGGTCGTGCTCGCCGCGGTGGGCAGCCTGCTTCCGGGGACGCAGCAGGCGCCGCCGATCAGCCCCGACCTCATCCTCCCGCTGTTCCTGCCGCCGCTGCTCTTCGCCGCCGCCCAGCGCACCTCGTGGGCGATGTTCCGCAGACGCTGGCGCGCCGTCGTCGGGCTGGCCCTGCTCCTCACGGTCGTCACCATCGCCGCCGTCGCCGGCACGGTCGTCGCCCTGGTCCCGGGCGTGTCCGTGGCGGCCGCGGTGGCCATCGCCGCCGCGGTCGCCCCGCCGGACCCGATCGCGGCCGAGGCCGTCGCCGGGCCGCTGGGCATCCCGCGGCGGATCGTCTCGGCACTGCAGAGCGAGGGCCTGTTCAACGACGCGGTCGCCATCGTCGTCTTCCACGCCGCCGTCGCGACGCTCGTCAGCGGCTCGGACGTCCGCCCGCGGGTGGCCCTGGACCTCGTCGTCGGCGTCGTGCTGGCGGGGCTGCTCGGTCTCGCCGTCGCCTGGGTGGCCGACTGGCTCACCACCCACCTCACCCTCGTCGCCGCCCGCAACGCGCTGCGGCTCGTGCTCCCCTTCGCCGTCTACCTGATCGCCGAGGAGCTGCGCGTCTCCGGCGTCATCGCGGTCGTCGTCACGGCGCTGCAGATGGGCAGCGTGCAGCAGGTCGACGCCGTCGAGGACCGGCTGACGGGCAAGGCGTTCTGGGACGTCGTGGAGCTGCTCGTGACCGGCGTGGCCTTCGGGCTCATCGGCGTCGAGCTGCGCTACATCCTCGACACCTCGCAGGCCGGGCTCGGACGCCTCCTGGGCACCGCGGCACTGGTGTGCGCCGTCGTCGTCGCCGTGCGCGCGGCCTGGATGGCGCTGTCCCTGCTGGCGGTGCGCCGGTCGGGCCGGCGGTGGCTGGCCCCGCGGAACGGCCGCGAGGCGATCGTGATGACCTGGTGCGGGATGCGCGGGCTCGCCACCCTGGCCCTCGCCCTGGCCATCCCGCGCGCCCTGCCCGACGGCACGCCGGTGCGCGGGTACGACCAGCTCGTCGTCACCGCGGTCGCGATCCTCGTGGTCACCCTGCTCCTTCCGGCGTTCACGCTGCCGGCGCTGGTCCGGGTGCTCGGCGTCGTCAAGGAGGGGGACGAGGAGAACCTTGCCGAGCAGCGGGTGGCCCGGCGCGCCAAGGAGGCGGCCGTGGCGCACCTGCACAGCCTCGAGGACGTCGCCGAGCTGTCCGAGGACGAGGCGGCCACCATCCGGGTCGACCTCGCCCGGCTCGACGAGGCGCTGCCCGGCCCCGCCGAGGAGTACCCGGCCGAGTACGCCGAGCGCGTGCGGGAGGCGCTGCACCGGCGCGAGGTGATCGAGCGGCGCCGCAACGGCGCCCTCGCCGCGGCCCGGGCCGAGGCGCTGCGCATGCGCGGGGAGCCGGGGGTGGACCCGGAGGCGGTCGACGCCGTGCTGCGGGAGCTGGACCTGCAGACCAGTCACCACTACCGGGGCCTGGAGAGCTGAGCCGTCGCCGCGTCGTCGCGCGCGGGACCGCCAGGTGGATGTCCGCGGTCGGCGGGACTGACCGCCCGCTGGCCGATGACGTGGTACGGAGATCCGTACCACGTCATCGGCTCAACGCTGCGGTCGTCCGCCGGGCCCTCCGGCCTGGCGCGGCGGCGCCGCCGGGACCTCAGCCAGCGTGCGGCACGACGACCGCGCGTCCGCACAGCTCGCCGGCCTCGAGCTTGCGGTAGGCCTCGAGGGCGTCGTCCATCGCGAAGCGCTCGACCTCGGGGCGGATCTGCCCGGCGCGGTACATGGCGACCACCTCGTGCAGGTCCTCGATGGTGCCCCAGTAGGTGTTGGTGATCGTCGACTCGTACGGGGTGGTGAAGAAGGACCACTCGGTCACGCCGTTGGCGATGCCGACGACGGTCAGCCGCCCGCCCTGGGCCATCGACGCCTGCGCGGTCTTGATCGTCGGGGTGGCGCCGACGAAGTCGAACGCCGCGTCCACCCCCCGCCCGCCCGTCAGCTCGCGGATCGCCGCGACCTGGCCCTCGCCGCCGGGCACCGTGACGGCGCCGTTGGCCTCCGCCCGGCGCATGGCGTCCTCCTTCATGTCCGTCGCGATGACGGTCGCGCCGGTCAGCGCGGTGAGGATCTGCACGGCGATCTGGCCGAGCCCGCCCAGGCCGATGACCAGCGCGTAGCGGCCGCCGCCGGCGAGGTTGGGCAGGGAGTGCTTGACGGCGTGGTACGGCGTGAGCCCGGCGTCGGCGAGCGGGGCGGCGTCGACGGGGTCGGCGTCGCCGAGGGGGACGAGGTTGCGCGCCGGCACGACCTCGTACTCGGCCATCCCGCCGTCGCGGCCCAGGCCGAGGCCCAGGTAGGGCATCGTCGCGGCGTTCTCGCAGTAGGTGTCCTGGCCGCGCGAGCAGGCCTTGCAGTGCCCGCAGCCGATCGGGCCGTAGGCGAGGTAGGCGTCGCCCTTGGTGAAGCCCTGCACCCCGGGGCCGACCTCTTCGACCCAGCCGGACGCCTCGTGGCCCAGGGTGAAGCCGGGCGGGATGGAGCCGGGCGCGCCCTCGGTGAACTCCTTGTAGAGGGCGACGTCGGAGTGGCAGGCACCCGAGCCGGCCACCTTGAGCAGCACCTCCCCGGGGCCGGGGACCGGGCGCTCGACCTCCTTCAGCTCGGGGGAGGTCTCGTACTGGGTGAACACGACTGCGCGCATGTCTCGTGCCTCTCTCGGCCCGGCACCATGTTCCGGCCCGGGCCTGCTTGGTTGAACGTTCTACTACAAGGTAGTTCTGTCCCTCGTCGTCTTCATTCTCGGCGGGGTCGGCGGGTCGGCACCCGGGCAGGAGGTCCCGAAGCGGGCACGCGCCGAGGGCGCGTCGTCGCCGCGGCGCCGTAGGCTGCGGGCAGCGGACCCGCGGGCACCGCGGCACTCGACCTCGACGACGAGACAGGGATGACACATGGACACCGACCGCAGCACCGACCGGGACGTGAGGCTGCGCTTCGACGACGTCGAGCCCGCCGTGGACCCGCGGGCGTGGGTCGCGCCGGGCGCGGTGCTCGTCGGCAAGGTGACGCTCGCCGCCGAGGCCAGCGTCTTCTACCACGCGGTGCTGCGCGGGGACATGGACACCATCGACATCGGCGCCGGCTCGAACATCCAGGACGGTTGCATCGTCCACACCGACCCCGGGCACCCGGTCCGGGTGGGCGAGAACGTCTCGGTCGGCCACCGGGCGGTGCTGCACGGGTGCACCGTGGAGGACGACTGCCTCATCGGGATGGGCTCGGTGGTGCTCAACGGCGCCCGCATCGGCCGCGGCAGCCTCGTCGCCGCCGGGGCGGTGGTCCCCGAGGGCATGGAGGTGCCGCCGGGCTCCCTGGTCGCCGGGGTCCCGGCGAAGGTGCGGCGCGAGCTGTCCGCCGAGCAGCGCGCGAAGATGCTCGAGAACTCCATGACCTACGTGGCCCTCAAGAGCCGGCACCGCGAGGCCTGGGGCTGAGATGCGACCCGACCCCACCGTCCCGCGTGGTGGCGTGCCTGCCCGCGCACGCCGCGCCGTCCGGCTCGTCGCCGCCGCGGCCTGCGCCGGCGCGCTGCTCGCCGGCTGCGCCGGGGGCGGCCGGCCGAGCCCCTCACCCACCACCCCCGCGCCGACCTCCGCCAGCCCCACGCCGGGCCCGACCCAAGGGAGCACCGTGCCACCGGAACCCGCCGCGGTGGCCGACGCCGCCGTCGCCGACCTCGCCAACAGGCTCGGGGGTGGGACCGAGCCGATCACCGTGGTCCTCGCCCAGCGGGAGACCTTCCCCGACGGCGCCCTCGGCTGCCCGCAGCCGGGCCACATGTACACCCAGGCGCTCGTCGACGGCTACCGCGTGGTCCTGGCCCGCGGCGACCGCGAGTGGCTGTACACCGCCGGGACCGACGGCATCCCGCACCTGTGCCCCTCGGGCGAGCAGGACGGCGGCACGCCGTCCGGGGCGCCGCTCACCCCGAGCGCGGGCTGACCGCGGCAGGGCCCGCCCTCCTCCCGTCGCGGCTCAGGTGCTCGCGGCCCCTCGTGCCGGCCGATCGAGGCGGCCGCGTGAGGAGGCGGCGACACCGGCTCCCACACGGAGCGCGACGGGTGGCCGGGCACTGCTAGACGAGCGCCGCCGCCAGCATCCGCCCGAAGGCCGCCTCGGTGACGATCGGGATGCCGTACCCGGCCGCCTTGCGCGCCTTGCCGGACAGGGAGTCCGGGTCCGCGGCGACGACGAGACGCACCTGCTTCGTCACGTTCGGGTGCGGGACCAGGCCCGCCGCGGCCGCGCGGGCCTGCCACACCTCGCGCGGCTCGGCCATCTCCCCGGTGAAGACCACCTTGTCACCGGGCGCGAGGCGGAAGTGCTCGACCGTCGGCGCCAGCGCCGCGTCGTCGAGCGGCGGCGGTACCCCGGCACCGGCCTCGGCGTCCAGGGCGCCGTCGACCTCGGCGGGGTCGAGATCGAGGAGGCTCGCGACCGCGTGGAGGTCCTCGCGCTCAGCGGCGGAGACGACGCCGTCAGCGATGGCCGCGCGGGCGAGGGACCGCAGGTAGGCACGGTGCAGGGCGATGGCCGTGGGCTGGTCGATGGCCAGGTCGTGCGCGGTAGCGACGAGGGCCTGCTGCTCGCGCACGGACAGGACGCGGTCCATCAGGGCGTGGTCGAGCAGGGCGAGGTAGTCCGTCTGGGCCTCGCTGCCGGGCACCGCTACCAGTGAGTCGACCAGGCGGGAGAGGAAGGGCACCTCGCGCTCGGTGGCGTTGCCGCGCACCACGCACCGGGCCCCACCGTCGGGGATGGCGGGCCAGGCCGCCCGCTCGGCGGCCGCGACGGTCTCCCACCACGGCGGCGTCCACCGGCCCGGTGCGCCGAGACCGGGGGCGACGTCCGCCCGGGGCAGGCCGGCGAGCTCGAGATAGTGGCGCAGCAGCCCCGCGGCGGCGGTGGCGTCGGCGAGCGCGCTGTGGTGGTGCTCGAGCGGGACGCCGACGGACGCGCAGCACCCGGCCAGCGTGCGCGGCGCCTGGGGGAGCAGGCGGCCCGCCCAGCGCAGCGTGCACAGCGTCGTCTCGGCCGTCAGCGGGACCGCGTGGCCGACCCGCAGGTAGGCGGCGGTGAGGAAGCCGGCGTCGAACCGGGCGTTGTGCGCAACGAAGGTGCGCCCGCGCAGGAGCGTGGTCAGCGTCCCGGCGAGGTCGGCGAAGGTGGGGGCCGCGAGGACGTCGGCGGCGCGGATGCCGTGGACGTCCTGCGGGCCGAGGTCGCGCTCGGGGTTGACCAGGGTGGACCAGGTGTCCTCGACCTCGCCCGTGGGGGAGAGGAGGACGACGCCGACCTCGACGACGCGGTCGTGCCCGCCGGGACGCAGGCCGGTGGTCTCCAGGTCGACGACGGCGTAGCCGTTCATGTGCCGCTCGTTCCGTGCTCGTCAGCAGATACGGAGCATCTCTACCAGAACGCGGAGACACGGCGGTCCGCGATCGTGCGCCGGTTGCACGAACACGTCCGAAACGTCACGGGAGCACCGCCCCGCCTGCCACGATGCGGGGCATGAGCGAGTCGCCCGTGCCCCTCGAGAACTTCCTCGACGCCTTCCAGCGCCTGGCCGAGGCCGCCGCCGAGCAGGCCCAGGCCCGGCGCTCGGCGGGCGCCGCGCCGCTGCTCCCGGTCCTCGAGGCCCACCTCGGCACCGACCCGCGCGGCATCGCGGTGCTCACGGAGATGCTCAGCCCGCTGCGCGTCGTGGACGCCGACGTGGCGCTCGAGCGCGTCGTCGCCGCCCACGGCGGCGGCGAGCTGATCGGCATCGGGGGCGGCGACCAGCGCTGGCACAACAGCCTCTCGGAGATCCTCCAGCTGACCACCCACGGGATGTTCCCGCTCGGCCCCGTCGACTACCACACGGCGCCGGTGGGGCCGGCGGAGGAGCGCGCCACCGTGGCGTTCGGGCTGCACCTGTTCCGCGTCATCCGCGACGGCGCCCGCCACCCGGTGGCGGTGCTCGAGCGCGCGGGCAACCCGCAGTTCGGGCAGGCACCGAAGCTCGAGGTGCTCGCCACGGCCGACGGCGTCGCCGAGGCGCTGCTGGCCGAGATTCGCACCGCCATGAACGCCCACAGCGTGCTGCGCGGGAAGGTGGTGACCTTCGCGCCGTCGGAGTACGGGTCCAGCGCGGGCGGGGTGACCTTCGTGCCGCGCCCGGACGTGGCCGCCGGCGACGTCGTGCTGCCGGCCGGTCGGCTGGAGCGGATCGAGCGCCACGTCCTCGGCATCGCCCGGCACCGCGGGGAGCTGCTCGCCGCGGGCCAGCACCTCAAGCGTGGCGTGCTGCTCTACGGCCCGCCCGGGACCGGCAAGACCCACACCGTGCGCTACCTCGTCGGCGCGGCGCGCGAGGCCACCGTCATCCTGCTGTCGGGGACGTCGCTGCAGTTCGTCCACCACGCCGCCGAGGTCGCCCGGGCGTTGCAGCCGGCGATCGTCGTGCTCGAGGACTGCGACCTCGTCGCCGAGGAGCGCAGCCACCGCACCTCCTCGCCGCTGCTGTTCGAGGTGCTCGACACCCTCGACGGCCTGGCCGCCGACGCCGACGTCGTCTTCCTGCTCACCACCAACCGGGCCGACATGCTCGAGCCGGCGCTGGCCCAGCGCCCCGGCCGGGTCGACCTGGCCGTCGAGATCCCGCTGCCCGGCGCCGAGGCCCGCCGGGCCCTCCTGGCGCTGTACGCCGCCGACCTGCCGTTCTCGCCCGCCGCGCTCGACGAGGTCGCGGCCGCGGCGGAGGGCACCACGGCGTCGTTCACCAAGGAGCTCGTGCGCCGGGCGGTGCTGCGCGCCGTCGAGCGCGGGGGCGCCGACGTCGGGGACGCGGACCTGCGCGCCGCGTTGACGGAGATGATGGACGACGGCGAGGCGCTCACCCGAGTCCTGGTCGGCGGCGCGGGGGCGGGGGAGACGGCGGGAGTGACACGGCCGACGGCGACGCCTGGCGCGGCGTCGTTCGGCTGGACGGCGCACGGGAGCGTCTAGGGGACTGGCATGGCCCTTGGGGTCGGGCCGGCACCGGCACCCGGGGCCCTCCGTGGCACTGAGGTTCGGGATCGCCTCGGAGGCGGTGCCCGGACCACTAGACACGGCGGTCGAAACTTTGTTCGAATAGGTCCGTGCGATGGGAAGCCCAGGAGCTGAAGGTCACGGACCCGGCGGCGCTGCTGCCGCTCGCCGGGCTCGTGCGGAGCATCCAGACCCCCGACTTCGCGGGGGTGACCTTCCACGAGGTGGTGTGCAAGAGCGCGCTCAACCGGGTGCCGGCGCAGTCGGCGATGCCGTTCCACTGGACGATCAACCCCACGCGCGGCTGCCTGCACCGGTGCACCTACTGCTTCGCCCGCCGCACCCACGAGTACCTCGACCTGGACGCCGGGCAGGACTTCGACACCCAGATCATCGTCAAGACCAACGTCGTCGAGGTCCTGCGCCGCGAGCTCGCCCGCCCCTCCTGGCAACGGGAGCACGTGGCGCTGGGCACCAACTCCGACCCCTACA
This sequence comes from Georgenia ruanii, assembly GCF_009193175.1. GTDB lineage: Bacteria > Actinomycetota > Actinomycetes > Actinomycetales > Actinomycetaceae > Georgenia > Georgenia ruanii. The sequence goes on along the minus strand of NZ_VUKE01000011.1, from coordinate 121,474 downwards.
TGCGCGCCGAGGGCCGCTACAAGCTCATGCCCGGGATCATCACGGCGCTCGCGGACTCCGGCACCCCGTTCTCCATCCTCACCAAGGGCCCGCTGCTCCGGCGCGACCTCCCGCTGCTGGTCGAGGCCGCCACGCGGGTGCCGGTCTCGGTGGCCGTCTCCCTCGCGCTCATCGACCCGGACCTGCAGCAGCGGGTCGAGCCGGGCACCGCCACCCCGAAGGCGCGCCTGGAGCTGATCCGCGCCATCGCCGACGCCGGGCTGGAGTGCTCGGTGCTCGCCATGCCGATCCTGCCCTGGCTCACCGACTCCGAGGACCAGCTCGACGCCCTCTTCGGCGCGCTCGCCGGCGCCGGCGCGTCCGACGTCACCGTCGGCGCCCTGCACCTGCGCCCCGGCGCCCGGGAGTGGTTCATGGCCTGGCTCGGCCGGGAGTACCCCGCGCTCGTGCCGCGCTACCGGCGCCTGTACGGCTCGGGCTCCTACGCCCCCAAGGACTACCGCCAGTGGCTCGGCGAGCGGGCCGGCCGCGCCCGCCGGAAGCACGGCTTCGACCGGCGCGCCCCGCGGCGCTGGGCCCGGGACGCGGCGTCCGACCCGGCGCCGGCGAGCGCGCCGGCCGCCCCGGCCGCGCCGGAGCCCGCGCAGCTCGCGTTGTTCTGACGCGCGCCGGCGGGGCCGCCCACGTCCCACCCGGAGGCTCTCGACGCCGCACGTGAGCGACACATCGACAACCGTCAACGGGTGTGCGGGCGCCGGGCGGACGATCATGGCCTGAGGGACACCCGAGCCGACGGGTGCGCGCGCAGCTGAGGAGCGTCATGACCGTGACCCACCAGGACATCTCCACCACCAACCAGTGGCAGGCGCTGGCCGCCCACGCCGAGGAGCTCAAGGGCACCCACCTGCGCGACCTGTTCGGTGCCGACGCCGAGCGCGGCGCCACCTTCACGGCCGAGGCGGTCGACCTCTACGTCGACTACTCCAAGAACCTGGTCACGGACGAGACGCTGGGCCTGCTGGTGGACCTGGCCCGGGCCGCCGGCCTGCCCGAGCGCATCGAGGCGATGTTCCGCGGCGAGCACATCAACGTCACCGAGGACCGCGCCGTCCTGCACACCGCCCTGCGCGCCCCGCGCGACGCGACGCTGGTCGTCGACGGCCAGGACGTCGTCGCCGACGTCCACGAGGTCCTCGACCGGATGGCCGCCTTCGCCGCCAAGGTCCGCTCGGGGGAGTGGACCGGGCACACCGGGAAGCGGCTGACCACCATCGTCAACATCGGCATCGGCGGCTCGGACCTCGGCCCGAAGATGGCCACCATCGCCCTGCAGCCCTACGCCGACCCCGACATCACCTCGATCTTCGTCTCCAACGTGGACGGTGACGACATGGCCGCGGCGCTCAAGGGCGTCGACCCCGAGGAGACGCTGTTCATCGTCGCGTCCAAGACCTTCACCACCATCGAGACGATCACCAACGCCAAGACCGCCCGCACCTGGCTCCTCGACGCCCTGGGCGACGGCGCCGCCGTCGCCAAGCACTTCGTGGCGGTGTCCACCAACGCCGAGAAGGTCGCCGAGTTCGGCATCGACACCGCCAACATGTTCGGCTTCTGGGACTGGGTGGGCGGCCGGTACTCCTACGACTCCGCCGTCGGGCTCTCGCTGATGATCGCCGTCGGCCCGGACAACTTCCGCGCCATGCTCGCCGGCTTCCACGCCATGGACCAGCACTTCCGCACCACGCCGCTGGAGCGCAACGTCCCGGTGCTGCTCGGGCTCATCGGCGTCTGGTACCGCAACTTCCAGGGCACCGCGACCCACGCCGTCCTGCCCTACAACCAGTACCTCTCGCGGTTCCCGGCGTACCTGCAGCAGCTGGACATGGAGTCCAACGGCAAGTCCGTCACGCTCGACGGCGCACCCGTCACCTACCAGACCGGCCCGGTGGTCTGGGGCGAGCCCGGCACCAACGGCCAGCACGCCTTCTACCAGCTCATCCACCAGGGCACCCAGACCGTGCCGGCGGACTTCATCGGGTTCGTCCACCCGGCCGACGAGGTGCCCGGCCACCACGACCTGCTCACCGCGAACCTGCTCGCGCAGACCGAGGCGCTCGCGTTCGGCAAGACGCCCGAGGAGGTCCGGGCCGACGGCGTGCCCGAGGAGCTCGTGGCGCACAAGACCTTCGCCGGGAACCACCCGACGACGACGATCCTCGCGCCGAAGCTGACGCCGTCGGTGCTGGGGCAGCTCGTCGCGCTGTACGAGCACAAGGTGTTCACCCAGGGCACGGTCTGGAACATCAACTCCTTCGACCAGTGGGGCGTGGAGCTGGGCAAGGTGCTCGCGAACCGGATCACCCCCGAGCTCACCGCCGACGAGGCGCCGTCGCTCACGCACGACTCCTCGACCAACGCGCTCATCGAGCGGTACCGGGCGGCGCGCCGGGAGAGCACGGAGGGCTGACCGGCACGTGTCCCGGCGGGCGGCCGCTTCCGCCGCACACGGGTCGTGGCGCCGCGGGCGGGTGGTCTACCACGCGCCCGTGGCGCGAACCGGGGCTTGTGGCGGGAGCGGCCGCTCGGGAGCGGAGCAGCAGCCGGGTCAGTCCGCCGCGGGCGCCCCGGCGGCGTACTCCTCGTCGGTCACGGGCGCGAGCCAGTGGACGACGTCGTGCTCGGCGTCGCCTTCGTTGATGGCCAGGTGCACCATGAGCCGGTCCGGCGCCGCACCGTGCCAGTGCTCCTCGTCGGCCTCGAACAGGACCCGGTCGCCGGGACGGATGACTTCGACCGGGCCGCCGCGCCGCTGGCACAGTCCGACGCCCTCGGTGACGAAGACGGTCTGGCTCAGCGGGTGGCGGTGCCAGTGGGTCCGGGCGCCGGGCATGAAGTGCACGAGGCTCGCCTGCACCCGGGAGGGCGCCGGCGATGCCGCGATGGAGTCGATGTAGACGTCGCCGGTGAACCAGTCGGCCGGCCCCTTGGCGGTGCCGATGGAGCTGCGGGTGATCTGCATGGAGGCGTTCTCCTTCAGGTAGGGCGGGATGTTCGGCCCCCGGCTCGGCGGTGTAGATGGCCAGGTCGAGCAGGTAGGCGCGTTCGGCGGCGTCGAGCTGCAGTGCGCGGGCGACGGCCTCGAGGACGTCCTCGCAGACGCCGCCGATGTGGCCCTTCTCGAGCTGGGTGCACCACTCCGTGCTCATACCGGCCAGGACGGCGACCTCCTCGCGGCGCAGCCCGGGCACGCGCCGTCGTCCGCCGGCGCGGAGGCCGACCCGCTCGGGCGCGAGCTTGGCGCGTCGGGTGACCAGGAAGCCGCGGATGTCGGAGCGGTTGTCCACGTCTCCACGGTAGGAGCATCCTCCCGTGCCGAGGGAGGTTCTCGTTCTACCCCCTACCAACGCGACCTCCCGCGCCCGCGCGAGGGAGGGTGTCATGGAGGAGGCGCCGGGGACGTGCGACAGCCCCGTAAGCATGAAGCCCGCCCCGGCGGCCGCCACCGACAACCAGTAAGGAGCACCCCATGCGAGGAGCAGTCCTCTACGGCCCCGGCGACGTCCGCGTCGAGGAGCGCGACCGCCCGAGCCTCGTCGAGCCGACCGACGCGATCATCCGTGTGACCGCCGCGTGCGTGTGCGGGTCGGACCTGTGGCCCTTCCGCGGCATCGACACCTCGGACCGGCCGCAGCCCATGGGGCATGAGTACGTCGGCGTCGTCGAGGAGATCGGCGACGCGGTCGAGACCATCACGGTCGGCGACTTCGTCGTCGGCTCGTTCTTCGCCTCCGACAACACCTGCGAGATCTGCCGGGCCGGCTACCAGAGCCGCTGCGTGCACAACGTGCCCATGGGCATGTTCGGCTCCCAGGCCGAGCTGCTGCGGGTGCCGCTGGCCGACGGCACGCTCGTGGCCACCCCCGGCATGCCCGACCCCGACCTCGTCCCGTCCCTGCTCGCCGCCTCCGACGTCCTCGGCACCGGCTGGTTCGGCGCCGTGGCCGCCGAGGTGGGCCCCGGCAAGACGGTCGCCGTGGTGGGCGACGGCGCCGTCGGGCTGCTCGCCGTCCTCGCCGCCCGGCAGCTCGGCGCCGTGCGGATCATCGCGATGAGCCGGCACGAGCCGCGCCAGCGGCTCGCCCGGGAGTTCGGCGCCACCGACATCGTCACCGAGCGCGGCGACGCGGGGGTGGCGCGCATCAAGGAGCTCACCGGTGGCCTGGGCGCGCACTCGGTGATCGAGGCGGTCGGCACCCAGGAATCGATGATGCAGGCGATCCGGTCCACCCGCCCGGGTGGGCACGTCGGCTACGTCGGCGTCGCGCACGGCGTGGAGCTGCCCGGCCAGGAGGTCTTCTTCGCCGCGGTGCACCTGCACGGCGGCCCGGCCCCGGTGCGCCGGTTCCTGCCCGCGCTGATCCAGCTCATCTGGGACCGCACGATCGAGCCGGGCAAGGTCTTCGACCTCGAGCTCCCGCTGGAAGAGGCCGCCGTGGGCTACAAGGCCATGGACGAGCGGCGCGCCATCAAAGCGCTGCTGCGGCCCTGACAACACGGGTCAGAAGCCGTGGCGGGTCCGCTGCTCCCGCAGCAGCTGCGCGGCCAGCGGGATGCCCCACGCCGTGCACAGCTCCTCGGCGCGGTCGGCGTGCGCCGTCGCCGCAGGCAACCGCCCGGCCGCCGCCTCGGCCATCGCCAGGTACATGTCCGCCGGACCAGCCGCGTTGCCCGAGCCGGCCGAGGAACTCTGACCGGTGTGGCGCGCCAGCTTGGCGGCCGCGGCGGCGCCCAGCGCGGCGTCGCCGAGCCGGAGGGCGGCCTCGCCGGCCAGGCACCAGTCGAGCATCGAGAACCAGCACTCGTGCTCGAGGTCGACGGGGTGGGCGGACAGGTGGGCACGCGCCGCCTCCTCCTGCCCGGCCCGCAGCATCAGCACGAGCACGAAGCTGGTGACCGGGACGAAGCCACCCTCCAGTCCCAGCAGCGGGGGAAGCGCCTCGGCGCCGCGCCCCTGCCACAGCCGCAGCGTCCCCCGGGCTCGGGCGACCATGGAGGCGGCCAGCGGCCGGGAGGTGGCCCGGCGCCGGGCCTCCATGTCCGCCAGGCGCTGCTCGGCCTCGGCGAAGCGGCCCGCCAGGGTCAGCCAGGCCAGCTCGAGGTTGTCCAGCACGAGCAGCGCGTAGGGCAGCCGCAGGCGGGCGGCGTGCTCCCGGGCCCGGGCGGCCGTCGCCCACATCGGTGCCACCAGCCCCAGCTCGCCCTCGCTCACCGCCCGCAGCGTGGTCGCGATCACCAGCGAGCGCTCGTCGCCCAGCCGCGTGGCCAGCTCGACGGCCCGGCCGGAATGGTCCAGGCACTCCCGCCGGGTCGCCGGGCACCACAGGGACAGGCAGGCGATCTCGTAGGCGTCGAGCAGGAGCGGATCGTCCCCGAGGCGGCGCGCCATGGCCACCGCCCCCTCGGTCAGTCTGCGGCGCTCGGCCACCCCGGCGACGTAGTACAGCTCGTTGGCCAGGCTCAGCATCGCCTCGCAGCGGAGGCGTCCGTCCTGCGCCGGGAGCGCACGCAGCACCCGACGGAGGGTGGCCACGGTGTCGCCGTGGACCTGACCGGGGCTCGCGGACTGCCACAACGTGCCGGCCGTCGGAGCGGTGGCCGCCCGGGCGAGCAGCTCGAGGTCCCCGATCTCGTCGGCGACGGCGACAGCCCCGGCCGCCGCGTCGGTCAGCCCCGGCCAGTCCCCGGCCCACCTGCAGGCCTCGGCGAGGTCGAGGAGGACGGCGTGGCGGTCACGCGCCGTGGCGCCCCGGTCGGCTTCCTGTGCGGTGAGCGCCGCCCGGAGGAGAGTCGCGGCCTGGTCGTGGGCGTGGTAGCGGCCGGCGACGGCGGCCCCGGCCACCGCGGCGCGCCAGGCTCGGGCGGCGTGCGCGGGTCCGCTGGCCAGCCAGTGATGCGCGGCCTCGGTCTCGCGCCCGGGCAGGGTCGACAGGTGCCCGGCGACCCGGGCGTGCAGCCGTGCCCGGCGGGAGGCGGGCAGGATCGTGCAGATCGTGTCCCGCACCAGGGCGTGGGTGAAGGCGAACTGGTCGATGTCGACGTCACGGACGAGGCCGCCGGCCAGGGCCGGGTCGAGGTGGTCGAGCAGCTCGTCCTCGCTCGCGCCGACTGCCGCAGACGTGGCGGCCAGGTCGAAGCGGCGCCCGACGACCGCAGCCGCGTGCAGCGCCTGGACCGTCGCCGCGGGCAGGCGGTGCAGTCGGCGCAGCAGCACGTCGCGCACCGCCCCCGGCGGGCCGGGCTCGGTCAGCAGCGCCGTCAGGTCGCGCCGTTCGCGGGCCAGGCGGGCGTACTCCACGAGGAACAGCGGGTTGCCGGCGGTGCGGTCGTGCAGGGCGGCCGCCTGCGCCGGGGTGGGGCTGATCCCGGCCACCGCGGAGACGAGTGTCGTCGCATCGGCGGCAGTGACGCCTGCCAGCGGCAGCCGCAGGACGTCGCGGTGCGCGAGCGCGTCCACCGCCTCGTCGAGGGCCGGGACGGCGGCGCGGGGCTCGTGCCAGGTCACGACCACCAGCAGCCGCCCGCCCTCGAGCATGTCGGCGAGCAGGCGCAGCACCCGCAGGCTGGAGGCGTCGGCCACGTCCAGGTCGTCCAGCACCAGCAGCACGGTCTCGTTCGCGGCGGCGCGGAGGACAGCGGCCGCGATGGCCTCCCAGGCACGGAACGCGGCGCCCGGCTCCTTCTCACCCACATGGAGCGGTCGGTCCTCGCCCAGCCCGAGCAGCGCCGTGGCCCAGGGCCACAGCGGCGGGGCGCCGTCCCCCGAGCACCGGCCGGCCAGCAGCCGCACCTCGCGGGCACGGGCCCGGGCGGCCAGCTCGGCGCACAGCCGGGACTTACCGATGCCCTGCTCGCCGGTGATTGCACAGGCCCCGGGGTTCCCCGCGGCGGCGGCGTCCAGGAGACCGGCCAGCGCGGCCAGCTCGGCGTCCCGGCCGACCAGCGGCCACGGCGGCAGGCGGGGTCCCGGCGCGGCAGGTGCGCAACAGAGGGTTGTCCCGGTCCCGGTCCCGGTCCCGGCCCCGGCCCCGGACCGGGGTGCCGGCGCGCCGAGCGGCGATCCGCTCCGCGCCAGGTCAGGGGTCTGGCGCGAGATGCTCCACTCCAGGGCGGGATCCTGGCGCAGGATGCCGGTGGTCAGGGCCCGCAGCTCGGGGCCGGGTTCGAGCCCGAGCTCACCCCTGAGCACGTCGCGCACGCGGCGCAGCACCGCCAGGGCCTCGGCCTGGCGGCCGGTGCGCGTGAGGGCCACCGCCCGCAGCGCCCAGAGACGCTCCCGCCACGGATGGACGCCGGTGAGCGCCTCCAGCTCGGCCGCGACGGCGCCCTCCTGCCCGAGGACGAGGCGGGCCAGGGCGAGATCCTCCACCGCGAGCAGCCGCAGCTCCTCCAGCCGGGCCCGCTCGGCCCGCGCCGGCTCGGCGTCCTGCAGCTCGAGGTAGGGGGTGCCGCGCCAGAGCGCCATGGCCGCCGCGAGTCGTTGGGCGGCCTCGGCAAGCGTGGCGGCGTCGGGGGCGGCGGCGGGTGCTCGGCCCTGGCCGAGAGGCGCCAGGGGCGCGAGCGCCTGGTGGACGGCGGCAACGTCCCGGTCGAAGATCGCCGCGTCGACCTCGTCGGCGCGCAGCCGCAGGGCGTAGCCCGGCTCGACGGTGACGAGCACGCCGGCCGGGGCCCGGGCGGGGCGAGCGGGCTCCAGCCTCCGGCGGAGCCCAGCGACGTAGACCTGGAGCGCGCCGACCGCCCGGGCGGGCGGCCGGTCACCCCACAGCAGGTCGACGAGGGTGTGGACCGGAACGGGACGGCCGAGATGCAGCGTCAACGCTGCCAGGAGGGCGCGCTGCTTCCGGGGGCCCAGATCCACCGCGCTGTCGAGGCGGGCCTCCACCGGGCCGAGCACATCGACCCTCACGCCTGACGAGGGTACGAGCCCGCGCGCCCGCCCGCCGCCCCCGCCGCGGGGGGCCGGCGCCTGCGAGGGGAGGCGGCTCAGCCCACCGGCGCCGCCTCCCTGCCGATCGGATGGTTGGCCACGAACAGGCCGCCCGGGTCGACAGTCGCCCGGATCGCCGTCAGCCGCGACCAGACCTCCTCGGGGAAGAAGGTGCGCGGATCGACGTCGGCGCGCTCGGTGAAGTTCAGGTAGTGCCGGCCGTTCGCCCACGGCGCCAGCGCGGTGACGAGCGCCCGGGCGTCGGCCTCGCCGGCCGCCCGCGCCTGCGGGGTCGGCACGATCGCCACCCCCAGGACGGAGAAGTCGCCGTCGAGCCGGTCGAGGGCGCCACCTCCCTCGGCGGGCCGGACGAGCGCGCCGCCGAGCTGGCGCAGTTCGCCGAAGAACAGCGTGGACCGCGTGCCCACCCCCAGCTCCGCGACGAAGGCGTCCACCGCCGCGTCGGGGAACGCGGCGAGCAGCGCCCCGTTGGTGACGGCCGGCGTGGGCGGCTCCGGGTCCATGTGGATGCGGGTGATGGCCGGCGTGGGCACGCGCGCGAAGGTGTCGACCTCCGGGCGCTGGGCGCGCAGCTCGGCGAGGATCTCGGCCGCCCGGTCGTCATCGGCCAGGATGGCGCCGTCGATCACGGCGATGTGCCGCCCGCGCACCACCTCGGGGATGTCCGGCAGCGGGGGAAGGTTCAGGATGCGGAAGGCCGTGGTGATGGCCTCGGGGGCAGCGGGTGCCCACCGCGCCCACGTGCGCAGCACCCGCTCGGCGTCGGCGACGTCCCACAGCAGGAGGCCGGCGTAGGCGGTGGAGAAGTCGTAGAGGCGGAACTCCAAGGCGGTGACCACACCGAAGCTGCCGCCGCCGCCGCGCAGCGCCCAGAACAGGTCGGGGTTCTCGGTGTGGCTGGCGCGGACCAGCTCGCCGTCGGCGGTGATCAGCTCGACGCCGGTGAGGCTGTTGGTGGCCAGGCCGAGCTGACGGGCGTACCAGCTGGCCCCGCCGCCAAGGGAGTATCCCGCGATCCCGACGTTGGGGGAGGAGCCGTGCAGGGCGGCCAGGCCGTGCTCGGCCGCCGCCGTGACGGCCGGCTCCCACACCACGCCGGAGCCCACCCGGGCGCGACGGTTGGCCGCGTCGATGGTCACCTCGTCCAGGGCGCCGGTGCGGACGAGGACGACGTCGTCCAGGCCGCGGCCGGGGAGCGGGCTGGCGCTGTGACCGGTGGACTGCGGGGCCACCCGCAGGCCGGCCGCGGCCGCGGCCTTGACGACGGCCGCCACCTCGGCCGGGGTGGTCGGCGTGGCGACCGCCGCGGGGCGCTGGTCCGTCGCGGCCATCCACGCCGCGCGCGCGGCGTCGTACCCGGGCTCATCGGGCAGGAAGATCGGGCCGGTGCCGGGCTCGCGGAGCGAGCCGACGGCTGTGCTGCGTGCGTCCGGGCTCAAGGACATGGAAGGCACCCCCATCTCACGGCTGTGGTCCTGCCGGACCACTCTGCGCCGCGCTGCTTGGCGGGGACTTAGGGGTGGCTTAAGTCAGTCCGCGAAGGTGGGTTCCGGGATGGTCCGGTCGAGCGGGTGGTCGACCTCGTCCCGGCTCATGCGCGCGAACACCCACGCGGCGACGCCGAACAGCACCGGCACGAGCGAGGCCACCACGAACACCGGTCCCAGCCCGAACGCCTCGCCCACCGGCCCGGCCAGCGCCATCGACACCGGCATGAGCACCAGGGAGACGAAGAAGTCCAGGCTCGACACGCGCCCGAGCAGCGCCGGGGGCACCCGCCGCTGCAGCAGCGTGCCCCAGATGACGTTGCCCATCCCGCTGGTCACGCCGACGACGAACACCGCCGCCACCATCACCCACAGCCGGCTGGTCAGGCCCACCAGGGCCAGCGGCACGCTGCCCACGCTCCACGAGAACACCAGCACGGTCAGGTACCGGCGCGGCAGGCGCCAGGAGGCGACGGCGAGGGAGCCGATCGCGCTGCCGATGCCGAACGCCGCGAGCACCAGGGCGAACTCGCCGGGCCCGCCGCCGGCGTGGTCGCGCACCGCGAAGGGCAGCAGCACGTCGATCGGGCCCATCATCAGCAGCACCCAGCCGCACGCGAACAGCAGCGTGCCGAGCAGCCAGGGCGTGCGGGCCATGTAGGCGAAGCCCTCGCGCAGGTCGCCGACCATCGCCCGCATCGGGTGGGTCTTCCCGCCGGCCGGCCTCCGAGGCGTCGCCTCGACCCGCAGCAGGCTGAGGCCGACGACGGCGAGCACCTGCGAGCCCGCGACCGCCACCAGGGCGAAGCCGGGGGAGCCGGCGGCGAGCGCGGCGCTGGCCAGGGCCGGGCCGGCGGCCTGCATGAGCGCCGGGCGCATCATGCCCTCGACGCCGTTGGCGGCCAGGAGCTGGTCGGTCGGCAGGATGGTCGGCAGCATCGCGGTGAAGGCCGGGTAGAAGAACCCGTCGGTCGCGCCCACGACGACGGAGAGCACCACCATGTGCCACAGCTCCAGGTGGCCGGTGAGCGAGAGCCAGGCGGTCGTGCCGATGAGCACGGCCTTGATCGCCTCGACGCCGAGGAGGATCCATCGCTGCGGCACCCGGTCGGCGAGCACGCCGCCGAACAGCACCGCCACCACGGCGCCGAGCGCCGCGCCGGTGGCCACCTGGGACAGCTGGACCGGACCGCCGCCGAGCGCGATGACCTGCCAGACCACGGCGACGAGCCACATGCCGGTGCCCAGCAGCGAGAGCGTCAGGGCGCCGATGAGGGTGCGGTACGCGGGGACGCCGAACGGGCGCAGCGCGCGGGGGAGCTCCCGCCGGCGCGGCGTCTGGGCCTGGGACATGATGCTTCTTTCGTGCGCGCGCCGCGCGGGCGCGTGATCCGGGGGAACCACCAGGGTGCGGCCCGGGCGGTTCGCCCGTCCATGGAATTTTCGGCGACGGCGCCGCCCGCGCCCGGGGCGGGCGAGCCGCGGGGGTGACCTACGGCTGATCGAGCAGCTCGCCCTGGACCTACGGCTGGTCGAGCAGCTCGCCGATGTCGACGGCGGCCAGCAGCGTGGCGAGGTCCTCGTGCCTGCTCGTGTCGATGGCCCCCAGCGCCTTCGTCGCGCCCTCCCTGATGACGAGCTCGTCGGAGGTGTCGGTGACGATGGTCGGCGAGTCGGCGGTAGCCCACTGGACGCCGTCGAGCGCCGCACGCCGGAAGTGCGCGGCCAGGACGACCTCGGTGCGCGGGCGGCCGTAGGCGTCGTCGCCGGTCACCCGGACGGCCGCGACCCGCGCCCCGGCCAGGGCGGGCGCCACCGCGAAGGCCTCCTTGACCGTCACGAGCACGTGCCCGCACACCACCACCTTGTAGAAGTCGGCGGCCTCCCGCTTGGTCAGCTTCTTCAGCGAGAGGTTGCCGGCCGGCGTGGTCGTGGGCCTGCGCTCGGGGACGGCCGCGGTGTCGGGCACCAGCACGAGCAGCGACACCTCGTCGTCGGCGACGCCGACGGCGGCCGCGGCGGCCTCGTTGTCCTCGAACGCCTCGGCGAGGGTGGCCAGCACGACGTCGGGATCGTTCCTCAGGAGGCGCTGCCAGAGGGCATCGAGCTCGCGCTGCTGGGTCTGGCGCTGCTCGGCTCGCTGCCGCTCGAGGGAGACCGCCTCGTGGTCGGCCGCCGCCTCGGCGGCGGCCGTGGCCTGCCTGCGTGCGGCGCGCGCGAACCAGCTGATGCCCTTGGTCGCGGCCTTCCGGTGCCGCCGGCGCAGAGCCTCGCGATCCACCGGCGGCGGGGCCGGCGCGACCGGCGGCTCGGCCGCGGCGAAGTGGGGCCGGTGCAGGTCGCTGATGGCCTGGAACGCGGCCAGCAGCTCACGGGCCTGCTGGGCCTTCTGCGCCGCCGCGAGCGACCGTGTCGCCGTCGTCGTGGAGGTTCGAGGCGACCTCGACCTGGTGGAACCACCTCCGAGCGACGTGTAGAACCCGACGGGGCCGGCACCGGTGGAGAATCCGGTCCGGCCGGCGCCGACGTGGATGCGTGCGGCGCGCGGACCGATGCTCGTGCGGACGCCACGGCTCGAGGCGCGCACCCGGACACCGGGAGCGATTCTGATCGAGAAGCCCATGTCCGAAAAGTACGCCCGAGTGGCGCTCGTGGTGACGGCGTCGCTCATCGGCAACTCGGGGACACGGCGAACCGGCACCGGCATTGTTGGTGCATGGGGGCGCCCGGGCGGATGAGGAGCGAGTCATGTCACTGATGGGGGAACGGACCCTGACCCGTGAGAGGGACGCGGCTCCGCTGTCGTTCGCGCGGACCCTCGCCGCGGGCGCGATCGGTGGCGGGCTCGTCGGTCTCCTCTTCGGTGGTGTGCTGGGGCGGCTGGTCATGCGGCTCCTCGCGGTGACGTCGCCGGCGTCGGTGCAGGGGCGGCTGACCGACGACATCCAACCGGTGGGCCAGGTCTCGTTCGGCGGCACGCTGCAGCTGTGCGTCACCACCGTGGCGCTCGGCGCGATCGCGGGTCTGGTCTACCTGTGGGTCCGGCGGGTGCTGCCGCGCTCGCGGCGGGCCCGGTCGGGGCTTTTCGCCTTGTTCACCGGCAGCATCGGCGGCGCGTTCCTCGTGCACGACCACCCGTCGTTCGACTACTCGGTGCTGCGCCCGGAGTGGCTCGCCGTCGCCTCCTTCGTCGCCATCCCCACCCTGTTCGGACTCCTCGCCCCGCGGGTGATCGACCGGCTGGAAGCGCCCGGCGGCTGGGCGCGGCGCGGGCCCGCCTGGCTGGTGATCGGGGCAGCGGTCGCCGTGCTGAACCTTGCCCTCGTCGTCGTCGCGCTCCCTGCGGCGGCCGCGTTCGGTATCGGCCTCTCGGCCCCGGCCTTTCGGCTCTGGCACAGCTACGCCGTCACCGTGGCGGGCAGGGTCCTGTTCGTCCTCATGGTCGTGTGGGGGTTCTACGGGATCGCCGCGGACGTCGTCTCGATCGCGACGAACACGCCGTCGCCGGCGCCGTTCCACCCCTGACTGGCCCGCCGCGGCGGCGAACTCCGGCCCGTGCGCCGCCCCGGCACCGACCGTCTGACCGGTGCGCCACGGCGGCGGCGGTGACGTCGGCGACGGGCCGCGCCGGAGTGATCAGCGCCGCCGGCGCCACTCGTCGGCCAGCAGGGCGTAGCCCATGCCGTCGACCCACCCCTCGGACCGGTGCAGGGACTCCCGGACGGTGTACAGCTCCCGGCGCATGCCGACGCGCTCCATCAGCCGCCACGACGGCTCGTTGGGGGCGAAGCAGTTGGCCGTCACCCGCCGCAGCGCCAGGTCCTCGAAGCAGAGCCGCAGCAGCTCGCGCACGGCCTCGGTGGCGTACCCGCGGCCGGCGTGCTCCGGGTGGAAGGCCCAGCCCAGCTCGGCCTGCACGCCCCGGGCCTGCTCGGCCACCTCGACCTGGGCCCAGGCGTCCTCGACGGCGACCATGAGGTCCCCGACGACGTCGTCGTCCCGCTCCACGACGAGCGTCTTGGCCAGGGCCGCCGGCGTCGCGAAGTGCCCGCGGTAGTCCGCCAGGGTGAGCGGGGCGCGGGAGAGCCAGCGGTGCACCGGCTCGAGCCGGCGGTACGCCCACGTCGTGACGGCGTCGTCGGGCGTCGCCGGCCGGATCAGCAGGCGGTCGGTGAGCAGGGGCCACGCGACGGACGCGAGCGGGGACCTCTCGCTGGTTTCGGCCATGTGGCACAGCATCGCAGGCCCGCCCGGGTGGATCAGCGGCCACCGCGCCGGCGTGGTCACGCCTGACGTCAGATCCCGATCAGGGCCAGCGCCGCGGGTCACCCGCCGGTCGCCGTCAGGCGCGGGACGGCGGCGAAGCTGCCCTGCCCCACCCACTCGGGTACCTGACGTCGGACCGCCGGCGCGGCGTCGACGCGGACGGTGTCCGTGCGCAGCGCCGCGGGCCAGGAGAGGTCGCCGCGCCAGAGCCGGGTGAGGTCCCGCAGGCTGGTCCGGACGGTCGCGGCGACGTCGTAGCCCGGGTCGACGTCGCACAGGTCGACGGCGCCCTCGGCCACGACGAGCCACCACCGGGCGCCGCGGGACTCGACGCCGTCGAGGTGGAACGCCATGACCGTGCGGGCCCGCGGCCACCGCTCGACGGGCACGGTGCGGCGGATGTCCCACATGAGCAGGTGGGGGTCGAGGTCCTCGTCGCCCAGCTCGCCGATCCACCGCATGCCCCAGTTGCCGAGCGCCTCGACGACCCCGGACAGCTCCCGGCCGGCCGCCGTGAGGTGGTAGCGCGCGTGGCCGTCCGCCTCACGACGGGTCACCACCCCCGCCCGCTCGAGCGTCCGCAGGCGCTTGGAGAGCAGGGCCGGCGACATCCGCGGGAGGCCGCGGCGCAGGTCGTTGAAGCGGGTGCTGCCGGACAGCAGCTCCCGGATCACCAGCAGCGTCCACCGCTCGTCGAGGACCTCCATGGCCTTCGCGACCGGGCAGAACTGGCCGTACGTCGTCATCTCCACCTCCGGGCGGGCACCCCTAGTACACCCCCGACCGGTCCGGTGCACCAGTACAGATCTTGTACCGCGGTCGGTACAGAGCCGGCACTGGAGGCGCCGCGTCCGGGGCCCGACGCTGGAGCTCTCCCCACGACAAGAAGGAGCTCTCCCATGAGCCAGCTCACCGCTGACGACACCGACCGGGCGCTGAAGGCCAAGCACGCCGCCATGTGGGCGCTCGGCGACTACCCGTCCGTCGCGACCGAGGTCATCCCGCAGCTGGGCCAGGCCCTGGTCGACGCCGCCGGGGTGCGGCCCGGCGACCGGGTGCTCGACGTCGCCGCCGGCAGCGGCAACGCCGCCCTCCCCGCCGCCCGCACGGGCGCCGAGGTGGTGGCCACCGACCTGACGCCCGAGCTTCTCGCCGCCGGCCGGCACCAGGCGGAGCGCGAGGGCCTCGCTCTCGCGTGGCGGCAGGCCGACGCCGAGGCGCTGCCGTTCCCCGACGCCTCCTTCGACGTCGCCCTCTCGTGCGTGGGCGTCATGTTCGCCCCGCACCACCAGCGGGTCGCGGACGAGCTGGTCCGGGTGGTCCGGCCCGGTGGCACGATCGCGCTCGCGTCCTGGACCCCCGCGGGCTTCATCGGCCAGATGTTCGCCACCATGAAGCCCTACGCCCCGCCGCCCCCGCCGGGGGCGCAGCCGCCGCCGCTGTGGGGCGACGAGGACCACGTGCGTGAGCTCCTCGCCGGGCGGGCCAGCACCGTCGTCAGCGAGCGGCGTGGCCTGCTCGTGGACCGCTTCGCCGCGCCCGAGGAGTTCCGCGAGTACTTCAAGGCGCGGTACGGCCCCACGATCGCGGTCTACCGCGCGCTCGACGAGGAGCGGTCGGCGCAGCTGGACGGCGCCCTCGACGAGCTCGCCCGCCGGTTCGGCCTGGGCGACGGCGCGTCCCCGTCCGCCACGGGCGCCGGGGTGACGGACGCCGACGGCGCGGGCGCTCATGCGATGGAGTGGGAGTACCTCCTGGTCACGGCAACGGTCCTCGGAGGCCGCAGGGAGTGACGGGCGGCGTCGTGCAGCAGCTGCCGATGGCGCCGTGCACCAGCTGTCGGTGGCGCCGTGCACACGCCGGCGGCAGAGGCGCAGGCGCGTGAGCGAGCCGTCCGCGCGATGATGGTGACACCGGGCGATGGCACCATCGGACCGTGAGCAGAAGTGACGCGCGCCGGCGCTCCCGCCGCGCGGGCGTCCTCTCGCTCACGACGGTGCTCGCGCTGGCCGCGTGCGCCGCCGTCGCGGCCCAGGCGGCCCCGACCCTGCTCCCGCCGTCGGAGGAGCGCTTCCCCGGGCAGGTCCGGCGGATCGCCTCCGGGACGAGCGCCGAGGACCAACCGGACCAAGAGCTGGTCGCCTCCGGCCAGCGGTTGTGCGCCGAGCTCGACGCCGGGGCCACGGCGGCGTCCTTCGCCGCGGCCGCCGACACCTACGACGTCGACCAGGCCGTGTTCGACCGGCTGCTCGAGACCTCGGTGGCGACCTTCTGCCCCGAGCACGCCGGCTTCTGAACGTCCCCGGCGCCCGCGCGGCCTCCGTCGAGGGCCGGGCCGCCACCTAGACTGCCGCTCGTGAACGTGTTCGAGTTCATCGGGAGCTACTGGTGGCTCGTGTTCCCCATCGGCGGGGCGCTGGGCGGCACCATCAACTCCATCGCGCGCAACGCGCGCACCTGGGACGAGCGGCGCCGGCAGGACAAGATCGAGCTCGCCCGGATCAAGTACGGCGCCCGCGCCGCCGCGGCCGAGCAGGCCAAGATCACGCAGAGCGAGATCGATCGCACGCTCGCCCGGCACCAGGCCGCCAACAAGCGGTGGCTGGACTACGAGCTCGACGTCGCCAAGCTCATCGACTACCCGCTCATGACCGACATGCGCGAGCCCCTCACGCTCGACTTCCACCGCGCCAGGCGCGACGCCGACGCCCTGCGGCCCGACGACCCTGACGAGCTGAAGGAGCCCACCCGGCTTACCGAGTACCGCGACGCCGTGCGCCGATACGAGACGGCTTTCGACCTGGCCGAGCAGGAGGCCCGCCGGCGTCGCGCGTCGGACTTCACAGTGGCCGAGCAGCAGGCGCTCATCCGGGCGAAACGGTTCATCGCCCTCGCGGATGACCCGGCGGCCACCTACGCCGAGCGGCAGTCGGCCTACCGGCGCGCGACCCGCGAGCTCGAGGGCCTCGTCGTGCTGCCGACCGCCACCACCGACGCCTTCGAGCAGCGCATCGCGGGGGCCATCGACGCTCCACCACGCCAGGAGGGCACCGGCCGGCGGGCGGCGGACACCGGCCCCGACGCCACGGGCCGGCCGGCGGCGGACACCGCCCCGGACGCCACGGGCCGGCCCGAGGCGGACACCGGCGATGACGGCGCAGCACACCCGAACCCCGGCCGCGGCTGACTGGCTGAGTCTCAGGCCACGGTCGCGCGCAGCTCCTCGAGCCGGGCCACCGCCTCGTCAAGGAGGGCCGGGTCGGTGCCGCGCACGACGATGTTCGTGCCCCGGATCTCGCCGTCGCGGAACGGGTAGGAGCCGATGCTCAGCTGTGGCATCTCCTCGGCGAGCCCGCGCAGCGGCGACGCGATCCGGCCCTCGCCCACCTCGAACCGCACCTCCCGGGACAGGCGCGGGGTGCCCGCCGCGAGCGTCGGCAGCACGATGGCCAGCATCGCCACGAAGATGCTCGGCACCCCGGCCATGACGTGGACGTTGCCGATGCTGAACCCCGGCGCCCCGGAGACGCCGTTGACGATGAGGGCGGCGCCGTCGGGGATGCGGGCCATGCGCAGCTGGTCGGCCGTGGCCACGACCCCGCGGGCGGCGAGCGCCTTCTCGATGAGCGCGCGGGCGTCGTCGCGCACGTCGATGCCCACGCCGAAGGCCGCGGCGACGGCGTCGGCGGTGATGTCGTCGTGGGTGGGCCCGATGCCGCCGGAGGTGAATACGTGGGTGTGGGCCTCGCGCAGCGCGTTGAGGGCTTCGACGATGACGTCGTGGTCGTCCGGCACGACCCGGATCTCGCGCAGGTCGATCCCGACCCGCGCCAGCTCGCCGGCCAGGTGGTACGCGTTGGCCTCGCGGGTGCGTCCGGAGAGGATCTCGTCGCCGATGACGAGGATCGCGGCGGTGGGGTTAGGCATGTCGGCAGCCTAACCACGTCGCGCGGGCGGTCGGGCCATCGGGTCACCGTGCCCATCTCCGCGCTCATCGGGCACGCCTTCGCTAGAGGGCGACGGCTGGTATGGCGACCTGTGGCCGCTCCCGAGGTCCGACGCCGTGGCCGCGGCCGTGGCCGCCACCGGCGCCACGCCGCACCATGCAGCGCCACAACTGGGGCTGGAGTGACGAAAACGGGCTCGCAGCGCTGTCACATGCGCATCATGGGCACCAGTTGTGGCATCTCACGTGCGATCGGGGGCGCCGCACCGCGTCCGTACCCGATATGTCGGGCGCAGCCGACATTCAACGGTCCTCGGCAGGCAGCACCTCCGGCCCGGCCTCCGCCCGCAGCCCGGCCTCCGCCCGCAGCCCGGCCACCACCCGCTGCCCGGTGACCGCCTACGTCCCGGTGATCTCCGCCAGCCGCGCCCGCAGGAGGCGTTCGATGACGCCATCGGGCAGCGGCTGCTCGGCGGAGAAGCGCACCGTGCCCTTGGAGAGCGAGTAGCCCGCCAGGTCTGCGCGCACGGTGTCGATCGCCGCGGAGGAGTACGGGTAGAGGGACAGGTGCTTCGCCGTGGCGACGACGCTGACGAGCGGCTTGCCCCCCACTTTCAGCGCGGGCATGCCGTAGCTCACGCCGTCCTCGGCGTCCGGGGCGAGCCGGAGGGCGATGGCGATGACGTGCTGGAGGGCCTCGCGAGACGGCGAGGGAACCGCGGCGATGGCCTGGTCGACGGTGGTCACGCGTTCATCTTCCTGGACGATCACCATTCCGGAACTGATTTCGCCGGGTGACGAAGGCTCACGACATGCGGTTCTCACGACCAATGACACCGGCCACCAGGGGTTCCTCGGGAGTTGGGTAAACGCTGGTTAACCGTTTACGAGCGCTCCCTACGTTGGGGGCATGACCACAACACTTCGCAGAGTCGCCCTCGCCAGCCTGCTCACCAGTGCGGCTGTCCTCGCCGCCGCCCCCGCGATGGCCACACCGCCCGCCCACGCCGGCAAGCCGACCGACGTCCGCGTCCTGGCCTGGAACATCTACCACGGCGGCCTCGACGACAACTGGGACGACGTCGAGAACCGCCAGGAGGTCATCGACCAGATCGTCGAGGTCAACCCGGACGTGTTCTTCTCCGTCGAGACCTACGGCGCCGGGGACGCCATCGTCGACGGGCTCGAGAAGGCCACCGGCAAGGACTGGGCCGGCGTGCAGATCACGCCGAGCTCGACCGGCAACGACAACCTCTGGCTCTTCACCCACTTCGACGTCGACGAGGTCTTCCCCGCCCCGACCGGCTACCAGGAGACCGGCTCGTTCCACCTCGGCGGCGCCCGGGTGATCGCCGACGACGGCCGGGCGATCAACGCGTTCACCATGTGGAGCAACTACACCAACCCCTGGGTCGGCGACCTCATCGAGACCAACGCCGAGGACGTCGCCGCCGGCCGGGAGCCGTCGGTCCCCGCCCAGGAGATCGTCGACGCCGACCAGCGCCAGACCCGGACCGTCGCCGAGTTCCTCGACTACGTCGACACGCACGCCGCGCCGGGCGAGCCGGTCCTCATGGGCGGTGACCTCAACACCATGCCCGGCGCCGACTGGACCTCGCAGTGGGCCGGCTGCGCGGATCACTTCGGCCTGTCCTACGACCTGGTCGCCACCGACCAGTTCACCGACGCCGGCTTCGTCGACACCTACCGCGCTGCCAACCCCAACGTCTGCCAGGAGCCCGGCATGACGTGGAGCCCGCGGCTGGACATGATCACCCCGGACCGCATCGACTTCATCTTCGCCCGCGGCCAGGTGGTCCAGGTCAAGGACTCGTACACCATCGCCGAGCAGCCCGGCGCCGAGCAGTTCTCCTCCGACCACTCGGCGGTCGTCTCGGACGTGCGCATCAAGTGACCCAGGGGCGCTGAACCGCGCGCCGGCGCCGGGGGCCGGACACCACCACGGGGTGGGTCCGGCCCCCGACGCGTCACGGTCACTCGGCCACGGTGTCCGCGTGCCGATGAGCCACCTTCCAGGTGCCGTCCTCGCGGCGGTACACCTGGGTGGCCCGCAGCGTGTAGCTGCGCGGCCGGCCGTCCATCGAGACGGAGGTGTGCTCGAGCCCGGCCGTGTAGGCCATGTCGCCGTCGACGTCGTAGTCCTGCAGCTCGAACGTGTATGAGGTGCAGTCCGAGAAGGACCGCTCCAGGACGGCGAAGAGCTCCTCCACTTCCTGGCGTCCGTGGGCGTTGCGCAGCGCGCCGAGGATGCTTACGGGCTCCTGCCGGGACCACAGCGCCCGCCGAGGGCCGGCGTCGCCGTTGTGCAGGGCGAGCTCCGCGTCGTAGAGCGCCGTCTTGACCCAGGTGAGGAAGTCCTCGCGCTCACTCATCCGCCCAGGATGCGCCCGGCGGCGCGGCCGGCAAAGACACCCATCGTGGGTACAGGGCTAGGGTGCCGCCGCCCGGGTTCGGGAGGACGACGGCGGCGGGAAATGTCCTTGACGGCACCGGAGCCTATGGGAGCCTGGGCGCTCAACCACCAACGAAGGGGCGGTTCCATGGGCACGATCACGGTGCACGAGTTCATCTCGCTCGACGGGGTGTACGAGGACCCGAGCTGGACGTTCGAGCATGGCTTCGACCCGAGGATGGGTGAGACGCTCGGGGCGATCACGGGCGCGGCGACGGCGATCCTCCTGGGCCGTCGGACCTACGAGATGTTCGCGCCCGCCTGGTCGACCCGCACCGCCGAGGAGGACCCCGGCGCCCCGTTCTTCAACGACACCCACAAGTACGTCGTCGCCTCGCGCGAGCCCAGTACGGACTGGGGGCCCTCGACGACGCTCCCGTACTCCCAGGACGCCATCCGCGGCCTGAAGGAGAGCACCGACGGCACGATCTACGTCTCCGGCAGCGGCACGCTGGTGCGCGCGCTCCTGCGTGACGGCCTCGTCGACGACCTGCACCTGTTCGTCTACCCGGTCGCGCGCGGCACGGGCGCACGGCTGTTCGACGACGGCGGCGCCCCCACCAGCCTGACGCTGAAGGCCCACGACGTCTACGACAACGGCGTGGTGCACCTGGACTACGGCCCCGCCTGACCCTGGTGCTTCTTGGCACAATGCCCGGCATGCTCATGCCCGCCGACGTCGAGCGCCCAGCAGTACCGGAACGCCGCGCGCCGGCTGGCGAGGATGCGCAAGCTCGCGTCCCGGTCGGCGCAAGCCGACGACGTCGACGAGCTCATCGCCACGCTGCGCGCGACGCATCGCCGGCGGCCGCGCCTGCAGCAGGAGTTTGACCGTGCGGGGCTGCCTTGAGCCGACGTCGCTCGCGACCGCTGACCGGGATCCTGCCCGGGGGTGACGTGCTGCCGGGTTGCCCTACCTCGGCCAGCGCCGGTCGGGCCCCCGTCAACGTCCGTAGTGATAGCGGCACGCGGCGATCCGGATCTCGTCGCCCGCCAACGACCTTGTACACGAGGCGGTGCTCATCGGTGATCCGCCGGGACCAGTACCCCTGGAAGCCGTGCTTGAGCGGTTCGGGGGTGCCCATGCCAGAACCCTTCGAGGCGGACCCCCGGGCCACTGTTGCCTCGCGCGGCCACCGGGAGAGGCGCGATGCTGTGCCGGTGGGCATCGACGACGTACTCGCCGTGGCACGTGCCGGCGTCAACCGGCTCGAGCCGCTGGAGGTGATGGCGGCGCTCGCCGCCGGCCGCGCGCTGCTGGTCGACACCCGCACCGAGTCCCAGCGACGCGAGCAGGGTGAGCTGCCGGGGGCGCTGGTGATCGACCGGACCGTGCTGGAGTGGCGCCTGGACCCGGCCTGCCCCTGGCGAATCCCCGAGGCCACCGACTACGACCTGCACGTCGTGGTGGCCTGCCGGCACGGGTTCAGCTCGAGCCTGGCGGCGGCGTCGTTGCGTGCCGTCGGTCTGCACCGCGCCACCGACATGATCGGCGGGGTGGAGGCGTGGCGGGCCGCCGGCCTGCCGATGGGCGAGGGCCCGGCCGACGTCCGCCGGTGACGACGGCCCGGCAACCCCCGAAGGACCTACGGCACCGCCGGGGACAGGGCCGAACCTGGTGCGTGCGCCGTCGTCGACGCCACCGTCAGGGGGCCTCCACCGCCATGGGGCCGTTGCCGGACACCTTCCGGTCGCGCACCGCGGCCACCAGCGAGACCAGCAGGCACACGCAGATCGCCCCGAACGCGGCGGCGAACCCGTGCTCCCACGCGGCCAGCCCGACTACGCCGAAGAAGATGGCGGTGATCATCGCGTTGCCGATCGCGGTGCCGATGCGCTCGGCCGTCGACTTCACCCCGCCGGCCGTGCCGCCGTAGGTGGTGGGCACGTCCTCGAGGGAGAGGGTCTGGTTCGCCGAACCCAGCGCGCCCTGGCCAAGCCCGACGAGCATGAGCGGCAGGGCGAGCCACCCGAAGCCGATCCCGGCCTGCTCGATGAGGACGGCGACCACCACGCTCAGCGCCGAGCCGGTGATCGCGCACACCAGCGCCCCGACGACGATGCTGCGCCCCTTGATCAACGCCCGGCGTCCCGCCCAGGCCGACGAGAAGGCGGAGACGACGGCGTTGGGCAGCCCCACCAGCCCGGTCTCCAGGGCGCTCGCCCCCAGGCCGTTCTGCAGGTACAGCGCGACGACGACGAAGATCGACGTCGACCCGAGGAAGTATGTCCCCGCCACGAGGGTGCCGTTGGAGAACGAGGTGAAGGAGAACAGCTCCAGGTCCACCATCGGCGCCCGGCCGCGCGCCTTGTAGTGCCGCTCCCACATCGCCCACAGGGCCACGAGGACCAGCCCGGCCGGCAGGAGCAACCAGATCGCCCCGCCGGTGCGGGACATGAACGGCAGCATCACGCACAGCACGGCGATGGCGAGGACGACGGCGCCGACCGGGTCGAGGTCGATCCGCTCGCGCACCAGCCCGGGCGTGCCGAGCCGGCCGGGCCCCCGGTTCCGGCGCGCCAGCCGCCGCGCCTCCCGCAGCGCCTTCTTGGCCGCCCGTCGCTGGCGCTCCTTGCCGAAGGGGAACCAGCGCAGCGCCAGGACGCAGCCGATCAGCCCGAGCGGGAAGTTGATGAGGAAGGAGGCGCGCCAGCCGATCTCCGGACCGAACGCCTGGATGATGAACCCGGCCAGCACCGGGCCGATTGCCACGGAGACGGCGACGACCATGCCGAACAGCGCGAAGGCCCGGGCGCGCTCCATGCCGCGCCAGTACTGCTGGATCATCCCCATCGTCTGTGGGTTGTACAGCCCCGCGCCGATGCCTTGGGCGAACCGGGCGACGTTGAGGAACTCCGGGGTCGGCGCCAGCCCGCAGGCCAGCGAGGCGACCGAGAACAGCAGCAGCCCGATGACGAAGAACGCGCCGCGGCCGAGCACGTCGCCGGCGCGGCCGGCGGGCACCAGGCTGATCCCGAAGGTCAGCGCGTAGCCGGAGAGCACCCACTGCAGGTCGGTGTCGGTGGCGCCCAGGCCGCGGGAGATCGACGGCAGGGCGACGTTGATGGACGAGACGGCGACGAGGGCCATCGCGATGGGGATGAGGAGGACGATCAGGATCCGGCCGCGGTGGAAAACACGGTCGGTGCCTTCTACACGGATCAGGTTCGGATCGTCGCTCACTACCGATATTTACGCCGAACCGGGGCAGGTGGTCCAGTTATTGACACGCCGGTCGGCGTGTATGAGACGAGAATCGCACCGCCACGCGTCAGAGGGGTGACCGGCGTCGCTAGCGAGGCGCGTACGAGGAGGCCCAGCAGCGCGGTCGAGTGGCCCGGCAGCGCGGTCGAGGTGGCCCGGCAGCGCCGTCGAGAAGGGGTCGCACCGATCAGGACGGAGCGTCCTCGCCCGGGCGCACGAGGCCCGACTCGTACGCCGCGACTACCGCCTGCACCCGGTCCCGCAGCCCGAGCTTGGCGAGGATGCGCGCCACGTGGGTCTTCACCGTCTGGACGCTGACGTACAGGGTCGCCGCGATCTCGGCGTTCGACAGCCCCTTCGCGACGAGGACGAGGACCTCCGCCTCCCGCTCGGTCAGCGTGTCGTGACCGGGCGGCGGGCCGGTGCGGCTGCGGGTGAACTCCTCGATGAGCCGGCGGGTGATGCTCGGCGCCAGCAGCTCCTCGCCGCGGGCCACCGCCCGGATCCCGCCGACCAGCTGAGTGGCGGGCAGGTCCTTGAGGAGGAACCCGCTCGCCCCGGCCAGCAGGGCGTCGTACACCAGCTGGGAGCGGTCGAAGGTCGTCAGCATCACCACGCGGCTCGACGGGCACTGCGCAGCGATCCGCCGCGTGGCGTCGATCCCGTCGACCCGCGGCATCGCGATGTCCATGAGGACGACGTCGGGCCGCTGCTCCCTGACGAGCGCGACGGCCTCGGCGCCGTCCTGTGCCTCGCCGACGACGGCGAGCCCGGGCTCGGACTCGATGATCATCCGCAGACCGGTGCGGACCAGCTCCTGGTCGTCCACCAGCAGGACGCCGACCTCGGGCTCGCTCATGCGACCACCGCCGCCTCTCTCGCGGGAAGGGGCAGCGACACTCGCAGGCGGAAGCCGCCGTCGGGGTCCGGCCCCGCCGCGACCACGCCGCCGCGCGCCCCGAACGCCTCGGCCAGGCCGGCGAGGCCGGTGCCCGTCCCGGTGACCACCGGGGCCGACGGCGCGACCGGGCCCTGGTCGGTGACCTCCACCTGGACCCGGTCGCGCCCGGCGGTCAGCTCGACCCGAGCGGGGGAGCCGGGGGCATGCCGAGCGACGTTGACCAGGCCCTCGCGCACCGCGCGGGCGAGCAGCGCCTCGGTCGCGGGGGAGAGTGCCGGCTCTCGAGGCGCGGTGACCAGGGAAACCTCGACGCCCAGCCGGCGGGCGTCGTCGACAACCGCCTGCAGCGAGAGGTCCGGCGGACCGTCGAGGCTGTCCAGCCCGCGGCGCAGCTCCGCCATCCCCGCCCGCGCCGCCTCGGCGATCGTGCTCAGCGCCTGAGCCGCGCGCCCGGCGTCGTCGCCCACCCGCTGCGCGGCGGAGGCATGCAGGCAGACCACCGTCATGGCGTGCGCCACGGAGTCGTGCAGGCTGCGCGCGATCGCCTGCCGGTACTCGGCCACCGCCAGGCGCGCCTCCGCTTGACCGCCGCGCTCGACCTGGCGCAGCAGGTGGTCGAGGACCTCCGCGCGCGCCGACCACGTGGCCGCGACCACGCCGGAACCGACCACGAGCCCGCAGATCACCGTCGCGGCGACGACGGCGCCGATCGTCGGGACGCCGACCATGAGGACCGTGCCCAGCACCAGGACCACAGCTCCGGCCAGGCGGCGCACCCCCGTGGCGTGGGCGCCGACGGCGAAGCCCAGCAGCAGGAGCCACACGATGGTTGTCACCATCACCGTCGGCGGGGTGAGCGCGACCTCCATGAGCACGGCCAGCGCCATGCCGGCCGCCGCCGTCGTCACCGGCCGCTGGCGGCGCACCACGAGCAGCGCCCCGAGCGCGAGGCAGCAGGTGGCGGTCGGCCACGCCGGGCCCAGGGAGGAGGCGACGGCGATGCCCTCCACGGCCATGGCGACACCCCACAGGCCCATGACCACATCGGTGCGGCCGATCGCACGGGTGTCGCGGCGGGGCGGCGGATCCTCGGCAGAGGGTACGAGGTCGGCGGGCGCGCGCAGCACGCCGACGGCGGCGCGCAGGTCGTCGAGGGCCTCCCGGGCGGTGGTCTCGATGGCCGCGAAGCCGGGGGGCGGTGAGCCGGCAGGCTGCGAGAGGCTGCCGGCCGCCTGCAGCGCGATCGCCCCCATGCGCTGGATGATGTCGTGCTGGACCAGGGTCTCGACGCGGTTCTGCTCCTCGAGCCGGGCCGCGCGGACCTCGGCGGTGCGCTGGGCCAGCCGTTGCTCGGACAGCTGCCGCAGCCGGCGCACCTGCGTGCGGCGGCCGGCGACGACGGCACCGGCCAGCGCCGGCCCGCCGACCGCCGCGGCGAAGAAGACGAGGTCGTCGAGCGGGGCGTAGTCCTGCGGGGCGGCGATCTGGTTGGCCGCGGCCAGACCCACCGCCGCGACGGCGCACCCGACCGCCCCCGGCACCGGTCGGCACCACAGCCCGGCCAGCGCGCCGGTGAGGGCGGCCGTCGGGACGAGCGCCGCGCCCTCGCCCAGGTGGGAGCCGACGAGGGCGGCCGCCACCACGACCGCCGCGCCGGCGCCCAGCACGACGAGCACGATCGCCTCGCGCCACCTTGTGCGCCTCGTCTGCGCCGTCACGGCAGGGAGCATAGGGCCGGGAGGAATCACCGGACGTCACTCTCGAGAGGGACGCGTCGGGACTTCCGGCGCGGCCAGTCTTCTCGCCATGAACACCACTCGAATCGCCCTGACCACCGCCCTGCTCGCCGCCGGCGCCTGGACCGCCAAGGCCGTCGCCATCGGCGTCGCCGGCGGGCTCGACAGAAGCCCGCTCGAGAACCCGCTCTTCTTCCTGGGCCTCGCTGCCTGGATGGCCGCCCTGGCCACCTGCGGCGCCGCCCTGGCCCGTGCCGCATCGACCCCTGTCAGGTTCGCGGCAGGCCTGGGGGCCGTCGTGGCCGGCTGGCTCGCCGTCGTCCTCATCGGCGCGCTGGTGGGCGACCGGGCCGCCGGACACTGGGCGTGGACCGAGCTCAACCTCTGGGTCGTCGGCGCGCTGACGCTCGGCCTCGCGGCCTGGCTGGGCCGTCGGACGGACCCGGCCGACCGCCGGAGTGAGCTGACCGACCGCCGGGGGGAGCGGGTGGTCCGCTGAGGAAGACTCGCCGACGGCGGCTGCCATGCCGCCGGCGGCGTCCTGGTGCGAGGTCCGCCCGGCCGACGAACGAGCCCCGCCTCAGAACCCGTGCCGCTCCCGGTGCCGCCGCAGCCGGGCGGCGGCCAGCGGAATCTCCCACGCCGCGCACAGCTCCTCCGCCCGGTCCGCGTGCGCCATCGCCTCCTCGAAGCGCCCGGCCGCGAACGCCGCCATGGCCAGGTACATGTCCACCGGGCCCGAGGCGTTGCCGCCCCCGGCGCAGCAGACCTGCCCGGCGTACGGCGCCAGCTTGGCGTGGGCCGCGGCGCCCAGCTCGGCGTCGCCGAGCCCGAGGGCCGCCTCGCCGGCCATGCCCCAGTCGAGCATCGAGAACCAGGTGTCGTGCTCGAGGGTCACCGGGTGCGCGGCGAGGTGCGCCCGCGCCCGCTCGCGATCCCCGGCCCGCAGGGCGTGCACGAGCACCGAGGCGGTCACCGGCAGGTACCCGCCCTCCAGCCCCAGCAGCAGCGGGGCGATCTCGGCGCTGCGGTCCTGCCAGATCCGCAGCGCGATGCGCGTGCCGGCGACGGCGGCCGACGTCAGCGGCAGGGAGACGGCGCGGTGCCGGGCCTCGATGTCCGCCATCCGCTGCTCGGCCTCGTCGAACCGCCCGCCCATCGCCAGCCAGGGCAGCTCGAGGTTGTCGAGCACGAGCAGGGGGAAGGGCAGCCGCAGCCGGGTCGCGTGCTCGCGCGCCGCCGCCACCGTCCGCCACATCTCGGCGACCAGGCCCAGCTCGCCCTGCACCGCCGCGAGCAGGCAGGACGCGAGGACGACGGCGCGGTCGTCGCCCAGGCGGGTGGCGAGCTGGGCGGCCGCGGTGGCCCAGCCCAGCCGCTCCTCGCGCGTGGCGGGGTGCCACAGGGCGACGAAGGCGATCGGGTAGGCGTCGAGGAGCAGCGCGTCGTCGCCGAGCCGGCGCGCCATCGCCAGGGCGCCCGCGACCAGGTCGCGCCGCTCGGGCACGTCCGCGGCGTAGTACAGCTCGGCGGCCAGGCTGAGCATCACCCGGCAGCGCGGCGCCCCGTCGCCGGGTGGCAAGGCGACGAGGACCCGCCGCAGCGTCGCGACCGCCAGCGCCGAGACCATCCCGGCCTCGGCCAGCTGCCACAGCGCCCCCGTGGTCGGCGCGCACGCCGCCCGGGCCAGCAGCTCGACGTCGCCGAGCTCCTCCGCCACGGCGGCCGCATCCCGGGAGGCGGCCGCCAGCCCGGCCCAGTCGCCGGCCCACCGGTGGGCCTCGGCCAGCGTCATGAGGACGGCGTAGCGGTCCCGCGCGGTGGCGCCCGGGTCGGCCGCGAGCGCCTCCCGGGCGGAACGCAGCAGCTCGGCGGCGTCGTCGTGGGCATGCAACCGGCGGGCGGCGGCGGCCGCGGCGACGGCGGCGCGCCACGCCCGGGCGGCATGGTTCGGTCCGGCGCGCAGCCAGTGGTGCGCCGTCTGCGTCTCGTGCCCCGGCGCCGGCTCGAGGTGGGCGGCGACCCGGGCGTGCACCCGCGCGCGGCGGGAGGCGGGCAGCGTCGCCCACAGCGTGTCGCGGACCAGGGCGTGCGCGAACGCGAAGGAGTCGACGCCCTCCTCGCGCACCAGCCCCGCGGCCAGGGCCGGCTCGAGCGCGTCGAGCAAGTCGTCCTCCGCCGTGCTGGCGGCCGCGGCCGCTGTCGCGAGGTCGAACCGGCGCCCGACGACGGCGGCCGCCCGCAGCGCGGTCATCGTCGTCTGGGGCAGCCGGTCCAGGCGGCGGCGCAGCACGTCGCGCACCGCCGCGGGCGGGTCCGGCTCGGCGAGCAGGGCGGCGAGGTCACCCCTTTCGCCGGCCAGCCGGGCGTACTCGACGAGGAAGAACGCGTTGCCGCCGGTGCGCTCGCACAGCGCCGCCGTCGCCGCCGGGTCGGGCGCGGTGCCGGCGACGGCGGTGACCACCGCGGCGGCCGCGTCCCGCTCCAGGCCGTCCAGGTGCAGGCGGACCGCGTGGCGGCGCGCGAGCGTCTCGGCCACCGCCGCCAGCGGCTCGCCCGTCGCCTCTTCGCGCCAGGTGGCGAGGACGAGCAGCCGGCCGGTCTCGACGGTCTCGCCCAGCAGGCGCAGCACCCGCAGGCTGGCCGGGTCGGCCCAGTGCAGGTCATCGAGGACCACGAGCACCGGGGCGTCGGCGGCGGCCGCCGTGAGCGCGGTGACGATGCGCTCCCAGGTGCGGAAGGCCGCGCCCTCGTCCTCCTCGCCCACGCCCAGCGGCAGGTCCTGGCCCAGGCCGCCGAGCACCGCCGCCCACGGGTACAGCGGTGGTGCGCCGTCGTCCTGGGAGCAGCGGCCGATAAGGACCCGGGCGCCGCGGGGGCGGGCGTGTCCGGCGAGCTCGGCGACCAGGCGCGACTTGCCGATGCCCGGCTCGCCGGTGACGACGGCGAAGGCGGGCGTCCCGGCGCCGGCCTGATCGAGCAGGTCGGTGAGTGCTGCGAGCTCACGGTCGCGGCCGGCCAGGGGCCAGGCGTGCGGGAGCGGGGCGGCGGCCGGTGCGGTCGCGACTGCCGCCGTCCGCGATCTGGCCTGCCCGGTGGCGTCCTGCGTGGTGACGGTTCCTGCGGCGGCCTCGCTCGTCGCCACGGGCTGCGCGGGTCCGGTGTCTTTCGTGGTGGCGTCGCTGTTGCCGCGGCTCTTGGTGGCGGGCGGCGTCCAAGCCAGAGCCGGGTCCTGGCGCAGGATCGCGGTCGTCAGGTGGCGGAGCTCGGGGCCGGGCTCCAGGCCGAGCTCGTCGGCGAGCAGGTCGCGCACCTGGCGGAGCGCGGCGAGGGCGTCGGCCTGGCGGCCGGCGCGGGTCAGGGCCACGGCGCGCAGCGCCCAGAGCCGCTCGCGCAGCGGGTGCGCGGCGGTGAGCGCCTCGAGCTCGGCGGCCGCGGCGCCGTGCTGGCCCTGGGCGAGGCGGGCGACGGCGAGGTCCTCGACGGCGAGCAGCCGCAGCTCCTCCAGCCGGGCCCGCTCGGCCAGCACGGCCGGGGCGTCGTCGAGCTCGGCGAACGGCGTGCCGCGCCACAGCGTCAGCGCGTCCTCGAGGCGGCCCGCGGCGTCGTCGAGAACGGCGCCGGTCAGGCGCGCGGCGGGAGCACCATCGGGGATGGGGGAGGCACCGGCGAGCGCGCGGTGCGCCTCGGCCGCCGCCTCCTCGAAGGCGACGACGTCCAGGTCGGCGGGGTCCAGCTCCAGGGCGTAGCCGGGCCCGCGGGTGACCAGCACGGTGGCCGGCGCCCGGGCGGGCCGGTCCGGCTCGAGGCCGCGGCGCAGCCCGGCGACGTAGGCCTGCAGGGTGCCGGCCACCCCGGGCGGCGGGGTGTCGCGCCACAGCAGGTCGACGAGGGTGTCGACGGGCACCGGGCGGCCGCGGTGCAGCGCGAGCGCGGCGACCAGGGCGCGCTGCTTGCGGGTGCCGAGGTCGACCGGGGAGTCGCGGTGCGCCTCCACCGGGCCGAGCACGGCGATCCTCACGCGCCGGAGCATAGGGCCGCGCGGGGAGGGACGGCGGCGCTTTCGCGTCCCGTCCCGCCCCGCGCGGGTGGCCTGTCTTGAAGTGATGCGTCAGGAGGTGGCCGGCTCCCGGCCGACCGCGTGGTTAGCCACGAACATCCCGCCCGGGTCCACCGAGGCGCGGATCGCCGACAGCTTCGCCCAGGTGTCGGCGTCGAACCCGGTGCGCGGGTCGACGACGTTCTCGGCGTAGTTGAGGTACTGGCGGCCGTTGGCCCAGGGGGACAGTGCGCCGATCAGCGCGCGGGCGTCGTCCGCGCCGGCGGCAGCCATCTCCGGGGTCGGGGCGATCGCCACGCCGTAGGCGGTGAAGGCCGCGTCGAGCCGGTCGAGCGCGCCGCCGCCCTCGTGCCGGCGGCCCAGCGCCCCGCCGAGCTGGCGCAGCTCGGCCATGAGCAGCGTGGACGTCGAGCCGGGGCCCATCTGCGCCAGCAGGCCGTCGATCGCGCCGTCCGGTGCCGAGCCGAGCAGGGCGGCGTCCGAGACCGATGGGGTGGGGCCCTCGGGGTCCATGTGGATGCGGGTGACGGCCGGGGCGGGGATGCGGGCGAAGGTGTCGATCTCCGGGCGCAGGGCCCGCAGCTCGGCGAGGAGCTCGGTGGCCCGCTCGTCGGAGGCGAGGACGGCGCCGTCGACGACGGCGAGATGCCGGCCGCGCACGGGCTCGGGCAGCTCGGGCAGCGGCGGGAGCTTCAGGAGCCGGAAGGCGGTGGTGATCTCGTCGGGGGCGGTGGGCGCCCAGGCGGCCCAGGTGCGCAGCACCTTCTCGGCGTCGGCGACGTCCCACATCAGCATGCCCGCGTAGGCGGAGTCGATGGGGTAGAGGCGGAACTCCAGGGCGGTGACGGCGCCGAGGCCGCCGCCCCCGCCGCGCAGCGCCCAGAACAGCTCGGCGTTCTCGTGCCGGTCGGCGCGGACCAGCTCGCCGTCGGCGGTGATCAGCTCGACGGCGGTGAGGCTGTTTGCGGCCAGGCCCAGCTGCCGGGCGTACCAGCCGATGCCGCCGCCCAGGGAGTACCCGGCGAGGCCGACGTCGGGGGAGGAGCCGTGCAGGGCGGCCAGGCCGTGGGCGGCGGCGGCCTCGACGGCCGGCTGCCAGATGACGCCGGCGCCGACGCGGGCGCGGCGGGTGGCGGGGTCGATGGTGACCTCGTCCAGGGCGCCGGTGCGCAGGAGGACGACGTCGCTGAGGTCCTGGGCGGCCAGGGGGCCGGCGTTGTGGCCGGTGCCCTGCGGGGCCACGCGCAGCCCGGCGGCCGCGGCGCGGCGCACCACGGCGGCGACCTCGGCGGCGGTCGTGGGCGCGGCGACGGCGGCGGGGCGCTGGTCGTGGCCGATGCTCCAGGGCTGGCGGGCGGTGTCGTAGCCGGGGTCGCCGGGCAGGTGGACGGCGCCCGCGCCGGGGGCGCGCAGGTCGGTGGCGGTGGTGGTGCCGGTGGGCATGTCGGAGGACATGAGCTCGCTCTCGGTCTGGTGGTGATCGGGTGGGATCACCGTGGCCGAGGACGCTTGGGCGCCACTTGGGGTTCGCTTGGGAGGGGTTCGGTCGCCACTGAACGGTGGCGGCGGCCGGGCGCGTTGGGCGACGCCCCGACGGCGTGGCCGGGCGTCAGCGGAACAGCACGACGACCTGCGTGAGTAGTGGGGCGACGGCGAGCGCCGGGAGCATGTCTGCCACCGGGACGTCGCGGATGCGCAGCAGACGCAGGCCGATGCCCACGAGCATGAGCCCGCCGGTGGCCGTCAGCGCCGCGACGTGCGCCTCGGGGACGACCGAGCCGAGCAGCATCCCGACGACGGTCAGGGCACCCTGGTACACGCCAACGGATACCGCAGAGAGCAGCACCCCGACGCCGAAGGTGGAGGCGAAGGCGAGCGCGGCGAAGCCGTCGAGGACGGCCTTGAGGACGAGCTGGTCGATGCCGAGGCCGAGGCCGTCGGAGATGCTGCCGAGCACCGCCAGCGGGCCGACGCAGAAGAGCAAGGTGGCGGTCAGCCAGCCGTCGATGAATCGCTGCCGCGCGCCGGAGGCCTCGAGCCGGACAGCGCCAGGTCGGGTGGTCCAGGCATGGACCCGGCCGGCGAGGCCCTCGAGTCGGTCGGCGATCCGCAGGCCAGAGCCCACGATGCTCCCGATCAGGAGCGCTCCGAGAACGATGAGGGCGGCGCCGGAGCCGACGGCAGCGGAGAGCGCGGGGTCCGCCACGCTCATGGCCGACTGCGCCGCTACGAGGAGCGTGACCAGTCCGAGACAGTCGGTTACGACGTCGCGCACGCGCTCCGGGAGGCGCTGGCCGACGGCCATCCCGAGGAGAGCGCCGACAACGATTGCGCCGACGTTGATGAGAGTGCCGAGGCCCGGGTAGTCCACGGAGGGTCACCGTATCTCCATGCTCGCGGCCGTCCGTCGCCGCGTCCGCTTATCAGATGCGCGACGGGTCAGCCGCAAAAGCCGATAGCCTGGTCCGAAAGCGGTTCGACGGACTTCTGCACGCAGATATGTCCCCTCCGCACGTTGATTCGTGCTGCTCAGGGGACATTCGTGGGAAACGTTCGCCTTGCCGCTCGTGCACTGAGTGACGGTGCTCGCAGCGACTTCTCCGTCATCGAGGACACGCTGGAGAATTACCTGGTGGTCGAGGGAGCGGGGCGCCCAGGTCCAGGGGAGCGTCGATCCTGGCGCGGTAGTCTCCCCGTCCTTGCTCGGGACCTCGACGATGCGGGGCTCACGGACGTTGAGGTGATCCTCGAGTACCGGCTTCCCTTGTCGAGCAAGCGCGCTGATGCCATTCTCGCCGGCGTTCATCCCAAGACCGGCCGTCCCAGCTACGTCGTGGTGGAGCTCAAGCAGTGGAGCGCCGCCACACGTTGGGAGGACAGTGACACCCTCGTGGACGTGGTGGCGGCGCCCTACCGGCCCTCGCTCCACCCGGGACTTCAGGTCGCGGGGTATGGCGGCTACCTATTCGACTTTGTTCGCGCCCTCGCTGAGGAGCCCGACCCGCTCGCCGGTGTGGCTTACCTGCATAACGCCACGGACGGCACGGTCGCTGATCTGTGGGAGCGCCCTCAGACGCCCATGAGCCGTGTGTTCACCGGACAGCGACGCGGAGACTTCATCGAGTTCCTCAGGTCGCGGCTGGCGCCTGAGCCCGGACGGAATGCGGCCGACGTCCTGCTCTCGTCGTCCATCGCTCCGTCGAAGCAACTGCTCAGTGTTGCTGCGAAGGAGATTCAGGAGCGCGAGCAGTTCGTGCTGCTGGATGAGCAACGTGTGGCGTACGAGCTCGTCCTGCGCGCCGTGGAGAGGGCACGGCGTGCCGATCAGAAGAACGTCGTTGTGGTGACGGGTTCACCCGGTAGTGGGAAGAGCGTCATCGCTCTCTCGCTTCTCGGTGAACTCGCCCGGCAGGGCCGGACCGTTCTGCACGCGACAGGATCGAAGTCGTTCACGCAGACGATGCGGCAGGTGGCGGGCAAGGGGTCGACTCGCACGAAGAGCCTGTTCAAGTACTTCAACTCGTTTATGGAGGCGGAGCCTAACGACCTCGACGTCGTCGTTCTCGACGAAGCCCACAGGATTCGTGAGAAGTCAGTGAATCGGTACACGCCCAAGCAGCTGCGCGACCGTGCGCGCCCCCAGGTTGAGGAGTTGCTCGATGTCGCGCGGGTGCCCGTCTTCCTGCTTGACGAGCACCAGGTGGTGCGACCAGGGGAGATGGGTACGGCCACGGACATCAAGGCGCACGCCGCCGCGCGTGGCATCCCGGTGACTCAGGTCGATCTGAACGGACAGTTCCGATCAGGCGGGAGCGATAAGTACCTCGAGTGGGTACATGTGCTTCTGGGGCTGCGCAGCGAGCTCGATACCCAGGCCGACGGGTCGCCGCCTGTCTGGCGTGATGAGCCCACGTTTTCCGTTGATGTCGCCAACTCAGTCGAGGAACTCGAGGGCCGGCTGCGGGCACGCTTCGACGCGGGCGAGAACGCCCGCATGACTGCTGGCTATTGCTGGCCGTGGAGCAACCCCAACAAGGATGGTTCGCTCGTCCCTGACGTCAGAATCGGTGCGTGGTCAAAGCCGTGGAACCTCAAGAGCGACCGCGCGATCGCTGGTGCACCGCCGTCCTGGCTGTGGGCGTACGATCCCGCAGGTTTCGAGCAGGTCGGGTGCGTTTACACCGCACAGGGCTTCGAATACTCGTGGAACGGCGTCATCATTGGGCCGGATCTCGTGTGGCGAGAGGACCGATGGGTCTCTCGACGCGAGTTCAACAAGGACCCCGACTTCAAGTCGCGTAAGACAGTCGATGACGCCACATTCGATCGTCTGGTAAGGCACGTGTACAAGGTCCTACTGACGCGTGGCCTTCGAGGCACGCTCCTGTACTCGGCCGATTCTGAGACGCGCGATTACCTTCGGTCTCTTGTGAACCCGACAATCTAGCGTACGAATCGTACTCAGTCTGTCGAGAGGTCGCTCAACACACACGGCAGATCGCGCGTGTCGGCTTCAGCCCGTGCCTCCAGCTCTGATAACTTTTGGAAGTCTCATTCTAGGCTTCGTCTTTGGTCCCTCCCTGTTAGGTAGTGTTGACATGACCCGCATTCTCGAATTCAGAATTGATGGCTTGGCGGGTCGTAAAGATCCGGTTTCGATCCATCTGAATCCTGACGTGAACGTGTTCTGGGGAATGAACGGGTCGGGAAAGACCTCGTTGCTTCGCATACTCCATAGCGCACTGACAGGGGACGCGGCACCCCTTGTCAGGGTCCCATTCGAGAAGGCTACTGTTGTATTCCATTCCGAATTAAGAGGTCGCGTCGTACGTAGTGTAACGAAATCAAAGCGAAAGTTGCGTGAGTTGGATAGGCTTGAGGATGCGCTCTCCGGCCGCGACGATCCAGAACTGTATGCTAACGCGCAATTTGAGTTACTTGAATCAGCGAACAGTCTGCAATGGGCGACGGAGCCGGAAGAGCTGGACGGTAGAGGGTTTTCGCACGGGTATCTCCCGATTTCTCGAATAACCGAACGAGGAAGTGGTTTCGGCGACAGGCGCCCACCTCGTCGGGAACTACTTGATGAGGCGGCATACGATCAAGCATTCGCGGACGCTATCGATTCGCTATGGCAGAGGCATGTTGCGCGATCGTCGATGGTCATTAGAGAGGTACAACAACGCGGTCTCGCCGACGTCCTCGATGTTGTGCTGAACCCGGACGAGCGGGATGATCAAACTCCTCTCGTGGACCCGCGTGCCGGTTTCACGCTGGTGACAAACTTCTTGCAGAACCATCGACTTAGAACGTCCTTCAACAGGAAGGATTTTCTTCAGCGATATGGGGAAGATGGCCAATTGCGCGCCATTGTGGGCAGGATTTCGGAGGTGCAGCGCGGGATCGAGATCGCAAATCTTCCTCAGCGTAGGTTGCAAGACATTCTGTCCGCAATGATGTCTGGTAACAAAGCAATCGACATCAGTGGGCGACGCCTAACCATCCGCGCCGGCGACGTAGAGATTCCGGTCACCGGGCTCTCGTCTGGCGAGAAGCAACTCCTGCTGCTACTACTGGAGACGGCCAATGCGCGGCAGAATTCCGTAATAGTCGACGAGCCGGAGTTGTCACTCCATGTCGACTGGCAGCAGGACCTCATCGAAAATATGCGTGTGTTGAATTCAGAGGCGCAAGTGATTATAGCGACTCATAGTCCAGAAGTTATGGCAAATGTGCCGGACAGGGAAATCTTCGAGCTATGAGGCGTCTGATGCGGTCGAAGGCATCGCTCGCGCGTAGGATCGGCATGTCGCGGAAGCGTGCATTCCTGATTGTGGAAGGCCGTGAAATCGATCCGTCCTTTTTCGGCGCTCTCGCGGGTGCTGACCCTCGGTTGGGTGATGGAACGTACGAAGTCTATGTCATCGATCAAATTTCAGGGTTGAGGCATACAAGGGGCAAGGCCGGTGTCATAGAGTTTCACGACTATCTCCGTCGCCGTCAAATGTTGTCCCAAGAGAATCGTGTTACAAAAGTTTCGGTCCTCTGTTGTGTCGACCGAGATTTTGATCATGTCTTAGGTCGGGTGCGTCGCCGGTCTCCTCATCTCGTGTATACGAAAAATTACAACGTCGAGGCCGAAGTGTTCATGGTGGCCGACAGTGTGCGCGCAATGTCGGGAGCGCTCTCGCTGACTAGAATTGAGGCCGAGGCGCTCGTCACTGCGCTTGGTGACTGGCAGGAGCAACTTGGAGAGCTTTGGTCTGACTGGATCGAGCTATGCATCCTGGACGCAGGGCTCCAGGCTGGTACGGGTGCCGCGCCCTCCCGAAAGTCGGCAGTCAATGCAGGCACGTATGGTCGTGTAGACGCCGCTGGCATAGCTTCTGCTTTGCAAACCATACGTGTGAGGTCTCGCGTGCAAAATGCTATTGACAGAGAGAGGTATTTGCGCGCAAGGTTTCGTAACGTTACCCGTTCCGATGGCTTCGCATCCGTGGTAAACGGAAAGCACTTTCCGTCGTATTTCGAGCACCGTGTCAAGGGCTACTATACGGATGATCCTATAGCGTTGACTGGGCTTAGTTCTCGTCTTCTGTCATGTTTTTTAATGGCGGTGGACTTCACGGCGCCGTGGTCTTCGCACTACGGTCGACAGTTCTCGCGAGCGTTGGCAGCCCGGTAACCGTGGGTTGGGGCTGGCTATCCATCGTGCTGGTCAAAAGTTCCGGAGCGAATCGGCGAAGCAGTGGCCGGGTATGAGGGAACGGAGCACGGTTTAGTTTGGCGACCGTCTCAGGGCAGCGGCGCGCCCCGGGCAGCGATCCAGAGGTCGTACCACTCCTCGTGCGTCAGCCGCGGCTGTCCGGTGACGGCGTCGCGGCACGCGCGGATGCGGTCGGGGTTCTTGGAGCCGATCACGGGCGCGATGCCGGCGGGGTGCCGCTGCAGCCACCACAGGACCACGGTCTCCGGGGTGGTGCCCTTCGCGGCGGCGAGGGAGGCGACGAGCTGCGCGGCGTTGTCGTCGGCCGCGGTCTCGGGCCGGCCGGTATAGCGGCCCTGGGCGAGCGGGCCCCACGCCTGCAGGGCGATGCCGTGCTCACGGCAGTACTCCAGTGTGCCGAGCGGGAAGCCGTTGCTCGTGGCCTCCGCGGTGTTGACCAGGACCCCGGCCTCGAGCCAGTCGCGCCGGTGCAGGCTCATCTCGAGCTGGTTGGCCACCAGTGGAAGGTCGAGGTGGGCGTGGAGGTGGCCGATCTGCTGGCCGCTCATGTTGGAGACACCGAACTGCCGGACGAGTCCCTCCTCGTGAAGGAGCGTCAGCGCTCCGGCGATCTCGGCCGGATCGGCGAGGGGGTCGGGGCGGTGCAGGAGCAGCACGTCCAGGTAGTCGATGCGCAGGCGCCGCAGGCTCTCGCGCACGCGCTCCAAGATCGTGTCGCGGCGGACGTCGTACAGGCCTGGACGGTCACCGCCGGGCAGGCGGATGCCGCACTTGGTCTGGATGACGATCCGCTCGCGCAGTCCGGGCCAGCGCGCGACGACCTCTCCGAAAACCGCCTCTGCCTTGCCGCGTCCGTAGATGTCGGCGTGGTCGAACCAGGTGAAGCCCGAGTCCAGCGCCGCCTCGAGGGCCGCCGCGGCGCGTTCGATCTCCGCCGTGCCGTACTCCGTGGTGTCCCAGGTGCCGCCCAGCCCCATGCAGCCGTACAGGGCCGTGGGGTTGGGGTTCGGAAGCTCGACCATGGCTGGCATGTTCTCGCGGCCGGAGGCGAGCCGCGAGCGATACGGTTATGCCCTCACCAAAATGGAGGAGCACCCGTTATCGACTTCCAGAACGCGTCCTACATCAAGCTCGGTGCGTGGGACGTTGCCACGGCGCGGGAAGAGCTCGCGCCGATCCTCATCGAGAACGAGGTCGTCCACCTCGCCTTCAAGGGGATCCGCGATTCGGTGACCTTCACCAACAAGCGCCTCATCGCGCTGAACGTCCAAGGCATGACCGGCAAGAAGAAGGACTACACCTCCCTGCCGTACAGCCGGATCCAGGCATTCTCCGTGGAGACCGCCGGCGTCTTCGACCTCGACTCCGAGATGGAGCTGTGGTTCAGCGGGTTGGGCCGGGTCAAGCTCGAGTTCGCCCGTGGGGTGGACATCCGCGGCCTCAACCGGCTCATCGGCGACCACGTTCTCTGAGGCCACCGCTGCGGTGCCGCCGCGCTGCGCACGACGCGGCGCCGACGTCCTCCCGCAGCGACGGCGGCGCAGGGAACGCATCGCGAACGAGGACCGATGAGCCTCAGTGTGCGGTCTGCCCGCCGTCGACCGTGAACACCCCGCCGGTGGCGAAGCTGGCCCGGTCGGAGGCGAGGAAGATCCCGGAGATCTTCTCCGGCTGCGCCGGGCTATGCACCTGAATCGCGGACATCAACGCGCGGTGGAGGTTCTCGTCCCAGAGCACTTCTCCCGGGTGTTCAAGGAGCACTTCGGTCACACGCCGTCGGAGGCCCGCGGCGGGGGCTGGCCGACCGCTGGCGTCAGCGCGCCGGGCTCACCCAGTCGTCCACGGCAACACTTGTTGACCAATTCCCCGGCCAGGCCTACCTTGACGGCCAGGTCCTGGGCAACGGCGCCCGGGAGACCACGGTCGGGGGCCGCCATGTCGCACGCTCGTCGGTTCAACGCAGGACGCCTTGTTCGGGCCGGCGGCGGTGCGGTCCTCGCCGGCACACTCTTCCTTGCCGCGTGCTCCGGGTCGTCGACCCCGTCCTCCTCCCCGAGCGGGGGTAGCGCGAGCGGCGGTGGCGGCGGCGCCGTCGTCGGGCTGGTCACCAAGACCAACACGAACCCCTACTTCGTGAAGATGAAGGAGTTCGCGCAGAAGGAGGCCGACGCCGCGGGCCTGAAGCTCGTGGCGCTGGCGGGGCAGTTCGACGGGGACAACGAGGGCCAGGTCTCCGCCATCGAGAACCTCGTGTCCCAGGGCGCCAAGGGCATCCTCATCACGCCGAACAACTCCTCCGGGATCCTCGCGGCCATCAAGCAGGCACGCGACCAGGGCGTCGTCGTCATTGCCCTCGACACCGCCACCGACCCCGCCGACGCCGTCGACGCG
Organism: Georgenia ruanii; assembly: GCF_009193175.1. GTDB lineage: Bacteria > Actinomycetota > Actinomycetes > Actinomycetales > Actinomycetaceae > Georgenia > Georgenia ruanii. The sequence goes on along the minus strand of NZ_VUKE01000011.1, from coordinate 82,271 downwards.
ACGTTCGCGACCGACAACCGGATGGCCGGGGAGCTCCAGGGCAAGTGGGTCAAGGCGACGCTGGGGGACAAGGCGCCCAAGCTGGCGATGCTCGACGGGACGCCAGGCGGCACCGTGGACACCTTCCGCCACGAGGGCTTCCTCACCGGGATGGGCCTGCAGGAGAACTCACCGGAGATCGTCGGCAAGGAGAACACCAACGGCGACCAGAACAAGGCGCAGGCGGCGATGGAGAACCTCATCGCCCGCAGCCGCGACATCAACTCCCTGTACACGATCAACGAGCCCGCGGCGCGCGGCGGCTACCAGGCGCTCAAGGACGCCGGGCTGGCCGACCAGGTGACCATCGGCTCGATCGACGGCAGCTGCGCGGGCGTGCAGGCCATCAAGGACGGGCAGATCGGTGCCACGGTGATGCAGTTCCCCGGCCTCATGGCCACCAACGGCGTCAAGGCCGTCGCGGCGTACGCCAAGGACGGGACGAAGCCGTCGGGGTTCAACGACACCGGCGCACAGCTCATCACCGACAAGCCCGTCTCCGGGCTCGACTCCAAGGACAGCGCCTGGGGCCTCGAGAACTGCTGGGGCTGACGACGAGACCGTGCCACCCGACACGACGCCTTGACCGTCGCGGCTGAGCGGAGACCACATGAGCGATCCGGCCCTGACCCCGTCCGGGACGGCGCGCGGGCGCGTCAACCTGGCGATGGTGCTGCGGAACCCGCTGATCGGGCCGCTCGCCGCGCTCGTCGTGGCCGTGGCGGTCTTCAGCCTCGCGACCGACACGTTCCTGACCGCCAACAACCTGTCCCTGATCCTCCAGCAGTCCGTCGTCATCGGCATGCTCGCCGTCGGGCAGACGCTGATCATCCTGACGGCGGGCATCGACCTGTCGATCGGCGCGCTGGCGGTGCTGGGCACCATCCTCATGGCCAAGGTCTCGCTGGACCAGGGGCCGGTGGGCGGCCTGGTGGCCGCCGTCGTCGTGCTCGGTGTGCTGGGGCTGGTCAACGGCACGGTGGTCGCCGCGCTGCGGCTGCCGCCGTTCATCGTGACGCTGGGCATGCTCACCGTCGTCTACGCCGCGACCCAGCTGTATGCGGGCTCGACGACGTACGCGGTCCCGGACGGACTGCTGACGGCCCTGGGCAACCGGATCTCGATCGGGAACGCGTCGACGACGTGGGGCGTGGTGGTGATGCTCGGGCTCTACGTCGGTGCCTGGTACGTCCTCACGCAGACGTCCGCCGGGAAGCACCTCTACGCCGTCGGCGGGAACCCGGAGGCGGCGCGTCTGTCCGGAATCCGCGACACCCGGGTCCTGGTGTCCGTCTACTTCTCGGCGGCCCTCATCGCCGCCCTGGGCGCGTGGGCGGCCCTGGGCCGGATCCCGAACGCGGACCCGAACGCCTACCAGAACGCCAACCTCGAGACGATCACCGCCGTCGTCATCGGTGGCACGAGCCTCTTCGGCGGCCGCGGCGGGGTGGTCGGCACCCTCGTAGGCACGCTCATCGTGGCGGTGCTGCGCAACGGACTGACGCAAGCCGGCATCGACAACCTCTACCAGAACATCGCCACCGGGATCCTCGTGGTCGCCGCTGTGGCCCTCGACCAGGTGGCGCGCAGGAGGACACAGTGAGCCAGGCGACCGGCCCCGGCGCAGGCACCGAGTCCGCCCCGGACGCCGGGCCCGCCCAGGCCACCGGGCCCGCCCCGGCCGCCGAGCCCGCCCCGGGCACCGAGCCCGCCGGAGGCACGGGGCCCGCCGGGGGTACGGGACCCGCCGCGGGACGCCCCGTCCTCACGGCGACGCGGCTGACCAAGCGGTACGGCAGCGTGACGGCGATGGACGAGGCGGACTTCGAGCTGCGCGAGGGCGAGGTACTTGCCGTCATCGGGGACAACGGCGCGGGAAAGTCGACGCTCATCAAGGCGCTGTCCGGGGTGGTGGTCCCAGACTCCGGCGAGATCCGGATCGACGGCGAGCTCATGCGCTTCCACTCCACCCGTGACGCGCGGGCGCACGGCATCGAGACCGTGTTCCAGGACCTCGCACTGGTGCCGGCGCTGGACATCGCCAGCAACCTGTTCATGGGCCGCGAGGCGCGCCGACCCGGGGTGCTCGGCGCGGTGTTCCGACGGGTGGACAAGGCCCGCATGCGGCGGGAGTCGGAGGAGCTGTTCCGTTCCCTCAAGATTGGCATCCGGTCGGTGACCCAGCCGGTCGAGACGCTCTCGGGCGGCCAGCGCCAAGGCGTGGCGGTGGCCCGGGCGGCGGCGTTCGGCCGGCGCGTCATCATCATGGACGAGCCCACCGCCGCGCTCGGCGTTCGCGAGTCCGGCACCGTCATCGACCTGATCAAGCAGATCCGGGACAAGGGCATGCCGGTCGTGCTCATCAGCCACGACATGCCGCACGTCTTCGAGGTGGCCGACCGGATCCACATCCACCGGCTGGGCAGGCGGGCCGCGGTGGTCAGCCCCCGCGAGCGATCGATGAGCGAGGTGGTGGCCCTGATGACCGGGGCGACGCAGCCGACCGAGGAGGAGCGGCTCGGGGGCCGGTGACGCGGCGGGGTGAGCGTTGACGAGGGCCTCCACGGCGCAGCGCCCGCGGAGCTCGGGCCGGGACCGGCGGAGCCACCGGACCTTCTCGGCCTGCCCCCGTGGCGGGACGTCGCCCCCGTATACGATCGGCGCCATGCCACGCATCGCCACCGCCGACCGGGTCTCCCGCGAGGAGCTGCTCCAGTTCCTGGGCAGCCGCCACCGTCTCGTCCTGATGACGACCCGCTCGGACGGTCGCCCCCAGCTGTCTCCCGTCACCGGCGGCGTCGACGACGCCGGGCGGCTCGTGATCTCGACCTACCCCGACCGGGCCAAGGCGGTGAACCTGCGGCGCAACCCGTCGGCCTCGGTGCTGGTGGTCTCCGACGACTGGGACGACGCCTGGGTGCAGGTCGACGGCACCGCCGAGGTCCTCGACATGCCCTCGCAGGAGGCGGAGGACGGGCTGGTGGAGTACTACCGCTGCATCGCCGGCGACCACCCCGACTGGGCCGAGTACCGCGCGGCCATGCGCAAGCAGGGCAAGTCCCTGATCCGCATCACCATCACCGGCTGGGGGCCCGTCGCCACCGGAGGCTTCCCGCCCGACCGCGCCCCGGCCTGACCGTTGTCACCTTCGCGGAGCAGGGCTCGGAGCACGGGGTCGACGGGGTTCAGCCCGGGATGAGCTGCAAGGTCGACGCGGCGGCGTCGTCGCTGACCATCGGGCCGACGTAGGCCTCGCCGTAGCGGCCGTACTTGCTGCGGTAGGCCCGGTCGACGGCGGCGCGCAGCCCGGCGTCGGCCTCGGCGAACCGGACCTCCCGGTCGACCCCGCCGGCCCGGATGCGGCCCCGGCCGGTGGCGCGCGCCCGCCGGTACCAGGCGCCGGAGACGCCGTGCCAGGAGCGGACGAACAGGTCGTCGCCGACCCGGACCACCCAGATGGTGGTCGGCCGGCTGTCAGACCCGTTGGCTCGTCGGGGAGAGATGGCGAGCTCGTCGGCCTCGCCGATGCCGACGAGGTCCTCCTCGGTCCAGGTGCTCATCACGCCTCCCGTGTCATGGGTCGGAGCAGCAGGGCGGCAGCCGCGGCGGCCAGCGTGACGACGGCGGTGATCACGAGGCTGGTGCGCAGCCCGGGCAGGAATCCGCTCGCACCGCCCAGCAGCGCGCCGCACACCGCCACCGCCAGCGCTCCGCCGACCTGTCGGCTCGTATTGAACACCCCGCTGGCGGTGCCGGCGCGGTGCGCGGGGACGTGGGCGAGCATCACCGCGGTCGTCGGCGGCATCACCAGCGGCCCGGACAGGCCGACCGGGATCAGCAGAACCGCCAGCAGCCACACCGGGGCGTGGGCGGGCACCGCCGCCAGGGTCAGCGCGCCGGCGACGGCGCACAGCAGGCCGGCGACGATCGGGATCCGTGGGCCGACTCGCTCGGCAATCCGGGCGGAGAACGGGGTCAGGCAGGCGCTGATCGCCATCATCGGGACGAACGCCGCCCCGGCGCCCAGCGGTGAGAGTCCGCGAACCTGCTGGAAGTACAGGCTGAACAGGAACGGCGCGCCGTAGAAGCCGACCATGAACGCGAACCCGATGGCGACCGTGACGTCGAACGTGCGAGAACGGAAGAGCTTCAGGGGCATCATCGGATGCCGGGCACGCGCCTGCACCAGCCCGAAGCCGACGAAGGCCACGGCGGCGACGGCGAACGCGGCCAGCACCCGCGGCGCGGTCAGGCCGGCCGTGCCGGCGTCGATCGCGCCGTAGGTCAGCCCGCTCATCGCGATCATGGCGGTGAGCTGCCCGGCCCGGTCGAACGGATGGGAGTGGTGCGGCGACCGGGCGGCACGGGTAAGCAGCAGCAGGGTGACCGCGCCGACGGGCAGGTTGATGAGGAAGATCAGGCGCCAGGTGGCCAGGCTCAACAGCCCGCCGAGCACCGGGCCGGCCGCGGCGGCGACCGCACCGCCCATGGCCCACATGCCCACCGCGCGGGCCCGCGCGGCGGGGTCGGCGTAGGCGTGGCGGATCATCGCCATCGACGCCGGCGTCACCATCGCCGCACCGGCGCCCTGGACGAACCGGGCGGCGACGAGCACGGCGAGGCTCGGGGCCAGGCCGCACGCCAGCGAGCCGAGCAGAAACAACGCCAGTCCCGCGGCGAGGGCGCGCTTGGCGCCGATGCGGTCCGACAGGGCGCCGGCGGACAGCAGCAGCGCGGCGAACATGAGCGTGTAGCCGTCGACGACCCACTGCAGGCCGGCGATGCCGCCGCCGAGGTCGCCGCGGATGGACGGCAGCGCCACGTTGACGATTGTGGCGTCGAGCGTGATGACGAAGAACGCCAGCACCGCGGCGGCCAGGGTCGCGCGCGGGCCGGCGTCGGGGCGCGTCCCGGTGACCGGACCGCGGGCCGTGACGGACGAGGTCGAGACGGACGAGGTCGACATGGGAACGAAGCTCCTGGAGGTGGTCGAGAACGCGCACCGGCCGATCAGGGTGGGGGGCTGGCCCTCGCCGTTTGACCGTGCTGCGCACCCTCAAGAGAACGCCGGCCGGGAACGGGCAACCAGGCCACGCTCAGACGGGTCACGACAGAACCCCCCTGGGGCCGGCGGGCGGCCGTAGCGTGGTCGATGTGGACATCCGTGAGGAGGTGCGGCAGTTCCTCGCCACGCGCCGGGCGCGGCTCAGCCCGGAGCAGGCAGGCGTGCAGACCTTCGGCGGCAGGCGGCGGGTGCCAGGGCTGCGCCGCGAGGAGGTCGCCCAGCTCGCGGGGGTGTCGACCGAGTACTTCACGCGACTGGAGAAGGGCAACCTCCGCGGCGTCTCGGACGGCGTGCTGGCTGCTGTGGCCCGCGCGCTGCAGCTCGACGAGATCGAGACGGCGCACCTGTTCGACCTCGCCCGCGCCGCCAACGGGCCACGCGAACGGACGTCACGCCGGCCGGCCCAGCAGGTGGTGCGCCCCAGCGTGCAGCGCCTGCTGGACTCGGTGACCGGCGCCGCCGCGTTCCTGCGCAACGGCCGCCTCGACATACTGGCGACCAACCCGCTCGGGCGGGCCCTGTACGCGCCGGTGCTCGACGACCCGCGCCGGCCGGCGAACCTGGCCCGGTTCATCTACCTCACCCCGGAGCGCGCCGCCGCGTTCTACCGCGACTGGGAGGGCATCGCCCTCGACGCCGTCGGCAGCCTCCGCGCCGAGGCCGGCCGCACGCCCGACGACCCCGAGCTGGCCCGGCTCGTGGCTGAGCTGTCGCTGCACAGCGAGCCGTTCCGCGTCCGCTGGGCCGCGCACGACGTGCGCGCCTACCGCACCGGGATCCAGCGGTTCCACCACCCCGTCGTCGGCGACCTCGACCTGGGCTTCGACGTCCTGGAGCTGGTCACCGACCCGGGTCAGTTCCTCGTCGCCTACACCGCCGAGTCCGGCTCACCGTCGGCGGAGAAGCTGGACCTGCTGGCCAGCTGGTCCGCGTCAGTCACCCGGGAGACGGCCGCACCCGACCGCCGCCGGCCGCCGGGCCCATCGGCCGACGGCGGCGACACCGCGGAGAGCGCCGCGGCGGGTCGGTGACGCGCGGCGCGCTGCCGCACCCGGCTTGTGGCCGCGCCCAGCGTGCGGCCGGGCCGGTTCGACGCGGCGGTTGTCTCCCGGCGTCACCCGTCTTGCCCACCTTGGCCACAAGCGCCCGACCGTGCCCCGACCGCGCGGCACCGGGGACAGACTCCGTCTCGAACCGCTTCTCATGCGACCCCAAGGACGAGGACCATGACCCAGGACCTGCTCGGCACCGCATCCGCCCTCCACGTCAGCGACGAGTTCGAGCCGCTCATGGACCGGCTGGAGGCCCTCGTGCCGCTCATCAAGGCCAACGGCGCCGCCAACGAGGACGCCCGCCGGCTGGGTGACGACGTCGTCGCGGCCCTGCACGAGTCCGGTGTCTTCCGGATGGGGATCCCGGTCTCGCTCGGCGGCTACGAGTGCTCCCCGCGCCAGGTCATCGCCGTCATCGAGAAGCTCGCCTACGCTGACGCCTCGACCGGCTGGTCCGCCATGGCGCTGCAGATGGAGTCCGGGACGACGGCGGCCTACCTCAGCGACGAGGCGACCGAGCAGCTCTACGCCGACGGCGGCTACGAGCTCATGGCCGGCCAGGGCACCCGCCCCGACAACGGCCGCGCGCACAAGGTCAAGGGCGGGTACCTGCTCAGCGGGTCGTGGAACTTCGCCTCCGGCGTCCCGCACGCCGGCTACATCCACACCGCCGCGCTCGTCGAGGGCACCGGCGAGGCCATGATCTTCACCCTGCCCAAGGCGCAGACCACCGTGGTGGACAACTGGAACGTCATGGGGCTGCGGGCCACCGGCAGCCACGACTACATCATCGAGGACGCGTTCGTGCCGGACGCCTTCGTCTACCCGGTGGGCACCAAGGAGCCGCTGCACGGCGGGGCGCTGTACTCCGTCGGCCTGGCCAACATGGCGGGCATGAACCACGCCGGCTGGGCGCTGGGCGTCGGCCGGCGGATGCTCGAGGAGATGGCCGCCCTGGCGCGCAGGAAGTCCGGCGCCCCGGGCGCGGGCGTCGACACCGCCCAGTTCCACGCCGACTTCGCCGAGGCCGAGGCGAAGCTGCGCGCCGCCCGCGCCTTCGTCATGGACGTGTGGGCCGACAACGAGGCCGCGCTGGCGCGCGGGGAGCTGCTGAGCACCGAGCAGGAGACCCTCACTCGGCTCGCCCTCAACCACGCCACCTGGTCCGCCCACGCCGTCGGGATGACGGTCTACACGTGGGCCGGCACCGCCGCGCTGCGCACCGGGGACCTGCAGCGCTACTTCCGCGACCTGCACGCCGGCACCCAGCACGTCACGTCCGGGCCGGTGGTGCTGCAGCAGTGCGGCAAGGCGCTGGCCGGCCTGGCGAAGAACCCGGCGTGGCAGTTCTTCAGCCTCGTCGAGCGCGGTGAGCGGGCCTAGCGCCCGCGGCCCGCGCGGCCGGTCCCGCTCCACCGTGCGCGACATCAAGCAGGAGACAGACATGACAGCAGACGTGGCCGACCTGGCCGCCCGCCCCGGCACCCTCACCGAACGGCGGACCGGCGGCTTCCCCGGGATGGTCACCCCCGCGGAGTTCAAGGCCGTGTTCCGCAACTACCCGGCCGGGGTCGCGGTCATCACCGCCGACGCCGGCGACGGGCCGGTCGGCCTGACGGCCACCTCGGTGATCTCGGTGTCCGCCGAGCCGCCGCTGCTCGTGTTCTCCCTGGCCTCGTCGTCCTCGGCGACGGCGGCGCTGCGGCGGGCCGACACCGTCGTCGTGCACCTGCTGGGCGCGGCCCAGCTCGACGTCGCCAAGGTCTTCGCCACCAGCGCCATCGACCGGTTCGCCGACACGAGCCTGTGGGACCGGCTGCCCACGGGGGAGCCGTACCTGGTCGGCGCCGCGACGTGGCTGCGCGGGCGCATCGTCAACCAGATGAGCGCGGGCAGCTCCGTCGTCCTGGCCGCCCAGGCGGTCGAGACCCACGCGGCGATCCCGGCCGACGTCGACGAGGAGCCCCCGCTCGTCTACCACAACCGCACCTGGCACGGGCTGACCCACCGCTCGAAGATCGCCTGAGGAGGCGTCCCCGATGACCCGTTTCCTGCTCGTCCACGGCGCGTTCAGCGGCGCGTGGTGCTGGGAGTCCACCGCCGCCGAGCTGCGCGCCCGCGGCCACCGGGCCGACGCCATCGACCTGCCCGGCTCGGGTGACGACCGCACGCCGGTCGGCGCCGTCACGCTCGACGCCTACGCGACGCGGGTGGGCGAGGCGCTGGCGGCCGACCCGGAGCCGGCCGTGCTGGTCGGGCACAGCATGGGCGGCGCCGTGATCACCCACACCGCGGGGCGGTGCCCCGAGCGCATCGCGTCGCTGATCTACGTCGCGGCGTTCCTGCCCACCGACGGGATGAGCCTGGTGGCCATGACCCAGCTGCCCGAGGGCGCCGGCGACGGCGTGCAGGACACGATGGTGGTCAGCGGTGAGCCGCCGGTGGCGACGATGTCCGACGAGGACTCGCGCGAGGTCTTCCTCGGCGAGTGCGACGAGGCCGAGGTCGCCTGGGCGCTGCCGCGCTTCCGCCCGCAGCCGCTCCAGCCGTTCCTCGACCCGGTGCGGCTGCCCGGCGGGGCGCTGACCCGGCCCCGGGACTACGTCCTGGCCACCAAGGACCACGCCATCCCGCCGGCGCTGCAGCGCCGCATGGCGCGCGAGGGCGGCGTCGAACGGGTCGTCGAGCTCGACGCCGACCACTCGCCGTTCTTCTCACGGCGCGGGGAGCTGGTCGAGGCACTCGACATGTTGGCGGCCGGCCGGGCCGGCTGACCGCCGGCGCGGCGGCCCGGCCCGGCTGACCGCGGGCACAGCCGCCGGCCGTCGGGCCCCGCCTTGCCCTGGTGGCCGTACCTGTGCTGCGCCGGCCTCCGGCAGACTGGGTGATGCGGCGTCCCGCAGGGAGGACACGCACCCGACGAACCGCAGGAGCCACCATGGCAGCCGAGCCCGACGACCTCGCCGAGCAGTTCCTCGCCCTGCACCGACCCGGCTCGCCGCTGCTGCTGCCCAACGCCTGGGACGCCGGGTCCGCGAAGATCCTCGCCGAGCTGGGATTCGCGGCAGTCGCGACCACGAGCAGCGGCTTCGCCGCCACGCTCGGGCGGCACGACGGCGCCGTCACCCGGGAGGAGGCGCTGGCGAACGCGGCCGACCTGGTCCGGGCGGTGGACGTGCCGGTGTCGGCCGACCTGGAGAACGGGTACGCCGACGCACCGCGGGAGGTCGCCGAGACCGTGACCGCGGCCCGGGCGGTCGGGCTGGCGGGCTGCTCCATCGAGGACTACACCGGCCACGAGGACGACCCGATCTATGACGCCGGATTGGCCCGCGAGCGGATCGCGGCGGCAGCGCAGGCGTCCGGTCCGCTGGTGCTCACGGCCCGGTGCGAGAACTACCTGCACGGCCGGCCCGACCTGCGCGACACCCTCGCCCGCCTGCAGGCATACCAGCAGGCAGGCGCCGACGTCCTCTACGCGCCGGGGCTGGTCGACCTCGACCAGATCCGCACCGTCTGCGCGGAGACCGACCGGCCGGTCAACGTGCTGCTCGTCCGGGGCGGGCCGACGCCCGCGGAGCTGGCCGACGCCGGCGTCGCCCGCATCTCCGTCGGGGGCACCTTCACGTGGAACGCACTCGCCGGGCTCATCCAGGCGGCGCGGGAGCTGCTCGACGGCGGCACCGCTTTTCTCGACCGCGCCGGGCCCGCACGCAAGGTCATCGACGCGGCGTTCGGCTGACGGCCGGCATGCGGCGGCGGCCGCCGCCGCATGCCGGCCGTCCTCAGGCCCGGCGCCGCTGGACGACCCGCTCGGCGCCCTCCGCCGCGGCATAGGTGAGCACCGCGACGACGGCGACCACCGCGGTAATGACCCACATCATGCGGTAGTCGAGGTAGCCGCGGGACGCGCCGAGCAGTCCGCCCAGGCCGGTGCCGGTGACGAACTGCTCCGCCAGGAGCACCCCGACCAGCGCCCGCGGCGCCGCCAGGCGCACCGAGGCGAGGAGGTACGGCGTCGCGTTGGGGATGGTGACCAGCCGCAGGGTCGTCCACCGGGAGGCGTCGACCGAGCGCAGCACGTCGAGCTGGCCCTGCGGCGCCTTGGCGAGGCCCTGCTGGATGGTCACCAGGGCGGGGAAGAAGGTCACGGAGATCGTCACGACGACGACCGTGAGCGTCCCGCGCCCGAACAGCAGGGCGATGAGCGGCACCAGCGCGATGATCGGCATGGTCTGGCTCAGGAACGCGAACGGCATGGTGACGCGCGCGGCCGCCGGGACGAGCGTGAGCGCCACGGCGAGCAGCCAGGCGACGGCGATGCCCGCGAGCGATCCGACGACGGCGGCCAGGAGGCTGCCGCCCAGCGCGGGCAGCAGCGACTCCCGGGTCCGCGCGGCGTTCTCCCCGCTGACCAGGTTGTGCCACACGTCCAGCGGCGTGTTCATCACCGTGGTGGGCAGCCCGGTGGACCCCACGAAGGCGTACCAGGCGCCGAGCAGCACCACCACCCCGGTCAGGGCCAGCAGCACCCGGGCGGCGGGCCGCGCGGCCGCGCCGGCGCCGGAGTCGGTCGGGTCCGCGATCGGCTGCACGTCGTGGGCGCCGAGCGAGCGCCGCACCAGCCCGAGCAGGCCGTAGGCGGCGGCGGAGATGCCCGCCGCCACGAGCCCGATGGCCCACAGCGTCGCCGGCTCGGCCCGGCCCATGGACCCCAGCAGGTACACGCCCAGGCCGCGCCGGCCGCCGAGGAACTCGCCGAGCAGCGCGCCGAGCATCGCGGCCGGCGCGGCCACCTGCAGCCCGGCGAGCAGGTCCGGCAGGGCGTGGCGCAGCCGCACCAGGGCCACGGCCCGCAGGCGGCCGCCGCCCGAGGCGCGCACCACCTCGACGGCGCCCGGCGGCACGGTGCGGAGCCCCACCAGCGTGGAGATCATCGTCGGGAAGAACACGGCCAGGGCGGCCAGGATGATCTTCGGCCAGTCCGAGTGGTAGGCGATGCCCAGGATCGGCGCGACGACGACGATGGGCAGGCAGAACAAGGTCACCAGCAGCGTGGAGGTCACCCGCTGCAGCACCGGCACCAGCGCGAAGGCCAGCGCCAGCACGATGGCGACCGCGTTGCCCAGGACGAAGCCGGTGCCCGCGGCGCTCAGCGTCGCGGCCAGGTGCGGCGGGTACACGGCCCAGCTCTGCACGAGCGAGGCGGCGATGGCGGACAGCGACGGCAGCGCGCCGTCGGCCACCAGACCCAGGCGGCCCACGACCTCCCAGACGAGGACCAGGCTTGCCAGCGTGGCGAGGGTGCGGCGCCGCTCCAGAGTCACGCCCCCACCCCCGCCGGGGCGTGCGCGCCCGCCGGGGCCGCCGGGGTCGTCGCCTCGCCGCCGATGGCGGCGGCCAGGCGGGCGGAGACCTCGTCGCACAGCGCGTGGTAGTCCGCCGAGCGCAGCAGCTCGGCGTCGCGCGGGCGGGGGAAGGGCACGTCGACGACGTCGACCACCCGGCCGGGCCGGGCGCCCATGATGACGACCCGGTCGGCGAGGAAGACGGCCTCGCCCACGGAGTGGGTGACGATCACCGTGGTGCTGCGCTGCTCCAGCCAGATGCGCTGCAGCTCGATGTTCATCTGCGTGCGCAGCAGCTCGTCCAGCGCCCCGAACGGCTCGTCGAGCAGCAGCAGCTGCGGCCGCAGCGCCAGGGCCCGGGCGATGGAGACCCGCTGGCGCATCCCGCCGGAGAGCTGGCCGGGCCGGGCGTCGGCGAAGCCCTCCAGCCCGACGAGCCGGACGAGGTGGTCCACCTCCGCCCAGTCCACCTTCCGGCCCGACGCCCGCACGGACAGGGCGATGTTCTTGCGCACGCTCTGCCAGGGCAGCAGGGCGGCGTCCTGGAACGCGACGCCGATGCGGCCCTGCCGGCGCAGCTCGTGCGGCGGCCGGCCACCCACGAGCACGCCGCCCGTGGTGGGCTGCTCGAGGTCGCCCAGCAGCCGCAGCAGCGTGGACTTCCCGCAGCCGGAGGCGCCGATCAGCGCGGTCATCGAGTGCTCGGGCAGCTCGAGGTCCACGCCCTCCAGCGCCACCGTCTCGCCGTGCCGGCCGGCGTAGACCTTGGAGGCCCCGCGCACCGAGATGCCGCTCATCGGCCGGCCCCGGCGCTGGCTCGAAGCTCACGCAGCTCGACGATCGGGGGGATGGTCTCGTGCTCGGTGCCGGGCACGAGGTCCCAGAACACCCGCCCGGGCTCCCGGGCGCCGTCGAGCTGGACGTGGACGGTGCGCGTGGGGGTGACGATCCAGTCGACGGCGACGTCGTGCGGTTCGCCGGCGAGGTCCTCGTCGACCACCTGCTCGTCGTGGACGATGTCGACGATCTCGGTGGCCGGGGAGGTCAGTCCGATCTCGGAGAGCATGGCCCACTCGAGGTCGAAGTAGCCGTGGCCCTTGCCGAAGCGGATGCCGTTGCGGCTGATCGCGGACCCGCCCGTGATGAGCAAACCGAGCGGCTCGCCGCCGCGGAGGTCCGCCAGGCTGACCGGGCGGGCATAGTGGTCCAGCCCGTCGAGCGTCGCCGCGTAGCTGACCTCGTCCGCGGGCACGCGGCCCGGCTCCAGCTGGAGGAAGCCGCGCCGGATGCCGTAGGTGGTGACCAGGAGGGTCTTGCCGGCGCGGATGGCGGCCCGGCGCAGCAGCTCGGTGGAGTTGTCCGGGGTGATGAACACCCGGGAGGCCCGGTCCCAGGCGTCCAGGGCGAGCACCCGGTCGGTGGCCGCCTCGTTGCCCTCGAAGTCGGCGATGAAGGACGAGAAGTCCCAGTGGAAGCGGGAGTCGGGACGGCCCACGCGCCGCAGAGAGTCCCAGATGCGTTGGCGGTACAGGTCGGTGGTGTCGGTCACGGGGTCACTTCCTCAGGGTGGGGCGACGGAGCTCGCGCAGGTAGGGCAGGTGGTCGAGGGCGCCCCCGGCGGGGAGCGGGCGGGCGCCGGTGGGCCGGGCGAAGGCCCGGTGGGTGTGGATGGTCTCGGTGGGGGTGAGGACGGTGTCGACGCCGAGGTCCTCCGGGCCGGGGGACAGGTCGATATCGAGCACCTGGATGTCGTGGACGACGGCGACGATCGGCGTGGCCTCCTCGACCAGGCCGAGGTCGGCGAGGATCGCCCACTCGAGCCCGAAGAAGCCGCTCTCGCCGCCGATGTGCAGGCCGGCGCGGGTGAGCGCGGTCGCCCCGGAGACGATGAGATCCACCGTCCCGACGGCGCGCAGCCCGTCGACGTCGAGGGTCCGGCCGAACCGCTCCAGCCCGTCGAGGGTGGCGGCGAAGGCCCGGTCGGCCAGGGCGACGTCGTCGAGCAGGACGATCCCGCGCCGCAGCCCGTAGGTCGGGACCAGCACGGCCTTGCCGTCGTCGAGGGCGTGGTGGACCGCCGCCTGCAGGCTGTTGTCGGGGGTGATGAACACCGTCCGGGCCGCGCGGTAGGCGGGCAGCTCGCGCAGCGCGCCGTGGCAGCGCTCGGAGCCCTCGAAGTCCGGGACGAACTTGCTGACGTCGAGGTGCCAGCGGCTGTCCGGCCGGGCGATGGCGCGCAGCCCGTCCTCCATGAGCAGGCGGATCTGGGTCTTGCGCACCACGAAGGTGCCCCGGCCGGGCTCGGAGCTGAGCAGGCCCTCGCGGACGAGCTCCTCGGTGGCCCGGCGCAGCGTGCCCCGGCTGACGCCGTAGTGCTCGGCCAGGTCCTTCTCCGGCGGCAGCGGCCGGTCCACCGCCCACGGCTGCGCCAGGGCGAGCTCGCGCAGCGCGGCGGTGACGTGGACGTAGCTGGGGGTGCGGGGCGGGGTCACAGCTCGTCGAGCAGGGACAGGTCGAACATGTCCTTGTCGGCCTGGATGCCGATCAGGGCAAGGGTGTCGATCGTGTCCTGGACCTGCTGGTCGGTCAGGGCGAAGATGCCGCTCTCGGACTCGATCAGCGGCTTCTGCGCGGTGTTGAAGTAGGTCTCGTTCTCCACCGTGCGCCCCGTGCCCCGGAACCAGGTGTCGGCGAACTTCGGCGGGTAGGCGGCCGGGTCCTCGAGCACCTTCTCCCAGCCGCCGCGGCTGGCCCGCAGCCACGCGAGGAGCTCCTCGCGCTTGTTCTCGAGGGTGTCGCGGGTGACGACGACGGTGTCGTTGGGGATCTTGTACCCGACGTCGTACAGCAGGAACGAGGACGGCTCCTCGCCGGCCTGCTCGATGGTGTACGGCACGTTGGTGACGAAGTCGATGGTGGCATCGACCTCGCCCTGCAGCAGCGGTGTCGGGTCGTAGGCGTAGGGGACGACCGTCACCGAGGCGGGGTCGACGTCGTTGATGGTCAGCATCGCGTCGAAGGCCAGGCGGTTGACGTCCGGGACGGCGATCGTCTTGCCGACCAGGTCGGCGGGCTCGTCGATCCCGGAGGAGGCCAGGGACACCACGCCGAGCGGGTTGCGCTGGTACTGGGTACCGATGATGACGAAGTCCGCGCCCTGGTCGACGATCGCGTTGATGGTGGTGTCCGGTGTGGTCAGGGCCACGTCCGCGGCGCCGGAGAGCAGCGAGCTCTCGGGGATGACGCTCGGGCCGCCGGAGAGGTACTCGAAGGAGATCCCCTCCGCCTCGTACAGCCCCTCGTCCATGGCGGCGAAGTAGCCGCTGAACTCGGCGTCGTTGATCCAGGAGGACTGCATCGTGATGTCGGCCTCATCGGCCGCGGGGCCGGAGGAGGCGGCGGAGCACCCCGCCAGGAGGACGGCGACCGCGGCGACGGCGGCGCCGGACGTGAGGCGGGCAGGAGTGCGCAGGGGCATGCGAGTTCCTTCGGTGGGGCTGGTGTCCCGGCCCGGCGGAGAGGGCGGGGCGGGACGAGCGACGCGACCGAGTAGAACATCTGGACATTTGGCGCCCGGCATCCGTATCACGATGTGGCGAAAAGTGTCCGAATGGTGATACAGCCATAAAGCTGCAGGTCAGAGATCTGTGAAGCGTGCCGGGCGTGCCCGGCGTCACGGTCGGGTTGTACCCGAGTCGTCCTTCTGTGCCTGGGCCTTCAGCCGCGCGAGGCGGCGGTCCCACCCGGTCGCGACCGACTCGATCGCCCGACCGACCCGGCTCAGCTCGGAGCCGACAGCGGCGAACCGCACCTCGCGGCCGACGCGCTCGGCCGCGACCAGCCCGGTGTCTCGCAGCACGGCCAGGTGCTTCGCGATCGCCTGGCGCGACACGGGCATCTCCGCCGCCAGCGCCGAGGCCGACGCCGGCGCGGTCCCGAGCCGGGCGAGGATCGCCCACCGCGTCTCGTCCGCCAGTGCCGCACAGACGGCGGGGATGGACGGCACCGCGCCTGCGGCCGCGGTGGGGCGCCCGTCAGCCTTCACGGGCCGCCACGCCCTCGAGGTGCCGCTTGGCCAGCGCCAGCTCGAGGTTCCAGCCCTCGGTGTTGCCGTCGAACTGCTTCCGCCGCTCGGCCGCGGTGCCGGGTAGGGAGGCGAAGCCGCTCTCGACGACGCGGAGCAGCACCGCACCCGGCGAAGTCTCCTCGACGAAGAACTCCACCAGCGTGGAGGCGGTCTCGGGCGCCGCTGGGTCGGCCACCCAGCGGAACGCGGCGTAGCGGGGCGCGTCGAGCGCGACCGTCTCGATGGCGAAGGCGCCGTGGACGGGGTCGTGGACGATGTCGAGGTCGCCGTCCCGCTCGATCCGGTGCTCGACGATCTGGTTGTCGTTGATGAACCAGCCCGGCTCGCTGATTAGTGTCCACACCCGCGATGCGGGTGCGTCGATCTCGATCTGCTTCTCGATCTTGTCCAGCTGGTCCACGGTGCGCCGTCCCTTCGGCTGTGATGTCGCGTGCAACCGTAGAGTTGCACCAACCGGGCGGCGGTGCAACCCTCCGGTTGCACGGTGCAGCGCTGACGACGGCGTGCGCGTCGCCGTCCAGACATGGCGCCGTAGGCTGAACCGCTCGGGAGAGGGACGGGAGACGCACGTGGCGCAGACGGCGGAGAGTCGGGCACCTGTGGCGGAGGTGATGGCCGAGCTGGCCGCGCTGGATGACCCCAAGGCCCGCGCCCTCAACGAGCGGCACGGCGACGACCACGGGGTCAACCTCACCAAGCTGCGCGCCCTCGCCAAGCGGCTGAAGACCCAGCAGGACCTCGCCCTGCAGCTCTGGGGGACCGGCGACAGCGCCGCCAGGCTGCTGGCCCTGCTGATCTGCCGCCCGAAGGCCTTCGAGCGCGACGAGCTGGACACCATGCTGCGCGAGGCGCGCACGCCCAGGGTGCAGGACTGGCTCGTCAACTACGTGGTGAAGAAGACCCCCCACGCCGAAGAGCTGCGCCTGGCCTGGTCCGCCGACCCCGATCCCATCGTCGCCAGCGCCGGCTGGGCGCTCACCGCCGAGCGTGTGGCGAGGAAGGCCGAGGGGCTCGACCTCACGGGACTGCTCGACGTCATCGAGGCGGAGATGAAGGACGCGCCGGACCGGCTGCAGTGGGCGATGAATCACTGCCTGGCCCGGATCGGGATCGAGCACGCCGGGCACCGCGCCCGCGCCCTCGACATCGGCGAGCGCCTGGAGGTGCTCAAGGACTACCCGACGCCGCCCAACTGCACCTCGCCCTACGCACCCATCTGGATCACCGAGATGGTGCGCCGCCAGTGTCGGGTGTCAGCCGTGGTGAGAGTTGGCCGATGAGAGTGAGACTCAGGTGAGAGTCGTGCAACGGGCTTGAGAGTGGACGGATTGCGCCCCGAAGGTGGTCTGGCTTGCGGGCACACTTGAGGGCAGGCTTTCGACCGTCGCCGACAGCCGTTGCATCCCGTCCCGGGCAAGAGCGGTGTCAGTGTGGCGGTGGGTGGCGCCCCTGGCGGGAGCGCAATCTTCACCGACGGAACTGGGCATATTCCAGGGGCTTATCGGCGGGCTGAACACAATTGGTGACAACCATGACGGCGAGCGATTCCATCCCCACTATCTCTATGCTGACAATGTCTCCATCAACGACTCACCAGAACAGCCTAACCACTTCGAGTTCGGGGAGGCGCTGCGCCTAGAGGACGCCCACGGGGATCGGATGGTCGTCCGCGTGATATTGGTGGTCAGGAGGACCGCGCTGCTCGACTATGAACGCCCTGAGGTGGGGTGACGCATGCGCGCAACTCGTCCCGGTTGGCCGCCTAGGCCGGGGGCGTCGTTACGCCAGAGCCGCCCCGGCGATCTGGATGTCTGCTTGTTCTGTCGTCGCCGCGGTGGCCGTCCTTCTCTCGGTCGTGGTCCCAATCGCCCTTCCAGCCGTGGTCGTGGTGCCCGTGGTTGCCGTTGCCGTCGCGGTCCTGGCTGGTCGCGTGGAATGCGGAGCCCTTGTGGCCATCGTGTCCGCCATGACCGGGCGCTGCCGCCGCACCGGAGGCGCCGCCGATGATGGTCGCGGCCGACAGGCCGCCGACGAGCCAGAGCTTCTTGGTGCTGTTCAAGGGAGCCTCCCTCTCTCAGTCCTGCCGGCCACGGTGACCGGCAGCGCAGCAAGCTAGATACGGACGCCACCGGGCGAAGGTCGTGGGCGACGCCGTGAAAGAACAGAGGCGGCGTTCCCAGCGCACGTACGACAAGCGGAGGGCATTCGGAGCGTGGAGGTCGGGCGCGCCGACAACGCCGGTGCCGCTCTCACGGCGGCTCGAGAGTCCCTGTCGGCTGTGTCGTGGCGGGAGTCTCTATGTCCTCCCTCCCCCTGATCAGCCGCTGACGGCCGTTGCCTCGCGTCGCTAAAGTGCGATCCGTGCTCGAACTTCCGCCGGCTGTCCTCTGGGACGGCATCTATGGCGCGGTGCTGTCTGCCGCGGTCGCCGCGCTTGTGGCGGTTGGGGCGATCTACCTGAGCACGCGAGCCAGCCAGCGCTCGTGGTATCACCAGCGTCAGATCGAGTCCTACCGAAATGTTCTCGATGCGATAAGCGACTGCTGGCATGTGGCTGCAAGAGATGACGATGCCTATCCACTCCCTTCGATGGAAGCCGGCCTCGAGGGGGAGGGGCGGAGCAGGGCCATACGTGTGGCGCAGGAGCGAGAGCTATTCACGGCGACCGACGCCGCCGAACGCAGCATCGACTTGTGGGCCCTGTACCTGCCACCCAGAAGTGGAAAGCAGATCGAGTTGGCTCTCCGACGAGCCCTCACCGTTCTTCAAGGTGAGTGGCGCTACTCGTCGTACGAGGCGCGCGGTACCTTCGCGCTCGTGATTCGTGATGAGTTCAGCGAGGAGTGGGAGTCGCTCGTGACGCTCACGCGCCGCTGGCATCGAGTTACTTCAAGCGTTTCGCGATGGCTAATCTCGCGCAGGCTACGACGTGCGTTCATGATGAGGCCGCGCGGGCTCGAGAACATCATTGAGGACTTTCCAACAGACCTTTTAGAGGGACGCATTCGGCTCGACTAGGGGATGCGGAATGTGAGCAGCAGGGCGGTTTCGACAGCTGCAGCGGGGCGGCCGCGTCCGAATTTCGTAGCGCCACCGCTCCAGTTGTCGGCCCTACCGACGAGCAGTCCAGGCGTTCCGCGGCAGAAGGCCCGCCGATTCCCACTACAGCGGCCTCTGACCGAAGATGCAGTCGCACAGAATCGGTGAGAGCTTGTGCCGGCGGCTAAATGCGCTGATCGTGGAGTCGCAAGAGACTTGGAGGGGCGGCAGGTGCCAGCATCGGGTCCGGAAACTCAGGTGGGCGAGCGCTGGGCCTACCGTGCAAGGGCGGTGGATCCGCTGACCGAGGTCGTCGTCGAGAAGCTCGGCACGACCCGCCCTGCGCGGGTGAGGGTCCGTTTCGTGGCTGAGCAGTTCGAAGCACGCGAGGAGTGGGTGCCGCCCGCCCGACTCAAGGTGCCCTGGAGCCAGGTGTCGGCCTACGAGGCGCGCGAAGCGCGCTGGAAGGCAGTAGCGAGTGAATTGGATCGCCGTGACACACCAGAGGAGCTCGCCGCTTCCACGGTTTTCGACATGCTGATCAACCATGAGCTCGTCAGCCTTGAGCACAGGTCAGCCACCGAGGGCGTGTCGGTCATTCACGACCTCGAGAAGCTCGCACAGTTTCTGGCACTGGAGCCGCAAGATCTCACGGGCTCGTCGCTCGCGTTCAAGGACGATAACGGCTACGTGGTGCCCTGGAGTGTGACGGAGCTGATCGCCCGGACCGCTGCGGCCCGCGACCCGCAGCCCATCCTCTCGCACGTTGACGCGGACGAGGCCGAGGCAACCCGCAACAAGCTCTACGGCAAGCACTACGTCGGCCAGGACGGCCGTACGAGACTTCTCGAGCCGGAGTACTACCAGGAGCAGGACGAGAGCCATTTCGGGCGGCCGTATCGGGAGGTTTTGCGGTCGTGGTGCGGTCAGCAGGCCGTCGAGCGACGCGACGAACTGAAGGAGCTGCGTAAGGAAGTGGCGCGACTAAGTGATCTCGTTCTCGCCGCCACAGCCGCGCTGAGGCGGGCCGGCGATGATCGGGAGGCTCGGCGGATCGAGCGGGCTGTGGGAGTCACGGTCGAGGAGCTGCGCCGGCGGTGATCAGTCCCATCCCCCCGGTTCGTCACCGGGGGGATGGCGGACCGTCATCCCTCGTGGCATGTACTTATCCATGTCATAGGGGGTGATCGCCTCGGGCACCTCAAAGCCGACCGCCTCGAGTTGGGTGAGCGGGTCGATCTGTGCCGCCTCCCGCTCTACCCAGCCTGCCCAAGCCGACAAGCGACGAGTGAGCGGCCGGTGCTCGGCTTGAGAGGCCACGTTGCGCACCGCGGCGGCGTACTCGCGGAGCTTCTTCGCCTCCTGCCATGACGCTGCCTGCTGTGAGGCGCGCTCGGCGTTGAGGTGCTCGAGGAATCGTCGACGGGCCTGCGGCACGGCCCGTTCCCACAGCAGCCGCCGTTCTCGTCGTTCACGTGCCGCGCGGTCGCGGTTTGCACGCGCAGCGGCAGCCTCACCTTCTACATAGGTGAAGAGGTCGAGTAGCTTGTCCTCGAGGGACCAGCGCTTCCGGTCCGCCCAACTCACTGGCGGGTAGGCCGCGCCGAGGGCGCGGATCGAGAGCCTGCCCGAGGCGACGGTGACCTTGGTCAGGCTTACGCGTTGCCAGGGGTACTTCTTGCTCGCGACTTCCTCGTCGGGGTACGTCTCCACGGTCGCGTCCTCCTCACTCATGGCGAAGGCAGCCGCGTCCTCGCCGATTGAAATGCGGAAGTGACCGCTGTCGCCTACGGGCGGGCCGAACACATATCCGCGCCGCGCGCATTCGCGCGACACGCCCTCCAGGATCCGGGCCGCTCGGGGCAGTGCCGCGTCGGAAATGGCCGGTCTGTGGTCGCGGACCAGGTTCCGGACGGTCGCACCAACTTCCCGCATGTCGTCGGGGACGGGGATGGGCTCGGGCCGTGGCCGTGCGGTGGGCAGGTCACGCAGCGGGATGAGGCGGATGACCAGATCGCCCCGGTCGCGGCCGGTGTGCTTAAGGGCGAAGCCATCCGGGACTGCTCCTGAGGTGAGGGCCAGGCTAATCGCCCGGCGGAAGGCCGCTCGCACAGTCGCGTCGGGGTCGCTTACTCGCAGTGTGCCGCCTGCGTCTTGAACCTGCTGAATCAGGTTCTCGATCGCTGGGCTCTTAGGAGCCGGGCGCATCGCCGTGCCTTGCCGGCCGCCCGGGGATCGATGCGCCGGTCGGTCCTCGGGCGGCAACGTTCCACCGGCCTCTAAGACCCGCCGGCCGGTCTCGGTTATCGTCGCGGACCAGGCCCCCCGGCGTCGGTTCACGGTTGCGAGCCCACGGGCCTGTAGCGCCAGCGCGGAGGTCCTGTAGCTGTAGTCGGGCCAGTCGCGTGGTGGGCAGCCCTGTCCGAGCCACGCAAGGACGGCAAGTTGGCGGTCGTTGAGGCGCGTTCGCTTCATGGACTCAGTCTCGGGTTTTGGCACGGACCGACCAAGCCTGTTCGCGTGCTTCGCCGGTTGCGCGCCGCTGCGGGCTCATCCGCGACGGCGGCGCCGGACCTGCAAATCCCGAGCTAGCCGACGGCGGAGTGACCTACGTGGAGAACTTCGGCTTCCACCGGCAACGCTGCAGGCTGGTGTCGACAGCTGCGGACGCCTGCTATCGATTCGACTGTTTGAGCGGGGCAAATCCATGGGAGGGGACGAGCGCCCTATTATCGGACAATGGAAGCGGTGCCATCCATGGAGGACCCGGAGGCGGTAGTTGCATACCTCCGCCGCGGCGCAGAACGGGGACGACGACTCGCTGCGGCACGTCCGAGTTGGACTGATCTAGGGAAGGCGCTTCATGCACTTCATGCTGCCTACGTCTCAGCAGTCTGGGGCGGTCCGCGCCGGTCGCGCCTCGACGAACGCCCGCTCGGCCCCCAGCCGGGCTCTGTCGGTGAGTCGGCGAACATGTCGGACCTCGATAAACTAGTTTTAAATACCGTCAACGAGTACGCCACAGCAGTGCGTGACCACCTTGAGGCTCTGGCACTCCTCGCAGAATCCGGCGCTCCTTTTCGGCCCATCCTTGCGCTGTGCAGAGTGCTCTTGGACGCCGCAGCCCATGCTCGCCTTCTGATGGATGCGGAGATCACCGACTTGCTCCGCAAGTCCCGGGTGGTCAACCTCAAGTTGAGAGCAATCCGGGAGGAGATTATGGATCCGCACCCGCCGGGTGGGGAATCCACGCGCCAGAGACTCGTGCGCCAACGCGAGCAACTGATGGCCCTGGCAATCCAGGGCGGATGTACTCAGGCGGTCACCAAGCGGGGCGAGCCAGACTGGGCCGTTGAACCGAGACTCGCACACAACGAAGCAATACACGCACTACTTGGTCCGTGGGGTGAGCAGCCATGGCGCTACCTTTCTTCGGTTGCTCATATACAGGAGCGATCGATGATTCGCTTCGCTCTCGGAATGGAAGGCATCGCTCCAGGTCCGCATGCTGGTGCCCAGGCGGCTGTGCAGGCATTTCCAGCGATCCTCGTTTGCGTCGAAGCGGTCGTGGCCGCCCAGACGTTCTTTGGGGTTGCGGGCCAGCGAATTCCCGACAGGCTTCCCGACCAAGTTCGTGCGGTCTGGGCTGCAGCTGCCGGACTGCGGGACGACGTCTTGAGGGTCCGGCTGGGCTTCGATAGCTAGTTCTTTCTCTGGGCTGTCCCTGGACCGGCCTCCGTGGCTGCTGTGTGCAACGGTCTCCGTTACTCGTGGTGAACGGTTTGCCATAGCAGGCCGTTCACCACGAATCGTGGCTCATTGCTGCTGTGGGCGGTGACCGACATCGACTATACGGATGCAAGCGACGAGATCCGCCGCGCAGGGTACGGCCTCCTCCACTTCGGGCAGTAGGGGGCGCTACGACCTGACCCTTTCCATCCGCGGGTACGGACCTGCACGGTGACACGGCGGAACTCGGCGCCCTCGCAGCGACCCTGATATGCCCAATCAGTAGTGGGGAGAGGACATTTCGGCTGCGGCCTACTTCCGCCTGAGTTTGGTCACCGCTGCGCGATCCAGGATCGCGCACCTCGCTGACCTGCGGTGATGGGTGCGTGGGCGGTGGTTTTGAGGCACTAATTGGTGCTCTACCGTGGGGTTCGTGGCGTGGATTCGGCGCGTGCGGACGGCCTCGGGAGCGACGGCCGTGCAGATCGCTGAGTCCGTCAACGGCCGTCGGCGGATCGTCGCCCATGTCGGGTCGGCGCATACCGAGGCCGAGCTCGGGCTGTTGCTCGAGCGGGCGCGGGAGTTGCTGGACGACCCGGGCCAGGGCGCGCTCGACCTGGGCCTGGCGCCCGCAGCGCCCCGGAGGCCGCTGATTGGCCGGCCCGGGGTGCCCGCCCTCTTCGGCGAGCCGGGCACGGCGGTGGGTGAGCGGGGGCCGGTGGCCCCGCCGCGGGTGGTGGGAACGTCCTCGCGGGTGCTCTACGACGCGCTGGCCGCGGTGTTCACCGATCTGGGGTTCGACGCGCTCGATGACGGGGTGTTCCGGGACTTGGTGATCGCCCGGATCGTGGAGCCGACCTCGATCCTGGACACCGCCCGGGTGCTGACCGACCTGGGGGTTCGGCCGGCGAGTTAGAAGACGATGCGCCGCACCCTGGCCCGGGCCGCGGCCGGCGAGGGACCGGGCGCCTACCGGGACAAGGTTGCCGCGTTGTGCTTCACCCACGCGGTGGCCAGCGGTGATGTCTCGCTGTGCTTGTATGACGTGACGACGTTGTACTTCGAGGCGGAGAAGGAGGACGACCTGCGCAAGGTCGGCTACTCCAAGGAACGCCGCGTCGACCCCCAGATCGTCGTCGGTCTGCTCGTTGACCGGCACGGGTTCCCCCTCGAGATCGGCTGCTACGAGGGCAATCAGGCCGAGACGGCGACGATCGTGCCGATCGTCAAGCAGTTCCAGGACCGGCACGGCATCGAGGACATGGTCGTCGTCGCGGACGCCGGCATGCTCTCGGCGGCCAACCTGGCCGCCTTGGAGGAGGCGAACCTGCGCTTCATCGTCGGCTCCCGGGTGACGAAGGCGCCGCTGGACCTGGCCTCGCACTTCCGCTGGCACGGGGATGCGTTCACCGACGGGCAGGTCATCGACACCATCACCCCCAGGACCGGGCGGCACCGCAGCGAGAACAACGAAGCGGTCCGGGCTGAGCCGGTCTGGGACCCCCAGCAGCATCCCGGGTCGTGGCGGGCGGTCTGGGCGTACTCGGCCAAGCGGGCGGCCCGGGACGTCAAGACGTTGACGCTCCAGGAGAACCGGGCCCGCGCGGTCATCGCCGGGGAGAAGGCCACCCGCACCCCGCGGTTCGTCAAGACCACCGGTGACGCGCGCAGCCTGGACGAGGCCGCCCTGGCCCGCGCCCGGCGCCTGGTCGGCCTGAAGGGCTACGTCACCAACATCCCCGCCCGGCTCATGCCGGCCGGCGAGGTCATCGGCTCCTACCACGAGCTCTGGCACGTCGAGCAGTCGTTCCGGATGTCCAAGACCGACCTGGCCGCCCGGCCGATGTTCGTGCGGACCCGGGACGCGATCGAGGCCCACCTGACCATCGTGTTCACCGCCCTGGCCGTCTCCCGCGAGGTCCAGGCCCGCTCCGGGCTCGCGATCCGCAACGTCATCCGCCAGCTCCGGCCGCTGCGCTCGGCGACCATCACCGCCAACGGCGCCACCCAGACCATCCCGCCCCAGATCGACCCCGACCGACGAGCCATCATCGACACCCTCACGACCGGGAAATCTCAGGCACTAAGCGAATGACCGAACTCAGGTCGGTCACGTCAGCCACGGACACAACTCGACCGGAACGCCTCCATTCCGCCACCATGAGGCCATGGCAAAGACCGCTGCGTCGCCGTCCATCGAGCCCGTCCCCGAGAGCGAAGGCCAGCCGGTGTATCAGGCCGCCGTCGACGCCAAGCAGCGCGGCGCCCGAATCTTCACCTGCGCGGTGATCGTCGCCTACACCGAGGGCGGGGGACTCGGCCTTGGCGCCAAGCGCACCACGACACTGAAGCGCTGGGACCCCTCAGCGCTCCTAGACGCGATCGAGGCCCTCGGTTGGCGGCTGGAACACCTCGACCATGTCTGGGCGCAGACCGCCGCCAACGCCTCCATCGGGAACAACGCCATCGTCAAGGGTCTGACGCACGCGCATTACCTCTTCCGCGCACTCTGACACCGATGGCCGCTAGGTTCCAGAGTGCCGAAGTGGCGCCCTAGGGCTATCACCACTGCGCCGCATGACAACAGCTGCCGCCAGGACCGTGAGTGGTGCGACGAGCGACGCGAGGAGGCGCCGAGACATGAGGACCGCCTATTGGGGGCCGGTGGCTGCCGCCTGTGATCCTCGTAGCCGCACATGCGCGGGTTGCTTTCCGGCGGCAGTATTCCGGCCAGTCTCGGTTGGCGTCCCGATTCGTATAGAGCAGCTGATTCAGCGACTGCTCCCGCTATCGGCAAGCCGACCCACACGGTCAACGCGGACGAGCATGCGGTGCCGAATCGCAGCGCTTGCTACACGCTCGCCCTTGCGGCCTCGACCCCGAGGCAGCGGGTTGGCGCAGAGCGTAACCAAGAACCTCGAGAGATTCGGCGCGTTCTTTCCCCAACCACGCGGATCCGCCCCACGAGCGCGGATCGGAGCAGGTCGGTGACACCATAGACGTTAAGCAAAATTGTCTGCCCATGGTCCAACACGCATTACGTTGCAAGTAGCGCGACATCCGAGCCAGTCAGATCGCAAGAGCCTTCGACCAAGGTCGGTGCATGTGTCATGCGGGCGCACGCTCTCACACCCACTGGCGAGGAGCACGGCCTCACTCCCCTCTGGAGGGGCATAGCCGCAGGTCCAGCGATGGTTGACTCTCGCGTCGGCTGGCAACCGACAGCCAGCAGGACGGCTAAGCGGTTCTCGACGGCGGACCGCTCTCAGCCTCGCGGCCCGTGTGTGCAGGTTCGTCGACCTCGGCCGCCCGGTCCCACGCGACCCCGGGCGAGCGGTGCCACACCAGCCCGCCTCGCCCCCAGACCCGGCCCAGCGCACCGACCCGCGTGGCGAACCCCGACCAGTCGCGCCCCGACTGCTGGCTCCACGCCACCTCGGCGACGGCCGCCAGCCGGGGCAGCAGCATCACCAACAGCTCCTCCCGGGTGGTCAGCGTCTCGGTGAACACGGCGGCCTCGACCCCGACGATGTCCTCCTCGCGCACCCCGGGCACCACGCCCGCGGGGTCCCACTCGTAGGCGTCCTGCAGCTCCGTGTGCCCGGCCCACTCGAGGCCCAGGTCGAACCCCGGGTGGTACTTCATGTCCAGGTACGCCCGGGTGGCGGGGGAGAGCAGCAGGCGGGCGCCGGCCCCGATCGCCGCCACCACGTCCTCGGTGGGCTCGTCCTCCTGCCAGAACTGCACCACCGAACCGGGCGGCAGGCTCGCCCGCGCGGCCTCTTGCCACGCCACCACGGCCTTGCCCGCCGCCACCACCTCGCCCGCGGCCGCCTCCATCAGCCCGGCGTACTCGGCCCGGTCCATCTCCGGCGGCTCGTCGCCGCCGATGTGGACCCACGGACCCGCCGTCATCGCGCCCACGTCCGTGAACACGTCGCGGAGGAACGTCGCGGTGGCCGGCAGGGCGGCGTCGAGCGACGAGAACCCCACCTCGATCCCGGTGTACGCCTCGGGCGCGACGCCGGACCGGTTCAGCGCCGGCACGGCGTGGAGGGCGGCGTTGGTGTGCCCGGGGACGTCGATCTCCGGCACCACCGTGATGCCCCGCCGTGCCGCCGCCTGCTGGATCTGGGCGTAGTCGCGCGCGGTGAAGTACCCGCCCCGCCCGCCGCCCACGGCCGAGCCCGACGAGCGCTCGGCCAGCTCCGGCCGCGACGGCAGGTCCAGGCGCCAGCCCTGGTCGTCGGTGAGGTGAAGGTGCAGCACGTTCAGGCGCAGGTCGAACATCAGCCCGAGGACCTCCGTCACCTCCTCGACGGTGAAGAAGTGCCTTGCGACGTCGAGGGAGAGCCCGCGCCAGGCGAACCGCGGTGCGTCCTCGATCGTCACGGCAGAAAGGACGGGACGGGAGGGGGCGGATGAGGAGGGGCCGGGCGCCGCCGGCGCGGTCACGGCGAGGGCCGTCAGCTGCGTGAGGGTCGAGATCCCCGCGAGGATGGCCGCTTCCCGCGCGGCCGTGAGCGTGACCTGGTCCGCGGTGACTTCCAGGCGGTACGCCTCGCCGGCCGTCGATGCCGACTCGTCCACGGCCAGCAGCAGGGGCACCGGACCGGCGCCCACGCCGAGGTCGGCGAGCAGCTCACGCAGCAGGCCGGCCGGGCCGGCGAGGGCGGCGGGGTGGCGCAGCGCGATCCCGGGCGACAGGTCCAGGGTGCCGGATCCGGCCGCGCGGACGTGCCGCGGTCGCGGTACCAGCGTGATGTCCTGCAGCGCCGGTTCCTCCTGGTCGAAGAGCGCCATCGGTGGTCCATTCCATCGGGAGCGGTGCGGCGGGCGGGGAACGCAGGAACAAACGACGCGGAACCCCTTGACGCCGATTAGTAAGTAAGTTGTACTAACAAACATGACGGTACGGGCTCTCCGCGCTACGGGCAAGGTCTTGCCCCGGCACGGGCGCGCCCAGAACCGGTCGATGATCCTCCAGCACCTGTTCCACGCCGGCCCGTGCTCCCGGGCCGACCTCGCCCGGGCGACGGGGCTGACCCGCGTGACGGTCTCCGACCTGGTCGCCGCCCTCCTGCAGGCGGGCCTCGTGGAGGAGCTCGGCCAGCAGCCACGGCCCGACAACAAGGTCGGCAAGCCGGCCACCCTCGTCGGCCTGCGCACCGACTCCTTCCAGATCGTCGGCATCGACCTCCTTGACGTCGCGGCCCACGGCGCGGTCCTCGACCTGACCGGCGCCGTCGTCGAGCGCCGCGGCGTCCCCGAGATGCCCACCGGCGACGCCGGCGTCCGCGCCCTCGTGGCGCTGTGCGCCGAGCTCCTCGCGCTCGCCACCCACCCCGTGCTCGGCATCGGGATCACCTCGCCCGGTGTCATCGACGAGGCGGGCACGGTGCTCCAGGCGCCCAACCGGGAGTGGTACGACCTGCCCCTCGCCGAGATCCTCACCGCGGAGCTCGGCGTCCCCGCCCAGGTGGCCAACGACGCCAACGCCGCCGCCCTCGGGGAGTTCACCTTCGGCGGCGCCACCGGCTCGGGGCTCCTGACGATCTCGGTGGGCGACGGCGTCGGCGCGGGTCTCATCCTCGACGGCGCCCTCCTGCTCGGGCAGGGGGCCGTCGGCGAGCTCGGCCACGTCACCGTCATCGACGACGACGTCCCGGACGCCATGCTGGGCACACCCGAGCGGTGCGCCTGCGGGCGCCTCGGGTGCCTCGAGACCATCCTGTCGGTCCCCGCCCTGCGTCGACGCATCGCGGGCCTGGACCCCCGGGCGGCCGAGGCGGCGCTGGCCGCGGTCGGCCACCGGCTCGGTCTCGTCCTGGCGCCGGTGGTCAGCATGGTGAACCTCACCGAGATCGTCCTGAGCGGACCGGCCGATCTCCTGGGTGGCCCGCTGCTCGACGCCACGTTATCGACCATCCGGGAGCGAACCCTCCCGTATGTCAGTCGTGATCTGCAGCTGCGGATGACGACCCTCGGCGAGGACGGGGCCCTTGCCGGCGCCGCCGTCCTCGTGCTGTCCGGTCGGCTCGGGGTCTCCTGACCCCGGCCGGCGAACCCCGCGGCGCACGGCGCCACCACCTCAACAAGGGAAGAACGATGAGACAGATTCGCAACGGTGCGATCGCTCTCCTGGCCGCATCACTGCTGGCGGCCTGCAGCAGCAGCGGGGGCACCACCGACGACAAGACCACCGACGACGCCGCCACGGGCGAGGGCCGCACCCTCACCCTCTGGCTCGCCGGCGCCGACACCCCGCAGGAGCTGCGGGACTACCTGAAGACCACGTTCGAGGCCGAGAACGAGGGCGCCACCCTCGTCATCGAGGAGCAGGACTGGGGCGACCTCATCGCCAAGCTCACCACCGCCCTGCCCGACGCCGCGAACACCCCGGACGTCGTCGAGGTGGGCAACACGCAGGCGCCCACGTTCACCACCGTGGGGGCGTTCCGCGACCTCAGCCCGCTGTACGACGAGCTCGGCGGGGACAAGCTGCTGCCCTCGTTCGTGGACGTCGGCACGGTGGACGACCACGTCTACGCGCTGCCGTACTACTTCGGCTCGCGCTACATGTTCTACCGGCCGGACCTCTGGTCCGCGGCCGGCGTCGAGGTCCCCACCACGCTGGCCGAGTTCACGACGGCGGTCAAGGCGCTGCGCACCGACGGGATGTCCGGGTTCGCCATGGGCGGCCAGGACTGGCGCAACGGCATCTCGTGGGTGTTCGCCAACGGGGGCGAGCTCGCCACCGTCGACGGCACCACCTGGACCTCCACCCTCACGGACCCGAAGACGATCGCGGGCCTGACCATGTGGCAGGACGTCGCCCGGGGGGCGTCCAACCTCCCCACCACCGAGCGGGACGTCGCCTACTGGGACTTCCTCAACGACGGGACCGACGGCGCCGCCCCGGCGGCCGCCACGATCATGGCGCCCGGGTGGGCGCGGTGGTCGCTCGGCGACCTGGTGACCAAGGACGGTGAGGAGGCGCGCGACGGCATGGCCGACGCGTCGAAGTTCGACATCTTCGCCCTGCCCGGCGTGGACGGCGGCGTGGCGCCGGTGTTCGCGGGCGGTTCCAACATCGCGGTCTCGGCGAAGAGCCAGAACCCCGAGCTGGCCGAGAACCTGCTGCGCATCATCTTCTCGCCCGAGTACCAGAAGATGCTGGGCGAGAACGGCCTGGGGCCGGCGAACTCGGACTACTTCAGCGCGCTGGGGAGCGACAAGTTCGCCACGACGATGATCGAGACCGCGGCGGCCTCGAAGCTCACCCCCGCGGCTCCCGGCTGGGCCGCCGTCGAGGGCGCGTTCGTGTACGAGGAGCTGTTCCAGAAGATCGCCGACGGCGGCGACGTCGCGACGCTCGCCGCCGAGTACGACGCCAAGCTCACGCCGATGCTCAACGGGGCCTGAGCGCCGCCCGGCGGGGCCGTCGCACCGGGGACCGGCCGACGCCCCGCCGGGAGATGCCCGCTGGGGGCGCGGTCCCGCCCGAGCGAGCCCCGGTGGGCCTCCGCCGAAAGCGCGAGCCCCGCTGTGGGTGCGCCCCACCGCCGGGGCGAGCCCCGCCCTGCCCCGCCCTGCCCGGATTCGCGTCCCGGGCGGGCGGCGCCCCTCCCGTGACCCGCCCGGAGGCACCGATGACCACTCACGCGACGTCGTCGCCGGCGGCGATGCTCGACGGCGCAGCGCGGGCACCCCGTGACGAGACCGCCAGATCAGCGCGCGGCGGGGCCGCCCGGCCCCGGCGCCGCCGGCGGTACGCGCCCTACCTGCTGCTGACCCCCGCCGTCCTCGTGCTCCTGGCCGGCCTCGGCTACCCCGTGTACTGGCAGGTGGTCACGTCCCTGCAGGAGTACGGCCTCGCCCAGCAGTTCGGGCAACCCCCGACGTTCGTGGGACTGGACAACTACGCCCGCATCTTCGCCGACGACGCGCTGTGGGCCGTCGTCGTTCGCTCGATCGTCTTCTGCCTGGTCAACGCCTTCGTCACCGTGCTCGTCGGGCTGCTGTTCGCCCTGCTCATGCGGGCCGTGCCCACCGCGCTCCGGCTCGTGCTGCAGGTGGCCATGCTCCTCGCCTGGGCCATGCCGATGGTGGCCGCCGTCGTCGTCTTCCGGTGGTTGTTCGACTACCGCACCGGCGTCATCAACTGGCTGCTCACCCAGGTCGGGCTCACCGGGTTCCAGGGGTACGCGTGGTTGTCGCAGCCCCTGTCCTTCTTCTTCGTCGCCTCGGTCGTCATCGTCTGGATGTCGGTGCCGTTCGTGGCGCTGTCCGTGTACGCCGGACTGGTCCAGGTGTCCGAGGAGGTCATCGAGGCCGCCCGGATCGACGGCGCCAGTCCCCGCCAGATCGTCACCAGCATCCTGGTCCCCCTGGTGCGCCCGGTGCTGTCCATCGTGCTGTTGCTGCAGGTCATCTGGGATCTGCGGGTCTTCGCGCAGATCCGCCTGCTGCAGGACGCCGGTGCGCCGGTGTCCGAGACCAACCTGCTCGGCAACCTCATCTACGAGCTCGGGGTCGGTAGGCAGGACTTCGGCGGCGCCGCCGCCGTCTCCCTGTTCGTGCTCGCCCTGACCGCGCTGCTGAGCTGGCCCTACGTGCGCTCGCTCATGAAGGAGGACTCGTGACCGCCACCTCGGTGCCGGCCGCCGCGCGGGACGTCGCGTCGCGGCGCAGCACGGCGTCCCGGCGGGGCCCGGCGTCGCACCCGCGCGCGGTCGCGCGCCGCGTCGTGCTGTCGCTTCTCGCCGTCGTCGCCGCGCTCGCGTGGCTGTTCCCCGTGTACTGGATGGTCCTGTCCGCGTTCACCCCGAACGCGCTCCTGCGGCAGGTCCCGCCACGGTTCCTGCCCACCGATGTCACCTGGTCCGGCTTCGCCGCCGTGGTCGGGTCCTCCGGGTTCGCGAGCTCGCTGCGCATGAGCCTGTCCCTGACGCTGGTGACCGTCGTCGTCGTGCTGGCCTTCGCCTTCCTGGCGGCGCTCGCGATCAGCCGGTTCCGCTTCCGGGGGCGCACGTCCTTCGTGCTGGCCGTGCTGTTCATCCAGATGCTGCCGGCCGAGGGCCTGTTCATCGCGCAGTACAAGATGCTCTCCGCCGTCGGAGCGACGGTGCCCGGCGTCGGCCTGAACTCCGTGCTCGGCGTCAGCACGCTCTACTGCGCGGCGATCATCCCGTTCACCGTGTGGATGCTGCGCGGGTTCGTGACCGGAGTGCCGGCGGACCTCGAGGAGGCCGGGATGGTGGACGGGCTCTCCCGCGCCGGCGCGTTCGTGCGCATCACGCTGCCGCTGCTGGCCCCGGGGCTGGTGGCGTCCGGCGTGTACGCCTTCCTGCAGGCGTGGAACGAGTTCACCGTGGCGCTGGTGACCCTGCCCGCCGAGTCCGCCCAGACCCTGCCGCTCTGGCTGCGCGGGTTCCTCAACGCCTCGGTCAACCGCGGGGTCGACTGGGCCCAGGTGATGGCGGCGTCCACCGTCATCGCGATCCCGGTGATCGTCTTCTTCATGGTCGTGCAGGGGCGGATGACCTCCGGCCTGGTCTCGGGGGCGGTCAAGGGATGAGCGGGGCGGGGCCGGTCGTCGGCCTGGACATCGGCGGCACGAAGATCCACGGCTGCGTCCTCGCCGGCGGGCGGGTCGCCGGGACGGCGCGACGCGCCACCGCACGTGGGATCGAGGGGGTGCTCAGCTCCGCGGCCGACCTGGTGGAGGTGCTGTGCCGGCAGGTGGGCATCGCGGTGACGGATCTCGCCGGCGTGGGGGCCGGGCTGCCCGGCGTGGTGGACACCGCGGCCGGGCTGGTGTCCCACGCCGTGAACATGGGCATCGCGGAGGCGGACGTGCCGCTGGCCCCGCTGCTCTCGGCACGGCTCGGCGGGACGCCGGTGGTCATCGAGAACGACCTCTCCGTGGCCACCATCGGCGCGGCGCACCTGCTGGAGGCGGGCGACGACGTCGCCCTGCTCTCCCTCGGGACGGGGCTGGCCGCCGGGCTCATGCTGCACGGGGAGCTGCGCCGCGGCTTCCGGGGCGGCGCCGGCGAGATCGGGCACATCACGTACGTGACCGACGGGGCGGCGTGCCACTGCGGTCAGCGCGGCTGCCTGGAGCTGTACGCCTCGGGCGCGGCGCTCGCGGCGCGCTGGCCGTCCCCCAACGGCCGACCGGCGTCGGTGGCCGTGTTCGACGCCGCCGCGCAGGGCGATCCCGACGCGGTGCGCGTGCGGGACGAGTTCGTGGCGGCGGTGGCGGCCGCGGTGCGGATCGTGGCGCTGACCTGCGACGTCGAGCACGTGCTCCTCGGCGGGGGAGTCACTGAGGTGGGCGCGCCCCTGCTCGACGCCGTGACGGCGGTGATCCGCGGCTGGGAGGCCGAGTCCCAGTTCCTGGCGCACATGGCGATCGCCGACCGGCTGCGGCTCGTGCCCGCGGAACTGGCGACGGCGCCGGTGGGCGCGGCGCTCGCGTTCGCCCGGGTGGTGCCGGTGTAGGTGGCGCCGGGACCCGTCACGCGGGCGCCGCCAGGTGGCCCCGCCTTCCTCGGGGGTCACGGTGCTGCCAAGGTGGGGCGATGGGAACCGAGCACTTCGACGCGACGGCGGCCGACTGGGACCGCGACGAGCAGAAGGTCATCCGGGCGCGGCAGGTCGCGCGGGCGGTGGCGGCCGCGGTGCCGTTGAGCCCGCGCACGCGGCTGCTCGACTACGGCGCCGGGACGGGCCTGGTGACGCAGGCGCTCGACGGGCAGGTCGGCGCCGCGACCCTGGCGGACAACTCAACAGGGATGCGCGGCGTCATCCGCGACAAGATCACCGTCGGCGCGCTCCCCGAGGGCGCTCGGGTGTGGGACCTGGACCTGGACACCCAGCCGGCGCCGGACGAGCGGTTCGACCTCATCGTCACCTCCATGGTGTTGCACCACGTCCACGCCCTGGACCGGGTGCTGTCCCGCTTCGCCGAGCTGCTGGAACCCGGCGGCTACCTGTGCATCGCCGACCTGGACCGGGAGGACGGCGGCTTCCACGGGCACGACTTCGACGGCCACCACGGCTTCGACCGCGACGAGCTGGCCGCGCAGCTGACGGACGCGGGCCTGGTCGACGTCGCGGTCCGGGACTGCACCGACTTCGACCGCGAGGGCGTCACCTACTCGGTGTTCCTCGCGGTGGCCCGCCGGCCTGGCTGACCGGCACCGGCAGGGCCCCCACCGCGGCGAGGGGCCGTTGAGGGGGCGCCGAGGCGGGGCGGTCGGCCCGCCAGCTCGCGGGTCCGCCGTCGGCCTCACGGCAGGTGGACGGTGACCTCGATCTCGATGAGCAGCCCCTCGACGGCGAGACCGGTGACGCCGACGATCGTCTGGGCGGGGTGCCGGTCGGAGCCCTGGACGTCTTCGATGGCGGCCGTGATCACCTCGTACTGCGTGGGCCGCAGCGTATAGATGGTGCGGCGCACCACGTCGCCCCAGCCGGCCCCGATCGCTTCGAGCGCCACCTTCACGTTCTCCATGGCCGCGCGCGTCTGCTCGCCGAGGTCGTCGCCCCCGATGACGCTGAAGTCCGGCGCGAGGGCGACCTGCCCCGCGATGTAGGTCACGCGATCGGGCGGGGCGATGGAGATGTGGCTGAATCCGGGCGCCGGGTGGAGTGCCGGCGGGTTGATCAGCTCGCGGGTCGACGTCGACATGCCGAGCTTCTTCGAACAGACATGTGAACAAGTGGCCAGGGGTGAGCGCGCGTTGACATGTGATCACATCAGGCTGAAGAATCCCGACGCCGCCCGGCGAGCGCCGCCGTCGTCCCTTGACGGGCTCCGCTCGACCGCCGGGCCGCCCAAGGTGTGGCCCGGGCCGGCAGGCTCAGCGACACGACACGGGGAGGCGCCTCAGCCATGCGCAATGGGAAAGAGGGTGAGGCGCGGCGCGTCGCGCCACGCCCGCCGGAGGCGCAGGACGGATCCACCCTCACGGGGGAGGGCGACGACTCGACGCCGGTGGGCCGGCGCGGAGGCCTCACGCGGGGTGGCGTGGCGGTGTTCGTCCTCAGCCTCCTCGCCGTCGCCGTGAACCTCCGGCCCGCCTTGACGAGTGTGGGTCCGCTCCTGCCCGAGATCCGCCGCGAAGACCTCGGGCTCGGCCTCGGCGTGACCCAGGCCGGGGTGCTCACGACCGCGCCGCTGCTGTTCTTCGCCCTGGGCGCGCCGCTCGCGCCCCGCCTCGCCCGGCGGTTCGGCCTCGAGCGGACGGTCCTGGCCGTCCTAGCCGTCGTGGCGCTGGCCCTGGCGGTCCGCCCCTGGGGAGGGTTCTCGTTGCTCCTTGTGGGCACGGCCGTCGCTGCCGGGGCCATCGCGGTCGCGAACGTGCTGGTGCCGGCGCTGATCCGCCGAGAGCTGCCCAGCCGGGCCATGGCCGTGATGGGCGCGTACTCCCTCACGCTCGCCCTCGGCGCCACGGTCGCGGCGGGGGTCACCGTGCCGATCGCGGACTGGCTGGGCGGCTGGCGCTGGGGCCTCGCCTCCTGGGCCCTGCTCGCCGTCGTGGCCCTGGTGCTCTGGGCGCCCAGGGGCCGGGGCGGCGCGACGGCGGACCTCGGCTCGACCATGACCCGGCGGCTGTGGCGCCACCCGCTCGCCTGGCAGGTCTCGGCCTACCTCGGCACGCAGTCGGTGGGCTTCTACTGCGTGGTCGCCTGGTTGCCGAGCATCGCACGCGAGTCCGGGATGACGGCCACAAATGCGGGAGTGCTGCTCTCGATGTCGATCCTCGTCGGTGCGGGCTCAGGTCTGCTTGTTCCGGTGCTCAGCTCCCGGGCCCGGGACCAGCGGGCCGCGGCGGCCGGGATGGTCCTCTTCATCCTCGTCGGGCTCGCCGGGCTCGCCCTCGCGCCGGCCGCCGCGCCGTGGCTGTGGGCCGTGCTGCTCGGCATCGGTGAGGGCGGCACCTTCCCCCTCGCGCTCTCCCTCATCGTGCTGCGAAGCCGGACGGCCGCCGACGTGCCCGGTCTCTCGGCGATGGCCCACACGGTGGGCTACCTCATGGCTGCCGCCGGTCCGCTGGTCATGGCGGCGATCCGCGACTGGACCGGCTGCTGGGCGCCGGCGATCGTGTTCATCGTCGCCGTCGCGCTGGCCCAGCTGGTGCTCGGCTGCTTCGCCGGCCGGGCACGGTTCGTCGGGGCGGACCCGGTCGTTTCCGGCGGAAGCCGGGAGGCGCTGACCGCGCCTCCACGTCGGGCGCGCGGAAGCGCTGGGCGCCGTCCATGACGGAGCGCCGAGCGCCGTCCCCGAGACCGGGGGGGGGACCTCGATCGTGCTCTCCGGGGCGCGCGCGGCCCGGCGGGGCCGGCCGTTCCACGCCGCCGTGCGGCGCTGACCGATACGCACCGATTCGGCAACTTGACATGTGATCAAATCCTCGGGCAGGCTCTGGCCAGGCGATCAACGAAGATCACATCGCCTGACGCAACAAGCCCCCAAGCAACCGCAGCGAGCTCCAGCACCCCGGAGTACGCGGTGCCACCCCCTCCGGCGAGCGAAGACGCCCGCCGAGCACCAAGCGACAGGAACATCCATGCAGACACGACGCACCCTCAGCGCCGCCGCCGCCCTTGTCGGCGTCCTCACCCTCGCCGCCTGCGCCGGCGCCAGCGGCGACGCCGGGGCGGCCCCGAGCGCCGGCGGAGAGTCCTCTTCCGCGGCGGGCGAGACCGCCAAGGTCACGTACCTCACGTCGTTCAACACCTTCGGCCGCGACGCCTACGCCTACGTCGCCGAGGAGAAGGGCTTCTTCGACGAGGCGGGCATCGACGTCACCATCGAGCCCGGCTCCGGGACGGTCGACGTCATGAAGCTGGTCGCCTCCGGCAGCGCGGACTTCGGCACCGGGGACTTCTCCACCGTCGTCGTCACCGTCGCGAACGAGCAGCTGCCGGTGACCACCGTCGGCGTCATCCACCAGAAGTCCCTCGCCGCCGTCGTCACCCTCGGCGATCGCGGCATCGCCGAGCCGGCCGACCTCGCCGGCAAGAAGATCGGCGACCAGCCCGGCTCGACCAACCAGGTCATCTTCCCCACCTACGCCAAGGCCGCCGGCCTCGACCCGGCTTCGGTGGAGTTCGTCCCCGCCGCGCCCCCGGCCCTGCCCCAGCTGCTCGTCAGCGGCCAGGTCGACGCGATCGGCCAGTTCGTCGTGGGCGAGCCGCTCATCGCCGCGGCGGCGCAGGGCAAGGACGTCGTCGTCCTGCCCTACGGCGACGTGCTGCCGGACCTGTACGGCAACGTCCTGTTCACCTCCGACAAGCTCGCCGAGGCCGACCCCGAGCTGGTGAGCCGGTTCACCGAGGCGCTGCTCAAGGGCTTGGAGTACTCGGTGGCGAACCCCGAGGAGACCGGGGAGATCCTCCGCAAGTACCAGCCCACCCAGAACCAGGACGTCGCAACCGCCGAGGTCAAGCTGATGGCGCCCTACGTCGAGGTGGACGGCACGAAGGTCGGCGCGATCGACGCCGGGCGGGTCCGGTCGACCATCGACATCATGGGCCCGGCCCTGAAGAACCCGGTGACGCCGGAGGACGTTGTCGACTTCGACCTCGCGCCCGGGAAGTGAGCAGTCCGTGATCTCCATCGACAACGTCTCCCAGGTCTTCACCACGAAAACCGGCACCGTCCACGCGCTGGAGGACATCAACCTCGAGGTCGCCACCAACGAGTTCGTCACCCTCGTGGGCCGCTCCGGTTGCGGGAAGTCCACGCTCCTGCGAGTGATCGCCGGGCTCATCACCCCCACCGCCGGCACGGTCAAGGTGGCGGGCGAGCCGGTGCGCCGGCCCCGCCGGGACGTCAGCGTGATGTTCCAGCGTCCGGCGCTGCTGCCCTGGCGGTCGGTCCTGGACAACCTCATGCTGCCGGTGGAGGTCCTGCGGCTCGACCGGAACGCGCACCGGGAGCGGGCGCACCAGCTCCTCGAGCTGGCCGGCCTGAAGGGCTTCGAGGACAAGCTCCCGCACGAGCTCTCCGGCGGCATGCAGCAGCGGGTGTCCCTGTGCCGCTCGTTGATCCAGCGTCCGAAGGTCCTCCTCATGGACGAGCCCTTCTCCGCCCTGGACGCCTTGACCCGGGCCGAGCTGTCCGTCGAGCTCCAGCGCGTGGTCGCCGAGGAGAACACCACGATCGTGTTCGTCACCCACTCCATCGACGAGGCCGTGCTGCTGGCCGACCGCGTCGTCGTCCTCAGCCCGCGGCCCGGACGGCTGCGCGAGGTCGTCGAGGTCGCCATCCCGCGGCCCCGCACCCTGGGGCAGAACGCCCACGCCGAAGAGGTCGCGCGGGTCAGCGCCAGGCTGCACGACCTGCTGATGCCCGAGCCCGAAGGAGCAGCCGCATGACCGCCGTGACCGCCCCGAACAACGGCACCGCCCCGGCGACCCGCGCCGTGCCCGCTGGGCGCCGTGGGCGCAGCGCGCCGTCCCTGGCCACCGTGGGCCTGCCGGTCCTGGCCGTCGTGCTCATCGCGGCGCTGTGGTGGCTGGCCACCGTCCTGTTCGAGATCCCCGAGTACCTCGTGCCCGGGCCCCAGGTGGTGGCCGGCACGCTCGTCGAGCTCGGGCCCTACCTGCTCGCGCAGACTTGGGTCACTCTGGGGGAGACGCTCCTCGGCTTCGCGCTGTCGATCCTCATCGGCATCCCGGTCGCCATGGCCATCTCCCGGTTCCGGGTGGTGGAGCTGATGCTCTACCCGCTGCTCCTCGCGGTGAACTCGGTGCCCAAGGTAGCCATCGCCCCGATCCTCGTGGTGTGGATGGGCTTCGGGCAGACGCCCAAGATCGTCATGGTCATCCTGCTGTGCTTCTTCCCGATCGTGCTCTCCACCGTCTCGGGCCTGCGCTCGACCCCGGCCGAGCTCGTGGAGCTCTCCCGCTCCCTGGACGCCTCCGAGATGCAGGAGTTCGCCAAGATCCGCTTCCGCTGGGCCCTGCCACAGGTCTTCGTCGGGCTGAAGAACGCCATCTCCCTGGCCGTCATCGGCGCGGTCATCGCCGAGTTCGTCGGCGCGTCCTCGGGCCTGGGGTTCGTCATCGTCCAGTCCGGCGCCAGCGCCGACACCGCGCTCGCCTTCGCCGCGATCGTCCTGCTGGCGCTGATGAGCATCGTGCTGTTCTACCTGCTGGCCTGGCTCGAGAAGACGCTGCTGCCCTGGGCGGAGGAGCATCGGTGAGCAGCACCAGCCAGCTCTTCGAGCTCTCCCCGGGCGACGGCTCCGGCTTCCAGCGCACCCTCGCCGACCGCGTCGCCGTCGAGCTCCACCGGGCCATCCTCGGCGGGGACTTCGAGGCCGGGTCCTGGCTGCGGATCCAGGAGCTCGCCGAGCAGTACGAGACCAGCGCCATGCCGGTGCGTGAGGCGCTGCGGCGCCTCGGCGCGCTCGGGCTCGTCGAGGTGGTGCCCCACCGCGGCGCCCGGGTCGCCGAGCTGTCAGTGGTCGACCTCGAGGACACGTACGCCACCCGGCTCGCCCTCGAGCCCGTGATCGTTGCGGCCGCCGCCCGTCAGTTCACCCCGGAGCAGGGCGGCGAGGCCGGCGTGGCGCTCGAGCGCCACGAGCGTCTGCTCCACGGCGGGGAGGTGGACGCCGCGCGCGCCGCCCACACCGAGTTCCACTTCCTCCTGTACCGGGCCTCCGGCTCGCGCTGGATGCTCCGGGCGATCGAGCCGGTGTGGCAGAACAGCGAGCGGTACCGTTTCGCCTCCCCGGGCGACGCCGAGGCGCTCGCCCGCAGCCACACCGAGCACACGGAGATCCTCCAGGCCTGCCTGGACCACGACGCCGGTGCTGCCGCACGGGCGATGCGGCGCCACCTCACCGGCGCCAAGGAGCGCATGCGCCGCGCGATGACCGTCTGATCCGCCCCCTAGCCCGCACCGTCGCCCGCGCCCGCGCCCGAGAGAGGGAAGAACCGTTGACCACACCACCGACCGTGAGCCCCGCCTGGCTCATCGCCGCGACGGCGACCGTCCTCGAGGGCGCCGGGCTCGCCCCCGAGCCGGCGCGCGCCCTCGCCGACAGCCTCGTCGACGCCGACGCCCACGGGGTCGCCTCGCACGGGGTGATGCTCGTGCCGATGTACGTCGAGCGCCTGCGGGCCGGCTCCGTCAGTACTGCCGCCACCGCCCACGTCGTCCGGGACGACGGCGGAGCCGCCGCCGTCCTCGACGCCGGCCACGCGCTGGGCCAGCTCACCGCCGTGCAGGCCATGGGCCTGGCTGTCGAGAAGGCCAAGCGACTCGGCGTCGGCGCGGTCGCCGTGCGCGGGGCATTCCACTTCGGTCGCGCCCTGCCCTTCGCCCAGCTCGCCGCGGCCCAGGGCTGCATCGGGGTGGCCATGGCCAACACCCGCCCGCTCATGCCCGCGCCTGGCGGCGCCGAGCCGGTCGTAGGCAACAACCCGGTGGCCGTCGCCGCCCCCGGCGACCCCGGCCTCGGCGTGGACATGGCCCTGTCCGAGGCCGCGCTGGGCAAGATCCGCATCGCCGCCGCGGAGGGGCGGCCCATCCCCGAGACCTGGGCGACCGACGCCGACGGCGTGCCCACCGAGGATCCCGCGGCCGCTCTGGAGGGCATGCTCCTGCCCGCCGGCGGCGCCAAGGGCTTTGGCCTGGCCCTGGTCGTCGACGTCCTCGCGGGCGTGCTCTCCGGCGGGGCCTTCGGCACCGCGGTGGCGCCGCTGTACCAGGACACCGCGGTCCCCAACGACTGCGCGCACTTCTTCCTCGCCATCGATGTCGAGCACTTCGTGGGCCGCGAGGCCTTCGCCGCCGGCATGGCGCAGCTCGCCGCGGGCGTCCTCGGCTCGCGGCCCCGCCCGGGCGCCGACCCGGTCGTCCTGCCCGGCCAGCGCGGCGCCGCCCTCGCAGCCAGGGCCGCCGCCGAGGGCATCGTCATGGACCCGAGCACCCTCGAGGGCCTGCAGCGGGCGGCCGCGGCCGTCGGCGTGCACCTTCCCCGAACCGACATGGAGGCCATCAGGTGAAGACCAGCTTCGACTCGACAGGGGACGTCGTCCTCGTCACCGGCGGTGCCAACGGCATCGGCGCCGCCCTCGCGCGGGCCGTCGGCGCCGCGGGCGGGCAGGCCGTCGTCCTCGACGTCGCCCACTCCGACGCCCTCGAGGGCGCCCCGGGCGTCAGCCAGCTGCGCGTGGACGTCGCCGACCGCGACGCCGTCCACGGCGCCGTGGACGCCGTGGTCGCCCAGCACGGGTACGTGACCGGCCTGGTGGCGGGCGCCGCGATCCAACCGCGCACCGCCGTCGCCGACATGGATCCCGACGAGTGGCGCAAGGTGCTCGGCGTCAACCTCGACGGCGTCGTG
Source organism: Georgenia ruanii (assembly GCF_009193175.1). Lineage (GTDB taxonomy): Bacteria > Actinomycetota > Actinomycetes > Actinomycetales > Actinomycetaceae > Georgenia > Georgenia ruanii. The sequence goes on along the minus strand of NZ_VUKE01000011.1, from coordinate 41,532 downwards.
TGGGCCTGCCAGGCGGTGCTGCCGTCCATGATCGCGCGCCGGGGCGGCTCGATCGTGCTGTTCACCTCCGGCCTGGCGCACATGGGCCGGGCCGAGGCCTCCGCCTACGCCGCGAGCAAGGGGGCGCTCATCCCGTTCGCGAAGTCCCTCGCCGCCGAGGTGGCCGAGCACCGGGTGCGCGTCAACGTCCTGGCCCCCGGTGTGGTCGACACCCCGCAGTTCCGCGCCGCCAACCCCGCCGGCGCGGAGCGCGAGCACTGGGCCCGCACCACCGGCATCGGCACGCCCGAGGACGTCGTCGGGCCACTGTTGTTCCTGCTCTCCGACGCCGCCACGATGACCGGCTCGACGCTGAGCCGCGACCGTTCCTACCCCAAGGAGTGACCCGCATGGCACCCACCGCCGCTTCCGGCGCCCCCACCGGCGAGCTGCCCGTCGTGGTCGTCGGCGCCGGGCCCGTCGGCCTCATCACCGCCCTCGGCCTGAAGCACTACGGCGTCCCCGTCGTCGTCCTGGAGGAGGACGAGCGGCTCTCGCTGGACACCAAGGCCGGCACCGTCCTGACCCGGACGATCGAGGTCCTCGACCGCTACGGCGCCGCCGCCCCGGTGCTGCGCGCCGCGCTGCGGATGGACGAGATCGGTGAGGTCGACCGTGCCACCAACGCCGCCGCGCCGAGCGTGAAGACCGACGTCCTGGCCGGCGACACCCGCTTCCCGTTCGTCGTCAACATTCCCCAGAACAGCCTCGAGGCCGTCCTGGAGGAGGTGCTGCGCGGACGCGACCCCGAGGTGCTGCGGCTGCGCCACCGGGTCACCGGCCTCGTCCAGCATGCCGACCACGTCACCCTGACCGTCGAGGGTCCCGACGGCGCGCACGAGCTCGACGCCCGGTACGTCCTCGCCTGCGACGGCGGCCGGTCCGGCATCCGCGACCAGCTCGGCATCACCGTCGAGGGCAAGACCCTCGAGGAGCGGTACATGCTCGTCGACCTCAAGGTCGACCTCGATGTCGGCAACCCGCGCGACTACCCCTACCTGGCCTACTTCGCCGACCCGGCCGAGTGGATGATCCTCGTGCGCCAGCCGCACTGCTGGCGGTTCCTCTTCCCGCTGCGGCCCGACGCGCCGCAGCCGGGACCGGAGGAGCTGCGCGACAAGGCGCTGCGGTTCATCGGGGAGGTGGACGCCGTCGAGCTGCTCGGCACGAACGTCTACACCGTGCACCAGCGCGTGGCGGACCGCTGGGGCGAGGGCCGGGTCTTCCTCATGGGCGACGCCGCCCACCTGATCACCCCGATGTGGGCGCTGGGCCTGAACACCGGCGTCCTCGACGCCTCCAACCTGCCCTGGCGCCTGGCCTGGGTGCTGCGCGGCTGGGCCGACCCGGCCCTGCTGGACGGGTACGAGGCCGAGCAGTCCTCCGTCGCGATCCGCGGCTCGGGCGAGATGGCCGAGAGCGCCCGCCTGGCCATGGGCGGCGCCGGCCGCGTCGAGAGCGGCGGCCAGGGCGGCTGGGGCTGGGCGATGACCCGCTCGCTGCTCGGCGTCCGCCTCGATGTCGCCGGCACGGGGGAGTGGTCGATGGTCCGGGCGGGTCAGGAGCCCCAGCCCGTGCGGGTCGGGGACCGGGTGCCCGACGTGGCCGTGTACGGCCCCGACGGCGAGGAGGCCCACCTCCACCGGCTGGCCGCCGACAGCTTCGTCGCGCTGCACTTCGCCGACGCCCGGCGCAGGCCCGTGCTCCCCGCCGGGGGCACGCCCGGCCTGACCCACCTGCTGGTCAGCCGCTGGGACGCCCCCCACGACTCCGGCCTGCGCGAGCGGTCCTGCTTCGACCCTGGCGAACGGCTGCGCCGGCGCCTCGGGCTGGAGGACGGCACCGTCGTGCTCGTGCGCCCCGACGGCCACGTCGCGGCCATCGCCGCCTGGGACACCGGCTCCCAGGTGGCCGAGGAGATCTACGCCCGCATCGTTCGCCCGGGCTCGGCCGAGCTCACCGGCGCCGCAGACGCGGGCGCCGGTTCCGACGGGGCCGCCGCGGCCCCCCAGCCCGAGGAGGTCCTCGCGTGAGCCACGTCGTCACCGCGCCGGACGGCACCGAGATCACCCTGGTCGGGGTGGGGACGAGCGTCATCCTCGACACCCCGGTCGTGCGGGTGTGGGACGTCGTCCTGCCCCCCGGGGGCACCCACCCCTGGCACCAGCACCACAACCCCTACGTGGTGCTGTCGGTGGCCGGCTCTTCGGGCCGCATGGACTGGCTGGACGGCACCGAGCCCCGCCATGTCTCGGAGTACTCCGGCGGCGCCGTCTTTCGCCCCGTCTCCCCGATCCACCGCCTGACCAACACCGGCGGCACCCGCTACCGCAACCGGCTCCTGGAGCTCAAGGACCTCGGCGAGAACCGGGCCGAGGGCGTCCTGGACGTCGGCGCGGGCGCCCGCAGCGTCGAGGGAGCGGTGCCCGGCCTGCCCCGCCCCGCGGACGGGCGCGTGCCCGTCATCGGCACCGACTACGTCCGGGTCTGGACGGCCACCGTGCCCACCCGCACCCGCCTCGCCCTCGAGCTCGACGACGTCGGCCACGTCGTCGCCGAGCTCGACGCCGACCTCGAGGACGACGCGCTAGCCGCCTCCGTCGCCTACCACGAGGGCGGGACCTGCAAGCTCGACAACGAGACCGACCACGACCGCACGTTCTTTGTCGTCGCGCTGGACTACCTGGCGCACGGCATCGGGAAGGACCGAGCATGACCGAGACCCACACGCCCCTGCCCATCGTCCCCACGCCCCCGCGACCGGAGGCCGTCGACGCCCACGAGTGGGCCGAGAACCTCTCCGAGCCCGCCCGCTACGGCGGCGAGGCGCCCGACCGCTCCCGCGAGCAGCTCGGCCCCGTGCTCGACGGCGAGGCGACCTACCGGTTCCGGGAGATCCTCGTGCAGAGCGGTGACCTGCAGTGGGTGGCGAAGACCCTCGCCGGGCTGAGCCACAAGACCCTGTGGCGCAACGAGGACACCGGTGCATCGATCACGCTCGTGAAGTTCGAGAAGGGCTCGGGCATCCCGAGCCGGCACTCCCACGCCTCCAACCAGTTCATGTTCTGCCTCTCGGGTCGCTACACCTACGTGCCCACCGACGTCACGCTCACCGCCGGGTCCTTCTACTGGAACCCGCGCGGGAGCATGCACGGCCCGACCCTGGCCGAGGAGGAGACCGTGCTGCTGGAGATCTACGACGGCCCCCACTACCCGACCCAGCCCAGCTGGTACTCCGACCCCGCCGACGCCCGCTGACCCACCCGCACCGGTCCCGGGCACGACGATCCCACCCGCCACGGGGCCAGAACCCTTCCACCGAAAGGAAAGACCACATGGCAGCCAAGACCGAGATCCGCAGCGACAAGCTGGCCGTGCCGAACGGCCACTTCGCCCAGGCCACGGCCATCAAGGCCCAGGGCACGCTGGTGTTCATCTCCGGCATGACGGCCCGCAACGCCGAGGGCGGGGTCACCGGTGTCGGCGACGTCAGCGCCCAGACCCACCAGGTGTGCCAGAACCTCCAGGCGGCGGTCGAGGCCGCCGGCGGCACCCTGGACGACATCGTCCGCGTGGACGTGTACGTGCGGAACATGGAGGACTTCCAGGCGATCCACGCCGTCCGCAGCCAGTACTTCACGGGCATCGCGCCGGCCTCGACGATGGTGGAGGTCTCGAAGTTCGTCAACAAGGACTACCTCATCGAGATCAACGCCATCGCCGTCCTGCCCGAGGCCGACTGATGCGCTACGGAGCCGCGAGGCACGCGGGGGAGCGGCGCACGTTCCTCGTCGAGGGGGAGGAGGCGCTCGTCCTGCCGGCGGGCGCCCCCACCCCGGACGACATCGTCCGAGACCCGGCGGCCCGGGCGGCGGCCGCCGCAGCGGCGGCCGCCGGCGGGGAGCGGGTGGCGGCCGCCGACCTGGACCTGCTCGCGCCGCTGACCCGGTTCAACCGGGACGTGCTGTGCACCGGCTGGAACTACTGGGACCACTTCGAGGAGTCCAAGGGCAAGCGTGAGGGGCAGGACCCGGAGAGCCGGCCGGAGCACCCGACCTTCTTCACCAAGGGCCCGCTGAGCGTCATCGGCCCGCGCGACCCCATCGCGTGGGACCCCGACCTCTCGGCGAAGTGGGACTACGAGGCGGAGGTCGCCGTGGTCATCGGCCGCGGCGGCCGCTCGATCCCGGAGGACCGGGCGATGGAGCACGTCGCGGGCCTGCTCGTGGCCAACGACGTCTCCCAGCGCGACCTCCAGCGCGCCCACGGCGGCCAGTGGCTCAAGGGCAAGAGCATCGACTCCTCGATGCCCATCGGTCCCTGGATCACCACGCCGGACGAGGTCGACGTCGCCGACCTGCGGATCACGTTCGAGCTCAACGGGCGCGAGCTGCAGGCGGCGAGCACGCGGCAGATGGCCTTCACGATCGGCCAGATCATCGCCGAGCTGAGCTGGGGCATGACCCTGTTGCCGGGCGACGTGATCCTCACGGGCACCCCGAGCGGGATCGGCAACGCCCGCGAGCCGCAGATCTTCCTCGGCGCCGGGGACGAGCTGGTCACGCGCGTCACGGGGCTCGGCGAGCTGCGCAACACCGTCAGGGCGAGCTCCCTCTCCGCCTACCAGGTGGTGGGATGACCCGGACGGACATCCACACGCACCTGGTGCCGGTCCCGGCCGCCGACGTCCTCGCAGCCGCCGGGCTGCGGGCCGCCGGCGGCCGGCTGGCCGCCGGCGAGCACATCATCGGCCCGCCCAGCCTGTACGCCCCCGAGCGGCTGGTCGAGTGGCTCGCCCGCGCCGGCCTCGAACGCGCCCTCGTCTCGGTGCCGCCGCCGCTGTACCGCCAGCACCTGGCGCGGGAGCAGGCCGAACGGTGGGTGCGGGCCCTCAACGACGGGCTGCGCGAGCTCACCCGCGCCCACCAGGCCCTCGTGCCGCTGGCCTACCTGCCGCTGGAGCACCCCGACCTCGCCCTCGCCGAGCTCGGTCGGCTCGGGGAGACGTCGGTCGGGTTCACCGCCTCGGCCGGCGGCCGCTCGGTGAGCCTGGCCGATGACCGGCTCGCCCCGCTGTGGGACGGCCTCGTCGCCCTCGACGCGCCGCTGGTCCTGCACCCCGGCGCGTCCCCGGACGAGCGGCTCGAGGAGCTCTACCTCGGCAACCTCCTCGGCAACCCCGTCGAGACGGGCCTCGCCGCGGCCCAGCTCCTCCTCGGCGGGGTCCTCGAGCGCCACCCCCGCCTGCGCGTCGCCCTCGTGCACTGCGGCGGGGTGCTGCCGGCGGTGCTCGGCCGCTACCAGCGCGGCCTGGACACCGACCGCCCCGGCGTCCCCCGGCGGGACGCGGACCTGCGGGGTGAGGCGGCCCGGCTGTGGGTCGACTGCCTCGCCCACGACGCCGGAGCGCTCGACCTCGCCGTCGACGTCGTCGGCGAGGAGCACCTCCTGGTGGGCAGCGACTGGCCCTTCCCCATGGGAACCGACGACCCGCTGGCGCTGCTGGCGCACCGCGGCCCGGGGGTCGCCGACCGGGTGGCCGCGGACAACGCGGCCGCGTTCCTCGGCGCTGCCGCCGGACGGGAGGAGGCCTGACGCCCTGACGCTTCCGACCTGAGCGGAACCGGTCGCGGTCCGTCGACGTAGCCAGCTGTGTTCCGCCCGCGTCAGCCGATCGCGGCCTGCATGCGCGTCATGGCGCCCTCGAGGTGCTCGCGCATGGCCCGCTCGGCGGCCGCGGCGTCACCGGCCCGGTAGGCGTCGAGGATATGGATGTGCTCCTCATGGCTGCGCCGGGCGTCGGCGGCGCTCCCGGGCGTCTCGCCGGTCCCGCGCCGGGCGCTGAAGCGGTAGCGCTCGCTGTTCTGCCAGACCGGCTCGATGGCCCGTAGCAGCCAGCGTGAGCCGGAGGCGCGGTACAGGCCGAAGTGGAAGTCGGTGTGTGCGCGCCGCGCGCGCTCGAGGTCGCCGGCCTCGCGGTGCCGTTCGTGGCGCTCGAGCGCCTCCAGGGCCTTGCGGGCGACCGCCTCGTCGCTGCGCTCGGCGGCCAGCGAGACGGCCAGCGGCTCGAGCGTGAGCCGCATGCGGTACGTGTCGGCGAGGTCCTCCTCGGTCAGCTCGCGCACCCGTGCGCCCCGGTGCGCCACGATCTCCACCACGCCGAGACCGGCAAGGCGCCGCAGGGCCTCGCGGACGGGCATGGCGCTCGTGGTGAACCGCTCGGCCAGCTCCTGGATCGGCAGGGCTGACCCCGCGGGTAGCTCGCCGGTCAGGATCAGGCGGTGCAGCTCGGCGGTCACCCGGTCCGACAGGGTGTCGTGCAGCCCGCCCGTCCGGTCCGGGACGAGCTCGAAGGCAGTGGTCACCGGTTCCCTCTCGTCAGTTTGGCGGCGGGCGCCGTCGCTGCGCCACGCGGCCCTGGGGAGTATGTGATCACATGTCATGACGGTTGGCCATCGGAACGCGCCCGTGTCGGGCCGCTCCGGCGCCAGCCGGCCGGGCGGCGCTGGGTGTCACGCCCGGGGAGCTCATCCCGGGAGCACGGACGGGAGAGGGGCGCGTCAGGGCCAGGGCGCACCGCCTCGCGCGGCCCGGCGGTCAGCCGCGGCGGGCGAGCATGGCGGCCCTGATGCGATCGCGCGCCCCCTCGAGATGGCGGCGCATGGCCGCCTCCGCGGCGGTGGCGTCGTGCGCCCGGCACGCCTCGAGGATCTCGGTATGCTCGGCGCGGCTGCGGTCCTTCTCCCGGCCGGAGGCGGCGAAGCGGTAGCGGTCGCTGTTCTGCCAGACGGGCTCGATCGCCCGCTGGAGCCACCGGGAAGCGGCCCCCTGGTAGAGCAGGAAGTGGAACTCCGTGTGGGCGGTGCGGGCCCGGTCGAGGTCCCCGGCGTCGATCGCGGCGTTGTGCCGGGCGAGGGCGTCGGCCGCCCGGTCGAGGTGGGCGTCGTCGACGGACTCGGCGGCGGCGGCGACGGCGAGCGGCTCGAGAAGGAGCCGTACCCGGTAGGTGTCCTCGAGGTCCTCCACCGAGGTCTCGGCGACCCGCGCCCCGCGGTGCGGGGTGATCTCGACCAGGCCGAGGCCGCCGAGGCGGCGCAGCGCCTCCCGGACCGGCATGGAGCTGGTGCCGAAGCGGTCGGCCAGGTCCCGAATGGGCAGGGCGGACCCGGGCTCGAGGTCGCCCATGATGATGAGCCGGTGGATCTCGACCGTGACGCGGTCCGCCATCGTCCGGTGGATCCCGGCCGGGCCGTCGGGGGAAAGCTCGAAGAGGTCGTGGTCGGTGGACGTCATGGTCTGTCGGATACCTTCGCGCCGGACGGACCCCGGGTTACCGGGCGTGTGCCCAGTCTACCGAGGTTGTGATCACGGGCTGCGGCGGCGCGGTTGGCCGACCACGGCCTGATCACGGCGGGCCGGATGCCCTCCCCGTCGAGCGCCACGAGGGTGCCCGGCCAAGAAGGCGCATCCGCACGGTGAGGGCGGGGCAGGATGGGCCGCGACGTGCGTATCTGATCCTCTTGACATGTGATCACAGATTCGCGATGCTTCCCGCCATTCGAGTCGACGACGACGAACGAGCCCCCGGGCTCGAGAGGAAGGTCCCCTTCATGATTCTTCCGCCCTTCCGGTACGTCCGGCCGCAGAGCGCCGGGCATGCCGCCACCCTCCTGCGCGAGGTACCGGGCTCGGCCGTGCTGGCCGGTGGCCAGACGCTGATCAACGCCCTCAAGCTGGACCTGGTCTCGCCGTCGGCGCTGATCGACGTGCACGCCCTCGACGAGCTGCGCGGCGTCGCGCGCTCCGCCGACGGCCTCCGGATCGGCGCGGCGACGACGTACGCCGAGCTGGCCTCCGATCCCCTCGTCAACGAGGTGGTCCCGGCCGTGGCCGAGATGGCCGCCGGCCTGGTGGACCGCCAGGTCCGCAACCGGGGCACCATCGGCGGGAACGTCTCGCTGAACGACCCCACGAACAACTTCCCGCCGCTGCTCTCGGCGCTGGGCGCCACCTTCGAGGTCATCGTCGACGGCGCCACCGTCACCCTGCCCGCGGCGGACTTCTTCCGCGGCGCCCTGTGTACCGCGGTGACCGGCGGCGGGCTGCTCCTCGCCGTGCACGTCCCCGGGCTGCCGGTGGCGGACCGCCTGGTCCACCGCCACATGCAGCTCGCCCGGGACTCGTGGGCGCTGGCCCGGGTGGTGGTGCGAGCCGGCGTCAGCGGCGGCACGCTCGCCGACCCGCGCGTCTTCCTCGGCGCGGTGCCCGGCTCCCCGCTGCGCCTGTCCGCGGTGGAGGCCGCGCTCGCCGGGCGCCCGGCCGCCCCCGAGGCGGTCACGGCGGCGCTGAAGGCCTTCGACACCGAGCCGTTCGAGACCATCTCCGACACCCACGGCAGCGCCCAGTACCGGCGCGCGATGGCCAAGGTGCAGCTGCGCCGGGCCCTGGTCGACCTCATCGAGAAGGAGCAGGCATGAGCCAGCAGACCACCGCGGACCTGCTCACAGGTCCGGATCTCCACGCCATCACCGTCACCGTCGACGGCGAGACGCGCACGGGCGTCGTCCCCTCGCGCAAGCTGCTCGTCCACTGGCTGCGCGACGACCTCGACCGACGTGGCCCGAAGATCGGCTGCGACACGGGCAACTGCGGCGCCTGCACCGTCCGCTGGGACGGCAAGCTCGCCAAGTCCTGCATGATCCTGGCCGTGCAGGCCGACGGCTCCGAGGTCGAGACCGCCGCGTCGCTCGCCGCGGAGGACGGCACGCTGAACGACCTGCAGCAGAAGTTCAAGGAGCACCACGCACTCCAGTGCGGCTACTGCACCTCCGGGTTCCTCATGACCGCCACCGACTTCCTCGAGTCGGGTGAAGAGGTCACCAACGAGTCGGTGCGCCGGGCCCTGAAGGGCAACATCTGCCGCTGCACCGGCTACGAGAACATCGTCAACGCCGTCTGCGCCGCCGGCGGGGCCGACGCCCCGCTGCCGCACGGCCGCCACACCGAGGCCGAGGAGGCGCGGGCATGACCACCACCTCCACGACGGCGATGGCCAAGCAGAAGTACGAGGGACAGGCGGTCCTCCGCCGCGAGGACGACCGCCTCCTGCGTGCCGAGGGCGAGTTCGCCGACGACACCCCCACCTACCGTCTCGCCTACGTCCAGTTCGTCCGGTCCCCCTACGCCCACGCCCGCATCACCAAGATCGACGTCTCCGGCGCCGCACTGGTCGAGGGCTTCGTCGGGACGCTGACCCCGCAGGACGTCGAGGAGCTCAGCGACCCCTTCATCGAGTACCAGGCCGGCCCCGGCGCCGCCGAGGTCGACCGCCCCCTGGCCAGCGGCGGCAAGGTCCGGTACGTCGGCGAGCCCGTGGTCGCCGTCGCCGCCGACTCCCGCGAGGCGGCCCGCGACGCCGCCGCGGCCGTCGTGGTGGAGTACGAGCCCCTGCCCGTCGTCGTCGACGCTCGCGACGCGGTGCGGCCCGAGGCGCCGGTGCTGCACGAGGGCATCGGCTCGAACGTCTCCTGGCAGGGCGACTTCGACTTCGGCGACATCGACTTCGCCCTGGAGAACGCCGACCACGTCATCGAGGTCGACGAGCTGCACTTCCACCGCTTCTCCCCGACACCGCTGGAGACCTTCGTCGTCTCGGTCGACTACGACGCGGGCATGGACACCTTCACGATCCAGAGCGGCTGCGCCCAGCCACAGCTGACGCTGCTGATGATCTCCAAGGCGCTGCGTCACCCCGTGGAGAAGATCCGGCTGCTGAGCAAGGACATCGGCGGCTCCTTCGGCGTCAAGGTGGGGATGTTCATCCCCATGGTCGCGCTGGCGCTCATGGCGCGGAAGTTCCGCCGGCCCGTGCGCTGGACCCAGACCCGCTCCGAGGCGCACATGGAGGGCGGCCACTCCAACGAGCGCACCTTCACCAACCTCAAGATCGCCGTGCAGAACGACGGCACCGTCCTCGGCGTCACCTACGACGCCCTCGACGACCACGGCGCCTACACCCGCTACGAGCCGCTCGGCGCCCCGATCTGGTCCCAGGTGGCCAACGCCTGCTACCAGATCAAGCACCTGCGCGTGAACTGGAAGTCGGTCTACACCAACAAGGGCCCGACCCTGCCCGTGCGCGGCTACTCCCGCATGCAGCACCTGTGGGCGATGGAGCGCCTCTTCGACATCGCCGCCACCAAGCTCGGCTTCGACCCCGTGGAGTTCCGGCTCAAGAACTACATCCAGCCGGAGCAGTACCCCTACACGACGGTCAACGAGTGCGTGTACGACTCGGGCAACCTGCCCGAGAGCCTGCGCAAGGTGCTCGAGCTCATCGACTACGAGGACGCCAAGCGGCTCCAGGTCGCCGCCGTGGGCACCGGCAAGCGGATCGGCATCGGCATCGGGTCCACCCTTGACTCCGGCACCAACAACTTCGGCCAGTCGCGCTACATCAACCCCAACTCCGGGATGAGCGGCAACACCGAGGCCGGGCTGGTGCGCATGGGCTCGGACGGCTCCGTCTACGTCGTCACCGGCGGCGTCGCCTACGGCCAGGGGCACGAGACCACGATGGCGCAGGTCGTCGCGGACATGCTGGGCCTGCGGCCGGAGGACCTCATCACCCACCGCGGCGGGGACTCGCTGCTGGGCGCGCAGACCGGGTTCTCCGGCTCGTACGCCTCCCAGTTCGTCGTCACCGGCATCGGGGCGCTCATCGATGCGACCAACAAGCTCATCCGGGAGATCAAGCTCGTGGCCGGCTCCCAGCTGGGCGCGACCGCCGAGGAGCTCGTCCTCGAGGACGGGATGGTCAAGGTCGCCGGCGACCCGGACCGGCAGATGCCCATCCAGGCGGTGGGCTGGCTGGTCCACATGTCGCCGGCGGAGCTGCCCCGCGAGCTGGCCGAGACCGTCACCCTGGTCGGCCGTGGCGTGTACAACGCCCCGTTCACCGTGCCGGACATCGAGACGAAGAAGGGCAACCTCACCCTCACGTACTCCACGCAGGTCCACGCGGCCGTCGTGGAGATCGACGAGGACACCGGCCAGGTGACGGTGCTGCGGTACGGGATGGTCGACGACTGCGGCAACCCCATCAACCCGATGCTCATCCAGGGCCAGGTGCACGGCGCCACGGCCCACGGTCTGTCCGCGGCGCTCTTCGAGAACTTCCACTACACGCCGGACGGGCAGCTGCTCGGCGCGAACTTCTACGACTACCACGCCGCCACCGCATACGACATGCCGACGCTGCGCTACGACAACGTCGTCAGCCCCTCGCCGTTCACGCCCACCGGCGCCAAGGGAATGGGCGAGGGCGGCGGCGCCCCCCAGCACACCCTGGGCGCCGCGGTGCAGGACGCGCTGGGCGACACGGGCATGGTCCTCGACAGCCACGTCCCCTCCGAGGTGGTCCTCGACCTCCTCGCCGGGGCCAACTCCGCCAAGGTCAAGGTGATCCGATGAAGCTCGCCGGCACGTTCGACACCCCCGCCGCTCCCGACGCGCTGCGGTCGCTGGCCGCCTCGCCCGAGGTGCTCGCCGGCGTCCCGGCCTTCCGGGACGTCGAGGTCGCGGAGGACGGCTCGCTCCGCGTGGAGTACTACCCCGTCATCTCCCTCGGCCCGATCCGGTTCACGACGACCATCACCCCCGGGCGGGTCACCGACTCCTCCGCCGCGGTCGCCGTGCGCGCCACCCGGGGGAGCAACCTCGTCGACGCCGACCTCCTGCTCAGCTTCGACCCCGCTGACGGCGGCTCGACGGTGCGCTGGGAGGCCGACGTCCTCCTCGGCGGCACCGCGGCCAGCGTGGGTCAGCGCGTGGGCGCCGAGATCGTCACCCGAGCCATCGGGGACGTGCTCCAGGCGGCCGCGGCCGCCAGCGCACGCGGCTGAGCCGAGCCGGGCCCGCGCCGGCGCGTTCGACCCACGCCGGCGCCGGTCCACCGATCCTCGCCCGCCCGCGGCGGCCGCGCACTGCGGCCGCCGCCCCCCGGCGTGCCCACCCACCGATCTGCCTGTTCCAGCCTTACCAGGAGACCCATGATGACCCAGACGACCGCGACCGGCGTGCAGCGCCCCATGCTCACCGACACCGGCCTGAAGCTCGGCCTGTTCAGCGCGAACTGCTCCGGCGGGTTTGCCGTGACCAAGATCGAGGAGCGCTGGAGCGCCAGCTGGGACGACAACGAGCGCATGGCGGTCCTCGCCGACGAGGTGGGCATCGACTTCCTGCTGCCGATCGCCCGGTGGATCGGCTACGGCGGTGAGACGAACTTCCACGGCGGTGTCCTCGAGACCATCACGTGGGCGGCCGGGCTGCTCGCCAAGACCAAGAACATCACCATCTTCTCCACCGTCCACACCGCCTTCAACCACCCGATCGTCGTCGCCAAGCAGCTGGCCACCATCGACCAGCTCAGCCACGGCCGCGCCGGGCTGAACGTGGTCGCCGGCTGGAACCAGCCCGAGTACGAGATCTTCGGGGTGGACCTGCCCACCGAGCACGACGACCGCTACGCGCTGGCCCAGGAGTGGTTCGACCTCATCGAGCGCATCTGGAGCGAGGACGAGCCGTTCGACCACCAGGGCCGGTTCTTCCAGGGCAAGCACATCTACGGCAACCCCAAGCCGTTCGCGGGTCGCATGCCCATCCTCAATGCTGGCTCCTCCGGGCAGGGGCGGGAGTTCGGCGCCCGCAACGCCGACTACGTCTTCACCAACGTCTTCGGGCCCGACGACGGCGCCGGAGTGGTCGAGAAGCTCACCAGCCACGCCCGCGAGGCCTACGGCCGCAAGTTCGGCGTGTTCACGCCCAGCCACGTGGTCTGCCGGCCCACCCGCGGGGAGGCCGAGGACTTCCTGCGCTACTACGCCGAGGAGAACGCCGACTGGTCCGCCGTCGACAACCTCATGCGCCTGCAGAACCTGCACGCCAAGTCCTTCACCCCGGAGATGCTGGCCACCTACCGGTCGCGCTTCGCCGCCGGGCACGGCTCCGTCCCGCTGTACGGCACGCCCGACGACGTCGCCGACGAGCTCGAGCGCTACTACCGGGCCGGTTTCTCCGGCCTGACCCTCGCGTTCGTCGACTATGTCTCCGAGCTGGAGTACTTCGCGCAGGAGGTCCTCCCGCGCCTGGAGCGCAAGGGCGTGCGGAAGCCCCGATGAGCCGTCCCGTCGTCGTGGTCGTGGGGAACCCCCGGCCCGGCTCGCGCACCGCCGCGGTGGCGACCGCGCTGGGCCGGCGGGTGGCCGGCGACGGCGAGGTCCGCGTCGTCGAGCTCGCAGACCTCGCCGGGGAGCTCTTCGACCCTGCCTCGGCCCGGGTCGCGGCGGCCGTGGAGGCGGTGCGCGGGGCGGCCGCCCTCGTCGTCGCCTCGCCCACGTACAAGGCCGCCTATACCGGCCTGCTCAAGGCGTTCCTCGACCGGTTCGGCGCCGACGCGCTGCTCGGCATCCCCACCGTGCCGCTCATGGTGGCCGGTGCCCCGCACCACGCCCTCGCCGTCGAGACCTCCCTGCGCCCGGTGCTCGTGGAGATCGGCGCGAGCATGCCCACCCGCGGGGTGTTCGTGCTCGAGTCCGACCTGGCCGACCCCGACGCCGCCCTCGAGGCATGGTGCGCCACGCACCTGCCCGTGCTGCGCCCCGGCCTCGCCGCCCGGCGGGCCGCGTGAGCACGCCGACCGTGTCGCCCGACGCCGTCGTCGTCGGTGCCGGTGTCAACGGCATGGTCGCGGCGGCCGTGCTGGCCCGCGCGGGCTGGGACGTGGTGCTGGTCGACCGCAACGAGCGGATCGGCGGCTTCATCGCCTCCGGCGAGGCCACCACGCCGGGGTACGTCGACGACCTGTACTCCTCCTGGCACCCGCTCTTCGTCACCTCCCCGGCCTTCGCCGAGCTGGGCCCGGACCTGGCCCGGCACGGCCTGAGCTACCGCAACACCGACGGCGCGGTCACGGCCAGCGTGGGCGATGACGGGCGCGTCACCGTCGCCCACCGGGACCCCGAGACCACCGCCCGCGCCCTCGCCGACCGGGCCGACCGGAGCGCGTACCTGGCCATGGTGGAGGGCTTCGCCGGTCGCGCCGGCCACATCGGCGCGCTCATGGGCGCGGACCTGCGCTCCCTGGGCGGCGTCCGGGCGGCCCTCGGCCTCGGCGGCCGGCTCGGCCTGCGCGGGACGGAGCACCTCGCCCGGGACCTGCTCGCCTCGGGCCGGTCCTGGGCGGCCCGGACCTTCCGCGGCCGCGAGGTCGACCATCTGTGGGTGCCGTGGCTGCTGCACGCCGGTCTGTCCCCGGACAGCGCCTCGGGCGGGTTCATGCTCCCGGTCTTCGCCGCCTCGACCCACCTGGCCGGCCTGCCGGTGGTGGAGGGCGGCGCCGGCAACTTCGTCGCCGCGTTCGAGGGGCTGCTCGCCGAGCTCGGCGTGCGGGTGGTGACCGGCACGTCCGTCGAGCAGATCCTCGTGCGGGGCGGGCGGGCCGTGGGCGTGTCAGCCGGCGGCCGGCGTATCCCGGCCCGCCGGGCGGTCCTGGCGTCCGTGTCCCCGCAGGCCCTCTACGGCCAGCTGCTCGGGCCAGCCGCATCCCCCCGCCACCGCGCGGCAGCGGCGTCCTACCGACCCGGCCGGGCGGCGATGCACGTCCACGTCACCCTCGACCGGCCGCTGGCCTGGACCGACGAGCGGCTGGCCGATGTCCCCCTCGTGCACGTCAGCGACGGCTCGGCCTCGACAGGCATCGCCTGCGCCGAGGCGGAGGCGGGCCTGCTGCCGAGGAGGCCCACCGTCGTCGTGGGCCGTCAGCACCTGCTCGACCACTCCCGGGTGCCGCCCGGCGCCGGCGCGCTGTGGCTGCAGCTGCAGGAGGTGCCCTTCGCGCCGGTCGGCGACGCCGCCGGTGAGCTGCGCACCGACGGGGGCTGGACCGCGGCGCTGGCGCACGCCTACGCCGAACGTGTCCTCCAGCGGGTGGCCGCCCACGCGCCGAACCTCGACGCCGCGATCCGCCACGTGCGCGTCACCACCCCGCCCGACCTGCTCGCGCGCAACCCCAACGCGGTGGCGGGTGACCCCTACGGCGGATCCGCCGAGCTCGACCAGAACCTGTGGTGGCGGCCCTTCCCCGACGGGGCGGGCCGCACCGGCGTCGACGCCCTGCTGCACATCGGCGCCGCCGTCCACCCCGGGCCGGGCCTGGGCGCCGGCTCCGGCTACCGGGCCGCCACCCGGCTCGTCCGGCGCACCGACCGGCCGGCCGTCCGTCGCCCCGGCCCCCGTCCCGGCCCCGCCCCGCGGGGCCCCCGCAAGGAGGAGAAGTGACCAACCTCGAACGCCCCGTGGCCGTCGTCGGCGGCGGCCCGGTCGGGCTCGTGACCGCCATCGGCCTGGCCCACTACGGGGTGCCCGTCGTCGTCTTCGAGGAGGACGACCGCCTCTCGCTGGACACCAAGGCGGGCACGATCCTCACCCGCACCCTCGAGGTGCTCCACCGCTACGGGGCGCTGGACGACGTGCTGCGCGCCGCCGTGCGGGTCGACGAGATCGGCGAGCTGGACCGGGCCACGAACGCCTCCACGCTCTCCGTACGCACCGGCGACCTCACCGAGGACACCCGCTACCCGTTCGTCATCAACATCCCCCAGCACGAGCTCGAGCCGCTCCTGCGGGACGCGCTCGAGCGCAAGGCTCCCGGCGCGCTGCGCATGGGCCACCGGCTGCGCGAGTTCGCCGACGACGGCGACGGCGTCGAGCTGGTCCTCGACGGCCCGGCGGGGGAGGTACGCGAGGAGGTCAGCTATGTGCTCGGCTGCGACGGGGGCCGTTCGACCATCCGCGAGCAGCTCGGCATCACGGTCGAGGGCAAGACCCTCGAGGAGCGGTACACCCTCGTCGACCTGAAGGTCGACCTCGACCTGGCCAACCCGCGCGACTACCCGTACCTGGCGTACTTCGGTGATCCGGAGGAGTGGATGGTGCTGGTGCGCCAGCCCCACTGCTGGCGCTTCCTCTTCCCGCTCCCGCCCGGCCGCCCGGAACCGAGCCGGGAGGAGTTCGCCGAGAAGGTCGCCCGCTTCATCGGCGAGACCGACAGCATGGAGATCCTGGGCACCAACATCTACAGCGTCCACCACCGGGTGGCCGAGACGTGGAACGTGGGCCGGGTCTTCCTCATGGGGGACGCCGCGCACCTCATCACGCCCATGTGGGCGCTGGGCCTGAACACCGGCGTCCTCGACGCCTCCAACCTGCCCTGGCGTCTCGCGTGGCTCTTCCGCGGCTGGGCCGACGAGACCGTGCTGGGCGGGTACGAGCAGGAGCAGGCGCCCGTGGCGATCCAGGGGTCCGGCGCGCTGGCCGAGGCGGCGCGGGCGAACATGGGCCGCCGCGCCGCTGACGTCTCCGCGATGGGGGAGGGGAACTGGGGCAACGCCTTCACCCGGGCCCTGCTCGGCGTCCGCCTCGACGTCGGGGGCGACGGCGACTGGTCGATGGTCAAGGCCGGCGACGCGCCGCTGCCGGTCGTGACGGGGGACCGGGCGCCCGACCTGCCCGTCTTCGGGCCCGAGGGCCTTGTCCACCTCCACGACCTGTGCGCGGACTCCTTCGTGGCCCTGCACTTCGCCGACGCCCGGCGCCAGCCTGCCATCCCGCGCCCGACCGTGCCGGGCCTGCGCCACTACGTCGTCAGCCGGTGGGACGCGCCGCACGACTCCGGCCTGCGCGACCGGGCGCTGTTCGACCCCGCAGACCGGCTGCGCCGCCGCTTCGGGCTGGCGGGGGACGCCGTGGTGCTCCTGCGCCCCGACGCCCACGTGGCGGCGATCCTGCCGCTCGACCGGGCGGGGGAGATCACCGCCCGGTACACGGCCGTGGTCGGCGCGCCGGCGCTGAGCCGCGCCTGAGGAGGAATCCTTAACCATTCCGTGACCTCAACCCCTGTCATATCTGTGATCACAGTGGCAAGATCAGCCATCACGACCGCGCATAGAAGCGCCGTCCCTGTCCCTCCCAGGGTCCTTCGACCCCCAACCGAAACTCGGTGGTGACATGTCCCTCCCTCGCCTCTCCGTCCCGCTCGCCGGCCTCGCCGGGGCGGCCCTGCTCCTGTCCGGCTGCGTCTCCAGCGCCCCCACGGGCGGGGACGCGGCCACCGACGGCGCCTCGACCTCGACCTCCGCCGGCGGCAAGGTCACCATCGGCGTGGTCATGGCCAGCTCTGGCTTCATGGGTCCGATCGACACCCCGCCGCTCAACGCCATGAAGCTCGAGGTGGACCGGCTCAACGCCGACGGCGGCATCGGCGGCCAGGAGGTCGAGCTGAAGGTCATCGACACCGGCACGAACCTCGACCGGTACGCCTCCGCCGCCACGGAGCTCCTCGGTGGCGGCGCGAAGGCGCTCGTGGTCACCTGCGACTACGACGTCTCCTCGCCCGCCGCCCTCGTGGCCGAGTCCGAGAACGTCCTGAGCGTCGCCCCGTGCATCGGCGACCCGATCTACGGTCCGGCCGGTGGCCTGAAGAACGGCTTCTCGATGGGGAGCGGGACGCCGGGGGAGGCGACCATCCAGGCCGAGTTCGCCTACGAGCAGGGCTGGACCAGCGCCGTCCTGCTGACCGACACCACGCTGAAGTACACGCAGAACCAGTGCGAGATCTTCGAGAAGCGGTTCACCGAGCTCGGCGGCACGATCATCGCCAAGTACGACTACCAGCAGGGCGACTCGGTCCGCGAGACCGTCTCGTCCGTGGCCGCGGGCGAGGCGCCCGCCGTCATCGCCAACTGCGGCTACTCCCCGGGCGGCGCGACGGTCGCCAAGGAGATGCGCGACGGCGGCGTGACCGCCCCGATCATCTCCGGCTTCGGCATGGACGGCGACTTCTGGACCGGGGGCATCCCCGGCCTGAGCGACTACTACGTGGTCACCTACGCCGCGAAGAACGGCGACGACCCCGTGCCCGCCGTGAACGAGGCGGCCGACGCCTACGAGAAGGCGTACGGCGAGCGGCCCTCGGTCGGTGCCTTCGTCGCGGGCGCCTCGACCCTCCAGGCCATCAAGGCGGCCTACGAGAAGGCCGGCAGCTGGGACGGCGACAAGCTCACCGCCGCGCTGGAGACCATGGGCCCGCTGGACCTGCTCGCCGGCCCCACCGAGTTCTCGAAGGACCTGCACATCTCGGTCGAGCGGCCCATGCGGGTGCTGGTCGTCAAGGACGGCAAGCTCGCCTTCGTGGAGGAGCGCGCCCCCGAGAAGGTGACCTTCGCCGGATGAGCGAGCAGGCAGCCATGACCGACACGCTCGCGGCCACCGGCATCACCCGGTCCTTCCGCGGGGTCAAGGCGCTCTCCGGCGTCGACCTCGCGGTGACCCGGGGGGCCGTGCTGGGCCTCATCGGCCCGAACGGGGCGGGGAAGTCGACCCTGGTGAACATCATCAGCGGCTACGACCGCCCCGACACGGGGACCGTCACGATGGACGGCACGGACGTGACCCGCACCGACGCGCGCACCAAGGCGCGGTCGGGGCTGGCCCGCACCTTCCAGCACGGGCACACCTACCACGGGCTGTCGGTGCGCGAGAACATCGAGGTGGCTGCCCTCGGCACCGGCCGGCGGCGGGCGGAGGCCCGCCGCCGGGCGGAGGAGCTGATGGAGCGGCTCGGCATCGCCGACCGCGCCAACCAGATGGCCGCCACCCTCCCGCACGGCACGGAACGGCGCCTGGGCGTCGCCCGGGCGCTCGCGGTGGAACCGCGCTACCTCCTGCTCGACGAGCCCGCGGCCGGCCTCAACGAGGGCGAGATCGGGGAGTTCGGCGAGGTGGTGCGCTCCATCGCGGCCGCCGGGACCGGCGTGCTGCTCATCGACCACAACATCCGCCTCATCATGGCCGTCTGCGACCTGATCCACGTCGTCGTCCAGGGGAAGAGCTTCCTCGAGGGCACGCCCGCGGAGGTCCAGGGCAGCGAGGCCCTGGCCGAGGCCTACCTGGGAAGGAGCGGACGTGTCCACGACGCCGCCTGACCCCGCCCTCGAGGTGTACCGCCTGGAGGTCCGCTACAGTGGCGTCCCCGCGGTGAAGGGCATCTCCTTCACCGTGGGGCGCGGCGAGACGGTGGGCCTCATCGGGCCCAACGGCGCCGGGAAGTCCTCCACGCTCCAGGCGCTGATGGGAGCCGTCCGCTGCACCGGCGACGTGCGCCTCGGCGGCGCGGACATCACCGGGCTGCCCCCGGAGACCGTGATCCGCCGGGGTCTGGCCCTGGTGCCGGAGGGGCGGCACATCTTCGGGGACCTCTCCGTGCGCAACAACCTGCGCCTGGGGCTGGTCGGCCGCCGGGACCGCGCCGGCTCCGCCGAGGACCTCGAGGCCGTCCTGGAGCTCTTCCCGGTCCTGCGGGAGTTCGCGGACCGGGCGGCCGGGCTGCTCTCCGGCGGTCAGCAGCAGCAGCTGGCGATCGGCCGGGCGCTCCTGGCCCGGCCCGACGTCCTCATGCTCGACGAGCCGTCCCTCGGCCTCTCGCCCACCGCGGTCGACACGGTCTTCGAGGCCCTCGAGGCCGTGCGCGCCCAGGGCACCGCCGTGCTCGTCGTCGAGCAACGCGCCGAGTTCACCATCGCCTTCGCCGACCGCACCTATGTGCTGCACGACGGCGAGATCACCCTCGAGCTCACGCCCGAGGCCGCCGACGACGAAGCCCTCCTCACGAAGGCCTACTTCGGATCATGACCAACGTCCAAGCACTCATCGACGCCATCTCCAACGGCGCCCTCTACGGGCTCGCCGCGCTGGGCATCGGCCTCGTCTTCGGCGTCATGCGCCTGGCCAACTTCGCGCACGGCGAGCTCATCACGATCGCCGCGTACAGCCTGGTGCTCACCTGGCACCTGGGGCCCTGGGTCGCCCTCCCGCTGGCGCTCCTCGCCTCCGTCGTGCTCGCCCTGCTGCTGGAGTTCGCCGTCTTCCGGCGGATGCGCCGCGCCAACCCCGCGACCCTGCTCATCGCCAGCTTCGGGCTGAGCTTCCTGCTCCAGCGCGTCTACGAGATCGCCTTCGGCAACAACGTCCGCACCGCTCCGGTGGCGCCGGCGCTGGCGCGCTCGGTCGAGATCGCCGGGATGCGGGTGCAGATGCTCTCCCTCGTGACGATCCTCGCGGCGGCGATCCTGCTCCTCGCCCTGCACCAGTTCCTCAACCGCTCGAGCCTGGGCCTGCAGGTCCAGGCGGCGTCGGCCGACTTCGCCACCGCACGGCTGCTCGGAGTCCGGGCGAACAAGGTCATCGCGCTGACATTCGGCATCAGCGGGGCGCTGGCCGCCGTTGTCGCATTCGTCCTCACGGTGCAGACCGGCGCGGTCGCCCCCACCTTCGGCGTGAACGTCACGGTGCTCGCTCTCATCGGCGCCGTCATCGGCGGGATCGACAAGCTCGGGACCGCCCTGGTGGGCGGCTTCCTGGTCGGCTTCGCCAGCTCGGCCCTGACCACCTACCTGCCGAGCGAGGCGGTGAACTTCCGGAACGCCTTCGTCTTCGCCGTCGTCATGGTGATCCTCATCCTCAAGCCGTCCGGCCTGCTGGTCCGCGGCCCAGTCCTGGAGCGCGCATGAACACCGACACCTCCGGCGGGCACGCTCCCGCCCGGCCCGGCCTCGGGGCCCGGCTCGTCACCCTCGCCGGCCCGCTCGTGGTCGTCTACATCTGGATCCTCCTGGCGAGCCTCATGGGCGGCGCCCTGCCGGTCCAGGCCGAGTACGCCCTCGTCAACCTCGTCATCGTGGTCGGCCTGCAGATCTTCATCGGCAACTCCGGGGTGCTCTCCTTCGGGCACGTGGCGTTCGTCGCCGTCGGGGCCTGGGTCTTCGGCCTCATGGTCATCGACCCGGTGCTCAAGGCCAACCTCCTCTCCAACGCCTTCCCGGTCCTCATCGACACTCAGCTCCCGCTCGGCACGGCAGTCGTCCTGGCGCTGGTCGGCGGCGGCGTCTTCGCCGCGGTGGTCGCACCGTTCCTCATGCGTGCCAACGGCCTCCAGGCCGGCATCGCCACCTTCGCCCTGCTGCTGATGGTGGGGCAGGTGCTGACCTACTGGACGAAGATCGCCCCGCCCAGCGGGCAGTCCATGGTCGGCATCCCGAACGTCCTCGGGCTGCAGCAGCTGCTCTTCTTCGCCCTCGGGACCATCGCGGTCTCGTGGCTGTACCAGCAGACCCGCAGCGCCCGCCTGCTCCGCGCGAGCCGGGAGTCGCTGATCGCCGCGCCGGCGTCGGGCGTGAACGTCACCGGGCACCGGATCGTCGCCTTCGTGCTCTCCGGGGCGGTCGCCGGCCTCGGCGGGGCCCTGTGGGCCGAGACGAACCGGGTCGTGCAGGCCTCCCAGCTCGGGATCGGGTTCACCTTCACCCTTATCGCCATGCTGGTCCTCGGCGGCCGTCAGAGCCTGTGGGGCGCCGTGGTCGGGACCATCACGTACTCCGTCCTCGACTCCGCGCTCCAGCTCTTCCAGGGCGGCGTCGTCCTCGGGCCCGTGATCGTCACGGTCCCCGAGGGGGCACGGCTCATCGTCCTCGGTGCCGTCCTCGTGCTCGTGCTGCTCCTGCGCCCCGAGGGCATCACCGGCGGGCGAGAGTTCGCCCTGCGCCGGCCGTGGGACCGGTTCGCCGCGCGGGGGAGCGCGCGCGCCGGGCGCCCGGAGTCGGTGCCCCCCGGGACGCCGTCGGCGCCGGACACCGCCGCCGACGCGCCCCTGGAAGGTGCCGCACGGGGCGGCCGCACCGACGACGTCCCGGCCTGAGCCGGGTCAGGCCGGCGGCCCCGGCCGGCGGCCCCGGCCGGCCACCGCACCCGTCGCGCGAGCAGGGGGCGCGAAGCCGGCAGGACACGCGGTCCGGCGCTCCGCCTGCCCAGAGTGTCGCCTTTCCGCGGGCGCCCGCCGCATGACATGATGACAATCAGATATCACAGATCACAACATAGAGGGGGACGCGCATGAGCGCCCACCACGTCAGCGCGGAGTGGCTGCGCGGGGCCCTGAGCTCCGTGTTCCGGTCCGTCGGCTTCTCGGACCACGCCGCCGGCCTCGTCGCCGAGAGCCTCGTCGAGGCGGACATGTCCGGCGTGCCGTCGCACGGGAGCATGCTGCTCCCGATGTACGTCGACCGCCTGCTCGGCGGGTCGGTCTCGACCCACGAGCAGGGCGAGGTGGTCGAGGACTTCGGTGCGGTCGCCGTCCTCGACGGCCGGCACGCCCTGGGCCAGCTCACCGGGCACCAGGCGATGGGGCTGGCGCTCGACAAGGCGCACCGTTACGGGCTCGGCGCCGTCGCCGTCCGCCACGCCTTCCACTTCGGGCGCGCTGCCAACTATACGGAGATGGCCGCCGAGCGAGGCTGCATCGGGCTCGCCACCTCCAACACCAGGCCCCTCATGCCCGCCGTCGGGGGCGCACAGCCGGTGGTAGGCAACAACCCCCTGGCCATCGCGATCCCCGGCAACGGCGGGCCCGTCATGTCCTTGGACATGGCGCTCTCCGAGGCCGCGATGGGCAAGATCCGCATCGCCGAGGCGGAAGGGCGCCCCATCCCCGACACCTGGGCGACCGACGCGGACGGCGAGCTGACCACCGACCCGACGGCTGCGATCGCGGGCATGCTCCTGCCCACCGGCGGCCCCAAGGGCTTCGGGCTGGCGCTGGTCATTGACGTCCTCTCGGGCGTGCTTTCCGGCGGCGCGTTCGGCGCCGGCGTCCAACCGCTCTACAAGGACGCGACGGTTCCCTACGACTGCGCGCACTTCTTCCTGGCCATCGATCCCGCCCTGTTCGGCCCGGGCTTCGACGAGCGCGTCGCCGCGCTGGCCGCCGAGGTCACGGGCTCGCGCGCCCGCCCCGGCGTCGAGCGCATCATGCTGCCCGGCCAGCCGGAGGCCGAACGGCGCCACCGCGCCGAGACCGAGGGGATCGAGATCGACGCCACCGTGATGGACGGGATCCTGCGCGTCGCGGAGCGGGTCGGGGCGCAGCTGCCCGCCGGCCCGCTCGAGACGACCCACGCCGGCTGAGGGTCACCCCTCGCCGTTGACGTTCCCCGCCCGGCACCGCCGGGCGACCGACACCACCAGGAGGACGACATGCCCCTCATCCAGATCACCATGGGCTCCGGCCGCAGCGACGAGGAGAAGCGCGAGCTTCTCGCTGCCGTCACCCGCGCGGCGCAGGAGAGCACCGGGACCCCGCTGTCGGCAGTGCGCGCCTGGATCGTCGAGGTGCCCGCCGCGGAGCTCATGATCGCGGGGGAGACCCTCGCCGAACGGCAGGCCACCGGGCAGCGTCACTGACGGCCCGATGCACAGGAGGAGGCCGGTCGTGACGGGGCGGCGCATCGCGATCGTGGGGGCCGGGCAGGCGGGCATCCAGCTCGCCCTCGGCCTCCAGCACCACGGCCACCAGGTGTCCCTGGTCACCGACCGTGCCCCGGCGTCGATCCGCGCGGGCGCGGTCATGGCGACCTCGTGCCTGTTCGCGCCCGCGCTGGAGGTGGAGGACAACGCCGACCTGCCCACCTGGGAGGCGGAGGCGCCGACGATCGGCGACCTCGACTTCACCCTCACCGGCCCCCAGCCGGTGCACTGGCGCACCGCATTCGACTCGCCGGCGCGCTCCGTTGACCTGCGCCTGAAGTACAGCGCCTGGCTCGACCTGTTCCAGTCCCGTGGGGGGACCTTGCGGATCGAGTCCATGACGGTGGCCGCCACCGAGGAGCTGGCGGCCACCCACGACCTCACCATCGTGGCCACCGGCAAGGGCGAGGTGGGTTCCCTGTTCCCCACCGACCACTCCCGCACCGCCTTCACCACGCCGCAGCGGACGCTCGCCGTCGCCCTCGTGACCGGCGCCGCCCCGGACCAGGCCGGCGCCGCCCTGCACCTGGCCGTCGATCCCGCCGTGGGGGAGTTCCTCAGCTATCCCATGCTCACCGAGCGGGGGATCGCCCAGGTCATGATGTTCGAGGGGCGGGCCGGCACGGACCTGGCTCGCCGCCTCGAGGCCATCACCGATGCCGACGACCACCTCGCCACCACCCTCGAGCTGCTCGGCGACCACTTCCCCTCCCAGGCGGGGCGGTTCGCGGGCGCGCGCCTCCTGGACGAGACGTCCGTCGCCCGCGGCCGGGTCACGCCCGTGGTCCGCCAGCCGGTGGGCACACTGCCGTCCGGGCGCACCGTGCTCGGGCTGGGCACCGCCGTCGTGGCCACCGATCCCATCGCCTCGCAGCCCTCCAACAACGCCACGCTCGCAGCGGACTTCTACCTCGACGCCATCCTCCGCCGGGGCGAGAGGGAGTTCGACGCCGGGTGGCAGCGGCGCACGTTCGAGGCGTTCTGGCGGGGATGGGCCAAGTGGGCGGTCCTGTGGACGAACTCCGTCCTCGAGGACCTCACCGCGCACCAGCGCACGCTGCTCACCGCGGCCGGGACGGTACCCGGCGTCGCCCAGGCGGTGGCGAACAGCCTCGAGGACCCCCGCACCGCCTACCGCTGGTGGTTCGAGGCGGCCGACGCCGCCGAGCTGATCTCCCGCAGCGCCGCGGAGGCACGCGGCCCGGTGGACCCGCGCGACTTCCGGGCCGCCCTCGGCCAGTACGCGACGGGTGTCGCGGTGGTCACGACCAGGGACGCCGACGGCGTGTGCCACGGCATGACGGCGAACTCCTTCACGTCCGTCTCGATCGACCCCCCGCTGATCCTGTGGTGCCCCTCGAAGCGAGCCACCAGCCTGCCCGCCTTCGCCGGCGCGGAGCACTTCGCCGTCAACATCCTCGCCGACGCTCAGCACCACCTCTCACGCCAGTTCTCCGTGTCCGGCTCGCCGGAGAAGTTCGCGGGCGTGGAGTACACGGACGGGCTCGGCGGCGCGCCGGTCCTCGCCGGCGCCCTCGCCTCCTTCGAGTGCCGGCGCGTGGCCGTCCACGACGCCGGCGACCACGACATCCACGTCGGCCAGGTCGAGCGGTACTCCTGGGCCGGCGGCGAGCCGCTGCTGTTCCACGACGGCAGGTTCCACGTCACCCGTCCGCGGCCCGAGAGCTGACCCCTGCTACCCCATCCGGAGGATCATCCGTGCGCACCTGCGACGCCGTCGTCATCGGGGCCGGCCACAACGGCCTGGTCACCGCCCTGTACCTCGCCCGGGCCGGCTGGGACGTCCTCGTCCTGGAGGGCAACGACGACGTGGGGGGCGCCACCCGCAGCGGCGAGGTGACCGAGCCCGGGCTGGTCCACGACCTGTACGCGACGAACCTCAACCTCTTTCTGGCCAGCCCCGTCTACGCCGAGCTGCGCGAGGACCTCGCCCGCACCGGGTTCCGGCCCGTCGTCTCCGAGCGGCCGTACGCCAGCGTCTTCCCGGGCGGAAGGAGCCTGCGCGTCTACCAGGACGCCGCGCGCACGGAGCGGGAGCTCGGGGCCCACAGCGAGGCGGACCTGGCCGGCTGGCGCCGGCTGCGGGAGCTCCAGCACGAGTTCATGACCACCCTCATGCCGCTGTACGGCATGCGGCTGCCCAGCGGTGCGGCGCTGCAGCACCTGGCCGGAGCGGTCCGGCGGGCCGGCGTGCGCCGCCTGGCGTCCTTCGCCCAGCTGCTGGCCTGCTCGACCCGCGAGCTGGGCGAGCGATGGTTCGCCACGGCGGAGGCACGGTCGTTGCTGGCCGCCTGGGGGATGCACCTGGACTACGGTCCCGACGTCTCCTTCGGCGCCATGTTTCCCTTCGTCGAGACGTTCGGGGACATGGAGGCCGGCATCGCCATCGCCGAGGGCGGCGTCTCCAGCCTGCCTCGCGCGCTGGCGGCCCTCGTCGAGGAGGCGGGCGGCGAGGTGCGCACCGGCGCCCGGGTGGAGCGCGTCGTGGTGGACGGCGGCCGCGCCCGCGGGGTGGTGGTCGGCGGCGAACCCATCGCGGCCCGCCGCGCCGTCGTCGCGGGCACCGCGCCGGTGCACCTGTTCGGCGACCTTCTCGACGGCGCTCCGGGCGTCCCGGCCGCCGAGCGCGAGCAGGCCCGGCGCTTCAGCTACGGCCCGGGCACGATGATGGTGCACCTCGCACTGGACGGGCCGATCCCGTGGTCCGCCCACCCGGACCTGGCCTCGTTCGCCTACGTCCACGTCGGGCCCTACGTCGACGACCTGGCCCGCACGTACACCCAGTCGCTCGCGGGCCTGATCCCCGACAGCCCCCTGCTGGTGGTCGGCCAGACCAGCCAGGTGGACCCCAGCCGCAGCCCCGACGGCCGGCAGGTGGTCTGGATCCAGGTCCGCAGCCTGCCCTCGACCATCCGCGGCGACGCTGCCGGCGAGATCACCGCCGATGACTGGGACGCCGCCAAGGAGGCGGTGGCCGACCGGGTGGTCGCCAAGATCGAGGCGTACGCGCCCGGCTTCGGCGCCCTGGTGCGGGCGCGGACCGTGCTCTCGCCGCTGGACCTGGAGCGGTCGAACCCGAACCTCGTCGGCGGGGACAGCGTGGCCGGCAGCCACCACGTGGCCCAGAACTTTCTCTTCCGGCCGTGGCTGGGGGCCTCCGGGTATGTCACCGGAGTGCCGGGGCTGTACCAGGTGGGGGCCGCGACGTGGCCGGGCGCGGGCACCAACGCCCTGTCCGGATACCTGTGCGCCGAGCTGCTCCTCCGCCCGACGACGCTCGGCGGCCGTGCGCGGGCCGCGGCGGCGGGCCTGGGCGGGCGGGCGCTGGCCGGCGCGACGAGCCTGGCTCGCTCGGCGGGCGGTCGGGTCCGGCCTGGCCCCGCCCGGCGCTGAGGGTGCGCCAGCGCCGGTCCGGTCGCCGTATCAGCCGCCGGACGCGCGCCGGTTCGGTCGCCGTATCAGCCGCCGGACGCGCGCCGGTCCGGTCGCCCGGTCGGCCGCCGCGGGTCAGCCACCGATGTACGACATCTCGATCCGTCCGGCGGGCCGCTCCTTCACGGTGGCGCGTCGTTCGGAGTACTGGTCGTCCCGCGCGGCCCAGATCGCACCGAGGGCCGTGGCGAGGTCGGCGTCCGTCTGCGAGGGGTCGCGGAGCACGGCCCGAAGATCCTGACCGCGCGCGGCGAACAGGCAGGTGAAGAGCTTGCCGTCGGTGGAGAGGCGGGCGCGGGTGCACGTCCCGCAGAAGGCCGCGGTGACGGAGGAGATGACGCCGATCTCGCCCCCGCCGTCGCGGTAGCGCCACCGCGCCGCGGTCTCGCCGCGGTAGCTCGGGGCGGCCGGTTCGAGGGGAAGCTCGGCGTCGATGCGGGCGACGATCTCCGCCGAGGGCAGGACCTCGTCCATCCGCCAGCCGTTGGTCGAGCCGACGTCCATGAACTCGATGAACCGCACGATCACGCCCGTGCCCTTGAAGTGCCGGGCCATGGGGAGGACGTCGGCGTCGTTGGTGCCCCGCTTGACCACCATGTTGACCTTGACCGGGCCGAGGCCGGCCTCCCGCGCGGCGTCGATGCCGCGCAGGACCTTGGCGACCGGGAAGTCGACGTCGTTCATCGCGGCGAACCGCTCCGGGTCGAGGGAGTCGAGGGAGACGCTCACCCGGGTCAGCCCCGCGTCCTTCAGGGCGCGCGCCTTGACCGCGAGCGTGGAGGCGTTGGTGGTCAGGGCGAGGTCGACCGGGCGCCCCTCCGGGGTGCGCAGCTCGGCGAGCGCGGCGACGAGCACCTCGATCCCGCGCCGCAGCAGGGGCTCCCCACCGGTGAGCCGAATCTTCTCCACGCCGTGGGCGACGGCCACCCGGGCGACCCGCGTGATCTCGTCGAAGGTGAGGATCTGGCTCTTCGGCAGGAACGCGTAGTCGCGGCCGAAGACCTCCTTCGGCATGCAGTAGACGCACCGGAAGTTGCACCGGTCGGTCACCGAGATCCGCAGGTCCCGCAACGGGCGCCCGAGGCGGTCGGGGGGCAGGCGGGAGGGCAAGCCCAGCGGCACTGTCATGGGAGCTCCGTTCCGCCACAGTTGGTTGACATGTGATCAAATCATCCCAAGAATCCAGTCATCGTAGCCCGGCCCTCGGGTCACGCCCACCCTCGACCAGCTCCGCAGGAGGGACCATCGTCGTCGTCGCCGAGACCGTCGGCCTCGTCCTTGCCGCGGGCGCCGGCAGCCGCTACGGCATGCCCAAGATCCTCGTGCCCGGGTGGCTCGCCCGCGCGGTCGGTGCCCTGCGCGAGGGCGGCTGCTCCGCCGTCGGGGTCGTCACCGGCGCGGCCCGCCCACCACACCTGGCGGGGGTGGACGTGATCCACTGTGCGGGCTGGGAGCGGGGCATCGGTGCATCGCTGCGCGCCGGGCTCACCGCCGTCGGCGACGGTGCGGCCCGCGTGGTGGTGCACGTGGTCGACTGCCCGGACGTCGGCCCCGAGGTGGTGGACCGCGTCCTCACGGTCGCCGGGGACCGCCTCGCCCGCGCCGTGTTCGACACCCGCCCCGGGCATCCCGTCGTCCTGCCGCGCCTCTACCTCGCCCCGCTGCTGGCCGCCCTGACGGACGTCGACGGCGCGGGTCCGTACCTGCGCGAACACGCCTATCTCGCTGTGGAGTGTGGCGACCTGGCCTCCGGCCGGGACATCGACATCCCTCCAGTGGGCGCCGTTCACCGGCCCCACGACGCCACCGCCGTGGCTCAGTCCGACGTCGAAGGAGACGAACGCCGTGCGTGACATTCTCGAGAGCATCCGCTCCTGGACCGAGCCGTTCGCCGTCGCGACCGTGGTCCGCACCTGGAAGTCCTCTCCCCGGGGGCCGGGTGCCTCGATGGCTGTCAACGCCGCGGGCGAGGCCGTCGGCAGCGTCTCGGGCGGGTGCGTCGAGGGTGCCGTCTACGAGGTCTGCGGGGAGGTGCTGGAAGCCGGCCGGCCCCAGGTCGTCCGCTACGGGGTCAGTGACAACGACGCCTTCGAGGTGGGCTTGACGTGCGGGGGCACCATCGAGCTGTTCGTGCAGCGCGTGGACCCTGCCGCGCCGGACCACCTGGCGGACCTGCTCCCCGCCGTCGACGCCGAGCGCCCCGCGGCGCTGGCGACGATCGTCGACGCCCAGGACGGGAACCTCGTGGGACGTCATCTCCTCCTCGTCGACGGCGTGGCCCGCGGCGGCACGGGCGACGAGCGGCTCGACGCGGCGCTCGTCGACGCCGCCGCCGGTCTGCTCGAGCACGGCCGCAACCAGATGGTCCACCTGGGCTCCCACGGTGAGCGGCGGATGGACGAGCTGTCGGTGTTCGTGGAGTCTTTCGCCCCGGCACCGCGCATGATCGTCTTCGGAGCCATCGACTTCGCCGCCGCGGTGGCGCGGATGGGCTCCTTTCTCGGCTACCACGTCACCGTCTGCGACGCCCGTCCGGTCTTCGCCACGCGCGCGCGGTTCCCTGACGTGGACGAGATCGTGGTGCAGTGGCCGCACGAGTACCTGCGCTCGGTCGCCGTCGACGAGCGCACGGTGCTGTGCGTGCTCACCCACGACCCGAAGTTCGACATCCCGCTGCTGGTGGAGGCCCTGAACGGGCCGGCCGCATACATCGGGGTGATGGGCAGCCGGCGCACCCACGTCGAGCGCAACGCGCAGCTACTCGAGCGGGGCATCACCGAGGAGCAGCTCGCCCGGCTCTCCTCGCCCATCGGACTGGACCTCGGTGCCCACACCCCCGAGGAGACGGCGGTGTCCATCGCCGGGGAGATCATCGCCCTGCGGTGGGGCGGCACCGGACGGCGCCTGAGCGACGTGGACACCCCGATCCACCGGGAGCAGCCGACGGTGGCGCTCCGTGCCTGAGCATCGCAGGTGGGAGGGCGAGGCGACGCGGCCGCACCCCCGCCACCGCCCGTCGAGGGGGAGGAGGTCGGGAACGCGCAGAGGGTAAGTCTTCCGCCCGTCGCCACCGCTGCTGCACCGGTGTCGCAAGGGGGCGGTGCCCGGCAGCATCGCCATCGACACGGACGGCATGCCGTGGCGCGAGCTCGCGCCCGGCGTGGGGGTCAAGGTGCTCCGGCTGGACCGTGAGAGCGGTGCCTGGACGATCAGGATTCGCTCCGAGAAGGGTTCGGTGCTGCCGCCGCACCGGCACATCGGCATGTCCCAGATCTCCATCATCAAGGGAGCAGGTCGTCACGAGCAGGCGGGCGACTTCAAGACCGGCGCCTATGTCATCGAGCCCGACGGCGCCGTGCACCGTCCCCTCTTCTTCGAGGAGGAAGTCGTCCAGATCATGATGGCCGACGGCGCGCCGGCGTTCCTGAACGAGGACGGCTCGGAGTCCTTCCTGGTGGACGTGAACATGCTCAGCCAGTTCGCCGATCCCGAGCTGACCGGCGACCGCGTCGGGTAGCAGGCCCATCGTTGGTGCGGCGCTCGCCCCATCCCGACGGTGACGGGGCCGTCGCGTGCCCAGCACACGGCGGCCCCGTCTGTGTCTGGTGGCGGTGGGGCCGTCGCGGCGCAGCCGCTCCCCGGGAACCCGGCAACGAACCCGGCGATTTCCCCGGCGCGACCCCGGTGGCCCGGGCGGGAACCTCGTGGTGTCCCAAGAACCGCCCCTGGAGCCCCCGATGATGATGCGCCACACGCCCCGCTCGTTCGTGGGCAGCACGACCTTCCACGTCCCCGGCATGACCGACCGGTCCCGCGCCGACGCGCTGACCGCGGCGATAGCCCAGATCACCGGCATCGCCGCGGTGGAGGCCGACCCCGCCACGGGCTGCGTCGCCGTCACCACCGAGCTCCCCGTCGACCGGGCGGACGTCGCCGCCGCGATCGACGCCGTCGCCGCGACCTTCGAGAGCTGAGGACCCCATGACCACCTGGCTGGACCTGCACACCATCCGCAGCCGCGACCTCATCTGCGAGGCCCGGGCCGCCCGGACCCGCCGGCTCGCCCGCCGCCGCCCCGCCACCCGTCGCCCCACCCGCTGAGAGGCCCCCCGATGACCACGCTCACCGCCCCCACCAGGACCGCCGTGGCCGCCGAGGCCCGCGCCGTCGTGAAGACCTACGGCCGCGGAGCCACCGAGGTCCGCGCCCTCGACGGCGCCGACCTGCGCCTGCCTGCTGGCCGCTTCACCGTCGTCATGGGCCGCTCCGACTCCGGCAGGTCCACCCTCATGCATGTCCTCGTCGGCCTCGACGCCGTCGACGCCGGCCAGGTCCCATTCCCGGCGCGGCGGGCGGTGCGGTTGGACCTGCTGCAGGCGGTGGCGGCGGCGTAGTCCGGTCAGGCCGGAGCGGTCTGACGGAAGCAGAGCCGACGGCGACCGCACATCATGGACTCCGTGTCCGCATCCGCATCCGCGTCCGACCCGATCGTCCTGTCCGACTACGTCACCTCGCTGCCCATCGAGCTTGTCCCGGGTCCGTGCTGGGAGTTCAACCTTCGCCACCTGCTGCCGCCGGACGGGTGGGCGCTGTGCAAGCGGTTCGTGCGCCGCCGCTCCGGCGACCGGTGCGAGGTCTGCGGCGGCCGCGGCCGCAGGTGGCCGGTGGAGTGCCACGAGGTGTGGGGCTACGACGACGACCGGCACGTCCAGCACCTGCGCGGCCTGGTCGCCCTGTGCCCGGACTGCCACGCCGCCAAGCACCCCGGCTTCGCCGGCACCCAGGGCACGCTCGAGCGGACCCTGAACCACTACGCCCGCGTCAACGCCGTCAGCCCGGCGCAGGCGCGCCGCGACCACAACGCCGCCATGGCCCAGTTCGAGGAGCGCTCCCGCCACGACTGGGACCTCGACATCTCCTGGCTCGCCGGGTCAGGGATCCTGCGCAGCGCATCGGACCGGTCGTGACGTCACTGTCGGCGTTCAGGACCGCAGCACGTCAGGAGACGGCCGCGTCGCGTCTACGCTGGGGGCAGCTCCGCGGTGATGCGGCAAGGAGGCAGATCGATGACGATCCAGCTCAACCACACCATCGTCCACGCCCGGGACAAGCACGCGTCCGCGGCGTTCCTGGCCGACCTCCTCGGGCTGCCGGCGCCGACGACGTATGGCCCGTTCGCCGTCGTCGAGCTTGCCAACGGGGTGTCCCTCGACTTCGCCGACGACGCCGGACCGATCCGCTCGCAGCACTACGCCTTCCTGGTGAGCGAGGACGCCTTCGACGCCGTCCTCGGCCGGATCGTCGAGCGCGGCCTGGACTACTGGGCGGACCCGTACCACCGGCGCCCGAACGTCATCAACACGAACGACGGCGGTCGCGGGCTCTACTGGGCCGACCCCGACGGACACAACCTCGAGATCATCACCCGCCCGTACGGCGGGTGAGCCGTCGCGTGCGACGACCCTGTGAGCGTCAGCGGCTTGCGGCTCCCGCGATCGCTGCGGCCAGGTCGGACGGGCGGCTCCACATCGGCCAGTGCCCGGTCGGCAGGTCGACGAGGTCGACGTCACGCAAGGTGGCGACCTCAGCCATCATCGGGTGGCCCTGACGAGCCATCTCGATCAGGATCTCGGTGGGGATCGAGCAGGCGATGAGTGTGCAGGGCACCTCACGTCTGGCGGGGTTGTCGAGGTGTAGCCGCGCTCGCACGACGGGGCCGGGCTCTGGTACCGCGCGATCACGGAACCGCTGCAGATCGCCCTCGCTCAGACCCGCGAGGCTGGCGGTCTCTGCCAGCTGCTCGAACGGCGGCAAGGGCACTTCCTCGACCGTGGGCGGGAGGGAGGCGTCGAGCACCGAGCCGTCGCCGGCTGGACCGCTGTCGACGTAGACGACTCGTGCGACTGCAGCGGGATCGCGGTCGAGAAGCATGGAGGTGGGGAATCCGGCTCCGCTGTGAGCGACGAGGACCACCGGGCCCCCGGCGGCGCCGATGACCGCGCTGAGGGCGTCGGCCTGCTGCTCCACCGTGGCCGAGGCACGATCGGGATCGGCCGGGTCGAGTCCGGGCAGCGTGACCGCCGTGACGTGGTGGCCGCGGGCCCTGAGCTCGTCGGCGACCTGGTCCCATGCCCAGGCCCCGAGCCAGTGGCCGGGTACGAGAACGATCGACGGCAGTGTGCGCGTGTTGGTGTTCATGGTGTCCATGGCTTCATGGTGAAGCCCGGGCTGGACAGCGGAGTGTCACTAATTCCGTCACCATCTCTGCGATCCTGGCGACGTGAAGCGCACCGAACGACTCCATGCCCTCACCGAGTCCTTGCGGCGGGCGGGGCCGCGTGGCCGCACCGCGCAGCAGCTCGCCGAGGAGTTCGAGGTGACCACCCGCACCGTCAAGCGCGACCTCGCGGCCTTGGAGGCCAGTGGGCTTCCGGTCTGGGGGCGGACGGGGCCGGGAGGTGGTTATGGCCTGGCACAGAGTTCGTCGCTTCCGCCGGTGAACTTCACCGCCGCACAGGCACTCGCCCTCAGCGCCGCGATGGCCGCAGTCGGTGAGGCGCCGTTCTCCGACTCGGCGCGTTCCGCGACCCGCAAGGTGCTCGACACGCTCGATCCGCTCGCGCGACGCCGAGCGACCGAGCTGGCCCACCGGATCTGGGTCAACGTCGAAAGCAGCGCTCCGCGAGCGGTGATGTCGGTGATCGAGCAGGCGCTGGTCGACCAGGTCATCGTCAACCTCGACTACACCGACGCTCGGGGAGGCGACACGCGGCGTGAGGTCGAGCCGATGATCGTCGCGCTGCGCGGCGGACGATGGTTCCTCGTCGCATGGTGCCGGCTGCGAGACGACATCCGCTGGTTCCACCTCTCCCGAATCCGGCGAGCGACCGCGACGCGCCGCCCTTGCACCGGCCATGACGTCGCCGAGATCGGCGCCCCGCCCGAACGGGCGCGCCCCGTCGGCATCTGAGGCGCGGTACGGGACGAGGCGGATCCGCGCGGTGCGCGTCGTCCTCCGCCACGCCCACCCGCTAGTCCGGCGCGCACCGCGCGATGACCCAGTCGGCCAACGGCCGGAGCTGCTCCCACCGGGCCCGCACCTGATCCAGCGCCGCGGGTGTGGCCAGCCACGCCGGTGTGCCGACGTTCGTCACGGCCATGAGCTCCTTGCGCCGCAGCAGCTCGATGCGGGGGTGGTCGGCCGGGTAGCCGCGGGGCCGGGTCTTCACGGTGGCGCCCTCGAGCACGAAGCCCGCATTCACCAGCGTGGCGACGACGCGGGGCAGCTCACCGGCGTCGTCGGCGTCCACCGCCCGCCGGTAGCGGTCGGTCTGGGCGGGGGAGTGGGACCGGAACCCGCCACCGACGGTGAGGCCGTCGGCGTCGAGCGCGACGTAGTACCCCAGCCCGGGCGACGGCCCGGCGATGGCGCCCTGGTGGGTCTTGTACGGCGACTTGTCGGCGCTGAACCGGATGTCCCGGTAGGGCCGGAAGACGACCGCCGGGCCGAACTCGGGCTCCAGGGCCGCGACGAGCGCCCGCATCGGGTCGCGCACCTCCCGCTCCCACCGGTCCTTGTGCGCCGCCCAGAACTCACGGGTGTTGTGCTGCTCGAGCTCGGCGTAGAACCGCGGCGCCCACGCCGGGAATCCCATGAAGTCGGCCATGGGCGACATCATGGCGACCCGAAGCGGCCGTCGTCTGCGTCTTCCACAGGTGCGGCCCTGGTGGTTCCCCGCCGGTCGTGCACAGGCTGCCGCGTACGTACGTACGTGCGTGCGCTCGCCTGGACCTGCGTGCTGGATGGCGGTGGACTGCCCCGGGTCCCCTGCCGGACTCGCTCCGGAGGCGAAATCCGCGCCAGCCTCCTACGGTCGAAGAGTCCCCACCCCATGGAATGAGAGGAGCACGGCATGACGGACCTCAATGGCAAGCGCATTGCCTTCGTCGCCAACAACGGCTTCGAGGACTCCGAGCTGACCTCGCCCTGGGAGGCGGTGACCTCGGCCGGCGCGACGGCGACTCTTGTCTCGTCCGAATCCGGCACGATCACC
Source organism: Georgenia ruanii (assembly GCF_009193175.1). Taxonomy (GTDB): domain Bacteria; phylum Actinomycetota; class Actinomycetes; order Actinomycetales; family Actinomycetaceae; genus Georgenia; species Georgenia ruanii. The sequence goes on along the minus strand of NZ_VUKE01000011.1, from coordinate 6,574 downwards.
GGCAAGAACGGCCACGAGGCGAGCGTCGACACTCCCACCGGCGAGGCCAACGCGGACGACTTCGACGGGCTCGTCCTGCCCGGCGGCGTCGCCAACGGCGACAAGACCCGCATGGACGAGAAGGCCGTCGCGTTGGTCCGCAGCTTCTTCGAGCAGCACAAGCCGGTCGGCGTGATTTGCCACGGCGGCTGGATCCTCACGGACGCCGACGTGGTCAAGGGCCGCACGATGACCTCGTACCCGAGCCTGAAGACCGACCTGCGCAACGCCGGGGCGAACTGGGTGGACGAGGAGGTGGTGGTCGACGCCGGGCTGGTCAGCAGCCGCACGCCGGACGACCTGCCCGCGTTCAACGCCAAGATCGTCGAGGAGTTCGCCGAGGGCAAGCACGAGGAGCAGGTGGCCTGATCCGCAGGCCGCGCCCCACCGGGTGACCGGGCAGCGCGGTCGCAGTGGAGAGCCGGGGTGTGGGCCTGGTGTCGGACGACGGCGCCGGGCCCGCACCCATGTCCGGCGTCAGGCCCGCCCGAGGTCAAGCAGCTCGATCCGCACCCGGGCGGTGTCGCCGGGCTCGAGCCGCTCCGCCCGCCGCACCGCCTTCTTGATGGGCAGCACGTAGGTCTGCTCCGGCTTGCTCGGGAAGATCGACGTGCGCCACACGGTGGCGCCCACGGTGACCTTCACGCGCACCGACCCGAAGCCGCGGGCGAAGGGCGCGGTCAGCTCGTCCACCTCATCGGCGATGTCCGTGGGCAGGGAGACGAACGTCCAGGTGTCGACCTTCCGGGCGTCCCAGACCCACAGCGGCGCATCGAACTCGTAGGGCACGGAGGCATGCTGGCGCGGGCGGGAGTCCGCGTCAACGTGGTGCCTGCCGCCTGCCGCCTGCCGCCTGCCGCCTGGCGCCTGCCGCCTGCCGCCTGCCGCCTGCGGCCGGGCGCAACGGGCCGGCGGGCCGGAGGTCGCGCGTGAACCGTCACCCTGGCATCCCGCCGCGGTCCGGGGGCATCGCGGCCCACGCCCGCCACCTGGTCACGTTGATCCGGATGAGCGGCCCCGGCGGCGGCACGGCGTACTGCGGGTACTTCGCCGCCAGGGCGGCCAGCGCGGCGCGCACCCCGGGGCCGTCGTCGGCGTCGACCACCCGCGCCGTCCCGTCGGCCCGCACCCACCACAGCGCCGACCAGTCGTCCTCGTAGTGGTCCACCAGGAGGCTCACCGCCGGGTGGGCTGCGATGTTGGCGAGCCGCTGCAGCCGGCGGGTCGCCTTCGGTTTGCTGTCGACGGCGGACCACACGTCCTCGTCGACGAGCGCGAAGGTCACCGGGACGAGGTGCGGGTAGCCGCCGGGCGTGAGCGAGGCGAGCCGGGCCACCCTTGCCGCGGCGAACCGGGCGCGGGCGTCGTCGTCCACCGAACCCACGCTCCTCACGCCGCGGCGGGCGCGGGCTCCGACGCGAGATGGAACGTGGCGGCGAAGCGTCCGAGCAGCTCGGGGGCGCCGTCGAGCACCCGCACGATGCCGCGCTCGACGGCCTCGGCGGGGGCGACCTCGCCGGCGATGACCGAGCGGATCGCGGGCCCGGCCGCGAAGACGAGGTCGGCGCCGGGGCGCGGTCCGGGCGCGACGGCGAGGGCGCCGTCGGCGACGTCGAGCCCGAGGACGACGTCGCCGACGTGCGCCTCGTAGGCGGTGGGCGGCAGGGCCGCCGCGGACCCCGCGCGGAAGGCCGTGCGTAGCGCCATCGTCAGGGAGTCCGGGGTGATGACGTCTCCCGGCTCGGGAGCGCCCATGGCCCGGAAGCCCCACCGTCCCAACGCCAGGACGACCTCCTCGAGCCCGCGCCCGAACTCGGTGAGCTCGTAGACCAGGCCATGGGCGAGCGGGACGCGGCGGACCACCCCGCCGGCCTGCAGCTCCTTGAGGCGGGTGCTGAGGATGTTCGTCGGGATCCGGGGAAGACCGCGCTTGAGGTCGGTGTAGCGGCGCGGGCCCACGAGCAGGTCGCGGACGATGAGCAGCGCCCAGCGTTCGCCGACCAGCTCGAGGGCCGTGACGACGCCGCAGTACTGCCCGTAGGCCCGAGCGCTCATGTGTCAGGCGCCCGCCTCCTGCTGACCCTGCTGCGCCATGAACGCCTCCGGGCCCTTCTCCGCCGCGACCGGGTCCATCCACAGGGCGCTGAAGAGGTTGCCGTCCGGGTCCTCGAAGTTCCGCGAGTACATGAAGCCGTAGTCCTGGGCCTCGCGGTGCTCGGTGCCGCCGGCGGCGACGGCGCGCTCGAGGATGGCGTCGACCTCGGCGCGGCTGTCGCGGCTGAAGGCGGTCTCGACCTGCAGCGAGGTGTGCGGGTCGGCGATGGGCTTGTCGGTGAAGGTCGCGAAGAAGTCGCGCGTGAGGATCATGAGGTACAGGCGCTCGTCGATGATGACGCACGCGGCGTTCTCGTCGGTGAAGTTCTCGTTGATGCGCCAGCCAAGGCCGGCGTAGAACGCCTTGGCCCGCTCCAGGTCGGAGGTGGGCAGATTGACGAAGATCTCCGTGGCCATGCTCTGTCTCCCTTGACGTGTGTGGCACCGCCCGCTGCTGCGGGCACGCACCACACTTGCAAAAAGCAAGTACGCCGTCAAGGGGTTTGATGGCCGTGCCACCGGGGGGCGTCGCCGGCGCTGCGGTGGCGTGAAAATGGCCCCAAGTCGTCCTGATCCTGGGATGCTGCGGCGGTGATGAGGGGAGAGCTGGCCGACCGGCTGGCGCTGGGCCCGGCCCGGCGCCGGCGCCGAATGCGCCGCCTCCTCCGTGAGCTAGACCGGACGGACGCGCGATCGCCAGCGGCCCGGCCCGCCAGGGCTCGCCGGCGGAGTGGGGCGGGGGCATGGGTGGTGCTCGCCGCCGCGGGCGCGGCGGCGGTGGTCGGGTACACCGCCTTCGGGGACGAGGCGCCGCTGGGGATTCTCGGGGCCAACGCGCCGCTGGGGACGGTCCCGGACGTGCCGACCGGGCTGGGCTCCTTCGCCTTCGCTCAGGAGCAGCTCGGGCGCCCGGGCATGCCGGTGGCCTACAGCCCCTGCGAACCGATCAGATACGTGGTGAACGAGGCGTACGCACCGGCCGGTGGCGCGGGCCTCCTCGCCGAGGCGATAGGCGAGGTCTCCCGGGCGACGGGGCTGGTGTTCGAGGCGGCGGGTGCCACGGATGAGATGCCCTTCGCCGCGACCCCTGTCCTCGGGGATCACGGCCCGGTGGTGATCGCGTGGGCCTCGCCGGTCGAGGTGCCCGACCTGGTGGGTGACGTCGCCGGCGTCGGCGGCAGCACCGCCGAGCAGACCCCGGGCGCGCTCGCGTACTACGTCAGCGGCGGCGTCGCGCTCGACGGCCCGGACCTCACGTCCGTCCTCCAGCGGCCGGACGGCCCCGCGCAGGTGCGCGCGATCGTGATGCACGAGCTCGGCCACCTGGTCGGCCTGGATCACGTGGACGACCCCGCGGAGCTCATGTCCGCAACCAACGTCGGCGTGCTGACATTCGGGCCCGGGGACCGGGAGGGGCTCGCCGCGCTCGGGTCGGGCCCGTGCGTGCGCTGAGGGGCGACGGGCTGCGCGTCAGGGTCGCGCCGAGCCCCGCACCGCATAGACGACGTGGACGAACTGGCCGTGCCGCTCGGCGCTTCGCAGCTCCAGCCGGTCCGGCTCGACCCGCCGGGGGAGCAGCGGGGCCCCGCCGCCCAGCGTGGCGGGGGCGAGGGAGACCTGGATCTCGTCGAGCGCGCCGGCGTCGAGGAACTGGCCGGCAAGGTCGCCGCCGCCCAGGACCCAGACGTCCCGGCCGCCGGCCGCGTCGACGAGCCCGGGCAGCGCGTCCGCCACGGCGCCGGCGACGAAGCGGACGTCGGCACCCGGCGGGGCGGACAGGGCCCGGCGCGTGAAGACGAACGTCGGCCGGTCCCCGATGTAGTCGAGCTCGTGCCATCGATCGGGCCGCTCGGGGATGCCCTCCTGGCGGAGGATCCATTCGTAGGTGGTCGACCCCATCGCCAGCGCCCCGATGCCGTGCATGAACCCGGAGTTGTCCGGGGCCCCGTCGCCGTCGACGGCGAAGAGCCATCCCAGGGAGTCCTGCTCGTCGGCGATGAACCCGTTGAGCGTCGCGGCCGCGTTGTAGATCACCCTCACCATGCCCGGAGGGTAGCGGCGACGGCGGCTGCCACGGTGACCTTCGACCCTCGCGGTGCGCCGGGGCGGTGGCAAGGCTGGAGGCATGGAGAACGACGTCGAGGTCGTGTCGAGCACCGTCCCTTCCAAGACCCCTGCGGAGGTCCGTGGGCGCCCTGATCGGACCGCGGCCGGCGGCACCCGGCATGATCCGACCACTGCCGACGGCGCGCGGCCGCGCGCCCGCGACCTCGGGTGGCGGGCCGTGGCCGAAGGCCTGGGCGGCGCCGCCCGGATGGCGGCCGCAGCGCTGACGCCATTCGACCGGCCGCGGCGCAGCCTGTGGGGCCTGGGCGCCGACGCCGAGCGGTCGTATCCCGGCGACGGCCTCGTGCCGGCGCCCAGCTGGCAGTGGAGCCACGGCATCGAGATCGACGCCCCGGCCGCGGCGGTGTGGCCGTGGGTCGCTCAGATGGGGGCGGATCGCGCCGGGTTCTACAGCTACGCCTGGCTGGAGGACCTCGTCGGCTGCGGGGTGCGCAACGCGGACGCCGTCGAGCCGAGGTGGCAGCTGCGTGAAGGGGACGGGCTCGTGCTGCACCCGAAGTCACCGCCGGTGCCCGTCGTCGAGGTGAAGCCGGGCCGATGGCTGGTGGCCCATGCGGTCCCCGATGCCGAGGCGGTGGCGTCCGGCGAGCCATGGGCGTCCGTGTCCTGGCTGTTCTACCTCGAGGATCTGCCGGGCGGCAGGTGCCGGTTCGTCAGCCGATTCCGTACCGCGAACTCGGGGCACCTGGTCACGCGGGGAGCGTTCGGTCCCGTCCTGCTCGAGCCGATCGGCTTCGTCATGGACCGGCGCATGTTGCTCGGGGTGAAGCAGCGCGCCGAGCGTGCGACCCCATCCCGCACGGCGAGCTGGGGACCGGCCCGCGGGTCCCGGCCGGGCCAACGTGCCGCCGGCGCCGCCGTCCCCGCCGGCCTCACCCGCGCCGTCCGCTGTGACTGGCATGCGCTCGCCGCGCCCACGCCCGAGCCGGACACGTTCGAGCCGGACGACGTCGCGCACCTGCCCACGCCCGTCGCCCGCTGGCTGCGCCACGCGATCACGCCCGGCAGCCCGCTGCCTCGGACCGCACTCCTCGCGATGCACGGGGAGATCCTGCTCGGCCGGTGGCAGCCCTTAACCGCGCTCCAGGTGCTGCCCCCCGTCTTTCGGTTACGTCTGGGCGGCGACGGCGGGCCGGGGCGCGGCGCGGGTCCGCGGCTTCGACAGGTACACCCATGGGCAGGGCGAGATGCGCTGGCGGCTCGGCGGGCTCGTGCCGGTCATGTCGGCCCGGAGCGCCGATGTCACCCGCAGCGCCGCCGGCCGTCTCGCCGCCGAGACGATGCTCCTGCCCGGCGCGGCCCTCGACCCGGCCATCGTGTGGCGGCCGCGGGACGAGCACCGCGCGACGGCCGAGGTCCCGCTGGGCGGACGGACCCACCCGGTCGACGTGGAGATCGACGACGACGGTGCGCTGCGGCGCGTGGTGCTGCCGAGATGGGGCAATGCGGACGGCGGTGAGTACGCCGAGCACGTCTTCACCGTGAGCTTCGCGGGCGAGGTGGCGGTCGCGACCGGCGGTGGCGGTCGGCAGCTCCTGCCGCGCTCGCTCGAGGCGAGCTGGTCGGCGGGTCCTGGCGTCTTCTTCCGGGCCACGCTCGACGGCGTGCGGTGGCGCTGACGGCGCCCGGTGGCCACAGGGGCCGGGTCGTCTCGACGAAACGATGACCGACACCCGCTCGGCGGTGCCACCGAGCGGGTGTGGCGCAGGCCATGCCCTGGCGGTTTGACCGTCGGTTCGGCGTCTGCCTAATATTTCGGAGTCCCGCCAGGGAGGCACGGACACCGAGACGGTGGCCGGTCCCGCGGGAACAATCCGCAAAATCGCTCGTAGGTTAACTGCGCCCGAGGGCGGATTGCCGGAGAAATTCGCTGTGAGCCAGCTCTCGCCGAGAATGGTAAGCACGGGGATTTTGATGGGATATGCTTGAAAGGTTGCCCCGGAGGGGTCGGGAACGTGGTTCCCGCGTCTGATGGTGTGTGTCTGTTCTTTGAGAACTCAACAGTGTGCCAAGTTTTTGATGCCATATGGATTCGTGGGCGTCGCTGGCCGGGCCGAGGGTCTGGTGTGGTGGTGTCCGCGGGTTTTGTTTTGTTTTGGTTACGCGCCTTCTGCCTGCCTCGTCGGGTGGGGGTGTGATGCCATGGATTGGCCCGTCCGGGGTTTGCCCGGGGGTTGTCTTCGTATGGTTTGTCGCCCTCTTTCGGGGGTTTGGCAGCGTTTTTTTACGGAGAGTTTGATCCTGGCTCAGGACGAACGCTGGCGGCGTGCTTAACACATGCAAGTCGAACGATGAAGCCAGCTTGCTGGTGGAT
>NZ_VUKE01000010.1 GCF_009193175.1 Georgenia ruanii | reverse complement strand
AGGTAGCGTCGGGCACGTCGAGGTCTTTCAGATGGCTGGCGTAGGAACCTCCATCTTCGGAAGACCTCGACCTCTATCCGGCCAACGACGCGCCCACCCCCGCTACACCCTCAACTGCGAAGAGCCACATTAAGATTGCAACTGGGGTTCGAGGCTGATCCCCTAATCCCGAGGAGCGGTGATGAGAAAGTCCCTTCCAAGCGCGGTAGCGCTGTGCGCACTCCTACTCACCGGCTGCGGAGCCGCCCAAGCGGACCGGCCGGACACGGCATCCACGTCCGCCCCGTCCGTAGGGCCCACGACATCCTCGATGACCGACACCACTACGACCGACCCGGTCGCCGCCAGCGAGGCTGCCGTCCCCACTGCGGCACCGCCCGAGTACCCCACACGGACGAGCGAGCCGCTGAGGGTGGAGGAGGCGGCGCCGTACAAGGCGCTCGTCCAGGGCAGCGGCTTCATCCCGATTCGCATCGAGCGCATCGATTCCGGCAGCACGTCGATGATCGACGGCTACTACGAGGACAAGACGACGGGGACTGGTCTCGCCTTCACCCTCCATCTCGGCGAGAAGGCGGCCGGGCAGATCAGGGCATGGGAGGAAGACGTCCCGCAGGGCGAGGTCCCCGGAGGCCCTGGCTACGACCCCGTCGAGGTCCGAGGTGGCACCGCGATGACGCGCGTCACCGAGTGGGCGGTCGACATGCGGGTGCGCTCCGACGACGGCTCCCACGTCGCCTATGTGACCGTGCAGGAGACCGGCCCCACCGGCTCTCTACCGCAGTCCAGCGTCGACTTCGTACGCGAGGTGTTCGTGCCGCAGCTACTCGGCGTCTCGGTGTGACCCCAAGCCAGTCAGCTAGAACTCGACCGGCTCGACGAGCTGCGGGCCGTTGTTCCGCACATTGCCGACCGTCTTGCCGACGGGGCGCGGGACCAGGTGCGGCTCAGGCATGGCGGCGACCATCCCGCGCACGTCCTTCGGGTCGGTGATGCCTGGGTTGAGCCAATCAGCGAGCATGTCGGGCCGGCACGATGACCGGAGATCGGTCGTGCACGTGCCCCAGGCGTCCGAGGCCGTGGTGGTCAGGACGGTGTTGGTCCAACGCCACTTCTCCGGGTGGTCGTCCGGCAGCTCGGGGTCCTTCCACCACCCGTACAGGCCGCCGAACGCCAACGGCGCGCCGTCCTCGTCATGCAGGTAGTACGGCTGCTTCGTCTTTGCCGGCCTCGTCGAGCTGCTGCCACTCGTGGTACCCGTCCGCCGGCTTATCCGGTGTGGATGCAGGACTGTCATCAGTGTCGGCGACGGTCGTTCTCGGATGCTGCCCGCATGTGTTGCCGACATGGCTATCTGACCGCTGTCACCAACAGGTGGGGGTCTGAGATGAGTGCGGCCACGTGCACTGGCTCGTGCTACTGGATAGCCGTGCTCCGACGGCGCCGGGGACCAGGACGACTTCGATCACGAGCATCCACCACGTCAGGGCCATCACCGCACCGCTCAGGTCAATCCCCCAGCCGCCGGTGGAGCCACGAGGTCCAGGGCCCTCGCGGAATGTCACAGGCAGGCGATAGGCGAGCGCAAGCAGGGTGAGGGCCACCCTGGGCAGGGCCGTGATGACCGTGATGACCGTGATGACCGTGACCAAGGCATACCCGAAGGGCGCCTTGGGCTGGTGTCAGTCATCCGCCGGTGAATACGTTGATCGCCAGAGGGACGCCGAGGTCGTCACAGGCGGCTCCGAGGACTTCCTCGGCGGCGTACCACTCCGTTGACCGAACCCCGGCCGGGTCCTCACCTGCACCCGATGGGATGGCGGGGGCAACGTCCTGCAGGTCTGCGATCGCGTCGCGGACGGCGCCCCCGCCGCTCGAGGGCAGCCGGTCGAGCACGCGTGTGGCCAGTTGATACCAGCCCTCGTGTTCCTGTTCTGCCATCCGACCATCATCAAGGCCCAGGTCCGCGTTCTCCAGGATCGTCAGTACGTCGCCGTAAGCGGTGCAGATAGCGGCATCGTCGATCGGCTCATCCGCCGGTGGATCGGCCGTCACGAGCTCCTCGGATGGAGTGGCGGGCTGTGTTGCCGCGCTTTCCACTGCTTGAGCGTCCTCGTCCGTACTGCACCCGCTGATGACTGCGGTCAGGAGCACCGCTGTCGAGATCCCTGCCCACTGCCTTGCCCGCATCTGCGCGTGCTCCCTGTTCTAGACAACTGATGTGTGAGGCTATCGGCCCTGCTGATCGTGCTGTTAGTTATCCAGTTCTTCGTACTCCCGGGCCACTTCGTCCCAGGTCACGATCTTGGTGTCACCGAAGAGCACCGCGTCATGACACTCGCCGTCGTCGTTGACGGCTTGCGCGGTACGTCCAGGAACGTCGACCACGAGCGTCCAGCAGACGGCCAGCGACTGCGACGCCGACGCGTGCGTAGCGGTGGCCCGACCATCACCGACCGTCGTGACAGCTAAGACGGCTCTGTCCCCGGTGCGGGTGCCGGAGGTGTACCACGTGTTACTTCCGGTCGGCTTGAAGTTCATCCCGGCGATTTCGTCGTCGGTCTTGTTGAGGATGAGCGGACTCCCGCATCCCTCGCCCGCTAAACGCGAGACGTACGCGAAGAAGTCCTCGTCGTCCCGGTAGTCAGCGAGGTACTCGTTGAAGCACTCGACGGACCTCTCATGCAGACCAACGACGCGCCTGATCGCGTTCTCCCGCGCGGTCGACTCGACGTGCTGTATCGCACAACCACCTGCGGCGAGCGCGCAGCGGTAGCAATAGGTGGGTGACCCGTCCCGTTCGCTGTCCGTGCATTCGTTACCGCTCGGAAGCCAGCGCCAAAGTAGGCCCCTGGATCCACTCTGCGCTGCACTCACCCATGCCCAGATCGCCCTGATCCGAAGCCACCCACTTTCGACGAGGTTCGCCGATGAAAGCCCCCCTGGCCGGTGTATCGGCGGCACGGTCGGAACTGGCGTTCATGCAGCAAGGTTAGCGACTAGAGGGCCGAACTGTCAGGTCGCTTGTGAAACTCGGCCTCGCGCATTCAATTGATCAGGCCGGCGGATTGAGACGGCCGGATGCAGCGGCCGGTGCTAGCAACACGCCGCAGCACCTTCACGTGTTGATCCATCACCAAGTCCACCTCAACCTACTGTCAGGAACCTGTGGGCTCAAAGAGGCACGTGGAAGGGCTGAACGGTACCTTGAATGTCAAGGAGAGCGGATTCGGGATACGGGGCCCGTCTCAGAACTGATCGTTTGCGGAACGTGTGCGGCGCACCAGCCGTTGGCCGAGCCCGCCGTCAATGCGATTGAGTGTCGCGGAAAGTGACCTGGAACGGCATCGCGAGCTACGGCTACGACGACCGCCTAGATGTCATTTCGCCGTCGCCGTCCATCCGGCGCCGGTTGGGGCGCGCTCTCCAAGCTCCGCGCTACAGATAAGCCGGCACGATGCACCGACGCTTCGCGGCCGCGGCCTTGAACGACGGCTTCTCGGTGATGCTCTCCCACCGTGGTCGGCAACCACGGCCGGAACGGCAACGCTGATGCTGCCGGCCACAGCGCCGTGGCGCGGCCCGGGGCCCGTACCGGCTGCGGGCGGTGGACCGGTGAGGCGCCGTCGACCTCCGGCCCCGCCTGACCTGCTGGCCCTGCCTGACCTCACCGGCATGGACGGCCACGACATCTTCGCTCCGCTGCGCGACTAAGCCGACGCCCACGAGGAGGGCTCCGACGCCTGGGTCGCCGCCACGACCGCTGTGGCAGAGATCGAGGCGTTCGAGATTGAGGCAACGACCGCGACGGCCAGGCTCAGCGACCTCGTCAGGCAACTGACGGGGGGCGTGACGGCCGGCCCTCCTCAGCAAAGCCTGGCGCTCACCAACCCCCGCGGACCTCAGACAAACCGTTTGAGGTCCGCGGGGGTCGTGCCCCCCACAAGTGCTCGACACCGCCACGCCGACCGAAACTCCCGGGCTGAGACCACAGAGTCGAGACGGAGGCCGCTTCCGGTGTGATGTTCCACGATCGCCCCCACGCCGCCCGAAGTCGATCTTGACCGCACCCTTCCATGACGTCCAAGCCGCTCGCCTCCCGAACTCCGGTGAGACCCCGCGCCCGCTCTCCCCGCCACTTCTGAATGGACGTATGCTACCTTCGGTAGTTGCAAGTACACGCGACGAAGGGGTCGGCGTGCGCGGCGGAGTGATCCTGTTCCGAGGGACGGGGACTGCCGCGCGTCGCTACCTCGAGGCGGACCGCTCGCGGGCGGACGAGTACTACCTGGACGCCGGCGCCGCACGGGCCGAGCTATCCGTGGTCGACGACACCGGGATGGCGGCGGTCGATCGCCCGCTGACACCCGTCGAGTACGCGGGCTGGGTCGACTGGCTCGACCCGATCAGCGGGGAGCCGATGGGCAGGGCCCGCCAGGCCGGCGGCGGCCGGCAAGGGTCCCCGCGGTTCGCGGAGATGGTGGTCAACACGCCGAAGTCGCTGTCGATCGCCGCGGCGCTGCATCCCGACGTCTCGGCGGCGCTGGATGCCGCGCAGCGCGACGCCGTGCAGGTGATCCGCGACTGGCTCGGACAGCACTCGGTCACCCGCATCGGCCCGCGCGGGCGGCAGGAGGTCGTGCCGGTCGAGCGGCTGCAGACGGTAGCCATCTCGCACCGGACCTCCCGCGCCGGTGACCCGCACCAGCACATCCACCTGCAGATCGGCACCCGGGTGTGGGCCCGTGGCGCGTGGCGCGGGCTGGACACCGCGGCGCTGTTCCGGCAGCAAGGGGCGATCCGGGCGCTGGGCACCGCGGTGCTGGCGGCCCACCCGCAGCTGGCCGCGGTGCTCGACGCCCACGGCCTGACGCTCGATCCGGTCTCCGGCGAGGTGGCGGAGCTGGAGCCGTTCAACGCGGTGATGAGCAAGCGCGCCGGCCAGGTCGCGCGCAACCTCGCGGTGTTCACGGCGCAGTGGGAGGCCGCCCACCCCGGCCGGGAGCCGGGCCCGGGGGTCAGCGCCCGGTTGCAGGCGATCGCCTGGGATCACCAGCGCCCGAGCAAGAGGCCGTCACGGCTCGGCAGCGAGGCCGGCTGGCGGCGCGAGCTGGACGAGGCCGGCTACACCGCGGACCTCCCACGCGTGCCCTGCCGCCCACCGCGCGAGCTGGACGAGCTGCGGGTGCAGCAGGTCGCGAACCGCGCGCTGGACCGGTGCGCGGCCGCGGCGTCGACGTGGACCCGGCACACCGTCCAGGAGCACGTCACCCGCCTCATCACCGAGGCCGGGGTGCGCGCCACCCCGCAGGCGCTGGTCGAGCTGATCACGATCACCACCCGGCTCGCCGTTGAGGACTGCCTGTCGGTGCTGCCGCCCGGCGCCGCGGCCCCGGACCACGTCGCGCACCTGACGAGCCTCCGCGTGATCGCCGTCGAGACGCGCCTGCGGGACCTGTTGGCCGCCCGCACCACCGCCGACGCACCCCCGACGCCCGACATGATTCGGGTGGCGCACGAGCACGGGCTGGACGCGGAGCAGGCACGCGCGGCCGCCGCCGTCTCCTCCGACGCTGCGCTGGTGGTGGTGGAGGGCGCGGCCGGGGCGGGCAAGACCACCATGCTCGGCGCCGCGATCCGCGCCGCCGCCGAGCAGGGCCGTCCGACCCGCATCGTGACGCCGACGAAGAAGGCCGCCCAGGTCGCCGCGCAGGAGCTCGGCGTCCCGGCCGACAGCGTGGCCAAGCTCGTGCACGCCCACGGGTGGCGGTGGAACGCCGACGACGTCTGGACCCGGCTCCGGGTCGGCGAGGTCGACCCCGAGACCGGCGGCACCTACAGCGGCCCACCACCGGCCGCGCGGCTGCGGCGGGGCGAGCGGATCGTGGTCGACGAGGCCGGGATGCTCGACCAGGACACCGCCCTGGCCCTGCTGACCATCGCCGACGAGGCCGGCGCGACCCTCGCCCTGGTCGGCGACCGCGCCCAGCTGCCCGCCGTCGGCCGCGGCGGCGTGCTCGACATCGCCGCCCAGCTCGCCGACACGACCTACGACATGGCCACCGTGCACCGCTTCACCGACCCCGCCTACGCCGACCTCACGGTGCGGATGCGCGCCGGCGAACACCCCGCGGAGCTGTTCGACCACCTGCACGCGCTCGGCCTGGTCCAGATGCACGAGAGCACCAAGGACCTGCACGAGACGATCGCCGCCACCGCGCAGGACGGCGAGGCGATCACGACCGCAACGAACGAGGAGGCCCGCGAGCTCAACACGCACATCCGCGTGGCGCGGGTGCGACAGGGCCTCGTCGACGACGACCGGACCACGGTCGGGTCCGACGGGCTGCCCATCGGCACCGGGGACGTGATCCAGACCCGCCGCAACGACAGCGTCCTGAGGGTCGCCAACCGACAGACCTGGACCGTGACCCGCGTCGAGGACGACGGCACGGCCTGGGTGACCGAGCAAGGGAGCGGGCGCCGGCACCCGCCCGCCGTGCGGCTACCGGCGGAGTATCTGGCCGAGCACGCCCACCTGGCCTACGCCGCCACCGCCTACGGGGTGCAGGGCGCGACCGCGAACGCGGCGCACACGGTCCTCTCCGACGCCCTCGACGCCGCCGGGATCTACGTCGGCATGACGCGCGGCCGCTGCCAGAACCTCCTCCACCTCGTCGCGACGGACCTGGACGACGCCCGGCAGCAGTACGCCGCCGCCCTCGAGCGCGACCGCGCCGACCGCGGCCTCACCGAGGCGACCCGCGCCGCGCAGGCCGTCGTCAGCGGCCTGGTCCCGGACGGCCGGCTCGCGTGGGTGAACGCCGAACGGAGCCGCCTGCGCGAGTGGATCGCGACCGCCGACCGTCAGACGGCCCGGTGGGAGCGCGTCGCGGCCGCCCTCGCCCGCCAGACCGCCGTCCACCACACCGAGTACGCACGGCAAAGCCAGCTCGTCGCCGCCGCCGACGCCCACGCCTCCGAGGTCCGGTACGAGGTAGCCGCACCACTGATCGCCCAGGCCACCGCCGACGCCACCGACTACCAGACCACCCAACAGCGCATGTGGCATGCGAGCCGCCGCCTCCAGGGCTCGGGCCGGTTCGGGCGGCGGGCCGCCGCCCGAACTACGCGGGAGGCCGACCAAGCACACCAGGACGCCGAGGACGCGATACGGCGACGCTGGGGTGCCGTGCCGCCCCCGATGGCGGACACCCGCTCGTGGGCCGAGGCCATCGCCGGGCGGCGAGCCGACGCCCACCCCCGGGTCGTCCAAGCGCGCCAGGACGCCGCACACGCGCACGGGCAGCTACAGGACCTCTCCGCCCGCCACGCGGACGCACGGACCGCACTCTGGCGCGGCATCGGCGACGGCCAGCCACCGAACACCGTCAACGCCCGCGCCCTCCAGTGGCGTCGCCGCGCGGACGAAGCACGCCGCCTACTCGCCGCAACCGACGCCCTCCCCGTCACCGAGGCCGCGCAACTCCTCCTCCAGAACGCCAGACCCTGCGCTCCCGGGCGGATGGCCGGAGCCACGCAGAAGGCACGAGCGCTCGAAGCCCACGGCCAGACATCGCCGCCTCCCGCGCGTCGGCTGGGCCCGCGCCGCGACCTCGGCCAGAGCCTATAGCCACGACTCATATGCCAACGACATACGTCTGCGGTCGTGCCGCGATGTGGTCTAAGGCCCAACGACGAGTCCCGTGGGAACAGGTCTTGCCGTCTGCGTTCGTTTGAGAGGGCTGGCTCACACGCCGTTCAGTCCGTCAAGATCTCATTGACGATCGGTATCCGCAGTTCGTTGGCGATGGGTGTGTAGAGATCCACATCCTGCCCTCTCGTGGCCAGGGACACCAACAGGGCATATCGCACCGGCCGGTCGAGTCGGTCCTTGCGACCGTTCCGTTTCCACCAACCGCCCACCGGGTACACCGCAATCGCACTGCTGGAAGCGAGTTCCTGGCCCGAGCCCTCCCAGATATCCTGGTGCAGCGATCCGACGTGGCGCTGCGTGCTCCCGACGAGCCACCGCTCGGAGCCGCTAGATCGCGGCGCGATTCCGGCCTCGTCATCGGAGGCGGCTCGTCCAACGCGGCGCACGAACTCCCCCATCGACTCGGTCGGCGTCTGGATGTCGAACCGCAGTCCGTGAGAGGCATACGAGTACCGCTGCCGCCAGCCGCGTCGCGATGGCGACGGCTCGACGAAGTAGGACAATGTCACCCGCAGTCTCACATCTCCCGCACCGATCGCAGCGAGAACCTCCGTCGGCCAGGGCAGCGCGTGCAGCCTGAAGCGCCGCATTGCGTACTCCGGTCCCTCGAACGGCACGAATTCGTCCTGGGTCACCAGCGTGACGGCCTGCCGGCTCGACGACAGCACAGACGCCTCGGTCGGCACGCCCCAGCCGTAGCGGCGCAGTATGAGGAATCTCGCCTTCCTGCCCGCCTGGTGCTTCTGGTCGATGGCGGCCCGCATAGTTGGTGTCCACTCCGCGGCGTGCGTTAGAAGACCGCGGATCGTCTCGGGCCAGTAGTGCGGGTAGCGCTGCATTGCCAGTGCGGCAAGACGTGCCGCCTGGGCGCTGGCCGCGCTCGTTGCGCTGGCGTGCGTCACCGCAAGGTCGTTCCGGTGCCCGGTGGTGCGCAGCGAAAGTGCTGCGTGTCCTGGCTCGAACATCGACGTCCCGTCCGTCAGGACGTTGCCGCCTTCCATGCAGATGTCGGGCTTCAGCGGCCACTTCGTTCCGTACAACAGCGAGGTCCGACTGTGCGGCGACAGCTCGCCGGCCGGTGCGACAGCCCTCCATCCCTGGTAATCCGGATGGCTAGAAGTCTGCACAAGGTCGGTGTGTGCGCCGACCGTCAGAGCATTCCAGGCCTGCCCAGGGTCGTCGATGATCGACGTATCCGACTCTCCGAGGTGGTCGGCGACGTAATTCTGGACATTGCCGGCCGACACCACGATAAGGCGCGCCGCTTTGGGGTCTGGTTGTGACAGCAGGCGTAGCTGCGCGCCGTCCCGCACCACGTCGGTTCCCACCGCCAGAGCGTCGACTGTGGCCGACCACAGAGTCGGCTGGCCGGGTAGATCCGGCTCGGTGGATACCGGCATGCAGAAGACGCGCGGCCGCTGAAAAGTTGCCTCCGGCAGGGTGACGCCTTGCACGGTGACGGTGCCGTAGTCGCGCGGGGCGGTCTCCGGCTCGTCCGTTTTGGGCAGTATTCGCACGGATTCCAGGCGGTGGGACAGGGCGACCGGCTCGGTTCCGATCAGCACTCCGTCGAGCGGTCCGAACAGTGCCAGCCCCGCCATCTTGGTACCGTGCCCCTGAACGTCGAAGCCTGACTGGCCAATAACATCATGTACGTCAGAGGGGTCGAGCGAGGCGGTCAGGAGGCGGTGGCTACGCGCCACGCCGGTGTCCAGATGGCAAACGGCCGGGGCGTCCGCTGGTGCCGGGACGATGCGCGCGGCCAGGTCGTCCACGTACTCGTCTTGCTCGCTGATCGACAGGTCTTCGATCGTGTCGATGAAGGCCGGCCGACGTACTTCTGCGAGCGGGATGGAAGTGAACGGAAGGATTTCCAGGTCAGCCCAGGTCGCGTTGATCCACACTATGAGGCGGTCGCCGAGGGCCAAGGTCTCCTCGCGCAGGGGCAGTGAGTACACCGCTGCGAAGGCACGCAACTGGGTCAGCGCGCTGTCGGCTCGTTGGAGCCACAGCTCCCACCATGCCCTTCCTGAGGTCTGCGGTTCGCCTTCAGATTGCCACAGGTCGTGCAGCACGGTCGAACGGATCGTGGCGATGTTCGCTACCAGTTCCCGATTCGCCGGGTTCCCCGAGCGAGTCTCCCTGCCCTCCGAGTCGGACTGCTTTCCCCGCTTGTCATCATCGAGGTAGTCCTCGAAGCGCTTGAGGAACTTCTCTCGATAGGCATCGGCAACCCAGACCACGGCCCGTTCGGGCGTCCCGTTGGTTGCGGGCTGGACCGACATCAGGAGCCATTCGGGGAGCTTCGGAGTCTTGCGGTGGCTGCTCCAATGCTCGAGCGAGTCGACCTTCAGTGGATATACCCCTTTGGCCCCCTCGAGGGTGATGAAGGTCCCCAGCGCCCGCAGTTCGTCGGTCGAAAACAGCGCGCGCCGCTCGTCGTCCGGTTCCAGAGCCGCGCGGGCTTCGTCGAGAATCGTCTGGCCGTGAACGCGGCGCTCGACCGGTCGAATCTTCGGGTTGCCACCGCCGGTTCTGTTGAACTCAGCATTGTCGACGCGGTCGAGGACGAGGAGGTGGGGAAGACCGTCTGCGGGCTCAGGCAACACTGGCCGCCTTGCGCGCGTCCAGTGCTGTCACGATGTCCTCGACACTGACCGCCGCGTCGCCGCGCATGAGGGCGGTCTTGGCCGCAGTCTCGGCAGACTTCACCAGGTCGGCGTGGCTCAATCCCTCGACGTGACGCCGGACCGTGCGCCAGTCGATCCCGCGGGCGAGCGATCCGAGCCGAGTTCGAATCACCACGCCCGCCTGGCGGGCGTCCGGCAGTTCGTAGGTCAGCACGACATCGAATCGGCGGAATAGGGCGCGGTCCAGGATCGTGCGGTGGTTGGTCGCTGCGATGACCAGGCTCTCCGGGCTCGACTGCTCTAGGAACACGAGGAAGGAGTTGAGAATGCGACGCGCCTCGCCGACGTCGTTGCCCGACCTGTCAGCACCAAGCGCGTCGAACTCGTCGAACAGGTAGACGCCGCGGCGGCTGGCGACCTCGTCGAACACCAGCCGAAGCTTCGACGCGGTCTCGCCCATGTACCTACTCATGAGCGCGTCCAGACGCACCGTGAACAGCGGCAGGGAAAGCTCGTGGGCGAGAACTGATGCCGTCATGGTCTTGCCGGTTCCCGGGGGTCCTTCCAGCAGGAGCCGATGCGCCGGGCTGAAGCCATGCTCGAGAAGCGCGCGGCGCTGACGCTGCTCGGACAGAACCTGCTTGATCTGCGCCGACATGGGTGCGGCGATGACAAGATCGCGCAACGAGACTTCGGGATTTGATGCAGTCAGCAGCTCGGCAAGGTCGCCACGCGGTAGGGCGAGCCGTGTGACGTTCGACGGCGGTATTGCACTTCGCGACGCCTCGACGGCCTTCTTGATGTCGTCTGCGAGGCGGTTGTGACCGAGCCGGGCTTCACGGGCCGCCACCTGCAGAGCGACCGAATAGAAGGCGGAGTCGTCGCCCGCCGCGTGGGTGCGCACGAGCGCCCTGATGTGCTCGCCTGACCCAGCCATCGCTGCCCCTCCATGTCGTCGTCGCCGTCATCATCGCAGCAGACCCCGCCACACGGGCAGCCGACTCGACGCCGAGACCGGCTGCAAGCCCGAGCTGCCACTCCAGTGTCCCGGGCGGCGCCGTCCGGGGCCCGACCCACAGCTCGGTTCTCCTGCCGCGTCATGTTACGCCGAAGCCAGCATGCCCTAATCCAAGAGGTCGACCCGCCGCAACCCACCTCCGGCCACATCGGTGTCCGCGAGTCCGCCTCCTACGGCGAGTTCACAATGCCCGCAACGGCCTCAGAGCGCTCACCCCGAAATCACCTCGAGGGAGGACCGGACGGTCCAGCAGGCACCCCTCGGTCTCGTGGGACCAGGGGAAACACCCCACACGGCACGTTCACCACGAACCGCAGAGAGCCACGTTGTGATCGACTCTCGGGCGACCGGAGGCGCGGGTCGTCGTGTGCCATATTTGTGCCATATAAATCGCGAGAAGCAACTGCAACTAACTGACACTCACCACCAGGAACCGCGTGATTCTGCGGATCCCACGCATACATACGGTACCGAAAAGCGCCTGAGCGAACTGAAAATCGAAAGGTCACCGGATCGACACCGGTCGGAGCCACCGCCGCGAGGCCCCGCACTCCCGAGTGCGGGGCCTCGCTGGTTTCAGGGCGTCGAGCCCGCTCCTTCCTCCCATGGGCCCGCCGGCCCGGCGTGAGCGAGAATCGCGGCATGGGCAGGCACCGCGGCGCCGAGCCGCACGAGCAGCGCAGGCCACGCGGGCGCGTGCGCGCCGGCGCCGTGGACCAGGTCGAACCGAAGACGGTGGACGACGGCGGGTCGTCGGGTGACGGCGACGCGGCCGGCGTCGGCGACGCGGCGGCCGCGGCCGGCGCCGCTCCCGGCGACGGGGCGACGTCCCCCACGACGGCCCCGCCCCACCCCGACGGCAGCGGCCACGGCGCCGCCCGCACCGCACCGCGCACCGGGCCGACGCCCGTGCACACCCCCGCGCAGCCCGGCCCGGACGCCATCGCCTCCGCCCGGGCGCTGACGAAGGTCTACGGCGCCGGCGAGACCCAGGTGCGGGCGCTGGACGGCGTCGACGTCGACCTGGCCCGCGGCTCGCTCACCGCCGTCATGGGCCCGTCCGGCTCGGGCAAGTCCACCCTCATGCACTGCCTGGCCGGCCTGGACTCCCCCACCTCCGGCTCCGTCGTCGTCGACGGGGTAGAGATCTCCCGGATGAGCCAGCGGCAGCTGACCAAGCTGCGGCGCACCCGCATCGGGTTCGTCTTCCAGGCCTACAACCTCGTGCCCACCCTCACCGCGGCCGAGAACATCCGCCTGCCGCTGGACATCGCCCGCAGGCCGGTGGACAAGGCGCGCTTCGACGCCGTCGTGCGCGCCGTGGGGCTGGAGGACCGGCTGCACCACCGGCCCTCGGAGCTCTCCGGCGGCCAGCAGCAGCGCGTGGCCTGCGCCCGGGCGCTCATCGCCGAGCCGTCGGTGGTCTTCGCCGACGAGCCCACCGGCAACCTGGACTCCCGCTCGGCCGCCGAGGTGCTCGGCTTCCTGCGCCGCAGCGTCGACGAGCTGGGCCACTCGGTGGTCATGGTCACGCACGAGCCCTCGGCGGCGGCGTACGCCCACCGGGTGCTCTTCCTCGCCGACGGGCGGCTGGAGGCCGAGCTGCTCCATCCCGACGAGGCCGGCATCCTCGCGGCCATCGGCGAGCTCAGCGCCGCCCGCGAGCGCCGCCAGGCCGGCTCCACCGGCACCACCGGCGCCGCGGGCACCGCCGTCATCACCCCGGCCGACGGCGACGGGGCCCGCTGATGTTGCGCGTGGCCCTGCGCGAGGTGCGCAACCACCTCGGCCGCTTCCTGCTCAGCGTCCTGGCCGTCACGCTTGGCATCGCGTTCGTCACCGGCACGTTCTCGCTGCGCGCGATGCTGGCCGACACCTTCGGCTCGATCATCGCCTCCACCACGCAGGGCGACCTGTATCTGCGCGGCAAGGCCCCGGCGGCCGGGCAGGGCGCCGGCCAGGCCGCCGGCGGCGAGGAGAACCGGGGCGGCGCCGCGGGCGGCGGCGGACCGGGCGGCACCCTCACCGCCGAGCGCACCCCGATCCCGGCGAGCCTCGCCGACGACGTCGCGAAGGTCGACGGCGTGCGCCAGGCGGTCGCGGACATGATCGGTCCCGCCGTCCTCATCGGCGCCGACGGCCAGGCCGTGGTCAACGGGCAGGCGCCCTCGATCGGCAGCACGCTGCGCGACCAGGACCCCTCGGGCCGGCTGCTGGCCGGGCGTGCCCCGCACGGCCCGGGCGAGATCGCCCTGGAGACCACGGCGCTGAAGACCTCCGGCCTCAAGGTCGGCGACACCACCCAGGTGGTCGTCGGCAACGGCCCCCCGCGCCCGGTCACGGTCGTCGGCGAGGTCACCTACGGCAACCCGATGGTGGGCACCACCCTCGTGCTCGTGGACCCGGCCACCGGGCAGGCGGCCTTCGCGCCGCAGGGCGTGGTGCCCCAGGTGGCGATCTTCGCCGAGCCGGGCACCGACCTCACAGCACTCGAGGCGCGGGTGGCCAAGGTGGTGCCGGCCGACGTCGAGGTCGTCACCGGCGAGGAGATGCGCGCCGAGGCCACGAAGACGATCAACCAGCTGCTCGGCTTCCTCGGCACGTTCTTGCTCGTCTTCGCCCTGATCTCGCTGTTCGTGGGCGGCTTCATCATCGCCAACACCTTCGCGATGGCGGTGCGCCAGCGGCAGCGGGAGTTCGCCCTGCTGCGGGCGGTGGGCGCCTCCCCCGGACAGGTGCTCACCACGGTGCTGGGCCAGGCCGCCGTCGTCGGGGTGGTGGGCTCGGCGGCCGGCATCGCCGCCGGGATCGGGCTCGTCGCGGTGCTGCGGACGTGGCTGGCGGCCATGGACATGCAGCTCGCCGCGCACGTCGTCATCACCCCGGCCCAGGCGGGGGGCATCGTGGCCCTCGGCACCGGCATGTCCGTGCTCGCCGCGCTGGTCCCGGCCCGGCGCGCGGCCGGCACCCCGCCGGTGGAGGCCATGCGCGACGACGTCGTCGTGGTCGAGCGCTCGCTGCGGCTGCGGGCGGTGGTCGGCGTCGTGCTGCTCGCCGGCGGCATCGCCGCCGCGCTCGTCTCCGTGCGCCACGGCACGCAGCACGCGGGCACCTGGCTCGGCGTGGGGGCCGGGGCGGTGCTGCTCGGCACGCTCGCGGTCTCCCCCGTCATCGCCCGCGCCGTCATCGGCGTGCTCGCCGCCCCGTTCCTGGTCCTGGCCCGGCCCATGGGCCGGCTCGCGCGCGGGAACGTCACCCGCAGCCCGCGCCGGACGGCGAGCACCGCCGGGGCGCTGATGATCGGCATGGCCCTGGTCGGGGCCTGCGCGGTGCTGGCCGAGTCCGCCCAGGCCTCCACCGCCGCGATCGTGGCGACGGAGTCCCGCGCGGACTTCTGGGTCCAGTCCGCCACCCGCAACGTCCCGCCGCAGGTGGCCACCGACATCGCCGGGCTGGACGTCGTGGGGCGGGCCGACACCGTCACCGTCGGCCGCGCCACGGCGACCGGCCCGGACGGCACGGGCAGCTACCGGGTCTCCGGGCTGCCGGCCGACGCGTTCGGCCGCACCATCCGGGTGACGGTGGACTCCGGCTCGCTCGCCGGCCTGGCGGGCGGCGAGGTCGCCGTGCAGCGCACGTCCGCCGTCGAGCACGGCTGGCAGGTCGGGGACGTGCTCACCCTCCCGACGGCGGACGGGTCCCGCCAGGCGCGCGTGGGCGCCGTCGTCGAGTCCCAGCTGCTGGGCACGCCATTGGTGATGGACACGGGCCTGTTCCGGGAGGTGGTGCCGGCCGGGGAGACGACCGTGCTAGCGGTCCTCGTCGACGGCAAGCCGGGGGTGGCCCAGCCGACGCTGCGGGCCGCGCTGGACCGGGTGGCCAAGCCCTACGTGGTGCTCACCGTCCAGGACGCCGCCGAGCTGACCAGCGCCCTGGCGCAGCAGGTGGACCAGGCGATGGTCATCCTCTACGCCCTGCTCGGGCTCAGCGTCGTCATCGCGGTGCTGGGCATCGTCAACACCCTGGCGCTGGCGGTGGTCGAGCGCACCCGCGAGATCGGGCTCATGCGCGCGGTGGGGCTGGGCCGGGCCCAGCTGGCCGGGACGATCGTGCTGGAGTCCGTGCTCACCGCCGTCTTCGGCACCCTGCTGGGGGTCGCCGTCGGCGTCTCCCTGGCGTCCGCCCTGCCGACGGTGTTCGCCGACCAGGGGCTCACCCGCCTCGCGGTGCCGTGGGACCTGCTCGCCGTCATGGTGGTGGTCTCCGGCGTCGTCGGGGTGGTGGCCGCCCTGCTCCCGGCCGCGCGGGCGACGGCGCTGCCGGTGCTGCAGGCCGTCGCCGACGAGTGAGGGGAGCGCCGAGCGCTGCCCGTCCCCGCGACCAGGAGGCCATTCTGGTCGCAGCCAGAATGGCCTCCCGGTCGCCTCGGGCAGCCGCGCCGGGCGGCAGGTGGCCACGTCAGCGCCGGCCACGCTCCCAGGCCCGGTCCGGCGCCTCGCCGGGCAGCACGTCCAGGCCCACGACCACCGGGTCGTGGTCGCTGGAGCGGAACGGCGAGGCGTCGTAGAGGTCGGTGACGTTGTAGTTGTGGCGGCTGTACTCCAGGCCCACGGACTCCCCGGAGTTGACGTTCCAGATGTCCGCGCCGGTGACCAGCTTGAGGCCGGCCGGGTTGGCGAAGACGTGGTCGAGCGAGCCCACGAGGCCGTCGAAGGAGTAGGTGTCCTTGGCCGTCCGCGTCTGGCCGATGTTGGTGTAGCCGGCCTGCTCGAGGACCGCCAGCGGGTCCTCGGCGGTGTAGGCGTTGAAGTCGCCCACGAGGAACACCGGGGTGGCGGCGCCGTAGACGTCCGCGGCGAAGGCCACGAGCGCACGCGCCTGCCGGACCCGGTCGGCGTTGGACAGCCCCTGCCCCTCGTCACGGTCGTTGCCCGGCCCCTCGCCCGAGCCCTTGGACTTGAAGTGGTTGCTGATCACGGCGAACTGCGGCCCCTGGGCCTGCCCGCCGGGGTTGAGGGCGCGGAAGGTCTGCGCCAGCGGCTCGCGCGCGTTGGCGAAGGCCGCGTCGCCGACGAGGATGCGCGACGCGCCCACCGGCACGACCCGGTCGGCGCGGTAGATGAACGCGTTGCGGATGACGTCCTCGTCCGCCGGCAGCGCGGCCGGGGACGGCACGTACGCCCAGGTGCCCGCGCCGGCCGCGGCGTTGAGGGCGGCGGTGAGGTCGGCCAGCGCCGCGTCCCGGTCGGTGCCGAAACGCACCGAGTTCTCGATCTCCTCGAGGGAGACGATCTCGGTGCCCAGGGCGTTGATGGCCGCGACGATCTTGGCCTGCTGGCGCGCCAGGTTGGCGTCGTCGGCGGCCCCGCGGGCGTCGCAACCGGTGCGCACCGAGATCGGGTTGCCGTGGCGGTCCGCGTAGTACTGGCAGCCGGCGAGCTCGTCACCGGTGGTGGTGAAGTAGTTGAGCACGTTGAAGGAGGCGATCTGAATGTCGCCGCCGACCGCCGCCGGGCCCGCCGCGCGAGTGTTGGTGAACGTGGCCGGCGCGGCGCCGTTGTCGCCCGTCACCTGGGTGGTGGGCTGAAAGTTCCACTGGAACCGGTAGTCCAGCACGACCGGGGCGGTGAAGGTCGCCGCGGCGCCCACCCGCACCGGGTTCTCCAGGCTGAGGTAGGGCAGCGGGGTCTCGTGGTAGTCACGGTTG
Organism: Georgenia ruanii; assembly: GCF_009193175.1. Taxonomy (GTDB): domain Bacteria; phylum Actinomycetota; class Actinomycetes; order Actinomycetales; family Actinomycetaceae; genus Georgenia; species Georgenia ruanii. The sequence goes on along the minus strand of NZ_VUKE01000010.1, from coordinate 153,267 downwards.
AAGTTCGTGTAGTCCCAGCCGGCGCCGTCGTCCAGGGTGATGGCGCGGGCGGCGTTGTCGGCGGCGACGGCGTCGTAGCGGGCGCGGTCGGTGCCCGGGTTGGCGACGTCGCTGGGCTGGACCAGCGGGGTGGTGCCCGCGGCCAGGCCCACCAGGCCGAAGCGGTTGGTGTCGTAGGTGTCGGTGACGGTGAAGTCGCCCTGCGGGGCGACGAGCATGCCCTCGAAGGCCTCCCGGCCGGCCTCCGTGGCCGGCAGCTCGATGGCGGCGGGCACCACCGGCTCGACCGGCTCGTCGAGCACGGCCCACTCCTTGGCGGTGACCTCGGTCAGGCCGAAGTACTCCGACACCTCACCGGTGACCTCGAGGTACTGGCCGACCTGGGCGGCGCGGGCGAGCGCGCCGGAGAAGACGAAGACGCCGTCGGAGGCCTGGTGCCCGGCGAGGTCGCCGCCGGTGCCCGGGGTCTGCAGGTACACGCCGTCGAAGCCGCCGGTCGGGTAGGCGGCCGTCACCACGCCGCGGGTGACCACCGTCCGGCCGGCGAGCGGGGAGACCGCGCCGGTGCCCTGGATCTCGGCGATGGTCGCCTCGACGACCTCGTCGTCCCCGCCGGCGCCGGAGTTCTGCGGCGTCGGGGTGTCGGCGATGGTGAAGTCCGCGGCGTTGTCGTCGGTGTCGACCCCGTCGGTGCGGGTCCAGGACTGGGGCACGGTGTTGCCCCCGGACACCACGGCTCGCCCGCTGCCCTCGTAGGTGTTGGAGGTGCCGTACCCGACGAGGTCCACGATGCCCGCGGCACCGGCCACGTTGCCGGTGGGGAACGCGAGGGCGCGGGTGCCCTCGACCAGCGCGAGCGTGCCTGTCGTGCCCGAGGGCTGGAAGCTGGTGCTGGACAGGTCCGGGTGGGGCAGCGCCGAACCGCTGCCACCGTTGCTCCCGGCCTCGACGAGGAAGTAGCCGTTGGCGGGGATGGTGCCGCTGAGGGCGAGGACGCCGGTGGGCGCCCCGGTGCCGGTGGCGGAGCGGTACTGCAGGCTCAGGCCGGCGAGGCTGACCGGGGCGTCGGTGGGGTTGAACAGCTCGACGAACTTGTTGGTGTACGGCTGGTTGGCGCTGCCGCCGCGGGCGTAGACCTCGTTGATGACGACGCCGCCGCCGTCCGGCGCGGCGAACGCGGGGGCGGCGACCAGCGGGGCGAGGACGACGGCGCAGCCGGCGGCGGCCGCACCCGCCCTTCTGCCGATCGAACGGTGGGTGCTCACGACCACTCCTTCGTGCCGGCGGGGCCGGCGGGGCACGGACGGGGATCTCCCGCCTCGGGATTCCGACGCGGGCGTCTTCGGCCGGCCGGATCGTCATCATCCAGACGGGTCACGTCCCGGTCAAGGACTTCCGCACCCCAGTCACCACCTGGTCATGCGCCCGTCACGTGCGCGCCATTCAACGGACGACGCGCATCCATCAGGAGCTCGGATGACCGCCGCCCCGGCGTCCGGGCGCCGTCCGGAACGGTGGCCGCTACCGCACCGGCAGGCACAAACGTGACACGCTTAGCCTGATGAGGGTGCAGCGAACGCCCCGGGCCGCAATCATGGGGATCCGGGCGCCGCGCGCCCGTCGCAGGAGCGATGTGCCGGCACCGGCACGAACGAGGAGACGATGGTCGTGAGTACATCGGCAGAGCAGACCACCCCCGTGGTCGAGGCCACGAGGGTCGAGGGACCGGGCAGGGGACGCACGGTGGGCGAGCTCATCGCCACGGTCTCCGAGCAGTTCTCCCGCCTCGTGCGCGACGAGCTCCAGCTCGCGCAGGTCCAGCTCGCCGAGAAGGGCAAGCGGCTCGGCACCGGGGCCGGCTTCCTCGGCGCGGCGGGCGTCGTCGCCCTCTACGCCGTCGGGGTCCTCCTCGCCGCCGCCGTGCTCGGGCTGGCCACCGTGCTGCCGGCGTGGCTGTCCGCGCTGATCGTCGGCGTGGTCCTGCTCATCATCGCCGGGATCGCCGCGATGCTCGGCAAGAAGAAGATCGACGCCTCGAAGCAGGTCAACGCCAATCCGCAGGACGGCTTCAAGGACGACCTCGACGCCGTGAAGAAGGGGATCCAGCAGTGAGCGAAGAGCGCAAGCGCACGGCGGAGGAGATCGCGGCCGACCTCGCCCGCACCCGCCTCGAGCTGACCCGCACGGTCAACGAGCTCTCCGACCGGCTCGACCCGCGCACCCAGGTGGAGGCGGCGCGCACCGCCGCGACCGAGAAGGCGCGGAGCTTCGCCGACGACGTGCGCACCGGCGAGCCGAAGGCGGTGGCCGTCGCGGGCGGCGCCGTGGCGTTCCTCGGGCTGCTCATCGTCGCCGCGGCCCGCGGCCGGGGCCGCTGACCGGGCCCGCCCACGACCAGCTGACCGACCGCCGGCCCCTCTCGGGCCGGCGGTCGGTCGCGAGGCGCCCGGTGCGGCACCCCGGCTGCCGCGACGGCAGCGCGGCGGCGCGGCTACGCCGCCGGGTGGCGGTGGTCCTCGGCCAGCCCGCTGGCGGCGAGGAGCTCCTCGACCTCGCTGCGGCGGAACCGCCGGTGCCCACCGAGGGTGCGGATGGAGGACAGCTTCCCGGCGTTCGCCCACCGCGTCACGGTCTTGGGGTCGACCCGGAACCGGGCCGCCACCTCCGACGGCGTGAGCAGCTGCTCGGCCGTGTCGTCGATCGTGGCCATGGAGTCCTCCCGCGGTGCTCGTGCGCGCCCTGCCGCGCGCTGCTGAGCGCCAGCCAACCACGCGGGCCCTGCCCCGACCCGGGCCCATGGTCCCGACAATCGGGACTTTTGGCGCGTAGCTTGCTCGTGCGCCGCGGCGGCGTCCGGCGGCCGCGCGGACCTCGTCCGCGACCTCATCGTGAGACGCTCCCGCTCATCTGCCGGGCGGGGTGAGACTCGCTCCACAGCGCGACGCCGCGTTCAGGAATGGCTGTTGGGTGCCCCGACCATGTACCGTGGCACCACGACACACATGACCACAAACACGGGGCCGCACCCTCGGGTGCCTGCCCCGGTTCTACGTTGGAGGGGGTCGACGCCATGGGGCGCGGCCGTCAAAAGGCCAAGCAGACGAAGGTCGCTCGCAAGCTGAAGTACTTCAGCCCCGAGACCGACTACCGAGCCCTCGAGAAGGAGCTCACGTCGCGTACTGACGACGTAGACGACGAGTACGGCCGGATCCCTCCCGCCACGGACGACTGGGACGACGCCGAGAACGACTGGGACATCCGCTCCAGCCGTTGACCCTCCGCCGACCGGCCCCGGCCGGACGGCACGGATCTCGTCCGAGGTCGGTCAGCTCGCTCACCACCCGTGCCCCCCATGCGGGGCACGGGTGGTTCGCCGTGCACGGTCGTTCGCCGTGGAGATGCTCTGGCGCGCGACTCCGTGAGTCGCGCCGGACGCGGTCAGCTGGTGCGGTACCCGCCCCGCAGGCGCACCGCTCCGCCGTCGACGCCCTTGGTCCCCCGGACCACGTCCGAGCCTGCGGCGCCGTCGTCCTCGCCGACCTCGCCGAGGACCCACGCCTCGATGCCCCGGGCCCGCACCGCGGCCAGCGCGGCGTCGGCGCTGCCCTGCGCCACCACCGCCACCATGCCGACGCCGAGGTTGAGGGTGTTCTGCAGGTCGGGCCACGGCACGTTGCCGAGCCGGCGCACGAGGTCGAAGACAGGCGGGACCACCCAGGTGGACCGGTCCACGTCGGCGCGCAGGCCCCGGGGCAGCACCCGGGCGAGGTTGGCCGCCAGCCCGCCGCCGGTGATGTGGCTCAGGGCGTGCACGTCCACCCCGGGATCGTCCACCAGGTCCAGGCACACCGGGGTGTACAGCCGGGTCGGCTCGAGGAGCTCCTCCCCCACGGTCCGGCCCAGCTCCGGCACCGCGCGCTCGTAGCCCCAGCCGGCGACGTCGAGCACCCGGCGCACCAGGGAGTAGCCGTTGGAGTGCAGCCCCGAGGCGGCCATGGCGACGAGCACGTCGCCGGGGCGGACGCGCTCGGCGCCCAGCACCGCGTCGGCCTCGACGACGCCGGTGGCGGCGCCGGCGACGTCGTACTCGTGCTCGCCGAGCAGGCCGGGGTGCTCGGCGGTCTCCCCGCCCAGCAGCGGCGTGCCCACGACGGCGCACGCCTCGGCGATGCCGCGCACGATGTCCGCGATGCGCTCGGGGACCACCTTGCCGGTGGCGATGTAGTCGGTCATGAGCAGCGGCCGCGCGCCGACCACGACGATGTCGTCCACCACCATGCCGACGAGGTCGTGGCCGATGGTGTGGTGGACGTCCATGGCCTGCGCGACGGCGACCTTGGTGCCCACCCCGTCGGTGGAGGTGGCCAGCAGCGGGCGGCGGTAGCCACGCAGCGCCGAGACGTCGACGAGGCCGGCGAAACCTCCCACGCCGCCCACGACGCCGGGGGTGTGCGTGGCGCGCACGGCGTCCTTCATGAGCTCGACGGCCCGGTCCCCCGCCTCGGTGTCCACCCCCGCGGCGGCGTAGGTCAGCGGCACGTCGGGGGTGGGGTGGGTCACTGGTGCGCTCCTGCGGTCGCGGTGGGGGCGTCCGCGCCGGCGGCCGCCGTCCCCGGCACGCCGGGGACCTCGGGGCCCGCGACCGGCGCGGCGGCGGGGATGGACGGGGCGTCGGCGGGGATGGACGGGGCGTCGGCGCCGGAGACGGTGGCGCCGTCGCGGATGGGGATGGGGTAGCCGCCGGTGAAGCAGGCGGTGCACAGCCGCTGCCGGGGCACGGTCGTCGCCTCGACCATGCCCTCGAGGGAGATGTGGCCCAGCGAGTCCGCCCCCAGGGACGCGCGGACCTCCTCGGTGCTCATGCCGTTGGCGATGAGCTCGGCGCGGGTGGCGAAGTCGATGCCGTAGAAGCACGGCCACTTCACCGGCGGGGAGGAGATGCGCACGTGCACCTCCGCCGCGCCCGCCTCGCGCAGCATGCGCACCAGCGCCCGCTGGGTGTTGCCGCGCACGATGGAGTCGTCGACGACGACGAGCCGCTTGCCGGCGATGACCTCGCGCAGCGGGTTGAGCTTGAGGCGGATGCCGAGCTGGCGGATGGTGTCGGTGGGCTGGATGAACGTGCGGCCCACGTAGGAGTTCTTCACGAGCCCCTGGGCGAACGGGATGCCGGACGCCTGGGCGTAGCCGATGGCCGCGGGCGTGCCGGACTCCGGGGTGGGGATGACGAGGTCCGCCTCGACCGGGTGCTCGCGCGCCAGCACCCGGCCCATCTCGGTGCGGGCGGCGTTGACCGGCACGCCGGCGATGTTGGTGTCCGGCCGGGCGAGGTAGACGTACTCGAAGACGCAGCCGTGCGGGGTCGGCTCGGCGAAGTGGCGCGAGCGCAGCCCGTCGGCGTCGATGACGAGCAGCTCGCCGGGCTCGATCTCGCGGACGAAGGTGGCGCCGACGATGTCCAGGGCCGCCGTCTCCGAGGCCACCGCCCAGCCGCGCGGCAGCCGACCCAGCACCAGGGGCCGCACGCCGTGGGCGTCGCGGGCGGCGTAGAGGGTGTGCTCGTCCATGAAGGCCAGCGAGAAGGCGCCCTCGAGCAGCGGCAGCACCTCCATGGCGACGTCCTCGAGGCTCTCCCCCGCCTCGGCCGTGCCGCCGAGCAGCGCGGTGACGACGGCGGTGTCGGTGGAGGAGCCGCGGCCGAGCTCGCCACGCAGGTCCTTGCCGAAGCGGTGCTGGACCAGGTCCATGAGCGCGCGGGTGTTGGTGAGGTTGCCGTTGTGCCCCACCGCCACGGTGCCCGCGGCGGTGGGGCCGAGGGTGGGCTGGGCGTTCTCCCAGGAGGAGGCGCCGGTGGTGGAGTAGCGGACGTGCCCGACGGCGATGTGGCCCTTGAGGGGCTCCAGCGCCCGGTCGTCGAAGACCTGCGAGACCAGCCCCATGTCCTTGTAGACGAGGATCTTCTCGCCGTCGGAGGTGGCGATGCCGGCCGACTCCTGCCCACGGTGCTGCAGGGCGTAGATGCCGAAGTAGGTCAGCCGGGAGACGTCCTCGCCGGGGGCCCAGACCCCGAAGACCCCGCACTCGTCCTGGGGACCCTTCTCGCCGGGGAGCAGGTCGTGGGAAAGCCGTCCGTCACCGCGTGCCACGCGGCTATGGTCGCACACGCCCCCGCGCGCCCCGCCGGGCGGTCCGGTGCCTGACCAGGCCCGCACCGCGGCCCCGCCGGGACGCGGCCGTCCCGGGCCGGCACCCGACCTACCGCGGCCGGCCCTGCGCGGCCTCCGACGCCGTCGGCCCGCCGCCCGGGCCGCGCAGCAGGTGGGCCACCCCGACGGCGAGCACGGCGCCGAGCAACGGACCGGCGACGTAGAGCCACAGGTCGGCGAAGCGCCCCGCGACCAGGGCCGGGCCGAGGGACCGGGCGGGGTTCATCGACGCGTCGCTGACCGGGCTCGCCCACAGCCCCGCCAGGACGATGTAGCCGCCGACGGCGATGGCCGAGAAGGTGCCGATGTTCTGCGCCCCGGAGGAGGCCCCCAGCACGGTGCCGACGAGGCCGAAGGTGAGCAGCGTCTCGGTGACGAGCGCCTGCGTGACGGTGAAGCCGTGGCCCACCGAGGTCGTCCCGACGTCGCCCGCCAGGCCGAAGGTCAGGCGCAGCACCCCGGCCGCCGCCGTGGCCCCCAGGAGCTCGGCGGCAAGGTAGCCCGGCACCCGCCGCCACGGGAAGTCCCGGCGCAGCGCGAACCCCAGCGTCACGGCGGGGTTGAGGTGGGCCCCGGAGGTCGCACCCATGAACAGGATGACGACCATGACCATGAGGCCCGGCGCCGTGATGGCCGCGACCCGGCCCACCGCGCCGCCGGAGGCGGCGTCGACCACCTTCGCCCCCGCGGCCACCAGGACGAGGAAGAAGGTGCCGAGGACCTCGGCGAACAACCGGCGCAGCTCGTGCCCGGGCTCGGTGAACTCGCGCGCCTGCGCCTGCTGCGCCTGGGAGAGGGCGAGGTGGCGCAGCGCGTCGTCGCGGTCGTTGGGCCGGGCCGGGTTGCCGCTCATAGCACCGGGTCGTAGGAGTGGTACCCGGCGGCCAGGTGGACGGCGTCGGGCTCGACCAGGCGGACGTCGGGCCACAGCACCAGGACGCTGCCGGCGTGCCGCCAGGTGAGGAACCTGTTGATCAGTGCCGGGGCGGCCACGTCCCGCCGCTCGTACCCGAGGAAGGAGCCGCGGCGCCGGGGGCCGACGACCAGGCCGTACAGCCGGGGCCGGGCGAGCACCCCGTCCGGGGGGCCGTCGAGGACGAAGCGGACGTCGTTGACATAGCCGATCCGCTTGCCTGTCGTGGCCAGCACCGGCAGCTCGAGCAGGTCAGTCAGGAGCATGGCGGCCCCCGGGGATCCGGCGGATGATCTGGTCGCGTACCCACCGCTCCTGCCACGTCGCCTCGAGGCCCTCGCCGGGCACGCCGAGCGAGACGACGACGTCGACATCGCTGACGTCCGACCAGGGCAGCCGGATCCACAGGTGCCGTGGCGGCCGGCCGCCGAAGATGCGGGTGCCCAGCACGGCGCCGGTGAGCAGCGCGGTGATGTGCGGAAGCTCGCGCTCCTTCTCCCGGGTGCGCTCGACGCCCTCGACCTCGACGTCGTCGACCGTGGCCACGGGCACGTCGTCGACGTCGAGGACCTGCCGGTCCAGCAGGTGCAGGCGGGCGTCGAGGACCCGGCCCGCCGGGCGGGGCGGGGCGGGCAGCCGCTCGGCGCGGCGGCGCCGCCGGCTCACGCGCCGGCCCCCGTGACGACCATGAGCGGGATGGCGGCGACCGAGGCCAGCACGATCAGGACGAGGAACGCCAGCCCGAGGGCGTTGGTGACCCGGCTGTTGACGTGCTCGCCCATGTACTGGGGGTCGTTGGCGATGATGAGGATGGGCAGGTAGGTCAGCGGCAGGGCGATGGCGGAGAACACCACGGAGTACTCCGTGACCTTGACGGGGTCGACCCCGGTCATGAGCACCGCCACGGCGACGAGCAGCGTGACGATGACGAGCAGGTGGAAGCGGGCGGCCTCGGTGGGACGGCGGAACTTGCCCCAGGACCAGCCGAAGAACTGGGCGATGGTGTACCCGCCGGACAGGGCGGTCTCGAGCGCGGCGCCGAAGGTGGCGGCGACCATCCCGAGGATGGCGACGGCGAGCGCGAGCTTGCCGCCGGCGAGGGCCACCGGGGCGACCACCTCGGACAGGGAGGTCACCTGGATGCCGCGGGGCAGCAGGACGATGGCCGCGCAGACGGCGATGGCCCCCGAAAGCAACCCGCCGAGGGGAAAGCCGACGAAGACGTTGAGCCGCGCCTGACCCAGGTCCCTGACGGACCACCGCTCCTCCACCGCGCCCGAGGAGAAGAAGAAGACCTCGTAGGGCGTCATCGCGGACCCGAAGAGGGCGATGGCGTAGTACCAGTAGGTCGGCACCGGCTCGCTGGCGGGCACCGAGGGCCGGAGCGCGCCCGCCGCCAGGTCCGCCCAGTGGGGCTTGAGCAGGACGATCGTCACGGCGAAGACGGCGAGGGCGAGCCCGAGGAGGCCGGTGACGTTCTCGAGGACGCGGAACTTCACCCGCCAGACCACGAGCCAGACCGCGAGGGCCGCCACGGGGATCAGCAGCCGGGGGTGGACGTCGCTGGCCAGCTGCAGGGAGAGCGCGATGCCCCCCACCTCTGCGGTGAGCGTGAGGAGGTTGATGAGGAACGAGGCGACGAGGTTGCCCAGGGCCATACGGGGGCTGAGCCGTTCGCGGATGATCTCGAAGGCGGCGCGGCCGCTGACGGCGGCCACCCGTCCGGCCATCTCGGCGAAGACGATGATGCCGACCACGCCGAGGGCGATCACCCACAGCAGTGACAGGCCGAACCGCGAGCCGACGACGGCGCTGGTCACCAGGTCACCGACATCGACGAAGCCGCCGATCGCGGTGAGGATGCCGAGGGCGAGGCCGAGGAGTCGGTTCATCCGGCCGCCTCCTTGAGACGGTCGGAGGTGTCCGACAGCGCGCTCGCGCGAGCCCGCAGGTCGGCGACGAGCGCCGGTCCCTGCTGGGCGGGCGCCGCGCCGGCCACCAGGGCCCGGGCCTGGTCGATCTGGTCTCCCACCGCGGTGATGGCGCTCGTGACGTCGTCGCGCAGCCTGAGCTCGTCCGCGCCGGTGACCACCTGCTGGCTGGCGGCGTCCTGCGCCGTCGAGACCTGGCGGGCCATGTCGATGAGGGTGATGTCGGCGTGGGTGGCCGTCGTGCGGCCGTCGAGGTACAGCTGCAGGCCGAGGGCGGAGCTGGCGGCGGAGGAGGACGCCTGCGAGGCCGCCTGGGCGAGGTTCCCGGTCAGGCCGCCGGGGTTGGCGCACCCGGCGAGCAGGCCGGCGAGTGCGACGACAGCGGCAACCAGGCCCGCCGTGCGGGACCGCCGGGACCGCGCGACGCCCGGGCCCGGACGGGTCGCGCCGTCCGCGGGTCCTGCCGCGCCGCAGCCCTGCACGGCGCCAGTGTGGCGCCGCCCGCCGCCCGCCGCCCGCCGTGGGCGGTCCCGGTCAGGGCAGGGTGAAGCGCACCCGCCGGGCGGCGACGTCGGCCTCGGCAAGCCGCGCCGCGACCGGTTCGCCCAGCGGCAGGGGCTCGCCGTCGACGCGGGCGCGCACGGCGGGCTCGCGCAGCACCACGGTGCCCCGGCCGGTGCGCTCGCCGTCGAGGTCGACGACGACGCCGGCGAACCGCTCCCCCACCCGCCCCGCCAGGACCAGCGCCTCGACGGCGTCCAGGGCCCCGCGCTCGAAGGCGTTCGCCCGTCGGGTGGTGCTCGCCATGGTGCCCGCGAGGGCGGGCAGGGCATCGCGGACCCAGCCGGGCACGGGCGTCCCGGCGCAGTGCGCCAGGCACACCTCGAGGCCGTAGCGGTCCACGAGCCGGCGCAGCGGCGCGGTCACGTGCGCGTACTCCGCACCGATGGCGGCGTGGCGGGCCTCGCCCACCGCGACGTCACCGGCCGGGACGGTGTCGGGGGCGCCGAAGGCGAGGTAGCCGGCGCCGCGGAAGAGGGTGGTGGCCTCGCTGAGGAACGCGGCGTGCGCGGGCACCGCGGAGTCGAGGTGCCGCAGCAGCTCGGCGTAGGAGGTCCCGGCGGGCCAGGGGATCTCCAGGGCGCGGGCGGTGCGTCGCAGCCGGGCCACGTCGCGGGGGTCGGCGGCCGGCAGCGTGCGCAGGATGCCCACCCCGGCCGCCCGCATCATGCGGGCGGCGGCGATGCCGGTCATGAGGGAGATCTGGGCGTTCCACCCCTCCGCCGGCAGCGCGGACCGGAAGCGCAGCACGTAGCCGTGGTCGCGCCGCACCGCCTCCTGCTCGGGGATGTCCAGGGAGACGCCGCCCCGGGCGCGCTCGCACTCCTGACGCAGCCGGCCCACGGTGCTCAGCAGGGCGGGCAGCTCGGCGGGCGCGGCCGCCGGCAGGGCGGGCCCGCCGTCGGCGGCGGCCTGGACCTGCGCGTAGGTCAGCCGGGCGCGGGAGCGGACCCGGGCGCGGACGACGTCGGCGCCGCGCAGCGCGCCGTCCGGGCCCACCTGCAGGGACCACACGCACGCCGGGCGCTCCTGGCCCTCGATCAGGCTGGCGGCGTCGGCGCTCAGGACAGGCGGGTGCAGCGGGTAGGAACCGGCGGGACCGTAGACGGTGACGCCGCGCGCGTGCGCGGCGCGGTCGAGCGCGCCGCCCGGGGTGATGAACGTGGCGAGGGAGGCGATGGCGTACCGGACCAGGAAGCCGTCGCCGTCGGGGGCGATGTGGACGGCCTGGTCGAGGTCCCTCGAGCCGGGCGGGTCGATGGTGACGAAAGGGATGTCGGTGGCGTCGGCCGCAAGCGGCTCCGCGTCCGCGACCGCCCGCTCGGCCTCGGCGAGGACATCGGCGGGGAACTCGGGCGCGATGCCGAGCTCCTCGCGCAGGCCGGTCAGGGCCTGGCGGACCTCGGCGGGCGTGGCGGCGGGCAGGCGCAGCTGGCGGCAGGGCACGTCGGCACCCTAGGACCGGGGCGGCCGACCCGCGTCCGGCGGGCCGGGCTGGCCCGGCGTGCCCCCCTCGGTCGCGCCGCCGTCGTCCGCTTCCCCACCCGGTGCGGGTGCGCCCGGCGTCGGCGCGCCCGGCGCTGTCCCGCCCGGTGCCGTCCCGCCCGGTGCTGGCTCCCCCGGGGCCGGCTCCCCTGCTGCCGGCCGCGCGGCCGTCCGGGTCGCGCGCTGCTCCCAGGAGCGCCGGTCGAGGTAGACGGCGACGCCCAGGCCGGCCAGGGCGCCGGCCGCGCCGAGGGCCAGGAAGAGCAGCCAGAAGAGGTCCGTGCGGGCGAGGTGGTCCGGCGGGGAGAGGACGGCGAGGCCGAGCGAGACGATCGCGCCGACGACGATCCCGGCCACCACGAAGCGGCCGAAGCGCGGCGCGCGGCGGACCGTGGCCGGGTCGACAAGATCGGCGACGCGGTACTCGGGTTCCGCGGCTGGCTCGGTGCCGGCGGCCTCGGTGCCGGCAGGCTCGGCGGCCGAAGGCTCGGCTCCAGGCGCGGCGGCCGGCGGCTCGGCGGCAGCGGCAGCCGCCGACGGCGCAGCGGCAGGCGCGCCGGCAGACGGCGGGGCAGGCTCGGCGGCCGGCGGCTGGGCGGGCACCTCGGGCACGTCGTCGCGGTCGCGGCGGGGGTCGGGGGTGGAGCTGGTCACCGGGCGAACCTACCTGGGCGGCGCACGAGCGGGAGAACCGAGCTGAGGTCGGCGCGGATGCCCGAGGCGTGCACGCGCCCGGCCATCACGGCGTCCTCCCAGCTGAGCATGCCGGTGGCGAGCGCCAGCCAGGTCTCCTGATCGGTCTCGATGACGTTGGGCGGGGTCCCGCGGGTGTGGCGGGGACCGGCGATGGCCTGCACGGCCCCGGCAGGCGGCACGCGCACCTCGACGCTGTTGCCCGGGGAGCTCACCGCGAGCTCCTCGAGGGTGAAGCGGACGGCGGTACGCACGACGGCGGCGGGCAGGTCGCCGTCGGCGCCGTCGTCCTCTCGACCGGCGGCCCAGCGGCCCAGGGCGGCCAGCCCGTCGGAGGGATCGATGCGGCGGCGTGGGGGCACGCCCCCACGGTATCCCGCACCGCGGGCGGGGCCGGGCCGGAGCGTCCCCCGGCCCGGCCCGGTGGGGCCATCCCGGCCCGGCCCCACCGGGTGGCGGGCGGTCCCCCGGCGGGGGTGGTGCTACCCCAGCTCGTTGACCCGGTCGGTGCCGGGCGGGGCGATCGGGCCCCGAGTGCGCAGGTACGCGTTGAGGGCGTCGAGGTCGATGCCCGCCCCCACGCGCAGCGCCGGGTCGACCTCGCGGAAGACCGTGAAGCCGTCGCCGCCGTCGACGAGGAAGTTGTTGACCGTCACCATGTAGGTCGCGGCCGGGTCGATCGGCACCCCGTTGAGGCGCATGTTCGTCACCTCGATGCTGTTCGGGGTGCACACGCGCCCGTTCAGCTGCCGGGTGACGTCGTAGGTGAGGCCGGCCGACACCCCCAGGTGCAGGTAACGCGGCTGGCACTGCTGGAGCAGGACCCGGTGGAGCTGGTCCCCCGTCATCGGGACGGTGCTCAGCAGGTTGCCGAACGGCTGGACGTTGAATGCCTCGGCGTAGGTCACCACGCCGTCGGTCGTCTCGGCGCCCGAGCGCGCGTAGAGCAGGTCGGCCCGCAGGCCGCCGGGGTTCATGAGGGCGATCTGGGCGCCGTTGGCCTGGGTGGCCCACAGCTGCGAGTCGGCGATCATGTTGCCGAGGTCGGACTCGGCGCCGCGGTCGTCCGACCCGCCGGCCTCGTACCGGCGCTTGATGTCGGCGGTGATCCGGCCCACCTCGGAGTTGCCCACCGTGTCGGCGAGGCCCTTCCACTTGTCGATGATCCGGGTCTGCGCGGCGGAGCGCGGCACGTCCTGGCTGACGACGTGGTTGACGGCGGTGACGCTGTCACGGCGCACGTCGCCGGTGGTGCGGCTGATGGTCAGGTTGATCTCGGAGACGATGCGGCCGAAGGAGGCGGCGGAGGTGACGCGGCGCGGGACGCCGGCCGGGTCCGGGATGGTGCAGTTGTAGGCCTGGTGGGTGTGTCCGGTGAGCAGGACGTCGATCGCGGGGTCGAGGTTCTTCGCGATGTCCACCACGGGCCCGGAGATGCCGTCGCACTGGTCGTAGCTGCCGGTCTGCGCGCCGCCTTCGTGCAGGAGCACGACGATCGCCTCGACGCCCTGCTTCTTCAGCTCGGGCACCAGCGCGTTGGCGGTCTCCACCTCGTCGCGGAACTTCCAGCCCTGGATGCCGGACTGGGCCACGAGGGCGTCGGTGCCCTCGAGGGTCATGCCGATGAAGCCGACGTTGGCGCCCTGGAACTTCTGCACCCAGTAGGGCGGGAGCGGCGTCTTCCCGGTCTGCTCGTTGCGGACGTTGGCCGCGAGCCACTGGAAGTCGGCACCCGCGTAGGGGGCGCCGGGGAAGTAGCAGCCGTCCACCGGGTGGCAGCCGCCGTTCTGCATGCGCAGCAGCTCGGTGACTCCCTCGTCGAACTCGTGGTTGCCGACGCCCGACACGTCCAGGCCAAGGGCGTTGAGCGACTCCACCGAGGGCTCGTCGTGGAACAGCCCGGACAGGAACGGCGACCCGCCGATGAGGTCCCCGGCCGCCACGGTCACCGAGTTGCGGTGCCCCTGCCGCAGCCGCTCGAGATGGGTGGCCAGGTACTCGGCGCCGCCGGCCTGCGTGGTGCCGATGGTCCCGGGGGTGCTGGCCTCGAGGTGGCCGTGATAGTCGTTGAAGGCCAGCAGCTGGATCTCGACGTCGCCGGGGCGGGGCTTGTCGTTCGCCGGTGCCGCGGCGGCCCCGCCGGCGACCAGCGCGACGGAGGCGAGGGTGAGCCCCGCCGTCGCCGCCACCGTCCGTCTCGTGCGCGGACCTCGTTGTCTGGACATGTCGCTCCTTCGCTCGGGTGCGCCAGACCGTAGCGGCAACCACCGACACACGGGAGGGATTCAGGACGGGTGCCGGAAGCAGGAAGCGTCCGGGGTACCGGCCTTGGCCGGTGTTGCTACTCGGCGGTCGCGTGGTGCGCACCCTCGCGGCGATCCCCGCCGTCGGCCTCCGCCCCGCTCGTCGCGTCGGCCTCCGGCCGCAGCGGGCGCCCTGCCTCCGGTTCTCGTGCGTCCCCGCTGGCTGTTACACCAGTGCGGTGACCTCGTTCCCCGGCCGCGAGGGCGGCCGCGTGCCGAACACCGACGTGGCCGCCGAGCGGGCCCGGTGGCGGGCCTTCGCGGTCTGCCTCGGCGCCGGGTTCGTGACGCTGCTGGACGTCTCGATCGTCAACGTGGCCCTGCCCTCGGTGGAGCGCTCGCTGGCGGCGAGCGCGAGCGACCTGCAGTGGATCGTGGCCGGCTACACCCTCGCCTTCGGCCTCACCCTGGTGCCGGCCGGGCGGATCGGCGACGTGCTGGGCCGGCGCAGCGTCTTCGTGTTCGGCCTCGGCGCGTTCGTCGTCGCCTCCGCCGCCTGCGGCCTGGCCGTCACCCCCGAGATGCTCGCGCTCACCCGGCTCGTGCAGGGCCTCAGCGCCGGTGTCCTCAACCCCCAGGTCAGCGGTTTCATCCAGCAGCTGTTCACCGGGCGGGAGCGGGCCCGGGCCTTCGGGCTGTTCGGCGCGACCATCGGGGTGTCCACCGCCACCGGGCCCCTGCTCGGTGGCGGGCTGCTGGCGATCTTCGGCGAGGCCGAGGGGTGGCGGTCGGTCTTCCTCGTCAACGTGCCCATCGGGGCGGCGCTCATCGTGCTCGGGCTGCGCCACCTGCCCCGCCCCGCGGGCACGAGGGCGGCGCGCGCCCGGCTCGACATCGACGTCGTCGGCCTGGTGCTCGTCGCCGCCAGCGTGCTGTGCGTGATGCTGCCGTTCATCTCCCTCGCGGGGCGGCGGGCGGGCGGCACGCCGTGGTGGCTGCTGGGCGTCGCCGTCGTCCTCCTCGCGGTGTTCTGGTGGTGGGAGCGGCGCACCGAGCGCGCCGGGCGCAGCCCGGTCCTCGCCGCCGAGCTGACCCGGGACCGCAGCTTCACCTTCGGCTCCGCCGTGGGCACCGCCTACTTCGCCGGGTTCACCGGGATCTTCCTGGTGGGCACCCTCTACCTCCAGCTCGGGCTGGGGCTCACGCCGCTGCAGGCCGGCCTGGTCCAGACGCCGTTCGCGCTCGTCAGCGGCGCCTCGGCGGCGGTGAGCGGGCGCCTCGTGCAGCACTTCCAGCGGTGGACCATCGTGGTGGGCATCGTGGTGATGTCCGCCGGCGTGGTCGCCGTCGACGTCGTGGTCGGCAGCCTCGACGGGACCCGCGCCGCGCTGGCCATGGGTGCCTGGCTGGCCCTGGCCGGGCTGGGCAACGGTGCCGTCATCTCCCCGAACCAGACGCTGACGCTGCAGGACGTGCCGGTGCGGATGGGCGGGACGGCCGGCGGGGTGCTGCAGACGGCGCAACGCATCGGCGCCGCCGTCGGCATCGCCATCGTCAGCTCGGTGTTCTTCGCCGCGCTCGCCGACGACGGCGGGCCCGGCGCGCGGGCGCACGGGTACGGGCCGGCGCTGACCGTCGGGCTGCGCTTCACCCTCGGGCTGTTCGCGATCGCGCTCGTGCTCGCGCTCGCCGACGCCGTCCGGCGCGCCCGGCACCGGCGGGCGGGGGTGCCACCGGCGGCCTGAGCGGGCCCCGTGCCTGTCGCGGGGCGGGGCGGGTCAGCCGCCCAGCACCCGGCCGAGCGCACCCAGGATGTGCGCCCAGCCGCCGGACATGATGCGACGGGCCACCTGCTGGGTGGCGTCGTCGGGGTCGAAGCCGCTGTGGGTGAGGAGCAGCCGGGTGCCGTCCCCCTCGGCCCGCAGCTCCCAGGTGACCACCCATCCGGTGGGCCGGTCGGCATGGGCGTCGTCCCAGCTCAGGCTCAGCCGGTGCGGCGCCGTGACCTCCAGCACCGTGGAGGCGACGACGCCGGAGAACCGGGCGGCCTCCATGGGACGTCCCTGCATGGTGAAGCGACGCCCCACCTCGGGGGCGAACCCCTGCGACGTCATGAGCCAGCGCGCCATGAGCTCCGGGGTGGTCAGGGCCTGCCAGACCACCGCGGGCGCGTG
Source organism: Georgenia ruanii (assembly GCF_009193175.1). Lineage (GTDB taxonomy): Bacteria > Actinomycetota > Actinomycetes > Actinomycetales > Actinomycetaceae > Georgenia > Georgenia ruanii. The sequence goes on along the minus strand of NZ_VUKE01000010.1, from coordinate 137,061 downwards.
CGGGTAGGACTGCTCGATGACCACGCTGGTGGCCGCCTCCGGCTGGGCGCTCGTCTCGGGGGTCGCGTTCATTCCTCGTCCTTTCGCCATGTCGGTGAGCGCCTGGCCAAGGTCGGCCAGGCGCATGCCGGCGCTCGTCGCGGTCGCGCCGGCAGAGCGCCTCGCGCAGCAGGAGGTCGGGCTTGTCGCGCCGGCCGACAGCTCCTCGAACCCGGCCGGCCCCGTGAGCGTCAGCCGCGCAGGTGCTCCTCGACGCGGCGGACCTTCTCGGTGAGCTGGCCGGTGTGGCCGGGGCGGATGTCGGCCTTGATGACGAGGCTGACGCGGGGGCTGACGGCGGCGACGGCCTCGGTGGCGCGGTTGATCACGGCCAGGCACTCGTCCCACTCGCCCTCGACGGTGGTGAACATCGCGGTGGTCTCGTTGGGCAGCCCGGACTCGCGCACGATGCGCACCGCCTCGGCGACGGCGGCGCTGACCGAGCCGTCGGGGGTGTCGGAGACGGTGGGGGCGACGGAGAAGGCGAACAGCATGGCCGCCAGCCTACGCACGGCCGCGGGCCCGGCAGCAGCGCTGCCGGGCCCGCGACGGGTGCCGCGCGGGGACGCGCGGACCGGCGTCAGAGGATGCCGTGGGCGATGACGGCGTCGGCCACCTTGGTGAACCCGGCGATGTTGGCGCCGAGCACGTAGTTGCCCGGCTCGTCGTACTCCTCGGCGGTGCAGGCGCACTCGTCGTGGATGCGCTCCATGATGAGCTCGAGCTTGGAGGCGACCTTGGCGAAGCTCCACGGGTCGCGGGCGGAGTTCTGCGCCATCTCCAGGGCGGACGTCGCGACGCCGCCGGCGTTGGCCGCCTTGCCCGGGCCGAAGAGCACCCCGGCGCGCTGGAAGGCCTCCACGGCGTCGGGGGTGGAGGGCATGTTGGCGCCCTCGGCGACGGCGACCACGCCGTTCTTGATGAGCACCTCGGCCGCGTGGTGGTCGAGCTCGTTCTGGGTGGCGCAGGGCAGCGCGACGGTGCACGGCACGTCCCACACCCGGCCGCCCTGGACGAGCCGGGCGCCGGGCCGGCGCTCCACGTAGTCGGAGACGCGGCCGCGCTCGACCTCCTTGACCTGCTGGAGCAGCTCGAGGTCCACCCCGGCCTCGTCGACGACGTAGCCGGAGGAGTCCGAGAAGGTCAGCACCTGCGCGCCGAGCTCCTGGGCCTTGGCGATCGCGTAGATCGCCACGTTGCCCGAGCCGGAGACGACCACGCGCTGGCCCTCCATGGCCTGGCCGCGGCTGGCGAGCATGCGGTCGGCGAAGATCACCGCGCCGTAGCCGGTGGCCTCGGTGCGGGCGAGCGAGCCGCCCCAGCCGATGCCCTTGCCGGTCAGCACCCCGCTCTCGTAGCGGTTGGTCAGCCGCTTGTACTGGCCGAAGAGGTAGCCGATCTCCCGGCCGCCGACGCCGATGTCCCCGGCCGGCACGTCCGTGGTCGCACCGATGTGCCGGAACAGCTCGGACATGAACGACTGGCAGAACCGCATGATCTCGCCGTCGCTGCGCCCGTGCGGGTCGAAGTCCGAGCCGCCCTTGCCGCCGCCGATGTCCAGACCGGTGAGGGCGTTCTTGAAGATCTGCTCGAAGCCGAGGAACTTGATGATGCCCAGGTTGACGCTGGGGTGGAACCGCAGGCCGCCCTTGTACGGGCCGAGCGCCGAGCTGAACTGCACGCGGAACCCGCGGTTGACCTGCACGACGCCCTGGTCGTCGACCCACGGCACCCGGAACATGATCTGCCGGTCCGGCTCGCAGATGCGCTGGAGCACGGATAGCTCGCGGTACTCCGGGTGCTTGCGCACGACCGGTCCAAGCGTCTCCAGCACCTCGCGGACAGCCTGGTGGAACTCTGGCTCGCCGGGGTTGCGGCGCAGCACCTTGTCGTAGACGTCCTGGAGATCGTCGAGCACGGTGGGGCCTTCCTAGGTGTGGGGTCGGATGAAGATGTTACGGGCGGCAAGCGGCGGCGGCGTCACGCCGCCGAGGCCGGCGGCTCGCCGCGGCGCCGCACCATCGGCGCGACGACGCCATTTCGGGGCGCCGTGCGCGAGGCCGGACGGGCGTTCCGTGACGAAGGCGACACATGACGCCGGACGTGACGTCTCGCGCCCGACGCGACGTCTCGCCCGCGAAGGTCAACCGAAGTACCGAGGCAGGGTCGCTGCCGAGGCCTCCGCCAGGGCGGTGAGGGGCAAGGTGAACGCCCCGGCGACGGTCAGCGCGTCGCCGCCCGTCGCGCCGATCCTGGCGACCGGGACGCCGCGCGCGGTGCACAGGTCCAGCATCTGGGCCTCACGCTCGGGCGCCACGGCGACGACGGCCCGCGCGCCGGTCTCCGCGAACAGCAGGGTGGCAAGGTCCACGCCGTCGCGGCCGGCGACGTCGGCCAGGTCCACGGTGGCGCCCACCCCGTACCGCAGCACGGCGTCGGCGAGGGCCTGAGCCAGGCCGCCGGTGGACAGGTCGTGGGCGGCGGAGACGAGCCCGCCGGTGCCGGCGGCGACGAGCACCTCGGCCAGGGCCCGCTCGGCGCCCAGGTCCACCCGCGGCGGCCGGCCGCCCAGGTGGTCGTGGACGACGCCGGCCCAGGCCGAGCCGTCCAGGTCGGCGGCCGTGGCGCCGAGCAGGAGCACGCCGTCGCCGGCCGTCGTCCAGCCCGACGGCGTGGCGCGGCGCACGTCGTCGAGCACCCCGAGCACGCCCACCACCGGGGTGGGGTTGATCGAGGAGTCGATGCGGCCGGGCTCGCCGGTGCTGTTGTAGAGGGAGACGTTGCCGCCGGTGACCGGCACGCCCAGCTCCTGGCAGGCGTCGGCCAGGCCGGTGATCGCCTGGACCAGCTGCCACATGGCGTCCGGGTCCTCGGGGGAGCCGAAGTTGAGGCAGTCGGTGACCGCCAGCGGGCGCGCCCCGACGGTGGCGACGTTGCGGTAGGCCTCCGCCAGGGCCTGCTGGGCGCCGGCGTAGGGGTCGAGCTTGGTGAAGCGGCCGTTGGCGTCGGTGGCCAGGGCCACGCCGAGGTTCGTGGTCTCGTCCACGCGCACCACGCCGGCGTCGTCGGGCTGGGCGAGGGCGGTGTTGCCCTGCACGTACCGGTCGTACTGGTCGGTCACCCAGGCCTTGGAGGCCAGGTTCGGGGAGGCCACCAGCGCCAGCACCTGCGCGCGCAGCTCCTCGCCCGTGCCGGGGCGCGGCAGGGCGGCTGCGGTGTCGGCGTTGAGGGCGTCCTGCCAGGCGGGCCGGGCGTAGGGCCGGTCGTACACCGGGCCCTCGTGGGCGACGGTCCGGGGGTCGACGTCGACGATGCGGTGCCCGTGGTGGTCGATGGTCAGCCGGCCGGTGCCGGTGACCTCACCGATGACGGCGGTCTCGACGTCCCACTTGGCGGTGATGGCGAGGAACTCGTCGAGCTGGTCCGGCGCGACGACGGCCATCATCCGCTCCTGCGACTCGCTCATGAGGATCTCGCCGGCGCTGAGCGTGGGGTCGCGCAGCAGCACCTCCTCGAGGTCCACGTGCATGCCGCCGTCGCCGTTGGAGGCCAGCTCGGAGGTGGCGCAGGAGATGCCGGCCGCGCCCAGGTCCTGGATGCCCTCGACCACGCCGGCGGCGTAGAGCTCGAGGCAGCACTCGATGAGCACCTTCTCCATGAAGGGGTCGCCGACCTGCACGCTGGGGCGCTTGGCGGGCATGCCGCCCTCGAAGGTCTCGCTCGCGAGGATGGAGGCCCCGCCGATGCCGTCGCCGCCGGTGCGGGCGCCGAAGAGGACCACCTTGTTGCCGGCGCCGGAGGCGTTGGCCAGGTGGATGTCCTCGTGGCGCAGGACGCCCAGGCACAGCGCGTTGACCAGCGGGTTGCCCTGGTAGGACGGGTCGAAGTCGACCTCGCCGCCGATGTTGGGCAGACCCAGGCAGTTGCCGTAGCCGGCCACGCCGGCGACCACGCCGTGCACCACCCGGGCGGTGTCGGGGTGGTCGACGGCACCGAAGCGCAGCTGGTCCATCACGGCCACCGGCCGGGCGCCCATGGAGATGATGTCGCGGACGATGCCGCCGACGCCGGTGGCAGCGCCCTGGTAGGGCTCGACGTAGCTGGGGTGGTTGTGCGACTCGACCTTGAACGTCACGGCCCAGCCCTGCCCGATGTCGACGACGCCGGCGTTCTCGCCGATGCCCACCAGCAGGTGCTCGCGCATCGCCGTGGTGGTCTTCTCACCGAACTGGCGCAGGTGCCGCTTGGAGGACTTGTAGGAGCAGTGCTCGGACCACATCACCGAGTACATGGCGAGCTCGGCGGCGGTGGGGCGCCGGCCCAGGATCTCGACGATGCGGTCGTACTCGTCGGGCTTGAGGCCCAGCTCCCGGTAGGGCAGCTCGACGTCGGGCGTCGCGGCCGCGTGCTCGACGGTGTCCGGCAGGTGCTCGGCCACGCTGGTCATGATTCCTCCGTGCGTCGGGGCCCGTGCTGGCGCCAGGGTAACCCGGGCGCGCACGGGGCCTCCGGGGCCGTCCGGCGCAGCGGTGACGTGCGTCATGGACGCCCCGGGGGTGGCTGGCGCTGCCCTCCGAATCTTTCGCGCGATCGGGACTTCGGGGGTTGGATCGGGTGCCATGAGGACCGTGGAGGTCTCGGCGGCGCCGCTGGCGGCGCTCGCCGCCGAGCTCGACGAGGTCGCCGCCCGGCGGCTCACCGCCGGGGCGGAGCGCGCCCGCCGGCTGCTCGCCGGGCGCACGGTGTGGAACGTCAGCGCCGCCGAGGGCGGCGGGGTGGGCGAGCTGCTCCGCACGATGCTGCCCTACGCCCGCGACGGCGGGGTGGACGCGCGCTGGCTGGTGCTCGACGGCGACGCCGAGTTCTTCCGGATCGCCGCCCGGCTGCACGCGGTGATGCACGCCGACCCCGGGGACGGCGGCGAGCTCGGCCCCGAGGAGATGGCCCACTACGACCGGGTCCTCGGCGCCAACCTCGAGGAGGTCCGCGAGTCGGTCGCGTCCGGCGACGTCGTCCTCCTGCACGACCCGGCCACCGCCGGGCTGGCGCCGGGGCTGCACCGGCGCGGCGCCCGGGTGGTGTGGCGCTGCCACGTCGGCACCGACGCCCCCGACGGCATCCTCGACCGGGCCTGGGCGTTTCTCGAGCCGGCGGTCGCGCAGGCGGACCGGGTGGTCCTCTCCCGGCCCACCTACCGTCCCGGCTTCCTCGAGGCGGAGGCCGTGCGGGTCATCGCCCCGTCGGTGGACCCGCTCTCGCCGAAGAACCGCCGGCTCGAGCCCGCCGAGGTGGCGCGGCTGCTCACCGACGCCGGTCTCGCGGGCGGCGCGTCCGCACCGGGCACCGCCGGCGACGGCGCGGACCGGCCCGCGGAGCCCGCCGACGGCGCGATGCGCGCGGGCGGCTCCGTCCCGGCCGGCGCCCGCACCGTGCTGCAGGTCTCGCGGTGGGACCGGCTCAAGGACATGAGCGGGCTGCTCATCGCCTTCGCCGAGGGGTTCGAGGAGCTGCCCGAGGACGTCCACCTGCTGCTGGCCGGAGCCGCCGTCGCCCCGCACGACAGCGCCGCGGCGGAGGTGCTCGACGGGTGCCTGGAGATCTGGCAGGGCCTCGAGCCAGAGGTACGGGGACGCGCGCACGTGGCGTGCCTGCCCACCGCCGACCGGGACCACAACGCGCTGCTCGTCAACGCCCTGCAGCGCCACGCCGCCGTCGTCGTGCAGAAGAGCCTCGCCGAGGGCTTCGGGCTCACGGTGACCGAGGCGCTGTGGAAGGGCCGGCCGGTGGTCGCCACGGCGGTGGGCGGGATCCAGGACCAGATCACCGACGGCACGAACGGGCTGCTCGTGCCCGACCCGACCGACCTGCACGGGGTGATCACCTGCGTGGCGCGGCTGCTCGCCGAGCCGGCGTTCGCCGAGCGGCTCGGGGAGGCCGCCCACGACCGGGTCCGCCGCGAGTTCCTCAGCGACCGCCACCTGCTGCAGTACGTCGACCTCGTCGACGAGCTGCTCTGACTCTTTCCGGCGCACTCTTTCCGGCGCCGAACCGGCCGCTGGCAACGACGAGGGCCGAGTCGTGAAGGTCGACCTGCTCTGCGTCGACGGATGCCCGAGCTGGCAGGTCGCTCACGAACGCCTCACCGAGGTCCTCGCCCGGCTCGGACGTGACGTGGTCCCCCAGCTGGTCGAGGTGACAACCTCTGAGCAGGCCGTCGCCCTGGGCTTCGCCGGCTCCCCACCGCTGATCAGCTCGCGTCCGCGATCAGAGCCGCAGCCGACGAGTGGCGACCGGCCGCAACCGGAGGACGCCTGACGGGCCGGCTCTCGATAGCGTCGCCCTGCCCCACCAAGGAGACGACCATGCCGCTTCGTTCCATCGTGCTCTTCGCCATCGCCGCCCTCCTCGAGATCGGCGGCGCCTGGCTCGTCTGGCAAGGCGTGCGCGAGCACAAGGGCTGGGTCTGGGTCGGCGCCGGCGCCATCGCCCTCGGCCTCTACGGGTTCGTCGCCACCTTCCAGCCCGAAGCCAGCTTCGGCCGGATCCTCGCGGCCTACGGCGGCGTGTTCGTCGCCGGCTCCCTCGCCTGGGGCATGGTCGTCGACGGCTTCCGCCCGGACCGCTGGGACGTCGTCGGCGCCCTCGTCTGCCTCGCCGGCGTCGCGGTGATCATGTACGCCCCGCGGCAGGCGTGAGCCTCGAGCGGTTGCCCTCCCCGCCCACGCAAAGACCGACGACGCCGCCGCGGATGTGACGGACGGACACGTGCGGGCCTGAACCGAGCGCCGACACGAGTGCAGGGCATGGCCACGCGGAGCCTGCCCGCACTCTCTCGGCACACAGTCGCTCGGCAGGGGCTGCCTAGGCCCGTTCGCGAGCGGGAGCCGGCGCGGCGGGAACGACCATGGCCTCCGCGCTCGCCCGCCGGTTGTGGCGGAGGTTGAGCACCAGCACCGCGACGAAGGGCACGACGGCGCCGACGAGCATCGACAGCACCATGCCCACGGTGTTCGTGGCGACGAACGGCGCGACCACCGCGGGCAGGTACGCCGTCGCCTCGGCGCCGGTCGCCCCGACGACGAGCCCTCCGAGCGTGGCCGAGCCCAGCGCGACGGCGAGCACCTTGCGGTCGGCGAACATGAACGGGTACGAGGCCTCCACGAAGGTGCCGAAGCCGAAGTTCACGGCGGCGCCGGACGCCGCCAGTGCCCGCTCGCCGGAGCTGCGCGGCCGCACGGCGTTGGCCAGGGTGATGCCCAGGGACACCATGACGAGGCTGACCATGTCCACGGCGCCGAAGAAGCTGTGCCCCTTCTCGCCCATCTCCAGCAGCACCAACGGCAGGATCGCGGCGTGGTAGACCCCGCCCATGATCGCCGGCCAGATGACCAGGCCGGCGACGGCGCCGGCGAGCAGCGGGTTGAGGTCGACGAGGAAGCCGATGGCGTCCTTGACGCCCTCCCCCAGCGCGGCCGTGACCGGGGCGAGCGCGAGGAACACCAGCAGCCCGGAGACCAGGCCGGACAGCCCGCCGGCGACGATGTTCGCCGTCGTCACCGGGAACCGGCGCGCCAGCGTCCAGCGCAGCAGGTAGGACACCCCGGCGCCGGCGAGGACGCCGCCGACCAGGCCGCCGATGATGCCGCCGTCGGTGGACAGCACGCCGGCGACCACGCCGGCCACCAGGCCCACCTCCCCCAGCCCGGAGACCCGGCGGGCCGCGACCGCGGCGACGACGACGGGCAGCCCGGCGATGAGGGCGTCGAAGACGGGCGTGAGGGCGCCGAGGCCGGGGATCTTCGAGACGGCCAGCACGAGCGCGAGGGCGATGAACGCCGGCAGCGAGCCGACCATGATCCCGCGCACGGAGATGCGCCGCCACGGCGAGCCGGACGCGGCCGGGGTCTCCGGGGAGCCGAGGGCCGGGCGGTAGCGGTGGCCGAAGTGCCGGGCGAGGCCGGCGATGTAGGAGACGGCCCGGGTGGTGCTCGTCGACCCGGTCGTGCCCGACGCCGCGACCAGCCGCAGCCCGAGCGCCTGCGCGGCCGCGATCGACGACCCGCCGGTGCCGGCCGCCGGCAGGTGCGCCCCGACGGCGGCGTGGACCGCGGCGGCGTTGACGCTGGAGGGGTCGGCGCTGACGAGCACGAGGGCGTCCACCTCGCCGCGACCCACCGCCTCCGCCAGCGCGGCGTCCACGACGGCGGCGGCCGCGTTGACCTCGGTCAGCGTGCCGCGCGCGGTGACCGTCACCGCGCCGTCGCGCAGCTCGAGCAGCTCGGCCGGGGTGTCGTCCCCGGCGCCGTCCATGGACCCGCGCGCGGCGACGAGCTGGAGCACCACCACCTCGAAACCGCCCGCGCGGGCCTGGCGCCGGATCTCCTCGACCATGCGCACCGGGTCGTCCCCGCCGTGGCTGTACAGGTTGCCCCCGCTGCTCCCCACGACGGCGAGCCGGCGGGCAGAGGTGCGCGGCTCGGGGGTCTCGGGCGCCGGTTCGGGCCGGGGGGCGTCAGGCATGGGGGTGCTCCAGAACAGGGAAGGGGAACCCCTGCAGGGTAGTGGCCGTCACGGCGCCTCGACCGGGCCGGCGCCAGGGTGTGAGCAGGCTTACGCGGTGCGCGCCCGGTCCGCCTCGAGCAGCTTCAGCCACGCCTCGCTCAGCGTCGGGTAGGCCGGCACGGCGTGCCAGAGCCGGTCCAGCGGCACCTCCCCCACGACGGCGATGGTCGCGGCGTGGAGCAGCTCCGCGACGTCCTGGCCCACGAAGATCGCGCCGAGGACGACGTCGCGCTCGTCGTCGATGACCAGCTGCGCCCACCCCGTGTAGTGGTCGGCGAGGATCGAGGCGCCGGCGACCTCGTAGAGGTCGACCTCCGCCGTCCGCACCCGGTGGCCGCGCTCCCGCGCCTGCTGCTCGGTGAGCCCCACCTGGGCCAGCTCGGGGTCGGTGAAGACCACCTGCGGGACCGCGGCGTGGTCGGCGGTGGCGGCGTAGGCCGACCAGGGCCGCGGCTCGGCCGCCTTCCCCGCGGCCCGCGCCGCGATGGCGTCGCCGACCACGCGGGCGGCGTACTTGCCCTGGTGGGTCAGCGGCGCCCGGCCGGTGACGTCGCCGACGGCGTAGAGCCAGCCGTCCGCGAGCGCCGTGACCCGCCCGGAGTCGTCCACCTCGAGGGGCTTGCCGTCGGGCACCTCCAGTCCGACCGTCTCGAGCCCGAGCCCGCGGGTATGGGGCCGGCGCCCGGTGGCGACGAGCACCTCTTCGGCGACCATGGTGTGGCCGTCGGAGAGCCGGATGACGGCGGGCTCATCGGGTCCCTCCGGCCGCTCGATCGAGGTGGTCTCGACCTGCGTGCGCACGTCCGCCCCGGCCAGGGACAGCCCGCGCGCGACCATCCCGCCCGCCCGGAACGGGTACATCGGCAGGACCTGGGAGCGGGCCACCACGGTGACCGCAGAGCCGAGCCGGACGTAGGCCAGCGCCAGTTCGCACCCGGCGACGCCGGCGCCGATCACCACGAGCCGCGGCGGCACCTCGTGGGACGAGGTGGCGTCACGGGTGGTCCAGTGCCGGGTCCGGTCCAGGCCCGGGATGGGCGGCGTCGACGGCATCGACCCGGTGGCCAGGACGACGGCGTGGCGGGCCCCCAGGCGGCGCTCCTCGCCGTCCGCGCCGGCCACCACGACCTCGCGCTCCCCCACCAGCCGGGCGGTGCCCCGGACCACCTCCAGCCCCTCCCCGACGGCCCACCGCACCTGGCTGCTGTCGTCCCAGTCATGGGTGAAGGTGGTGCGCCGCGCGAGCACCCCGGCGGCGTCCAGCGGCCCGGTGACGGCGGGGCCCGCCCCCTCCACCCCCCGGGCCGCGGCGACGGCCTGCCCCGGGCGCAGCAGCGCCTTCGACGGCATGCAGGCGTAGTACGAGCACTCCCCGCCCAGGAGGCTCTGCTCCACCAGCGCGACCGACAGGCCGCCCTGGTGGGTGTAGCCCGCGGCCACCTCGCCCACCGCGCCTCCACCGATGACGACGACGTCGACGGTCTGGTCGGCCGCTTCCTCGCTCATGCCCAGAGCCTCTTGCCGGGCGGGCGGGCGCGCAACAGGTGCGGGGTGGCGGGAAGGGCGCGCGGCGTGGCGGCGGGCAGAGCACCGCGGCAGCCGCGGTCCCGGCGTCGGTGGCGGTGACGTCAGCGCCGGGGCAGCAGGCGGGCCGACAGCGGGTCCGCGAAGCGCGCGAGGACCGGGCCCGCCACCGCCAGCACGAGGACGTACCCGGCGGCCACCGGCCCCACCCGGGCCACCCCGGCCGCCGTCGCGAGCCCGGCGATGACCACCGAGAACTCCCCGCGGGCGATGAGCGCGGTGCCGGCGCGCAGCCGGCCGGCCGAGCCCACCCGGTCCCGCCGCGCGGCGTACCAGCCGGTGGCAATCTTGGTCGCGGCCGTGACGGCGGCCAGCAGCAGCACCGCGGGCAGCACCGGCCACACGGCGGCGGCGTCGATGGTCATCCCGAACGCGACGAAGAACGTCGCGGCGAACAGGTCGCGCAGCGGGCTGAGGATCGTGCGGGCCCGGTCGGCGAAGGAGGCCGGGACGGCGATGCCGACGAGGAAGGCCCCCACGGCGGCGGAGGCGCCGAGGGTCTGGGTCAGCCCCGCCACGAGCAGGGTCAGGGCGAGCAGGCGCAGCAGCACCTGCTCGTCGTCGGGGTGGGCCAGCAGCCGGGAGAGCCGGTGCCCGTGGCGGTGGGCAGCGCGCAGCACCAGCAGCACGGCGCCGAGCGCGAGCGCGACGCCGGCGGCGGCGCGCAGGGGGCCCGCCCCGGCCAGTACGACGGCGAGCAGCGGCAGGAAGAGCGCCATCGCGACGTCCTCGAGCACGAGCACGGAGAGCACCGCCGGCGTCTCCCGGTTCGCGATGCGGTCGAGGTCGCCGAGCAACCGGGCGATGATTCCCGAGGAGGAGACCCATGTGATCCCGGCCAGCGCGAGGGCGCCGGGCCAGGGCAACCCGAGGAGGTGCCCGGCCAGAAACCCGGGCGGGGCGTTGAGCAGCAGGTCGACCAGCCCCGACGGCGAGTGGCGGCGCACGGAGGCGACCAGCTCGGCGGCGGAGAACTCCAGGCCCAGGGTGAGCAGGAGCATGACGAGGCCGATCTCGGCGGCGGTCTCGACGAACGGGCGCGCCTGCTCCAGCGGGACGAGGCCGCCGTCGCCGAGCGCGAGCGCGGCGAGCAGGACGAGGGGGATAGGGGACAGCCCGACGCGGCGGGCCAGCAGGCCCAGGAGCGAGAGCCCGAGGAACAGCGCGCCGAGCTCGAGGAGCAGCGCGCTGACCTCGGACATCGGCCTAGTGCTCGGCCAGCAGGGCGCCGAGTCGCTCGAGGCCCTCCTCCGAGCCGAGCACCACGAGGATGTCGCCCTCCCGCAGCACCTCCTCCGGTCCTGGGGCGGCCACGACGTCGGCGTCGCGCACGATCGCGACCACCGAGCAGCCGGTGACGGTGCGCGCCCGGGTGGCGCCCAGGGGGCGGTCGGCGAAGCGCGAGCCGGGCGGGACGGCCAGCCGGGCGGAGTGCAGGCCGGGGACCTCCTTGGAGATGTCGGCGAAGCGCTGGGCCACGCGGGGGGCGCCGAGGACCTCGGCGACGGCGTCCGCCTCGTCGGCGTCCAGGTGCAGGACCTCCCGGGCGCGGTCCGGGTCTTCCGGGTCGTACACCGCCACCTCGACGGGGCCGTCGCGGCGCACGACGAATCCCAGGAGCACCCCGGACCGGGTGGTCAGCTCGTAGCGGATGCCGACCCCGGGCAGGAGGGTCTCGACGACGTCCACGCCGTCATGCTTCCACCGTGCGGCCGCTGCTGCGCGGCTTCGGCGGTCGCTTCCCACTCGCCCCTCGCCACAGCGGGCGTGAGACCATCCCGAGGGCCGGCTGCGGCGGACGGCGGCCCAGCGTTCGCAGAAAGCAGGTCAGACCCGTGACACCCTCGCGCACCGCGCTCGACCCGTTGCTCGCCGGGTCGCGTGCCCCGGCCCCGCGCACCCTCGTCGACGTGTTTCGCGCCACCGCCGAGCGGCACCCCACCGCCCTGGCGATCGACGACGGCGACGAGGAGCTCACCTACGCCGCGCTGCGCGGCGCGGTCGAGGCGCGCGCCGCCCGGCTGGCCGCGGCCGGCGTGCGGCGCGGGGACCGGGTGGGCGTGCGCGCCACCTCCGGCACGGTCGACCTCTACCTGACCATCCTCGCCGTCCTGCACGCCGGGGCCGCCTACGTCCCCGTGGACGCCGACGACCCCGACGAGCGCGCGGCGCTGGTGTGGGAGGAGGCGGGCGTCCTCGGCGTCGTCCACGACGACGGCCACCTCACCCGCCCCGACGGCACCACCTGGTCACGGCGCCCGGCGGGGCCGTGGCCCCTCGCCATGGCGTCTGGACCATCCGCCGCGGCCGGAGCCGTCGAGCCGCCGCAGTCGCCGCGGTCGCCGCGGTCGCCGCAGTCGCCCGAGCCTCCCGGCCTCGACGACGACGCCTGGATCATCTTCACCTCCGGCTCCACCGGGCGCCCCAAGGGCGTGGCGGTCACCCACCGCAGCGCCGCCGCCCTGGTCGACGCCGAGGCCCGCCTGTTCCTCCCCGACGCCCCCATCGGCCCCGCGGACCGGGTGCTCGCCGGCCTGTCGGTGGCCTTCGACGCCTCCTGCGAGGAGATGTGGCTGGCCTGGCGTCACGGCGCCGCGCTGGTGCCCGCCCCCCGCGCGCTCGTGCGCACCGGCACCGACCTCGGCCCGTGGCTGCACGAGCGCGAGATCACCGTGGTCTCCACCGTCCCGACGCTGGCCGGGATGTGGCCGGTGGACTCCCTCGACGGCGTGCGGCTGCTGATCTTCGGCGGCGAGGCGATCCCGGCCGAGCTCGCCACCCGCCTGGCGCGCCCGGACCGGGAGCTGTGGAACACCTACGGCCCCACCGAGGCCACCGTCATCGCGTGCGCCGCCCGGCTCGAGCCCGGCGAGCCGGTGCGCATCGGCCTGCCGCAGGACGGCTGGGACCTCGCCGTCGTCGACGCCGCGGGGCAGCCGGTCGCCGAGGGCGAGACCGGCGAGCTCATCATCGGCGGGGTGGGCCTGGCCCGGTACCTCGACCCCGCCCTCGACGCCGCCAAGTTCGCCCCCGTGCCGGCGCTGGGCTGGGAGCGCGCCTACCGCAGCGGGGACCTCGTCCAGCTCGACCGGGCGGGCCTGGTGTTCGTGGGCCGCGCCGACGACCAGGTGAAGGTCAACGGCCGGCGCATCGAGCTCGGCGAGGTCGACGCCGCCCTGCTCGCCCTGCCCGGGGTGGGCGCCGCGGCGGCCGCGGTCAAGCACACCGCCGCCGGCACGGCGGTGCTCGTCGGCTACGTGGTGCCCGCCGGGCCCGACGGCCTGGACACCACGGTGCTGCTCGACGCCCTGCGCGAGGAGCTGCCGGCGTCGATGATCCCGCTGCTCGCCGTCGTCGAGGAGATCCCCACCCGCACGTCGGGCAAGGTCGACCGCGACGCCCTGCCCTGGCCGCTGCCCGGCCTGGGCGCCACCGAGCGCGTCTCGGCCCTGACCGGCACCGCGGCCTGGATCGGGGAGCAGTGGGCCGCCGTCATCGGCGTGCACCCGGCCGGCCCGGAGGACGACTTCTTCTCCCACGGCGGCAGCTCGCTGACCGCCGCCCAGCTCGTCTCCGCGCTCCGGGTGCGCTACCCCGAGGTCACCGTCGCCGAGGTCTACCGGTACCCGGAGGTCGGCGACCTCGCCGCCCACCTCGAGGCGACCTACCCCGCCCCGGACGCCACCGCCGCGGACCTCGGCACCGCCCCGGTCCCGAGGCCGGTGCCGGTGGGCAGCCAGGCGGCCCAGCTCCTCGCGCTCGTGCCGCTGCGCACCCTCGTCGCGCTGCGCTGGCTCACCGCGCTGGCGGCGATGAACAACGTGCTCGCCTGGGCCTGGCAGGTCCCCTGGGCGCTGCCGGTGTCGTGGTGGTGGGTCGCGGCCGGGTGGCTGCTCACCGTCAGCCCGCTCGGCCGCATGGGCGTCAGCGCCCTGGGCGCGCGGCTGCTCCTGGCCGGCGTCGGCCCCGGCGCCTACCCCCGCGGCGGCGCCGTGCACCTGCGGCTGTGGGCCGCCGAGCGGCTGGCCGAGGGGTTCGGGGCCGTGACGACGGCGACCGCCCCGTGGGTGGGCCTGTACGCCCGGGCCCTCGGGGCGCGGGTGGGCCGCGGGGTCGACCTGCACGCCGTGCCGCCGGTGACCGGCCTGCTCACACTCGGCCGCGAGTGCGCGATCGAGCCGGAGGTGGACGTGTCCGGGCACTGGGTCGACGGCGACGTCCTGCGCATCGGGCGCATCGTCGTCGGGCCGCGGGCCACCGTGGGGGCGCGCAGCGTCCTGTACCCCGGGGCCCGGGTCGGCGCCGGGACGGACGTCGCACCCGGCTCGGCGGTGCACGGGCGCACCGGGGAGGACGAGTACTGGGCCGGCTCGCCCGCGGCCCGGGTGCACTCGGCCCGCCACCCCTGGCCGCCGGAACGCCCGGCCGCGCCGCGCGGATGGGTCGCGGCCTATGCCGCGGGCGCCGCGGTGGTGGCCGCGCTGCCGGTGCTCGCCGTCGCCGTCCCCCTCGTGCTGGTCGGCCTGGCCGTGCGCGGGGCGCCGACGCTGGCCGCCGCCGCCGGGCCGGCGCTGCTGGCCGGCGTGGGGGCCACCGCGCTGGCCTACCTGCTGTACGCCCTCGCCGTGGTGGCCGGGGTCCGGCTGCTCGCCACCGGCCTGACCGAGGGCTTCCACCCCGTCCGCTCCCGGGTGGGCTGGCAGGCCTGGTGCACCGAGCGGCTCATGGACTCGGCGCGCACCGCCCTGTTCCCGCTGTACTCCTCGGTGGTCACCCCGGCGTGGCTGCGGCTGCTCGGGGCCAAGGTGGGCGACGACGTCGAGGCCTCCACCGTCATCGGCCTGCCCAGCATGATGCGCGTCAAGACCGGGGCGTTCCTCGCCGACGACACCATGGTCGCGCCCTACGAGCTCGGCGGCGGCTGGGTCCGCGTGGCCCGCGCCAAGGTCGGCCGGCGGGCCTTCCTGGGCAACTCGGGCATGACCGCACCGGGCCGCACGGTGCCGAAGAACGGGCTGGTCGCCGTCCTCTCCGCCACCCCGGCCAAGACCCGCGCCGGGTCGAGCTACCTCGGCAGCCCGCCGGTGCTGCTGCCCCGCGCGGCCACCCTGGACGACGGCGAGCGCACCTACTCCCCGCCCGCCCGGCTGCGCCGGGCCCGCGGCGCCGTCGAGGCCGCGCGGGCCGTGCCCGCCCTGCTCGTCGGGGTCCTCGCGCTGGGGATCGTGCTCGCGCTGCAGGCGATCGTGCTCGCCGCCGGGTGGGGCGCGGCCGCGGCGCTGGGCGGCGTGGTGCTGCTGGGCGCCGGCGCGGTCGCGGGGCTGCTCACCGTCGCGGCCAAGCGGGTGCTCGTGGGCCGGGTGCGCCCGGGCGAGCACCCGCTGTGGAGCGCGTTCGTCTGGCGCGGGGAGCTCGCGGACACCTTCACCGAGATGCTCGCCGCCCCGTTCCTGGCCGACGCCGTCACCGGCACCGTCGCCCTGGTGTGGTGGCTGCGCGGGATGGGGGCGCGGATCGGCCGCGGGGTGTGGCTGCAGACCTATTGGCTGCCCGAGGCCGACCTGGTCCGGCTGGGCGACGGCGCCGCCATCGGCCCCGGCTGCGTGGTGCAGACGCACCTCTTCCACGACCGCATCATGAGCCTGGACACCGCCACCCTGGACCCCGGCGCCACCCTGGGTCCGCACGGGGTGATCCTGCCGGCCGCCGTGCTCGGGGCCGGCAGCTGCGTGGGCCCGGGCTCGCTGGTCATGCGCGGCGAGGGCGTGCCGGCCAGCACCCGGTGGGCCGGCAACCCGATCAGCCCCTGGCACGAGGAGG
The DNA here is from genome assembly GCF_009193175.1 of Georgenia ruanii. Taxonomy (GTDB): domain Bacteria; phylum Actinomycetota; class Actinomycetes; order Actinomycetales; family Actinomycetaceae; genus Georgenia; species Georgenia ruanii. Next base: position 121,056 of record NZ_VUKE01000010.1, on the reverse strand, counting down.
CCACGTGAGCACCGACCCGTACGACCCGCACGGGTCCGGCGACATCCACGTCGAGCACTACGACCTGGACCTGTCCTACCGGGTGGCCAGCAACCGGCTGGCGGGCACCGCCGGGCTGCGCGTGCGGGCCCTGACGGACCTGCGCGCGGTGGTGCTCGACCTGGCCGGGCTGCGGGTCAAGGCGGTCAGCGTCGCCGGCGCCGAGCTGGCCCGGTACAGCCACCGCGGCGACCGGCTGCGGCTCCGGCTGGCCGCCCCCGTCGCGGCGGGGGACCTGCTGGAGGTGTCGGTGCGCTACGAGGGGCACCCCGAGCCCGTGCCCAGCGCCTGGGGCACCGTGGGCTGGGAGGAGCTGACCGACGGCGCCCTGGTCGCCAGCCAGCCGATCGGGGCCTCGTCATGGTTCCCCTGCAACGACCGGCCCGCGGACCGGGCCACCTACCGCACCGCGGTGACCACCGAGAGCGCCTACCACGTCCTCGCCCACGGCCAGCTGGTCGCGCGCACGGCCCGGGCGGGCACCACCACCTGGGTCTACGAGGAGCGCCACCCCACCGCCGCCTATCTCGCGACCGTGCAGATCGGCCGGTACCAGGAGGTCACGCTCGCCGACCGGCCGGTGCCCCAGCGGGCCCTCGTGCCGGCCGCGCTGCGCAAGGACGCGGCGCGGCTGCTCGCCCGGCACGGTGAGCTCGTGGCCGAGCTGGCCCGGCTCTTCGGGCCCTACCCGTTCGACGCCTACACGCTCGTCTTCACCGACGACGACCTCGAGATCCCGGTCGAGGCGCAGGGCATCTCGGTCTTCGGCGCCAACCACGTCGACCCGGCCGACGGCGACGAGCGGCTCGTGCCGCACGAGCTCGCGCACCAGTGGTTCGGCAACTCCGTCTCGGTGGCCACCTGGCAGCACATCTGGCTCAACGAGGGCTTCGCCTGCTACGCGGAGTGGCTGTGGTCCCCCCACGCCGGCGGCCCGGACACCGACGCCCTCGCCCGCACCTGGCACGAGCGACTCGCCGGGCTGGACGAGGACCTCGTGCTGGCCGACCCCGGGCCCGAGAACATCTTCGACGACCGGGTCTACAAGCGCGGCGCCCTGGCCCTGCACGCCCTGCGCCTGACCCTGGGCGAGGAGGCGTTCTTCGCGCTGGTGCGGGACTGGACGGACCGCTTCGCCGGCCGCAGCGTCACGACGGCGGACTTCCGCGCCCTGGCGGGCGAGCACGCCGCGCGGTCCGGCGGCGAGCGGCGGGCCGAAGCCGTCGCGGACCTGCTCACCGCCTGGCTGGACCGGCCCGAGCTGCCGCCGCTGCCGGCGCGGGCGTAGGTCGCCCGGGACCTTCCGGGACGGCGGCGCCTCTGGGACGATGCCCTCGTCGAGCGCCCCGGGGCGGACCTGCGCGAAGCCGCCGGGGCCGGAGGAGGGAGCCGTCGTGAGCGGGACGGAACCGGCGTCGGTGCCCGAGATCGAGCGCAAGTACGTGCTCCGGCCCGGGCAGTCGCTGCCGGGGCTGGACGGGCTGCCCGCCACCGCGGGCGCGCCGTCCGCGGTGGACGCCCTGAGGGCGCAGTACTTCGACACCCGCGACCTGCGGCTCCTGCGCCTCGGGCTGACCCTGCGCCGCCGGGAGGGCGGGCCCGACGCGGGCTGGCACCTCAAGATCCCGGCCGGCACCGGCGCCGGCGGCGCCCCGGTGCGCACCGAGGTGCGGCTTGGCCTCGCCGCCGGGAGCGCCCCGCCGGTGGCGCTGGTGCAGCTCCTCACGGGCGTGGTCCGCCGCCAGCCGCTGGTCCCGGTCGCCCAGATCAGCACCGAGCGTCACCGCCGCGAGCTCGTCGACGCCGGCGGCCGCCCGCAGGCCGAGGTGGTCGAGGACCGCGTGCGCGCCGTCGTCGGCGGGCACGCCGGGGCCCAGCGGTGGCGGGAGATCGAGGTCGAGGATCTCGCCGGCGACGGCGCCGTGGCCGACGCCCTGAGCGCGCGGCTCGCCGCCGCCGGCATCGAGCGGTCCGCCTCCCCCTCCAAGCTGCACCACGCGATCAGCGCGGCCGACGGGGCCGCGCTGCCTGCCCGGCCGGCCGAGGCGGGCGTGCTGGGCGGGTACCTGCGGCGGGAGCTGGAGCACCTGGTGCTCGCCGACGTCGGCGCCCGGCGCGACGTCCCCGAGTCCGTCCACGCGATGCGCAAGGCGAGCCGGCGCCTGCGCAGCGCCCTGCGCGCGTACGCGCCGGCCCTGGGCCTGGCCGAGCGGGCCGACCCGCTGGAGGACGAGCTGCGGTGGCTGGGCCAGCGGCTGAGCGAGGCCCGCGACGTCGAGGTCCAGCGCGCCCGCCTCGACGCGCGGGTCGCCGCGACCGCCACGCCGGGCGCGGAGGCCGGGCGGGCGCGCCTGGCGGCCTACTTCACCGAGCGGGGCGCCGCGGCCCGCGAGCACGTCGTCGCCGCGCTCGACTCCGACCGGTACCTCGGCCTGCTCGACGCCCTCGAGGCGCTCGTCGGCGACCTCGCCGGTCCCGGCGCGCCCGACCTCGCCCGGGGCGACGTGGCACGTCCGCTGCGGCGGCTGGCGAAGAAGGTCGCCGGCCGGCGCCGCGACGTCGACGCGGCCCCCGCACCGGCGGAGCGCGACGCCGCCGTGCACGGGGTCCGCAAGGCCGCGAAGCGGCTGCGCTACGCCGTGGAGGTGGCCAAGCCGCTGGCGCCGAAGAAGACCGGGCGGGCGCTGAACCGGCTCGACGACCTGCAGGACCTGCTCGGGGAGTTCCAGGACGCCGTGGTCGCCCGGGAGCACCTGACCCGGGCCGCCGGTCAGGACGCGACCGCGGGGGTGGCCGGGTTCGCCCTGGGGGTGGCCTCCCAGCAGGAGGCGGACGTGGCCGAGGCGCAGGTGGCGCGGCTGGGCCGGGCGTGGCAGCGGGCACTGAAGAAGGCCCGGCCGCTCTGGTCCTGACCTCACCCGGGGCGCGGTCAGGAGCGCGCGGTGAGGAGCGCCGCGCCGTCGTGCTGCCGGACGGTCGGGGCGCCGGCCCCGAGGACGGCGACCGCCCCCGCCCGCCCGGTGCCCAGGACCAGGTCGCGGAGGCCGACGGCGAGCGCGGTCGGGCCGGGCGGGCCCGCCGGGCGGAGCAGCCGCGGGGCCCGGCCGGGCACCGCGAGCTCGAGGTCGGCCGGGGCGAGGTCCAGCCCGGTGCCGAGCGCCTTGAGGGTCGCCTCCTTGCGCACCCAGGTGCGCAGCCGGAAGGGGGCGCGGGCGGGGTCCGCCAGGCCGCGCAGGTGCGCCAGCTCAGCCGGCGCGAGGGCGACGTCGTCGAGCGGGGCGGCGGCGACGGCCGCCGCGCTCTCGACGTCGACGCCGAGCGGGTCCGGCCCACCGACGGCGACCGCGAGCAGCGGCCCGGACCGGGTCACGCTCACCGACGGCGCCCCCGCCAGGTCCACCCGGACGCGGCCGTGCGGCCCGCCGCAGACCGCGCAGGTCGCGACGAGCGGGACCTCGGCCGGGCCCAGCCCGAGCCGCTCCGCCACGGCCGCGCGCAGCTGGCGCCGCGCGGCGACGAAGCGGGCGGCCTGGGGTACGGGCAGGCGGGCGGCCCGCTCGCGCTCGGCGTCGTCGAGGCCGGCGGGGTCGGGCACCCGCTGGGGCGGCTCGAGGAGCCACACGTCGACGGCGCTGCGCACGGGCCCATCATCCCGCCGGCCCTCGCCTCCGGGGCGTCTCGGGCCTGGTGATGCCGGGCGCTTCGGCGCGTCCGGTGCGCTCGGTCACCGCTCGCGCGCCTCGGGACGTCTCCCGGGGGTCAGTCGGGCGGCGCGGCGAGGCCGGACTTCTGCTGGCTGGCGTGCAGCTCCTTCTCGTTGACCGGTTCGAGCCCGGCGGCGCGCAGCCGGCGGAAGTACTCCCGCGCCTCGCGCTGCCGCTCGGCCTCCGCCCCGGTGGCGATCGTGGCGCCGAGGTGCGCGGGCGTGTACCCGAACGCCTCGACGAGGTCGCGGGCGTGCGGGCGCAGCCGCACCAGCAGCCGGTCGACGTAGCTGGTCACCGTCTTGGCCCGCTGCGCCGTCAGGCGCCCGTTCATGAGGTACCAGGCGAGGTTCTTCTCGATGAGCGTCAGCCCGAGCAGGTCGCGCAGGGTGGTGAGCACCTCGCGGGTGCGCGCGTCGCGCACCCGCGGCAGGGCCGCCGTGAACGCCTCCCACTGCAGCAGCTCGCCGTGGGCGCGGGCGGCCTCGACGAGCTCGTGCTGGTGGGCGTTGAACAGCGCGGCGGCCTGGGCGGGGCCGGCCTTGCGGGCCGGGCGCAGCGCCTGGGCGATCTCGGCGATCATGGCCTCCACCCGGTCCTCCAGCAGCTCGCGCTGGGCGTCGGCCTCCCGCAGGTGCCCGGCCGAGCGGGCCCGGGAGCCGGAGTCGCGCACCGACTGCGCGGCGCGCCGCAGCGGGGTGCGGTGCAGCGTCATGTCGGCGGCGCGGGCGGCGACGTAGCGGGCGGCGCCGGCGATGTCGACCTTGGCCAGGCCCTTGCCGTAGTCGGTGAGCAGCCGCTTGCCGACGAGCTGCAGCAGCACGGTGTTGTCGCCCTCGAACGTCACGTACACGTCCAGGTCCTGGTGCAGCCCCACCAGGCGGTTCTCGGCGAGGAACCCGGCGCCGCCGCAGGCCTCCCGGGCCTCCTGCAGCACCTCCAGGGCGAGCCAGGTGCTCAGCGGCTTGGCGGCCGCGGCGAGGGTCTCGAGGTCCTGGCGGTCGGCGTCGGTGTCGTGGGCCCCGGAGAAGACGTCGTCGAACCGCTCGAGCAGCTCGTGGTGGGCGAAGGCGGCGGCGTAGGTCCGCGCCAGCAGCGGCAGCAGGCGGCGCTGGTGCTGCTGGTAGTCCAGCAGGACGACCTCCTCGTGCTCGTCGGCGCCGGTGAACTGGCGTCGCTCCAGGCCGTAGGCGACCGCGATGGCCAGCGCGGCCTTGGCCACGCTCACCCCCGCGCCGGAGAGGGAGACCCGACCCTGCACCAGGGTGCCGAGCATGGTGAAGAAGCGGCGCCCGGGGCTGGCGATGGGCGAGGTGTAGGTGCCGTCGGCGGCCACGTCCCCGTAGCGGTTGAGGAGGTTCGCGCGCGGCACGCGCACGTGGTCGAACCACAGCTGGCCGTTGTCGACGCCGTTGAGGCCGCCCTTGAGGCCGTCGTCGCGCCCGCCCACGCCGGGCAGGTACGTCAGCGTGCCGTCGGGGCCGGCGGCGCGGACCGGGACGTAGAAGGCGTGCACCCCGTGGTTGACGCCGCGGGTGATGAGCTGGGCGAAGACGACGGCGGCGGTGCCGTGCTGCCCGGCGTTGCCCAGGTACTCCTTGCGGGCCGCGGCGAGGGGGGTGTGGAGGACGAACTCCTCGGTGGCCGGGTCGTAGGTGGCGGTGGTCGTCAGCGCGGCGACGTCCGACCCGTGCCCGACCTCGGTCATGGCGAAGCAGCCCGGCACGGTCAGGTCCATGATGCCGGGCAGCAGCCGGCCGTGGTGCTCGGCGGTGCCCAGGTGCAGGACGGCGGCGCCGAACAGGCCCCACTGCACCCCCGCCTTGATCTGCAGCGACGGGTCGACCACCGCGAGCTCCTCGAAGCAGGCGAGGTTGCCGCCGGGGTCCTCCGCCCCGCCGAAGCGCGCCGGGTAGGCCCGGTGGACCACGCCGCGCCCGGCGAGGGTGCGCAGCTGGCCGAGGGCGCGCTCGCGGTGCTCGGCCAGCGGCAGGCCCTCGACCTTCCGGAACGCCGGGTCGAGGGCCAGGTCCCGGGAGGCGCGCCGCAGGTCCGCCCACCGCCCGTCGAGCAGGCGGCCGAGCGCCTCGACGTCGAGCCGCTCGCCCGCGGCCGGGGCCGGCCCGGGGCCGGCCGGGGTGGCGGCGGACGGCGCGCCCGGGACCCGCGTGGTCGTGCCCTCGGGTCTGGTCGTGATGCTCATGCTCCGGTTCCCCTCGGTCGGTGTCAGGTACGGCGGCGGGCCCGACGGGTGACGCCGACGGCGCCGTCCCACAGCCAGGCCGCCAGGTGGGCGGCGAGCTCCTGCTGGGTCATGCGGGCCAACGCGGCGTCGACGCCCACGGCGGCGTCGTCGACCTGCTCGCCGACCCAGCGCTCGGCGGCCCCGCGCACGAGGCCCACGACACCGGAGGCCCACAGCTGGGCCACGGCGAGGGTCTCGTCGTCCAGATCGGCCCCCTCCTCACCGCCGCGCAGCGCGGGCAGGAGCGAGGCGGCCACGAGGTCGTTGACCTCGGCGACGAAGCCGCGCAGCTCGCCCGCCTGGGAGGTGCCCTCCGGCCGGGTGACGAACGCGTACACGTGCGGCGAGGACGCCACCATCTCGAGGTAGACGGTCACCATCGCGGTGATCTGCTCGCGCGAGCCGCCCGCCCGCCCGGCGGCCCCCTCCAGCGCGGCGCGCATGCGGTCGAGGACCGCGTGCCCGACGGCGGTCTGCAGGCCGGTCTTGTCGGTGAAGTAGCGGTACAGGATGGACTTGGAGGTGCCGATCTCGGAGGCGATCTCCTCCATCGACAGGTCCGGGCCGAGCCGGTGGACGGCCCGGCGGGCCGCCCGGACCAGCTCCGTGCGCCGGGACGTGCGGTGCCCCGCCCAGCGGGTGGCGCGCCCGTCCGCCGTCAGCTCGCCGGGCTCGGGGTGCCCGACGGCGGGCCCGCCGGGGCCGCGGCGCGGCGGGGCGCCTCCGCCGGACGGAGCGCCGGCCAGATCGTCGTCTGTGACGGGTATCACGATACCGACAGTATCAGGTACTGTCGGTATCGCAATGGTGCCCGGACCGCGCAGGACCTTCGGCCCGTCCGCACCGCACCCGCTGCAGGAAGAGGACGACGACGTGACTCCATCTCCCCAGACCGACGGTGCACCGGCGCGCGCGGCGGTCGTCGGGTCCAACCGGATCCCGTTCGCCAAGGCCGGGAGCAGGTATGCCAGCGCCTCGAACCAGGACATGCTCACGGCCGCGCTCGAGGGCCTCGTGGCCCGGTTCGGGCTGGCCGGGGAGCGGCTCGACGAGGTCGCCGCCGGGGCCGTGCTCAAGCACCCCAAGAACTTCAACCTCGCCCGCGAGGCCGTGCTGGGCTCCTCGCTCGACCCCCGCACCCCCGCCTACGACGTCCAGCGCGCCTGCGGCACCGGGCTCGAGGCGGTCGTCGGCGTGGCCAACAAGATCGCCCTCGGCCAGGCGGAGGTCGGCGTGGGGGGCGGCGTGGACTCCGCCTCCGACGCCCCGATCGTCGTCTCCGAGCCGCTGCGGCGGGCCCTCCTCAAGGCGGCCCGCGCCAAGACGGTGCCGGACCGGCTCCGGGCCCTGGCCGCGGTGCGCCCCAAGGACCTGCTGCCGGTCGCCCCGGACGTGGCCGAGCCGCGCACGGGGCTGAGCATGGGCGAGCACCAGGCGCTGACGACCGCGCGGTGGGGCGTCTCCCGGCAGGACCAGGACGCCCTCGCGCTGGCCTCCCACCAGCGCCTCGCCGCCGCCTACGAGCGCGGGTTCTTCGACGACCTGCTCACCCCCTACCGGGGCCTGACCCGGGACGAGTCCCTGCGCCCGGACACCTCCCTGGAGAAGCTCGCCACGCTCAAGCCGGTCTTCGGCACCCACGGCACCGACGGCGCGGCGGCGACCATGACCGCCGGCAACTCCACCCCGCTGTCCGACGGTGCCTCCACCGTGCTGCTCGCCTCCGACGGGTGGGCCGAGGCCCGGGGGCTGCCCGTGCTCGCCCACGTCGTCGACGCCCAGGCCGGCGCGGTGGACTTCGTCACCGGCACCGAGGGGCTGCTCATGGGCGGGGCGTACGCCGTCCCGCGGCTGCTGGGCCGGCAGCGGATGAGCCTGGCGGACTTCGACTTCGTCGAGATCCACGAGGCCTTCGCCGCCACCGTGCTCGCCACGCTCGCCGCCTTCGAGGACGAGGACTTCGCCGCCCGCAACGGCCTGGGCGCCCCGCTGGGCCCCGTGGACCGGGAGCGGCTCAACGTCACCGGCTCCTCCCTGGCGGCCGGGCACCCCTTCGCCGCGACCGGCGGGCGCATCGTCGGCACCCTCGCCAAGCTGCTGCACGAGCGCGGCGAGTCCCAGGTCCGGCCCGGCGAGCCGGCGCGCGGCCTCATCTCCGTCTGCGCGGCCGGCGGGCAGGCCGTGGCCATGATCCTGGAGGCGGCGTGAGCGACACCTACCTCGAGCTGGTCAGCGGCGGCCTGCCCGCCACGATCGCCAAGAAGCTCGGCCTGCCCCGCCCGGTGCGGCTGCGCCGGACCGACCCCGACGCGGTCGACCGGCCGCTGACACCCGGCCCGGTGCTCGTCCTGTCCGACGAGGCCGCCGCCGACGACGCCGACGCGGTCGCCGAGGGGCTGCTGGGCTGGGACCTCGATGTCCACCGCACCCCGCGGCTGGGCGACCACGCCCGCTGGGGCGCGGTCGTCGTCGTCCTCACCGGGCTGACCCACCCGGCCCAGCTGGCCGCCCCCGCGCTCGCGCTCGCCCCGGCGCTCAAGCAGATGGCCGCCGGCGCCCGGATCGTCACCCTCTCGCGCACCGCCCCGGCGCCCGGCGCGACCGGCGACGGCGACCCGGCCGTCGCCGCCGCCCGGCAGGGCGTCGACGGCTTCCTGCGCTCCCTCGCCAAGGAGATGCGCACCGGGGCCACCGCCAACGGGCTGGTCCTCGCCGAGGACCTGCAGGTCGGCGCGCCGTCCGTGCGCGGCGGGCTGCGCTTCCTGCTGTCTGCCCGCTCGGCCTTCGTCGACGGCCAGCTGCTGCCCGTGGCCGCCGGCGGCGCCGAGCCGGCCGACTGGGCGCGGCCGCTGGAGGGGGTCGTCGCGGCGGTCACCGGCGCGGCCCGGGGCATCGGGGCGGCCACCGCCCGGGTGCTCGCCCGCGACGGCGCCCACGTGCTGGGCGTGGACGTGCCGGCGGCCGGGGAGTCGCTGGCGGCGGTGATGAACGAGGTCCGCGGCACGGCGCTGCAGCTGGACATCACCGCGCCCGACGCCGCCGGGCGCATCCTCGCCGCCGCCCGCGAGCGCTACGGCCACCTCGACGTCGTCGTGCACAACGCCGGGATCCTGCGCGACAAGCTGCTCGCCAACATGACCGCGGACCGGTTCGAGGGCCTGCTCGCGGTGAACATCGCCGCGCCGCTGCGGATGAACGAGACCTTCGCCGCGCCCGGCACGCTGGGCGGGCAGGGCGCGGCGCCGCGGATCATCTCCCTCGCGTCCACGTCGGGCATCGCCGGCAACCGCGGGCAGACCAACTACGGCGCCGCCAAGGCGGGCATCATCGGCATGACCCGGGCGCTGGCGGCCCCGCTCGCGGCGGCCGGCGGCACGGCGAACGCGGTGGCGCCCGGCTTCATCGAGACCGACATGACCGCCTCCATCCCGCCCGTGCCCCGGGAGATCTCCCGCCGCGGCAGCTCCCTGCAGCAGGGCGGGCAGCCGGTGGACGTGGCCGAGGCGATCGCGTTCCTCGCCTCGCCCCAGGCCGGCGGGATCAACGGACAGGTGCTGCGGGTGTGCGGCCAGCTCATGGTGGGCCAGTGAGCCGGCGGCGCGGCGCGGTGGCCCCGGCGCCCGCGGGGGCCGGTCCGGGCGGCGGGGAGGCGGCCGGCCCGCCGGAGACCGGTCCCGGCGCCACGGACGCGGCCACGGGACCGGATCGGCACCTTCCGGCGGGGTATCGCGAGGAGGTGCTCGCGCGCATGCCGTCCCTGGGACGGCTGTACGCCCAGGCCGTCGGGCGCAGCCGCGCGCTCGTGCTCACCTCCCGCCCGCTGGCCCGGCGGGGCCTGCCCAAGGTGGCCCTGCGGGTCGACGCCGTGCGTGCCGACCCGGCGCAGCTGGCCGACTACCAGCACCTGCTGGGCCTGCCCGGCACCGACGACCTGCCGCCCGGGTACGTCCACGTCCTCGCCTTCCCGCTCGCGATGGCCGTCATGGTCCGGCCCGACTTCCCGCTGCCGGCGATCGCGATGGTGCACACCGCGAACCGGGTCGAGCAGCGCCGCGCGGTGCGGCTCGACGAGTCGGTGACCGTGCGGGCCTGGGCGGAGGGCGTGCGGGCGCACGCCAAGGGCACCCTGGTGGACCTCGTGGTCACGGTGGACGCCGGCGGGGAGCAGGTGTGGCGGGGCGTGTCCACCTACCTCGCGCGCCGCCGGCTGCCGGACCTGCCGGCTCCGGCCGCCGACACCCGGCCACGCCCGGCGCTGCCCACCGCGGCGACCGGCGTGTGGCGGCTGCCGGCGGACACCGGGCGGCGCTACGCGGCCGTCTCCGGGGACCGCAACCCCATCCACGTCAGCCGGCTCGGTGCGCGGCTGTTCGGGTTCCCCCGCCCGATCGCGCACGGCATGTACACGGCGGCGCGGGCGCTGGCCGGCACCGCCGTGCGCGCGGGCGCCCTGACGTGGACGGTGGAGTTCGCCAAGCCGGTGCTCCTGCCCACCACCGTGGCCTTCGCCGTCGTGCACGACGGGTCGGAGCTGCGGTACGCGGCGTGGTCCCCGCACGGCCGGACGGTGCACCTGACGGGGGCCGTCACCACGGCGTGAGGGCCGGCTGTCCACCGTCTTCGTCCACAGGGTTGTGCACATCTGCACAGGCATGCGCCCGAGCCTGTGGACGGGCGGTGGACACCGCCCGGGCGGGCACCGCCGTCCGGCGATATTCTGCAGGTGTCGACCGGGCGGCCGGCCCGGCGAGGCCTGTCTCACGGGAGCGAGGGCGCTATGAGTGAGAGCAGCACACCCGCGGCCGCCCCGGTGCGGCACTACCTGGTGGTCGCCTACCAGACCCTCGGGCGCCGCGAGCTCACCGAGGCGATCCAGGAGCGGACCGTCGCGGGGCCCGCGGACTTCTGGCTCGTCGTCCCCGCCACCCGCCTGGTCGAGCTCGCGCCCCTGCCGCCGCCGATGCCGACGATGGGTGGCGTGGCGTCCCTCCCGGACCCCGAGCACGACCGCAAGGTGGCGCAGGGCCGGCTCGACACCGCGTTGCAGCAGCTCTCGGCCCACGCCATCCAGGTCGGCGGCGAGGTGGGCGACGCGGACCCGGTCCGGGCCGTAAAGCACGCCCTCCGGCGCCGGCAGGTCGACGAGATCATCGTCGCCACCCTGCCCGCGCACGTGTCCAAGTGGCTCCGGCAGGACCTTCCGCACCGCCTGGAGCACCACTTCCACGTGCCCGTGACGCACGTGGCGTCCCAGGCGTAGCCGGGTCGGCGGCCGCGGTACGCGCGAGCGGCGGGTGCGGTCAGGCCCGCCGCTCGAACGCGGCGTCCAGCTCCTCCCGGGTCGGCGGGTTCGCCCCGGGCCGCGAGCAGGTGATGGCCGCGACCATGCCCGCGGCGTCGACGATGCTCAGCAGGGTGGCGCGGTCGACCTGAGCCAGCGCCTCCCGGCGCGGACCGCCGAGCAGGTCGGCGCGGCGCAGGCCGTCGAGCAATCCCGAGCTGAAGGAGTCCCCGGCCCCCACGGTGTCGACGAGGTCGATGGGGACGGCGGGGCGCCGGACCTCCAGGGACCGGGTGACGGCGAAGACCCCCTCGCCGCCGCGGGTGATCACCACGAGCGCGGGGCCCGAGGCGAGCCACGCGCGCGCGACGTCCTCGTCGGGCCGGCCGGGGTAGAGCCAGCGCAGGTCCTCGTCGCTCACCTTGACCACGTCGGCCAGGGCCACGAGCCGCTCGATGTCCGCGAGCGCCGCCTCGGGCGCCCCCAGCAGCGCCGGGCGCACGTTGGGGTCGTAGGAGATCGTCGCGCGGCCGCGTTCGTGCTCGCGCTCGAGGAGGTCGATCACCGGGCCGTTGCCGGGCGTCAGGGCCGTGGCGAGCGAGCCGGTGTGCAGGCACCGGGCCTCGACGGGCAGCGGCGCGAGGTCGCCGAGGTCCCACTCGATCCGGAAGTCGTAGGAGGCGACCCCGGCGGCGAGCGTCGCGATGGCCAGGCTGGTGGCGACCTCACCGTCGGACCCGGCGTCGATCTGCACGCCGCTGTCCTCGAGGTGGGCGCGGACCATCTCCCCGAAGGCGTCGCGGCCGAGGCGGGTCACGAGGGTGACCGGGTTGCCCAGCCGGGCGAGGCCGAGGGCGACGTTGGCGGGGCTGCCGCCCGGGTGCGCGACCCAGGTCCGCCCGCCGCGCTGCCCGACGAGATCCACCAGTGCTTCCCCGACCACGACGAACATCGCTTCACCTCGCGACGACGATGACGCGCGTCTTTGACGCGCCGGGCGCAGCATGCGTGCTCAGCATAAGGACCACGCGGGTGCGTCGCCCGGGGAGCGGCGCAGCCGCGCGGTGGCCACAAGTGGGGACAGGCCTCGCCGCGAGCGGGTGCCGGGCGAGGAGTATGAAAGAGCCATGAGCGAGCAGGGCGGCCCCCTCTTCCTCGTGGTGACGATCAAGCCGCGCCCGGACCGCAAGGCCGAGGCCGAGGCGCAGCTGCAGTCCATGCGCCGCCACACCCTCGAGGAGCCCGGGTGCGTGTACATGCACCTGGTCCAGCCCGAGGACGACCCGGACAACTGGGTCATGCTCGAGATGTTCCGCTCGCGCGAGGCCTGGAACGAGCACATGCGCCAGCCGTACAACACCGAGGGCAACAAGATCCTCGAGGACCTGCTGCGCGAGCCGTCGGACCTCCGCTTCTTCACCGAGAAGTAGCGCCACCCCCGCCCCCGTCCCCCGATGGCGGGACCCCGTCCGCGGTGCTTTCCTGTAACCGCACGACGTGAGCGACACGTGTAGACGCGGGTCCCGACACGGCAGGTGGTCGACATGGCGGACATGGCCGTTCCCCAGGAGCAACCGGTCGCACGCACCAGCGGCAAGGTGTCACTCGTCTATCCCGGCCTGGCCGTGCCCTTCGCCCTCCTCATCACCTGCTTCGCCGCGTGGGGGTCGGCGGCCAACCTCACCGACGTGCTCGTCGGCGTCTTCCGGCACATCTTCACGATGTCGAACTTCCAGTCGGCGCTGGTGCAGTTCGCCTACTACGGGGCCTACTTCTCCCTGGCCATCCCGGCGGCCTTCATCAACCGCCGCTTCGGCTACAAGACGGGCGTCCTCACCGGCCTGGGGCTGGCCGCGCTCGGCGGGTTCTTGTTCATCCCCGCCGCCGGGCTGCTGCAGTATGGCTTCTTCCTCCTGGCGCTCTTCGTGCTCGCGTCCGGCCTGTCCATCCTCGAGACCTCGGCGAACCCGTTCGTCATCGCCATGGGGCCCGAGCAGAACGCCACCCAGCGCCTCAACCTCGCCCAGGCGTTCAACCCCGTCGGGGCGAACATCGGCGTCCTCATGGGCGCGGTGCTCATCCTCCCGAACATCACCCCGGACTCCGCGAAGGCCACCATGGGGGCGGTGCAGCTGCACCACGCCGAGCAGAGCGACCTGTCGCTGGTGCTCAAGCCCTACACGGGCATCGCCGCAGTGCTGCTCCTCATCTGGCTGCTCATCGCCTTCCGCAAGATGACGACGCCGGCGGAGCGGAGCGAGGCGACCGAGGTGCGCAAGGGCGCCCTGGGCCGCCTGTGGCACAACCCGCACTACCGGTACGGCGTCGCCGCGCAGTTCTTCAACGTCGCCGCCCAGGTGTGCACGTGGACGTTCACGATCCAGTACGCCCAGGAGGTGGTGGGGATCCCGGTGGCCCGCTCGGGGTGGTTCCTCCAGGCCAGCCTCATCCTCTTCCTCATCGCCCGGTTCGTCATGACGTACCTGCTCGGCATCTTCCGGCCCACGAAGCTGCTCTTCGCCATGGGGTCGCTGGGCGTCGTCCTCGCCCTCATCGGGGTCTTCTCCCCCAACCTCGTCGGTCTCTTCGCCGTCGTGGCGATCTCCGTCTCGCTGTCCCTGATGTTCCCGACCATCTACGGCGTCGCCCTGCAGGGGCTGGGCGACGACACCAAGTTCGGCGCCGCCGGCCTCGTCATGGCCATCCTGGGCGGCGCGCTGCTGCCGCTGGTCCAGGGCCGGTTGATGGACGCGACCAGCGCCAACGTCGCCTACATCGTCCCCGCGGTCTGCCTGGCCCTGGTCGCCGGGTACGCCATGTTCGACCTGCGGACGGCCCGCACCCACCAGGTCGTCGCGACCGGCCACCTCTGAGGGGCCTCCGCCCTCTGACAGTTCGCCCCCGGCCGCGCCCCGCCCGCCGGGAGCGCGGCCGCCGCACGTCCGGACACCCCACCGCACCCCGGTCACCCGCGGCGGGCCCACGCACAGCGCGCGACGGTGTTGACCTTGACGTTGCGTCAACCGCCATGCTGGTGCCCGGACGGAGGGCGCAGCGATGGAATGGTCGATCAGCGAGGTCGCCCGGGCGACCGGGACGACGAGCCGGACGTTGCGGCACTACGGCGACGCCGGGCTCCTGACGCCGTCGCGCACCGGCGCGAACGGGTACCGCTTCTACGACGAGGCGGCCCTGCTGCGGCTGCAGCGGATCCTGCTGCTGCGGGAGCTCGGCCTCGGCCTGCCGGCCATCGCCGAGGTGCTCGCCGGCCGGCACGACGTCGTCGCCGCCCTCCAGACGCACCTGACCCTGCTGCGGCAGGAGAAGGACCGCCTGGAGCGGCAGATCACGTCCGTGACCCGAACGATCCAACGACGCAAGGAAGGTGAACCGCTCATGGCGGAGGAGATGTTCGACGGCTTCGACCACACCGCGTACCGGGAGGAGGTCGAGCACCGGTGGGGCCGGGAGGCCTACGCGCGGAGCGACCGTTGGTACCGGGGGCTCTCCGACGAGGAGCGGCGCGCCTTCGGGCGGCGGCACGTGGACATCGCCGCCGACTACGCCCGGGTCCGGGACCGCGGCCTCGCCCCGGACGCCGACGAGGTGCAGGACGTCGTCCGCCGGCACCACGAGTGGCTGATGGCGCCGATGGTGGGCGCCGTCTCCAAGGAGTACTTCCTGGGGCTCGGCGACATGTACGTGGCCGACCCGCGCTTCGCCGCCAACTACGGCGGCGAGGACGGCGCGCGCTACGTGCGTGACGCGATGCGCGCCTACGCGGACCGGAACCTGTAACGCGGCCCCGTACCCTCGGAGGCGTGCCCGCCACCCTCCACGTCGCCGGCTTCGGCGCCGCCCGCGGCGCCCGCCGCCTGTTCTCCGACCTCTCGTTCACCGTCGCGCCCGGGGACGTGTGGGGGCTGGTGGGCGCCAACGGGGCGGGGAAGTCGACCCTGCTCGCCGCGCTCGCCGGGCTCCCCACCGGCGCGGAGACCTCCGGCCGCGCCACGCTGGCCCCGCCGGAGGCGACCGTCGGCTACCTCGCCCAGGAGCCCGAGCGCCGTCCCGGCGAGACGGTCCTCGAGCTGCTGCACCGGCGCACCGGGGTGGCGGCGGCCACGGCCGCGATGGAGCGCGGGGCTCACGACCTGGGCGCCCGCCCCGACGACGCCGCGACCGCCGACGCGTACGCCGCCGCCCTCGACCGGTGGCTCGCGCTCGGCGGGGCGGACCTGGACGAGCGGGCCGAGGAGGTGGCCGCCGACGTCGGGCTCGGCGTCGGGCTCGACGCGGAGATAGCCACGCTGTCCGGCGGCGAGGCCGCGCGCACCTCGCTGGCCGCGCTGCTGCTCTCCCGCCACGACATCCTACTCCTCGACGAGCCGACCAACGACCTCGACCTCGCCGGGCTCGAGCGCCTGGAGCGGTTCGTCGCCGGGTCGCGGGCCCCGCTCGTCGTCGTCAGCCACGACCGGGAGTTCCTCGCCCGCACGGTGACCGGCGTCGTCGAGCTGGACCTCGCCCAGCAGCAGGTCAGCGTTTACGACGGCGGCTACGAGTCCTTCCTGGCCGAGCGGGAGCTGGCGCGCCGGCACTCGCGCGAGGCGTACGAGGACTACGCGGACCGGCTCTCCGAGCTGCGGGCGCGGGCGCAGATGCAGAAGTCCTGGGTGGACAAGGGCGTGCGCAACGCCCGCAAGAAGGCCGCGCGCCGCGAACCGGACAAGCACGTCAAGGCGCACGCGGTCGCGCGCACCGAGAAGCAGGCGGCGAAGGTCAGCCAGACCGAGCGGGCCATCGAGCGGCTCGAGCGGGTCGAGGAGCCGCGCAAGGAGTGGGAGCTGCGGATGTCCATCGCGGCCGCCCCGCGCAGCGGCAGCGTCGTGGCCACGCTCGACGGCGTGGTGGTGCGCCGCGGCGGCTTCACCTTCGGCCCCGTCACGGCCCAGGTGGACTACGGCGACCGGATCGTCGTCACCGGCGCGAACGGGGCGGGCAAGTCCACCCTCCTCGCCGTGCTGCTCGGCCGGCTGGCCCCCGCCGAGGGGCGGGCCGCGCTGGGCGCCTCGGTCGCCGTCGGCGAGGTGGACCAGGCGCGCGCCCTGTTCGGGGGCGCGCAGCCGCTGGCGACGGCGTTCGGCGAGCTGGTGCCGCAGTGGCCCGCGGCCGAGGTGCGCACGCTGCTGGCGAAGTTCGGGCTGGGCGGGGAGCACGCGGTGCGCCCCGCGGCCTCGCTCTCCCCCGGCGAGCGCACCCGGGCCGCGCTCGCCCTCCTGCAGGCCCGCGGGGTGAACCTGCTGGTGCTCGACGAGCCGACCAACCACCTGGACCTGCCCGCGATCGTCCAGCTCGAGCAGGCGGTGGAGTCCTTCCCCGGCACCGTGCTGCTGGTCACGCACGACCGGCGGATGCTCGCGCAGGTTCGGGCCACCCGCCGGTGGGAGCTCGAGGCGGGCCGGCTGCGGGAGCTGCCGCAGCGGTGAGCCCTCAGGCGGCGCCGGCCGCCTGGTCCTCGACCTTGACCGCGGAGATCTCGAACTCGAGGGTGATCTTCTCCGAGACGAGGACGCCGCCGGTGTCCAGGGCGACCTGCCACTCCAGTCCCCAGTCGCGGCGGTTGACCCGACGGGTGCCCTCGAAGCCGGCGCGCAGCTGGCCGGTGGCGTCGCGGTGGACCCCGACGAGGTCGAGCGGGATGGCCACCTGCTTGGAGATGCCCCGGATGGTGAGGTCGCCGACCACCATGAAGGTGTTGTCCTCGACCTCGTCCACGGTGGAGCTGGTGAAGACGATCTCCGGGTAGCGCTCGACGTCGAAGAAGTCCGCGCTGCGCAGGTGCTCGTCGCGCTGGGCGTTGCGGGTGTCCACGCTCGCGGTCTTGACCCGGACCTCGACGGTGGAGTTGCCCGGGCTCGCGGCGTCGACGTGGATGTGCCCGTCGACGTCGTTGAAGGCCCCCCGGACCTTCGTCACCATGGCGTGCCGGGCGGAGAACCCGATCCGGGTGTGGTCGGGGTCGAAGATCCACTCCCCGCTCAGCGTGCTGGCGTCGAGATCCGCCATCGTCTTCCTCCTTCGAAGACCGTCGCCGGGTATCTTAGACGGCTGTCGGAGACCCTACCCTTGCCGGGCACGTGACGACCGGTTTTTCGGAACGGTGTCTTCCGCAGCGCGTCGCTCTCGCGGCTTCTCAGGCGGCGACGAGCGAGCCGATCACCGAGGTGAACAGCTTCAGCCCGTCGGTGCCTCCGCGCGGCGCGCCCGGCGCGTCCGGGCCGAAGCCGGGCTCGACGGCGTGCTCGGGGTGCGGCATGAGCCCGACGACGTTGCCGCGCGCGTTGCTCACGCCGGCGATGTCGCGCAGGGAGCCGTTGGGGTTCATCCCCGCGTAGCGGAAGACGACCTGTCCCTCCCCCTCGATCCGGTTCAGCGTGTCCTCGTCGGCGACGAAGCCGCCCTCGCCGTTCTTCAGCGGGATGGTGATCACCTCGTCGGCCGCGAGGTCGGCGGTCCACGGGGTGCGCGTGCTCTCCACCCGCAGCTGCTGGTCCCGGCAGATGAAGTGCTGGTGGTCGTTGCGGATGAGCGCGCCGGGCAGCAGGTGGGCCTCGCACAGGATCTGGAAGCCGTTGCAGATGCCGAGCACGGGCAGCCCGCCCTGAGCGGCCGCCACGACCTCGCCCATCACCGGCGCGAACCGGGCGATCGCGCCGCAGCGCAGGTAGTCGCCGTAGGAGAAGCCACCGGGCAGGACGACGGCGTCGACGCCGCGCAGGTCCGCGTCGGCGTGCCACAGGGCGACCGGCTGGGCGCCGGCGAGGCGGACGGCCCGCTGGGCGTCGCGGTCGTCCAGGGTGCCGGGGAAGGTGACGACGCCGATCCGGGCGCCGCTGGCGGCGGACATCAGCGCTGCTCCTCGGCGTCGTAGACGCCCACGACGTCCTCGATGATCGGGTTGGACAGCGCCGTCTCGGCCGCCTGGCGGGCTGCGTCGATGAGCTCCGGCGTGACGGCTCCCTCGACGCTCAGCTCGAAGCGCTTGCCCTGGCGCACGCCGGTGAACTGGTCCAGGCCCAGCCGCGGCAGCGCCCCGGCGACAGCCTTGCCCTGGGGATCGAGGATCTCCGGCTTCGGCATGACCTCGACGACGATGCGTCCCATTACTTCGCTCCTGGTGTCTCGGCGACGGCGAGGTCAGGGTAACCGCTCGCCCCAACCCGTCCGAGGGGCCGTCCATGCGGGGCGAGAGCCCGGCCACAGCGGCCGCTCCCGGCCGCCCGCCGAGCGCGCAGCGGTCACGCCAGCCGGCCCACGGCCCCCAGCACGAGGTCCCAGAACCGGTGCACGTCCAGATCGGTGGCCACCAGGTGGTCGAGCTCCTGGCCCGCCCGGCCGGCGAAGTCGGTCACCGTCATGCCGGTGGTGTGCTCCCCGCGCAGCTCGACGGCGACGTGCGCGGGCCGCACGCGCACGAGGTCGGGGTCGATGACCCGCGCGACGGCGCACACGTCGTGCACCGGCGGGGCGGGGAAGCCCTGCTTGGCGCGGTAGGCCGGGCCGAAGAAGGCGAGCAGGTCGACGACGAAGCGGCCCGCCGTCGTCCCCAGCGCCCGGAACCGCTCGACGACGTCGGGGGTGGCCAGCGCCCGGTGGGTCAGGTCGAGGCCGATCATGGTCACCCGCCAGGGGGCCGAGAAGACGACGTGGGCCGCCTCCGGGTCGGTGTAGATGTTGAACTCCGCGGCGGCGGTGACGTTGCCCTTGGAGTACCCCCCACCCATGAGGACGACCTCCGCCACCCGGCCGACGATGTCCGGTTGGCGGCGCGCCGCGGTGGCGATGTTGGTCAGCGGGCCGGTGGGCACGAGCGTGACGGTCCCGGGCTCGGCGCCCATGACCGTGTCGATGATGACGTCGACGCCGTGGCGGGGATCGAGCGCCACGGTCGGGGCGGGCAGCGCCGGGCCGTCCAGGCCGCTCTCGCCGTGGGTGCGCGGGTCGGTGAGCACCGCCTCGCGCACGAGCGGCCGGTCACAGCCGGCGGCGACGACGACGTCGTCCAGCCCGGCCACGGTGGCGACCGCGAGGGCGTTGCGGGTGACCTTCTCCAGGGTCTGGTTGCCACCGACCGTGGTGATGGCAGCGATCTCGACGCCGGGGTGCCCGGCGGCCAGGAGCAGGGCGAGGGCGTCGTCGTGGCCCGGGTCGCAGTCGAGGACGATGCGGCGCGGGGCCGGCCTGGGGGTGGTCACCGGGCCACGGTGCCGCGCGGGCCGCCGGCCGCGCAATGGCGGGGCGCGCAATGGCGGGGCGCGCAATGGCGGGGCGTGCAATGGCGGCGGGGCGTGCACCCTGCACGCCCGGCGACGTCAGAGCTGCGCGCCCCGCGGCGTCAGACGCGGTACTGCGTGGCGAGCGGGCACGCCCACACGTCCAGCCCGCCCCGGCCGACGCGGTTGATGTAGTCGTGCACCGCCTTGTAGGACTGGCCGATCGAGGTCTCGGTGTACCGCACGCCGAGCTGCTCGCAGTACGCCCGCACCATCGGGGCGACCTTGCGCAGATTCGGCCGCGCCATGGAGGGGAAGAGGTGGTGCTCCACCTGGAAGTTCAGCCCGCCCATGAACGTGTCGACCCAGCGCCCGCCCGTGATGTTGCGGCTCATGAGGACCTGGCGCCGCAGGAAGTCGATCTTGACGGTGGGCGGCACGATCGGCATGCCGATGTGGTTGGGCGCGAACGACAGGCCCATGTACAGGCCGAACACGGCGAGCTGGACCCCGATGAAGGCGGCGGCCTTGCCCGGCGGCAGGATCACGAACACCAGCGCGACGTAGCTGAGGAGCCGGAAGCCGATGAAGCTCAGCTCCACCCAGCGGCGCTTGACCCGGTCGCGCCCGAGCACCCGCTTGAGACCCTGGACGTGCAGGTTCACGCCCTCGAGCAGCAGCAGCGGGAAGAAGAACCAGCCCTGCTTGGTGGCCAGCCAGCGCCCGAGCCGGGACGTGCGGCCCGCGGCCGCCTGCGGCGTGAGGGCCAGCACCCCCGAGTCGATGTCGGGGTCGGCGTCGACCTGGTTCGGTGCGGCGTGGTGCTTGGTGTGCTTGCGCTGCCACCAGCCCAGGCCCATCCCGGCGAACAGGTTCACCACGATGAGGGAGACCCACTCGTTCCACCGGCCGGAGACGAAGATCTGCCGGTGGGCGGCGTCGTGCCCGAGGAAGGCGATCTGCGTCATGAGCAGGGCGAGGACGACGGCGGTGCTCAGCTGCCACCACGTGTCGCCCATGTGGACGAACGTCCCGGCCAGGACCAGCCCGGCCACGGTCAGCCCGACGAGCTTGGACCAGTAGTAGCCGTAGGCCCGGCGCATGAGGCCGTGCTCCTGGACCTTCGCCGTGAGCGCGGTGAAGTCGCTGACCTGCCGCTCGCGGGCGCTGCGCGGGGCAGGGCTCCTGCCGCCGCCGGTATCGGGAGATGCTGCTGGGCTGAGGGTATGGCTCATGGCCGCCGCCTGATGCTCGAGGGGCACGACCACGGGCCGCACTGGCGGTCACGGGCGACCGCCTGCGCCGAGTCTGGCATGGAACGGTGGCGACCGATACCTCGGGCTACGGTGCCGTAGGTTACGTCGGCGCCGGCTGCCTCGCGGCGCCCTCAGGCCGCGAAGGTCTTGCCGGTCAGCAGCTCGTAGGCCTCGACGTAGCGTTCGCGGGTGCGCTCGACGACGTCGGCGGGCAGCGCCGGGGGCGGGGTGCCGTCGCGGCGGTCCCAGCCGGCGTCCGGCGAGAGGAGCCAGTCGCGCACGAACTGCTTGTCGTAGCTCATCTGGGGCCGGCCCGGCTGGTAGTCCGCGGCCGCCCAGAAGCGCGAGGAGTCGGGGGTGAGCACCTCGTCGGCCAGGACGATCTCCGGCTCGCCGGGGTGCGGGGAGGCCCCGAACTCGAGCTTGGTGTCGGCGAGGATCATCCCGCGGCGGGCGGCGAGGTCGGCGGCGCGCTCGTAGACCTCCAGCGTCGTCTCGCGCAGGCGGCGCGCGGCCGTCTCCCCCACCCGCTCCGCCATGTCCTCGAAGGTGATGTTCTCGTCGTGCTCGCCCATCTGCGCCTTGGCGGCGGGGGTGAAGATCGGCTCGGGCAGCCGGTCGCTCTCGACAAGCCCGGCCGGCAGCGGCACCCCGCACACCGCGGCGCTGGCGCGGTACTCGCTCAGCGCCGAGCCGGTGATGTACCCGCGGGCCACGCACTCGATGGGGTACATGCGCAGCTGCCGGCAGATCATCGCGCGCCCGGCGACCTGCTCGGGCACGTCGAGGGAGACCACGTGGTGGGGGACGACGTCCTCGAGCTGCTCGAACCACCACAGGCTCATGGCGGTGAGGATCTTGCCCTTGTCCGGGATCGTCGTCGGCAGCACGTAGTCGAAGGCGCTGATGCGGTCCGACGCGACGACGAGGACGACGTCGCCGCCGGCGCCCGACGCGGCCCCGGCGGGCACGTACAGGTCGCGGACCTTGCCGGAGTGGGCGTGCGTCCAGCCCTCGAGGTCGGGCGCGGTCCCGGGCGTGGTCGTCATGGCGTCATCCTGGCAGCCGGTTCCCGGCGGCGTCTGCCGCGGTCCGGCATGCGGCCCGCGCGTGCCGGCGCCACCGACCGACACCCGGCAACTCATGGCACCGGCGGGCCACCGGGATGGGCGACCGCGTACCGTTTCGGGGGAAGCCTGTGCAGCCCAACCCCCAGGAGGAAGTGGACATGGCAAGCGAGAAGCCCGTCGGTGTGGCCGACATCGGCGTGACCGGACTGGCGGTCATGGGCTCGAACCTGGCCCGGAACTTCGCCCGTCACGGGCACAAGGTCGCCGTGCACAACCGCACCTACGCCCGCACCGAGAGGCTGGTCTCCGAGCACGGCGACGAGGGCACGTTCGTCCCCTCGGAGTCCGTGGAAGACTTCGTCGCCTCGCTCGCCAAGCCCCGCGTGGCCCTCATCATGGTCAAGGCCGGCGGCCCGACCGACGCCGTCATCGACGAGCTGGCCGAGTACATGGAGCCCGGCGACATCATCGTCGACGGCGGCAACTCGCACTTCCCCGACACCATCCGCCGCGAGCGCGAGCTCAAGGAGAAGGGCCTGCACTTCGTCGGCATGGGCGTCTCCGGCGGCGAGGAGGGCGCCCTCAACGGCCCGTCCATCATGCCGGGCGGGACCAAGGAGTCCTACGACCGCCTCGGCCCGATGCTGGAGGCCATCTCGGCGCACGTCGACGGCGTCCCGTGCGCGACCTACGTCGGCACCGACGGCGCCGGCCACTTCGTCAAGATGGTGCACAACGGCATCGAGTACGCCGACATGCAGCTCATCGCCGAGGCCTACGACCTGCTCCGCCAGGGCCTGGGCGCCTCGGCGGCCGAGATCGGCAAGATCTTCGAGGAGTGGAACGCCGGGGACCTGGAGTCCTTCCTCATCGAGATCTCGGCGGACGTGCTCCAGCACACCGACCCCCAGACCGGCCAGGCGTTCGTGGACGTCGTCCTCGACCAGGCCGAGCAGAAGGGCACCGGCCGCTGGACCGTGCAGAACGCCCTCGACCTGGGCGTGCCGATCACCGGCATCGCCGAGGCCACCTTCGCCCGGGCGCTGTCCGGCTCGGTGCCCCAGCGCGAGGCGGCCCGCGCCGCCCTCCCCGGCGACGCCGGCACCTGGGACGTCACCGACCGCGACGCCTTCATCGAGGACGTGCGCCTGGCCCTGTACGCCTCCAAGGTGGTCGCCTACTCCCAGGGCTTCGACCAGATCGCGGCCGCCTCGGCCGAGTACGGCTGGAACATCGACCGCGGCGCCATGGCCCGCATCTGGCGCGGCGGCTGCATCATCCGCGCGCGGTTCCTCAACCGCATCACCGAGGCCTACGAGCGCCAGGCGGACCTGCCGCTGCTCCTCGCCGACCCGTACTTCACCGAGGCCGTCGGCAACGGCGTCGCCGCGTGGCGCCGGGTCGTGTCCCAGGCCGCGCTCAACGGCGTGCCCACCCCGGCGTTCGCGTCCTCGCTGAGCTACTACGACGGCATCCGCGCCGCGCGCCTGCCCGCCGCGCTCATCCAGGCCCAGCGTGACTTCTTCGGGGCGCACACCTACCACCGGGTGGACCAGGAGGGCGTGTTCCACACGCTGTGGTCCGGCGACCGGTCCGAGGAGAAGCAGTCCTGACCTGACGGACCCTTCCGGCGCACGACGGCGGCCGGTCACCTGCCCGGTGACCGGCCGCCGTCGTCGTCGGTGCTGTGCGGGGCGGTCAGGCCGTCGCGGCCGCCGGATGCCGGCGCCGGCTCGCGCCGGTGGACGCGGCCCGGGTGCGCTCGGCGGCGTGCCCGGCGATGTCGCGGCCGACCATGTGCCCGAACACCAGCGCCGGGCCGATGTTCGCGCCGTAGCCGGGGTACCCGCCGCCGAAGACGGACACCGCGGCGGTGCCGACCGCGTAGAGCCCGGGAACGCCGTGCCCGCGCTCGTCGAGGACCTCGTTGCGGGTGTTGACGGCCAGGCCCGCGTAGCTGCCCAGGTCTCCCATCTCGATCTTCACCGCGTAGTAGGGCCCCTTGTCGATCGGGGCGAGGTTGGGGTTGGGCGTGTGGGTCATGTCGCCCTTGAAGTGGTGGAACTTGTTCGACCCGCGGTGGAACTTCGGGTCCACGCCGCGGGCGGCCCCCTCGTTGAACTCGTCCAGGGTCCGCTGCAGGTTGGCCGCCGGGACGCCGATCTTCTGCGCGAGCTCGGCGACGGTGGCCGCCCTGGTGAGGTACCCCGAGGAGGTGAAGAGCGCCTGGGGGAACGGCCAGGGCTTGGCGTAGCCGATGCCGTACTTGTGCATGGCCTTGTGGTCGGCGACGATCCAGCCGAACGTCTTCTCCCGGCCGGCGTCGTTCTTGAGCATCTCCACGCCGTAGTCGTGGTAGGAGAGCGACTCGTTGGCGAACCGGATGCCCTCGCGGTCCACCGCGATGAGCCCCGGGAGGCCGAACGCCCGCAGGTGCGGGAACCACCGCTTCTGGCCTCGCATCCCCTGGAACACCGTGACGGGGCCCCAGGAGGCCGGCTGGTGCGGGGCGGCGTCGATGTGGCCGCCGAGGGGCTGGGCGAGCCGGTAGGACTCACCCTGGTGCCCGATGGTGGGCGTGGTGTGGTTGTCGCCGTGCGGGTCGTGCGGGAAGTACTTCTTGCGGAGCTCGGCGTTGCCGGAGAAGCCCCCGGCGGCGACGACGACACCGAGACGGGCCTCGACCACCCCGCGGTGCTCGCCCTCGAGCCGCACGCCGGTCACCACGCCGTCGGGCCCGGTGAGGAGCTCCGCGGCGCGGGTGGAGGTCCACATGCGGATCCCGGCCTCCCGCGCGGCGGTGATCATCCGGGTCATGAGGGCGTTGCCGTTGGTGCGCGTGAAGGACCGCTTGAACAGCAGGGTCTCGATCCAGGTGCGGGTGACCTTGCGGGTGGCGTAGAGGAAGTCCCTGACGTTCTGGTTGGCGGTGAGGAACGTCGCGATGTCCTTGCCGATCTCCGGCATGTAGCCGTACACGGTGTAGGACATGAGGTAGGGCTGGACGCGGAGGCGGTCCTTGCCGAGCATCCGCCCGTCGGCCGCCTCGAAGGTCACCGCGCGGCCGGATTCCCTCGCGCCCGGGGCGTCCATCTGGTAGTCGGGGGCCTTGTCGGCGTACTTGACCGCGATGCCGGCGTCCTCCTCGAGGAACCGCATGGCCTCGGGCACCTCGTCGAGGAAGGTGGCCACCATCTCGTCGTTGAGGGTGTCGGGCGCCAGGTGGCGCAGGTACGTCTCGACCTCGGCACGGGTGTCGCCCTGGGCGACGCCCTGCTTGTTGCCGGGCACCCAGGCCCAGCCGCCGGAGATGGCCGAGGTGCCGCCGAGGTACTTCTCCTTCTCGACGACGACGACGCTGTGGCCCTGGTGGGCGGCCTTGAGCGCGGCGGCGATGCCCGCGGCGCCGGAGCCGATGACGAGGACGTCGGTGTGGATCGTGCCGGTGGTGCCGGCGCGGGGGGTGCTCATGGTTCTCCTGCTCTCTCTCAGACGGCCGTGTAGCCGCCGTCGACGACGAACTCGGCGCCGGTGGTGAAGGTGGACTCGTCGGACGCGAGGTAGAGGACCGCGTAGGCGATCTCCTCCGGCCGGCCCTGGCGTGGCAAGGCGTTGGCGCTGACGAGCTGGCGGTAGTAGGCGTCTGGGCCGCCGGGGCTGCGCTCGGCCGCGGAGCGGCTCATGCGCGTGGCCATCGACCCCGGGTGGATGGAGTTGACCCGGATGCCGTGCTCGCCGTACACGGCGGCGTCGGACTTGGTCAGCAGCCGGATGGCGCCCTTGGTGGCGTGGTACAGCGGGACCGTCTTCCCGCCGGTGATGCCGTGGATGGACGAGAAGTTGACGATGCTTCCCCGCCCGGCCGCGATCATGTGCGGGACCACGTACTTCGTCATGTGCCAGGTGCCCTTGACGTTGACGGCGAAGAGCTGGTCGAACTCCTCTTCGGTGGCCTCGTGGGAGGGCGCCGGGCGGCCGATGATGCCGGCGGCGTTGACGAGGACGTCCGGCACGCCGTGGCGGGTGACGACCTCGGCCACCGCCGCCTCGACCTCAGGTGCGGAGGTGATGTCGGTCTCGAGGTCGCTGATGGCCTCGCTTCCCCACGGCTCCGCGGGGGCGACCCGGTCGAGGTTGACGACGGTGGCCCCGTGTGCCGCCAGGAGACGGGCGGTGGCGCCACCGAGGTCGCCGCTGCCGCCGGTGAGGACGACGAGCTTGCCGGCGACGCGTCCGGGGGCGACGGCGGGGGCTGGTGCGGTGGTGGTCATGCGATGCTCCCAGGGGGCTCGGGGATCTCGAAGTCGACGGATGCGATCTGGGCGGCGCCGGCGCCGGACAGGGCGATGAGGGGCTGGTGGTCCGGGTGGTCGGTGTAGACCCCGACGTCCTCGAGGGAGTCGAAGTCGGCCACGAGCACGACGTCCCAGGATCGGCCGGAGCGGAGGACGTCAGGCCCGGCGCTGAGAGACCGGATGACGTCGATCTTGCCCGGCAGCTCGAGCAGCCGGTCGTACCACTCCCGCCGTCGGCTCTCCTCGAAGTCCGGCTTCCACCGAAACATCACGACGTGGCGGATCATGCGGTCACCGCCTCGGCCGGAAGCTGGGACGCGAGGGCGGCGCCGAGGGCGGTGTCGGGGTCGAGGAAGCCGGGGCGGGTGGGGATCAGCGGCCAGCCGGTGTAGGCCTCGGCGAGGTAGGTCGACCCGGCGCGGGAGGTGGTGACCAGGTCGAGCTCGCCGAGCTGGCGGCGCCGGTCGAAGGTGGAGGCGCCGGGGTGGGTGTGCAGCATCGAGGTCATCCACCAGGAGAAGTGCTGGGCCTTCCACACCCGCGCCAGCGCGGTGGCCGAGTAGGCGTCGAGCAGGTCGTGCTGCCCGTCGCGGTAGAACCGCTCCAGGGACCGGGCCAGCACCGCGACGTCCCCGGCGGCCAGGTTCATCCCCTTGGCCCCGGTCGGGGGGACGGTGTGGCCGGCGTCGCCGGCGAGGAAGAGCCGCCCGTGCTGCATGGGCTCGCACACGTAGGAGCGCATGGGGATGACGGTCTTGTCGACGATCGGCCCGCGGGTGAGCGCGAAGCCGGGGGCGGCGGTGCACGCCTCGAGCTGGTCCCAGATGCGCGCGTCGTCCCAGTTGTCGGGCCTGTCGGTGGGGTCGCACTGGAAGTACATCCGCTGGGTGGTCGCGGTGCGCTGGGAGATCAGCGCGAAGCCGTGGTCGGAGGCGGCGTAGATCAGCTCCGGCGCGCTCGGCGGCGCCTCGACGAGGATCCCGAACCAGCCGAAGGGGTACTCGCGGAAGTGATCGGTGCGCACGTTCTCGGGGATGGCCCACTTGGCGATCCCGCGCGAGCCGTCACAGCCGGCGACGAAGTCGCACACCAGCCGAGCAGGCGTGCCGTCGGCGTCGGTGAAGGTGATCGACGGCGCCTGGCTCGTCAGGTCGTGCACGGCCACGTCGGCGACCTCGAACCGCACGTCCAGGCCCCTCGCGGCGGCGCCGTCGGCCAGGTCGGAAAAGACCTCCTGCTGGGGGTAGAGCTGCACCGCCCGCCCGACCAGGTCGGCGAAGTCGACGCGCCTCGCCTCCCCGGCCACCCGCAGCTCGATGCCGTGATGGGCGTACCCCTCGGCCCGCATCCGGGCGTCCAGGCCCAGCGCCGCCATGAGGTCCACCGTGCCCTGCTCGAGGATCCCCGCCCGGTGCGTGGCGGCGATCTCCACCCGCGAGCGCCGCTCCAGCACCACCGAGTCGATCCCGGCCACCGCCAGCAGGTGCGCCAACCACAGCCCGGCCGGGCCCGCGCCGACGATCCCGACCTGGGTGCGGACGGTGGTGGTGGTCACGGTTGTCTCCTGTTCTCACACCCGGCGGTCGTCGGCGTGCGCGAGCCCGGGCAGCACGAAGCCGCGCGGGTGGGTGGTGGTACGTGGTGAGAGCCGGCGCGACGGAGCGCCGGTCCCGCGCCCCCGGGGCAGCCTGGTGGGCTCCCGGCGGGCGACGATGTTCTGCCGTGCGACCGACGCTAGGACCTACGTCACAGGCAGGGCGAACAGGTTCCCATTCAATGGGAGATTGGCAGCGGATTGCGCTGCCGGACGAGGTCCGCCTCGCCGGGCGTCGCACCGCCCATGGCGCGCGAGATGCCGCGGGCGGCGGCCATGAGCGCGGGGACGACCGGGCGGTGGTCCATGGTCATGGGGATGACGATGGACAGCGCGGCGACGACGGCGCCGCTGGCGTCGCGCAGCGGCGCGGCCACTCCCTTCGAGCCGACCGTGATGAGCCCTGGAGCGACGGCGTAGCCGCGCCGGCGCACGTTCCCCACCACCCGGCGCAGGCGAGCGGCGTCGGTGATGGACTGCGGGGTGAAGGTCTCGAGCGGGCCCGTCAGCACGGCGTCCCGCACCTCCGACGGGGCGTGAGCCAGGAGCACCAGGCCCGAGGAGCAGGCGTAGACCGGCAGCCGGCGAGCGATCTTGGCGATGTTGGCCACCGCCCCCGGGGCGGACAACCGCTCGATGTAGAGCACCTCGGTCCCGGTGAGCACGGCGATCTCGACGTGCTGACGCACGACCGCCTGGAGGTCCTCCATGTACGGCAGCGCGGCCTCTTGCAGCCCGAGCACCCGGTGCGAGCGCAGGCTCATCTCCCACAGCCGCACCCCCATGCGGATGCGGCGGTCCTCGGTGCGCTCCAGCAGCCCGAAGCCGAGCATCTCGGTGACCAGCCGATGGGCGGTGGCCAGCGGCAGGTCGGCTCGCACGGCGATCTCGGAGATGGTCGCGCTGGGCGTCCCCCCGAAGACCTGGAGCACGCGCATGACGCGGGTGAGCAGTGAGTCGCCGGAGCTGGACCTGGCCATGGCGCCCATCCTGGGCCCACGCGCACTTTTCATTCAATGGAGACGGGCTTGGTGCCGTGCGTCACCGCCCGTAACGTCGGCCCATCCCAGGCCGTCCGGCCGGCGCATCCTCGACGGAGGGGTGCGAGCTCCGGCGGGGCGGCCGTTCGACCCGGCGCACCCCCGCCGTGGCTCTGTCGAGCCTTCTGCCGCGACCTTGCCCGCCTGCCCGCCTCCGGCGGCCCAGACGCCTTAGGGAGCATGTCATGCCCCAGCGCCACCTGTCCCACCCCGAGTTCGGCACCGTGCCGACGCCCGGCAGCCTCGCCGGCACGCGCGGCCCCACCACGACCAACGCCCGGAAGGCCGCACTCGCGGCGTTCCTTGGCAGCATGCTCGAGTACTACGACTTCTTCGTCTACGGGCTCACCGCGGCCCTGGTCTTCCCCACGCTCTTCTTCCAGGTGGACGACCCCACGGTCGCGACGGTCCTGTCGCTGTCGTCCTTCGGCATCGCCTACGTCGCCCGCCCGCTGGGCGCGTTCGTGCTGGGACACTTCGGCGACAGGATCGGCCGCAAGAAGGTCATGGTGTTCACCCTGCTGCTCATGGGGGTGGCGAGCCTGGCGATCGGCTTCCTGCCCACGTACCACCAGGTCGGCGCACTCGCGCCGATCCTGCTGGTGGTCCTGCGCCTGGCCCAGGGCTTCTCCGCGGGCGGCGAGGCCGCCGGGGCCAGCACCCTGACCCTCGAGCACTCCCCGCGGGGCCGCCGGGCGTTCTTCACGAGCTTCGCCATGTCGGGCTTCGCCGGCGGCATGGTGCTCGCGAACATCGTGTTCCTCCCCGTCGCGGCGCTGCCCGACGAGGCGCTGTACTCCTGGGGCTGGCGCGTGCCGTTCTGGGTCAGCGTGCTCGTCATCGCCGTCGCCTACGTGGTCCGCCGCCGCCTCGACGAGACGCCTGTCTTCGTGGCCGAGCAGGAGAAGGAAGCCGTGGCCGCCGTCCCCGTCGTCGAACTGTTCCACCGTCAGGGCAGCGACGTCGTGCGGGTCATGGCGATCTCGCTCTTCAGCGTCTTCCAGTCGCTGTTCGCGGTCTGGAGCCTGTCGTACGCCTCGAGTGACGCCGTCGGGCTGGACCGCTCGGCCATGCTGTGGGTCTCGGTCGCGGCCAACGCGACCGCGGTCATCGCGCTGCCGGCCATGGCCGCCCTCTCCGACCGGGTGGGACGTAGGCCGGTGTGGATCGTCGGCGCGGTCGGCTGCACCCTGCTGCTGCCCCTCTACCTCTGGGCGATCTCCGCGGGAAGCTACCCGCTCGTGTTCGTCACCGGCGTGCTCTTCGCCGGCGTCGTGTACAGCGCCGTGAACGGCCTGTGGCCGGCCTTCTTCTCGGAGACGTTCGCCGCGCCGGTGCGTTACTCCGGCTTCGCGATCGGCTCGCAGTTCGGCTTCCTCATCGGCGGGTTCGCTCCGGCGATCGCGGCGGGGCTGGCAGGCGACGGACCGTGGGGCTGGCTCCCGGTGGCGGTGCTGGCCGGCGGGTGCGGGCTGGTCTCCGCGATCGCG
Organism: Georgenia ruanii; assembly: GCF_009193175.1. Lineage (GTDB taxonomy): Bacteria > Actinomycetota > Actinomycetes > Actinomycetales > Actinomycetaceae > Georgenia > Georgenia ruanii. The sequence continues at coordinate 90,769 of NZ_VUKE01000010.1, read as the reverse complement.
ATGGCCACCGCCCGGGAGACCTACCGCACGCCGCTGGACGAGCTGGGCCTGCGTCGGCGCCCGTCGGAGCCGACGCCCGCGCCCGAGACGGCCATGGCGCGCTGACGGTACGAACGACGGGCCGCCCGAGGATCCGGGCGGCCCGTCGTCGTGCCTGCGGGCCGCCGATGTCCGAGGCGCCGCGGCGCCGCGAGGTCAGCGCCCGGCGGCGATGTCCGTGCGGTGCTGGGACCCGGCGAGGCCGACCCGGTCGACCCCGGCGTAGGCGGCCGCCCGGGCCGCGGCCACGTCAGCACCGGTCCCGACGACGCTGAGCACGCGCCCGCCGGCGCTGACCAGGCGGTCGTCGCCGTCGAGCGCCGTGCCGGCGTGCAGCACGTGCACGCCCTCGACCGCCTCCGCCTCGGTCAGGCCGGCGAGGGGGTCGCCCTTGCGGACCTGCCCGGGGTAGCCCTGGGCGGCGACGACGACGGTCACGGCGGCGCCGCGGCTCCATCGCAGCTCGCCGGCCTGGTCGAGGCGGCCGGTGGCCGCGGCCAGGAGGGCCTCGCCGAGGGAGGACTCGAGGCGCGCGAGGACCACCTGGGTCTCGGGGTCGCCGAAGCGGACGTTGAACTCCACCACCCGCAGGCCGCGGGAGGTCAGGGCGAGGCCGCAGTACAGCAGGCCGACGAACGGGGTGCCGCGGTGGGCCATCTCGCGGACCACCGGCTCGGCGACCCGCTCGACGACCTCGTCGGTGAGCGTCTCGGGCGCCCAGGTGAGCGGGGAGTACGCGCCCATGCCGCCGGTGTTCGGGCCGGCGTCGCCGTCGCGCAGCCGCTTGAAGTCCTGCGCGGGGGCGAGCGGCACCACGGTGGTGCCGTCGCACAGGCAGAACAGGGAGATCTCGGGTCCGTCGAGGAACTCCTCGACGACGACGGCGGGCTCGCCGTGGGTGGCCGGGTCGCCGCCCTCCTTGGCGAGGCAGGCGCGGGCGTGCGCGAGCGCCTCCTCGCGGTCGGAGGTGACGACGACGCCCTTCCCGGCGGCGAGGCCGTCGTCCTTGATGACGTACGGGGCGCCGAAGGCCTCCATGGCGTCGACCACCTGCGCCTCGGTGGTGCACACCCGGGCCAGCGCGGTGGGAACGCCGGCGGCTGCCATGATCTCCTTGGCGAACGCTTTGGAGCCCTCCAGGCGCGCCGCCTCCCGGTCGGGTCCGAAGCAGGCGAACCCGGCGGCGCGCACCGCGTCGGCCACGCCGGCGACGAGCGGGGCCTCGGGCCCGATGACGACGAGGTCCGCGGCCAGGTCGCGGGCGGCGGCCACCACGGCGGCGCCGTCGAGGACGTCGAGGGGGACGTTGGTGGCGATGGCGGCGGTGCCGGGGTTGCCCGGGGCCACCACCAGCTGCTCGACGCGTCCGTCACGGGCCAGGGCCCGGGCCAGGGCGTGCTCGCGCGCCCCCGACCCGATCAGCAGGATCCTCACCCGGTGAGCCTACTGGGGGCCCACCGCGGCGCCCGGGGCGCGTCTCGCGGAGCGGGCGGGACACCGCCTCGCGCGGGCGACGGGCGCACGCCGGGCCACCCCGGAGACGCCGCGGCCCCGCCTCCCACGGGAGGCGGGGCCGCGGCATCGCGTCCGCGAGGTCAGTCGCCGAGCCGCTCGCGCAGCGCGGCGAGCTGGTCGGTCATCGCGTCGGGCAGGCGCGACCCGAACTGGGCGAAGTACTCCTCGGTGAGGTCGGCCTCCGCAGCCCAGCTGGCCGGGTCGATCGCGAAGAGCTCGGCGAGCTCGTCCGCGGAGAGGGACAGGCCCTCGAGGTTGAGGTCCTCGGGCCGGGGCAGCCGGCCGGTGGCGGCGTCGCGCGCGCCCACCTCGCCGTTGACCCGCCGCAGCGCCCACTCGAGCACGCGGGAGTTCTCGCCGAACCCGGGCCAGAGGAACGTGCCGTCGTGACCCTTGCGGAACCAGTTCACCTGGAAGATGTGCGGCGCCTTGTCGCCGAGCTTCTCCCCCATCTCCAGCCAGTGGCCCCAGTAGTCGGCCATGTTGTACCCGCAGAAGGGCAGCATGGCGAACGGGTCGCGGCGCAGCGCGCCCACGGCCCCCTCGGCGGCGGCGGTCTGCTCGGAGGAGACGGTGGCGCCGATGAACACCCCGTGCTCCCAGTCGTAGGCCTCGGCCACCAGCGGGACGTTGGTGGCGCGGCGCCCGCCGAAGAGGATGACGTCGATCGGCACCCCGCCGAGGTCCTCCCACTCGGGGGCGATGGACGGGGCCTGGTCGGCGCGCACGGTGAACCGGGAGTTCGGGTGGGCGGCGGGGTGGCCGGCGTCCGGCGTCCAGTCGTTGCCCTGCCAGTCGATGAGGTGCGCGGGCACCTCGTCGGTCAGGCCCTCCCACCACACGTCGCCGTCGTCGGTCAGGGCGACGTTGGTGAAGATGACGTCGCGGTCCAGCGCGGCGATCGCCGTCGGGTTGGTCGACTCCCCGGTGCCCGGCGCGACGCCGAAGAAGCCCGCCTCGGGGTTGATCGCGTACAGCCGGCCGTCGGCGCCGGGCCGCATCCAGGCGATGTCGTCGCCGATGGTCTCGACCTTCCAGCCCGGGATGGTCGGGCGCAGCATGGCCAGGTTGGTCTTGCCGCAGGCGGAGGGGAAGGCGGCGGCGAGGTGGTACACGCGCCCGTCGGGGCCGGTGATCTTGAGGACGAGCATGTGCTCGGCCATCCAGCCCTCGTCCCGGCCCAGGACCGAGGCGATGCGGAGGGCGTAGCACTTCTTGCCGAGCAGGGCGTTGCCGCCGTAGCCGGAGCCGTAGGACCAGATCTCCCGGGTCTCGGGGAAGTGGACGATGTACTTGGTGTCGTTGCACGGCCAGGCGACGTCCGGGCGCTCCGCGCCGCCGGCCTCGCGCAGCGGGTACCCCACCGAGTGGACCGCGGGGACCCAGTCCGCGCCCTTCTCGATCTGCTCGAGCGCGGCGGCCCCCATCCGGGTCATGACCCGCATGGACACGACGACGTAGGGCGAGTCGGTGAGCTCGACGCCGACGCGGGAGATCGGGCCGCCGACCGGGCCCATGGAGAAGGGCACGACGTACATCGTGCGGCCGCGCATCGAGCCGGCGAAGACCCCGCGCAGCTCCTCGCGCATGGCCGCCGGCTCGGCCCAGTTGTTCGTCGGGCCGGCGTCGATCTCTTGCTCCGAGGCGATGAAGGTGCGCGACTCCACCCGCGCGACGTCCGACGGCTCCGAGCGGGCGAGGTAGCTGCCCGGCCGCTTGGCCTCGTTGAGCTTGATGAACGTGCCCGCCTCGACGAGCTGCGCGGCGAAGCGGTCGTACTCCTCCTGGGAGCCGTCGCACACGTAGATCTCGTCGGGCTCGGTCAGGGCGGCGATCTGCTGCACCCAGGCGTCCAGGTCCGGGTCGTTGATCGGCAGCCCGGTCACCGGAACGGTGCGCGGGCGGGCGTCGGTCGTCGTCATGCTCTCCTCCGAGGGTCCTGCGGCGCGCTCTTTCGCGTCCTGTATCCACTCTCGGTGCATTCCCGGCCCCCTTCAAAGCGGACCTGCTGGCAAAAAGCGCCAAAGTTTCACTACTGTCAAACCATGGCCGCTGAGACCTCTGCCACCCAGAATTCCAGACACGGCACGGATCCGCTCGTCCTCGGCCGGCGCATCCGCCACGCGCGCACCGCGGCCGGCCTGACGCTGCGGGAGCTCGCCGCCGCCGTCGGGTCGACGACGAGCCAGCTGTCCCTGGTGGAGAACGGCCGCCGCGAGCCGCGGCTGTCGCTGCTCACCGCGCTCGCCGAGGCGCTGGGGACCAGCCCCGCGGCGCTGCTCAGCCCCGAGCCGCCGCCGGACCGGCGGGCCATGCTGGAGATCGCCCTCGAGCGGGCCCAGCGCAGCCCGGTGTTCGCCTCCCTCGGGGTGCCGCCGGTGCGGCCCGGGCGCCGGCTGCCGATGGACGCGCTGGAGTCGCTCGTGGCCCTGCACGCCGAGCTCGACCGGCGCGCCCGCGCGGCGATCGCCACCCCGGAGGAGGCCCGGCGGATCAACACCGAGCTGCGCCTGGAGATGCAGGCCCGCAACAACTACGTGCCCGAGATCGAGGAGATGGCCGAGGAATTCGTCCGCTCGGTGGGGTACACCGGCGGGGCGCTGACCCACCACATGGTCTCCCAGATGGCCGACCGGCTCGGGTTCACGATCATCCACGTCGACGACCTGCCGCACTCCACGCGCACCATCACCGACCTGGAGAACGGCCGGATCTACCTGCCCCCGGCGTCCATCCCCGGCGGCTACGGGCTGCGCTCGCTCGCCCTGCAGGCGATGGCGCACCGCATCTTCGGCCACGAGAACCCGCGCAACTACGGCGACTTCCTCCGCCAGCGCCAGGAGCTGGCGTACTTCACCGCGTGCTGCCTGGTGCCGCGCTTCGCCGCGCTGGCGTTCCTCGAGAAGAAGAAGGCGGTCAAGGACCTGGCGATGGAGGACTTCCGCGACGCCTTCGGGGTGACCCACCACTCCGCCGCCCAGCGGTTCACCAACCTGGCCACCGCGCACCTGGGCATCCCGGTGCACTTCATCCGCGCCAACAGCGACGGGGACCTCTACCGGGGCTACGAGAACGACGGGGTGCCGCTGCCCACCGACGCGACCGGCGCGATCGAGGGGCAGCTGCTGTGCCGCAAGTGGGCGGCGCGGGCGGCGTTCTCCCGCCGCAACCGCACCACCGAGTTCTTCCAGTACACCGACACCCCCGCGGGCACGTACTGGTGCAGCACGCAGACCGGCTCGACGACGGAGCAGGAGTTCTCCATCACCCTCGGCGTGCCCTTCGCCCACGCGAAGTGGTTCCGCGGCCGGGAGACGACCCGGCGCGCCCGGTCCACCTGCCCCGACGAGGGCTGCTGCCGCCGGCCCCGCCCCGAGCTGGCCTCGCGGTGGCGGGAGAAGTCCTGGCCGAGCGCGAAGATGCACGCCCACGTGCTCCGGCCGCTGCCGTCGGGGACGTTCCCGGGGGTGGACGACACCGAGGTGTACGAGTTCCTCCAGGCCCACGCCCCGGAGGCCTGAGCGCGGCGTGCTCTGCGCTGCGCGCCAGCTCTCGCCGGGAACTGGCGCGCTGACCGAAGCGGCCGGGCCCACGGGTGACCGAAGCGGCCGGGCGGTGACAAACGCGGCCGGGGCGCTCTCAGTCGAGCAGGTCGTGCCGCACGATCGTCGCCTCGCGGTCCGGCCCGACGCCCACGGCGGAGATCCGGGTGCCGCTCATCTCCTCCAGCGCGAGCACGTAGCGCTGGGCGTTGGCGGGCAGGTCCTCGAAGGTGCGGGCGGCGCCGATGTCCTCCGACCAGCCGTCGAGCTCCTCGTAGATCGGCTGGGCGTGGTGGTAGGAGGACTGGTCGGCGGGCATCTCGTCGTGCCGGACCCCGTCGACGTCGTAGGCCACGCACACCGGGATCTTCTCCAGGCCGGTCAGCACGTCGAGCTTGGTCATGACCAGGTCGGTCAGCCCGTTGACGCGCGTGGCGTAGCGGGCGACGACGGCGTCGTACCAGCCGGTGCGGCGCGGCCGACCGGTCGTCGTGCCGTACTCCCCGCCGGTGCGGCGCAGGAACTCGCCCGCCTCGTCGTGCAGCTCGGTGGGGAACGGACCCTCCCCGACCCGGGTGACGTAGGCCTTGAGCACGCCCACCACGCGGTCGATGCGGGTGGGCCCCACGCCGGACCCGGTGCACGCCCCGCCCGCGGTGGCCGAGGAGGAGGTGACGAACGGGTAGGTGCCGTGGTCGACGTCGAGCATCGTGGCCTGGCCGGCCTCGAACAGCACCGTCTGACCGGCGTCGAGCGCCTGGTTGAGGACGAGGGAGGTGTCGGCGACCATCGGGCGCAGCCGCTCGGCGTAGGCCAGCAGCCCCTCGGTGATCTCGTCGACGTCGACGGCGCGGCGGTTGTAGACCTTGACGAGCATCTGGTTCTTCTGGGCCAGCGCGCCCTCGACCTTCTGGCGCAGGATGCTCGCGTCGAACAGGTCCTGGATGCGCAGGCCCACCCGGCTCATCTTGTCGGCGTACGTCGGCCCGATGCCCCGCCCGGTGGTGCCGATCTGCCGCTTGCCGAGGAAGCGCTCGGTGACCTTGTCCAGCGTGCGGTTGTACGGCGGGATGATGTGCGCCGAGGAGGACACGAGCAGCTTGGAGACGTCCACCCCGCGGGCGCTGAGCGCGTCGAGCTCCTCGAAGAGCACCTCGAGGTCGACGACGACGCCGTTGCCGATCACCGGGGTGCAGCCGGGCGTGAGGATGCCCGAGGGGAGCAGGTGGAGGGCGTACTTCTCGTCGCCGACGACGACGGTGTGCCCGGCGTTGTTGCCGCCGTTGAACTTCACGACGTAGTCCACGCGCGAGCCGAGCTGGTCGGTCGCCTTCCCCTTGCCCTCGTCGCCCCACTGTGCTCCGACGACCACCACGGCTGGCATTTCGGTCCCTTCCGCCGCCACGGACGCCGGTCGGCGCCCCGACGAGGCTACCGGAGCGCCCCCACCCGCCGGGGGTCCTCTCGCGCGAGACCGCCCGGGGCCGGCGGCGGGGCACCGGGTGGGGACGCCCCCGGAAGGCCGGGGCCGGCCGCCGGCGCGACGGGGGCGTCCCTCACGTGACGGTGTCCACACCCCCAGCGAGCACCCCGACGTGCATCTCCGGAAAAGGCGCGTTAGGTTCGGAGGAACTGGTGACGTCCCACAAGTGACATGGACGCGCCCAGAGTCGCGGAAAGTCCGTGACCCGGACGGGGTCCCGGAGGAGGAAGTGCGGATGATCGAGATCTCGGCGTCGTCGACGACGGCGAACGTCACGATCACCGGAGACCTCGACCTCGCCGAGCGCGAACGGTTCCCCGAGGTCACCGCCCGGGTCAGCGGGCTGCGGCGCCAGCTGCTCGTCATCGACATGTGCCGGGTGAGCTTCATGGACTCCACCGGCGCGGCCTTCCTCATGGCGCTGGCCGAGGCCGGCTCCCGGCGCGGCGGCGCGACGGTGCTGCGCGGCGTGAGCGAGCGGGACCTGTTCGTCCTCGAGATCTGCGGGGCGCTGCCCCTGTTCCGGATCGACCATGAGCACCGCTGCGAGCTGAGCGGTGAGCAGGGGCGGCTGCGGGCGGAGCGCGAGTCCCGCCAGCTCGACAACTCGCGCTGACGCCCGACGGGCTCCCGGACGTGGGAGCCGCCCGGCCCCGGTCGACGCGACGTCGACGGCGTGGCGTCCCGCCGCGCGCCGGCCGCTGCGCCGCCGCTCGCCGCTAGTCCGAGCCACCCTGGGGCGCGCCGTCGTGGTCCGGCTCGGCCGACGACCCGAGCGGCTGCTCGCCGGTCGAGCGCGGCTGGGAACGCAGCCGCGCCCAGACCACCTTGCCGGTCGGCGTCGGGCGCCAGCCCCAGTCGGCGAGCCGGTCGACGATGTGCATGCCGAAGCCCCCGACCCGGCTGGCGGAGCGCTCCCGGGTGATCGGCGGCGCGGGGTTGGCGTCCTCGACCTCGATGCGCAGCCCGTCGCCGGTGTCCTGCAGCCGCAGCCCGATCCGCCCCCAGCCGTGCATGACGGCGTTGGCCATGAGCTCGGAGATGACCAGCTCGGCGGCGGCGACCTCCTGCATGCCCCAGGCCCGGCAGGTGCGGCGCACGGCGTGGCGGGCCCGCCCGATCGAGCTGGCGTCCATGGGCAGCTGCCAGCGGCGCTGCCGCGGCGCCGCGCCGTCGACCTCGCCCTCCGGGCCGCCGGGGACCCGGATGACGACCATCGCGACGTCGTCCTCGGGGGCGTCGGCGAGCCACAGCAGCTCCTCCCCCACGCCCGCGGCGTCGGGCGCGTGCACCTGGCCGGCGAGCTCCTTGAGGGCCTCGAGCCCGGCCCGCATGGGGCGGTCGCGACGCTCGATGAGCCCGTCCGTGTACAGGACGAGCACGTCCCCGGGCAGCACGAGGGTGCGAGCGGTCCCGCGCTCGCCGGTGCTGAAGCCCACCAGGGTGCCGCCGGCGCCGTCGAGCACGCTCACCTCCCCGCCGCGCACCCGCAGCGGGGGCAGGTGCCCGGCCCGGGAGTACGCGAAGTCCCACGCCCCCTCCTCCAGCGGGGTGAGGGTGGCGTACACGAGGGAGGCGCTGCGCGGGATCCGCATGCCGGTGACCAGGCCGTCGACCCGCCCCAGCACGGTGCCGGGGTCGACCAGCTCGGCGGCCAGGGCCCGCACCACCGAGCGCAGCTGCCCCATCGCCGCCGCGGCCTCCACGTCGTGGCCGACGACGTCGCCGATGACCACCGCGACGGTGCTGGCCCGGAGGTTGACGACGTCGTACCAGTCCCCGCCCACCTGGGCGTGCTCGGCGTTGGGGGCGTAGTACGTCCACACGTCCAGGCCGGCGACGTCGTCCTGCTCGGGCAGCATCGCCCGCTGCAGCGTCTCGGCCAGCACGTGCTCGCGGGCGTAGAGCTGGGCGTTGTCCATGGCCATGCCCACGCGGCGGGCGGTGAGCTCGAGGACGGTCTGCACCTCCTCGTGGAAGCCCTGGACCTCCCTGTTCCCGTCCGTCAGGTCGTCGACCACCACCGCGCTGGCCCGGCGGGGCAGCGCGACGAGCAGCGCGAGGGTGCGCTGGCGGCCCAGCACGGGGAAGACCAGCACCTCGCGCAGCGCGTCGGGCCGCTCGGCGAGGTGCGGGGTGACCAGCTCGAGCAGCTCGGCCGTGAGCGTCCCCTGGGGGGCGGGCCGGTCGGGGTCGAGGCGGAGGGTGCGCATGGCGGCGGCGAGCACGAGGTCGAGGACCTGGTCCTCGTCGTGGCGCTGGGCGCCGCGCCGGCCGGCCGGGCGGGCGGGCGGCGGGTCGTCCTCGATGCCGTCGACCTCGCGCAGGGTCCGGCCGGGGACGTAGAAGCCGCTCCAGGCGACGACCTGCCGGGTGAGCATGTCCGCGATGGCGCGCAGCACGTCGCCGGAGTCGACCTCCTGGAGCAGGTCGGAGACGCGGGCCACCAGGCTCAGCGCCACCCGGGCCCGCCGCTCGGCGTCCAGGCGCACCCGCTCGAGCTGGGCGCTGGCGACCTGGGCCGAGACGTCCCGCACGACGGCGCTCCAGCGCTGGCCCGTGGCGTCCTCGAGGGGCGCCAGCGCGATCCCGGCCCAGTAGCCGGTGCCGTCCGCCCGCTGTGCCGCCACCCGCAGGGAGGCCGGGCGGCCCTGCTCGAGCGCGGCGGCGACGGCCCGCGCGCCGTCGGCGTCGAGGCCAAGGACGTGCCGGGGTTCGGCGAGGCCGCTGAGCAGCTGCGTGCGCTCGAACCCGCACAGCTCGACGGCGGCGTCGTTGGCGAAGGCGACCTCCCACTCCCCGTCGCCGCGGCCCAGCACCAGCACGGCGTCGGGGAGTTGCTCGAGGACCGAGGTGGCGCACACGGGCGCGGGGCCGGCCGGGGCCGCCGCGACGTCCGCGGTGCGCGCCGGGGCCTGCGGAGCGCCGTCCGTGGTCGCGCCGCCCGCGGGGGTCCACGGCTCGTCCGGCCCGACGGGGACGCCGGGTGTACGCGCCGAGCCGTGGGATTTCACCATCAGGTCCTCCGATCCGTTAGCGTTCCTTACGATGCCCGGTGGACGCGCGGGACGCACGTGTAGGCCAAGGCGAAGGGGAGTGACGTGCACGACGTGACACAGGACGAGCCAGCGGGCCGCCCCGGCCCGGACGCCGCAGGGGCGGCGGAGACCGGTTCGGTTCACGTCATGGTCTCATCTTCACGCACCCGGCTGGTGCTCTCCGGCGAGGTCGACGTCGCCCTCTCCGGCGACCTCACCGAGGCGGTCACCGAGGCCGAGCGCGCCGGGCTGCCGGTCGAGATCGACGCCCGGCACGTGACCTTCATGGACTCCTCCGGCGTGAGCATGCTCGCCCGGCTCGCGCACCGGACGCCCGGTCGCCTGACGATGATCGAGCCGCCCGACGTCGTCCGGTTCCTGCTCGGGGTCACGCGGATCGGCGAGGTCGTCGACGTCGTCGACGTCGACCCCGGCTTCCCCGACGACGAGCCACCCACGGGCGGCGACGCGGCCTGACGCCGCTGACCCGGCCGCGACGTGGCCCGGCGCCACACGGCGCCGGCCCACGCCCGCTCACGTCAGGCCACGCTCAAGTCAGGCCATCGTGGTGCCGGCCGAGCGCAGCTGCTGGCAGGCCTCGACGACGCGGGCGGCCATCCCGGCCTCGGCGAGCTTGCCCCAGGCGCGCGGGTCGTAGGCCTTCTTGTTGCCCACCTCGCCGTCGATCCGGAGCACGCCGTCGTAGTTCGTGAACATGTGGTCCACCACCGGCCGGGTGAAGGCGTACTGGGTGTCGGTGTCGATGTTCATCTTGATGACGCCGTGGTCCACCGCGAGGGCGATCTCCTCCGCCGAGGAGCCGGAGCCGCCGTGGAAGACGAGGTCGAACGGCTGCTCCTTGCCGACCTCCCGACCCACGACCTGCTGGATCTCGCCGAGCAGCTCCGGGCGCAGCTTGACGGCGCCGGGCTTGTACACGCCGTGAACGTTGCCGAAGGTCAGGGCGGTGAGGTACCGGCCCCGCTCGCCCGTGCCCAGCGCCCGCACGGTGGCCAGGCCGTCCTCCGGGGTGGTGTAGAGCTTCTCGTTGATCTCGGCCTCGTGGCCGTCCTCCTCGCCGCCGACGACGCCGATCTCGATCTCGAGGATGGTGCGGGCCTTCTGCGACAGCTCGAGCAGCTCCTCGGCGATGACGAGGTTCTCGTCCAGCGGCACGGTGGAGCCGTCGAACATGTGCGACTGGAAGGTCGGCTGCCTGCCGGCGGCGACCTCCTCCGCCTCGAGGGCGAGCAGCGGGCGGACCCAGCGGTCGAGGTTCTCCTTGACGCAGTGGTCGGTGTGCAGCGCGATGGTGACGCCGTAGCCCTTCGCGACCTCGGTGGCGTACCGGGCCAGGGCGACGGTGCCGGTGACGGCGTCCTTGATCGTCGAGCCGGAGGCGTACTCCCCGCCGCCGACGGAGACCTGGATGATGCCGTCGCTCTCCGCCTCCGCGAAGCCGCGCAGCGCGGCGGTGACGGTCTGCGAGGAGGTCACGTTGATGGCCGGGTAGGCGAACTTGCCCGCCTTCGCCCGGTCGATCATCTCGGCGTAGGCCTCAGGGGTTGCGATGGGCACGTCAGCTCCTGTCTCGTGATTTTCAGTACATCTGGGATTGTTTCATCATCCTGCGAGGGGCACTGGGACCCTCGCCCCAGGTCTCGGGGCTTGACACACCGAGGGGGCGCGGCGCTGCATGGTCGGGTCAGCAGGCAGGGTCTCTCAGCAGACACCGTCAGGAGCACCATCATGAGCCAGCCGCTGGAGCACGTCTCGTTCGACCAGCCCGACGAGGTCCGCGAGGGCGAGAAGTGGCGCATGGAGCTGGTCAACCTCGCCGGAGGCGCCCAGGTCGGGCGGATCACCCTGCAGCCGGGGTGGCGCTGGTCCGAGCACGTCAAGCCGGTCGCCGGCACCGACCTGTGCATGGCGCCGCACCAGCAGTACCTCATCTCCGGCCGGCTCCACGTGCAGATGGAGGACGGCACCGAGTTCGAGTCCACCGCGGGCGAGGTCACGTCCATCCCGCCGGGCCACGACGCCTGGGTGGTCGGCGAGGAGCCGGGCGTCGCCGTCGACTGGCAGGGCGCCTCCGTCTGGGCGAAGAAGCGGGAGTAGCCCGCTCCCCGGCCCCGCCGGGCGCGCCGGGGAGCCGTGGGCTGCCGCGTCAGGCCGGCGCGGGCTCGGCGTGCTGGACCATCCACGCGTGCATCGCCACGGCTGCCGCAGCGCCGGCGTTGATCGAGCGGGTCGAGCCGTACTGGGTGATGTGGAGGATCTCGGCGCACCCGGCGAGGGCGGCGGGGCTCAGGCCGGTGGACTCCTGGCCGAAGAGCATCACGCAGTCCCGCGGCAGCGTGCGGCCCTCGATCGGCACCGAGCCGGGCACGTTGTCGATGCCCAGCACGGGCAGCCCCGCCGCCCCCGCCCACGCGAGCAGGGCTGCGACGTCGTCGTGGTGGCGCAGGTGCTGATACCGATCGGTCACCATGGCTCCGCGCCGGTTCCATCGCCGTCGCCCGACGATGTGCACCTCGGCGACGGCGAACGCGTTGGCCGTGCGCACCACCGAGCCGATGTTCATGTCGTGGGCGAAGTTCTCGATCGCCACGTGCAGCGGGTGCCGGCGGGTGTCGATGTCGGCCACGATCGCCTCGACGGTCCAGTACCGGTAGCGGTCGACGACGTTGCGGCGGTCGCCGTGCGCGAGCAGCTCCGGGTCGTAGCGCGGGTCCTCCGGCCAGGCGGCCTCGCCCCCGGGCCACGGCCCCACGCCGACCTCCACGCCCTCCCGCCGGACGTCCCGACCGCCGTCGGGCCCCGCGGCATCCAGGAGGTCCCGGCCGCCGTCGGGATCGGCCCTGACTGTGTCGCTCACCCCCCGACGGTAACGGCCCGGCGGACGGCGCCGTCCCGACCCCGGGGCCGCGTCGTCGGTATCGTTCGAGGCAGGCGCGGGTTCGTCCGCGCCGGGGGCGGCCCCGCCCGGGGGCGTCAGAGCTGGAGGGCGAGCACATGACCGAGGAGATCAAGAGCTGGTTGACGGACATGGACGGGGTGCTGGTCCACGAGGGCTACGCGCTGCCCGGGGCGGCGGAGTTCATCGCCCGGCTCACCGAGCTCGACCGGCCGTACCAGGTCCTGACCAACAACTCGATCTTCACCCCGCGCGACCTCTCGGCCCGGCTCGCCGCCTCCGGCATCAAGGTGCCCGAGGAGCGCATCTGGACCTCAGCGCTCGCCACGGCCACCTTCGTGGCCCAGCAGATGCCCGGCGGGCGGGCGTACGTCATCGGTGAGGCGGGCCTGACCACCGCGCTGTACCAGGCCGGCTACATCATGACCGACGTCGACCCCGACTACGTCATCCTCGGCGAGACCCGCACGTACTCCTTCTCCTCGATCACCCGGGCCATCCGGCTCATCCGCGACGGCGCCCGGTTCATCGCCACCAACCCCGACCCCACCGGCCCGTCCACCGAGGGCCCGCTGCCCGCCACCGGCGCGGTCGCGGCGCTCATCACCAAGGCCACCGGCCGGTCGCCCTACTTCGTCGGCAAGCCCAACCCGGTGATGATCCGGGCGGCGCTCAACCGCATCGAGGCGCACTCGGAGACGACGGCGATGATCGGGGACCGCATGGACACCGACGTCCTCGCCGGGATGGAGGCCGGGCTGCGCACGTTCCTCGTGCTCACCGGGTCCACCACGGAGGCGGACGTGGAGAAGTACCCGTTCCGCCCGACCGAGGTGCGCCCGTCGATCGCCGAGCTCATCGACCGCGTCTGAGCTGCGGGTCCTCGAAGGCGGCGGCCGGCGCGGCCCGCACCGCCGGGTCCTCCGCGGCGAAATATGCGGCGGGGCGGATGCCGGACAGCCGCGCGACCAGGCCCGCGGGGAAGCTCTCGAGGCGGGCGTTGAGCTGGCGGGCGTGGGCGTTGTAGAAGCGCCGGCCGGCCGCGATGTGGTCCTCGACGTCGGTGAGCTCGGCGTGCAGCCGGGCGAACGCCTCGGCGCCGCTCAGCCGGGACGAGGTCGCCGCGGCGGCGAGCAGCCGCCCGAGCGCGGCGGTCAGGTCGTTCTCCCGGCGCGCCTGCTCGGCGGGGTCCGCCACGGTGGCGCCCGCCCACGCCGCGCACCGCTCGCACTCCCGGGCCGGCTCCTCCGCGGAGGGCAGGTCGGCGGTGATCATGGCGGCGAGCCGGGGCACGAGGTCCCGGCGACGGCGCAGCTCGACGTCGATCTGCCCCCAGGCCTCCCCCAGGAGCCGGCGCTGGCGGGCGAAGCCGTTGTCGGTGGCCACGGCCCAGCCCCCCACCGCCGCGACGACCACGGCGATGAGGACCAGCGCCACCACCAGCCCGTCCATCAGGCCTCCCGATCCCCCGCTGGCGGCGATTGAACCACAGGGACCCGGGCGTCACGCGGCAGACGGGTGGCGGCACGGCGCACCGGGCCGATCCGCCCGGTGCGGCCGGCCGGTGTCAGTCGAGGCCGAGGTCGGCCAGGTCGAGGGCGGCGAGGTAGGGCAGCCCGGTGGCCTCGATCGCCTCGCGGGCCCCGGTCGCGCGGTCGACGACGACGGCCACGGCCTGCACCTGCGCGCCCGCCTCGCGCAGCGCCTCGATGGCCTGCAGCGGGCTGCCGCCCGTGGTGGAGGTGTCCTCGAGGACGACGACGCGCCTTCCCGTCACGTCCGGGCCCTCGATGCGCCGGCGCATGCCGTGCGACTTCGCCTCCTTGCGGACGACGAACGCGTCGAGGTCGAGCCCGCGCGAGGCCGCGGCGTGCAGCATCGCGGTGGCGACGGGGTCGGCGCCCATGGTCAGCCCGCCGACGGCGTCGACCTCGTCGGGGCCGTACCCGGCCTCCTCGAGCAGGTCGAGCATGACGTGCCCGATGAGGGGCGCGGCGGCGTGGTGGAGGGTGGCGCGGCGCATGTCGACGTAGAAGTCGGAGGTCAGCCCGGAGGCCAGGGTCACCTCGCCGCGCACCACGGCGAGCTCACGGACCAGGGCAGCCAGCTGGGTCCGGGGCGTGTCGTTGGTGATGGTCACGGCGGCCAGCGTAGTGGCGCCACCTGGGTGCCCGGCTCAGCGCATCGCCCGCCCGCTGGTCTCCGGCCCGGCGACCCGGCGCACCACCCGGCGTGGGAGGTGCCGCAGGGCCACGGCCGCGGCGCCGTAGCGCAGCGACGGCGTGACGACCACCCGCCCGCGCCGGACCGCGGCCAGGGCGTCCGCCGCCACCTTCTCGACGTCGACCCACGCCGACGCCGGCCAGGCGGCCGCCTCCAGGCCCGCACGCTCGTGGAACTCGGTGCGCACCAGGCCCGGGCACAGGGCGGTGGCGGTGACGCCCGTGCCCCGCAGCTCCGCCGCGAGGCCCTCGGTGAAGGTGAGCACCCAGGCCTTGTGGGCGGCGTAGGTGCCCATCGCCGTCAGCGCCGCCATCGAGGAGACGTTGAGGATCGCGCCCCGCCCGCGCGGGACCATCGCCTCGGCGGCGGTCTTGGAGAGCACGAGCACGGCGCGGACCATGACCTCCAGCGCCGACTCCTCGCGCGCCAGGTCCCCGCCGAGCAGGTGCTGGCCCAGGCCGAAGCCGGCGTTGTTGACCAGCAGGCCCACCGGGTGGGTCTCCTGGCGCAGCCGGGCGGCGACGGCGTCCCGGCCGGCGGCGATGGCCAGGTCCGCGGGCAGCACCTCGACCTCGACGCCGGCGGCCGAGCGGATCTGGTGGGCGAGCTTCTCCAGCCGGTCCCTGTCGCGCGCGACGAGCACGAGGCGGTGCCGGTTGGCGGCCAGCTGCCAGGCCAGCTCCAGCCCGATCCCCGAGGAGGCGCCGGTGACGAGTGCGGTTCCCATGCTCCGCAGCGTATGGGCTCGGGCCGCCGTCGAGCCCGGTGGACGGGCACGGTCCGGAGCTCACGGCGCCGCCCGGTACCGTCGGGCCCATGAGGCTGGCGACGTGGAACGTGAACTCCATCCGCACCCGCGTGGACCGCGTGGTGGCTTTCCTGGAGCGCTCGGGCACCGACGTGCTGGCCATGCAGGAGACGAAGTGCCGGGACGAGCAGTTCCCCGCCCTGGCGTTCGAGGCGGCCGGCTACGAGGTCGTGCACCACGGCCTCAACCAGTGGAACGGGGTGGCGGTGGCCTCCCGGGTGGGGCTCGCCGACGTCGAGGTCGGCTTCCCCGGCATGCCGACCTGGGGCGACCCGGCGGCCGCGGAGGCCCGCGCGCTGGGCGTGACCTGCGACGGCGTGCGGGTGTGGAGCCTGTACGTGCCCAACGGGCGGGCCGTGGGCGACCCGCACTACGTGTACAAGCTGGAGTGGCTGGCCGCGCTGCGCGAGGCCGCCGGCGGCTGGCTGGCGGACGACCCGGACGCGCAGCTCGCCCTGGTCGGCGACTGGAACATCGCGCCCCGGGACGAGGACGTCTGGGACATGTCCCTGTTCACCGGCGCCACCCACGTCTCCGAGCCGGAGCGGGCGGCGTTCCGGGCGCTCGAGGACGTCGGGTTCACCGAGGTCACCCGCCCGCACGTCCAGCAGTACACCTACTGGGACTACCAGCAGCTGCGCTTCCCCCGGAACGAGGGCATGCGCATCGACTTCGTCCAGGCCTCCCCCGCGCTGGCCGCGCACGTCGTCGGGGCGCAGATCGATCGGGACGAGCGCAAGGGCAAGGCGCCGAGCGACCACGTGCCGGTGATCGTCGACCTCGACTGATTCCACCCCCACGACCACACCGCCATGCTGGCTGTGACCAGCCTGGCACCGTGGCCGCGGGGGGAGGCGGGCGCGGTCAGCGGCCCTGCAGGGCGTCCAGCGCCACGGCCATGGACGCGGCGACGCGCAGGTCGAGCCGCGCGTCGGGCACCGTGACGGTGTACCGGTCCCGGATCGCGAGCTGCCGCTCGGAGGTCATCACCGGCCGCCCGGTCACAGCGTCGACGACGTCGACATGGAGGACGAAGGGCACCCACACCTCCCCAGGTAGGGGACGAGGTCCCAGACCCGGCGCAGGAGGGCCACCGCAGCGCTGCGCTCCCGGCCGGTGGCCTCCAGCCCGTGCGCGGAGACGTGCCAGGTCGAGCGCAGCAGGCTGGCGCGAGAGTCCTTGCGGAAGAACCCGACGGGCCGACCGGCGTCGTCCCGGACGTCGTAGCCGGAGCCGAGGTCGACGACCTTGCGGGCCTTGAAGGAGAAGAGGCGGCGGGTCTGCTGCCGGTCGGCGTAGAACGTGACCTCCTCGCGCAGCGCCGCCCGCTTCTGCTGGGCGAAGGCCAGCAGCGGCCCGGGGGTGCCGTCGGGGTTGGCGGCGAGGATCTCGTACCGGTTGACCATCAGCGTGACGTGCTGGTGGACGAAGAACCGGGGCACGTGCGCGGCGGGCATCGTCATGGGCGGGGTGTGGCAGTGGCCGGGCCCGGGGCATCGTGCGACGTCCCGGGCCCGGTCGCGCTACCGGGCCGAGAGCCAGCCGCGCAGCCGGTCGGGGCGGTCGGTGATGATCGCGTCCACGCCGGCGGCGACGGCGGCGGCCCAGTGCGCCGGCTCGTTGAGGGTCCACGGCATCGTCCGCAGCCCCTCCCCGTGCAGGGCGTCGACCAGGCCGGGCTCGTCGACGAGCAGGGTGCCCGCGGGGTTGACCGTCATCACCCGCAGCTCCCGGCACAGCGCCAGGAGGTCCTCGGGCAGGTCCACCAGCAGCAGGCCGCGGGGCAGGTCGGGGGCGACGTCGCGCAGCGCCGCCACCGTCTCGGTCCAGAAGCTCTGGACGATGACCCGGTCGTGCAGCCCGGCCCGCTCGATCTCCTCGGCGACCTGCCGCGCCGCCTCCGGCTGCCAGGCGCCCTTGAACTCGGCGAGCAGCCCGAGGTCGGGCCGCTCGGCGAGGAAGGCGAAGAGCTCGACCGCCGTGGGCACCCGGGCGCCGCGGTAGCGCGGGGAGAACCAGGTGCCGGCGTCGAGCCGGCGCAGCTCGTCGGCGTCGAGGTCGTCCACCCGGCCCGCGCCGTCGGTGGTGGCGTCGACCGTGTCGTTGTGGATGACGACGGCGACGCCGTCCCGGGTGACCTGGAGGTCGACCTCGATGAGGTCGGCGCCGGCCCGCCACGCCGCCTCGAAGGCCACGAGCGTGTTCTCCGGGGCCACCGAGGAGTTGCCCCGGTGGGCGACGACCAGCGGCAGGGCGGCCTCCTGGGGGCCCCCGGGCACGGCCGGCAGCGCGGCCGCGCCCGGGACACCGGCGGTGGTCGCGCCGGTCACAGGTAGGGCTCCACGTTGTCGGAGAAGGCCCGCTCGAGCTGGGGGGTGACCTCGGCCCAGACCGTCTCGGCGTCGGTGCCCCGCAGGACGATCTTCTCGAGCCCGTCGGTGAGGATCTTGTCCCCGGACGGCACGAACACCCGGGACCGGTCCTGGCTGCGGGTCTTCTCGGTGAGCTGGTCGACCGAGGTGCGGAACTGCGGCGTCTGTGCGTACACCTCACCCATGATGGGCCCGTCGATCGCCGACGTCCGCACGGGCATGTACCCGGTGCCCTTGGAGAACTCCGAGGTGTTCTCCTCGTTGGTGAGGAACGCGAGGAACATCGCGGCGGCGAGCTGCTGCTCGGGCGTCCGCGAGGCGGGGATGGCGAGGCCGGTGCCGCCGGTGGGGGTGTACCGGCCCGGGCCCTTGGGGCCGTCGGGCAGGAACGCGGTGCCCAGCTCGAACGAGCTGGCCTCCAGCAGCCCGCTGAGGGAGCCGGTGGAGCCGATGAGCGCGGCGAAGGTGCCCGCGGCGAAGTCGGCGTTGGTGTCCGTGCCCACGGCGGCGTAGGCCTTGGGGCCGTGGTACATGTCGCGCACGTAGTTGCCGGCCGCGACCGCCTCGGGCGTGTCCAGCGTGACGGCCCACTCGTCGCTGTAGGCGCCGCCGTGGCCCCACAGGATGTTCGAGAACCACCAGGCCGCCCAGGAGGTGCCGGTGGCCAGCCCCAGCGGCGCGCCGCCGTCGGGGAGCACGCCGCGCAGCGGCTCGCCCCAGCCCTCCAGCTCGGCCCAGTTCTTCGGGCCGCGGTCGGGCAGGCCGGCCTTCGCCCACAGGTCCTTGTTGTAGTAGAAGAGCGGCGTCGAGCGGGCGTAGGGGGCCGCCCAGTGCTGGCCCTCGAACTCGTAGTCGCCGTAGAGGGTGGGGACGAAGTCGCCGGTGTCCACGCCGAGGTGGGCGAAGACCTTGTCCAGCGGCATGATCTGGCCGTTGATGAAGTACCGGAACCACCACACGTCGCTGGCGATGACCAGGTCGGGGAGGTTGTCGGTGCTCGAGGCGGCCTGGAAGCGCTGGGCGATCTCGTCGTAGTTGGCCCCGCCGGTGACGAGCTTGACGGTGATCTCGGGGTGCTCGGCGTTGAAGCGCTTGATGATCTCCTCCTCGATGGGCTTCGAGGCGCCGGGGTGGTTGCTCCACCAGGTGATCTCCTCGGCCGGGGTGATCGAGGCCCAGTCGACGTTCTCCTCCTCGTCCGCGGCGGTGGCGTCGTCGCCCACGGCGGGCCCGGCGCAGGCGGCGAGGGTCAGGGCGAGGGCGCCGAGGCCGCCCGCCTGGAGGACGGACCGGCGGGAGGGGGCCCAGAGGCCGGAGGGACGGCGGGTGAGGGACGTGCGCACGGATGGCTCCTTGGTGGTGGGGGACTGACAGGTGCGGGGGAAACGGGTTGGTGGGCGCGCCGGGCCAGCTGGCGCGGGGAGGGACGGCGTCCGGGACGTGGCCGGGGACGGGTCGGGCCGGTGCCCGGGATCCGGCGGCCGGCCGGCGCGAGGGGCGTCAGCCGGTGACCGCGCCGGCGGTGAGGCCGGAGACGAGCCGGCGCTGGAGGACGAGGAAGACGACGACCATCGGCAAGGTGACCAGGGAGGTGGCGGCCATGAGCAGGCCCCAGTCCTGCATGCCGTCGACCTTCTGCAGGAGGGTCAGGCCCACCGGGAGCGTCATCTTGTCGGGGTCGTCGGTGACGAGGAACGGCCACAGGTACTCGTTCCACTTGCCGACGACGGAGACGACGCCCACCGCGGCGATGGTCGGGGCGGACATCGGCACGATGAACTGGAAGAGCTTGCGCCAGTGGCCCGCACCGTCGAGCTCGGCCGCCTCGAGGATGGACGCCGGCAGGGTGAGGAAGTGCTGGCGGAACAGGAAGGTGCCGAAGGCGCTGGACAGGCCCGGCACGATGATGCCCTGGTAGGTGTTGATCCACCCCAGCTCGGCGGTGAGGGTGTAGTTGGGGATGATCGTGATCTGCTGCGGGATGAGCAGGGTGAAGATCACCGCGACGAAGATCGCCCGTTTGAACGGGATGTCGAGGAACACCAGGGCGTAGGCGCAGCCGAGCCCGAGGAGCATCTCCCCGGCCGCCCCGACCAGGGTGATGCCCACGGAGTTGAGGAACATCGTGCCCATCGGCACCAGGGACGTCGCCTCGGCGTAGTTGGACAGGTCGAGGCCGTGCGGCAGCCACCGCAGCGGCACGGTGTACAGCTCGTCGGGCTGCTTGAAGCCGGCCAGCAGCATCCACAGCAGCGGCACGCCGAGGACCAGGACCGCCAGGACCATGACGGCGTAGCGGCCCGGGCCGGCATCCCGGCGCCGCGTCCGCCGGGGGCGGTCCGGGCCGGGCAGCGCCGGGGCGGGCCGGGCGTCGCGGGGCGGGGCGGTGAGGCTCATGCGTAGTGCACCTTCCGCTCCGTGACGCGCAGCTGCAGCGCCGTGATGGCCAGGAGGATGAGGAACAGCACGGTGGCGACGGCGGAGGCGTAGCCGGCCCGACCGACGACGAAGCCCTCCTCGTAGATCTGGTACATCAGCGTGGTCGTCGTGCCGAGGGGGCCGCCCTGGGTCATGGCCTGGACGAGGTCGAAGGACTGCAGCGAGCTGAGCAGCAGGGTCACGACGAGGAAGAACGTCGTCGGCCCCAGCAGCGGCAGCACGATCGAGCGGAACGCGCGGGCCCGGCTGGCGCCGTCGAGCGCGGCGGCGTCGAGCAGGTCGCGCGGGACCGCCTGCAGCCCGGCGAGGTAGATGAGGGCGACGTACCCGAGGTTCTTCCACAGGTAGACGACGATCAGCATGATCAGCGCCCAGGGCGAGCTGTTGTACCAGTCGGGCGAGGCGACGCCGAACCAGCCCAGCACGACGGAGAGCAGCCCGTAGCGCGGGTCGAAGATGTACAGCCAGAGCATGCCGACGGCGATGCCGGAGAGCACGTACGGCGCGAAGGCCACCGAGCGGGCGAACCCGCGACCGGCCATTCGCCGGTTGAGCACGAGGGCCAGGCCCAACCCGAGGACCAGGGCGCCCCCGACGGTGGCGAGGGTGAACACGGCCGTGGTGGTCAGCACCATGGGGGTGTCGGGGTCCTGCCACCACTCGGCGTAGTTGCCCAGGCCCACCGGGCGGGCCGTCCGGGAGCCGACGTTCCACTGCAGGGTGGAGTAGTAGAAGCTCAGCAGCAGGGGCCGGTAGGTGAAGACGAGGAGCAGGAGGAGGTTGGGACCGGCCAGCAGGAGGAACGCCAGCCAGGTGGACCGGCGTCGGCCGAGCGGCCGCCGGCCGCGCGGGCGTGGGTGGCGCCTCGGGGGCGGCTCGGCGGCGGCTCCCGTCGGCGCGACCGACGGGCGGCGCGCGGGCGTGAGGAGGGTGGTCATCGGGGCGGGGCTTCCGTTCTCGAAGGAGTGCGGAAGTCACGCTAGGGGCAGCATCGGCGCAGGTCAGCGGCCCGGCCACCGGTATTACCGACTGTTCCAGAAGATTTCACCGGGCGGCTCGCCGCCGGTCGCGCCGGACACCTGCTGTTCGTCGCGTGGTGACCCGCGCCACTCACGCGCGGCGCCGCTCCGCCCTACCGGCGGTGCTGGGCGAGGATGTCGTCGGTGAGGCGAGGCCACACGTGCGCCGCCCACTCCCCAAAGGGGTTGGCGCCGAGGAAGGCCGTCGCCAGGCGGGCCTCCGGGTCGACCCACAGGAAGCTGCCGGACTGGCCGAAGTGGCCGAAGGTGCGCGGCGACGACGTCGCGCCGGTCCAGTGGGGGGTCTTGTGGTCGCGGATCTCGAACCCGAGGCCCCAGTCGTTGTGCGCCTGGCGGCCGAACCCCGGCAGCACGCCGGACAGCCCCGGGAACTCCACGGTCGTGGCCTCGGCGAACAGCTCGCCGTCGAGCAGCGTGGGGGCGAGCAGCTCGCGGCCGAGCCGGGCGAGGTCCTCGGCGGACCCGGTGGCGGCGTGCGCGGGCGAGCCCTCGATGAGCACGGTGGACATGCCGAGCGGGTCGATGACCGTCTCCTCGGCCCAGCTGGTGAAGTCGGTGCCGACGTGCTCGGCCACGTGCTCGGCGGCGAGCTCGATGCCGAGGTTGGAGTAGATGCGGCGCTTGCCGGGCGGGGCGAGGACGGCCCCGGAGTCGAACGGCACGCCGGAGGCGTGGGCGAGCAGGTGGCGCAGCGTCGACCCGGGCGGGCCGGCCGGGGCGTCGAGGTCGACCAGGCCGCGGCGCACCGCGACGAGCGTGGCGTAGGCGGAGACCAGCTTGGTCACCGACGCCCAGCGGAACTCGGTGGTCGTCTCGCCGTAGGTGGCGACGACGCCGTCCGCGTCCGTCACGACGACACCGGCGGGGAAGTCCAGGTCACGCAGTGCCTCGAAGCTGCTCACCCGCCCAGCCTGCCACGGGAGCGGGCGCGGGCCGGCGCCGCGCTCCCCGTCCCGAGCGCGGGAGCCACGCCTGGCGAGCGCTGCAGCGGTCGCCAGGCATGGCACAGGACATGGGGACCGCGCCAGCTACGGCTGACGCGGTCCCCTGGTCGTGGCGCGCCCGATGAGCGGCGGCCGGGCTCACGCCACGTGCGGCGCGGGCTCCTCGGCCACCACGCTGAGCACGAGCCGCGGCTGGCCCGGAGTCAGCGTGCTGGTCTCGGCCAGGGCCGCCGCGGCGTCGAGCTCGGGGCGGTCGACCACCACGGTGTCGCCGTCGTGGATCTCGCCGGCGAGCAGCATCTTGGCGAGCTGGTCGCCGATCTCGGTCTGCACCAGCCGGCGCAGCGGGCGGGCGCCGTAGGCCGGGTCGTAGCCCTCGAGCGCCAGCCACTCGCGGGCGCCGTCGGTGACCTCCAGCCGCAGCCGCCGGTCGGCCAGCCGCCGGGCGAGGCGGTCGACCTGCAGGTCGACGATCGAGCCGAGCTCGTCCAGGCTCAGCGCGTCGAAGACGACGACGTCGTCGAGCCGGTTGAGGAACTCGGGCTTGAAGCTCGCCCGCACCGCCGCCATGACGGCCTCGCGCTTGGCGCGCTCGTCCAGGCTCTGGTCGACGAGGAACTGCGAGCCGAGATTCGAGGTCAGCACGAGGATGGTGTTGCGGAAGTCCACCGTGCGGCCCTGGCCGTCGGTGAGGCGGCCGTCGTCGAGCACCTGCAGCAGGATGTCGAAGACCTCGGGGTGGGCCTTCTCGACCTCGTCCAGGAGCACCACGGAGTACGGCCGACGGCGCACGGCCTCGGTGAGCTGGCCGCCCTCCTCGTAGCCGACGTACCCCGGGGGCGCCCCGACGAGCCGGGCCACCGAGTGCTTCTCGGAGTACTCCGACATGTCGATGCGGACCAGGGCGCGCTCGTCGTCGAAGAGGAAGTCGGCGAGGGACTTCGCCAGCTCGGTCTTGCCCACGCCGGTGGGCCCGAGGAACAGGAAGGAGCCGGTGGGCCGGTCGGGGTCGGCGACGCCGGCGCGCGAGCGGCGCACGGCGTCGGAGACGGCGCGCACGGCGCTGCGCTGGCCGATGAGGCGCTGGCCGAGGTGGTCCTCCATGTGCAGGAGCTTCTCGGTCTCGCCCTGGAGCAGCCTGCCCACCGGGATGCCGGTCCAGGACGCGACGACCTCGGCGACCTCGTCCGGGCCGACGTGGTCGGTGACCATCGGCGCGTCGTGCTTCGCGGCCTCCCCGGCCTCCTCGGCGCGCTCGGCCTCGGCCAGCTCGCGCTGCAGCGCCGGGATCTCCCCGTACAGCAGCCGCGAGGCGGTCTCCAGGTCGCCCTCGCGCTGGGCGCGGTCGGACTCGGTGCGCAGCTCGTCGAGCCGGGCCTTGATGTCGCCCACGCGGTTGTGCCCGGCCTTCTCGGCCTCCCACCGCGCGGTAAGGCCGCCGAGCTCCTCCTGGCGGTCGGCCAGGTCGGCGCGCAGCTTCTCGAGCCGCTCCTGGGAGGCCGGGTCGTCGGACTTCTCCAGCGCCAGCTCCTCCATCTTCAGCCGGTCCACGGTGCGGCGGAGCTCGTCGATCTCCACCGGGGAGGAGTCGAGCTCCATGCGCAGCCGGGACGCCGCCTCGTCGACCAGGTCGATGGCCTTGTCGGGCAGCTGCCGGCCGGTGATGTAGCGGTTGGACAGGGACGCGGCCGCCACCAGCGCGCCGTCGGAGATCCGCACCTTGTGGTGGGCCTCGTAGCGCGGGGCGATGCCGCGGAGGATGGCGACGGTGTCCTCCACCGAGGGCTCGCCCACGAACACCTGCTGGAAGCGGCGCTCGAGCGCGGGGTCCTTCTCGATGTGCTCGCGGTACTCGTCGAGCGTGGTGGCGCCGACCATGCGCAGCTCGCCGCGGGCCAGCATGGGCTTGAGCATGTTGCCCGCGTCCATCGAGCCCTCGGAGGCGCCCGCGCCGACGACGGTGTGCAGCTCGTCGATGAAGGTGATGACCTGCCCGTCGGAGCCCTTGATCTCCTCGAGGACGGCCTTGAGCCGCTCCTCGAACTCACCGCGGTACTTCGCGCCGGCGACCATGGCGGCCAGGTCCAGGGCGATGAGCCGCTTGCCCCGCAGGGACTCGGGCACGTCGCCGGCCACGATGCGCTGGGCGAGGCCCTCGACGACGGCGGTCTTGCCGACGCCGGGCTCGCCGATCAGCACCGGGTTGTTCTTCGTGCGCCGGGACAGGACCTGGACCACGCGGCGGATCTCCCCGTCGCGGCCGATCACCGGGTCGAGCTTGCCCTCCCGGGCGGCGGCGGTCAGGTCGTTGCCGTACTTCTCGAGCGCCTTGAAGGTGTCCTCCGGGTCGGGCGAGGTGACCTTGGCGGAGCCGCGCACGGTGGGCAGCGCGGCGAGCAGCCCCTCGCGGGTCGCGCCGGCGGCGCGCAGGATCTCCCCGGCGGGGCTGGTCGAGGCGGCCAGGGCGATGAGCAGGTGCTCGGTGGAGACGTACTCGTCGCCGAGGGTGCGGGCCTCGTTGCCGGCGTCGGTGATCATCGTCATGGTCGCGCGCGAGGTCTGCGGCTGGGCGACCGAAGCGCCGCTGGCCCCGGGCAGGGTGGCCAGCGCCGCCCGGGTGCGCTGGGCGATGGCGCCGCGGTCGGCGCCGACGGCGTCGAGCAGCGCGACGGCGACGCCGCCCTCCTGCTCGAGCAGCGCGGCGAGGACGTGGACCGGCTCCAGCTGCGGGTTGCCGGCGGCGGAGGCGGTGCGGATGCCCTCCGCGATCGCCTCCTGCGACTTGGTGGTGAGCTTGGTGTCCAAAGGGACCTCCGGTCGGGTCGGGGCAGTACTGCTTGGATCAACTCTCCCAAACTTGAGCCTATTCCACTCAACCTCGTTGGCGCGTGCCCGACGAGGCGCGCGTCGTTGCTGCGGGGTCCGCGTCGCCGCCGATGGCGTCCGGCGGGGGCTGCGCCAGTGCGGTCAGCACGGGCGGGAGGCGTGGCCGCAGCGGATCAGAGCGACGCCATCACGGTGTGCGCGCCCTGCATCGACGTCATGGCGACGACGTAGACGATGTAGAGGTCCACCACGGCGGCGAACGCCCACTCCCGCTTGGAGCCGGCGCTGCCGAGCAGGGGCAGGGCGAAGTGGCCGTTGTTTCGCCACAGGGGCGTCGGGACCAGGGGATCCGGGCGCAGCGGCCACAGCAGCGGCACCCCCTCGGAGGTCAGCGCGTCGCCGGCCAGGTGGCACAGGCAGCCGAGCACCACGGCCGTCGGCAGCCACCACGTCGTCTCCGGGGCGAACCAGGTGGCGGCGGAGCCGGCCGCGAGGGACACGGCCCACGAGGAGAGCCAGCCGCGCGTCAGCCGCAGCGCCTTCGCCGCGTAGGCGACGAGCAGGACGATGATGAACCAGGCGCCCAGCTGGAACTCCTCGCCCCCGACCGGCACGCGCACCGCGGCCAGCAGCCGGGCGAGCAGCCCGGCCCCGACCACCCCCACGAGGGAGTGGGTGGCGTGACGGTGCCCGCCGGAGAGCTTGCCCAGGCCGCGGGTGACCCACCGCGACACGGGCGGCAGCGACCGGGCGATCGTGCCGGCGTGGTGGTCGGCGTCCAGCAGCAGCGCGGCGCCCGCCGTCACCACCGCCCCGGCCAGAACCTCGCTCGGCGGCAGCGGCATCCAGCCCAGCGCCCACGGCACCGTGGCGGTCACCGCGAGCCAGGCCGCGGCTCCGGTGGTGGCGTGGGCGTGGCTCATCATGGTGGTTCCCCCTGGGGTCGGCGACGTCGACCATCGTCGACGACACCACCCACATCGGACGTGGGTGACCGCCATCCCGGGTGCGCCCGGTCGAGGGTCGCCTTAGCGTGAGGAGCCCGACCGGAAGGACCGACATGGCAGCCGAGGACCTAGCCCGTAAGGCCAAGGAGGCGTTCCAGAACGAGAAGGTGCAGGCGGCCCTGCGCACCGAACGGGCCGAGCAGGTGAGCGACGCCGTCCTCGACCGCGCGGCCGGGCTCGCCGACCGGCTCACGGGCGGTCGCTACACCGACCGGGTGGAGCGGGGCCGCCACGCAGCGGACGAGCGCATCGGCACCGAGGCCGACCGGCGCGCCGCCCAGGCGGACGGGCCCGCAGCCGGCAAGACGGGCGGGGCCCGGGACTCTCAGCGGTAGTCGGGGGCGAGGACCGGCCAGGGATCGGCCGCCTCGAGCTGGGCGGCGAGGCCCAGCAGCGCCTCCTCCTGGCCCAGCCGGGCGCCGAGCATCACGCCGAAGGGCAGCTCGCGCGGCCCGTCGCCGTCCTCGACCACCTCGCGGTGCAGCGGCAGGGAGATCGCCGGGGCGCCGATGAGGTTCCACGCCGACGTCCACGGGGTGAACGCCTTCTGCGCCTGGAAGTCCCCGGCGGGGTCGGCGTCGTCGCGCATGGCGCCGATCTTCACCGGCGGCTGGGCCAGCGTCGGGGAGAGGATGACGTCGAACGCCGACCAGGCCAGCGCCGTCTGCCGGGTCAGCCGCTGGACGTCGCCGACGGCCCGCGCGTAGTCGGCGGCGCTGAACCCCCGGCCCACCTCCCGCATCCACCGGGTCAGCGGGACGAGCAGCTCCGCGCGCTCGGGCGGCACCGGGGCCGCGAGCGCGCCGACCGACCACAGCGGCATGAAGGCGTCCCACTGCTCCGGGGAGAACGGCACCGGCGCCTCGTCGAGGTGGTGGCCCAGGCCCTCGAGCAGCCGGGCGGCCCGGTCGACGGCGGCGCGCGCCCCGGGGTGCACCGGCGCATCGGCGACATTGACCGGCGCGGTGAGCACGCCCACCCGCAGCGCGGCCGGCGCCCGGTCGCAGGCGTCCAGGAAGCTCGTGCGCGGCTCCGGCAGCAGGTGCGCGTCGCCCGGCCAGTGCGCGGAGAGCACGTCGAGGAACGCCGCGGTGTCCCGCACCGTGCGGCTGAGCACGCCGTTGGTGGCCAGGGCCGCGCCGTCGACGCCGTACGGGCCCGGCGAGACCCGCCCCCGCGAGGGCTTGAGCCCGACCAGGCCGCAGGCGGCGGCCGGGATGCGCAGCGAGCCCCCGCCGTCGCTGCCGTGGGCGACCGGCACGATTCCGGCGGCGACCGCCGCGGCGGCGCCGCCGCTCGACCCTCCGGCGGTACGGCTGCGGTCCCACGGGCTGCGGGCGGGGGCGGCGACGTCGGGCTCGGTGTAGGGCGGCAGGCCGAGCTCCGGGGTGGTGGTCTTGCCGACCATGAGGGTCCCGGCCGCCCGCAGCAGCGTCACGACGCCGTCGTCCACGGGGGCGACCGCGCCCGCGAAGGCGGCCGACCCGCACTCGAACGGCAGCCCGGCGACCATGGTGAGGTCCTTGACCGGCACCGGGACGCCGAGGAAGGGCGGCAGCGTGCCCGCCCCACCGCCATCCGCCAGCTGCTCCTCGGCCTCGGCGGCCTGCGCCCGCGCCCGCTCCTCCGCCACG
Source organism: Georgenia ruanii (assembly GCF_009193175.1). Taxonomy (GTDB): domain Bacteria; phylum Actinomycetota; class Actinomycetes; order Actinomycetales; family Actinomycetaceae; genus Georgenia; species Georgenia ruanii. The sequence goes on along the minus strand of NZ_VUKE01000010.1, from coordinate 62,942 downwards.
TGCACGAAGGCCCCCACGTCCGGGCCCAGCCGCCGGGCGCGGTCGAGGGTGTGATCGGCGACCTCGCGCGGCGAGACGTCGCCGGCGCGGACGGCGGCCGCGAGGTCGCGGGCGGAGAGCTCGTGGATCTGCGTCATGCCCCGAGGCTAACCAGGGCGGGCAGGGGCCGATGGGACGACGGCGGACGGGCCGGGACAACGGAGCGAGCCCCGCAGCCGGAGGGCCAGGGCTACGGCCAGGGCCAGGGCCGGTCCCCGGCCCCTCCCCTGCGGTTGCGGGGCCCGCTCGGCCGGACGGAGCCTGGAAGGGCCGCGCCGGCCGGCGTGCGCAGCCGACGAAGGGACGAGGACATGGGCATCGGCGACAAGGCCAAGGACCTCGGCGAGAAGGCCAAGGACTTCCTCAACACCGACAAGGGCGAGGAGAAGAGCGACGACGCGCTGCAGCGCGGCACGGACGCCCTCAACGAGCGCACCGGCGGCAAGTACGAGGAGCAGCTCGAGAAGGGACAGACGGCCGCGGACCAGCACATCGGCGACGAGTGACCGCCATTCGGCGACGGCGTGGTCGGGGTTCCGGCCACGCCGTCGTCCTGTCTCCGCCGTCCGCCGTCCGCCGTCCGCCGTCCGCCGTCCGCCGAATCTTGCCGCTGGGCGCCACCAGCGGGAGACTTGGCGGGACGGCGAGTCGCACACTCCGATCGACCGGAGGGACGCCATGAGTGACGACACCACCCCCCGCTCTGTTCCCGCTGACGAACCCGAGCCCCCCGTCACGCTCTCTCGGGGCCGCTTCGACGAGGGCCAGGCCAGCGACGCCGAGCTCGCCGAGGAGGTCCGCCAGCCGCACGGGCGGTTCGACGAGGGCGAGCGCTCGGGGACCAGCGCCCCCACGCCGGACGAGCCCATCCGGGGCCGCTTCGACGAGGGCCAGATCAGCGACGCCGAGCTCGCCGAGGAGGTCCGCCAGCCGCACGGGCGGTTCGACGACGGCGAGCGCGCCACCCCCACCGAGGAGCCCGACGTCGGCCGGACGGACTTCTGATCGGCCCCAGAGCTCTGACCGCTTCGCCGCGTGCCGCGCGACGGCGCGCGCCGGAAACGGTTGCGGCGACCACCGGTGCCCGCGACACTCGGAGCCCACGACGAGGTGACGGCGAAGGGCGCGCGATGAGCGAATCTCCCATGACCGGCGGGCAGGACCCGGTGGACCGCGAGACCGAGGAGGGCCTCCACGGCCGGTACGACGAGGGCGAGGCGGCCGACGCCACTCTCGACGCCGAGGAGGCGGTGCACGGCCGCTTCGACGAGGGCGTGGCCGCCGACGTGACCCTCGACGCGGAGGAGGGGATCCACGGCCGCTTCGACGAGGGGCAGGCGACCGACGCCACCCTCGACGCCGAGGAGGACGTCCGGGGGCGCTTCGACGAGGGGCAGGCGACCGATGACGTACCCGGGCAGCCGCTGACCTGATCTTCCCGCCCGTTCCCGCACCGAGGGCGGCCGACCCGAGGGGGTCGGCCGCCCTCGCGCGTGCGAGGTGGCATATGTGGGCAGCCTCAGGGTGCCGGCCCGCAGATATGTGTGCAGGCACGTTGTTTCCGCCGGGTGCGCCCCAGAAGATGCAACCTGAATCACCTCTCAGGTTGGGAGGTGCACCACCAAGGAAGGCGGTCTCATGCGAGCCACAAGGAAGTCACTCGCTCTGACCCTCGGCGTCGCCACCATGCTGGCCGTCGCCGCGTGCGCCCCCTCGAGCAGCGGCGGCGACAGCGCCAGCGCCGGCACCGGCTCCTCCCAGGGGGCCAGCCAGGGAGGAGAGCCGATCAACGTCGGCATCATCACCTCGACCACCGGCCCGCTGGCCGCCTACGGCAAGACCTTCACCGAGGGGTTCGAGGCCGGCCTGGACTACGCCACCGACGGCACCGGCGAGGTGAACGGGCGCGAGCTCAAGGTCACCTTCGAGGACGACGGCGGCGACACCGACCGGGCCGTCACTCTCGCCCGCGACCTCATCGGCCAGGGATACACCATCCTGGGGGGCACCGCGTCCTCCGGCATCGCGCTGTCCCTCGCCGAGCAGGCCGAGCAGAACAAGGTCCTGTACGTCTCCGGACCCGCGGCGACCGACGCGCTCACGGGGATCAACGACTACACGTTCCGCTCTGGTCGTCAGTCCCTCCAGGACGTCGCCACCGCCGGCTCCTTCGCGGACGTCAAGGGCCAGCAGGTGCTCGTCTTCGCGCAGGACAACGCCTTCGGCCAGGGCAACCTCGCCGCCGTGCAGGCGGTGCTGGGCGGGCAGGGCGCCGAGGTCACCTCGGTGATGGTGCCCGAGGACGTCACGGAGTTCACCCCGTTCGCGGCGCAGGTCCTCCAGGCCAGGCCGACGATGGTGTTCGTCGCCTGGGCCGGCGCCACCTCCGGCGCCATGTGGCAGGCCCTGGACCAGCAGGGCGTGCTCGACGACGTCACCGTCGTCACGGGCCTGGGCGACGCCTCCACCTACAACGCCTACGGCGCGGCGTCGGAGAAGATCGACTTCCTCAACCACTACTTCCCCGGCGCGGCGGACAACGAGATCAACGCGGCGATGATCGACCACGTCGAGAAGGCCGGCGGCACCCCGGACCTGTTCACCCCGGACGGGTTCACGGCCGCGCAGATGATCGTCCGCGCCGTGGAGAAGGCGGGCGGCGCCGACGACGTCGACGCCATGATCACCGCCCTCGAGGGCTGGAGCTTCGACGGCCCCAAGGGCAGCTACACCATCCGCGCCGGCGACCACGCGCTCATCCAGCCGATGTTCCAGGCCCGGCTCGTCTCCGACGGCAACGGCGGGTGGAAGCCCGAGCTCGTCTCCACCGCCACCGCCGACGACGTGGCCCCGCCCGAGGCCGGCTGAGCCGGTCGCCCGGCAGCCGTCGTCCACGAGGCTGCCGGGCGGCCCAGCCCGTGACCGCAGTCCCGCGAAGCACCCGCGCTCACAGCCAAGCCGCGACCGCGGCTGCAGCCAGAACGGCATTCTCGCTGCAGCCAGAACCGCGATGTGGTCGCGCATCGTCGAGGCCCGAGAGGACCAGCATGCCCAGCACCCCCGCGCTCGCCGTCGAGTCCCTGAGCTTTCAGGTCGGCGGCGCGCGGATCCTCACCGACGTCAACCTCGAGGTCACGCCCGGCGAGATGATCGGCGTCATCGGCCCCAACGGGGCGGGCAAGACGACCCTGTTCAACATGATCTCGGGGATCCACGCCCCCACCGCGGGCCGGATCCGCCTCGGTGGCACCGACATCACCCACGAGCCGGTCCACCGCCGCGCCAAGGCGGGCCTGGGCCGGACCTTCCAGACCTCCAACCTCTTCCCCGGGCTGAGCGCGGCGGAGAACGTCCGCCTCGCCGCGCAGCGCCGCCTCGGCGGCAACCTCTCGGTGCTGCGCTTCCCCCGGCGCGGCGACGACGCCTCCCGGGAGGCCCTGGCCCACCTGGAGGAGGTGGGCCTGAGCGAGCTGGCCGACGTCCCGGCGGGTGGGCTGTCCCACGGCGACAAGCGCAAGCTCGAGATCGCCGTCCTGCTCGCCATGGAGCCCGCTGTCATCCTCCTGGACGAGCCGATGGCCGGCGTCGCCCGCGCGGACGTGCCGGGCCTGTCCGAGGTCATCCGCCGCCTGCACCGCGGCCACGGGTGCACCGTCCTCATGGTCGAACACCACATCGACGTCGTCCTCGGACTGGTCGAGCGGGTCGCGGTGCTGCACCAGGGCACCATCCTCGCGCTGGACGCGCCCGGCGCCATCATGGCCGACCCGCTCGTGCAGAGCGCCTACCTGGGAGCCGCCGTATGAGCGCCATCCTCGAGGTCGAGCACCTCTCCGCCGCCATCGGTGGCCAGCAGGTCATCGAGGACATCACCTTCACCGTCCCGGCCACCGGCGTCACCGCCGTCCTGGGCCGCAACGGGGTCGGCAAGACCTCCACCATGAAGGCGGTCCTCGGCCTGATCAGCCGGTCCGGGAAGGTGGTGCTCGACGGCGTGCGCATCGACCGGGAGGACCCCCACCGCATCGTCCGCCGCGGCATCGGCTACGTGCCCGAGGACCGGGAGGTCTTCGGCTCCCTCACCGTCGCGGAGAACCTGCGCCTGGCCGAGCGCGACGCCGCCCCGCGCCGCGACCTCGTCGCCGCGCTCTTCCCCGACCTGGTCAAGCGGTCCGGCCAGCGCGCCGGCACCCTTTCCGGCGGCAGCAGCAGATGCTCTCCCTGGCCCGGGCGCTGCTCAACGACAACCGGCTGCTCCTCGTGGACGAGCCGACCAAGGGCCTGGCGCCCAAGATCGTCGCCGAGGTCGCCGAGGCCCTCGCGGAGGCCGCGCGCACCGTGCCGATCCTCCTCGTCGAGCAGAACCTGCCCGTCATCGAGCGGCTCGCCGAGGGTGCCGTCGTCATCGACTCCGGCCGGGTGGTCCACACCGGCCCGGCCCGCGAGCTGCTCGCCGACCCCGACGCCGTCCAGCGGCTGCTCGGCGTGCACTCCGAGACCGCCGGCACGGTCGCCGCCGCGGCGACCGTGCCGACCCCCGGCGGCCCCGCCGCCACCGCACCGGAGGGCGCGAAGTGAGCACCATCGTCCTGCTGCTGATCACCGGCCTGGGCCTGGGCGCCCTGTACTTCCTCGTCGCATCCGGCCTGTCCCTCATCTACGGGCTCATGGGCGTGCTCAACTTCGCCCACGGCTCCTTCCTCACCCTCGGCGCCTTCGCCGGGTGGGAGGTGGCCCGCCGGGTCGGCGCCACGACGTGGACCGGGTTCCTGCTGGCCCTGCTGGTCGGCGCCGTCGCCGGCGCGGCCATCGCCGCGGTCACCGAGCTGCTGCTCATCCGGCCCCTGTACAACCGGCACATCGAGCAGGTCCTCGTGACCGTCGGGCTGGGCCTGGCCACCGTGGCGCTCTTCGAGGGCGTGTGGGGCACCGACGCGATCACCATCGCCGGCCCGGCCTGGCTCGGCTCGACCACCACGGTGCTCGGCGCGCGGATCTCCAACGACAACTTCCTGGCCGTCGCCGTCGCCGTCGCCGTGCTCGCCGCGCTCGTGCTCTTCCTCAAGCACACCCGCTACGGCCTCATCATCCGGGCCGGGGTGGAGAACCGCGCGATGGTCACCGCGCTGGGCATCGACGTGCGCCGCTCGTTCACCCTGGTCTTCTCGATCGGCGGCGCGGCGGCCGGGCTGGCCGGGGTGCTGGCCTCGCAGTCCTTCAACTACGTCTCCGCGCACCTGGGCGCCACCCTGCTGATCTTCGCCTTCATCGTCACGGTCATCGGCGGCCTCGGCTCGCTCAGCGGGGCGGCGGTCGCGGCCGTGCTCGTGGCCATCCCGCAGCAGCTGGCCAACTTCTACTGGGGCGTCGGCGATCTCATCGCGGTGCTCGCCCTCGCCGTCGTCCTGCTGCTGCGGCCCTCCGGACTCCTGGGAGCGAAGGCATGACCACCTCCACGCGGGCCCCCGAGGCCGCCGCCGTCCGCGCCCCGGCCCCGCCGGCACGGCCCCGCCGCCGGCTGGCTCCGTGGGTGGGCGGCGCCGTCGCCGTCGTCGTCCTGTTCAGCCTGCCGCTGCTCAACATCCCGCTGCCCGGGGTGCTGCCCGGGCCCACCTACACCCCCGGCAGCCTCCACCTCATGGCGCTGTGCCTGCTGTTCGCGGCCCTGGCCCTGAGCTACCACCTGCTCTACGGCGTCGCCGGCATGCTCAGCTTCGGCCACGCCCTGTACTTCGCCGCCGGCGCGTACGGGCTGGGCATCCTCCTCAAGCACACCGAGCTCGGTCTGCTGCAGGCCGCCGCGCTCGTGCTGGTGGGCGCGATCGTGCTCGCCCACGTCGTCGGGGCCGTCTCGCTGCGGGTCACCGGCGTCTCCTTCGCCATGGTCACCCTCGCCTTCGCCCAGGCCGGCAACGTGCTCGCGCGACGCAACACCTGGGGGCTCACCGGCGGGGAGGAGGGCGTAGGGCTGCGCACCACCAACGTGCCGGACGCCCTGGTCGGGGTGGTCAACACCCGCACCATCTACTGGGTCGCCCTCGGCGTCCTGGTGCTCGTCTACGTCGTGGTCACCTGGGTGCAGCGTTCCCGTGCCGGGCACGTGGTCGAGGCGACCCGCGAGAACGAGATGCGCGTGCGGGTCATCGGGCAGCAGCCCTACCTGATCCGGCTGCTCACGTTCGTCATCGCCGCCGGCCTCGCCGCCGTCATCGGCATGGCGTACCTGGTCCTGCAGTCCCAGGCGGTCCCGCAGATCTCCTCCGCGGACTTCACCATCACGGTGCTGGTCATGGTGGTGCTCGGCGGCGTCGGCTCACGGTGGGGCGCCGTCGTTGGCGCGGTCGTCTACACCCTGCTCGACCAGCGCCTCGGCGTCTTCGCCTCCTCGGACCTCGTCGCCGGGCTGCCCGCGGTGCTCCGCGTGCCGCTGAGCGAGCCGCTCTTCATCCTCGGGGTGCTGTTCATCCTCGTGGTGCTGTTCCTCCCAGGCGGCATCGCCGGCGCCGTCGAGCGGCTGCGCACCCGGGGTGGCCCGCGCCGGGCGTCCGGCGCGCGGGAGTCGACGACGACCGCCCAGCGCCGCCGGCTCGAGGAGCTCGCGTGAGCGCCCTGCCCCCGGCGGCGGACCGGCACACCCTGGGCCGGTGGACCACCGACCGGGCCCGGCTCACCCCGGCCACGGTCGCCGTCGACGAGCGCGGCCGGCAAACCACGTACGCCGAGCTCGACGCCCGGGCCACCGCGCTGGCCGAGCGGCTCCTGCGGGCCGGGTACGGCCACGGCGACCGGGTCGCCACCCTGACCCGCAACAGCACCGACCACGTCGTGCTCTTCTTCGCCTGCGCCAAGGCCGGGCTCGTGCTCGTCCCGCTGTCCTGGCGGCTGGCCGGCGAGGAGCTCGCCTACCAGCTGCGGCACGCCCGCCCCGCGCTCGTGCTGGTCCAGGCGCCGCTGGCCGAGGCCGCCCGGGCCGCGCTCGTTGGGACGGACCCGGCCCCGGCCGTGGAGCTGCTCGGGCCCGACGGCGTCGAGGCGCACGTGCCGCACCCCGTGCGCACCGACCCGGCCCCGCCGGCCGGCCCCCGCCCGGTGGCCGACGACGACCCGCTGCTCGTCGTCTACACCTCCGGCACCGCCACGGCGCCCAAGGGCGTGGTGCTCACCCACGGCAACTGCTTCTGGACCAACCTCTCCCTGGCCGGGGCCACCGGGCTGACGGCCGAGGACGTCGTGCTCGCCGTGCTGCCCCAGTTCCACGTGGGCGGGTGGAACATCCAGCCGCTGCTGGCCTGGTGGACCGGCGCCACCGTCATCCTCGAGCCGGACTTCGACGCCGGCCGGGCGCTGGCCGCCGTCGCCGCGCACGGCGTCACCACGATGATGGGGGTGCCGACGAACTACCGGCTCCTGGCCGAGCACCCGGACTTCGCCACCGCCGACCTGTCCACCCTCACCCACGCCGTCGTCGGCGGCGCGACCATGCCCGAGGAGCTGCTGCGCACCTGGCACGCGCGCGGGGTGCGCATCACCCAGGGCTACGGGCTGACCGAGGCCGGCCCCAACGTGCTCGCGCTGCCCGCGGCCGACGCCGTCACCCACCTCGGCTCGGTCGGCAAGCCCTACCCCCACGTCGAGGTGGCCGTGGCCGACCCGACCACCGGTGAGCTGATGGCCGGCCCGGGCCGCGGCGAGCTGCTCGTGCGCGGGCCGGCCGTCTTCGCCGGCTACCTGCGCGACGCCGAGGCCACCGCCGCGGCCGTGCGCGACGGGTGGCTGCGCACCGGCGACCTCGTCGAGCGCGACGGCGACGGGTACTTCAGCGTCGTCGACCGCCTCACCGACATGTACATCTCCGGCGGGGAGAACATCTCCCCCGCCGAGGTCGAGGCCGCCCTGACCGCGCACCCGGACATCCGCGAGGCCGCCGTCGTCGGCGTGCCCCACCCGCGCTGGGGCGAGGTCGGCCACGCGTACGTCGTGGCCCGGCCGGGTGCCCGGCTGACCGCCGAGGGCGTCATCGCCCACGCGCGCACCCGGCTGGCGGCGTTCAAGGCCCCGCGCACCGTCGGCTTCGTCGACGAGCTGCCCCGCACCGCGCTGCACAAGCTGCGCCGCGGCGCCCTGGGCCGGCCCGAGACCGCGGCGCCGCCGGCCGCACCGCTGCGCCTGGTGCCGCCGACGGCCCCACGGCCCGCCGAGGAGGCCCGGTGAGCGCCCAGCCGCGCACCGAGCGCGGCGGCCGTACCAGGGCCCGGATCCTCGAGGTCGCCACCCAGGTCTTCGCCGAGCGGGGCTACCACGACGCCTCCATCGTCAAGATCACCGCCGCCGCCGAGGTCGGCCAGGGCACCTTCTACCTCTACTTCGCCTCCAAGCAGGAGGTGTTCGAGGAGGTGGTGCGCGACCTCAACCAGCGGGTGCGCCGGGCCATGGTCGCCGCCTCCAGCGCCGAGACCGGCCGCCTCGCCGCCGAGCGGGCCGGCTTCGCCGCCTACTTCCGCTTCACCGCCGCCAACCCGGCGCTGTACCGGATCATGCGGCAGGCCGAGATCGTCGCCCCGCACGTGCTGCGCGAGCACTACGAGCGCATCGCCGACGGGTACGTGGCCGGCCTCCGCGCGGCCCGCGCGCACGGAGAGCTCGCCGAGGAGATCGACCCCGAGGTGGCCGCCTGGGCCCTCATGGGCATCGGGGAGATGGCCGGCATGCGGTGGGTGCTGTGGGCGCAGCCCGACGGCCCGGCCCCCGGCACGGCCGGCGCAGGCTCGGGCTCCACCGACGGGACGGCCACCCTGGCCGAGCGGCCCGGCCTCCCGCCCGAGGTCTTCGACGCCACCATGCGCCTGGTCGAGCGCGCCCTCTCCCCCGCCCCGGGGACCCCGACGGAAGGACCGACCGCATGAGCACCAGCCTCGCCACGCACGCCTACTCCGAGGTGGACGTCGCCGTCGACGGCGGCACCCTGCACGCCGGGGTCTGGGAACCCCCGGGCGGCCCCGCCGACGCGCCGACGGTCCTGGCCGTCCACGGCATCACCGCCACCCACCGGGCCTGGAGCTGGGTCGCCCCCGCGCTGCCCGGGGTCCGGGTGGTCGCGCCCGACCTGCGCGGCCGCGGCCGCTCCAACGCCCTGCCCGGCCCGTACGGCATGGCCCGGCACGCCGACGACGTCGCCGCCCTCGCCCGGCACCTCGGGCTGAGCGATCTCGTCGTCGCCGGGCACTCGATGGGCGGGTTCGTCGCCGTCGTCCTCGCGCACCGCCACCCCGCCCTCGTCCGCTCCCTCGTCCTCGTCGACGGCGGGCTGCCGCTGGCCCTGCCGGCCGGCCTGGACCCCGACGCCGCCATGGCCGCGGTGCTCGGCCCGGCCGCCCAGCGCCTGGCCATGACCTTCGCCGACGCCGACGCCTACCGCGCCTTCTGGCAGGCGCACCCGGCCTTCGCCGGGCACTGGGGCGAGGACCTGGGACAGTACTTCGACTACGACCTCGAGCCGGCCGACGGCGCCTACCGGTCCTCCGCGCGCCTGGAGGCGATGACGGGCGACCAGCGGGAGCTGTTCAGCGGGGAGTCCCTGCTGCCGGCGCTGCGCGCGCTCGCCGTGCCCGCCACGTTCCTGCGCGCCCCCGCGGGCCTGCTCGCCGACGCCCCGCTCTACCCGTCGCCGGTGGTGCGCGAGTGGGCCGGGCGGCTGCCGACGCTGCGCGTGGTCGAGGTCCCGGAGGTGAACCACTACACGATCGTCATGACCCCGGCCGGCGCGGCGGCCGTCGTCCGGGAGGTCACCGCGGAGCTGGCGAGAGGCCGCGGCGCCGGAGCCGACGCCGAGGTCATGAGGCCACAGGATCGACGCGGGTGATAGCCGCTATCGACACATCACGATTCCCCGGACGAGGCGGGGCGTGCACAGTACCCAGAGGCATGAGCGACGAGGAGGTCCCGGCGTGAACGGGTTGGACAAGGTGGTGGGTTCGGCCGCGGAGGCGGTCGCGGACGTCGGCGACGGCGCGTCGCTGGCGGTGGGCGGGTTCGGGTTGTCGGGCAACCCGATGGCGCTGATCGAGGCGCTGCTGGCCACCGGGGTGGGGAACCTGAAGGTGGTCTCGAACAACTGCGGGGTGGACGACTGGGGCCTGGGGCTGTTGTTGGGGGCGGGCCGGCTGGCGAAGATGACCGCCTCCTACGTGGGGGAGAACAAGGAGTTCGAGCGGCAGTTCCTCTCCGGCGAGCTCGAGGTGGAGCTGACCCCGCAGGGCACGCTGGCGGAGAGGCTGCGCGCGGGCGGGTCCGGGATCGCGGCGTTCTTCACCCCCACCGGGGTGGGCACCCAGGTCGCCGAGGGCGGCCTGCCGCGCCGCTACGACGGGGCCGGCGGGGTGGCGGTGGCCTCGGAGCGCAAGGAGACCCGCACGTTCGCCGTCGCCGGGCAGGTGCGGGAGTTCGTCCTGGAGGAGGCGATCACGACCGACTTCGCCCTGGTCCACGCCGCGAAGGGTGACCGGCACGGGAATCTGGTGTTCACCAAGGCGGCGCGGAACTTCTCCCCGCTGGCCGCGATGGCCGGGCGGGTGTGCATCGCCCAGGTCGAGGAACTGCTCGAGCCCGGCGCGCTCGACCCCGACGAGATCCACCTGCCCGGCATCTACGTCCACCGCGTGGTCCACGTCGGCACCGACATCGAGAAGCGGATCGAGAAGCGCACCGTGCGCGAAGGCGGCACCATCGGTGCCGGGGCCGGCAGCGACGGCGCCACCACCGCGGCCGGCGCGAGCACAGGCAAGGAGGCCTGAGATGGCACTGACCCGCCAGCAGATGGCCGCCCGGGCGGCCCTGGAGCTGCCCGACGGCGCGTACGTCAACCTCGGCATCGGGCTGCCCACCCTGGTGCCCAACTACGTCCCGGAGGGCCGTCAGGTGGTGCTGCAGTCGGAGAACGGCATCCTCGGGGTGGGCCCCTACCCGGTGGACGAGGCGGTGGACGCGGACCTGATCAACGCCGGCAAGGAGACCGTCACCACCCTGCCGGGGGCGGCGTTCTTCGACTCCGCGCTGTCCTTCGGGATGATCCGGGGCGGGAAGATCGACGTCGCGATCCTCGGCGGCATGCAGGTCTCGGAGGCCGGGGACCTGGCCAACTGGATGATCCCGGGCAAGATGGTCAAGGGCCCGGGCGGGGCGATGGACCTCGTCCACGGCGCCGGGAAGGTCATCGTCCTGATGGAGCACAACGCGAAGAACGGCGCCGCGAAGATCGTGCGCGAGTGCTCGCTGCCGCTGACCGGCCGCGGCGTGGTGGACCGGATCATCACCGACCTGGCCGTCATCGACGTCACGCCCGGCGGGCTGGTGCTCGTCGAGACCGCCCCCGGCGTGTCGGTGGAGGAGGTCCGCGACCGGACCGAGCCGGAGCTGGCCGTGTCCGAGGAGCTGACCGCCGTGGAGGTGCAGGCATGAGCATCAACGATCCCACCACCACTCCCACCGACCAGGCGCCTACCGACGTGGTCATCGTCGGCGCGGCCCGGACCCCGCAGGGCAAGCTGCGCGGCCAGCTCGCCTCCTTCACCGCCGTCCAGCTCGGCGCCGCCGCCATCAAGGGCGCGTTGGAGCGGGCCGGCCTCGACCCCGGCGAGGTCGAGGCGGTCGTCCTCGGTCAGGTGCTGCAGGCCGGGGTCGGGCAGAACCCGGCTCGGCAGGCCGCCATCGGCGCCGGCATCGGCTGGTCGGCGCACACCGCGACGGTGAACAAGGTGTGCCTGTCCGGGCTGACCGCGGTCATCGACGCCGCCCGGCTGCTGCGGTCCGGGGAGGCCGACGTCGTCGTCGCCGGCGGCATGGAGTCCATGACCAACGCCCCGCACCTCCTCCCGGGCTCGCGGGCCGGGTACGCCTACGGGCCGGTCACGCTGCTGGACCACACCGCCCACGACGGGCTCACCGACGCCTTCGACCACGAGGCCATGGGCACCGCCACCGAGCGGTACACCACCGAGAAGTACCCGCTGACGCGGGAGCAGCAGGACGCCGTCGCCGCCGCCTCCCACCAGCGCGCCGCCGCCGCCTGGGAGGCCGGGGTCTTCGCCGGCGAGGTCGTGCCGCTGACCGTGAGCACGCGGAAGGGCGAGACGGTCGTCGACCGCGACGAGGGCATCCGCCCCGACACCACGCCTCAGACCCTCGCCAGGCTGCGCCCGGCGTTCGTCGAGGGCGGGTCGATCACCGCCGGCAACGCCTCGCCGATCTCCGACGGCGCCGCCGCCGTGGTCCTGACCACCCGCGCGCACGCCGAGGAGCGGGGCTGGAAGGTGATGGCCACGATCCGGGCCGCCGGGCAGGTCGCCGGCCCGGACACCTCCCTGCACGCCCAGCCCGCCCGCGCCATCCAGGCGGCGCTGAAGCGGCAGGGCTGGGACACGGGCGACCTGGACCTCATCGAGATCAACGAGGCCTTCGGCGCCGTGGTCGCCCAGTCCGTCGCCGAGCTCGGCGCCGACCCCGCCGTCGTCAACCCGCACGGCGGCGGCATCGCCATCGGCCACCCCATCGGCGCCTCCGGCGCCCGCCTCGTCGTCCACGCCGCCCACCAGCTCGCCACCGACCACGTCCGCCGCGCCGCCGTGGGCTTGTGCGGCGGCGGCGGCCAGGGCGAGGCCCTGCTCCTCGAGGCCTGACCACGAGGAAGGGGGCCTCGACCAGGCGCGCTCGCGTCAGAGCTGCGCCAACGCGGTCGAGGTTCTGGTCGGCACAGCGACCAGAACCTCGGCCTCGTTGCCGGTCAGCCCGCCGGGTCGGGCGCGGCCTGCGGCTCGGCCGCCCGGCGCGCCGCGAGGGCATCGGCGAGCAGGTCGCGGAAGCGGCCCGGCACCTCCAGGTGCGGGCTGTGCCCCACCCCCTCGAGCACCACCTCCTCGTATGCCCCGCCGTTCGCGGCGAAGCGGTCGAGCACGGCGCGCATCTGGGCGACCATCGGCTGGGCGGGGTAAGCCTCCTCGCCGGGCCAGCCCGGGATCGCGCCGAGGGCGCCGAGGTTGCCGAGGTCGAACAGCGAGGCGTCGGAGACGATGGCGTCCCGGTTGCCCCGCACCCAGGTCACCGGTCCCACGCCGCGGACCTCAGCGAAATCGCTGACGTCGAAGAAGGCCGGCGAGATGGCGTTGTTCATGCCGGTCGTGCCCGGCGCGACGCCGGGCCAGTGCTCGCTCGGCACCGACGGGCCCGGGTAGTGCCCGTCGCCGATCCGGGTCGAGAGGACCGAGTCGAGGAGCATCTCCTCGTCCTGCGGGACGAAGCCGGGCGCGACGTAGAAGGCGCGGAAGACGTTGCGGGGCGAGTGCGGCTGCTCGGTGCCGCGGTCGCCGGCGGCGATGGCGGCGGCGAAGTCCCGGTTGGCGGTGCCCCCGCCAGAGCCGGCGTGGTCGTCCCACACCGGCGCCCCCTCCGCGCCGCGGGTGCCGCCGAAGCCGTAGGGCGACATCGGCGCCTCGAGGACGATCGCGCCCACCCGCTCGGGATGGTCGATCGCCAGCTGCATGACCACCCCAGCGCCGGCGGAGTGGGCCACGAAGTCGGCCCGGTCGATGCCCAGCGCGGTCATGACGGCGAGCACGTCGTCGGCGAAGTCCCGCATGCCGCGCGTGGCGTCGACCGGTAGCGGCTCGGTGTCGCCGAAGCCGCGCAGGTCGGGTGCGACGCCCCGGTAGCCGGCGGGGAGCTGCTCGAGCAGCCGGTGGAAGAAGGCCGAGGAGGAGCAGTTGCCGTGGACGAGGACGACGGCGGGCTGCCCGGCGGTGCGCCGTGCCCACCCGTCCACGCCGTCGCCGCCGTCCGCGACCGGCGTCTCCGCGGCGCGCACGTGCACCCGCAACCGATCCGTCGCCACGTCGAACTCGTGCACCTGGCTCATGGGTCCCCTCCGCTCCGGGCGGCCCCGTCGCCGCCCCCGGGAAGCAGGGTAGGCCGCCCGCGCGGCCCGCCGGCGCGTTTCCGCTGCTCGGCGGCGCGCGGGACGGAAGCGGGGCCGCCAGGAACGCGCCGTCGGCCCGCGGGCGCCCCGCCGGGTTCACCGGCGCCCCGCCCGTCGCCGCGGCGTGGTGTGATAGCAGGCATGACGAGCACCACCGACCCCGACCGGTCCGCGGCCACCGTCACGGTGGCCGCGGACCCGTACGGCTGGCTCGAGGACGTCGAGGGCGAGGAGGCCCTGGCGTGGGTCCGGGCCCGCAACGCCGAGGCAGAGTCCGCGCTGACCACGTCCCCCCGCTTCGAGGCGCTGCGCACCGGCATCCTCGAGGTCCTCGACTCCACCGCGAAGATCCCGGGCGTGGTCCAGCGCGGGGCGCACCTCTACAACTTCTGGACCGACGCCGACCACGTCCGCGGCGTCTGGCGGCGCACCACCTGGGCGTCCTACCGCACCGCCGAGCCGGAGTGGGAGGTGCTCATGGACGTCGACGCGCTCGCCGCGGCCGAGGGCGTCGGCTGGGTGTGGCACGGCGCCCGCGTGCTGCGCCCGTCCTTCACCCGGGCGCTGGTGTCCCTGTCCCGCGGGGGCTCGGACGCGGACGAGACCCGCGAGTTCGACCTGGTGACGAAGACCTTCGTCGCCGACGGCTTCCGCCGGCCCGAGTCCAAGGGCGGCATGGGCTGGGCGGACGGCGCGGGCGAGGAGGTCTTCGTCTACACCGACGTCGGCGACGGGTCGATGACCACCTCCGGCTACCCCCGCACCGTGCGGCGGTGGCGGCGCGGGACGCCGCTGGCCGAGGCGCCGGAGGTCTTCGGCGGGGAACGCACGGACCTGTCAGTGGTCGCCGTGCGCGACACCACGCCGGGCTTCGAGCGCGACTTCGTCGTGCGGTCCCGGGCGTTCTACGACTCCGACACGTACCTGCTGGGCGCGGGGGGCGCGCTCACCCGGCTCGACGTGCCGCGCTCGGCCGAGCCGGGGGTGCAGCGCGAGTGGCTCACCGTCGAGCTGCGCGAGGACTGGGAGGTGGCGGGCCGCACCTACCCGGGCGGCGCCCTGCTGGCCACCCGCTTCGCCGACTTCCTCGCCGGCGACCGCGACTTCGAGGTGCTCTACGCCCCCACCGCCACGACGTCGCTCGCCGGCGCCTCCTGGACGCGCCACCACCTGGTGCTCAACATCCTCGACGACGTGACCAACCGGCTCGAGGTGCTCACCCCGCCGGCCGGCGCCGCCCCCGGCCCGTGGCGGCGCCGCCCGCTGGACCTGGGCGAGGCCACCCACGGCGCGGTCCCGGCGCTGGCCACCATCGCCGTCGGCGCGGTCGACCCCGACGAGGAGGACGCCCTGTGGCTGACCACCTCGGGGTTCCTCTCCCCCACCACCCTCTCCCGCCTCGACCTCGACGCCGACGGCGCCACCGTGGGGGTCGAGCGGCTCAAGTCCCTACCCGCGTTCTTCGACGCCACCGGCCTGCACGTGGAGCAGCACTTCGTCCGGTCCGACGACGGCACCCGGGTGCCGTACTTCCAGGTCTCCCGGGAGCCGGTCGCGCCCGGCGGGCCCGCCCCGACCCTGCTGGCCGGCTACGGCGGCTTCGAGGTCTCCCGGCTGCCCGGCTACTCCGGGGGCGTGGGGCGCTCGTGGCTGGCCCGGGGCGGGGTGTACGTGGTGGCGAACATCCGCGGGGGCGGGGAGTACGGGCCACGTTGGCACCAGGCCGCGCTGCGCGAGCACCGCCACCGGGCCTACGAGGACTTCGCGGCCGTGGCGCGCGACCTGGTCGCGCGCGGGGTGACCGACCCCGCCCACCTGGGCGCGCAGGGCGGCTCCAACGGCGGCCTGCTGGTGGGCAACATGCTCACCGGCTACCCCGAGCTGTTCGGGGCGATCGTGTGCCAGGTGCCGCTGCTGGACATGCGCCGCTACTCGCACCTGCTCGCCGGCGCGTCGTGGATGGCCGAGTACGGCGACCCCGACGACCCCCGGCAGTGGGAGTACATCCAGACCTTCTCGCCCTATCACCTGGTCGACCCGGCCGCCGCCTACCCGCCGGTCCTGTTCACCACCTCCACCCGCGACGACCGCGTGCACCCGGGCCACGCCCGCAAGATGGCCGCGAAGATGCTCGCGGCAGGCAAGGACGTCACCTCCTTCGAGAACCTCGAGGGCGGCCACGGCGGGGCGGCCACCAACGCGCAGGCGGCGTTCATGCAGGCCCTCGCCTTCGAGTTCCTGTGGCAGCGGCTGGGGTGAGCTGCGTCTTCTGCGGCATCGCCGCCGGCGCCGAGCCGGCCAGCGTGGTCCGCGACGACGGCGAGGTCCTGGCCTTCCTCAGCACCGCCCCGGTGAATCCCGGCCATGCCCTGGTGGTGCCCCGTGCCCACGCGACCGGGCTGGCGGACTTGCCGGCGGACACGGGCGCGGCCATATGGCGCCTGGCGCGGGAGCTGGCCGTGGCGCTGCGGCGGGACGCGGCCTGGGCCGAGGGTGTGAACCTGCACCTGTCCGACGGCGCGGCGGCGGGCCAGCACGTCGATCACGTGCACCTGCACGTGATCCCGCGCTTCGCCGAGGACGGGCTGCGGATCACCGACGCGCGGCACGAGCCGCCGTCGCGCGTCGAGCTCGACGACGTCGCGGTGCGGCTGCGCGCGGCCCTGGGCGGGTAGGGAGCGAGATCAGGCCAGCATCTCGCCCCGAGCCGGCTCGGGGTCGGGGAAGCCGGGGTCGACGTCGACGATGTCGACGATCTCCCCGATCTTGGTGACCTCGAGCAGGAACCGCACGACGTCCGGTGGCTGGATGATGCGCAGCCGGTCCGGGAGCCGGTAGGCGAGCCGGGCGAGCACGGCGATGACCGAGGAGTCCATGAAGGTGACGTTGCGCGCGTCGACCTCCAGGGGCAGGCCGGAGCGCTCGATGGTGACGGCGGCCTGGCCCAGCTCCTCGTTCATGCTGATGTCGACCTCGCCGGACAGGACGAGGCGGTTGTGGGTGGCGGAGGTCAGCAGCGCCGTCGATCCCTCGCTGCCCGAGCGTTCCTCGGAGTGGGTCTCCACCATGTCAGTCATGAGCCGGATCTCTCTTCGGGGCGACACCGGTCAGGTCCGGCTGTCGGCAAGCGTAAGCCTGTACCGCCCGAAACTCCTATACCGGGCGGTGTCCGGCCGTGGGTGTCAGTACTCGCGGGGGCGCCACAGCACGAGCGCCCCGCCGTTGGTCGTGGTCACCCGCCGCACGCGGGTGCCACGCGGCAGGGCGACGACGTCGCCGGTCGGGCCCGCCGCGAAGACCCGGTGACCGGGGTCGACCACCGAGCGCAGGTTGTCCAGCTCGGAGCGCACCTGCGCCAGCTCGCGCTGGAGGTCCAGGATGCGCTTGATGCCGGCGAGGTTGATGCCCTCCTCCTGGCTGAGCCGCTGGACCTCGCGCAGCAGCGCGACGTCGCGCAGGGTGTAGCGCCGCCCCCGACCGCGGGTGCGCTGCGGCTCCACGATGCCCAGGCGATCGTACTGGCGCAGGGTCTGCGGGTGCATCCCGGCCAGCTCGGCTGCGGCGGAGACGGTCAGGATGGGTGCGTCCTCACGTCCCCCGGCCTGCAGTGCCATGTCTCCTCCTTCCGCCTCGCCGCCCACCGGCCCGGCGGCGGGCCGGTGCGGCGACCGCCGACGGCGGGCGGGGGCCCGCCGTCAGGTCGCTCCTACTGGCCGGCGAGCTCGGTGAGCCCCGCCCGGGGGTTGGCCCCCTCGTTCGCCTCGGCGAAGGCCTTCACCGCCGCCTTGGCCGCGCTGCTCAGCCGGCTCGGCACGACGACGTTCACGGTGACGAGCAGGTCGCCGTCGGGCGTCGCGGGCAGGTCCAGCCCCTTGTGCCGCACCCGGAGCGTGCGGCCCGACGGGGTGCCGGCCGGCACCTTCACCTTGACCGCGCGCCCGTCCAGCGTCGGCACCTCGATGGTGGCGCCCAGCGCCGCCTCGTCGAACGTGATCGGCACGGTGAGGCGCAGGTTCTTCCCGTCCAGGGAGAACACCGGGTGCGGGTCGACGTGCACGGTGACGATGAGGTCGCCGGGCTCCCCGCCGCCGGCCCCGGGCTGGCCCTTGCCGCGCAGACGGATCTTCTGCCCGTCGTGCACCCCCGGCGGGATGCGGGTGGTCATCGTCCGGCCGTCCACGGTGAGCTGGACCGTCGCCCCGGTGACCGCCTGCCGGAAGGGCAGGCGGGTGGTGGCGGTGATGTCCGCGCCGCGCTGCGCCCGGCGCCGCGAGCCGAAGCCCCCGCCGCCGAACATGCCGGAGAGGATGTCCTCGAAGCCGCCGGTGCCGGTGCCCGTGCCCGAGGGGGCGGTCGTGGAGTACCGCACCCGCGCGCCGCCCGGCGCGCCCTGGCCGAACATCCCGCCGAACAGGTCCTCGAACCCGGCGCCGCCGGCGCCGGTGCCGGCCGAGAACCGCGCCCCGCCGCCGGCCATCGCGCGCAGCGCGTCGTACTGCTTGCGCTGCTCGGGGTCGGAGAGCACGGCGTAGGCCTCGCCGACCGACTTGAACCTCTCCTCGGCCGCGGCGTTCCCGGGGTTCTGGTCCGGGTGGTACTTGCGGGCGAGCTTGCGGTAGGCCTTCTTGATCGCGTCGGCGTCGGCGTCCTTCGCGACGCCGAGGGTGGCGTAGAAGTCCTTCTCGAGCCAGTCCTGGCCGGTCATCACGCCTCACCTCCTCGATCGTGCGGTGCCGCGGCGGGAATCCCGCCGCGGCACCTGCCTACTGTGGTCTCGCCCCTCATTGAGGGCCGGTGACGCCCACGCGCGCCGCGCGCAGGACCTTCTCCCCGGCACGGTAGCCGGGCTGGAGGACCTGCGTGACGGTGGTCGCCGTGGCCGCGGGGTCCGCCTGGTGCATGAGGGCGTCGTGGATCTCCGGGTCGAACTCCTCACCCTCGGTGCCGTAGCGCACCACGCCGAAGCGCTGGCCCAGGGTGCCCTCGAGCTTCTCCGCGATGGCGGCGAACGGCCCGGTGAGGTCCCCGTGCTGGCGGGCGAGCTCGATCTCGTCGAGGACGCCGAGCAGCGCCTCGACGACGTCGTGCACCCCGGCCTGGCGCTGGTTCGCGGCGTCCGCCTTGGACCGGCGCACGTAGGCGTTGTACTCCTGCTGGACGTTGTAGAGGTCGGCGTTGCGCCGGGCCAGCTGGTCGGCCAGGTCCAGGGCCTCCGCCTGGGCCTCGGCGACGGCGTCCGCCTCGCCGGGCTCGGCCGCGGCGCCCGCCTCGGCAGGGGCCTCGCTCGCGACCCCCGCCGGGGCGGCGGCCGGGTCGGCCGCCCCCTCCGCGTGATCGCGCAGCTTGCCGGTCTCGGGGTCGATGCGCCGCTTGTCGGTCACGACCGGCTTCTCGGCGCCGACGTCCTCCTCGCGCGCTCGGGTCTCGTCCGTCACTTGGTCTCCTCGTCGTCCACGATCTCGGCGTCGACGACGTCGTCGTCGGCCTCCGAGCCGCGCGTGGCGCCGTCGAACGGGGCGCCCTGGGTGCCGGGGTTGGCCGTCTCGGACTGGTTGGCGTACAGCGCCTCGCCGATCTTCTGGCTCTTGGTCGTCAGGTCCGCCTGGGCGGTGCGGACGGCCTCGATGTCCTGGCCCTCGAGCGCCTTCTTCAGGGCGTCGACGGCCTCGCGGACCTCGGAGGTCACGGCCTCGGGCAGCTTGTCGGCGTTGTCGCTGAGCAGCTTCTCGGTGGAGTAGACCTGCTGCTCGGCGGTGTTGCGCAGCTCAGCCTCCTCGCGGCGCTTGGCGTCCTCGGCCGCGTGCGCCTCGGCCTCCTTGACCATCCGGTCGATCTCGTCCTTCGGCAGGGCCGAGCCGCCGGTGATGGTCATCGACTGCTCCTTGCCCGTGCCGCGGTCCTTGGCGGAGACGTGCACGATGCCGTTGGCGTCGATGTCGAAGGTGACCTCGATCTGCGGCATGCCGCGCGGGGCCGGGGCGATGCCGGTCAGCTCGAAGGTGCCCAGCGGCTTGTTGTCGCGGGCGAAGTCGCGCTCGCCCTGGAAGACCTGGATGAGCACGCTCGGCTGGTTGTCCTCGGCGGTGGAGAACACCTCGGAGCGCTTGGTCGGGATGGCGGTGTTGCGCTCGATGAGCTTGGTCATCACGCCACCCTTGGTCTCGATGCCCAGGGACAGCGGGGTGACGTCGATGAGCAGGACGTCCTTGCGGTCGCCCTTGATGACGCCGGCCTGCAGGGCTGCGCCGACGGCGACGACCTCGTCCGGGTTCACGCCCTTGTTGGGCTCCCTGCCGCCGGTGAGCTCGCGCACGACGTCGCTCACGGCCGGCATGCGGGTCGAGCCGCCGACGAGGACCACGTGGTCGATGTCGCTGAGCTGGATCCCGGCGTCCTTGATGACGTTGTGGAACGGGGTCTTGGTGCGCTCGAGCAGGTCCGCCGTCATCTCCTGGAAGGCGGCCCGGGTGAGCTTCTCGTCCAGGTGGATCGGGCCGGACTCGCTCATCGACAGGTACTGCAGGGAGATGTTGGTGCTGGTCGCGGAGGACAGCTCCTTCTTGGCCTGCTCGGCGGCCTCGCGCAGACGCTGCAGGGCGATGCGGTCCTTGGACAGGTCCACGCCGTCCTTGTTCTTCACCTGCTTGACGAGCCAGTCGACGACCCGCTGGTCCCAGTCGTCACCACCGAGCTTGTTGTCGCCGTTGGTGGCGCGGACCTGGATGGTGGAGAAGCCGTCGTCGTCCTTGCCCACCTCGAGCAGGGAGACGTCGAAGGTGCCGCCACCGAGGTCGAAGACGAGGATGAGCTCGTCCTCCTTGCCCTTCTCCAGCCCGTAGGCGAGGGCGGCCGCCGTCGGCTCGTTGATGATGCGCAGGACGTTCAGGCCCGCGATCTGGCCGGCGTCCTTGGTCGCCTGGCGCTGGGCGTCGTTGAAGTAGGCCGGGACGGTGACGACGGCGTCGGTGACCGGCTCGCCCAGGTACGCCTCGGCGTCCTTCTTGAGCTTGCCGAGGATGCGCGCGGAGATCTCCTGCGGGGTGTACTTCTTGTCGTCGATCGCCACCGTCCAGTCGGTGCCCATGTGGCGCTTGACGGAGGAGATCGTGCGGTCGACGTTGGTGACGGCCTGCCGCTTGGCGACCTCGCCGACGAGGACCTCGCCGGACTTGCTGAAGGCGACGACCGAGGGGGTGGTGCGCGACCCCTCGGCGTTCGCGATGACGGTGGGCTCGCCGCCCTCGAGGACGGAGACCACCGAGTTGGTGGTGCCCAGGTCGATACCGACCGCTCGTGCCATGCTTGTGCTCCTTCGATCTCGGGCGCCGATCCGGGTCACGGCGTCATCTTGAGTCGTATGCACTCAAGTCTGTGCCTTGACCGGGAGATGTTCAACCCGACGGTCCCAAACTTGAGTCTGTTCGGCTCAACCTTCTGCGGCGCGGGTTTGTTCCCGGTCGCGAGCGCGGCGCTCCTGCTTCGCCGGGCTGCCGCTGGCTCGGTACGCGGCGCGTCGACGGCGGCGAGTTCGAGTTTCGGCGGCAAGTTCGAGGTTTCTCCGGCGGGGTCGAACCGCCCCGGCCAGACCCGGGTGAATCGGTTGCTCACGCGCCCTGCCCCGCGGGCCGGTGGGGCCTGTATCGTGCGGGCTTCCCGCAGGCAGGCTTGGAGCGGTTCCCGCGAGCGCAGGCGCTCGGTGCCGGGCGTGGCTCCCCCGGGTCGAGGGGCTCGATGACCGACAAGACCGACTTCAAGAAGACGCTCGACGCCTACCGGGCCGTGGCGGGCGAGGTCCGGGTGGTGGACGTGCCCGACCTGCAGTACCTCATGATCGACGGCCGCGGCGACCCGAACACCTCCCCGGCGTTCACCGAGGCGGTGGAGGCGCTCTACCCCGTGGCCTACACGCTGAAGTTCACCAGCAAGGGAGAGCTCGGACGCGACTACGTCGTCCCTCCGCTGGAGGGCCTGTGGTGGGCCGAGGACATGGACGCGTTCACGACGGCGCGCGACAAGTCGCGGTGGAGCTGGACCCTGATGATCCTGGCCCCGGACTGGCTCGACGGGGCGATGGTCGCCGCGGCCGTCGAGCGCGCCGCGGCCAAGAACCGGCCCGCGCGCCTCGACGACGTCCGCCTCGAGACGCTGTCGGAGGGCCGGTGCGTGCAGACGCTGCACGTCGGCGCCTTCGACGACGAGGCCGACGTCCTCGCGCACCTGCACCACGAGGTCATCCCCGGCCGCGGGATGCGCCTGACCGGCAAGCATCACGAGATCTACCTCAGCGACTTCCGCAAGGTCGCGCCGGAGCGGCAGCGCACCATCCTCCGGCAGCCGGTCGCCGCCGCCGACGGCGGGTAGAACCTCCGGGCCGCCAAAGCGGTCGACCACCACCCGCCTGACGGGCTCGTGCCTACGCCGGTGGACGGGGTGGGGAAAGGGACCTTCGTCGCTCGCGCCCGCCCCCGACCGGCGGGATCGTGGAGGTCTCGGGGCAGCCGCGGTCTCGAGACAGCCGCGAGGGAAAGCCGCTCCCGATGGCGTGACGCCGCCCAGCAACCGCCCCGGGGGTGGGGCACCGCGCGCGGGCGCGGTCCGGGCCCGTGGGGCGATGGGGCCGCGCCGCCCCGGCCTCGCCGCGCGGGCGGCCCTCCGGCCGGTGGAACGCCTCGGTCCCGGCGACCTCGTCCTCGTCGACCGGCAGCGCCTGGTCAACTCCTTCCTGACCACCATGACCGGCCCCGCCGAGCGGCTCTCCCTGGCGGGTGCCGCCATCCTCCGCCTCGTCCCGATCACGACCACCTCCGGCAACGTCGCCGTCGCCTTCGCGGCCCTGTCCTACGCGGGGCGCCTCTCGGTCACCGTCATCGTCGACCCCGACCTCGTGCCCGAGGCCGACGCCCCGCCTCGGCGCTGCGGGCCCAGCTGGAGCACATCTGCGAACCGTGGCCGCCTGACGTCGCACCCGGCGCCCGGACTCAGGAGCGGGCGTCGCGCCAGGCGAGCCAGCGCCCGAGCAGCGTGAGGTCGTAGTCCGGGCCGCTCGTGCCCACCGTGAACAGGGACGCCCCGGCGGCCACGAGCTCCTCGCCGACCTCCTCCGGCGGCCGGGAGACGCCGATCGACCGCTCGATCTCCCCGGGGTCGCGCCCGATGTCGGCGCAGTGGCCGTCGAGGACGGCGCTCTTGTGCCGCAGCGTCGCGACGTCGCCGAAGCTGTGCCAGATGTTCGCGTGCTCGGCGGTGTAGCGCAGCGTCTTCTTCTCCCCGCCGCCGCCCACGAGGATCGGGATGTCCCGCGTGGGCGGCGGGTTGAGCCGGCCCCACCGGCGGCGGATGCGCGGCAGGGCCTCGGCGAGGGCGCGCAGGCGGGTGCCCGGCGTGCCGAAGTCGTAGCCGTACTCGTCGTAGTCCTTCTCGAACCAGCCGGCCCCGATGCCGAGGATGAGCCGTCCGTCGCTGATGTGGTCGACCGTGCGGGCCATGTCCGCCAGCAGGTCGGGGTTGCGGTAGCTGTTGCACGTGACCAGCGCGCCGATCTCGACCCGGTTGGTGGCCTCGGCCCAGGCGCCCAGCGTGGTCCAGCACTCGAAGTGCTTGCCGTCCTGGTCGCCGCGGAGCGGGAAGAAGTGGTCCCAGGTGAAGACGACGTCCGCCCCGGCGTCCTCCGCCCGGGCGACGACGTCACGAATCTGCGCGTAGTCGGCGTGCTGGGGCTGGACCTGGCACGCGATGCGGATGGGGCGCGTCATGCCACCCACGCTAAGGGCTCGCGCGGGTCAGCGCCCGCGCCGGCCCGGACCTCCGCGACGGCGCCCGGCCTGGCCCTTTCCCCGCGGGTTCCCGCCGCGGCCGGCCCCGGCTGAGCGCCCCCGGCCGGCGCGGCTCGCCCCCTCGCGGCCCCCGCGGGCGGCGCTGCCTCGGCCCTTCCCCGCGGGGCTCTCCGCGGGGTCGACGCCGCCCCCGCGGGTGCTGCGCGCGGTGCGGCCGCGCACCACACCGATGAAGGCCTCGAGGCGCGGATCGTCGTCGTCCTCGCGCCAGGCGAGGCCCACCTGGGACTCGGCGACCCCGCGCACCGCCCGGTGCACCACGTCCTTGCGGTGGTGCAGGCGCGCGACGGACAGCGGGAGGATGACGACGCCGGCCCCGGACGCGGCGACCTCGATCGCCTGCTTGGCGGTCATCGGCGGCACGGGCACCCGGGTGCCGGCGCGCACCTCGGTGGCCAGCGCGGCCCACTCGGGCACCGCGGCGGGGTCCTGGAGCAGGTGCTCGTCGGCGAGGTCCGCCACGTCCACCTCGTCGAACGCGGCCACGGGGTGATCCTTCGCGGCGACGACGACCGGGGCCTCCCGGTAGAGCGGGATGAGGTGCAGGCCCGCGCGGTCGACGGGCAGGCGCACGAAGCACATCGCGGCCGCGCCGTCGTGGAGGACGTCGACCTGCTCCGCCTCGTCCACCGGGCTCGCCTCGAGCGGCGCGTCCGGGTAGCGCTCGTCCCACCTGCGCAGCCACTTGTCGGGCGTCACGCCGGGGACGAACCGGATCCGGAACGGGTCCGCCATGACGGCACCTCCTCCTGTGCGGCACCCCAGGCTAGTGCAGCGCCACCGTGGGCCCGCGCCGACAGCGCATAGGCTTCCGTGCCATGAGCTCCCCCAAGCCCCAGATGATGAAGCCGCAGACCGCCGCGCGGAAGCTCGGCGTGCTCCTGTCCGCCACCCCGGCGGAGTTCCAGGCGGGCATGGTCAGCCGCGACGAGCTCAACGACCTGCAGGCCAACCCGCCGCAGTGGCTGGCGGACCTGCGCCGCAACGGCCCGCACCCGCGTCAGGAGGTGGCCCGGCGTCTCGGCGTCTCCGCCTCCGGGCTGGCCCGCGGCGGGGTCACCGAGCCGCTGACGACCGAGCAGATCCGCGCGCTGCTCGACGAGCCACCGGCGTGGCTGGTGGCCGAGCGGGAGACCCAGGCGCGGGTGCGCGCCGAGAACAACCGGCTCAAGGCCCGGGCGGCCGACGAGGCCTGACGCCGCGAGCGCGAGGGAGCGCCTGGGCTCGCCGGCGCTAGCCGCCGGGTCGCGAGGTGGGCCCGTCGGGGCGCACGATCCGGCGGCCCGAGACCCGCTCGATCGCCACGGCGATGGTGATCACCCGGCCGTCGACCCAGGAGCCAGGCTGGGGCAGGTCGGCGTCGACGAGGGGATCGCCGGCCAGCCGCGTGTGCCCGCTGACGGTGACCGACCAGCCCGTGCGCGTCGCCGGGTCGGTCCCGAGCACCCCCAGGGTCATCACGGCGTCCGCCGCCGCGGCGCCGAGCTTGCCGCCGTACCCGGTGCGCACGACCACCTCGCCCTCGCCGACGGCGAAGTTGACCGGCGTCATCTCGGGCCGGCCGGCGCCGCAGTAGGCCAGCCACGCCACGGGGGCCGTGGCCAGGAGGCGCAGGCACTCCGCCCGCTCGAGCCGCTCGAGGGTGGCCGCCATCGCCCTCCCTCCCCTCGTCCCCCACCAGTCTGTCAGCCCTGGCGCCGCGCCGGGCGGGATACCGTGCAGCCATGCGCCCGCCGCACGGGCCCGCGGACGGGCCGCTGACCCGGTTGGCGGACGGCACCGTCAAGCAGGTCAACCCCCTCACCGGCACCGAGGTGTGGACCGTGCCCGGGCGGGCCCAGCGGCCCTGGCACGCCGCCGCGCACGCACCCGGCCCCGTCGACCCGGCCGGCGCCGGGCACTACTGCGCGTTCTGCCCGGGCAACTTCCTGCAGACCCCGCCGGAGAAGGCGCGCCTGGTGCGCACGGGCGAGGGCGCGGCCCGCCTGGTCGAGCACCTCCCCGCCGAGCGGCTGGCGGAGCCGGCCGAGCTGCGGCTGGTCCCCAACCTCTTCGCCATCCTCGGCTACGACTACTGGCGCACCAACTACGGCTACACCGCCCCGGCCGAGGCTCTGGCCCACGAGCGCGCCTACCTCGCCGCCCCCGCCGGGCGGGCGCACGTGCTCGGCGTCGTCCACGCCCGGCTGCGCGCCGCCGGCGTGAGCGAGGCGGCATGGGCCGCCATGAGCGAGGCCGAGCGCCTCGCCCCCGCCACCGCCCTGTTCGCCTCCGGCCACGACGTCGTCATCGCGCGCCGCCACTTTGTCGACGGCGCGACCACGGACGACCAGCTCGCCGGCTCGGGCACGCTGACCGTGGCGGAGCACCGGCGCTTCGTGGCCTTCACCGTCGAGGCCGCCCGGCGCCTGTACGCGGCCAACCGGTTCGCCCGGTACGTGGCCGTTTTCCAGAACTGGCTGCGCCCGGCCGGCGCCTCCTTCGACCACCTTCACAAGCAGGTCGTCGCCATCGACGCGCACGGCGGCCAGACCGACCGCGAGCTGGCCCAGCTGGCCCTCAACCCCAACCTGTTCAACGACGCGGCGGTCAACCCCGCCGCCGCGGCCGGCCTCGTCGTCGCCGAGAACGACCACGCCATCGCCTTCGCCGGCTTCGGGCACCGCTACCCCACCCTCGAGGTCTACTCCACGAGCCCGCGCAGCCTGCCGTGGGAGCACGACGACGACGAGCTCGCCGCCGTCGCCGACCTCCTGCACGCCTGCCACGCCGCCACCGGCGCGGCGGTGCCGACCAACGAGGAGTGGCACCACCGCCCCGCCGACGTCACGGCCCCGATGCCGTGGCGGGTGATGCTCAAGTGGCGGGTGTCGACCATCGCCGGCTTCGAGGGGGGCACGAAGATCTACCTCAACACCCTCGACCCGTGGGCGCTGCGCGACCTGGTCGTCCCCCGGCTGGGGGAGCTGCGCGCCGCGGGCCGCATCGCGCCGATGGCCGTCGGCCCCGAGTGCGCCGCCCGCTCGGACTGCCTGCGCTACGCCCGCTGACCCCCGGTCGCGGCCAGAACGCGATGGTGGTCGCAGCCAGATTGCCACGGTGGTCGGGGACGGGGGCGCTGGGCTGCAGCACCGCGGGGCCGGGTGTGCAATGGACGCGCACACGGAAGGGGGTCCGCCGTGGACTGGGCCGGCGGCTGGTTCGCCGCGGAGAACTACGACGCCGCGCGGTTCGTGCTGCAGCGGGGCATCGCCCTGGTCTACGTCCTCGCCTTCGTCGCCGCGCTGCGCCAGTTCCGTCCCCTGCTCGGCGAGCACGGGCTGCTGCCGGTGCCGCAGTTCGTCGCC
Organism: Georgenia ruanii; assembly: GCF_009193175.1. GTDB lineage: Bacteria > Actinomycetota > Actinomycetes > Actinomycetales > Actinomycetaceae > Georgenia > Georgenia ruanii. The sequence continues at coordinate 35,760 of NZ_VUKE01000010.1, read as the reverse complement.
CGGGTGCCCAGCCGGCTCGCCCCCAGCCTGTTTCACTGGCGCTACTCCGACCGGCTGCTGGTCGCCGTCGCCGCCCTCGGCGCGCTCGTGGCCGCCGCCCTGGTGCTCGGGCTGCCGCAGGCCGGGCCGCCGTGGGTGCCGCTGCTGGCGTTCCTCCTCCTGTGGGCGCTGTACCTGTCCGTCGTCAACGTCGGGCAGGTCTTCTACAGCTTCGGCTGGGAGTCGCTGCTGCTCGAGGCCGGCTTCCTCGCCGCCTTCCTCGGTTCGGACCGGGTCGCGCCGCCGGTCACCGTCGTCGTGCTCTTCCGGTGGCTGGTCTTCCGCGTGGAGTTCGGCGCCGGGATGATCAAGATGCGCGGCGACCCGTGCTGGCGGGACCTGACCTGCCTGTACTACCACCACGAGACCCAGCCCATGCCCAACCCGGGCAGCTGGTTCTTCCACCACCTGCCCCGGCCGCTGCACAAGGTGGAGGTGGCCGCCAACCACGCCACCCAGCTCGTCGTCCCGTTCCTGCTCTTCGCGCCGCAGCCCGTCGCGACGGTGGCCGCCGCCGTCGTCGTCGTCACCCAGGGCTGGCTCATGCTCTCGGGCAACTTCGCCTGGCTGAACTTCCTGACCATGCTGCTGGCGTTCTCCGCGGTCGGCGACGGCGTTCTCGACCGGCTGCTGCCCTGGTCGGTAGGCACCCAGGCGCACGGGCCGACGCCGGGGTGGTTCGCCGTCGTCGTGCTGGCGGTGACGGCGCTGATGGTCGTGCTCAGCTACTGGCCGGCCCGCAACCTCGTCGACCGGCACCAGAAGATGAACGCCTCGTTCAACCGCTGGCACCTGGCCGGGGCGTACGGCGCGTTCGGCTCCATCACCCGTCGGCGCGACGAGGTGGTCGTCGAGGGCACCGAGGACGACGACCCGTTCACCACCGACTGGCACGAGTACGAGTTCAAGGGCAAGCCGGGACGCACCGGTCAGATCCCGCGCCAGTGGGCCCCGTACCACCTCCGGCTCGACTGGGGCATGTGGTTCCTCGCGCTCGGCTCCCCCTCCCAGCACCGCTGGTTCACCGTGTTCCTCCTGCGCCTGCTCGAGGGGGACCGCCCCACCCTCACGCTGCTGCGCCGCGACCCGTTCGCCGGGCGCCGCCCGCGGTACGTCCGCGCCCGGGTGTTCCGCTACCGCTACTCCACCTGGGAGGAGCTCCGCCGCACCCGCCAGTGGTGGGTCCGGCAGGAGCGGGCCCTCCTCGTGGCCCCGCAGAACCTGCAGAACATGCACCAGCTGTTCTGAGACCCCTCGGAGGGAGGGTTCGTCATGGTGCCATCGAGCGCACCCGGCGTCGTCCTAGCGGCCGGCGGCGCGGCCGGCGGCGCGGCCACCGCCGGCAGCAGCCGGCTCATCCTCGCCACGGTGCTGGCCATCGCCGCCGTCGTCGTCCTCATCACGTGGGCGAAGATCAACCCGTTCCTCGCCCTGATGATCGGCTCGGCGGTCCTGGCGATCGCCTCGGGCTTCAACCTCGACGACGCCGTCACCAGCTTCGCCAAGGGCGTGGGCGACACCTTCGGCAGCGTCGGCGTCCTCGTCGCCCTCGGTGCGATCATCGGCAAGCTGCTGATCGACTCCGGCGGCGCGGCCCAGGTGGTCGACCGGATCGTCTCGAGGTTCACCGGCGGGGCGCTGCCCTGGGCGATGGCCGGGGCGGCGGCCCTGGTCGGGCTGCCGATGTTCTTCGAGATCGGCGTCGTCCTGCTCATCCCGATCGTGCTCATGGTCGCCCGGCGGGCGCGGGTGCCGGTCCTGCTCGTCGGCATCCCCGCCCTGGCCGGCCTGTCGGTGCTGCACGGCATGGTCCCGCCGCACCCGGGTCCGCTGGTGGCGATCAGCGCCCTGAAGGCCGACCTCGGCCTCACCCTCGCCTTCGGCCTCATCTGCGCGATCCCCACCGTCATCATCGCCGGCCCGCTGTTCGGGCGGGTCGTCGCCCACGTGGGCCCGCGCGAGATCACCCCGGACAGCCCGATGTTCGCCGAGCTGCAGGCGGCGGCCGGCACCCGGGAGGCGCCGGGCAGCGAGGAGCGGCTGCGCCGCACCCCGAGCTTCTGGGTCACCGTGGGCACCGTCCTGCTGCCCGTGGTCCTCATGCTCGCCCGCGCCGTCGCCGAGATCGTCTCGGCCAAGGGCAACCCGGTCCACGACGCGCTCTTCGTGCTCGGCGAGCCCGTCGTCGCGCTCCTCCTGGCCACGCTGGTGGCGATGTTCACCATGGGGTACAGCGTGGGCGCCGGCCGCGGCGGGGTGGGGGACACCATCAACGCCTCCCTGCCGCCGATGGCCGGCACGCTGCTCATCATCGCCGCGGGCGGCGGGTTCAAGCAGACCCTCGTCGACTCGGGCGTGGGCAAGCTCATCGCGAGCTACGCCACCGGGGCCCACCTCAGCGTGCTGCTGCTGGGCTGGGCGGTGGCGGTCCTCATCCGCCTGGCCACCGGGTCGGCGACCGTCGCCACCATCACCGCCGCCGGCATCGTCGCCCCGCTCGCCGCGCAGCTGACGCCGGCGCACCTGGCGCTGCTGGTCATCGCGGTCGGCTCGGGCTCGCTGTTCTTCTCCCACGTCAACGACGTGGGGTTCTGGATGGTCAAGCAGTACTTCGGCATGACCGTCAAGCAGACCATCCTCAGCTGGTCGCTCATGGAGACGGTCATCTCGGTGTGCGGGCTCGTCTTCGCCGTGCTGCTGAGCCTGGCGGTGTGAGAGCCGTCCCGCGGGTCGACGGCCTGGGCCGCCCGACTGCCTCGCCGGGACCGAGGCCCTCGCCGGGACCGAGGCCCGCGCCGCCCGGCCGGCCACACCGACCGGACGGTGGCGGCCAGATGAAGAGTTGGCGACGGGGCGCCGCGCCGCGCGCGCTCGTGCCCGGCCGCCGCCACCCTGGGTCCCGTGGCCACGCTCGCGCTCCCCCGCGTCCGACCGTCCGCACCGGCCCTGCACGGCCTCTACGGCTCCCACCCGGGTTTCCTCGCCGCCGCCCACCGCGGGGGCGCCGCGCTGGCGCCGGAGAACACCCTCGCGGCGTTCGGGCTGGCCCGCGGCCTCGGGCTGACCTACCTCGAGACCGACGTGCGAACCACCGCCGACGGCGTCCCGCTCGCCTTCCACGACGCCACGCTCGACCGCGTCACCTCGCTGCGCGGCGCCCTGGCCGGGCGGACCTGGGCCGAGGTGCGGCACACCCGCGTGCTCGGCCGCGAGCCGGTGCTGCCGCTGGAGAACCTGCTCGCCGCGTGGCCGGACGCCTGCGTCATGATCGACGTCAAGGAGGAGCGCGCGATCCGCCCGACCATCGCCGCCATCCGGCGCACCGGCTCCGCCGCCCGGGTGTGCGTCGCGGGCGGCTGGGACACCTGGCTGGCGGCCATCCGCCACGAGTGCGGACCGCAGCTGACGACGGCGCTGGGCTGGCGCTCCCTCACCGCGCTCATCGCCTGCGCCCGCACCGGCACCCGCCCGCCCGCCGCCGTCGCCTCCGGCGCCTTCGCCCACGTCGCCTGGCGGCTGGGCCGCCTGAGCGTCATGGCGCGACCGCGGGTGGCCGCCCGGCTGGTGCAGATGGCCCACGACCTCGGGCTGCGGGTGATCACCTGGACCATCGACGAGCCCGCCTCGATCGGGCGCCTGCTCGACGACGGCGTGGACGGGGTCATCACCGACCGGCCGGACGTGCTCCGCGACGTGCTCGTCGCCCGCGGAGAGTGGGCCCCGGTGCGGTGAGCGCGCCTCAGCGGCGCTCCTCGTCGGGGCCCACCCGGGGCGGGCGCCCCGGCGGCTGCGGCGGGCGGGGCAGCAGCGGCTCGCGGCGGCGCAGCGGCCGGACCACGGCCTGTAGCGGGGTCACCTGGACCCGCTCCCCGTAGACGACGAGCGGGATCGCGGCGTCCTGCTCGCCGAGGACCCGGCAGGTCACCTCCTGCCGGGTGATCTCCACCTGCACCCGCGCCCCGCGCCAGCGCAGCCGGAAGGAGAGCCGGCTGATCTGGTCGGGCAGCACGGGGTCGAGGTGAAGCACGCCGTCGGCGCGGCGCAGCCCGCCGAAGCCCTCGACGATGACGATCCACGCCCCGGCCAGGGACGCGATGTGCAGCCCGTTGGCGCTGTTGTGGTGCAGGTCGTGCAGGTCGACCAGCGCGGCCTCGTGAAGGTACTCGTGGGCGAGGTCGAGCTGGCCCACGTCCGCGGCCACGACGGCCTGCGAGCTGGCCGAGAGCGAGGAGTCGCGCACGGTGCGCCGCTCGTAGTAGTCGAAGTTGCGGGCCTTCTCCTCGTCGGTGAAGGCGTCGGGGAACCAGTGCATCGCCAGCACGAGGTCGGCCTGCTTGACCACCTGCTTGCGGTAGAGCTGGAAGTACGGCTCGTGGAGCATGAGCGGGTACCGGTCGGCCGCCGCCTCGAAGTCCCACTCGGCGAACCGGGTGAAGCTCTCGCACTGGGGGTGCACGCCCAGCTCGACGTCGTAGGGCAGGTGGACCGCCTCGGCCGCGTCCCGCCAGGCGGCGATCTCCTCCGTGGTCACGTGCGCGTTCTCGGCGCCCAGCGGCTGGCGCACGCACGCGTCCGCGGCGGCGCGCAGGTTGTTCGCGGCCATGAGGTTGGTGAAGACGTTGTCGTCCACCAGGGCGGTGTACTCGTCCGGGCCGGTGACGCCGTCCACGTGCCAGCGGCCGTGACGGTCGTGGTGGCCCAGGGAGTGCCAGAGCCGGGCGGTCTCGACGAGGACCTCCAGCCCCGTGTCGCGCTCGAGCTCCTCGTCGCCGGTGCCCAGCCGGTACTCCTCGAACGCCCGGGCGATGTCGGCGCCGATGTGGAAGGCCGCGGTCCCGGCCGGCCAGTACGCCGAGGTCTCCTCCCCGTCGACGGTGCGCCACGGGAAGGCCGCCCCCTCGAGGCCGAGGGTGTGGGCCCGGTCGCGGGCCTTGCCCAGCGTGGAGGCGCGCCAGCGCAGCGCGTCGGCGGCGGCCTTGGGGGCGGTGAGGGTGAGCACGGGCAGCACGAAGCCCTCGATGTCCCAGAAGGTGTGGCCGTTGTAGCCGGTGCCGGTCAGCCCCTTGGCGCCGATGGCGCGCCCCTCGGTGCGGGCCCCGGACTGCAGCACCTGGAACAGGGCGTAGCGCACCGCCTGCTGGATGACCGGGTCGCCCTCCACCTCCACGTCCGCCCCGCCCCAGAACTCGTCGAGGTACTCGCGCTGGCTCAGCCGCAGCAGGTTCCAGCCGGTGTGGCGGGCGGCCGTCAGCGCCGCGGCCACCTGGTCGCGCAGCGCCGGGGCCGAGCGGGTGGTCGACCACCCGTACCCGAGGAACTTCACGACCTTGAGCTTCTCGCCCGGGCGCAGCAGGGTGACGATCGTGGTGCGCGCCCAGTCGCTGCGGGCGTCGTTCTCGATCTCGAACTGGGCGTCGCACTCGATGTCGTGGTCCATGCCGGCGGCCAGCTGCTGGCCGCTCTTGCGGGTGCGGTGCACGAGCACGGCCCCGCTCTGCTCGAGGTCCTGCCCGACGGCGATGAACGGGTCCTCCAGGGCGGCGGCGACCCGCGGGTCCCGGCTGTCCACCTCGGGCGGCGCCTCGTTGGCGACGAGCTCGGACTGGAGGATCACCCGGGTCTCCTCCACGGCCTCCACCACGTAGGACACCGCGGCGATCGCCCGCTGGACGAAGGAGACCAGCCGGGTGGACTTGATCCGGATCGGCTTGCCCGACGGCGAGACCCACTCGACCTGCCGGTGCAGCGTCCCCTCCTGCAGGTTCAGCTCCCGCTCGTGGCTGAGGAGGCGGCCGTAGCGCACGTCGAACGGCTCGTCGTCGACGAGCAGGCGCAGCAGCTTGCCGTTGGTGACGTTGACCATCGTCTGGCCGGCCTCGGGGTAGCCGTAGCCGCCCTCGGGGTAGGGCAGCGGGTGGCGCTCGAAGACCCCGCTGACGTAGGTGCCGGGGGTCTCGTTCGGCTCGCCCTCGTCGAGGTTGCCGCGCAGCCCGATGTGGCCGTTGGACAGGGCGAAGAGCGACTCGGTCTGCCCGAGCCGGCCCAGGTCGAGGGACGGCTCCCGCAGCGACCACGGGTCCACCGGCAGCGCCGCGCTCACAACAGCTCCTCCAGGTCGGAGACGACGACGTCGGCGCCCGCGCCGCGCAGCGCGTCGCCCTGGGAGTCGCGGTCCACCCCGACGACGAACCCGAAGCCGCCGGCCCGGCCGGCGGCCACGCCGGCGAGGGCGTCCTCGAAGACCGCGGCGCGCGCGGGCGGGACGTCGAGCCGGTTCGCGGCCTCGAGGAAGGTGTCGGGGGCCGGCTTGCCGGGCAGCGACAACGCGTCGGCGACGGCGCCGTCGACCACCACGTCGAACAGGCCCGCGAGCCCGGTGACGTCCAGGACCAGGCGGGTGTTCGCGCTGCTGGAGACGACGGCGCAGGCCAGCCCGGCCCCGCGGGCGGCCTCGACGTAGCGGCGGCTGCCCGCGAAGACCTCCACCCCGTCGCTCAGCCGGCTCAGCAGCACCTCGTTCTTGCGGTGGGCCAGCCCGTGGACGCTGCCGGTGCCGGGCGGGTCCTGCGGGCCGCCCTCGGGCAGGCGGATGCGCCGGCTGGCGAGGAAGTCCCGCACGCCGTCGTCCCGGGGCTTGCCGTCGACGTGGCGGAGGTAGTCCTCCTCGGTGAAGGGCGCGAAGGGCTCGCCGGTGCGCCGGGAGCGCTCGCGGAGGAAGTCGTCGAAGGTCTCCGCCCAGGCGGCGCGGTGCACCGCGGCGGTGCCCGTGAGCACCCCGTCGAGGTCGAACAGGCACGCCCGCACGTCGTCCGGCAGTCCCAGCACCGGGCCCTCCCTCCCGCTCGGCTCTGGCGTCAGTGTTTCCGGCCGGGCGGCGCGCCGCATCCGGGCGCCGGTCCCGGGCGCGGGGTCACGGCTCCCGGTTGACGGCGGTGAGCAGGACCACCGAGTCCTCCACGGCCGTCAGGCCGTGGCGCTGGTGCGGGATCGGCTCGAGGGAGCCGGCGGAGAGGACGACGTCGCCGCCCGGGCTGGTGAGCCGGACCCGCCCGTGCAGCACCTGCAGGGTCGCCGCCGGCGGGGTGTTGTGCTCCTCGAGCTTCTGCCCGCCGGCGAGGGCGATGACGGTCTGCCGCAGCGGCCCGTCGTGGATGATCTTCAGGGCGCTGCGCCCCCGCGGCGAGGCCGTCGCGGCGGCGAGGTGCTCGCTGACCAGGGCAGCCAGCTCGGGCATCGGTCCCCTCCGTTCCTCCTCACCCATGGGGTGAGACGTCGTCTGCTCGGTGAGAGGTCAAGTCTGGCCCGAGCGGCCCCGTTCGGCACGAGCGGGCCCCGTTCGGCACGGTCGCCCCCGTTCGGCACGGGCAGACGATGACGCCTCCCCGAGAAGGCGGGGGCCAGTGGGCGTGCCGGGCTGGGGCGGGTGCGGTAGGAACGGCGCATGCCCAGTGCGATCGCCGTCCTCGCCATCGACGCCCACGACCCCCGCCGCGTCGCGGACTTCTGGGCGGCCGCCCTCGGCTGGGAGGTCTACGAGGCGGGGGACGACGGCGTGAGCATCGGCCCGGCGGACCGTTCCGCGCCCGGCATCGACGTCCTCCCGGTGCCCGAGGCGAAGACGGTGAAGAACCGGCTGCACCTGGACCTGCGCGCGGACGGCGGCACCCAGACCGAGGAGGTGGACCGTCTCCTGGCCCTCGGCGCGACCCGGGCCGACGTAGGGCAGGGGCCGGAGGTCACCTGGGTGGTCCTCGCCGACCCCGAGGGCAACGAGTTCTGCGTGCTCGCCCGGTCGGTCCAAGACGTCGAGGCGGCCGGCTGATGCGCGCCGGCACCCTGGCCCGCACCGCCACCGCGGTCGTCGCGACGGCGGTGGCCGGCTCGGTCGCGACCGAGCCGCAGAGCCCCTGGTACCTCGCCCTGGACAAGCCCGCCTGTCAGCCGCCGCCCGCAGCCTTCCCGGTGGTGTGGACCGCCCTGTACGCGGACCTCGCCCTCGCCTCGGCGGCGGCGCTCGACGAGCTGGCGGCGGCCGGCCGCCCCGGCGAGGCGCGGGCGTACCGGCGCGCGCTGGCGGCCAACCTCGTCCTCAACGCGTCCTGGAGCTGGCTGTTCTGGCGGGCGCGGCGGCCGTGGCTGGCGGCGGCCGAGTGCGCGGTGCTCGCCGCCAGCAGCGCCGGGCTCGTCCGGCGCGCCGCACGCGCCCGCCCGGGCGCCGCCGCGGCGCTGGCGCCGTACGCCGCCTGGTGCGGCTTCGCCACGGCGCTGTCGGCCGCCCTCGCCCGCCGGAACCCCGGCGCATGACCTACGGGTTGTTCACCGGCTTCACCGCCCGTCGCGGCCGGGGCGCGGAGCTGCTCGACGCGCTGCTGGCCGCGGCGGACGCCCTCCGCGCGGACCCGGCGTGCCTGCACTACGTCGTGGGCGCCGGCGAGGACGACCCCGACGCCGTGTGGGTGTGGGAGGCCTGGACCGATCGGGGCGCGCACGACGCCGCGCTCGAGCCGCCCGAGGCGCGCGCGGCGATCGCCCGCGCCCGCCCGCTGCTCGCCGGCTCGGCCGGCCAGACCCCGGTGCGCCTGCGCGGCGGCAAGGGCCTGCCCGCCGACGGCTGACCGGCGGCCTACGCTCGGGGCGTGGAGGTCGTCGTCGCGCTGGGCGCTGGTCGCGCGCACCTGATGCCTGACGGCGAGCCCCCCGCCGTCGTGCCCGCCGAGGAGCTGCCGGACCGGGTGCGCGCGCTCGAGCGGCACCGCCCGCGCTGGGTCTGGGCCGACACGGCGGAGGTCTACCCCGCCCTCCTGGCGGCCGGGGTGCGCGTGGAGCGCTGCCACGACCTGCGCCTGTGCCACGCCATCCTCCGGCACGCGGCGGCGACGGCGACCTCGCCGCTGGCCGCCGCGCCCGCCGGGCCCTGGGACGCGGCCGGGGCGTGCGACGCGGCCGACCACGCCCCCACCCTCCTGGACGACCTCGGCGCGCTGGACCCCGCCGAGGTCGGCGCCGAGCTGGCACGCCAGCACGCGGCGGTCGCCGCGGCACCGGACCCCGGCCGGCTGCGGCTGCTGCTCGCCGCCGAGTCCGCGGGCGCCCTGGTCGCCGCGGAGATGCGCCACGACGGGCTGCCGTGGGACCCGGCGGCGCACGACCGGCTGCTCACCGACCTGCTCGGCCCCCGCCCGCCGCGCGGCGCCCGGCCCGCCCGGCTCGAGGCGCTCGCCGAGACGGTCCGCAGCCTCCTCGGCGCCCCCGGGCTCAACCCCGACTCCCCGCCCGAGCTGCTGCGCGCCCTGCACGCCGCCGGCGTGGAGGCCCGCACCACCCGCAAGTGGGAGCTCCGCGAGCTCGACCACCCGGCCATCGCGCCGCTGCTCGAGTACAAGCGGCTGGCCCGGCTCGTCGCCGCCAACGGCTGGGCCTGGATGGACGAGTGGGTGCGCCCGGGCAGGGACGGGCACCGCGGCCGGTTCCACCCCGACTACGTCCCCGGCGGCGTGGTCACCGGCCGGTGGGCCACCCGCGGCGGCGGCGCGCTGCAGCTGCCCAAGCAGGTCCGCGGCGCCGTCGTCGCCGACCCGGGCTGGAGGCTCGTCGTCGCCGACGTCGCCCAGGTCGAGCCGCGGGTGCTGGCGGCCATGGCCCGCGACGCGGAGATGGCCCGCGCCGGGCGCGGGGCCGACCTCTACCAGGGGCTCGTGGACCGCGGCGTGGTGGAGACCCGGGCGCACGCCAAGGTCGCCATGCTCGGCGCGCTGTACGGGGCCACCACCGGCGAGGCCGGCCAGCTCGTGCCGCGCCTGACGCGCACCTTCCCCCGCGCCACCGGCGTCGTCGAGCGGGCCGCCCGCGCCGGCGAGGCGGGCGGGGTGGTCAGCACGTGGCTCGGCCGGACGTCGCCGCCCCCGCCCGAGTCCTGGCACCGCGCCCAGCGGCGGGCCAGCGAGCCGGACGCCGGGGAGGCCGACCGGCGCCGCGCGCGCCAGCAGGCCCGCGACTGGGGCCGCTTCACCCGCAACTTCGTCGTGCAGGGCACCGCCGCCGAGTGGGCCCTGTGCTGGCTGGCCGACCTGCGGGTCCGGCTGCGGGCCATGGTCGGCGACGGCGCCCCCGCGCCCGTCGGCGACGCCCCCGCGGGGGATTCCGGGCGGGCCCGCGGCCCGCACCTGGTGTTCTTCCTGCACGACGAGGTCATCGTCCACTCCCCCGCCCACCTCGCCGACGACGTCGCCGCCGCCGTCCGCGCGGCCGCGGCCGAGGCGGGCCGGCTGCTCTTCGGGAGCTTCCCGGTGGACTTCCCGCTCGACGTCGCCGTCGTCGACAGCTACGCCGAGGCCGGCTGAGCCCGGCCGACCACGGCGCCGGACGCGCCCGCTGTGCCCGGCCGCGCCTAGGGTGGGCACGTGGGCGAGGCGGCCCCTCCCGTGCCCGGCCCGGCGGGCGTCCCGCCGGGCGCGGACGTCGACGTCCTCGTCGTCGGCGCCGGGCCCACCGGCCTCGCCCTGGCCGCCGAGCTGGTGGCCGCCGGCACCCGGGTCCGGCTCGTCGACCGCCAGCTCGACCGGGTGCACGAGTCCCGGGCGCTGGGTGTCCAGCCGCGCACCGTGGAGGTGCTCGCTCGCCTGGGCCTGGCCGAGGAGCTGGTGGCGGCGGGCAACCGCGCCGTGCGGCTGGAGCTGCACGCCGGCGGGCGGGTCACCCGCGTCCCGCTGTTCGACCTCGGCCTGGCCGACACCGACTACCCCTTCCTGCTGTTCCTCTCCCAGGCCGAGACCGAGCGGATCCTCACGGCGCACCTCGCCGCCCGCGGGGTCACGGTCGAGCGCGGCGTCGAGCTGGCCGGGCTGGCGGAGGGCGCCGCGGGCGTGACCTGTCGGCTGCGCCGCGTCGGCGGTGTCGCGGACGACCGCGGCCCCGGCGGCGGGGCGACGCCCATGGAGCCGGTGCGGGCGCGGTTCGTCGTCGGCTGCGACGGCGCGCACAGCGCGGTGCGTAGCCTGGCCGGCATCGCCTTCCGCGGCAGCGCCTACCCGCAGGACTTCCTCCTCGCCGACCTCGGCGCCGACGGCGTCGCGCCCGGTGCCGCGCACATGTTCCTCGCGCCGCGGGGCATCTTCTTCCTCTTCCCGCTCGCGCGCCCGGCCCCGTGGCGGGTGGTCGCCATGTGGCCGCACGAGCTCGACCGGGGGCGCCGCCCGGCCGGCACGCGCGGGCACGCCTGGCACCGCCCGGGGGGCACGCGGCGAGGGCGCGGTGAGCACCGCTCGCCACAGGCCGTCACCGCCGACGCGCCGCTCACCCTCGCCCAGGTGCAGGCCGTGGCGGACGCCTACGGCACGGGCGCGAGCCTGCACGACCCGGTGTGGATGACGCGGTTCCGGCTGCACAACCGCGGCGCCGCCCGCTACCGGGCCGGGCGCGTGGTCCTGGCCGGGGATGCCGCGCACATCCACAGCCCGGCGGGCGCGCAGGGGATGAACACCGGCATCCAGGACGCCGCGAACCTGGGCTGGAAGCTCGCCCTGGTCACCGCCGGCGCGCCCGAGGCGCTGCTGGCCACGTACGAGCGCGAGCGGGCCCCGGTGGGCCGCCGGGTGCGCCGCATGACGGACCTGGCCTTCGCCGTCGCCGTGTCCGGAAACCCCGTGCTGCGGCTGCTCCGCCAGCGCGCGGCGCCCCGGCTCGCCCCGGTCGTGCTGCGCCTGGCCCGCGGGCGGCCGGTGCGCACCGTCACCGAGCTCGCCATCGCCTACCGGCGCAGCCCGCTGACGGTGCGCGGCGGTGACCGGCGCGGCGGGCCGCGGCCCGGCGACCGGCTCCCGGACGGCCCGCTCGCGCCCGGCCCTGCCGCGCCGCGCACGCTCCACGGGCTGCTCACCACCCCCGGGTTCCATCTGCTCCTGTGCGGGGAGTGGGACGCGGACGCCGTCGCCGACCTCGCCGGGCCGCACCTGACCGTGCACCGCCTCGCCCGCCGGCCGACGCCCGGGGCGTGCACCGTCCCGCCGGACACTTGGCGCCGCCTGGGCGGCGGCGGGCACCTGCTCGTGCGCCCCGACGGCTACGTCGCGTGCCGCGGCGGGACCGATCTGGCGGCGGTGCGCGGCTACCTGGCCGCCTGGCTCCCGGCGCCGGCCCCGCCGAGGACCCCGGCGGTCCCCTGACCGGCGGGCGCCGCAGCCCGGCCGTCCAGGCGGCGGACCATGACCTCCTCGACCCCGGTCGGCCCGTCGATGCGCTGGCCGGTGGGGGCGAACCCGGCGCGGGCGTAGGCCCGGCGGGCCGCGGCGTTGCGGCGGTGGACCCGCAGGACCACCGCCCGGGCGTCCGGCGCCAGCCGGGCGGCGAGCTCGACGGCCTGGGTCACCGCGGCGGTGCCGATGCCCCGGCCCTGGTGGCGCGCGTCGATCGACAGCCCGCGCAGCAGCACGTGCGGCTCCGGGCAGACGGACCGGCCGGCCGCGTCGGGGTGCAGCGCCCCCACCCCCACGGGCACCGGCGGGCCGTCGGGCGGCTCGAGCAGGATGACGAAGGTGCGGCGGGTGGGGTCGTCGACCCCGCGCTTGACCACCGAGGCGGGGGAGCCGGAGAAGTCCCGCTGCTCGGGCAGCACGTCCAGGGCCGCGAGCTGGGTGGCCAGTGGGCCCGCCTCGGACCGAGGCACGTCCTCCAGCAGCTTGATCCGCACGTTCGGCACGGCGGCAGGCTAACCACGGTCCGTGGGCACCACCACCGCGGCGGCCGGGTCCAGCCGCACCCGGACCCGTCGCGCCGCCACCGGGTGGGGCCCGGCGACGGCGGTGGCCCGCTGCCCGTCGGGCAGGACGACGTCGAGCTCGCTGCGCCCGCGCCGGAACCGGACGGCCGCGACGTCGACCGGGATGCCGCCGTCGCCGCTGACGCGCAACGCGGTCGGGGCCAGCCCGAGCAGCGCCGGGCCGGGCGGCACCGCCCCGCCGGCACCGCCGTGGCCCAGCGGCACCTCGCCCAGGGCGGTGCGGGCCGCACCGTCGGTCACCTGCGCGGGCAGGAAGGGCCCGTACCCGAGGAAGGCGGCCACCTCCCGGCCCGCCGGGGCGCGCCAGAGCCGGTCCGGGGCGTCGACCTGGGCGAGCCGGCCGTCGATCATCACCGCCACCCGGTCGGCGACGGTGAAGGCCTCGTCGTGGTCGTGGGTGACGTACAGGGCGGTGGTGCCGGTGGCGCGCAGGATGTCGCGCAGCTCGCCGGTCAGGTGCTCGCGCAGGCCGCGGTCGAGCGCCGAGAGGGGCTCGTCGAGGAGCAGCAGCGCCGGCTGCGGGGCCAGCGCCCGGGCCAGCGCCACCCGCTGGGCCTGCCCGCCGGACAGCGTGCGCACCGCCCGCGGGCCGAACCCGGTCAGCCCGACCAGGTCGAGCAGCCGCTGGACGCGGCGGCGCCGCTCCGCGCGCGGCAGCCGGGCCATGGCGAGGCCGTAGCCGACGTTGCCGGCCACGGAGCGGTGCGGGAAGAGCTGGCCGTCCTGGAACATCAGCCCGAAGCCGCGCAGGTGCACGGGCACGCCCGCCAGGTCCCGCCCGGCCCAGCGCACGGTGCCCCCGGCCACCGGCTCGAGGCCGGCGACGGCGCGCAGCAGGGAGGACTTGCCCGAGCCGGAGGCCCCGAGCAGGGCGACCACCTCGCCGACCGGGACGTCGAGGTCGACGCCGGCCACCGCCGTCGCCGGCCCGTCCGCGCCGGGGTAGGTGGCGACGAGGTCGCGCACCGCCAGCCCGGCGCCCTCGTTGTTCACCATGCCGTGGCCTCCGTCGTGCGCAGCCGCTCGGCCAGGGCCATGACGCCGGCGGTGAGCACCGCCAGCACCACGGACGCGGCCAGGGCCATGCCGTAGTTCTCCGCGCCGGGGCGCCCGAGGAGCCGGAAGATCACCACCGGCAGGGTGGGCCGGTCGGGCCGGGCGAGGAACGTCGTCGCCCCGAACTCCCCCAGCGAGACCGCGAAGGCGAACCCGATCGCCAGCCCCAGCCCGCGCACGAGGTACGGCCCGTCCACGGTGGCCAGCACCCGCCCGCGCGAGGCCCCCAGCATGGCGGCGACCTCGCGCTGGCGCGGGTCGATGGCGCGCAGCACCGGCAGCAGGGTGCGCACCACCAGCGGCACCGCCACCACGGCCTGGGCGATGGGCACGAGCACCGGGGAGGTGCGCAGGTCCAGCGGCGGGTGGTCGAGGGTGATGAGGAACCCGAACCCGACGGTGACGGCGGAGACCCCGAGCGGCAGCATGAACAGCGCGTCGACCAGGCCGACGGCGCGCCGCCCGGCCGCCGAGCGGGGCCGGCGGGAGGCCACCAGGGCCACGAGCACCCCGACGACGACGGCCAGGGTCGTGGCGTCCACCGCGATGCGCAGGGAGTTGGCCGTGGCCTCCCACACCGTCACGGTCAGCGCGTTGTCCCCGCCGGTGGTGCCGAGCGCGAGGTAGTTGCCCGGCCCCCACCCGTCGGCGGTGCGCAGCGAGCGGACCACCAGTCCCGCCAGCGGCAGGAGGAGGAGCAGGCCGACGACGACGGCGGTCACCAGGGCGGGCACCAGGTCCGGGCCCGGCCGGGCGCCGCGGCGCAGCCGCAGCGGGTGGGCCGCCTCGGCGGTGCCCAGCTGCAGCGCCCGCTCGCTGCGGCGCCGGGCGCGCCCGGCGAGGGCGAGCGCGGCGCCGACGAGGACCACCTGGACCACCGAGAGCACCGCGGCGGCGCGCAGGTCGAGGAACTGGGTGGTCTGCACCCAGATCTCGGTCTCCACGGTGCCGTAGCGGGCCCCGCCCAGGACGAGCACCACCCCGAAGGCGGTGGCGCAGAACAGGAAGACGATCGAGGCGGCCGAGGCGATCGCCGGGGCCAGGGCCGGCAGGGTGACGGTGAGGAACGCCCGCCACGGCGAGGCGCCGAGGGCGCGGGCGGCCTGCTCGGCGCGCGGGTCGAGCCGCGCCCACAGGCCGCCCACGGTGCGCACGACCACTGCGTAGTTGAAGAACACCAACGCCAGCACGACGGCGGCCTGCGTGCCGTCCAGGCGGAGGAAGCCCAGCGGGCCGCCCTCGGCGAGCAGCGAGCGGAACGCCACGCCGACGACGACGGTGGGCAGCACGAACGGGACCGTCGCCATCGCGCGGACCAGCCCGCGCCCGCGGAAGCGGCACCGGTAGAGCACGTAGGCGCCGGGCAGGCCGAGCAGCACCGCGCCGGCGGTGCCCAGCACCGCCTGGGTGAGGGTCTGGCCGAGGATGCGCCAGGTGCGCGGGCGCGACAGGACGTCGGTGACGCCCGAGAGGTCGAGCGCGCCGTCGGGGACGAAGCCGCGGCCGACCAGCGAGAGCACCGGCCAGGCGAAGAAGACCCCGAGGAAGGCCAGCGGGATCCCCGCCGCGACCGCCCAGCCCAGCCACCCGGGCCAGCGGTGCGGCGCCGCGGCCCGGCGCGCGGGCGGCGGCGCCGCCGGCGGGGTCCGGGTGGGGCCGGGCGCCGGCCCGGCCGGGCGGGGCGGGGCGGTCTGGGTCATCAGCCGATCACGACCCGCGTCCAGGCGTCGATCCATTCCTCGCGGTGGGCGCTGATGTCCGCGGGGGCGACGGTGGACGGCGTGTCGGCCAGCGGGGCGTGGGCGGCCCAGGCGTCGGGCAGCCGCACGGTCGCGTCGACCGGGTACATGTACATCTGGCCGGGGATGTCGGCCTGGACGTCCCGGGACAGCAGGAAGTCGACGAACTTCTCCGCGCCGTCGGCGTTGGTCGTCCCGGCGAGGACCCCGGCGTACTCCACCTGCCGGAAGCAGGTGTCCAGCAGCGCCCCGGTGCGCGGGGCCGAGCCGTCCGCGGGCACCTCCGCCGCCGGGGAGGAGGCGTAGGAGAGCACGAGCGGGCGCGGGCCGGCCCCCTCGGAGCCGGAGAAGTCGACGTAGTAGGCGTCCGACCAGCTGTCGACCACCTTGACGCCGTTGTCCCGCAGCCGCTGCCAGTACCCCTCGAAGCCGTCCGCGCCGTAGGCGCCGACGGTGGCGAGCAGGAAGGCCAGCCCGGGCGAGGACGTGGCGGGGTTGGTCACCACGAGCAGGTCCTTGTAGGCCGGCTCGGCGAGGTCCTGCAGGCTGGCCGGCTCGGCCACCCCGTGCTCGGCGAACCAGGTGTGGTCGACGTTGACGCACACGTCGCCCATGTCCACCGGGGTGAGCGAGCCGCCGTCGGCGTACGGCGCGGCCGAGGCGGGCAGGGCGTCGGAGGTGTAGGGCTGGAGGACCCCGGCGTCGACGGCGCGGGCGGCGAAGGAGTTGTCGATGCCGTAGACGACGTCGCCGAGCGGGGAGTCCTTGGTGAGGATCAGCTGGTTGACGAGGGCGCCGGCGTCGCCGGGCGCCACGAGCTTGAGCTGGTAGCCGGTCTCCTGGGTGAACCGGTCGAGGAGGGGCTCGCTGAGGTGGAAGGAGTCGTGGGTGACCACGGTCAGCGTGCCCGCGGCGCCGCCGGAGCCGGTGGCGGCGGGCTCGCCGCCGGTGAGGCTGCAGCCGGCCAGCGCGAGGGCGGCGCCGGCGAGGGCCGCGGCGGCCCGACGGCGAGATCGGGGGCCGCGGCCCGCGGGTCTGTTCGGGGCGGTGGTGGTGCTCAAGGCTCTCCTCTGCTCAGGAGGGCCTGCCGCCGCCCCGCGCGCCGCGGCCGCGACGGCAGGGAGAGACGTTCCCGACTTCCTTCGCCGGTGCTAACCGGTGCAGGTTCGAGGGTCTGCGGCTGTCCGCACTCTCAGCGCCGCTGCGGCGCTCCCCTGTCGTTCGAGGCCGAGCCTACACGGCCCGCGCAGGCGTCAGGACGCCTGCTGCTGCGCCTGCTTGGCGGCCGGGCCGCCGTACCACTTGGCCGCGCCGCGCATGGCAAGCTGGCGCGAGAGACCCACCAGGGCGCCGGAGATGGCGGCGAAGACGACGACCTCCCACATCTTCACGCCCGGGTCGTCGGGGTCCTGCGGGGGCTGGTGGCCGGTGACGGCCTTCCAGCCCACGTCCAGCACCTTGCGGGCCACCAGGCCCGACACGAGCAGCGCGCCCGTCGTGACCACCCTCTGGCCGATGTCCATCCGGCTCTCTCCCTCGTGACGTGTCCGCGCATTCGCGCCCGGGACCGATCATGCCCTGTCGATCCGCGCGCCGCCCGTTCGACGCGACGGTGAAGGCCACGAGGCCTTCGCACCCGAGGGAGGACGACGATGCGCTTCATGCTGCTGCTCAAGGGCGACCCCCGGCCGGACCAGATGCCCTCGCCGGAGATCTTCGAGGCGATGGACCGCTACAACCGGGCGCTGTCGGACGCCGGCGCGCTGCTCGTCGCCGAGGGCCTGCTGCCCAGCACGACCGGCGCCCGGGTGACCCACGACGCCTCCGGCGCGCACGTCTCCGACGGGCCGTTCACCGAGTCCAAGGAGCTGCTCGCCGGGTTCTGGATGATCCAGGTCGCCAGCCGCGAGGAGGCGGTCGAGTGGGCCCGCCGGGTGCCGTTCGAGCCGACCGAGGAGTACGGGCCCGAGATGGTCATCGAGGTGCGCCAGGTCGCCGAGCTCGCGGACTTCGACGACGTCCCGGAGTCGGTGCGGCAGAGCGAGGCGCAGCTGCGGGCGAAGGCGGCCGGGGCGTCCTGAGGGCGGGGCGACGCGCGTCCTGACGCGCCCGTCGCCGGTGGGCCCGGAGGACTCGGCGCTACCGCTCGGCGCCGTCGTCCGCCCCGGCCCGCTCCCCGCGGGCCTGGCGCTGGGAGGCCTCGAGGTCCTCGGTGAGCTCGTCGACGACCAGCCGCGAGGGGTCCACCTTGCCGGTGCGGTACCCCGCGCGACCCACCATGTGCGCCGAGATCGGCGCGGTGATGAGCTGGAAGGCGACGACCAGCACGAGGGTCCAGTCCACCACCGGGTTCCGGACGATCAGCGCGACCCCGGTCATCATGAGCACCAGCCCGAGCACCTGCGGCTTGGTGGCGGCGTGCATGCGGGAGAGCAGGTCGCGGAAGATGTTGACCGCCAGGGCGGTCACCAGGGTCAGGGTGGAGCCCGCCACGAGGCACACGGCCCCCACGACGTCGGCCACGGTGGTCCAGCTCATCGGTCCGCCCCCCGCGCGCCCTCGCCCATCTCGCCGT
Source organism: Georgenia ruanii (assembly GCF_009193175.1). Taxonomy (GTDB): domain Bacteria; phylum Actinomycetota; class Actinomycetes; order Actinomycetales; family Actinomycetaceae; genus Georgenia; species Georgenia ruanii. The sequence continues at coordinate 17,576 of NZ_VUKE01000010.1, read as the reverse complement.
CGCGCGGGGGCGCCTCGGGCTCGACCTCCAGGCCCAGGACCGGCCCGCGAGAACCCGCGGAGTCGATCCCGGCCTCCCGGGCGCGGGCGGCGTCCGGGTCGTGGACCGGCTCGGCCTCGTCGTCGATGGCGTTCTGCTGGGCGAGCACCTCGCGCACCTCCTCCTGGGTGAGGATGCGGGCGTCCTCGGCCCGCTCGACGGCGACGAACCGCGCGATCACCACGGAGCCGACGAACCCGACGATCGAGAGCACCACGAGCACCGGCACCAGGTCGGTCCGGTTCGTGCGGGCGGTGATGACGGCGATGGACCCGAGCACCGCGGCGGTGACGACGTCCAGCGCCACGACCCGGTCGAGCATGCTCGGGCCGCGCTCCATGCGCACCAGCGCGACGATCAGGGCCACGCCCAGGACGACGGTGCAGAACGTGTAGACGGCGGTCATCGCGTTCCCTCCTGGACGCCCGGGGCGCCGGCCGGCAGGTGCCCCGCGCGGGGCGAGGACCCTGGCACGTACCCGGCGTCGACCAGCTGGTCGTCGGAGGCGAAGGCCCGCAGGATGCGCTCCTCCTGCGCCAGGACCGTGCGGTGCGCCGCCTCCAGCCCGCCGGCGAGGGCGACGTCGAAGACGTGGATGTACAAGGTGCCGGTCAGCCGGTGCGCCTCGACCACGATCGAGCCCGGCACCAGGGACGTCATGCCGGCGGTCGTGGCGAGGTAGGTGTCGGAGTGTCCGCGCAGGCGCACGCGGATGACGGCGCCCTCGGGCTGGCGCCCGCGCAGCGCCAGCCACGAGATCTGCGCGGAGGCCACGACGACGTCCCAGGCGAAGCGGACCACGAGGCGCACCACGCCCCAGGGCCGGAAGCGCCCGTCGAACGGGGCGTGCGGGAGCGGGGCGACGGTGGTGACCAGCAGCGCCACGGCGAGCCCGGCGACGGCGTTGCCGAGGGTGATGTCGCCCCACAGCAGCACCCACACGGCGGTGAGCCAGACGAGCATGCCCCAGGACGCGCGGGGCCAGCGGCGCCGGCGGGGGGTCGGGGCGGTCATCGCGCACCTCCCGTCGCGGCCTCGGTCGGGGCCTCGGTCGGTGCCGCGACCGGCCCGCGATCGCCCTGCTGGGCGATGTTGGAGGACTGCCCGGTCCCCCGGCCCCCCTCGGGCAGGACGGCGCTGATGTAGGGGGTGCGGGCGCGCAGGTCGGCGGCGGCCCGGTCGGTGTAGGCGTACAGCGGGCCGGCCAGGACCATCAGCACCAGGGAGAACACGACGAGGGCGCCGGCCGAGCCGACCATCGCCCGCGGCGTCGTCGTCTCGGGCAGGGGCTCGGGGGCCTCCTGCCAGAACGCCATGTTCCACGTCTTGGTGATGGCGTACAGGGTGAGCAGGGAGGTGATGAGCCCGCCGGCGATGAGCGCCCAGGACATCGCCGTGCCCTCCTGGGCGGCGGCCTCGATGAGGCCCGTCTTGCCCAGGAAGCCGGTCATCGGCGGGATGCCGGCGAGGTTCATGGCCGGGATGAAGAACAGCACCGCCAGCAGCGGCGCGACCCGCGCGAGGGAGCCCAGGCGCACCAGCGACGTCGTCCCGCCGCGCCGCTCGATGAGCCCGGCGACGAGGAACAGGGAGGTCTGCACGGTGATGTGGTGGGCCACGTAGAAGATCGCCGCGGAGAGCCCGGCGACGCTGGCCGTGGCGATGCCCCAGATCATGTAACCGATGTGGCTGACCAGCGTGAAGGACAGGAGCCGCTTGATGTCCTCCTGCGCCACCGCGCCGAGGATGCCGACGAGCATGGTCGCCAGCGCCAGCCACATGAGCAGGGTGTCCAGCCGCCCGTCGGGGAAGAGCAGCACCTGGGTGCGGATGATCGCGTAGACCCCGACCTTGGTCAGCAGGCCGGCGAACACGGCGGTGACCGGGGCGGGCGCCGTCGGGTAGGAGTCCGGCAGCCACGCGGACAGCGGGAAGATCGCCGCCTTGATCGCGAACGCGACGAGCAGCATGAGCTGCAGCACCAGCTGGGTGCCCTGGCCGAGCTCGGGCAGGCGCACGGCCAGCTGCGCCAGGTTCACCGTGCCGGTCGCGGCGTAGATCAGCGCCAGCGCGGTGAGGAACACCATGGAGCTGACGAGGGAGACGACGACGTAGATCGTGCCCGAGCGCACCCGCTCGCGGGTGCCCGAGAGGGTGATGAGCACGAAGCTCGCGGCGAGGAGGATCTCGAAGCCGACGTAGAGGTTGAACAGGTCGCCGGCGAGGAACGCGTTGGACACCCCGGCGGAGAGCACGAGGAACGTCGGGTGGTAGATCGCCAGCGGCGCGCCGCGGTCGCCGTCCGCGAGGCCCTGGGCCAGGGAGTAGACCAGGACGGCGAGGGTGACGGTGACGGAGATGACGAGCATGAGCGCGGCGAGCCGGTCCGCGACGAGCGCGATGCCCACCGGGGCGGCCCAGTTGCCGACGTCGAGCACGATCGGCCCGTTGCCCACCTCCACGAGCAGGACGACGGCGACGGCGAGCACCAGCGAGAGGGTGGTGACCGAGACGATGCCCTGGAGGCGGCGGTAGCGGGCCAGCGCCAGCGCGAAGCCGGCCCCGACCAGCGGCAGGGCGACGGGGAGGGCGACGAGCCAGGTCATCGGACCTCCTTGTCGTCCGCGCCGAGCGCGGGTGGGTGGTGGCCGTGGGCCGCGTGCTCGAGCGAGTCCTCCTCGGCGGTGGAGGTCTCGTCGCGGGCGATGGCCGCGTCCTGGGCCAGGGTGGTGCCGGCGTCGTCGGTGGCGCGCTCGGAGAGCTCGTCGCGGGCCGCGCGCCGGGCGATGCGCCGGTCCTCGAGGTCGTCCTGGACCTCGTCGTGGCCGTTGAGCTGCCAGGAGCGGTAGGCCATGGCGAGCAGGAACGCCGTCATGCCCAGGGTGATGACGATGGCGGTGAGCACCATCGCCTGGGGCAGCGGGTCGGACATGTCCCCGGGGGCGGTCTCGCCGAGGATCGGCGCGCCGCCGGCGCGGCCGCCGGCCACCAGCATGAGGACGTTGATGCCGTTGGAGATCAGCGCGGTGCCGATGATGATGCGCGAGAGCGAGCGCTCCAGCAGGAGGTACACGCCGGTGCCGACGAGCACCGCCACGAGCACGACGAGCACCAGCGAGGGGGCCATCTCGATCATCGGTCACCTCCGGGGCGGTCGGTGCCGCGGACGTCCGCGGCGGGCAGGGCGTCCGCGCGGGTGTCCGCGGCGGGCAGGGCGTCGTCGGGCGCCGGGCGGGGGTCGTCGAAGGCGATGTCCGGGGCCTGGTGGCCCTCGAGCTCGCCCTGGCGGTCCACCTCGGCGCCGAGGGAGCGCAGGATGTCCAGCACCAGCCCGATGACCACGAGGTAGACACCGATGTCGAAGAACAGGGCGGTGGCCAGGTGCACGTCACCGAAGATCGGCAGGTGGAGGTCGACCACCGTGCTCTCCAGCACCGTGCGGCCGAACAGCAGCGAGACCAGGCCCCAGCCGGCGGAGAGGAACAGACCGGAGCCGAGCAGCACACCGGGGTGGATGGGGGCGGCCTCGCCGAGCTCGTAGCGACCGCCCGCGAGGTAGCGCACGATCAGCGCGATGCCGGCGACCAGGCCGCCGGCGAACCCGCCGCCGGGGGCGTTGTGACCGGCGAAGAGCAGGAACACCGAGAACACCAGCATGGTGTGGAAGACCAGCCGGGTGCCGATCTCGAAGATCACCGACCGGCGCTGCGGCGCGAGGGTCACCGGGCCGGTCAGCCAGGTGCGCCCCCGACCGGGCACCCGGATGCCCTCCGCCGGGGTCTCCGACCCGGGCGGCCGGCGCAGCCGCGCGGCGGGGTCGGGCTGCCCGCCGCCCCAGACCTGGTGCCGCTCGCGGGCCTCGGCCAGGCGCGCCGCCCGGTCGATCCGGCCGGTGCGGGCGCGCAGGAAGATCAGGGACGCGACACCGGTGGCGGCCACGACGATCACCGAGATCTCGCCCATCGTGTCCCAGGCGCGGATGTCGACGATGGTGACGTTGACGACGTTCTTGCCGTACCCGAACTGGTAGGCCTCCTCGGGGAAGTTCACCGAGACGGGCAGGTGGATGCGGGCCCCCGCGGCCAGCACGCCGAGGACCGCCACGGTGATGCCGACGACGGCGCCGAGGATGGCCCGCCACCAGCGCGAGGCGGCCAGCGGCCGGTTCGAGAAGTACGCCGGCAGGCGGCGCAGCACGAGGACGAACACGACGAGGGTGACCGTCTCGACCAGCACCTGGGTGAGGGCCAGGTCGGGGGCGCCGTGCAGCTCGAAGAGCAGGGCGACGCCGTAGCCGGAGACCCCGAGGAGCAGCACGGCCTTGAGCCGCCGCCGCGCCCGGGCGACGAGCAGCGCGGCCGCCGCGACGACGAGGGCCACCGTGCCCTGCATGGGGCTGTCCCACAGCCGCAGCCGCTCCGGCCAGGTGTCCCCCAGCACCAGCCCCGCGCCGCCGGCGGTGACGACCACCGCGACGAGGATGATCGAGAGGTAGCCGGGCAGCGAACCACGCTGGGTCACCGCCGTGACGTCGGCGGCGAGGTTGTCCAGGCCGCGCAGCAGGGTGCGGTAGTGGTCCTTCGCGCCGGTGACCTCCCACACCGCGTCCTGGGCCCGCTCGACGCCGCGGCGGCCCACGAACATCGCCACGCCGACGGCGAGCACCGCCACGGTGGTGAGCAGGGCCGGCCCGACCCCGCCCCACAGGGCCAGGTGGCCCGGGGGGCCGGGCAGCGTCGCGGCGAAGGGCGCGTAGGCCCGGTCGCTCAGCCCCGGGGTGAGCCCGACGGCGAGGCTGAGCACCGCGAGCGTGACGGGCGCGGCCATGATGAGCCGGGAGGTGCGCTGCGTCATCGGCACCTCGACCCCGGGCCGGTTCCCGAACGCGCCCCACCAGAACCGCAGCGCGTAGGCGACGGTGAGCGCCGAGCCGACCGCGACGACGGCGAACACCGCCCAGTCCAGCGAGGTGCCGCCGTCGGCCAGGCCCTGCAGGGCCCCCTCCTTGGCGACGTAGCCGGCCAGCGGGGGGATGCCGGCCATCGAGGCGGTGGCCAGCGCGGCGGCGCCGGCGAGGACGGGCATGCGCCGGCCCAGCCCGGACAGCTCGCGCAGGTCACGGGTGCCCACGGACCAGTCGATGATGCCGACGACGAGGAACAGGGTGGCCTTGAACAGGGCGTGCGCGGCGAGCAGGGCCAGGCCGGCCAGGGTGACCGCGGCGGTGCCGTAGCCGACGAGCACGATGATGAGGCCCAGCTGGGAGACGGTCCCGAAGGCCAGGAGCAGCTTGAGGTCGTGCTGGCGCAGGGCCCGGTACCCGCCCACGAGCATGCTGCCCAGCCCGAGGGCGAGCACCGTCCAGCGCCAGATCGGCAGGTCGGCGAAGCCGGGGGCGAACCGCGCCACGAGGTACACGCCGGCCTTGACCATGGCGGCGGCGTGCAGGTAGGCGCTGACCGGGGTCGGCGCGGCCATGGCGGCAGGCAGCCAGAAGTGGAACGGGATCTGGGCGGACTTGCTCAGGGCGCCGAGGAGCACGAGGAAGACGGCGACGGGCACGAGGGCGGGGGGCGCCCCGACGCCGAGCTGGCCTGCGGCCGCGGAGCTGACCAGCTCGCTGATGCGGTAGGAGCCGCCGGCGACCTCGCCGAGCGCGATCACCCCGGCCAGCATGGCGAGGCCGCCGAAGGTGGTGACGATGATCGCCTGCATCGCGGCCCGGCGGGAGACTTGCCGCTCGTGGTAGTGGCCGATGAGCAGGAACGAGAAGATCGTCGTCAGCTCCCAGAACACGTACAGCGCGAGGGAGTTGTCCGTGGTGACCAGGCCGAGCATCGCGCCCGCGAAGGCGACGAACACCCCGGCGAAGCGGCCCAGCGCGGTGGCGCTCGGTGAGAAGTAGGCGGCGCAGTAGACCAGCACCAGGGCGCCGACGCCGCCGACGATGAGCACCATGAGCCACGCGAGGACGTCGAGCCGGAAGGCCAGGTCGATGCTCAGCGTGGGGACCCAGGCGACCTCCTGCACCGGGTAGTTCCCGGCGAGGACCTGGCTCGTCTGCGTCGCCGCCCACACGGCGGCCGCTGCCGGGGCGACGGCGAGGGCGAGGAACGCCCGGCGCCCGAACCTGCCGACGATCGCCGGCGCGAGCAGGGCCGCCACGGCGTGGATCATCAGCAGTTGCAGCAAGGCGGCTCCGTCACGTCGTTCGGGCAGGCTCCAGAAGGACATCCGCCGGGCGCGTGAACGTGCGGGGCAGCCACGTGCCGGTGGCAGGGATGGGGTTCTGAGGCCTCAGCATAACAAGACGGCGCCCGACGGTCGTATCGGCCCAACTACTTCCCGACGGCGACGGCGTCGAATCGCTCCCCTGGCCCTCGGCGCCCAGGCCGCCCTTCTGGTCGCGACCAGAGGGGCAATCTGGCTGCGGACCTGCGGCGCGGCCACGTGGTTCGCGGCGTCGCGCTGGCGCGGCGGTACCGTGAGCGGGCCCTGGACCCCGCGGGAGGACCCGAAGTGCCGCAGACCGCATCCCCCGCCCGCGCCGTCCCCGCCGTCCCCGCCGTCCTCGGCGTCGTGTGCCGGCGTGGCACTTCTCACCCAGCTGCTCCGCGCCGGCGTGCGCCGGGGTCAGGAGCGCTGAGGTGAGCGATGCGGCGGAGCCGGGGTCCTGGCTCGCGCTGCCCGAGGTCGCGGCGGTGCGCCGGCGCACCAGGACGACGCTGCTGGTCGGGCAGGTGCTCGGGTCCCTCGGGATCGGCGCCGCGCCCTCGGTGGGCGTCCTGCTCGCCGCCTCGGTGGCGCACTCGGACACCTGGGCCGGCGTCGCCCGCGCCGGCTCGACGGTGGGCGCCGCCCTGCTCGCGCTGCCGCTGGCGGCGCTCGCGGCCCGGCGCGGGCGCGGCCGGGCGCTGGCCCTGGGCTGGTGGCTCGCGGCGGCCGGGGCGGGGCTGCTCGTGCTCGCGGCGGTGACCGGGTCGGTGGCGCTGCTGATCCTGGGCATGCTCGGCATGGGCGGCGGGGCCGCCGCCCAGCTGCAGGCGCGGTTCGCCGCCACCGACCTGGCCGAGCCGGCGCACCGGGCGCGCAGCCTCGCCCTCGTGGTGTGGGTGGGGACGTTCGGGGCGGTGCTGGGGCCCAACATGGGCGTGCCCGGGGAGGCGCTGGCCGCCCGGGTGGGCCTGCCGCCGCTGTCCGGCGCGTTCGTCCTGGCCGCGGCGCTGCTCGTGGTCACGGGCACGGTGGTCCTCGCCGGGCTGCGGCCGGACCCTCTGCGCCTCGCCCAGCGCCACACCGCCGCCGAGCCGGGGCCCGCCGCCCACCACCGGTCCGCCGGCCTCGGCGCGGCGCTGCGGCTCGTTCGCGCCGCCCCGACGGGCCGGTTCGCCCTGCTCGCGCTCGTGCTCGCGCACGTCTCGATGGTCTCGGTGATGACCATGACGCCGGTGCACCTCAGTCACCACGGCGACACCGTCACCGTCATCGGCCTGGCCATCAGCCTGCACGTGCTCGGCATGTTCGCCCTTGCCCCCGTGGTCGGCGCCGCGGCGGACCGGTTCGGCCGGGTGCCCGTGATCGTCGTCGGCCAGGGCGTCCTCGCCGCGGCCGCCGTCGTCGGCGCGCTGGGGGCGGGCTCGACGGCGGCGGTGGCGGTCGCGCTGACGCTGCTCGGGCTGGGCTGGTCCGTGGTGACGGTGCCGGCGTCGGCCCTGTTGTCGCAGTCGGTGCCGGCGCCGGCGCGGCCGCTCGTGCAGGGCCTGGGCGACACGGCCATGAACGCGGCCGCCGCCCTCGGCGCCATCATGTCCGGGCCGCTCATGGCGCTGCTGGGCTTCCCCGCGCTCGCCGCGCTCGGCGGCGCCGTCGTCGTGCCGGTGCTGTGGCTGGTGTGGCGCGGCGCCCACCGGGTCCCGGCTAGTGCGTGAGGTCCTCCGGGTCGACGAGGAAGCCGTCGTCGTCGCAGATCTCCCCCTCGACCACCGCGTGCAGCGCTGACGCGGCCGCCTCGATGAGCCCGGCCGCGCGGGTCCGCTCCTGGCGGATGCCCAGGGGCGGGCGGCCGCTGTGGGCGAGGTCGGGACGGGCCGGGCGCCACCGGATCTCGTAGGAGACGACGCCGTCGGCCGCCCACGCCGTCCCGCGCAGCACGAGCGGGACCTGCTCGAGCCCGGTGACGTGGATCTCGACGAGGCTGCCCTCGCCGAGGTCGGCGAGGAGCATGTACCCCTCGAGCTCGTTGTCGACGAGCTCGGCGGGGATGTCGTCGAGGGCGGAGCGCAGGCCGGGCAGCACCGGGCGGAGGACCTCGAGGCCGGCGTCGTGCTCGAGCCAGACCGGCGCGAGAACGGTGAGGTCGATGGCGGCGTCGGGGTCGGCGACGACGACGGCGCCGGTCCCGGCCAGGCGCAGGGCGCCGCGCAGCCGGCGGGCGAAGGCGCGGAGGTGGCCGATCGCCTCGGACTCCACGCCCTCGGGCACCCCGTCCGGGAAGGCGTCGAGCACGGGGTCGACGCCGCGCAGCGCGGCCGGCAGCGGCCCGCCGCGCTGGACCGGGGCGAGCAGGACGAAGGCCTGCTGGGCCCAGGCGGGCAGGTCGAACGCGGCGCGCAGCTCCTCGTCGACGCCCCACGGCCCGGTGAGCACCACGCCGGGCAGGAGCTGCAGCTCGGCGGGGCCGGCCCAGCCGGCCTCGGTGCTGCGCGAGACCGCGAGGGCCTCGAGCTCGTCGGGGTCGACGTCCTCGGCGAGGACGAGGACGTGGTGCGCCGTCGCCAGCGCGCGGTCCAGGGGCGTCAGGTCCGGCATCGTCGACCTACTCGATGATCGTGCGCGTGAAGTTGAGGTAGGAGCGCGAGGCCGTCGGCCCGCGCTGGCCCTGGTACCGCGAGCCGCGGGCGCCGGAGCCGTAGGGCGCCTCGGCCGCGGAGGAGAGCTGGAAGAAGCACAGCTGGCCGATCTTCATCCCCGGCCAGAGCATGATCGGCATCGTCGCGGTGTTGGACAGCTCGAGGGTGACATGGCCGGTGAACCCCGGGTCGATGAACCCGGCCGTGGAGTGGGTGAGCAGCCCCAGCCGTCCGAGGGAGGACTTGCCCTCGAGCCGGGCCGCGATGTCGTCGGGCAGGGTCACCGACTCGTACGTCGCGCCGAGCACGAACTCGCCGGGGTGGAGCACGAGCGGCGAGTCGGGTCCCGCGTCGACGAGGCGCGTGAGCTCCGGCTGGTCCTGCGAGGGGTCGATGACGGGGTACTTGTGGTTGTCGAAGAGCCGGAAGTACCGGTCCAGGCGCACGTCGAGGCTGGCGGGCTGGATCATGTTCGGCTCGAAGGGGTCGAGCACGACCCGCCCGGCGTCGATCTGCACGCGGATGTCACGGTCGGAGAGCAGCACGCGTGCGATTGTGCCACCGGGCCCGGACGCCCCTCGTCCACCGTCGCGTCCGCCGCGGCGTCGCGCACCGTGGTGCATCTCATGCGCCCGGGGAGACCTTCGGGCCCCGAACGGTTTCCACGCACCCCGCCCGGATAGGTATAGTGGCGACGCGCTCCGGCGCACGCGGGTGTAGTTCAATGGTAGAACTTCAGCTTCCCAAGCTGACGGCGCGGGTTCGATTCCCGTCACCCGCTCTCAGGACGGACGCCAGCCCCTGCACCCTCGGTGCAGGGGTTTCGTCGTTCGTCGTGCCGGGGCCGAGCGCCCGGCCTCACCCAGGGCCTGGGCCGCTTCTTCGCCGCCTGGCTCCACACGCGGGGAAGCCGACCAGCTGGTGAGGACGGCGGCGTCCGTCGTTTCCCGTCCGCCGCCGACGGCGCGCCGGTACCGTCCGGCCATGGACTTCCGCCTCGAGCTCGTCCAGGTGCCCGTCGCCGACGTCGACCGGGCCAAGGCCTTCTACACCGAGCAGGCCGGCTTCGTCCTCGACCACGACCACGAGGTGGGCGGCGGGGTGCGCTTCGTCCAGCTCACGCCACCGGGCTCCCCCGCCTCCATCGCCATCGGCACCGGACTCAGCTCGATGGCACCGGGCTCGGTCGAGGGCCTGCAGATGGTGGTCACCGACATCGAGGCCGCGCGCGAGGAGCTGGCCGGGCGCGGCGTCGCGGTCAGCGAGATCCAGGACTTCCCGTGGGGGTCGTTCGTGTTCTTCGCGGACCCCGACGGCAACCGCTGGGCGGTGCAGCAGACCACGCCGCGGCCCGGGTCCGGGTGATCGCCGCCCGCCGCTCAGACCCCGATCAGCAGGCCGGGCAGGGCACGGCGGCGCCCCGGCGCACGTCGACCCTCGGCGCGCGTGGCGCCGCTGCCTGCCGCTGGGCGATCGCGGTCCCCGTCCGCCGCGGTCCCTCCAGCCGGGCCAGCCCGGGCGCCAGCCATCCCAGCAGGATCCCCGCGGCCGTCCGGCGGGTGCCGACCGGACGAGGCAGGCTCCGCCGCAGGTGAGCGTCCTGCGCCTCCCGGGCGAGGTCCGCGGCCCGGTACTCGTGCAGCTGCAGCCACCAATCCATCACAGCTCTCCCGTCTCGTCCGCCCGCGCGTCTCCCGGCTTGCCGGCGCGGACGATGGCCGCGTGCATGCCGTCCGCGACCTGGTGGGTGAAGGTCACCTCTGCGTCGGCGAAGCCGACCGCCGCGAGGCCCTGCAGGTACTCGGTGCGCGAGAGCGCGCCCGCCACGCAGCCGACGTACGACCCGCGCTCGGTCCGTTCGCGCGGGCTGAGGCGGTCCTCCGCCACGACGTCGCTGATCCCGATCCGCCCGCCCGGCGCGAGCACCCGGAACATCTCCGCGAGCACCGCGGGCTTGTCCGTCGAGAGGTTGACCACGCAGTTGGAGATGACGACGTCGACGGCGCCGTCCGGCAGCGGCACGTCCTCGATGGTGCCGGCGAGGAACTCGACGTTCGTGGCGCCGGCGCGCGCCGCGTTCGCCCGGGCCAGCTCGAGCATCTCCGGCGTCATGTCCACGCCGTAGGCGAAGCCGGTCGGTCCCGCCCGGCGGGCGGAGAGCAGGACGTCGATGCCGCCGCCGGCGCCCAGGTCGAGCACCCGCTCGCCCAGGTGGAGCTCGGCGACGGCAACGGGGTTGCCGCACCCGAGCGAGGCCAGCCGGGCCTCGAGCGGGAGCGCCGCGGCGCTGGTCGCGTCGTACAGGGCGAGCCCGAAGGACTCGTCCGATCGCCTGTCGCCGCAGCACGCGGCGTCGCGTCCGATGTCGCCGCGGCATCCGGCGTCGCCGCCCGCACCCTCGCAGCCGCAGGCGGACGCCGCGGCCTCCCCCGTCCTGCGCGCGGCCGCGACGTAATGCCGGCGGACCTGCTCGCGGAGCTCTTCCGTCGCCCCCATCAGCCCTCCATCGATGCGTGTCGATGGACACTGTGACAGACGGCATCGACGCCGGTCAATATCGACGTGCATCGATACCTGGGTAGGATGTCGCCATGACGTCCCGCACCCCGCTGCCGCTGGCGGACGAGTGCTGCGCGCCGATCACCCGCGAGCCCCTCGGTGAGGCCAGCGCCATCGAGCTGGCCGCGATCCTCAAGGCCATCGCGGATCCGACTCGCCTGCGCCTGCTCTCCCTCATCGGTCAGGACCAGGCGGGCGAGATGTGCGTCTGCGACCTCACCGACGTCGTCGAGCTCAGCCAGCCCACGGTCTCCCACCACCTCAAGGTCCTCGTGGACGCCGGCATCCTCACCCGCGAGAAGCGTGGCGTGAACGCCTACTACGGCCTGATGCCCGGCGCGCTGGACAGCCTCGCGACGGTGCTGACCTCCGACCGCTGAGCCTCAGCCCCGCCGCGCCCCCGCCCGCTCCCGGGCGAGCGTGCGCCAGAGCCACCCGGTGGGCACCTCGCGGCCGTGGACGACGTACTCCCGCGTCGCCTCGTCCACCAGGACGTTCTCGAGGTCCTGCCGCGCGCCCGGCAGCCCGGCGAGCAGCAGGGCGTCCCCGGGCACGAGCACGAGGTCGTCGCCCGGGGTGACGAGGCGATCCTCGCCCCGGGCGACGACGAGCGGGACGGCCGGGATGGCCCGGTCGCGGTCGTCGGGGCTGCGCAGCAGGTCACCCAGCCGCGCCTCGCCGGTGCCCAGCCACGGCTGCAGCGCGCCGGCACGCTCGCGGGTGAGTGCGACCTCCCAGGTCACCAGGGGCGCCCGGCCGCACCTGGTCCCCAGCCGGCCGACGACGTCCTCCGCCCACGCCTCGTCGCGGCGGGGCACCTCCTTGAGGAAGTGCAGGAGCACCGGGCTGCCCAGGTGGGCGAGCACCTCGTGCGCGACGACCTCGGCCGGCACGACGACGAGGTCGGCGTCCAGCGCCGCGAACAGCGGCTCGCTGGCCCCGGCGTTCTGCCGGGCGACGAGGAACAGGTGCGGGTTGGCGCGCCGGGCGGCGGCGACCAGCGCGAGGTTCGTGACGTCGTCGTCGGTCGCGGCGATGAGCCCGACGGCGCCGCGCACCTCGGCACGCTCCATGACCTGGTCCTCGGGCTCGTCGGTCCTGATGACCGACGGGTCCGCGCTCGTCGTCGTGCCCTGGTCGACGACGGTGACCTCGAGCCCGGCCCCGCGCAGGTCGGCCGCGAGCTCCTGCCCGAACCGGCCGTAGCCGTAGAGGACCCACCGTCCCGGCGGCACCCCGTGGCCCCGCTCCGGCATCGGCTCGCCGGGCAGGGCGGTGAGCCAGCGGACGAGCTGGTACCCGGCCGGGGCCTGCAGGGCCAGGCGCAGCTGCTCGCCGAAGACGTCGAAGGGGTTGATGACCGTGGGCCCCGCGACGGCCGCCATGCGCTCGGCCACCCGCCGCGAGAGGGTACGGGCCACGACGGGCAGGCCCGGGCGCAGGAGCGCGGCCGTGACGGTGACGGCGAGGTTGGTCCGGTCGTCCTCGGCCAGGGCGAGGACGCCGGCGCAGCGCGGGTGCGCGAGCCCGGCAGCAAGGAGGTGCCCGGGGTTGCGGGGGTCGCCCGCCAGGCCGGGGACGTCGGAGTGGTAGGAGCGGGTGTCGAGCTCGGCGATCCGCGTCTCCGAGGTGTCGACGACGACGAAGCGCCGACGGAGCACGTCGAGGGAGTCGCCGAGCAGCCGCCCCGTCTGCCCCTGCCCGGCCATGAGCCAGAACGGCTCGCGGAGGCGTCGCACGCTGCGGGCGAAGCGCTGCAGCGCCACCGCCCGGCGGAACGCCCGGTCCTGCAGCAGCGCGAGGAGCGTGCCGATGGCGTACGCCCAGCCGATCACGGAGAGGAAGATGCAGAACGTCACCCATACGCGCTGGGCGTCGGTGAACGGGTGCGGCAGCTCGCCGAAGCCGATGGTCGTGGCGGTGTAGGCCATGACGTAGAAGGCGTGCAGCAGGCCGAGGGGCGCGGGGTTGCCGGCAGCGTCGCGGCCCGGGATGAGCATGAGCCCGAGGACGCTGACGGCGAAGATGAGGACGAGCACGATGAGCGGCGGTCGCATCCGGCGCAGGACCAGGAACACCGTCGCGGTGGCCTGCTCGGTGGACGTCCCGGCCGGCTCGCGACCCGCGGCGCGGGGCGTCACGGTCGGGCCGAAGAGGCGGTACCAGAAGACCAGCAGCGGGTTGCCCACGGCACGCCCCCTGAGCGCTAGCGACGGTGGAACGAGACGGTCTCGATGAGCAGGAGCGTGACGGAGACGAGGTTGGCGAGCAGCGCGCCCCCGGAGAGGGAGACGACGCTCGACGTCGCCGCCGGGCTCAGCGGGCCCGCCGTGACCGCGGCGGCGTAGGCCCAGACGGTCGCCGCGGCGATCAGCTGCAGGTCGGCGACCAGGCTGGTGGCCAGGTGCACGGCGCCGATCTGGGTGCGGTCACCGAACTTCAGCACCGTGGCGATGAGGTTGACGACGACGGCCGCGAAGAGCTCGAAGATGTTGTGCAGGGCCGGGTCGGCGATGTCCCCGATGAAGAAGCCGAAGTTCAGGGTTGCGGCAAGCACGACGAAGAACCCGAAGATCACCTTCTCGAGGTTCATCGCGGCTCCCGGCGCCGTCGCACGGCACCTGGATCGTAGCGCCGGGCCTGCCGGGTGCGAGCGGGAGGTCGCGACCGAGAGGGGCTGCGGCGCCGGCGTCAGCCGAAGAGCTTCTCGCGCACGGAGTCGAACCAGGAGGTGATCTTGCCCCACACGTCCGGCACCCGGACGACCTCGGGCTCGTCGTCCTGCTTGTCCTCGCGGTCGGTTCGCGAGTCGCCGCCGTCGCGCCGGTCGGTCTCGCCGCGGTCCGTCCGCGTGTCCCGCTGCCCGTCACGTGGCGTCTGCTCGTCGGTCCTGGGCTCGGTGGTCTTGGGTTCGCCGGGCTTGGGGGACTCGGTCTCATGCCCCTCCCCGGTCGCCTCACCGTCCGCGGTCGGCTTGTCGGTCGGTTTCCGCTCCGGGGCGTGGCTGGGATTGCCCGGCGTGGGCTTGTCGGTCGGCCGCTCGGTGGCCGTCTCGTCCGGAGCGGGGGTGCTCGGGTCGGCGGTGGTGCCCTTGTCCGAGCTGCCACTCTCGCCCGCGGAGCCGCTCGTCGGGGTGTCCGCAGGGTGGGGCGTGGGGCTCGGGGCCTTGTCGCTGCCCTCGGTCCGGGGGTCCGCGGCATCCGCCGTCGACGTCCCGGCTCCGGGCTTGAGGTCGGCCGACACGGGCCGGGAGGCAGCCAGGGGCGCCTCGTCGGCAGCGGCTGAGGCAGCGGGCGCCATCCAAGCCACGCCGGTGAGCGCGACGGTCGTGGCGGCCAGCGGCCGGAGCAGGCGGGGCATTGGTGCGATTCTCTCCTCGGGCGGGCACCAGGAGGGCCTGGTGCTTCGGGGTGAAGATAACAAAGACGTAACTGCTCACCCGACTCCGGTCGGGATCCGCGTGGGGAGCGCCACTCGCGTGCACGAGGCTCGGCGCGCGTTTTTCGTTGATAGTGCGCGTGTCGGCCGCCTCGGCGGGCTCGCCTCGGCGGGCTCGCCTCGGCGGGCACCGCGTCGGTGGAGGTGCCTCAGCGACCGAATATGGACTCGCCCAGCGAGTCGAGCCACGCCGTGATGCGCGCCCACAGGTCGGGAGAAGGCGCCGCCGCGTTTTCGGTAGCGACGTCTTCGGTAGCGACGTCCGAGGCGTCGATGCGCAGCGGCGCCTTGGCGACCTTCTCGGGCACCGCGGATGTCGTCTCGCCGGTCTCGCCATCCACGGTATCCGCGGCCTCCGCCTCGGGGGCCGGCGTCAACTGCCGGGCCGAGGGTGTCTCGGGGGCAGACGCCGAGGCCCGCTGGGACGGTGCGGACTGCGCCGGCGCCCTGGTCGCCGCGGGCTTGGGAGCGGGTGCCGACGCCGCCTCGCTCGGCGCCGCCGTCGGCAACCCGGTGGCGGCCTGGGGCTGCGGCTGCGGGGCCGGCTGCGGCTGCGGGGCCCGCCTGGCAGGGCTGCCCGGCGTGGGCACGTAGCACGTGTCGGTGGCGGAGTCGAAGAGCGGTCCCGCGACGACGTGGCGACCCCGGGGCGGGTTCACCTCGAACTCGAAGGTGCCGGTGAAGGCGGCGGCGCAGGCCGCGGTGGCCCCAGCCGGGTCGGAGAGCTCCCCACCGATCCACATGTCGATCCACTCGTCGCGCCCGCCGCAGCTGGCACAGCTGTCCTCGATGGCGAAGTACCGATCGACATGGGGAATGTAGATCCGGGTGCCCGGAGCGTAGTCACCCACCTGCGCGGCAAGGGTGATGGGGTCGTCGTACGTGCCGGTCCCACCCGCCTGATCGTGAAAGGTCCCGGGGTAGGCGATCGCACGACCCGCGGGGTCGTTGTCGTGAATCGTGTAGCCGGTGATGAAGCCGGTCCTCACCTCTGTGGCGGCCGAGGCGGTGGGCGCCGCCGTCACGACGCCCAGCAGGGCGATGGCGACAGCGGCGAGCGGACGGAGGAGGCGTGGCATGGCGGAGGGCTCTTTCGTTGATGGTCGCCGGGGCGTGCGCGCGACGACCGAAGCGGCAGCCGATGGCGGCCGCGGACGGGCGGTCGATCGGGCGCGGACGAACGACGACCCGCCCGCGTCCGGTGCGCGCCGGCAAGGTAACAAATAGATAACGCTCCGCTCGTTATCTATCCGACATGTGGCGACGTTCGTGGAGGCGTGGCCTGCCCGCACCGGTGGCGTCGCACGGCGGGGCTCGCCCCCCTTCGTCCCGCGC
This sequence comes from Georgenia ruanii, assembly GCF_009193175.1. Classification (GTDB taxonomy): domain Bacteria; phylum Actinomycetota; class Actinomycetes; order Actinomycetales; family Actinomycetaceae; genus Georgenia; species Georgenia ruanii. The sequence continues at coordinate 1,356 of NZ_VUKE01000010.1, read as the reverse complement.
TGGCGCAAGTCAGCCGGCGACGCCGCCCGCGAGCTCGAGGAGCGGGCCGGCTGCCCACCAGGTGGCGCCGGCGAGGGCGACGGCGAACGAGAAGATCCAGCCCCACCGCGGCAGCCACGTCAGCTGCGCGAGGACCGACGGGTCCGAGCTCGGCGACGGGCGCGAGAGCACCGCGCCCAGGTGGCGCCACGCGCCGACCACGAGGAACGTGCCGGTGCCCAGCACCAGTGCGGCCTGGAGATGGCCCGATCCCCACCACCACAGCGCGCCGGTGATCGCAGTCACCGCGACCATGACCAAGGCGGTGTACCAGGAGCGCACGCGCACGAGGGACACCAGCAGCACCAGCGCCGTCACCGCCAGGAGGGGCGCCGCCCAACCCGCGTCGGCGGCCTGGACGGAGGCAGCACCGACGACAGCCGGCGCGGGATAGCCGGCCCAGGTCGAGAGGACACGGCCGGCGCCGCGCACCGGACCCACCGTCACCGCATGACCGGACATGTCGCCGCGCAGCACGAGGCCGGTGAAGCGGCGCCCGCACAGCACCCCGACGAGGCCGTGGCCGAGCTCGTGGACCACGGTGACGAGCACGCGCGCCTGTCGCCACAGCGGCGGTAGGAGCACCACTGCGACGACGATGGCGAGCACCACCAGCGCCCAGGTTCCGAGACCCGCAGGTACCGCGTCGGGCTGCAAACGTATCCGCGCCTGCTCCCACCACTCGCTGGCGGCCGTGACGACGTCTCCCACGCGGACATCTTTACCCGACAGGTACGGACTTCGCGCCTCCCCCACGTGTCGGCGCCGACCCGGTTGACGTCCTGGCGGCGCCCGAATGCTCGGCGCTTCAGGGAACGGAAGCGAACGGGAAGAAGGGGACGACCTGGTTAGAGGTGGTGGCGGTCAGAAAGGTGGTGGGGCGTCCTCGGGTGGTGTGAGGGGTTGGCCGGTGCGGGGGTTGAGGGGTGTGGTGGTGCCGTCGGTCTCGCGGCGGTAGGTGCGGCCGGTGCGTTTGGAGGTCCATTCGAAGATGCCGGGGGTGGTCTGGCGGACGTGGAAGTGGCCGTCGGTCTTGAGGGGGTGGTCGACGGAGCAGGCGGCGCCGAGGTTTTCCCAGGCGGTGGTGCCGCCGCGGGCGAAGGGGATGGTGTGGTCGAGCTGGCAGCCGGAGGCGCGGGCGCCGCAGCCGGGGCGGAAGCAGGTCTTGTCGCGCAGGCGGATGAGCTCGGCGAGGTCGGGCGGGGGCCGGTAGCGGGTGCGTCCGAGGTCCAGGACGGTGCCGGTGAGGGGGTCGGTGACCAGGCGTTTCCAGGTCCCGCCCAGGGCCAGGGCGCGGGCGGTGGCGGGGTCGATGGG